>JANNES010000020.1:0-457408 GCA_031378845.1 Rhodobacterales bacterium
ATGCGCCTGAAACACGTTCTTGGCCAAATCCAGGCCGATGATGCTAACTTCTCCCATGGACGCTCCCCTCTGTAGCGGTGCTTCAACACCCGCCACCATGGCACATCGATGCCGCCGGGCGGCGTCCACCCCATCGCTTACAGCTCAACCACCACACGACCGCGAACGTCACCTTGCAAGATCGCCACACCCAGCGCAGGCAGATCACCCAGTTTAGCCGGTTGGATCATCGCCACTAGCCGATCCATCGGCAGATCGCGCGCAATCCGTTCCCAGGCGCGCTGGCGTTTGGCAAAGGGCTGCATGACGGAATCGATCCCCAAAAGGTTGATGCCGCGCAACAGGAACGGGATCACCGTGGCGGGCAGGGACGATCCCCCCGCCAGACCAACCGCCGCGACCGAGGCCCCATATTTCATTTGGCCCAGCACCCGCGCAAGCATGGCCCCCCCCACGGCATCAATACAGCCCGCCCAGGTCTCTGCCTCCAGCGGGCGCTTGACCGTTTCGGCGATCTCGGCGCGCGCCACGATGCGCGTCGCCCCTAAGCCCGTCAGATACGCTGTCGTCTCGGGCCGCCCGGTCACCGCGGCGACCGAATAGCCCAAGGCCGACAGCAAGGCGACCGCCACCGACCCCACACCGCCCGCAGCGCCGGTCACCAGCACTTCGCCATTTTCAAGCGTCAGTCCGTGATCTTCCAGTGCGATCACGGCCAGCATGGATGTAAGTCCTGCCGTGCCCACGGCCATTGCCGCGCGGGTCGTCAACCCCTTGGGCAAGGGCACCAGCCAGTCCGCCTTGACCCGCGCCCGCGTGGCGTAGCCGCCCCAATGCGCCTCGCCCACGCGCCAGCCGGTCAGCACGACCTTGTCGCCGGGCGCATAGCGCGGATCATCCGACGCCGTCACGGTTCCGGCAAAATCGATCCCGGGCACATGCGGATAGGTCCGCACCAAGCCGCCGCCCGATCCAAGGCACAGACCATCCTTGTAATTGAGCGTGGAATACTCCACCGCGACGGTTACCTCGCCGGGCGGAAGACGATCCTCGGGCAATGTCTGGACCGAGGCATGGGTCGTCCCATCTTCGGACTTTTCCACCAAGAGGGCCTGAAAACTCATCATCATCGTCCTTTTTTGCCTGGCCTTAGGCCGTATGAAAAAACTCTGCCCGAACTTCAGCGTCCCGGGGGCCGTCAAGCGTATGCACAACGATCTCGGTTCTTGCGGACCAGTGCGCTGCGTCAATCATTCCGATGGCCACATTGGTCGCCAGACCTGGAGACCACACGGCGGAGGTCACTTGTCCCGCGGCCTTGCCGCCCACTGTGACAGGCCAAGCCTCCAGGCACATCGGCACGGGGCCACCTGCGATGGCCACGGAACGGATCTGGCGCGCAGGCCCATCCCTGGAGATCTTGGCCAATGCCGCTGCACCGACGGAGTCCGCCGCCATCTCGGTCGCGCAAAACTTGCCCAAGCCGCATTCATAGGGGTTGTTGGCGCGCGTCATGTCGTTGCCATAGCTGAGCAGACCGCCCTCGACCCGCTCGATCAGGTTGGGACAACCCGCGCGCACGTCGAGATCGCGCCCCGCCTCCATCAACGCGTCCCAAAGCTGCATGCCGTTTTGCGCGCCTTCGACATAGATCTCGAATCCGCCCTGCCTGGAATAGCCCGACCGCGCGATGGTCATCGGCACGCGCTGAAAGTCGAAGATCCCAAAGCGAAAGAATTTAACCGCCCGCACGCCATCGCCAAAGACCCGCGCCATCAGATCGTCGGCGCGTGGTCCCTGCACGCCAAGGGGCGAGACGTCGGGTTCATGCACATCGACATCCAGCCGCATTCCGGTCGCAACACCCTTGATCCACAACAAAAGGTCGCTATCGGCGATCGACACCCAGAACCGATCCTCCGCCAGCTTGACCGCTACGGGATCATTCAGCATGCCCCCCGTCTCGTCGACCATCGGCACGTAGTAGCATTGCCCGACGGCCATCTTGCGCAAGTCGCGCGGCGTCAGCATCTGGACCAGCCGTGCCGCATCCGGACCGCGCACTTCGACCTGCCGTTCGCAGGCGACATCCCAGATCTGCACGGCGGATTTGAGGTGGTCGCAATCTTCAGCCAACGAGCGAAAGACCGTGGGCAGCAGCATGTGGTTGTAGACGGTGTAGGCCTTGACGCCCGCCCGTTCGACGCCAACAGAAAACGGTGTGCGTCGCAGACGGCGCGAGGGCGACAGAAACGGCAATGACATTACTTCGGACCCTTCCAGTCGATCTGGCAAATCTCGGCGCTACGCCCGTCGAAATCCCAGACCCTGCCGTAGGCGCGCACGCGGCCTTTGGTGGCTGTGGCGACCGTGATGTCCGGGCCCATCCAGTAGCCGGTATTCGACACGACGATCTCGCGATCAGGATCGGCGCCACTGAGCGGCACGATCTCGCCTTGGATCTTCTTGCCAACCATCAGACGGCGGGTCTTGCCTTCGGTTTCGTAGATGACCGGCGCGCGCTCGGCCCCCAGAAACTCCGATACCATCACGCCGAACAGGCCCGTCGTGCCGCGCGCCGCACCCGAAAAGATCTTTTGCAAGCCGTCATACGCGATGTCGCTGGCGCGTTCATCAATGTAGGCGGCGGCCTTCCAGTTGCCGCGCCCCATATTGCCGGGAATATCCATGATCAGGCCGACGTTCAGCCCGGACAGGCTTTGTCCGCCGTAATGCCCCGTATCGATCCGAACACCCACCCAAGCCTGACAGTAACCCTCGGTTGGCGGGTGTTTGCCCAGCGATACGACGCAAGGGCAAAACACCGTGCAGTTGCAATTCAGGATCAACTCGCCCTTGAGCGCCCAAGGCACGGTCCCTACGGGCATATCCAGCATCGTTGTCATGACCGTTCTCCCTTGATCATTTCAGTGCAACCACCCCCGCCGCAGCCAGCAAACCAAATCCCAATGGACGCGTCAGAACGCGACCAATCTCTGGCAGTTTTTCCAGCGTCATCAGCACCATGGCCGCACCCATCCACAACAGGTTCATCGTGCCGCCGACAAAGGCCAGCGCCATCAGCGCCCAGCAACATCCAAGGCACAGCCCGCCCAGCCGCACACCCATTCGCAACGGGCCCTCGTCCCAATGCTGCATGAAGAACGCCATCGGGCGACGGCATTTCGACAAACAGGCCTCTTTCAGCGTCGAAAACTGATATGCCCCGGCCCCTGCCAGCAACGCCACCGTCAGCAAACTGTTCGTGCTGCCACCCAGAGGGTCGATCAACCCTAACCCTGCCAGCCCCAATTGCGCCCCTGTCGCCAGAACGGCAAAGCCAAGCCAGACCACCAGATATCCCGTCAGCAGAACCGACAATCCCGGTGCGGCCCCGCCCTGCACCAGATCATCATAGGTCGCGAGCGTCGGCAAAAACGTCGGCGCCATCATTGCCACCGCCATTGCAGACCACATCACGAACATCACCGGTGCCCCCGCCAGCCCCGGTGTCACCGCACACAAGGACTGCCAAAAACCATTACCGTACAGGTCAGCCGCTTTTTGCAGTTCGCCAGGCAACTGCATCGCAAAAACAACTGCCCAGCCCGCAAGGATGATGCCGTAAAATGCCAGCCAATGCACCCCGCGCATGCGGCGCAGACGACCCGAGATGTCCATGATCGCCCCCCTTTCCGCAAAGGATTCCGTTGCGCAGATCACCTGAATCTGTATACGTAAGAAATGTCATACATTTAATTGTCTGGCAATTGAAAACGGAGGCTCCGTTGCGCACCGAATTGAACCCGGACGCGGAACTGTCAGCGCAGATCGCCGGCGCGATCCGCGATTGCATCGTCGCTGGCAAGTTGCTGGTGGATGCGCGCCTGCCGTCAGAGGCAGAGCTGTCGGAAACCTTTGGCGTGTCCCGGCCGACGGTACGCGAGGCGCTTAAACGGCTGGCGGCGCAAAACCTGATCCGTACCCACCGCGGCGCAACCGGTGGTGCATTCGTCAATCGCGTCAGCTTTGACGCGGTGCAAGAAAGTCTGGTCACCTCCTCCACGCTGCTGCTTTCGATGAACGCCATCGATTTTGAAACTGCATGCGAGGCGCGCTATGCGCTTGAACGCGCCTGCGTGGCGCTGGCGGCCGAGCGGCGTTTGCCGGATCATCTGGCCACCATGCGCGCCGAAATCGCGCGACAGGCGACCGACGATCTGCCTGATACGACCTTTTGCGCCTCGGATGTGGCGTTTCACCGGGCCTTGATTGATGCGGCCTGCAATCCGATCCTGTCTTTGCATTTGGCAGGTGCCGTACAAGCCATGCAGCCCTTGATGAACATGATTACCTTTCGGGCGCGTTCGCGGCAGCGGATCGTGGCGCAGCACATCCGCATCGCCGACGCCATCGAGGCGCGTGATGCCGGACGTGCGGATGCGGCCTTGGCCGAACTTGCGATCTATACGACCGAGTTGGGAGGGCAGGTGCGCGCACGCCGTGCCGCGCCGGTACTGCGAGAGGCCTGAATATGGGATGGATGGCGGACGAGACCGGGCTGCAGCGGCGGCGCGCCAACCATGTGGCCCTGACACCTTTGTCCCATCTGCGGCGCGGCGCCGACCTCTTTGCCGACCGCACCGCGATCATTCAGGGCACAAGGCGCACCACTTACCGTGACTACCATGCGCGCGTGTCACGGCTGGCCTCGGCGCTGATCGCCATAGGGGTTCAGCCGGGCGATGTCGTGGCGACCCTTTTGCCCAACGTTCAGGCCCATGCCGAGGCGCATTTCGCGATCCCTGCCACGGGTGCAGTCATCAATTCGATCAACACGCGGCTAGAGCGCGAGACGGTCGCCTATATCCTCGACCACGGCGGGGCCAAGGTCATCTTGGTCGATACCGCCCTGCTCGCTCTGGCCGAAGCTGCCATTGCCACCCTTTCCGGCCCGGCTCCACGCATCATCGAAGTGGCAGATCCAGAGGCAGGGGTTCCCGCCACGGGTCGCTATCGGGAGTATGAGGCGGTGCTTGGGGCAGCCGATCCCGATCAACCCTGGCTCATGCCGACCGATGAATGGGAAAGCCTTGCGCTGAACTACACTTCTGGCACCACGGGCCGCCCCAAGGGCGTGGTCTATCACCACCGCGGCGCCTACCTCATGACGCTGGCCACGCTGGCCACATGGCAGGTGCCGCATTTCCCGGTTTTCCTTGGCATCGTGCCGCTGTTTCATTGCAATGGTTGGGGTCATGTCTGGATGCTGCCGATGGTCGGCGGCACTTATGTCTGCTGTCGCGAGGTGTCCGCCGCACACATCTACGGCACCATCGCAGGCCATGGGATCACCCATATGGGTAGCGCGCCGATTGTGCTGAACATGCTGGTCAACGCGGCACCCGGCGACCGTCGCGACTTTGCGCATCGCATTCGCGTGCTGACCGCCGGAGCCCCGCCTGCCGCAGCCACTTTGGCCGCGATCGAGCCTTTGGGGTTTGACGTGATGCAGGTCTACGGTCTTACGGAGACCTATGGCCACATCACGCATACGCTTTGGCAGGGCGATCTTTGGGACGATCATCCCGACGAGGATCGCTATGCCATCAAGGCCCGCACCGGTGTCTCCTTTCCGATGATGGATCAGGTCTATGTCGCCGCCCCCTCGGGCGAACCGCTACCACACGACGCCGCAAGCACGGGCGAAATCCTGATCCGCGGCAATTGCGTGATGAAAGGCTATTACCGCGACCCCGCCGCCACCGAAGTCGCCTTTTCCGGCGACATGTTCCATTCTGGCGATCTCGCGGTGACGCATGACGATGGCTATATCCGCGTCGTCGACCGCGCCAAGGACATCATTATCTCGGGTGGTGAAAACATCAGCTCGGTTGAAATCGAAGGCGTCTTGATGCGCCACCCTTCTGTGTCCCTTGCCGCAGTCGTCGCCATGCCGGATGACAAATGGGGCGAGGTGCCCTGCGCCTTCCTGGAGCTGAAACCTGGACACATCGCCGATGCTGCTGAAGTCATCGCTTTTTGCCACAGCCATCTGGCCGGGTTCAAGACGCCCAAGAAAGTGGTCTTTGCGACCTTGCCCAAAACGGCGACCGGCAAAATCCAGAAGTTTGAACTTCGGCAAGGCCTGCGGACCGGTGGGTTCGCCTGACCCTTTGTCGTGCTACTTGCCGCCGCCGGCCGTCTCTGACCCGCCACGGGTCAGATAATAGGCGGCAAGGATTGGGAAAAACGTCGCGGCAAAGACGATGATCGCCACGACATTCGTCACCGGGCGCTGTCGCGGGCGCACCAGTTCATTCAGCATCCAGATCGGCAGCGTCGATTGCTGTCCTGCGGTAAAGGTGGTGACGATCACCTCGTCAAAGGACAGCGCAAAGGCCAGCATCCCCCCCGCCAGCAGCGCTGATCCAAGGTTTGGCAGCAAGACATGGCGAAAAGTCTGAAAGCTGTTGGCCCCCAGATCGGCCGAGGCCTCCAGGATGCCGCCCGAAAGCCGCCGGAACCGCGCCACCGCGTTGTTGTAGACGATCACGATGCAAAAGGTCGCATGACCCAGGATGATGGTCCAGGTGCTGAACGGGATGTCCATGATCCCGAATGCCGACCGCAGCGACATGCCCGTGATCACGCCCGGCAAGGCGATGGGCAAAAGGATCAGCAAGGTGATCTGGTCGCGCCCAAAGAACCGTGCCCGCGCCATCGATGCTGCCACCAGCGTGCCCAGCACCATCGCAAGTGCTGTGGAAATGGCCGCCACCTTCAGCGACAGATACAACGGCGGCCAGATGTCCGCGCGGTTCCATGCGACCGCGAACCATTCCGTGGTCAGCCCCGGTGGCGGGAACTGATAGGTGCGTTCTTCGGTCGTGAAGGCATAAAGAAAGATCAAGAGGATTGGCAGATGCAGGAACAACAGCCCCGCGAACGCCCCGACCTTCAACCCCCAGGACGCGCGATCAGAGTGCATCGAACGCCCCCGCCCGCTTGGCGAGCGTCAGATACACCAGCATGATCAGGATCGGCACCACGGCAAAGGCTGCTGCCAGGGGCGTATTCCCGGCGGTGCCCTGCAACTGATAGACCGTCAGGCCGATGAACCGCGCCGAGTTACCGACGATCTGCGGGATGATGTAATCGCCCAAGGTCAGCGAAAAGGTAAAGATCGACCCGGCAATGATCCCCGGCATGGCCAAGGGCAGGACGACCGTGCGGAATGTCTGCGCCCTGGTCGCGCCCAGGTCGGCCGAGGCCTCCAGCATCGAGGTCGGCACCCGCTCGAGTGCGGCCTGCATCGGCAGGACCATATAGGGCAGCCAGACATAGACAAAGACCAGGAACGTGCCGATGAAACTTGTCGACAGCGAATTGCCCCCGATGCTGGGAATCGCCAACAGTCCGTTGATGATAAAGCTGGTGCCGGTGGCATCCGTGGCCCAGGTCACGATGCCCTCTTTGGCGAGGATCAACTTCCACGCATAGACCTTGACCAGATAGCTCGACCACAACGGCAGCATGACGCCCAGATAGAACGCCGCCTTCCAGCGCCCCTTGGCATAGCGCGCGGCAAAATAGGCGATGGGAAAGGCCAGCACCGCGCAGGCCAGCGTCACCGCCGTCGCCATGAGAATTGTGCGCAAGATGATGTCGAGGTTCTGGGCCCGGAACAGTTCGGCATAGGTTTTCAGCGTGAATTCCTCGTTCACGACGCCGGAAAACTCGTCGATGGAGTAAAAGGATTGCAGTAGCAGTGCCGCAAGCGATCCCAGATACACCACCCCCAGCCAGATCAGCGGCGGGCTCAGCATCAAGATCAACAACAGGTTGGGCCTGCGCCAGAACAGCCCGGTCAAACGGTCCGCAATCCCGCGTTCGGCAAAGACAGCGGGCGTCATGCGTCCCCCTCCATCACATGCAGCGCGGCGGGCTCAAAGCCGAGGCCAACGGTTTCACCCAAGGCAGGAATGGCCTGCACGGCGGGCAGCAAGATCGCAATCTCGGTGCCGTAGGCGGCGATAATGACGCGGGTCCCGACGCCCAGAAACCGCGTGCCCGTAACCGGACCGGACAGAACCGCACCATCGGCGGCCACCAGCCGCAAGGCCTCTGGTCGCAGCGAAGACCATGCCGCAGGTCCGCCAATCGCACGGGTGATCTCGGGCGGCAGGACGTTCGATGACCCAACGAAATCGGCCACAAACCGCGTGCGCGGCTTGGCATAAACCTCTGCAGGAGTGCCGATCTGGGCGATCTTGCCATCGTTGAACACCGCCAGATTGTCGGCCATCGACAGCGCCTCACCCTGATCATGGGTGACGAACACAAAGGTAATGCCAAGCCGTTGTTGCAGAGCCTTCAACTCGTCCTGCATCGCCTCGCGCAGTTTCAGATCCAGTGCGCCCAGGGGCTCATCCAAAAGCAGAACCTTCGGCTCGTTGATCAGGGCGCGGGCCAGCGCCACACGTTGCCGTTGCCCGCCCGACAATTGTCCCGGCTTGCGGTCGCCATAGGCATCCAGATGCACCAACGCCAGCAACTCTTCGGCCTTGGCATAGCGCTGACTGCGCCCAATGCCCTTGACCATCAACCCATAGGCCACATTGTCACGCACATTCATATGAGGGAAAAGGGCATAATCCTGAAAGACCGTGTTCACGTTGCGCAGATGGGGCGGGGTGTCGGAGACGTCCTCGCCAAAAATACGGATCGCCCCGCCGCTTGGCTTTTCAAACCCCGAGATCAGCCGCAGGCAGGTGGTTTTTCCAGAGCCAGACGGGCCAAGCATCGCAAAGAACGACCCTTCGGCAATGGTCAGGTCGACGCCATCCACGGCTTTGACATTGCCAAAATGACGAGAAACGGCGTGGAATTCGACGGCGGCGGTCATGGCTGTTCCGATTGTGCAAAGGTCGGTGCGTGCAAAGCACGGACCCTACGCCTAAGGCAAGGGCAGGGTGTATGGTTCCGGGGCCTCGGATGCGAGGCCCCGGGTTCACACCCCGTTCAGCGTCCGCCGATCACGCCGATATAGTCGCTGACCCAGCGATAATAGGGCACACACACCCCCTCGCCTTGGCTGCAATTCGACACCGGCGTGGTCCAGAACCGGATCTTGTCGAAATCATCCAGACCGTTCAGCGTACACCCTTCGGCAGTCTGCATCCCGCGCCCGTCGGTGCAGGCCGCAGGCACCGCAGGGTTGGCACCAAACCAGACCGACAGGTCTGATTGCAGGTTCGAGGCCAGCGAATGTTCCATCCAGAGATAGGCGCAGTTGGGGTTGGCCGCATCCACATGCATCATCGTGGTATCAGCCCAGCCTGTGGCACCCTCTTGCGGGATGGTCGACGCGACCGGGACCTTGTCGGCCTGCAAAAGGTTCACCTGAAAGGGCCAGGTGCCGGATGCTGCCATGCCTTCGTTCTTGAAGTCGTCCATCTGGATGAAGGCATCATGCCAATAGCGCGCCGTCAGCGTCCGCTGCACCCGCAACACGTCAAGCGCCGCCTTGTACTGGTCTTCGTTCAGCTCATAGGGCGACGTGATGCCCAGTTCCGGCTTGTGGAACATCAGATACTGTGCTGCATCCGCGATGTGGATCGGACCGTCATAGGCCTGGACGCGACCCTTGTTGGTGGCGCCGTCCGGCAGGTTCATTTCCTCGAACACCACGTTCCACGATGTCGGTGGGGCGTCCTTGAAGACCTCAGTATTATACATCAGAACGTTCGGTCCCCACATGTAGGGCACGCCGTAATGCACGCCATCGACGGTATGCCAGGGTGCGGACTTCAACTGGTCATCGACGGTGGCCCAAGACGGGATCAGGTCGGGATTGATCGGCTGCACGCGGTCGCCTGCAACCAGCCGCAACGATGCATCGCCCGAGGCGGTGACAAGGTCAAACCCGCCTTCGTTCATCAGCGCGACCATCTCGTCCGAGGTGTTGGCGGTCTTGACATTGACCTTGCAGCCTGACGCCGCCTCGAACTTGGTCACCCAGTCAAAGGCCTTGTCGGTCTCGCCGCGCTCGATGTAGCCGGGCCAGGCGACGATGTTGACTTGTCCTTCGGGCGCGCCGATCGCCGTCACTTGTGCAAAGACCGGTGTCAGGCCGGTGAGAATTGCAAGGGCGGTCGAGCCCATCAGTTTGATTGTCTTCATGCAAGCAGCTCCCAGTGGATTTGGTCGCCCCTTTGAAAAAGGCGACGTGCCGGTGTTCCGGTCATGCGCCAAAGCCTAAGGGTGCAGCAGGAAATCGCAATATCAAAGTTTGGAAGGTCGGGCTCGAACAACACCATTTCCCGTGGCGGAAACCGCCGATCCCCCGGGTCAATTCTGGCAAGATTTCGTCATTGGCGCGCAATGCCCGGAAAATCGCCCAGATTCGGGTATCCTAGCGCCATGCTTCCGCCACTGAGCCGGCCAAGACTGCCCACAAGGATGTTGCCATCTTGGGGAGACTGCCATGCAGAAAACCGCCTTTGCGGTTATTGTTGGACTTTGTCTATCTGCTGCCACAACGACGACTGCCATCGCAGGATGTGGTTCCATGTCAGAAGCAAGCGCGCTGGAGGCGGGCATGCTGAACTGGATCAACGAACAGCGCGTCGATCGCGGTCTGCGCCCATACAAGCGCTCGGCTGTGCTGGATCGCGCTGCTGAATATCACGCCTGCGATATGGCAAAGTATGACTACTTTGCCCATTCGCGTCCGGGCGGGCCGAAACTTGGTTCACGGATGAAGTCGGCGGGATATCGGCTCAAGGCCGGGTCCGAGAACATCGCCTACACCCAGCAAGCGAAGGTCGGTTCCGCCGCAGGCATCTGGCGCAACTCGCCGCCGCACTGGCATGCGATCATCGATCCGTCGATGCGCGACATCGGGCTGGCGGTGGTGAATGATAATGGCCGCATCTTGTGGGTCATGGATGTCGGTCGGCCGAAAAGCTGATTGAAGTGATGTCTTGGCGCGACCGGTTGGTGCGTTGCGCCGGGCGCGCGCGATTTGGGGCCGAGGCTCGTGATGGCCCCGCCCTCAACTTTTGCGCCGCGGCGTTTCACCCAAAGCGCAGACACGAAGGCTTATTCGATGCGATGGCTAACGTGTGGCTTGTCGGACCAACGGATCCCAACCTGTCGTGGTCTTGGTGGCCCACGGGTCGAATCATGCGTTGACACGACGCGGCTGGCAGCGACGGGGACTTGAACCCGGTGCGCGCTCGGTGCCATTCTGCCACCCTGAAGTCGGATCGCCAAGGCCCGCGCGCAACTGCCCGGCCCGATCCCACCGGAGAATGTGATGACGTTCCAAGCAATCTTGGTCACACTTCTGGTCGTGGCTGGGGGGATGGCGCTGGCCGTGCAGCCGCCCGTCAACTCGGCCTTGTCGCGTGCAATTGGTGGCACCGTGCCTGCTGTGGCGGTCTCATTTGCGGTCGGCTTTGTCACCTTGGCTGCGGTGGCATTTGTCACCGGACAGGGGTCTGCTTTCGGTCGCCTGCCACTGGCGCAATGGTGGATGCTGGGCGGGGGCTGCCTCGGCGCTTTTTACGTCTTGACCTCCGTTTGGGGTGTACAGACTTTGGGTGTGGTCACACTTTTTGCAGCGTTGATCTTCGGCCAGATGGTGGCGGCGCTTGCGATTGATGCGACGGGTGCGTTTGGCGCCACGGTGCATGCGATCAGCCCGCAACGGATCATCGCGGCTGGTCTTGTCATGGCGGGGTTGGTCCTGTCGCGCCTGTGACCCCTGCGGCACAAGACAGCGATGTCTCAGTCCTTGCTGAGCGCGAGCCGCAGCAGCGCCCGTTCGATGACCGCCATGCCCGGCGCGCGTGACGTCGAGCGCAATGTCAGGTCGGTGTCGACCAACTCGCCGATAGCCGATTCCAGCGCAGGCACGCGCCAGTTCCGGCTTTGCCGCTCCAGCGCCTCTTTCTGGCGAAAGTTTCCGCGAAACCGCTGACCTGCGCCGGTGCCTCCGACCGGGTCGCTTGCCATGGCGTGCAGCGTGCGAAAGTGCCGCAACGCCCCGATGCACAGGGCGACAGGCTGCACACCCTGTCCTTCCAGCCGACGCACCAGCGCGCCCACGGCATCCGCCCGACGATCTGCGACCGCCGCCACCAGGTCAGAGACCTCCGCCTCGATGGTCATCGGCGCAAGTGCGGTGATTTCGGCCACGTCAAGAGGGCTGGCATCGCCGATCTTGTAAAGCGCGATCTTGTCCACCATCTGGCGGAAATCGCCGGGCTCCAGCGCGCGGGCAAGCCCGGCAAGCTCGGCTTCGGCGTCACGGTCGATCTCGACCAGTCCGGCCTTGCGCAATAGATCGCGAATTTCTTCGACGCTGGGGGGCTCGTCATAAAGGCCGATCGAGACGGCGGCGATGTGCTTGTCAAACACCGTCTTCAGGGTGGATTTCGCGGTCAGCCCGCCGGCGGTGACGACAATCTGCGCGTCCCCCGACCGCCAGTCCTTCAGTGTTGCCGCAAGGGCATCTGCCAGCGCGTCGGTGGCGTCTTCGACAAGGACCACGCGGGGACCGGGAAAAAATCCCATTGCGCGCACAGCATCAAAAAGCGCCCCGGACTCTTTGCGCAGATCACTTGCAGCAAGGCGCGTCAGTCGCATCTCTTCTGGTCCGTCAGGCCCGATCAGCGCCGCGACCACCTCTTGCCGACGCAATGCCACCCGCATCCCGTCCGCGCCAAAGATCAGCAATCCCGCCTTGCCCGGATCGGGGGCCGCAAAATACCGGATGGCCTCGATCCCCTTGAGGATCATCCCCACTGCCCGGCGGTGGCGATCAGCCGTGTCACGATTTGATCTGCCAGGATGCGCATCAGTCGCAGTTCTGCATCCTGTTCGGCAGCTTGACCTGCCCCGGTTGAGCCTGTCGCAGAATAAGACGTAAAGCTTTGTACCGTCCCGCCGGCTACACGGGTGCCGGTTGCCCGATCCGAAAGCGTCCAGTCCACCGCGCCCTTGACCGTGTAGCGCGTGATCACATCCTCAGTTGTGATCCCAAGACCCACGGTTTCCGTGGCAATCGAATAGGTCAGCCGGTACGTGGCGTTGCGTGGGCGGCCGAGACGTTCTTCAAGCCGCTGCACCAGATCAAAGCCGCGCTTTTCGGTCGGATCCTGGACCCAGATCGCCCCGATCAATGCCCCCGCATCCGAACCCGGCGCATAGGCAGGCGTAAACCCGCAGGCAACAAGGGCCACCGGCATCAGCAAGACAGATCGGCGGTTAAATGACGACATTGATGATGCGCCCCGGCACGACGATCAGTTTCTTCACCGGCTGTCCGGCCAGAAACCGCACCACATCCTCGTGTGCGAGCGCCACCTTTTCAACCTCTGATGCGGGCATATCCTTCGGCACGCTGATTTCCGCGCGGCGCTTGCCGTTTATCTGGATGGGCAAGGTCACGGTGTCGTCCACCAGCAGCGCCGCGTCCGCCTTTGGCCAAGGTGCTTGGGCGCAAAGTCCCGCCCCGCCCTGATAGTTCCAGATCGATTCGGCGATGTGGGGCACCATCGGGGCCATCAGCTGCGCCAGGGTGCGAACCGCCTCCTTCATCACGGGGGTGGAGGCATCGGCCTTCCACAGCGTGTTGGTAAATTCGTACAGTTTTGCGATGGCCTTGTTGAACGCAAAGGTCTCGATCCCGTGGCTGACCTCCTGCACCGCGCGCGCGGTGGCCCGCCGGACATCATCATCGCCGGGTCCGACATGGTCGGCCGCCATCTCACCGATTCGACTGCACAAGGACCAGACGCGGCCCAGATGTTTGAACGACGCCTCGGCGCCGCTGGCCGTCCATTCCACATCCCGTTCTGGCGGGCTGTCGGACATCACGAACCAGCGCGCGGTATCGGCCCCGAACTGGGCGATGATATGCATCGGATCGACGACGTTCTTTTTGGATTTCGACATCTTGGCCGAGGGGATGATTTCCACGGGCTTGCCGTCGCGCAGCCGCCCGTCCTCCACCTCTTCGGGCAGGTGATAGACCGGACGACCCGCCGCATCGGTCGTCTTGTAGATCTCGTGCGTCACCATGCCTTGGGTGAACAGCGCATTGAACGGCTCGATGGCACTGGCAGGCAGGTGGCCGGTCTTGTGCATCGCGCGGGCGAAGAAGCGGCTGTACAGCAGATGCAGGATCGCATGCTCCACCCCGCCGATATACTGGTCTACGTTCATCCAGTAGGCAGCTTCTGCCGCATTGGTCGGCGTGGTCGCATGTGGCGCGGTGAAGCGCGCGTAGTACCAGCTGGAGTCCACGAAGGTGTCCATCGTGTCCGTCTCGCGCCGCGCGGCCCCACCGCAAGCGGGGCAAACGCAGTTGCGCCAGGTCGGATGACGGTCCAGGGGATTGCCCGGAATGTCAAAGGTCACGTCATCGGGCAGGCGGACAGGCAGATTTTCCTTTTTCTCCGGCACGACGCCACAATCCGCGCAATGGATCACCGGGATCGGGCAGCCCCAATAGCGCTGACGCGACAGGCCCCAGTCGCGCAGACGATAGTTGGTGACACCGCGCCCGATGCCGCGCGCCTCGCAGGTGTCAATCGCGGCGGTCACCGCCTCGTCACCCGTCTGAACGCGGTCCCCTGCAAAACCGCGCACATAGCTGACGCGTTCGGATTTCATCGGCACAAAGGCCTCGGCCAGCGGCGCATCTTCGACCCCCTCGGGCACAAAGACGGTCGGAACAGGCAGCCCGTACCTGGTGGCAAATTCAAAATCCCGCTGGTCATGCGCCGGGCAGCCAAAGATCGCGCCCGTGCCGTAATCCATCAAGACGAAGTTCGCGATGTAGACCGGCAATTGCCAGTCGTTGTCAAAGGGGTGCAACACGGTGATTCCGGTATCCAGCCCCAGCTTTTCGCCCGTCTCGATGGCTTCGGCTGACGTCCCGCCCCGGCGGCACTGGGCGACAAACGCCGCAACCTTTGGGTCATGCCGCTCCAGATGCTTGGCCAAGGGGTGATCCGGGCTGATCGCGGCGAAAGACGCACCGAGCAGCGTATCAGGCCGGGTCGTATAGACCTCCAGCCGGTCAAAACCTTCCGGCGCGCCATGCGTGGTAAAGGCGAACTGCAACCCCCGCGATTTGCCGATCCAGTTGGCCTGCATCAGACGCACCTTGTCGGGCCAATGCGTCAGCCCGTCCAGGGCGGCCAGCAATTCCCCCGAATAGTCGGAAATCTTGAAAAACCACTGCGTCAGCTCGCGCCGCTCCACCGGCGCGTTCGACCGCCAGCCCTTGCCGTCGATCACCTGCTCATTGGCCAGCACGGTCATGTCGACCGGGTCCCAGTTGACCATCGCGGCCTTGCGGTAGATCAACCCTGCCGCCAGCATATCCAGAAACATCGCCTGCTGCTGGCCGTAGTATTCCGGATCACAGGTGGCAAACTCGCGGGACCAGTCGATCGACAGGCCCAAAGGCTTCATCTGGCCGCGCATGTCGGCGATGTTGGAATAGGTCCAGTCCTTGGGATGCCCGCCGCGTTCGATGGCAGCATTCTCTGCTGGCATCCCGAACGCATCCCACCCCATCGGATGCAGCACTGAAAAGCCCTGCGCGGCCTTGTAGCGCGCCACCACATCGCCCATCGTATAGTTGCGCACATGCCCCATATGGATGCGCCCCGATGGATAGGGAAACATCTCCAGCACGTAGTATTTGGGACGTGCCGGATCGTGCCTGGCCACAAAGACCCCAGCCTCGTCCCAGGCCTTTTGCCATTTGGGTTCGATTTGGGCGGGGTCATAGCGCGACATGGGTGGTCTCATCTGATTTTGATTGCGCGCGGAATTAACCTCATGCCGGAACCAAGGTCCAGCATTGGCGTTTCACCTCGCAGAAATATCCTGCGGGACAAGCCGCCGGTTTCGCCACCGGTTCAAGAAACCTGCGGCTTGGGGGGTGCAAAACCCCCGCCGACCTCACAACTTGCTGTCGCGGATCCGCAGCTGGCGTGCGCGCGTCAGGATCGCATCCTCGACAGCACGCGCGGTTGTTGCAGACGCCGCGCCGCCGCCGCGCCCCTGCAACGCCACTTTGAGCGATCGCGCGTCAAGTGCGGGGTCCTGAACATAGACCGTCGCACGATAGGCCTGCCCGCCCCCGGGGGGTGCGCCGTAACCGGTCACGATGACACCGGTAAAGGGATCAATCGATTCGATTGGCAAAAAGTTCAGAACCTCAAGCGACGCCTGCCAGAGGTACTTGTTGACCTCGACCGTCGTATTGGGGTCGTCCGCATTGCTGAAAAGGTCCCAGATCGTCGATCCGCCATCTTCGCCCGGGTTGTTCCGGGCAAGTGCTGCGCGCTGGGCGTCGGCGCGCTCTTTTCGCGTCAGCTGGGTATCGGTCGGGATTGCGGCGGTCTGGTTGCGGCGGAAAAGCCCGCTGTCGCCGCTGGCGAACCCCCCCCCGCAGGCGGCAAGCAAACAAATCAGCGCGGTGACCAGCGCAATCCGTGCAACCCGACGAAAGATCATAAAGACCCCCAAAATCCCGGGCTGTTCCCGCCAGCCCCTTGTTTGCTGTCTAGCCGAGGTGTCCAGACGTGCCAAGGGCTTTCGCGCTCCTGCGGTGGGGCAAGCCCGTGCAGCCGGCCTCGCGCGCATGCGCGAATTCTTTATATTGGTCGTGCTCGCGTCACGGGTGGCGCAATCCCAGGTGCCGATCTCGTTGAAACCCTCGCTAGGGCAGCGCCCACGCCGCCGCCGCTTTTGGCCCCTGTGTCTTTGCTGCACCATCCGGCACGGGTTTTCCCCGATCCCGCCGCCCGCGATTGCAATTGGACGCGGCAAGGGTGAAATACCATCCATTCCCACACGGATTCCCCTGTGTTGGGCTTTACCTTAAGGATGAGGGAAAACATGAAAAAGGTTCTTCTCGCAACGAGCTTCCTGGTCGCAACGACCGGCTTCGCTGCAGCTGAAGTTGCCCTGTCAGGCTCCGCCCGCATGGGTGTGGTTTATGACAGCATCTCCGGCGATACAGTCTTCAACTCGCGCGTTCGTATCGTCTTCACCGCTTCGGGCGAAACCGATGGCGGCCTGGCTTTCGGTGCGTCCATGCGCGCTGACCAGTTTGGCGGCAACAATGCCGGTCTCGGTTCAGGCGGCACCACCAACGGCGACTCGACCGTGTTCATCTCGGGCGCGTTCGGCAAGTTGACCATGGGCGACGTCTCTGGCGCTGCCGACGCTCTGGTCGGTCAGACCTCCGGTGTTGGCTACGGCCCGAACGACGGCCTGCAGGAAATCGGCTTCATCGGCACCACCAAGACCGCTGCTTACTACGAATACAGCACGGGTGGATTCACGGTTGGTCTCGGCGCTGGCCAGACCAACTCGGCCGGCAGTGAAGCAAACATCGCTGTGAAATACACGATGGGCGACTACTCGGCAGCCATCGGCTACGAAACGTCGTCGACTGCGGGTGATCTGCTTTCGATCAGTGGTAAGGCGACCTTCGGCGCAGTTACGCTGAAAGCGCGTGCTTCGGACAGCGACATCGCTGGCAGAGACACCGCTTGGTCCGTGTCGGGTGACTACGTGGCCGGCGCGCTGACGGTGACCGGTTTCTACACCGACTTCGGCAACTACAACCTTCCCGGTGCAGATACTCAGCACGTTGGTCTGGGCGCTGCCTACGACCTCGGCGGCGGCGCGACCTTTGCCGGTGGTGTTGTTCGGCAGATGAACGCGGGCGCTGTGCCGGACGAAACCTTCGCCGACGTCGGCGTGAAGTTCTCGTTCTAATCCTTCGGGATCAGACGCATCGGAAAGAGCGGGCGAAAGCCCGCTCTTTTCTTTTGGGCCGCGCCCGCTTAGGTCTGCCCCAACCAAAGGGGGGGCCATGGGACTGACCGATATCGCCGCAAGGATGCAGGCCGCTCTTGCCACCACTGGCCGCGCGCCCGATGCCGCGCGACTGATCGCCGTGTCGAAAATCCAGCCGCTCGACCGGGTCGAAGCCGTTCTCACGCAAGGTCACCGCATCTTTGGCGAAAACTACGTGCAGGAGGCCGCCGCGAAATGGCCCGGCCTGCGCGCGCGCTACGGCCCCGTCGATCTGCACATGATCGGCCCCTTGCAGACCAACAAGGCCAAACTCGCGGTCGAGCTTTTCAATGCCATCCACACCCTGGACCGTCCTTCATTGGCCGAAAAGCTTGCCAGTCTCGCACAATCGCGCGGCCACAGCCCCGGCCTTTTCATCCAGGTGAATACCGGTGCAGAACCGCAAAAGGCCGGTATCGTGCCCGAAGACCTCGACGCCTTTGTTGCCGCGGCCCGCGCCATGGATCTGCCCCTGCAAGGCCTGATGTGCATTCCGCCCGAAGAGGCCGACCCCGCCCCGCATTTCGCCATGCTGGCCCAGATGGCCGCCCGCAATGGGCTGAGCGGCCTGTCCATGGGCATGAGCAGCGATTTCGAGATGGCGATTGCCCATGGTGCCACGCATATCCGCGTCGGTTCGGCGATCTTCGGCGCAAGGGCACCGCGCGCGTAGCAGCCCTCCCCACTAGGGGGAGGCAGCAGGTTGAGCCCGTGGCAAAGTGTACCCAAAGTTGACGGCCCATCACCTCCCCTCCCCTTGTGGGGAGGGGCCGGGGAAGGGGTGCTGCGACCTTACGTCAACCACACCCGCGCATAGGGAGGCAGCACGATCTGCCCCTGATGCGCCGTCACAGGGTTGCCCGACAACGCATCATGCATCCACCCGATGCCCTGCAGCCGTGCCCAGGTTTCGGTGACCCGTGTCCAACCTTCGGTAAAGTTGAACAGGCACAGAACCACGCCTGTCGGGGCGACGCGCTGGAATGCAAAGACGCCCGGCACACCAGCATCCACGATCTCGGTCGGGCAGGCCGCATGCAGCGCCCCCGTTGCCCGCCGACGCGCCAGAATCTCGCGCGTGCCGCGATAGACCTTTGCGGTCGGGCTGTCGCCGGTCAGACGGGTTTCTGCCAGATCCCAATCCATCCGCGGGCGATGAATCCAGCGGCTGTCATGTGCGTGCTCGGGCACGTCACGATAGCTGTAATCGTTCAGCAAGGCCAGCTCATCGCCCATATAAATCAATGGGATCCCGCCAAAGGACGCGATCAGAGCATGGCCAAGCAAGATGCGCTGGATGGCCAGGTCTATCCCGCCCGCATCCCCTTCAGCCACCGCGCGCTCCAGCCCGGCAAGCGAGGCAAAGCTGCCCGAGATCCGCTTGTCCCCGGTCGCCGGGTTCAACTGAAAAAGCGCCCCCCGCGCGAAACTGCCCGCAAACGTGCCGTCGTAGAAATCCGACAGGAACCCGCGATGCCCAGCGCCCGACAGTCCCAGCGCCGCCGCATCCTCATCCGTCACCGCCCAGCCGATATCGTCATGGCAGCGGATATAGGTGGCATAGGTGGCATTGGTCAGCCGGTCGGGGAAATGCGTGCCCAGCACATGCGTCATGAGGCGCGTATCGCGGGTGGCAAGGGCAGACCAGAACTGCACCATCAGGCTGTTGTGATAGGCCAGGTTCCCCTCGCGCCCGTCATGCACCCCCTTGCCCAGATAGGGCAGCATCTCTGCCGGGGCGACAATCGCCTCTTCAAGATGCAGGACCGCCGCCGACGCAATCCGCGAACAGGCCCTGAGCGCCTGCAAGATCATATGGACCTCAGGCTCGGACTGGCAGCGCGTGCCCATGCGTTTCCACATAAAGGCGACGGCGTCCAACCGCAGCACCTCGACCCCCTTGTTGGCCAGATGCAGCATGATCTCGACGATCTCGACAAAGACCTGCGGATTGGCCCAGTTCAGATCCCACTGATGCTCGTTAAACGTGGTCCAGACCCATTTGCCAAGCTCGGGGTAATGGGTGAAATTGCCCGGCGCGTTGACGGGAAAGACCTCGACCAGATCGCGCTCATACTGGTCAGGCAGGTCGGGCGTGTCGAACATCAGGTAATAGTCCTGATAGATCTGATCGCGCGCCGCCGCCCGAACCGCCCAGTCGTGTTCCTTGGCCGTGTGGTTCAGCACAAGATCAACACAAAGCGACATGCCGCGCCCCCGCAAAGCCCGCGCGACGTCTTCAAAGTCAGCCATGCTGCCGTAGGCCGGATTGATCGCGCGGTAATCCATCACCGAATAGCCGCCATCGCTGTCACCCGCGCGCGGGCGCAGGCAGGGCATCAGATGGACATATCGAATGCCAAGGTCTTCAAGGTAATCCAGCCGCTCCAGCACGCCTCTCAGGTCACCCGCAAAGCGATCAATGTAGAACACATAGCCCGCCATATCGGACCGCTGAAACCAGTCAGGCTCCAGATCGCGCTGCAAATCCAGCAGCTTGAGGTCAGCGGGTCGGTCCGCCCAGCCGGTTCGCAACGCCGCCAAAAGCTGATCGCAAAAGGCGGCATAATCCGGGCGACTGCCGTAAAGGGCATCCAGCATCGGCCAAAGATCCGGGGCGGAGCGCTGCAATCGCAGCGCAAAAATCGCCTCATCGGCTGACGCCGGTGTCTTGGCCATGTGATCCTCCCTCGCGACGCCAAGACTAAAGCGGCCAAAGCGGTTTGGAAAGAGTCTAGCCGCGAATGATCAGGCGGGTGTCATGGCGGATGCGGCGGGCGATCCACAAAATGTCCGCCTTGGCAAAGGCGACGCATCCGGCGGTCGGCTGCCGTGGCCGTCGCCAGATGTGCAAAAAGATCGCGGAACCATGGCCCGGCGCCGAAATCGGCCAGTTCCAGTCGGTGATCAGCACGACGTCATACATCGGATCCGCCCGCGACAGCCGTTCATGGTGCCACCCATGCGGACGACAAACCATCTTGTTGTAATCGGGGTCATGCGGATCATCCGACCACAGATCCCCCGGGCCGATCGGAAGCGCCCAGTCGGCGGGGGACACCATCCGGTCTGGCCGGTACAAAAGACCCACGATCCGGTGCCTTCCGCTCGGGGTCGCCCCGTCGCCCTCGCGCTTGCGCCCCGTCATGCCACCTCGCCCGATGGAACAGGCAAAGCGTCGCCCTAAAAACCGTGCCCCCCAGCGTCCGACGACAATGTCATGGCGGGTCACGGCAAGTGCCCCGATTTCAGTGCTTTGGTTGCCAGATAGTCTTGGTTCTGCACCGTCTTGCCAACATGCAGCGGCACGCGTTCGCTCACCTCAAGTCCGCAACTGCGCAGCATGTCGATCTTGCGCGGGTTGTTGGTCAACAGCCGCACCGACGAAATTCCCATCTGATGAAGGATCTGCGCCCCGATCCGGAAATCGCGCTCTTCATCTTCAAACCCCAGCCGATGATTGGCCTCCACCGTGTCAAAGCCCTGATCTTGCAGCGCATAGGCGCGGATCTTGTTGGCCAGCCCGATCCCGCGCCCCTCTTGGTTCAGATAAAGCAGAACCCCGGCACCTTCCGCCCCCATCTGCGCCAAGGCAGCACGCAGTTGCGGTCCGCAATCACATTTCAGCGACCCCAGCACATCGCCGGTGAAACAGGCTGAATGCAAACGTACCAGCACGGGCTTGCCACGGTCGGGTTGCCCAACCTCGATGGCGAAATGTTCTTCGCCGCCATCGTCGGGGCGAAAGATATGCAAGCGACCGGCCTCGGCCAACGCCATCGGCAGGCGTGCGGCAACGACCGTGTGCAGATCGGGCAGGCGCAGCAACTCGGGCCCAAGCTCAGCCACGCTCAGCGTTGTCAGTTCTGGCGCGGGTGTGGCCTCCTCGACGCTGACCACCGCCGGCAACATGCGCGCCGCCTTCATCAGCGCAATCGCGGCGCGCGCCACGGTTGCCGCGCCATCGCGCCGGGCCTCAAAAGGCCCCTTCATCGGGTGCATCAGGTCCGCAGCGGGGTCCGCCACAGCTTGCAGCCAGGCCGCGTCCGCATCCGCAGGAACCGCAATCCGCGCGAGATCTCCGTCGTAGACGCGCACTTTCAGCGTCTCGGCCCGCCGTGCCGTCATGGCAAGCGTCAAGGTCCCGGCCTTGCGCAAATCGCGCAGCCGCGCATCCGTCAAGGGCTCCACCCCAGCAATCCACTGCGTCTGGCCCGCCCCTGTCACGCGCACGGGCACGCCCAGCCGCAAATCGCCCAAGGCGCGCGCCACACGTTCGGTGATGGTCAGGGTCAAGGTCATGCAGGTCTCCTCCGCTCTGTCTATCCGGCGAATGACGGAATTGAAACATATCGCCGTTCACCGACACGACTGCGTGAAACCTTTGCAGCATGGCTTGAGTACCTCCCCGCAAGGCCGCATCTGAACCATAGTGAACGGAGGTTACGCGATGATGACCCTGCGAAAAATCCTGCTTGTCGATGACGACGACGATCTGCGTGAAGCCTTGGGCGAGCAACTGGTCATGACCGAAGACTTTGATGTCTTTGAGGCGCGCACTGCCGCCGAAGGCATGGAAAAGGCCAAGGCCGCGATCTATGACCTTGTGATCCTTGATGTCGGTCTGCCCGATGCCGACGGGCGCGAGCTGTGCCGCCGGATGCGCAAGGGCGGGGTGAAATGTCCGATCTTGATGTTGACCGGCCATGATACGGACAGCGACACCATTCTGGGTCTGGATTCGGGTGCAAACGACTATGTGACCAAGCCGTTCAAGTTCCCGGTTCTTCTGGCCCGCATCCGCGCGCAACTGCGCCAGCATGAACAATCCGAAGACGCGATCTTCACGTTAGGCCCCTATACTTTCAAACCGGCGCAAAAGCTGCTGCTGGATGCCAAGGAAAAGAAGATCCGCCTGACCGAGAAAGAGACCAATATCCTCAAATACCTCTACCGCGCCCAGCGTTCGGTCGTGGCGCGCGATATCCTCTTGCACGAGGTCTGGGGCTATAATGCGGGCGTGACCACCCATACGCTTGAAACCCATATCTATCGTTTGCGCCAAAAGATCGAACCCGATCCTTCAAATGCCCGCATTCTCGTGACTGAAAGCGGCGGATATCGACTTGTCGCGTAATGGTCTTATTGTTGCCTGAACTTCACCATATCCCTCTCGATAAGGTAGACTGACGACGAGATATCTTGAGTTCCCCTTGTCGTGTCGGGGTTATGGCACGACTTCCTCCCTGTTGGACCTGGCCGGGCAATAGCCCGGCCTCTTTTTTAACTTGGGCGGCGCGGCGCTTTGTGGCTTGCTGCACCTCGGTGTCTTTGGCAAAGCCTTGCAGGGGAATGACCGGAGGACCCAATTGGACCGCAACCAGATCTCGCACCAGATCCTCGCCCTGACCCAAGGGGAAACCGATACCGTGGCCCTGATGGCCACCGTGGCCTGCGAACTGCACCACGCTCACCCGCTGGCGGACTGGACCGGGTTCTATCGCGTCGTCGCCCCGGAACTCTTGAAGATCGGCCCTTATCAAGGTGGCCACGGTTGCCTTGTGATCCCGTTCTCGCGCGGTGTCTGCGGTGCTGCGGCACGGACGCGCAGGGGTCTGAACGTCCCCGACGTTGCGGCCTTTCCCGATCATATCGCCTGTTCTTCCACGACCCGGTCGGAACTGGTCCTGCCGGTCTGCAATGCCAAGGGTACGCTTCTGGGCGTCCTTGACCTTGACAGCAACACCCCCGCTGCCTTTACGCCCGAGGATGAGGCCTGGCTTGTCCCGCTGCTGGCCCGGGTCTTTGCCGGGGCGGCATGATCGAATTTTCCTATGATCCACCGATGGACCCGCTGGTGATCCTGTTTCAGGACGACCAGATCCTCGTTGTCGATAAACCGGCGGGCCTTTTGTCGGTGCCCGGCAAGCTGGAAGGGCGGCAGGATTGCCTGCAGTCGCGGCTTTTGGCGGCCTATCCCGACACGCTTTTGGTGCACCGGCTGGACTGCGACACGTCTGGTGTCATGATCTTTGCCCGGCACAAGCTGGCGCAAGGGTTTCTCGGTCAGGAGTTTGAAAAGCGCCGCGCCGAAAAGTCCTATGTCGCGCGGGTGGCGGGCATGATGGAAAAAGACAGTGGCCATGTCGATCTGCCGATCTGGACCGACTGGCCGAACCGTCCGAAACAACGCGTCGATCACGATCAGGGCCGCCCCGCCCAGACCGACTGGCAGGTCATTGCCCGCAGCGCGGACGAGACGCGCGTGCGCCTCTTCCCCAAGACCGGCCGCAGCCATCAACTGCGCGTCCACATGACCGAGATTGGCCATCCGATCCTTGGCGATCCCATCTATGCCCCGCAAACTGCACGCAATTTTTCCCGCATGATGTTGCATGCCGAAACCTTGTCGTTGCACCATCCGCGCACGCGGTTGCCGGTGACGTTCACCTGCGCGTGCCCGTTCTAAAGCGTTCTGCCTGTGATCTGGTGCGCCGGATCAACGGCAAAACGCAACCTGCCCGCCGATCGCCTGTCCTGGTTTGCAGTCAATCCGACCAGTATTGACTACAAGCCGCTTCAAGCCAGTTCAGCTTTGGTCAAATATCCCCGCCGGAGGCTTCGCGCTCATAGCTCAAGCGCGACCTTTCGCCCCTCGTGAAACGCAAAAGCAGCCAGCCTCGGGGCCGCGCAGTCGCCGATCCGGTGCGTCTTCTTGCCAGCGAATTCCTCCGGAAAGGGGTCAAAGCTGCGGTTCGTCGTGGCCATCACAAGGGCTGATGCCGGGATGGTTTCATGCGCGCCGGTCAGCAAGCTGCGCACCGTCACGCCATTGCCATGCCACCGCGTCAGGCAGTGTTCCGCCAGCATCCGCACGCCCAGCTTGCCCATGCGGCGACGGGCGGGGCCATCGGCGGCGGTGCGGGTGATCTCGCGGCCGATATAGGGGTCGGGGGTCACGATGGTGACGGTCTTGCCCTGTTCGGCCAGCGCCCAGGCGGTGCCGACACCGCGCCAGTTGCCGCCCTCGTCATAGACGACCACCGCATCACCGAGCCGCGCCTCGCGCCGCATCACGGCCTCGGGCGACCAGACGCCGCCTGCATCGATGCCCGGCAGACGCGGTTCCGAGGGCAGCCAGCGCTGAAAGCCGGTTTCATCAGGCAACGAGCCGGTGGCCAGAATGACGTGGCCGGCAGGATGCGCGGCGATCTCATCCGCGTCGAGATAGGTGTTCAGGCGCAAGGTCACGTCAAGTTTTGAGAACTGACGTTCATACCAGTGCAACAGATCCAGAATCTGCCCGCGCCGGGGCTGCATTCCCGCCAGCCGGAATTGACCGCCGATCAAGGCCGAAGCTTCAACGATCTCAACAATATGACCACGTTCTGCTGCTGCTCTTGCGGCCTCCAGCCCCGCCGGTCCCGCGCCCACAACCAGCACTGACTTCCGGATCTCCGCCCTGGTAAACCGATCCCCCTCCCATTCGAACTCCCGCCCTGCCGAGGGGTTGATCAGGCACGAAATCCAGTAGTCGCGACTGCGCCTGCCCCAGCACATCTGGTTGCACGAAATGCAGCCGCGGATATCGTCCGCCCGCCCTTCCACCACCTTGCGCGCCAGATGCGGGTCGGCGATCTGGCCCCGCACGATGGAAACGAGGTCGGCCTCGCCCGCTGCAAGGATGGTTTCGGCGTTTTCCGGCGTACGAATTCCGGCCTCGGAGGTTACCATCGCGTGTTTAACAATCCCTTTCAGCTGCGCCGTCAGCGGGGTCGTCAGTTTTTCGCCATGAGTGAAAGGCGGGATGATCGCCTCGAACTCCAGATAGCTGCCAGAACCTACGGTGACGTAATCCACATGCCCCGTCGCATCATGCAGCGCGATGATTTCACACAAGGATTCCGCCGAAAGCGTGACGTCGTAGCCAGTGGAATAGCTGATGGCGAGGCCGATGATGAAATCCTCGCCGCAAGTGCGGCGGATGTCTTCGATCAAGAGGCGCGAGAAACGGGTGCGGTTTTCCAGACTTCCTCCCCATTGATCGGTGCGGGTATTGGACCAGGGGGTCCAGAACTGATCGAGCAAGGAGTGGTAGGCGGCCCAGACTTCCACGCCTTGAAAACCGGAGGCCTTGGCGCGGCGCGCGGCGGCGGCATGTGCTTGCAAAAGCTCATGAATTTCCGTCTCGGTCATGGCGTGGGAGCCGTGCTGTCGTGATAGCTCGGACCGCCAGAAGGGGACCAATGGGGCGCGAAACTGAGATCAGCGTCGCCATGCGCGCCGATATGGTAAAGTTGCTGCAAGATGACCGCGCCCGCGTCCTTGACCTCATCGGTGATGCGGCGGAAATGGGGGATCACCTCGTCGGTCCCCAAAAGGAAGTTGCCGCGCGTCAAAACCCCTGTGCGATGCACCGGGACAGGCTCGGCCACGATCATCGCAGCCTGCCCAAGTGCCCGTTCCAAAAGGTATTTGCCGTATCGCGGGCCGGGGATGCCTTGGTCGGACATGTTGGCGGTATGAGCGCCGAATACGATCCGGTTGCGCAAGGTCTGGCCGCGCAAGGTCACGGGCGAAAGCAGGTGGCGGTGGGGGGTCATCTTGGCCTCCATTGGCCAAGCATAGGGGCAACGGGGTCGGTGGGGTGAGACGCGTCCCCGACCGTCAAAGGTCTGGATGCGTCACCCATTTAGTCCCGATGTTTTGCCGATGCCAGACGTCGGACATCTGTCGGACATCCGTCCCGACAGAAGTCCGGCGTGTCCCCGCGCTATTCCGCCGCCATGCCGAGCGTGAAATCCCAGCCCGAGATGCCCTTGGGCTCCAAAAACTCCTCGATCCCCCAGACGCCACCTTCGCGCCCGCGCCCCGAGGCTTTGACACCGCCAAAGAAGGACCCGCCGCCGCGCGGCTTGCCGTTCATCTCGACCATGCCCGAGCGAAGTTGCAACGCCAGCCGGTTGGACCGCGCCGGATCCCCCGACTGCACGTAATTGGTCAGACCGTAGGGCGTGTCGTTGGCGATGCGCACGGCCTCGGCCTCGGTCTCGAACGGGATGATCGACAGGACCGGGCCAAAGATCTCTTCGCGCTCGATGGTCATGCCGGGGGCGACATCGGCAAAGATCGTCGGGCGCACGAAGTAGCCGCGGTTGAAACCCTCGGGCAGACCGGTGCCGCCGCAGACCAGCCGCGCGCCCTCGTCGATGCCTTTCTGGATATAGCCCTGTATCTGATCCCATTGGCGCTTGTTCACCACCGGGCCGATATGGTTGCCATGTTCATTCGTGTGGCCGACCTTGATCGTGTTCGCGACCTCTACCGCCTTGGCGACGGTCTGGTCATACACGCTGCGCTCCACCAACATTCGCGAGGGCGCGTTGCACGACTGACCGGTGTTTTCCATCATCCGGCGGACAGAGCGTTCGACGGCACGGGCATCAGCATCGGCAAACAACAGGTTGGCCCCCTTGCCGCCGAGTTCGAGGCTGACACGCTTCATCGTCTCTGCGGCGGCCTTGGATATCGCGCGGCCCGCGCGGGTCGATCCGGTAAACGAGATCATCTGCACATCCGGGTGCGTCGACATCTGGCTGCCGACCCCCGGCCCGTCGCCGTTCACCAGGTTGAAGACGCCCGGCGGGATCCCGGCATCATGGCAGAACTCGGCGAACATCATCGCGTTCAGCGGCGAGGCCTCGGAGGGCTTCAGGACGCAGGTACACCCCGCCAGCATCGCCGGGATCGCCTTGAGGGCGATCTGGCTGATCGGCCAGTTCCACGGCGTGATCAGGCCGACGACGCCAATCGGCTCCAGAACCACGGCGGCACCCGGCGCATGGGCCCCAAGCGGTCGGATCCATGCGATGGTATCGAACGCCTTAAGGAAGTTCTTGAGATGCCACGGCAGGCAAGGGGCCTGCTCGGCCAGCGAAAAGTCGATCGGCGCGCCCATTTCCATCGAGATCGCTTCGGCGAATTCGGGCAGGCGGGCGTTGTATTGATCGAGGATGGCCGCAACCAGACGGCGGCGCTCTGTGCGGGGCGTCGCGGCCCATGCGGGACCGGCGGCCTTGGCGGCAGCGACGGCGGAATCGGTATCGGCCTGATCACCAAACGAGATCACCGCGCAGGGCTCTTCGTTCGAGGGGTTGATGACATGGTGGTCACACGGCGCGTCCGGGGCGACCCATCGGCCATTGACATAGAAATCGCGTTTATTCAGCATCGGACCCTCCATCAGGATTTAATCAACCTTTCGCCGATGCAAAGCCCACCCGCAAGCATCGTTGCGACCGTTTGGCGGTCGGAACGGCTACGAAATGCCGGACAAACACGCAGATTGCCGGGCAAGCGCCATGGGCGCGTTTCATGGCAGGGGACGGGTTGCGGGAAATACGTCCATCTGACCGTTCTCTGGCGGACGATTGGTCTCTTTTCGCCCGCGTATTCGACCGGGGGATGAAACTCTGTTCCGATTGGCTTATGATTGGTCACAGCGTCAGGACAAGAGGACCATCATGTCGATCCGCATCAACGATATTGCCCCCGATTTCACCGCCCCCAGCACCGCAGGCACCATCCATTTCCATGACTGGCTGGGGTCCAGCTACGGCATCATCTTCAGCCATCCGCGCGATTTCACGCCCGTGTGCACGACCGAATTCGGCGCAGTGGCGCAGCTGTCGGCGGAATTTGCCAAGCGCAAGACCAAGGTCATCGGCGTGTCGGTCGATTCGGTCGCCGATCATGACAAGTGGAAGCGCGACATCGAGGCCTTTGGCGGCGCGCCTGCCGACTTTCCGATCATCGACGACAGCAGCCTGACCGTGGCCAAGGCCTATGACATGCTGGCGGCAGACTACTACCTGCCAGCCGAGGGACGTACCCCCGCGCATTCGCAGACCGTGCGGACGGTGTTCATCGTGGGGCCGGACAAGAAGGTCAAGCTGACGATGTCCTACCCGATGACCGTAGGTCGCAACTTTGGCGAGATCCTCCGCGCGCTGGATTCGGTGCAGGCGACGGATGGCGTGCCGATCTCGACCCCGGCCAACTGGATCCCGGGGCAAGACGTGATCGTGGGCATGGCGCTGAACAACGAACAGGCCACCGAACGCTTTGGCCCTCTGGACATCCGGCTGCCCTATCTGCGCTTTGCTAAGCAGCCCAAACCCGCCCAATAACGCCAAAGATCTAGGCCCTATACATTTGCCAGCCTTCCGGTTAGGACCGAACGGCTGGCTCAGGTGTTCCTGACTGGCCCGGTGTGGAGGCCGGGTTGGTCCAAGAGGAACGGCGATGCCTGATGGCATCACGGGGCCGCGCAAGGCCGCCCCCCTGGAAAGAAAGACGGAAAACAGATGGATTACGGGATCGCTGGTCCCCTTGGCGAGGCTTTGGCCGCCAAGGGTTACGATGCGTTGACGGCCGTTCAGGCCGCCGTGCTGGCCGAAGGGGTGGCGGGGCGCGACCTTTTGGTGAGTGCGCAAACCGGGTCGGGCAAGACGGTGGCCTTTGGTCTGGCGATGGCACCCGAGATCCTCGGGACATCGGAAAAGCTGCTTTATGCCGACGTGCCGCTGGCCTTGATCATCGCGCCGACGCGGGAACTGGCGCTGCAAGTCGCGCGCGAACTGGAATGGCTTTACGCGAATGCGGGCGCACGGATCGCAACCTGCGTGGGCGGCATGGACTACCGCACCGAAAAGCGCGCGCTGGACCGGGGCGCGCATATCGTTGTCGGCACGCCGGGCCGTTTGCGCGACCATATCGAACGCAAGTCCCTCGATCTGTCCGGCCTGCGCGCCGCCGTGCTGGACGAGGCCGACGAGATGCTGGACCTGGGGTTTTCCGAAGATCTGGAGTTCATCCTTGCCGCCGCCCCTGCCGGTCGCCGCACGCTGATGTTTTCGGCGACAGTGCCGCGTGAGATCGAGGCGCTGGCCCGCACCTTTCAGAAAGATGCCCTGCGCATCATGGCGCAAGGCGAGGCCAAGCAGCATGTCGATATCGAGTATCGCGCGATGTCGGTGGCCGTGCGCGACCGCGAGCATGCGATCTTCAACGTGCTGCGCTACTATGAGGCCCCGACGGCCATCGTATTTTGCAAGACGCGCGCGAATGTGAACCACCTGATGGCGCGCATGGGAAATCGCGGTTTTCAGGTCGTGGCCTTGTCGGGCGAGCTTAGCCAGCAAGAACGCACGCATGCGCTGCAATCCTTGCGTGACGGGCGGGCGCGGGTCTGTATCGCCACGGATGTGGCGGCGCGCGGCATCGACTTGCCGGGACTGGAACTGGTGATCCATGCCGATCTGCCGCAGAACTCCGAGATCATGCTGCACCGGTCGGGCCGCACGGGTCGCGCGGGCAAAAAGGGCGTGTCGGTCCTGATCGCCACGCCGACCGAGTTCGCCAAGGCGCAGCGCTTGCTCAAAGGCGGCAAGGTTGTCGCCGAATGGGTCAAGGCACCCGGTGCGGATGACGTGCAGGAACGCGACGATGTGCGCCTCTTGGAGCATCCGACCTTGATCGCCGGTGTCGGTGATGACGCGGATATGGCCGGGGCGCTGTTGACCAAGTTTGGCGCGCAGAATGTCGCTGCCGCCTTTGTGCGGCTCTGGCGCGAGGGGCGGTCCGCCCCCGAAGTGCTGTCGGACGCGCTGCCCCCGGTCACCCCGCGCGAACCGCGTGAACGTGGAGAATTTGGCCCGTCGGTCTGGTACCGCCTGTCGGTCGGCCGCTCTGGCCGGGCCGAGGCGCGCTGGCTGTTGCCCAAAATCTGTGACGCGGGCGGCATCGCCAAGGACAGCATCGGTGCGATCCGCGTGCAAGAGGATGTGACCTTTGTCCAGTTGGCCGAAGCAGTCAGCCCGCGGTTCGGTGCCATGATGGACCTCGAATCCGGCCTGACGATGGAGCGCATCGACGGGGAGCCAAGCCTCGACCGCCCCGAGCGCAGCCCGCGCCGCGACGACAGCCGACCGGCCCCGCGTGCGCCTCGGGCTGAGCCGTCGCCACGCGCCGAAGTTGCCCCGCGCCCCGCACCCCGCGAAGACAAGCCCGCCTATGTGCCGAAACCACCGCGCATTGTCGAAGATGCGCCGATGGCCGAAGCTCCCCGCGCCGTGACCCCACGCACGGCGTTCAACCCGGACGCGCCGCGCCCGACCTATGCGCCGCGTAGCGAACCCGCCGCAGCGGCCACCGAACGCAAATCGCGGATCAGGTCCGATGAAAAGCCCGCCTACAAATCCGCAGGCTTCAAATCCCACGGTGGCGCAGGAAAACCGGCGCGCGCGACGGGCTTCAAAAGCCATGCATCCGAAGGCGCTCCATGGAAAGCCAAGGCTGAAGGCGATCGCGACAGTCGCCCCGCAACCCCGCGTGCCGATGCCAAGCCTTACGTCAAGCGCGACACCCCGCGCACGAGCGACGGCGCGCCACGCCGCTTTTCCGAAAAGCCCGCTGGCGAGCGCCCCGCTGGCAACAAGGCACCCTGGTCCAAAGCGCCTGGTCCGCGCAGCGATGCCACCGACGGGCCGGCCAAGCGGACCTATGCCCCCAAAGGCGACGCCGCGCGGCCTTACGTGAAACGGGATGGGCCCAAAGCAGACGGCAAACCCGGTGGCGCAAAATTCGGCAAACCCGGCGGCAAGCCTGCCTTTGGCAAACCCAAACCGGCCGCGCCGCGCGCCGATGCCAAGGACACCTCCAAACGCTTTGTGCCGTCGAAAAAACCGAAGACCTGACGGCGGCTTTCGCCTTTGCAAAAGTATCCCGGGGGGGTCAGCCGCCTTGGCTGACGGGGGCAGCGCCCCCCACCCGCAGCGCCATCAGCGCGCCATGCAAGACTGGCGGCGCCACGATCACCCCGGCGGTCTGACGCCGTGGGGTGTTGAACCGCAATGCCCCGCCTTCGCGGTCGCTCACCACGGCACCCGCCCGGTCTGCGATCAGCACTCCCGCCGCGATGTCCCATTCCCAGGCATCGCGCAGCGTCAGCATGGCATCGAACGCCCCTTCGGCCGCAAGGCAAAGCCGATAGGCAAGCGACGGGCGAAAATGGCGCTGAAAACCGGGCACGCCGCCTGGCCAAAGCTCTGCTGACAGATGCGCCTTGGTGGTCAGCACATGGGCGTCATCCAGCGTCAGCCGGCCCGAGGCGCGGATCACCTGACCATTCTTCAGCGCCGGACCATCCGCACGCGCACAGAACATCACATCCTTGGCGGGCAAGTAGACTGCCCCCGCCACCACGCCCCCGCGGTCCGCAAGCCCGATGGAAATGGCAAAACTGTCCTCGCCCGCCAGAAAGGCGCGCGTGCCGTCAATCGGATCGACGATAAAGACCCGGTCGCGCGTCAGGCGCGCAAGATCATCGGCACTTTCCTCTGACAGCCAGCCATAATCGGGCCGCGCGCCCATCAGTCGGTCACGGATCATATCATTGACCGCGATATCGGCCTCCGACACCGGCCCTGCACCATCGCCCTTGTCCCATTGCACCGGTTCACGCTGCCAATAGCGCAACGCGACGGCGCCCGCCGCCCGGGCAACCTCGGTCATCAGATCAAGATCACGCACCGGCAAGCGTCATGCCCTCGACCAGAAGGCTCGGCACCCGCATCGACAGATGCGTCCGCGCATCATTGGCCGGGATCAGCCGCATCAGCATGTCGCGCAGATTGCCCGCGATGGTGCACTCGTTGACAGGAAACCTGATCTCGCCGCCCTCGACCCAGAACCCCGAGGCGCCGCGCGAATAATCCCCGGTATTGGGGTTGATGGTGGAGCCGATCATTGACGTGACCAAAAGCCCCGTGCCCATCTGGGCCAGAAGGTCGGCGCGGCTGGCGCCACCTGGCGTCAGGTCGATATTGGTGGTGGCGGGTCCGGGCGGGCTGCTCATCCCGCGCGCCGCATTGCCGGTCGACGCCAACCCGAGCTTGCGCCCCGACGCAAGATCGAGAACCCAAGATTCCAGCACGCCGTCGCGCACAAAGGCCCGCCGCGACCGGGCCAGGCCCTCCCCGTCAAAGGGGCGCGACGAACCGATCCTCGGGCGCAGCGGGTCCTCGGTCACGGACAGGCCGGCGGGCAGCACCTGTTGGCCCATCGCGCCCCGCAACCAAGATGAGCCGCGCGCGATGCTGGCACCGTTGATGGCAGACAAGAGATGCCCGATCAGCGACGCCGCCACGCGTTCATCATACAGAACAGGGTAACTGCCAGTGCGCGGGCGAACCGCGCCCTTGCGCGCAAGCGTGCGGGTGGCGGCCAGCGTGCCAATGTCTTCGGCGCCTGGCATGTCGGCGGCATAGACGCGCCCCTCGGCGGACCAGTCGCGCTCCATGCCCGTCCCGGTGCCGGTAAAGGCCACACCCGAAGCAGAGTTGCCGGTAAGCGCATAGCCACCGCGAAATCCGTTGGAGGCCGCCATCTGGATCTCGCGGTGATAGCTGCTGGCGGAGGCCTCGACCTGGGTGATCCCGTCATGCGTCATCGCGGCGCTCTCGATGCGGCGGGCAATCTGCTCCAGGGTCGCGGCATCCGCCTCCTGGCCCGGATCGGCAAGGTCAAGCGCCGCAAGGTCCCAGGACCGCGCCAGCTGATCGGGGTCTGCCAGACCGGCCGTGGGATCCTCGGGCGCCTCGCGGGCCATGGCCACGGCGCGTTCGGCAAGAGTCGCGATGGTGCGGTCGGAAAGGTCTGAGGCCGACACGAACGCCTGCCGCCGCCCGATCAGCACGCGCAGACCGATCTCGGACCCCTCGGCCCGCTCGGCCTGCTCCAGCGCACCTGCCCGGATCTCGATGGACAAGGACCGCCCATCGACCGCAAGGGCATCGGCAGCCTCGGCACCTGCGCGCCTTGCTGCAAGCAGCAGCGCCTCGGTCAGATCGGAAAGCGGTCTTGTCATGGGATCGGCCTTTGCATTTGCAGCATCAGGATCAGAGGTAGGGTCTTGCGCGGCCAAGGACAAGCTCAGTCCGCCCCGCCGTGCCCCAGATGCGGGATGCCTCGCGCCGCAGCAAGGTCCATCTGGCGCTGGCGTTCGCGGTATCGCGCGCGGTCGGCCTCGGTTCTTGAGCCTGCGCAATGCGGGCAGGCGATGCCGCGTTCATAGGTGTCCTTGGCGCGGTCTGCATCGGTCAGCGGGTGGCGGCAGGCGCCGCAGCTGATCAGATCGCCGGGTTCCAGCCCATGGCCGACCGAGACGCGGTCATCAAAGACAAAGCATTCGCCTTGCCACAGGCTTTGGGCCTCGGGCACCTCTTCAAGGTATTTGAGGATGCCGCCCCGCAGGTGGAAAACCTGTTCGACGCCCTGCGCCAACAGGTAATTCGTGGCCTTTTCGCAGCGGATGCCTCCGGTGCAGAACATCGCCACGCGCTGGCCGGCAAACCGGGCGGCATTTTGTCCCCACCAATCGGGAAAGTCGCCAAACGCCGCCGTGTCGGGATCAATCGCCCCGATAAAGGTGCCGATGGCGACCTCATAGGCGTTGCGCGTGTCGATCACTGCGACATCGGGGGCCGAGATCAGCGCGTTCCAGTCGGCGGGAGCCACGTAATGGCCCGTGCTCATGGCCGGATCGACGCCGGGCTGACCCATCGTCACGATCTCGCGCTTGAGCTTTACCTTGATCTTGCCAAAGGGCATCGCGGGCGTCGGGCTCTGCTTGCAGATGAGGTCCGCAAAGCCGGGCATGGCCCGCAGATGTGCCAGCACCAGATCGAGGCTGCCTTGGGTTCCCGCGATGGCGCCGTTGATGCCCTCATCGGCCAGCAAGATCGTACCCGTCGCGCCGGCAGCCTTGCAGGTCGCCAACAACGCCGGTTTCGCTGCGGCCGGGTCGGCCAGACGGCTGAAGTGGTAGAACGCAGAAACAAAGAGGGGCGCGGTTTCGGTCATGGCGGCGGGATAGGGGCAAGGGCGGGGCGGTTCAAGGGATTTCACAGGACCAAAAGCACCGCATCCTCGACGGCATAGTCAAACGGGTCTTGGTCATAACTGGCAAAAGCGGGAAAGGCGGTCTGCCAGTCATCGCGATGCGTGGCCATCCACGCACAAAGGGCGGGCATCGATACGGCATGCCCCAACCCGCCATCCCAGTCTGCGGCGATGGCTTTGGCGATCGAAAGATGCAGCGGGCGCGGGACGGACCATGGGCTGCGACCAACTGTTCCGAAGTCTCCCTCGGGCAGGGGGACCACCTCGGGAACGCGCCCGGCGGCATGCGCGACGGACTGCACGATCTCATACAAGGTGGGGGCGTCCGGGTCGGCGATGTTGAAGGTGCCAGTGATCTGGCGGTCAAGGCAGAGCGCTGCAAAACCGCCCATCCCGTTGGCCGAGGTCGTGTGAAACCTGCTGGTGCCACCATGCGCCACGGGGATACGGGCGCGACCGTCCAAAAGCCGCTTGAGCACCCACCATTCGCGCGGATGGCGCGCGCCGATCCCGTGGATAGCGCCAGGGCGCAGGATCACGGCAGCGGACCCTGTAAGCGCCCGCTCCATCGCGACTTTGCCCGCCGAATAGCCTGGACCTGGCGGCACTGTCGGCTGATCCTCTGGAATCGGGTCGGGGAAGTCGGGAAACCCGTCGCCGCTCTCAAAGCCGCGCCCGGATGCATCGGCATAGACGGGCGCTGTCGAGATCACCAACAACTGGTCAAATTCGGCACGCGCCGTCAAGAGATCGGCCGCGTCTTCGGCGCCAAAGGCCATCGTGTCGACCACGGCATCATAGCGCCCGGCGCGGATCGTGGCCGCCCGGCTTGCCAGATGCGGCACACGGCGGGCGTTGGCAATGACGGGGGGCAGGCGCGCTGCTGCCGAGGTCGCATCGACCTGCCAGCCCGACCGCAACAAGGCCGCCGCAATGCTGCGGCCAACCTGACCCGACCCGCCAAAGACAAGTGCGCGTGGCATCGGGCTTTGCCTTTCGATTGACCCCAGGCGGACCTCACCTTAGGCATAATCCGTCGCCACCGAAAAGGACCCCCCGATGCACCCCCAGACCCATGCCCTGATCGTGATCGACCTTCAGAACGACTTCTGCCCCGGTGGCGCGCTGGCCGTGGCCGAGGCGGACGCGATCATCCCTGAGGTCAACGCCATGCTGGGCGACTTTGCCGTGCGGGTGCTGACGCAAGACTGGCACCCCGCAAACCATATGTCCTTTGCCGCCAACCATGCCGGAGCAGCCCCTTTCAGCGTGACCGAAATGCCTTATGGCCCGCAGGTCCTGTGGCCCACGCACTGCGTTCAGGGCACCGAGGGTGCGGCGTTTCACAAGGCGCTGCAGACCGATCCCGCCGATCTGGTGATCCGCAAAGGCTTTCGCCCCAGCATCGACAGCTATTCGGCGTTTTTCGAAAATGACCACAGCACTGCGACCGGCCTTGATGGCTATCTGCGCGCGCGCGGGGTTAGCGATGTGACGCTGGTCGGCCTCGCTACCGATTACTGCGTGGCCTATTCGGCGCTGGATGCGGCACGGCTCGGCTACGGGGTAAGCGTGCGCCTGTCGGCCTGCCGGGCCATCGACCTCAACGGCTCATTGGCCACGGCACTTGACCAGATGCGCGGCGCGGGCGTCACGCTCGGCTGAGGGCTGACCATCGTTCCCTTTCCTTCACCACTTTGACGCAAACCTCGACCGCAATCTGACTGACCGGATGACAGGACCGACGCGAACCGGCCAGACAGATTTGCACGGTGATCTTGCCGCATTCGGGCTGCGGACCGGCACCGGCGGCGCAAGGCTGGGGTCCTTGTCGGGTTGGTGCGCCATGCGACGACCATTGCTAGTGCAACCATTCGCTGGCAGCCGATCCCTGCGCCACGAGATCCGCACGCCGCTCAACGGCGTCATCGGCATGGCCAAGTTGCCAGCAACCCCGGACCTTGATGCCGATCAGTATGAACCTCGGCGCACCATGATCGAAAATGTGCGGGCGCTGATGGTGCTGATCAACAATATCCTTCATCTGATCAGGCTATCGGCGGGCCGGATGCTGCTGAGCCCCAAGCCATTTGGCGTGCCGAACGCCAAACGGTTGGCCTGTTTTGCCGTCCATCCGCGCGACAGCGGGATCAGCAGCACTGCCATGGCACGGATCCGCGCCATCAAAGCAGATCAGCGCGCTGCACGCCGTTGCCCGATCCTGATGTTCACTGCCAACAGCGCGACCGCAGACGAGGCGGCCTTTCGTGACACAGGCGCGGATAGTTTCGTGACAAAACCGGGGCTGCGATCTGCTCTCTTGGCGGGGTTTGCAGCGGTTCTGCCCGCGATGGCGCAGGATTCAGCGACGATGCCTTTGACCCCGGCCCGCAGGATCGCGTAAGACCGTTGGGCAAAAGGAATATTGCCATGGTCGATATCGCCACAAGGGTCTGGAACCACAAATGGAGGATCGATCCGATCGTCCGCTCACTGATCGACACGGACTTTTACAAGCTGTTGATGTGTCAATCCATTTTTCGAAATCGGCCGGCCACGCGGGTGGAATTCAGCCTGATCAACCGCAGCCATTCGGTGCGGCTGGCGGACCTGATCGACGAGGGTGAGCTGCGCGAACAACTCGACCATGTGCGCAGCCTCAGCCTTAGCCGGGGGGAGTCGACCTGGCTGCGTGGCAACACCTTTTACGGCAAGCGCCAGATGTTCCGCCCCGATTTCATGGAATGGTTCGAGGGTCTGCGCCTGCCGCCCTATCATCTGGAAAAACGTGACGGCCAGTTCGAGCTGACCTTTGAAGGCCTTTGGCCCGAGGTCATGCTGTGGGAAATCCCCGCCCTGTCGGTGCTGATGGAACTGCGCAGCCGCGCGGTCCTGCGCGACATGGGCCGGTTTGAGCTGCAGGTGCTTTATGCCCGCGCGATGACCAAGCTGTGGGAAAAGATCGAACGCCTGCGCACCGTGCCGGGCCTGAAGATCGCCGATTTCGGCACACGCCGGCGGCACGGGTTTTTGTGGCAGGACTGGTGCGTGCAGGCGATGCAAGAAGGGCTAGAGGGCCGTTTTATCGGCACGTCGAACTGCCTGATCGCGATGCGGCGCGAGGTCGAGGCGATCGGCACCAATGCGCATGAATTGCCGATGGTCTATTCCGCGCTGGCCAATTCCGATACCGAACTGGCCCAAGCCCCCTATCAGGTGCTGGCCGACTGGCACGAGGAACATGATGGCAATCTGCGCATCATGCTGCCCGACACCTATGGCACCGAAGGGTTCTTGCGCAACGCGCCGGACTGGCTGGCGTCATGGACGGGCATTCGGATCGACAGCGGTGACCCGGCGACCGGGGCGGAAATGGCGATCAGGTGGTGGCAATCGCGCGGCGAGGATCCCAAGCAAAAGCTGGTGATTTTCTCGGATGGGCTGGACGTTGCCAAGATCGAGCAGTTGCACCGCCAGTTCCTGGGCCGGGTCAAGGTCAGCTTTGGCTGGGGCACGATGCTGACCAACGATTTCACCGGCTTGATCGAGGGCGACGGGCTGGCCCCGTTCAGCCTTGTTTGCAAGGCGGTCAGGGCGGATGGGCGACCAACGGTCAAGCTGAGCGATAACCCCAACAAGGCGCTGGGCCCGGCCCGCGAGATCGTGCGATATAAACGGGTGTTCGGTGTGGGCGCGCAGGTGGCCGAAGAGGTGTTGGTGTAGGAAAAGCGTGTCATCCCGAGCAGGCGGGGATGACAGATGGCGGCATCACCCCATCACCTTCCGCGCCCACATCACCGCCCGCGCGAGATGGCCTTTGTGGATCGGATCGTCCGGCGCAAGTCGCGACATCGTCCAGCCAACCGAGGCACAGGCGCGCGCAAGAGCAAATACCTCGACGGCGTCAACTGTCACTGGGCGCGTCTTTGCATACCCCGCGATCAACGCGTCGCGGATGGCAGGGTAGGCGGGCTCGTAAACGCTATAGATCAACGCCGTGCCAAGGTCGTGGTGCCTAAACCCGATGCCGCTGTCATCAAAGTCGATCAGCGAAAGACGGTCGCCGTCCACCAGCACGTTTTCGCGCAGCACATCGGCATGGATCGGGCCAAGCGTGTCGGTCTGCCGCGACAGCCACGCCGTCAGGAATTCCCGTGCGGCCATCAGGGTCTGGCGCTGGGCCGCGTCGGCCGCAGGATGGTCCCAGAACCGGCCCCAGAAAGGCGCCTCGCCCACCAGACCGGGGATGTCCCAGCGCGGCCGGATGAAGACATCCGGCAGCACCAGCGCATCGGTCGCGTCATGCAGACGCGCCAGCATCTGGCCCAGTGCGTGGTGAAGGCGGACGAGCCGGTCGGTCGGCAGACCGAAAGGTTGCAGGCTTATCCCCAAAGGTTCCCCCGGCAGCCAGCGCACCGCCGAAGCCATGCGCCCACTGCCAAGGCGCACCAACTGGTCGCCGTTCGCACTCGCCAGCGGTTCGGGAACCGGCACGCCCTGCGCGGCAAGTGCCGCCGTCCACCAAAGCTCCGAGCGGATCGCGGCGTCGGACTGATAGCCCATCCGGTGCAGGCGCAGGGCGGCGCGGGTGCCATCCGGAAGTGACATCTCATAGACCGCATTTTCGCGGGCATTGATCAGGCGCAGGGCCGTGCCCTGCCAATGGGTGGCGGCCCCGGTGGCGAGGGCGTGGATGTCGGTCATGCAGACGCCGGACGGGTCAGTTCATCCTGCAGCGCGTCCATCAAGAGGTCGGCATGTTCCGTCCCAAATGGCATCGGCGGGCGGATTTTCAGCGTGTTGCCGCCCCGCCCGATCTTGTTGAGCATGAACCCCCGCGCCACCATCCGCTCCACCAGATCGGCGACGAAATCTGTCGCCGGTGCGCCTGCATCCGTCACGAACTCTGCGCCATAGAACTGCCCGACGCCGCGCACATTCGCCAGCATCGGGTGCTGCAGGGCGGCCATGCGGTCCATCATGTGGGCATGGGTGCGGATGGCGTTGTCCAGCAGTCCCTCATCCGCGATCACGTCCAGCACGGCATTGCAGGCGGCCGCAGAAACCGGATTGCCACCAAAGGTGTTGAAATACCCGAACGCGTCGCGGAAAGCGGCCATGACATCGGGCCGGGCAAGAACAGCCGCGACGGGGTGCCCGTTCGCCATGGGTTTGCCAATGGTCACGATGTCGGGGGCAAAACCCAGCCAGTCATGCCCCCAGAAAAGGGTGCCGCAGCGGCCAAAGCCGGGCTGGACCTCATCGGCAATGACAAGCCCGCCCGCCTTGCGGATGACCGCAACAGTTGGGTCAAGAAAGCCGGGGGCGACAGTCGGCAGCCCCTCATTGGCGAAAACCGGGCAAAGCATCATGCCCGAGAATCCGATGCCTCTTTCCACCAGATCGTCAATCGCTGCGGCGACGTGACCCGCAAAGGCCTGCGCCTGTCCGGCAGCACTGCCCCCGATGGGATGCAAAGTGGAGGGCGACGGCACAAAGCGGATATGGGGCGCATAGCCCCCGATGGGCGGGCGACGCGTGCTGAGCTGGCTGACCGCTGCGGTGTTGCCGTGATAGGTATTGTCGGTGGCGATGATGCCGGTCTTGCCGGTTACCGCCTGAGCCATGCGCAGCGCGATGTCATTCGCCTCGGACCCCGTGCAGACCATGATCGCCTGGGAAATCCCGTGGCCAAGGGTGCCGGTCAGCCGCTCGATGTAGTTGAGCACGCCGTCATGCAGATAGCGGGTATGTGTGTTGAGGAAGGCCGCCTGCGCCGCAATCGCCGCCACCACGCGCGGGTGGCAGTGGCCGACATGGGCCACGTTGTTATAGCAATCGAGATACCGCTTGCCGGACGCATCCCAGAGCCAGACGCCTTCGCCGCGCACGATATGCACGGGGTGTTCGTAAAAGGTCGGCACGTTCGGCCCCATCAGGCGGGCGCGGCGGGCGATCAGGCTTTCAGTCATCGTCATCCCCAACCTTGGCGCGTCCCGCCTTGACCTCGGCGCGCACGGATTTCGCCACCAGCCGGCGGCGTTCGCTGCCAAGCGTCGGCTTGGTGGCGATCCGGCGTTTCGGTGCGACAAGGGCCGCGCGGATCATCTCGGCCAGCCGTTCGCGGGCAATCTCGCGGTTTCGGGCCTGACTGCGGGTGTCTTCGACCTGCAAGACGATGGCGCCCTCCAGCGTCCAGCGCCGTCCGGCGAGTTTTTTCAGCCGCGCCTTGACCGATGCTGCAAGGTTCGGAGATCGGTCCGCTTCGAACCGCAACTCCACCGCCGTCGAGACCTTGTTGACGTTCTGTCCGCCGGGGCCAGAGGACCGCACAAAGGTTTCCGACAATTCCCAATCGGCAATTTCAACGGTGTCTGTGACGCGCAGCATGTGGATAACCTAGCCAAACCGGCCCGAAAGAGAAAGGGTCGCCCGCGTTGCAGGCGACCCTTTCCGAGATCTAAGGAGATGAGCCAGTTAGGCATCAAAATCCAATCGACGGATCATGCACCGAGGGTCTGCCCTCAGAAGACGATCCCCCCGACTGTCCCGACACGTCTCTCCAATATCACTCTAGACACTGGATCACCTCCTTTCAAAATGGTTGCCGATATTCGAATCGTGGCACAGATTTTGTGTTTGTCAAAAGTTTTTACGCAACCCTTGCTGCAAACCGTGCAAGAGCCATGCGGAATGGCAACAATGCTGCAATTGCAAGCAGGAGTTTCACGCTCCAGTCCGCAATCGCCAGCGACACCCAATAGGGCGCGTCCGGTCCGGTCCCGAGGATCGGCCCCACGCCACCGGCCCAGGACACGTCATTGGCAGGTTCCAGCCAGACCAGCGTGGCCGAAAAGGCGATGGTGAAGAAGATCACGGTGTCGAGGGTCGAGCCGATCAAGGTCGAGATCAGCGGTGCCTGCCACCAGGTCCGCGCGCGCATCCGGTCAAAGATGGTGACGTCAAGCAGTTGCGCCACCAAGAAGGCGGCCCCCGACCCGACGGCGATGCGCAGGGTCACCAAAGCGCCCGCAGGCCCGATGATCTGGGTGCCGATGGCCGAGCAGATCAGGCCTGTGGCAAAACCTGCCAGCACCACACGGCGCGCGGCGGCAGGGCCATATAGCCGGTTGGTGATGTCGGTCACAAGGAACGCGAACGGATAGGTCAACGCCCCCCAGGTGAGCCAGGCCCCCAAGGGATGTTGCACAAGGATGTTGGAAGCCACCACGATGATGGCCATGGCAATGATGCCAAAGAGGATGGGGCGCATGACGATATCCGTTTTGCCAAGGTGTTCGGAAACTTGGCCCGACGCAATGGCGGGCAACTGTCGCCTAAGGCCGACTTGGCCCACTGTCAACCTGCGTCGGCGACCCCGATCCCGCGCGGCCCGAGGTCATATTCGACGATCTCGGTTGCCAGATACCATTTGTAATTGTTGTCCGCGATCATCGTGGCAACCAGATGCCCCGCACCATCGCGCCAGACAGAGACGCCTTCCAGATTGCCATGGCGTCCGGTCTGGGTGTCCAGCAAGCGTCGCTCATCCCCAAGCGTGTCGCCCGCGATGGCAAAACTGCGCAGCCGCGTGCGAAACCCTGCCAGCCCCAGAAATTCGCGTTCCAGCACATAGAGCCGTCCATCCGGGCCGATATCTGCGCTGACCGGCAACAACACTCCGTCCCGTGGCAGATCAAAGGGCTGATCCCACGCGCCGTGGTCAAGGCGAAATACAGCAAACGGGCGATCGATCCTGCCCGACCGTTCCGGAATGGCATAGAGCGTGCCGTCCGCCGCAACTGCCAGGGCCTCAAGCGACGAATTCTTTTGCATCGCCCGGAACGCGCCCGGCACCGGCAGCATTGTGGGCACGCCACCGATGGCGCGATAGCGCAGGACCCGTGCCGGCCCCTCGAACGACACGAAGGCCGTCCCATCTGGCAACAGCGCCAGCCCTTCGGAATCGTCGTCATTCTCGCCAAGTTGACCGCCGCGTGGCCCAAGCAGGCCGGTCACGGTTTCCAGCGCCTTGACCGCCGTGATGCGACCCGTCCTGTCGCGGGTGATGCGGCCATGAACAAAGGCTCCGCTATCGGAAATCGCCAGAAACGTCTGACCATTCGAACTTATCTCGATAGCCGAAAACCCGCCGAATAGCCCCTCGCCATCGTTGGTCCATACGAATTCTGACCGCGGCTGCGGCGCGGGCACGGGATCTTTGGCCGCCAGTGGCAAAGTCAGCAAACCCGCCGCCCCTGCCAATACAGCTAGGGCGAAGCGAGAACGTCTTTGCATTGCTTGGGCAGGTCCGCCATGGTGAATTCGCGCGGGGTTTTCTCGCGCTTTGCGGGTTTCACCGGCTTTTTCACCGGCTTTGGCGGATTCAGGTAGTCGGTCACCCACCACGTCAATGTCTCGTCGCAGCCATTGCCGCCCTTGGACAAGTCGTCCACGGTCGGGGTCTGCGTCTTGCACAGGCGCGCGCCCTTGGGGCATTTCAGCCGCACATGGAAATGCGTGTCATGGCCCGCCACGGGACGGATTTTCTGCAGCCAATCCGTGTCGGAAGCCTTGGCCGTCTTGCAGATCTCGATCTTGACCGCAGCGGCAACAAAAATCCTGTCCACGCGCGGATCGGAGGCGGCCGCTTTCAACAGCGCGCGGTGCCGTTTGGTCCAGTTTTCGGTGACACTACGCTGATCTGCCGACCGCACCGGGATGGAGCTGATCTTTTCGCGTTCGGCGCGCGTCAGGTTCAGCCGTTTTGGTGGCAGCATCCAGATATCGGCATCCAGACCGATCTGGTGGCTGGCGTGCCCCGAGGTCATCGGCCCCCCGCGCGGCTGGCTGATATCGCCGATATAGAGACCCGCCCAGCCGATTTGCTGCGCGGCCTGGCTGAGCCCGACCAGAAAATCGATCATCACCGGCTGGGCGAAATTGCGCTCGCGAGACAGCCGCATCGCTTGCCAGCTTGGCCCGGATTCCGGCAGTTCCACGAGCCCCGCGCCACAGCCCTTGGCATAGCTGCCGATGGGCATCGGGTCTTGCTGGCTGGGCGTGTCCTCGGCGCCGAACAGCTTGTTGGCCAGTTGCTGGGATGCCGCAGGCATCGGCAAGGCCAGCAAAAGGCTTAGAACGAGGGTCCGGATCATGCCTGCTCCCCTTTCGGTTTGACCCAAATTAGCAGAACCAGTCCAACAAGAAAGAGCACGATGAGGGGGGAGATGCCGATACGCTGAGACCCGCTCCACGTCGTTACCAGCGCGATCAAGGCGGGCGACATGAAGCTGGCGACCTTGCCGGACAGCGCAAAAAGGCCAAATGCCTGCGCGGCGCCATCGGGGGTCGCGTGGCGCACCATCATCGTGCGGCTGGCCGCCTGCAACGCACCGCCCGCCGCACCGATCAGCGCGCCACAGGCGAAAAAGTTCTGGTCCGGCAGGTCCGAGGCGGGGTCCATCGTGATGCCCCAAAGGCTGTCGCGGTCCATTCCGACGATGACCGTACAGACAAAGATCAGCACCAGAATGCAAAACGCGATCACCGGCTTGGGACCAAAGGCGCGGTCAGCGCGCCCCCCGACCCAGGCGGCCAGCATTGCAGCAATGGCGCCGACAATGCCAAAGATGCCGATCTGGATGATCGACCAGCCAAGCACGCCTGACGCATAGACCCCACCGAATCCGTAAAGTGCGTTCAGCGCATCACGGTAAAACAGCGATGAGGCGAGATATGCCGACAGGCTGCGCCTGTAGCGCAAGGATCCCAGCATATCGCCCAGCGAGGACAGCGCACGACCGATATGCAAGGGTTGGCGCGCAGTATGGGGTTCATGAACCCACAGAAAGAACGGAACCATGAAAACCAAGAACCAGATCGCGGTAAATGGCCCCACCGCCCGCGTGCCCTCGCGCGCCTCGGGGTCGAGGCCGAACAGCGGGTCCCACCCCAGCAAGGTCAGCCCGGTATCGGCGTTTTCGGCCAGAAACAGCAGCATGATGATCAGCGCCAAAAGCCCCCCCAGATAGCCAAAGGCAAAGCCGGAGCCCGAGATCGCCCCCAGATCATCGTGATCGCCAAGGCTCGGCATCAGCGCGTTGGTAAAGATCGTGGCAAATTCCATGCCGATGAAGCCCAGGCCGAAAAAGCAGACTGCCCAGAACAGCATATCGGCCTCGCCACCGGGGGCGACCCACCACAGGCTCCACGATCCCACGACATAAAACGCTGAAAACACCCAGACCCAGATCAGGCGCCGACCGGTGCCATCGGCGATGGCCCCAAGGATCGGGGCCAGAACCGCAATGGCGAACGATGCAATCGCCAGCCCCCAGCCCCAATAGGCCTGTGCGGCGGCTTTGGCGGCCTCTTCGTCCAGACCGGTGCCCATGTAGTAGCCGCGCGCGATTTCGGCAAAGTAGGGGCCGAACACAAAGGTCAACAGCAGAGTATTGTAGGGCTGGCTGGCCCAATCAAAAAAGTACCAGCCCCAGATGCGTTTTCTTGCGCCGTCCATGTGGTGATCTGCCTCGATCTTGTTTCGCGCGATGAAGCCCGAAACGGTGCTGCGGCGCAAGCACCAGCGTTATCTTTGCGGCGGCCAGGGGCGTCTGGCATCCGCTGCGATCCAGGCGGCCACCCAGTCGGGCAGGGCGGGACTGGTCTGATCCTGCCCCAGCGCCGCCAGAACCCTTGCAGGCGGCACGATCCCCGCTTTGGAGGTAAAGGCAGACCTGAGCAGCATCTGCGCGGTGCAGTCATCGCCGCGCCAAAAGCTTTGCTCGACATAGGTGAACCGATCGTCCCAACCGACGACCCTGCAGTGCTGCGTCAGCTTGGTAAACACCGTGACCCGCCGACGATAGCGCGTGGAGTTGCCCGCCACGGTGATGCGCCAGCCGTTCTGGCGCGCCACCGAGCCAAATCCCATGCGCACCGACATCGGGATGCGCCCCAGATCGAACAGCGTGAGCATGCGGCCGTTGTTCAGCTCTCTCCACGGGTCAAGGTCCCACGGCCAGATGCGGTGCTGGCTGACATGCGGCTGCAAGATTGCAAGTCGCGGCGCACGGCGCGCGCGCCAAAGCGTTTGGGCAAGGCGGATATAGGGATACATCGGCAGGTTCGACCTTTGGGACCGGGTTGCCGATGACTGGTCCGGCAGCGCGCGCGCGTCAAGCACGACGTCCCGTCAGGATGTTGCCAACACCGCGCTTTTCGCGGCGTCGCCCCCATTGCCCTTTTGCGAGGCAAAGGCTATCCCGAACGCCACCCTTTTGCGTCAGGAAACCCGCATGGCGAGCCCGCTGCAGCTCTTGTTCAACTTTCTTTGGTTCTTGATCATCGCACATGTGATCATGAGCTGGCTGATCAACTTTGCCGTCTTGAACATGCGCCAGCCCTTGGTTGCCCAGATCTGGGACGGGCTGACCCGGCTGCTGGAGCCGATCTACAGCCTGATCCGGCGGTACCTGCCAAACACCGGCGCGCTGGATCTGGCACCCATCGTCGCGATCTTTCTGCTTTACACGCTGGAATATGTCTTGCGCGCCTATACCGGTCTTATGTGAGGCTTGGGTGATGTGGCGCGGCGACGGTCTGCCTGAGGCTGCCGATGTCTGACCTGTCGGGCCTTTTGGCCAGCGTTTTCGGGTTCAACTCGTTCCGCCCGGGTCAGGCCGAGATTGTCGCTGCGGTTGCGGCGGGGCAGAACACGCTGGCCATCATGCCGACGGGTGGCGGGAAATCCTTGTGTTTTCAGCTGCCTGCGCTGGCAAGCCCTGGGGTGATGGTGGTCATATCACCCTTGATCGCGCTGATGCGCGACCAAGTGCGCGCCCTGCGCGCGGCAGGGGTCGAGGCGGGCGCGCTGACCTCGGGCAATACCGAAGAAGAGACCGAAAGCGTCTTTGCCGCACTGGATGACGGCCGCATGAAGCTGTTGTACATGGCGCCCGAACGGCTCGCCTCACCGGCCACCTTGGGGCTGCTGAGGCGTATCAACTGCACCATGATCGCCGTGGACGAGGCGCATTGTGTCAGCCAGTGGGGGCATGACTTCCGCCCGGATTACCTGCGCATCGGCGATCTGCGCCGCGCCTTGGGCGTGCCCTTGGCCGCATTCACCGCCACGGCGGATGAGGAGACCCGGGCCGAGATTGTCGCGCGCCTCTTTGATGGTATCGCGCCCGAGACATTCCTGCGCGGCTTTGACCGGCCAAACATCCATCTGGCCTTTGCCGTCAAGGACAAGCCGCGTGACCAGATCCTGGGCTTTGCGGCCAAGCGGCGGGGGCAATCGGGCATCGTCTATTGCGGCACGCGGGCCAAGACCGAGACCATCGCCCGCGCCCTGACCGAGGCGCGCCACGAGTCCTGCGCCTATCATGCGGGCCTTGACCCCGAAGAACGCCGCCGTGTCGAGATGCGGTTTCAGCGCGAAGAGGGGCTGATCGTTGTCGCCACCGTCGCCTTCGGGATGGGCATCGACAAGCCCGACATCCGCTGGGTTGCCCATGCAGATCTGCCAAAATCCATCGAAGGTTACTATCAGGAGATCGGCCGCGCGGGTCGTGATGGCCTTGCTGCCGAGACGATGGTGCTATACGGCCCCGACGATATCCGCCTGCGCCGCACGCAGATCGACGAAGGCATCGCACCCCTTGATCGCAAGACCGCCGATCATGCGCGGCTGAACGCGCTTTTGGGTCTGGCCGAGGCCACGGCATGTCGCCGGCAGATGCTGCTGGGCTATTTCGGCGAGGTGACCGGGCCTTGCGGCAATTGCGATCTGTGTGATCGTCCGGCCAAGTTGTTTGATGCGACCGAGCCCGTGCGCATGGCGCTGTCGGCCATCCTGCGCACCGGCGAATGGTTCGGGGCGGGGCATCTGATCGACATCCTTACCGGCACCGCGACCGACAAGGTGCGCGACAAAGGGCATGACAAGCTGCCGACATTTGCCGTCGGCAAGGCGTTGAACAAGGCCAGCTGGGGTGCGGTCTTTCGCCAGATGATGGGGCGCGATCTGGTGCGTCCCGACCCTGAGCGGATGGGGGCCTTGCGGCTGACCGATGCCGCCGTGCCGATCCTGAAAGGCGAAGCACAGATCACGCTTAGGCAAGATACGGTTGATGGCGCAGTGCGCGATCTGCCGGTGCGCGCGGTGGTGGCGGATGCCGACGCGCCGCTCTTGGCAGGCCTCAAGGCACAACGGCGCGCGTTGGCGGATGCGGCCAACGTGCCCGCCTATGTGATCTTTACCGACAAGACGCTGATCGAGATGGCCGAGACGCGGCCCGCCAATCTGGACGCGATGGCGCGGATATCCGGGGTGGGCGCGAAAAAGCTGGAAAGCTATGGCCGCATCTTCTTGTCGGTGATCAATGGCAGTGCGCCCGACCCCGTGCATCCGGCACGGCGCAAGCTGGCAGGACGCGATGCGGGGGCGCTGTTTGACGCACTGCGCGCCGCTGAACACCAGTTGGCGCGCGGACCCGACGGCATCGGCAAGCCGATGTCCCTGAGCCAGGGCACGCTGCGCAAGATCGCCGAGGCGCGCCCCGGCACGATGTCGGACCTCGACCGGGTGGCCGATCTGGGTTCGGCCCGGCTGGAGCGGTTCGGGGCGGCGTTTCTGGACGTGATTTCTGGCGCAGACTGATCACGCGCACGGGGGCCAGCCCCCGGTCCCCCGGGATATTTGCGCAAGGTGAAACGGCAGGGCGTCGGTTGCCGCATGGCTGACGCAACGGCGGTCAGGCGGCATCCTCGCGCAAGCGCTGGATCGGATGCGCGCCGGGCGGGCAAAACTCGGCCAAAGTCTCGGTGATCGCAGCCTTGCGCAGGGGCTTGGTCATGTAGCGGTCGATCCCGGCGGCAAGGATGCCTTCGGCGTCGCCGTCCATCGCATGGGCGGTCAGCGCCACGATCGGCACATGGGCGCGGCCCGCTTCGGCGCTGCGGATCGCGCGCGCGGCCTCGCGACCGTCCATCACCGGCATCGAGATATCCATGAAGATCACGTCGGGGCGGAAGCTGTCCCACAGCGCGACCGCCTCGCGTCCGTTGTTGGCAAAGACAAGCTCGATCCCGAGAGCCTTGACCATCTTTTGGAACACCAGCTGGTTGGTGCGGTTGTCCTCGGCGGCCAGCACGCGCATCAGCCGACCAGGTTCCTCGATGGTGAGAACGACGGGTGGCACGGCCGCTTCGGGCGGGGCGGTCAGGGACTGCAATTTGCGGTAAAGATCGGCGCGCAGGATCGGTTTTTGCAAGATTGCCGCAAGCTCTGCCATCGCGGCGGTGTCGCGCGCCGCTGCCGGGTTGGACGACAACAGCACGATCGGCATCGCATGCCCCGCCGCGCGCAACCGCAACGTCAGGTCGAGCCCGTCCATATCGGGCATCTGATGGTCCGTCAGAACCATGTCGTAAGTGCCATCGGTTCCCAGCAGGCCCAGCGCTTCGGCCCCGGACCGGCACAGTGTCACCTCGATCCCGCACGGTACCAGCTGGCGTTCGAGGATGGTGCGGTTGATGAATTGATCATCGACAACCATGATGCGGCGCAAGGTGATCGGCAGGCGGGGCGCAGTCGCCTCTTCGGCGACGGGCAGGGTCAGCCGGAAGCCAAAGCAGGATCCCTTGCCCAACTCGCTGTCGACCCAGACCTCGCCTTGCATCCGCTCGATCAGGCTGCGCGTGATGGCAAGGCCGAGCCCCGTGCCCTCGAACTTGCGGTTGGATTCGCTTTCGACCTGATTGAACTCGCCAAAGACGTGTTCAAGGTTTTCCGGCGCGATGCCGATCCCGGTATCCTCGACCGTGACATGCAATTGCTGCACGCCGTCGTCGGTTTCCAGACCCACGACGCGGATCAGCACATGCCCGGTGGCGGTGAACTTGACGGCGTTGCCGATAAGGTTGGTCAGCACCTGCCGCAGACGGCCCGGATCGCCCACAAAGCGGGTCGGCAGGAACATGTCGAAATCGATCAGAAGGTCGATGCCCTTTTCGCGCGCACGGGGCTGCAGCAGCATCACGACCTCGTGGATGGTGCGTTCGAGGTCGAAGGGTTCGGGGTAAAGCGTCAGACGTTCGGCCTCGATCTTGGAATAGTCCAGGATGTCGTTGATGATGACAAGCAGGGCCTCACCGGAAGAGCGGATGGTGTCGGCAAACAGGCGCTGTTCATCGGTGAGGGTGGAATCGCACAGCAGTTCGGCCATGCCGACAACACCGTTCATGGGTGTGCGGATCTCGTGGCTCATATTGGCGAGGAACGCGGATTTGGCGCGGTTTGCAGCCTCTGCCTCGGCGCGGGCCGCAACGAGCGCCGCCGTCTGTTCCCGCAGGCCCGTGACGTCAATGCGCAGACCGACACGCCCGCCATCCGGTGTCGCGGTATCCTGCACGCGGATCCAGCGCCCGTCGGCCAGATGCTGTTCGCCGATCTGGGTCTCGGGGTTGCGGAACTCGGCAAGCCGCTCGGCCAGCCATTCCTCTTCGCGTCCAGCGACATCCGCATGCTGGTTGTTGGCAAGGCCGTAGCGCAAGATCTCTTCGAACGTTGCGCCCGGCGTCATTGCCGCGGCGCTGGCGGGATAGATATCGCGATAGCGCTGGTTGCAGGTCACAAGCCGCTCCTCCCTGTTGAAAATCACAAATCCATCCGGGATCGCCTCGATCGCGGCCCAGATGCGCATCTGTTCGGTGATGTCGACCGCGAGGCAGACCAGATCACCATCGCGCGCGCGCCGTTCGACCAGTCGCGACCATGAGCCGCGGGCAAGCCGAACAACTTCGGTCTGGATATGGTCTGGTTCCAGCCGCGCGGTCATCCGCGCAAGCCAAAGGTTGAACGGTTCCTCGCCCAGGTCGATGCGCCCGCAGGCCCCGGCCTGCGCCAGGATGTCGCCGTAGGTGGTGCCGGGGGCAAGGCTGGAATCCGCAAAAAGATCACGCCAGGCCTGATTTGCCACAACAAGCTGCAGGTTGCTGTCAAAGACCGCAAAGCCGTCGCGAATGGTCTCGATCGAATCCCAAAGACGGCGTTCAGCCATCACGGCGACGGTATGCGCCCGGTCCAGATCCCCCATGAAGCGCGAATTCTGGCCCTTCAGCTCCGCCGCCTCGGACCGTGCAAAGGCCACGACTTGCCGCTGTTCGACGATCTGATCGGACAAAGACCGCGCATGCAGCGACAATTTTTCATTGGCGGCAAAAAGTTCGCGTTGTTTTTGTTCCAGCAGGCGTTCGGCGGCCAATCGACCGCGTCGCTCCTTTGCCAGCCGTTCCGCAATGTCCATAGACGTCCCGTTCTGTCGTCGCCCGCCGCACAAAGGGGTCGTTCCCGGCCAGGTGTTCCTTGGGAAACTGACAAACCAAGATGAATCGAGCCTTAACGGCGGCATAATTGGTTTTGGCAAATCCCCACCTTGCCAGCCGCGCCTCGGGCGTGAGACAATTCGCACGATATTTTAGGGAGGTTGCGATGCGTGTGATTTGGACCGGACTGGTGTTGGCATTTGCCCTGGCACTGCCGTCTTTGGCCCCCGCGCAAGACCTGATCCCCGAGCGGCGCATGGTGCTGAGCCAGGATGCAGACCTGCCGGGCGGCGACATCAGCGCGATCTTCGACACCACGCTGGAGGCCTGCGAGCGTGCCTGTCTGACCAACACGGCGTGTGTCGCGCTGACCTTCAACACCCGGAACGGGTCGTGCTTTCCGAAATCCACCGCCTCGGACGAGGTCTTTTTCCAGGGCGCCTATTCGGGCCGCGTGGCCAATGCCGATCCGGGCGTGGTTGCGGCAGCCGCGGACCGGCGGGCCGAGCTGAGCTTTTTGCAAGATTGGGACATTCAGGCGGCCTATAGTCAGGCGACACTCTTGGGCGATACGCATGTGACCGGCGCATTTCTGCCCGAAGATTTGCTGGCATCGGCAAAGGATGCCGAGGCGCAAGGCGACGATGATCTGGCGGCGCAGTTCACTGGCGCTGCGATCAACCTTACCGACGATGCCGAAAGCTGGGCCGACTATGCGCGGCTTTACCTTCAGGCGGGTGTCACCAATCGCAACAACAACCAGTCCTACCAATTCGACCGGGCGCTGAACGGGGCGATCAATGCCTATCTGCGGGCCGACAACCCCGCCTTGCGTCATACGATACTGCTGACCCTCGGCGATGTGCTGGAGCGTATCGGGCGTGGCCGGGAGACGGTGCAGGCGCTGCGTCTGGCGCAAGCGTTGCAGCCGCGCGATGACACGGCGGCCTTGCTGGACGATGCGATCGGCAAATACGGCTTTCGCATTGTCGAGAACACCGTCGAAAGCGATCTGGCCCGCCCGCGCAGCTGCGCCACCTTCTCGGAAAATCTGGTGGCGTCGGGCGTCGATTATGCAACCTATGTCCAGCTGACCGAACCGGGGCTCACGGTCGCGCTCAACGGCACCCAACAGCTTTGCGTCGAGGGTGTCACCCACGGGTCACGCTATAACGTGACCTTCCGCGAGGGGCTGCCTGCCGCCGATGGCCAGACGATGGCAAAATCGGTGGCCATCACCCAGTATATCCGCGACCGCAGCCCCGGTGTGCGGTTCCCCGGGCGTGGCTACATCCTGCCCCGTTCGGACGATGCGGCCATCCCGGTCGAGACGGTGAACACCGAAAAGCTGGACCTGACGCTGTTTCGCATCAGCGACCGCAACATCCTGCGCGCGCTGCAAGACGCCTATTTCGGCGCACCGATGCCGGAATACCAGGAAAGCTATTTCACCGATTCCATCGGCGAAAAGCTGTGGTCTGGCAAGGCCACGGTGGGCCAGGAGGTCAACCGCGACGTGACCACCCGCCTGCCGCTGGGCGCGGCCATCGCCGGGCTGCCCGCAGGCATCTACGCGCTGAAAGCCGCGGTGCCGGGGGTGGACCCTTATGTCGTGCCCGCAGGCTGGCAGTGGTTCGTGATTTCCGATCTGGGCGTGACCACGATGTCGGGCGTCGATGGCCTGCATGTTTTTGTGCGCAGCCTTGCCACGGCGGGGGCAAAGACCGGCGTGACGGTGGAGCTTTTGAGCCGCGCGAATGCGGTTCTGGGCACGGCTGTGACGGACGCGCAGGGCTATGCGCGGTTCGATGCGGGCCTTGCGCGCGGTCTGGGCGGGGCCTCTCCGGCGATGGTCGTGGTGCGCGAGGGTGACGGCGATCTTGCCTTTCTGTCGCTGACCGACCCGGCCTTTGATCTGTCTGACCGTGGCGTCGAAGGGCGTGAACCCGCGCCGCCCGTGGATGTGTTCCTGACCACCGACCGGGGCGCCTACCGCGCCGGTGAGACGGTCTTTGCAACGGCCCTCGCGCGCGACCCGCAAGCCTCTGCCGTCCCCGGTTTGCCGATGACCGCCATCCTGATGCGTCCCGATGGCGTGGAATATTCCCGCGCGCTGGTCGCCGATAGCGGTGCCGGGGGCCATGTCTTTCAGTTGCCCATCGCAGGCGCAGCACCGCGCGGCGTCTGGCGTCTGGAGGTTCTGGCCGACCTTGAGGCACCCGCACTGGCCTCCCGGACTTTCCTCGTCGAGGATTTTCTGCCCGAGCGCATCGACTTTGACCTCGCCTTGCAAGGTGCGCCGCTGTCGCTGAGTGGCGGCGAAGAGGTCAGCGAGATGAAGGTCACCGCGCGCTATCTCTTTGGTGCGCCGGGGGCCGGTCTTGCCACCGAAGGCGAGGTGCTGTTGCGCGCCGCCGAGGGTCTGGCTGCCTATCCGGGCTATGTCTTTGGCCGTTGGGACGCGCCCTTCAGCGGCGTGATGGAATCGCTGGAACAGGCGCAGACCGATAGCGCGGGCGAGGCCTTTGTGCCGGTCTATCTGCCACAAGTCGAAGATCCGGGCCGCCCGCTGGAGGCGCGCATCACCCTGCGCGTCGCCGAGGGGTCCGGTCGCCCGGTGGAGCGCGGCCTGACGCAGGCCCTGACCCCCGCAGCCCCGATGATCGGCGTCAAGCCGATGTTCGACGACGTCGTCCCGGAAGGTGCCGAGGCCCGCTTTAGCCTGATCGGTGTCGGCGCAGGCGAGGCGCTGGTGCCGATGACGGTCAAATGGGAAATCGTGCGGATCGAGACCGATTACCAATGGTATCAAAGCTATGGCAACTGGAGCTGGGAGCCGGTAACGCGCCGCAGCCGCGTCGCCGAGGGCGAGGCGGTCCTGGGCGATGCCCCCGTCGAGATCGCCGGCCCCGTGCAATGGGGCGAATATGAATTGCTGGTCGCGCGCAGCGATGGCCAGGACGCCGCAACCTCGACCACGTTCTACGCCGGCTGGTATGCGCCCGCCGATGCATCCTCCACCCCCGACACGCTGGAACTGAGCCTTGACAAACCCGCCTACAAATCGGGCGAGACGGCAACCTTGCGGCTGGTGCCGCGCGCTGCGGGCACGGCGCTGGTCACGGTTCTGTCGAACCGCCTGATCGCCATGCAGGCCGTTGAGGTAAAGGCCGGCGAAAACCTGATCACCCTGCCCGTCACGGATGAATGGGGGGCGGGCGTCTATGTCACGGCCTCGGTCATCCGGCCGATGGACGTCGCGGCGGGGCGCAACCCGGCGCGGGCGCTGGGCCTGACCTATGCCTCCATCGACCCCGGCCAGCGTGCGTTGGCCGCCACGATCGAGACCGCACCCGAGGCTGCCCCGCGCGGCCCGCTGGAGATCGCCGTCAAGGTGGGTGGCATGAGCCCCGGCGACAAGGCCTATGCCACCATCGCCGCAGTGGACGTGGGCATCCTGAACCTGACAGGCTTCACGGCGCCTGACCCCAAGGGGCACTACTTTGGCCAGCGCAAGCTGGGCATCGGTCTGCGCGACGTTTACGGCCGTCTGATCGACGGGCTGAACGGGGCGCAAGGCACGGTCCGCTCCGGCGGTGATGCCGGGGCGCAGGCGCGCCTTCAGGCGCCGCCTCCGACAGAGGAACTGGTGGCCTATTTCACCGGCCCGGTCGAGGTCGGGGCGGATGGCTATGCGCGTGCCGCGTTCGATCTGCCGTCCTTCAATGGCACCGTCAAGGTGATGGCGGTGGTCTGGTCCATCAAGGGCGTGGGGCAGGCCGACACCGATGTGCTGGTGCGCGATCCGGTTGTGGTCACGGCCTCGGTGCCGCGCTTCATGTCGCCCGGCGACCAGTCGCGGCTGCTGTTGGAGATTGTGCATGCCAGCGGGCCATCTGGCCGGATGGGCCTTGACGTCTCGGCCAAGGGGCTGACCCTTGGTGACGGGCCGTCCGGCTTTGATCTCGCCGACAAGGCCAAAGTCGTCTTTGCCATCCCGATCACGGCAGGCGATGTGGGCGTGCAAAGCATCGACATCGCGCTGACCACGCCCGATGGCAAGCAGTTGAAAAAGACGCTGCTGGTGCCGGTGCAGGTGAATGATCCCGAAATTTCGCGGACCAGCCGGTTCGATCTGAAAAAGGGTCAAAGCTTTACTTTTGCCTCGGATGTGTTCACCGGCCTGATCCCCGGCACGGCCAAGGCCTCGATGGCGGTGGGTCCCATCGCGCGGCTGAACACGCCGGGGCTATTGGCCGCACTCAACCGCTATCCTTACGGCTGCACCGAACAGATCACCTCGCGCGCGCTGCCTTTGCTGTACCTTGACGAGGTTGCCCGCGTGATGGGCCTGCCGGGCGCGGACAACATCGCGACCCGGATCGATCAGGCGGTGGCGGAAATCCTGATCAACCAGGGCTCGTCGGGCGGTTTTGGCCTTTGGGGTCCGGGCAGCGGAGATTTCTGGCTTGACAGTTTTGTCACCGACTTCCTCAGCCGGGCGCGCGCGCAGGGCTACGACGTACCCGACCTTGCCTTGCGCAACGCGCTTGCCAACCTGCGCAACCAGGTGAACTACACCGCCGATTTCGATGAAGGCGGCGAGGCTGTGGCCTATGCGCTGATGGTGCTGGCGCGCGAAGGGGCGGCGGCCATCGGCGATCTGCGCTACTATGCCGACGTGAAGGGGGACGCCTTTTCCACCCCCATCGCACAGGCGCAGATCGGCGCGGCACTGGCGGCTTACGGCGACCAGACCCGCGCTGACATGATGTTCCGCAAGGCAGCAGACATGCTGGCAGAACAGACCGGTCCGGACAATCAGCAGATCTGGCGGGTCGACTATGGCACCCGGTACCGCGATACGGCAGCCCTTTTGACCCTGGCCGTTGAGGCCGGGTCCGAGGCTGTGGACCGCGAGGCGCTGACCAACCGACTGGCAACCACCGGCGGCACGCTGTCGACACAAGAGGCGACATGGGCCTTGCTGGCGGCCAACGCGCTGATCGACCGGCCGGGGGCTGATGGCATCACCATCGACGGCGCGCCTGCGACCGGGCCGCTGGTCCGCGTGCTTGACAGCGCTGGTGCACCGGTCGTGGTCACCAACGGATCCAACGCCGACACCACGCTGACCGTCACCACCTACGGCGTGCCTTCCGAACCTGAACCCGCAGGCGGCAATGCCTATGCCATCATGCGCAGCTACTACACGCTTGCGGGGGAGCCTGCGACGCTGGACGGCATCACCGTCGGCACCCGTCTGGTGACGGTGCTGGAGGTGCAGCCCTTTGGCCGGGGCGAGGCGCGTCTGATGGTCAACGACCCCCTTCCCGCCGGGTTTGAGATCGACAACCCCAACCTGATCTCGGGCGGCTCGGCGGCGGCGTTGAGCGCCCTGGGTCTGGAAAGCGAGACCACCCATACCGAGTTCCGTCAGGACCGTTTTCTTGCCGCCATCGACCGGCAAGGTGCGGCTGCGTTCCGGCTGGCCTATGTCGTGCGGGCGGTGTCACCGGGGACGTTCCACCACCCGGCAGCCTCGGTCGAGGATATGTACCGGCCCGACTTCCGCGCCCGCAGCGATGTGGGCACGGTGACCATCGCCGAGTGATGCGCGCGCACCGGACCCTGATTGCCATGGCGGCGGGCCTCTGGCTTGCCGCCATCGGGCGCGACGCGCTGGACGCCATGATCGACCGCACGGTGCTGCCCTCCATCGGCTTGGAAACCTCAGTCGAGGTGCTGGACCGCAACGGCCAGTTGGTGCGCGCCTACACCGTTTCGGATGGCCGTTGGCGGATGGCGTCGGACCCCACGACGGTGGACCCGACTTATCTGCGGATGCTGATCGCATTCGAGGACAAACGGTTCTATGATCATCCTGGCGTCGATGTCCGTGCCGTGCTGCGGGCGGGGTGGCAGGCGCTGACCACGGGCCGCGTTGTCTCCGGCGGATCGACCCTGACGATGCAGGTCGCACGATTGCTTGAGCAAACCGGCACCGGCGCCTGGGGCGGCAAGCTGCGCCAGATGCGCCTGGCTTTGGCGCTGGAGCGGCGGCTGACGAAGGACCAGATCCTTGGCCTTTATCTGCATCTGGCGCCCTTTGGCGGCAATCTGGAAGGCGTGCGCGCGGCCAGCTTGTCGTATTTTGGCAAGGAACCACGCCGCCTGACGCCGGCTGAGGCCGCCCTTCTCGTTGCGATCCCACAATCGCCCGAAACCCGCCGCCCCGACCGCAGTGCCGACCGGGCCGAGGGCGCGCGCGACCGGGTTCTGGCCCGCGCCGTGGGGGCGGGCATCATCGATGCCGATCAGGCTCGTGCCGCCCGGACCGAAACCGTCCCCGGCTTGCGAAAACCCTTTCCCGCCATCGCCCCGCATCTCGCCGACCGTGCCCGCACCCAAGACCCGGCCGCCAAGCTTTATCGCCTGACCATCGACCGCAGCCTGCAGATGTCGCTTGAAACTCTGGCGCGCGAGGCGGTTGCGGGGCGAGGTGAGGAGTTGCAGGTGGCCATCGTCGTGGCCGATCACCGCTCGGGCGAGATCCTTGCCTCGGTCGGATCGGCGGCGTTTCAGGCGGATGCGCGGCAGGGCTTTGTCGACATGACCCAAGCGGTCCGCAGTCCCGGCTCCACCCTGAAACCGCTGATCTACGGGCTCGCCTTTGACGAGGGCCTCGCCCATCCTGAAACCCTGATCGAGGACCGCCCTACCGCCTTTGGTACCTATCAGCCGCAGAACTTCGACCGGCTCTATCGCGGCACACTCCGGCTGCGCGAGGCGCTGCAGATGTCGCTCAATATCCCCGTTGTCAGCCTGACCGAGGCGTTGGGGCCTTCGAAACTGCTGGTTGCGATGCGCCGCGCAGGCATGGACCCGCAAGTCCCCGGCGATCAGCCAGGGCTGGCGGTCGCGTTGGGCGGCGTGGGCGTGACGTTGGAGGAACTGGTCCAGATGTACGCCGCCATTGCGCGCGGCGGCGTGGCGCTGCCCCTGACATATAGTGCCGACGGACAGCGGGCCGAGGGGGAGCGGGTGCTGTCAACCGTCGCGGCCTGGCAGGTCGGCGACATCCTTGCGGGCCTTGCCCCGCCCCCCGGCGCGCCGGAAAACCGGCTGGCCTACAAGACCGGCACCTCTTACGGCCATCGCGACGCCTGGGCGATAGGCTTTGACGGGCGCCACGTCATCGGCATCTGGATGGGCCGCGCCGATGGCACGCCGGTGCCGGGGGTCTTTGGCGCAGACGTCGCCGCCCCGATCCTGTTTCAGGCCTTCAACCGGCTGAAACCCGAGCTTGACCCGCAACCGCCCGCGCCGCCCGCGACGCTGCTCGTCTCCAACGCTGAGTTGCCGCTGCCCTTGCAACGGTTCCGGTCCCGCTCGGCCGCCTTTGGTGCTGCGACCGATGCCCCGCAAGTCGCCTTTCCCCCCGACGGGGCCGAGGTGGAACTGCTGCCCGAGGGCCTCTTGGTCCGCGTCCGAGGCGGCACTGCGCCGTTCACATGGATGGCCGATGGCGTGCCGGTGATCGTGGCAATGCGCGACCGCGAGGCGATGCTGGCCCTGACGGGTTTGGGCTTCGTGACGCTGTCGGTGATCGACGCCAAGGGGCAGTCGGCGCGCACGACGATCCGGGCGTGGTAGGCGTCGCGTCAGCAACCGGCGTTCCTCTGCACGCGCAGCTGGCGCGATGTCAGTTTGCGAAAGCCGCCTTGATCGCCCGCGCTGTCGCCTCCACGGCATCCGCGCGCTCACCGGGAAAGGGATATCTGTGTGCTATGGCGACGTCATCGGGATCCACTGCCGGACCCATGGCTTCAGCCGCCCCTTACGCCGCGTGTCATTCAACGCGGTGCATCGCGCGAACCGACCGACAGACGCGCCGTCGTCATCCGGCGGCCCACCCCGGATGACGCTTTTTATGAACGTCCTGAGATCGGCGTATGATTCAATGACGGCGCCGTCTTGATCTTGCGAAACATAGCGGATCTAGGCACCGGAAACCGCATCGTCGTCGCCGTGGGATGTCCGTTGGCAAACTTCGCTTTTTGACATCCGGTCGTCGTTGCACCTGATCGTCCCGATCTGCACATGGCGGACCCCGCCCATTTCGGAAAAACGTGTTCGATCAGCGGTATATTCGACCCAAGCGCCATTCGCGTCCTGCAGAAAGAACGACATCGCGCAGGCCAGATCATCTGTTTCCGGCACCAGCGGATCGGCATCCTCGAAATGTCGGAAAAAACCGATCAACGGGTGATCTTGCGCAAGGACGGGCGCCGCGATCGCGGCAAGACCAAAGACCAAGGATCGCAGCACCGCACTTGACCTTGAAAACCGCCCCGTTCCCAACGCGCGGCCTTGGCGCTTGGCTGTCAACGCCGCAACCCTGTCACCTGAGGCACCTTACTGGCGCAAGGCCCCGCCGGTTGCCTTGGTGACCTTGTCGATGATCTTGGCCGACACCGCCTCGATCTCGGCGTCTGTCAGGGTCTTGTCGACAGGCTGCAAGCGCACCGACAAAGCGATGGATTTCTTGCCCGCCCCCATCTGCGCCTCGGCCTTGTCGCCGGTGAACTGATCAAAGACACGCACCCCCTCGATCAGCGCCTTGTCGGCACCAAGGGCGGCATTCACGGCCACCAGTGCCTCAATCCTTGTATCCACCACAAAGGCGAAATCCCGCTCCACCGCCTGCAGATCGGAAATCGTCAGGGCAGGCCGCGTCGGCGTCTTGACCTTGGCATAGGGGACATTGGCGACAAGGATGGTGAACGCCATCGCGGGGCCCTTGACGTCCATCGCCGCCAGCACGCGCGGATGCATCTCGCCAAACGTCGCCATGGTGTTCGGCCCCAGCCCGATTGCCCCTGACCGGCCCGGATGGAACCACGCTGCCACCTTGCGGCTGATCTGGGTGCGGGCAGGCGCACCAAGGGTGGCCAGAACCGCCTCGGCATCAGCCTTGGCGTCATAGACATCGACCATCCGACGGCTTTGGTGCGGATCACGCCCCGCGAAACCACCGATCAACAGCCCGCTCGCCTGCAAGGCCTGCTCGCCCGGCTCTCCGCCCTGAAAGACGGGGCCGATCTCGAACAGCGCCATGTCGGCAAACCCGCGCGCCTGGTTGCGCGCCGCCGCCGCCAGAAGGCCCGGCAAAAGGTCGGGCCGCAGGTGCGACATCTCGGATGAAATCGGGTTGTCCACCCGTACCACATCGGTGCCGCCGCCAAACAGTGCCGCCGCCGCCTCGTCGATGAAACTGTAGGTCACGCATTCGTTGTAGCCAAGCGCCGCCAGCGTCCGTCGCGTCGCCCTTTCGCGCAGTTGCAACGGCGTCAGGATCGGCTCTGGCACGCCGGGAATGCGCCGGGGCAAGGGCGCGCCCTTCAGTTTCGCCAATGACGCAATCCGCGCCACCTCCTCGACCAGATCGGCCTCGCCCAGCACATCGGGCCGCCAGCTTGGCGGGGTGGCCATGTCGCCCTTCAGCGCGAAGCCCAACGCCTCCAGCGACCGGCGCTGCTCGGCCTCAGGGATGTCCATGCCGACAAGGCTGATCACGCGCGCAGGGTCCAGCCGGTAGGCGCGCGCGGTATCAATCGCCGCGCCATCCACGACCACATGGCTGGCTTCACCCCCGCACAGATCAAGGATCATCCGCGTCGCCAGCTCCAGCGCGGGCAGCGTAAAGGCGGGATCCACGCCGCGCTCGAACCGGTAGCGCGCGTCGGAGTTGATCTTCAGCGCGCGACCCGTGGCCGCAATGGTGATCGGATCCCAATAGGCGCTTTCAAGGAACACATCCGTCGTTTCGGGCGCGCAGCCCGAGGCCTCGCCCCCCATGATCCCGGCCAGCGATTCGACACCATGATCGTCGGAAATGGCCATCTGGCCTGCTTGCAGGGCGTAGGTCTTGCCATCCAGCGCCAGAAACTCTTCGCCGCCCGATGCCGGATGGATGCGCAGATCACCCTTGACCTTGCGCGCGTCAAAGACATGCAAGGGCCGGTTCAGCCCAAAGGTGAAATAGTTGGTGATGTCGACCAGCGCGGAAATCGGCCGCAAACCAATCGCCTTCAACCGCGCGGCCAACCAGTCGGGCGAGGGCCCGTTCCGGACGCCCCGGATCACGCGCCCGGCAAAATGCGGGCAGCCCTTGGCTTTCAGGGCAGGGTCGATCCGTACGCCGATCGGGCTGTCGAACGACCCAGCCACCGGCACGATGTCCAAAGGCTTCAACACCCCCAGACCCCGCGCCGCCAGATCGCGCGCGACGCCGCGCACGCCCAGACCATCGGGACGGTTCGGCGTCACCTTGATCTCGATCACCGGATCATTCAGCCCGCGATAATCGACAAACCGCGCACCCAGTGGCGCATCGGCGGGCAATTCGATGATGCCGTCGTGATCCTCGCTCAGCATCATCTCGCGCTCGGAACACAGCATGCCGTTGGACTCGACCCCGCGGATCACGCCGGGCTTGAGATCGACGCCCGTTCCCGGCACATGCGTGCCCGGTGGCGCGAAAACCCCGACCAGCCCGGTTCGGGCATTCGGAGCGCCGCACACGACCTGAACCTCCACCATCGGCGTGCCCGGACCGTCGGGGTATGTCTCCACCCGGCAGACGCGCAAGCGGTCCGCGTTCGGGTGCTGTGTCGCCTCGATCACGCGCGCGATCCGGAACGCGCCCAAGGCTGCCGCCGCATCTGTGATCCCCTCAACCTCGAACCCCAGATCGGTCAAGGCCTCGGCCAGAACCGCGAGGTCCGCGGTCGTTTCAAGGTGATCATGGAGCCAGGACAGCGGGAATTTCATGGGCAGGCCTTTTCGTGAATGCAGCCGGGGCTTAGCGCAATCAAGGCAAAAGGGGAAGAGTTTCGGGCCAACGGTTTCCACCTCGGAAACGGCTTGTTACCGAAGCGCGTATGGGACAGCCGCAAATTCGCCCAAGCCGACAGTTAGTGTCATCCGCATAGTGTAGTACGATTGGTGGTGTTATGAACGAGTGTGTGGTTAAGCCGAACAGGTCTTATGGCCTGTCAGAGACCGAACTCAGCTTATTGTGGGGGCTGGTCGGAGTCGTCCTGATCGTCTTGGTCCATTGAGGCCAAAGGGTCGGGGCAAATAAGGCCGCGTGTTGATCGAAGGTCTCTGGCTTCTCTCGGCGCGCGGTTCCAGTGATGTGCCCCGTTTCCGCCGAAAGAGGTCAGGAACGGGGCATTTCATTGCCGGATGATCACAATCGTTACAATTTCGGGAAACAGGGTGCTTTTTTCGCATCACTGTGAAACTTGTCGTGATGAACTTGCGTATCTCGATGTGACTGCGCCGGAGTTGTCCGGCGGCAAAATCCGGGGGCAATCCGATGCCAGAGCAACACCAGACGCAAGGACCGCTCGTCTATCGCCAGCGGGTGATGACGCGGATCACGCATTGGCTCTGGGCCATCAGCCTCTTTTTCCTCTTGCTGACGGGATTGCAGATCTTCAATGCGCACCCCGCCTTGTATGTCGGCAAGGAAAGCGGGTTCGAATATGCCAACGCAATTCTGCGGATCGGAGCGGTCGAAACTGCGGCAGGATTGCGCGGTACGACGACACTTGGCGGCCTTGAGTTCGACACAACCGGGGCACTCGGTGTGTCGGGTGCGGATGAGGTCCGCGCCTTTCCGGCATGGGCCACGATCCCGTCATCGCGGTCTTTGGCCACGGGCCGCGTCATCCATTTCTTTTTCGCCTGGATTCTGGTGATCACGCTTGCTGTCTGGACCGTGGCCAGCCTCTGGAACCGCCACATCCGCGAACTGATCCCGACCAGCGCCGATCTGCGCGGTTTGCCACGCGATATCGCCGATCATGCGCGGCTGCGCTTTCACCATACCGCGCGCTACAACGTGTTGCAGAAACTTGCCTATGCAGGGGTGCTGTTTGTCCTTTTGCCACTGATGATCCTGACGGGTCTGTCGATGTCGCCATCGTTCAATGCCACCGCCCCTTGGCTTCTGGACGTCTTTGGCGGGCGCCAGACCGCGCGCACGATCCACTTTGTCGTCATGGTCCTGCTCGTCGGGTTCTTTGTCATCCACATGGCGATGATCCTCGCCGCCGGGCCGATCAACGAGTTGCGCTCCATCATCACCGGCTGGTACCGCATCGATCCCGCAAAGGAGCCGCAAAATGACGCGTGAGCTGAACCGCCGCCGGTTCCTGACCGGGGCAAGTCTGGGTGCCTCGGCGCTGGCCCTGTCTGGCTGCAAGGTGCTGGACGGGCTGAACGACTACGACGATCCCTTGCGCAACTTGATGGAGTCGGCAAACGGGCTGACCTACCGCGCGCAGCGGTTCCTGTCGGGTGACACTTTGGCACCTGAATTTACCCGCGCCGACATCCGTCAGGGCCAGCGCCCGAATGGCACGACCAACCCCGTGGATGCCGACTATCAGGCGCTGGCCTCGGGTGGCTTTGCAGACTGGCGGATGAACGTCATCGGTGCGGTTGAGCGTCCTTTGACCCTGACCCTGGCCGACCTGCAATCGCGTCCCGCCCGCACCCAGATCACCCGGCATGACTGCGTCGAGGGGTGGTCGTGCATTGCCGAGTGGACCGGCGTGCCCCTGTCGGTGATCCTGGCCGAAGCACGCCCAACGGCTGCGGCCAAATTCGCGATCTTCTATTGCCATGACACGATGGAAAACAGCCTGTCAGGTCAGGTCAAATACCATGAAAGCATCGACATGGTGGACGCCTATCACCCCCAGACGATCCTTGCCTACGGGTTGAACGGCAAACCCCTGCCGGTGGCCAACGGCGCGCCGCTGCGCGTTCGGGTCGAACGCGCGCTGGGCTACAAGATGGCCAAATATGTCCACACGATCGAGCTGGCCTCGGTCATCACCGGGTACGGCAAGGGCCATGGCAGCTATTGGGCCGACAAGGGCTATGACTGGTATGCGGGGATCTGATCAGACCTGAAACCGGTCTGCGGGAATGCGCAGGATCAGGTTCGGGTCGATCAGGATCGCAGTCCAGACATCCAAAAGGCTGGGGTGGCCCACGCCAAAGAAGTTTCCGTCCGTCTGGTCAAGCATATCCGTCATGATCTGGAAATGCAGATGCGCAGCCCAGCCGCCGTTTTCATGCCAGTGGCCCAGATGTGCGATCAGCTGGCCGGGCGCGACCATATCGCCGACCCTCAGCAACGTCTGGAGCGATGCGCCCAGATGGCCATAAAGCGTGTGAAACGGCACGCCCCCCGCATCATGCTCCAAGATCAGCGTATGCCCGTAATCCAACGGGTCGGCGTTATAGGTCAGGTGCAGCACCCGGCCCGCAAGCGGGGCGTAAATCGGTGTTCCGGCGGGCGCAAAAACGTCGATGCCCAGATGCACCGACCGCCGCTCGGGACTCGCGGCATCGGCAAATTGCGGTGTCTCATAGACGCTGCGACGTTCGCCGTAACCACCAAGGCCATAGAGCAAACCGCCCGCCGCCTTTGACGCGAACCAGGCATCGAACGCCCGGTCCGAAAAGGCGGGCATGTTGGGGTGTTGACCCGCGGTTGGCAGCGCCAGCGCGGGGCTGGCCGCCACATCGGGGTGAAACACCGGCGCAGGCACCACCTGCGCCAGATGGCGTCGAATAGCGGCCTCTGCCGGGATCGCCGACAGACCCGCCCCTTGGCGCAAGATCGCCTGCAGCAACCCCCCGTCAACCGATGCCAACCGGTCCGCCGTCGCCCCTGCCGCGTCGGACCCGGCCCGCAGGGTGTCGATGATGTCGGCGATTGGCACGTCGACCCGCGCTGCCGCGCCCGCAGCACGCACAGCGGCATAAAGATCAACCGCCCCGATCAGGCCATCTTCAAGGGTCTGTGTCATCGCGCCTCCCCGATCTGCCCGTCAGCCTGCACCGGACTGGTACCGAAACACAAACCACGCTTGCCGCCCGCCATTCAAGGGATTGTCCCCGCGCGTCCGCCCGATTATCCCTTTGGCCCAATGCCAACCCCCCGGGAGGAGCCGTCCGTGACCAATGCCCGCTTTGACAAATCGAAACTCCCTAGCCGCCATGTGACCGAAGGGCCCGCCCGCGCGCCCCATCGCAGCTATTTCTATGCCATGGGCATCACCGAGGAGGAAATTCACCAACCCTGGGTCGGTGTGGCCACCTGCTGGAACGAGGCGGCGCCGTGCAACATCGCGCTGAACCGGCAGGCGCAGGTCGTCAAGCATGGTGTCAAGAAAGGCGGCGGCACCCCGCGAGAGTTCACCACCATCACCGTCACCGACGGCATTGCGATGGGACATGAAGGCATGCGCTCGTCGCTGGCATCCCGCGATGCCATCGCCGACACGGTCGAGCTGACGATGCGCGGGCATTGTTACGACGCGCTTGTGGGCCTTGCGGGCTGCGACAAATCCCTGCCGGGCATGATGATGGCGATGATCCGGCTGAACGTGCCGTCGGTGTTTCTGTATGGTGGCTCGATCCTGCCCGGCCGCTATCAGGGCCGCGACATCACCGTGCAAGACATGTTCGAAGCGGTCGGCAAGGTGCAGGCCGGCACGATGTCGGAGGCGGAACTGGAGATCATGGAACGCGTGGCCTGCCCGTCGTCGGGCGCTTGCGGTGCACAATACACCGCCAACACCATGGCCTGCGTGTCCGAGGCCATTGGCCTCGCCCTCCTCAACTCCTCAGGCGCACCAGCGCCTTACGAAAGCCGCGACCAGTATGGTGAGGCGTCGGGCGTCGCGGTGATGAACCTGATCGAGAAAAACATCCGCGCCCGCGATGTTGTGACGTTGAAATCCCTGCAAAACGCCGCGCGCGTGGTGGCCTGCACCGGGGGGTCGACCAATGCAGCCCTGCACCTGCCCGCGATGGCCAACGAGGCTGGCATCGACTTTGACCTGTTCGATGTGGCCGACATCATGCGCGACACGCCCTATTTCGTGAACCTGCGCCCCGGTGGGCAATTTGTGGCCAAGGACCTCTATGAGGTTGGCGGCGTGCCGGTGGTGATGAAGGAACTGGCCAAGACCGGCCTCATGCATCTGGATTGCATGACCGCCTCGGGCCGCAGCTTAGGCGAAGAACTGGATGACATCCGGGGCGAGGCCGATGGCCGGGTGATCTATCCGGTGTCTGCGCCTTTGTCGAAAACCGGCGGCGTGGTCGGTCTGAAGGGCAACATCTGCCCTGACGGTGCGATCGTAAAAGTTGCTGGCATGACCGAGGCAGAGCAGGTCTTTACCGGCCCCGCCCGGGTGTTTGAATGCGAAGAGGATGCTTTCGCGGCGGTGAAGGCGCGCGAATACAACGAGGGCGAGGTGCTGGTGATCCGCAACGAAGGCCCCGCAGGCGGCCCCGGCATGCGCGAGATGCTGTCGACGACGGCGGCGCTGTCGGGTCAGGGCATGGGCAAGAAGGTGGCGCTGATCACCGATGGGCGGTTCTCGGGGGCCACGCGCGGCTTTTGTGTCGGTCATGTCGGCCCCGAGGCCGCGCATGGCGGCCCGATTGCGCTGCTCAAGACCGGCGACATGATCATGCTCAATGCCCTGACCGGGGAATTGTCCGTAGCCCTGACCGATGCCGAACTCGCTGCGCGCAAAGCCGACTGGAAAGGCCCGCGCAAGACCGCCTATACCTCGGGCGCGGTGCATAAATTCGCGCGGCTGGTGGGTGGCGCACGATGGGGCGCGATCACCCATCCCGGTGCCAAGGGCGAAAGCCATGTCTACATGGATCAGTAGCGGCCCCCGCGCTGCCGCCCTGTGCGTGGCTCTGGCGGCCTGCGTCCCGGGCCTGCCCGAAATCGCGACATCCTCGTCGCGCAGCGTTTCGGTGATGAACGGCGCCCTGAACGTCGCGGCAGCGTCCGGCTATTGCGTTGATCAAGATGCCAGCCGCGAAACCGACCAGCAGGCGATCGTCATCATCGGCCGGTGCTCGGACCGCTCGGGCAGCCTTGCGGCCATCGTCACGGTTTCGGTCGGCGCGCCGGGTTCAGCGGGCAGTCTTGCGATCGGCGCGCCTGCTCTGGCGGATTACTTCGCCTCGGAGGCGGGGCGTGCGGCACTCAGCCGGGATGGTGATGCGGGTTCGGTGCGGGTGCGCGACATCCGCTCGGGTGACGGCCAGCTTATCCTGCATCTGGATGATGCGGCGACCGGCGAGACGTGGCGGGGACTGACGGGCCTGCGCGGGCGACTGGTCTCCGTGTCGGTCACCGGGGCCGCGCTGCAATCCAGGACGGGACCGGCGGGAAGGGCGCTGCTGGACCGCAGCCTTGCCGCGATGCGCCGTGCAAATCCCGAACCACGCTGATGCAGCACGGCCCGGCATGGACGCGCCGCGCCGGGATTACTCCTGCGGGCAAAAACAAACACGGCTGCACGCTAGACAAGTGCTGCATTTGATGGCAGCAATTTTGCGACCGGGCTTGAGCGCCGACGCTCGTTAAGGCAATCGATCATCAGATGAACAGCAAGTTTGATCACTTTTTGGAACGTGCTTTGTTCCGCAGATCTCTGGCCCGATGGGGTCGCCTTGCAGAGGCGGCGCCACTGATGTCGTTGGACAGGCTGAAGGGTTATCGCACCAGCGCGCGGACGCTCAGGCGTCAGATCGACCGGCTGTTGCATCAGGCCGAACATCGCCTTGCCCTGCCGCTCATCGGCTCCAACGCGATCCGCACGCCGCTGGGCAGCGATTGGAGCTGGCGACCGGATCTGTGGTCTGGGCCGATCCCGGTGCCGGGCCATGCCGCAGTGCCGACCAAATTGACATTGGGTGACGGCGTCACGGTGTTTCACGACTGCAAGCAGTCCGAACTGACTGTCCGGCAAATTCGCAATGTGCGCGAATCCGACCTCGCCCCTTTTGGACTCAGGATGGACGTGTTTCGGTTTGATGGCAGTTACCTGTCCTTGGTCCTCGATCTGCCGCCCGATGTCACCCATGGGCTGAGCCTGCGCCATGTGATCCGGTTCAGCTGTCTCGTCGAGATGGAAAAACCGCTGGAGATCTTTGCCCGCATCAATGTCAAACACGGACCCAACGTCGAACAGATCGTGCGCGAACTGCCGGTGAACGACGCAGAGGTGATGGCCGAGTTCGACCTGAGCTACACAAATCTCGTCGAGAAACGGGCAGAGCGAATCTGGATCGACCTGATCTTTGAAGGTCCCGAAATGAACCAGATCATCTTGCGGGATGTAACGGTCGCCCGCAGACCGCGGGCAGAACTGTGAAAACGCCATGACGGTCGGCCCGCAACTGATTGAGACGCGCATCCGCGCCGGGGTCTGGGAGGGTGTGCTGATCGGCATCCGAGAGTTGCCAAAGCTGTTGGTCCTCCATCTGGAAAAGCCGGTGTCCGGTGTCGAGACGACGCCGCTCAACGGGCGTCCCGGTGACTGGGCCGTGCGGGTGCCGATCCCGGTGGAGACGCTGTCGGACGGCGTGCAGACTTATCTGATCGTTGATGCCGCGACCGAGATGCGGCTGGCCGAGTTCACCGTGGTCGCAGGCACCAATGTCGAAGACGACATCCGCGCCGAGGTCGACCTTTTGCGCGCCGAACTGGACCTGCTAAAGCGCGCGTTCCGGCGGCATTGCCTTGAAACCGCCGGACAGGACCCCGCCCGCTAGGCAGGCAGGGTCCCGCCCGCCGCCGCTAGGACAAGACGCGCCGCAACATCGGCACATGCCGGATGACGGCCCAGTCCAGCACCACCACCATCGCCGCCCCCGCCATCGGAAACATCAGCCCCAGCACCACGGCGACCCCGGCGGCGCCTTTCCAGAACGGCATCTCTCGCGGTTTCGGCGGCGCGGCCAGACGCGCAGCCTTTTCCGGTCGCCGCTTCCACCACATCACCGCACCCGAGACGGGCAGAAAGATCATCGCCAGACAGAACACCGTGTTCAGCACCAGGTTCCAGACCCCCAAATCGCCCTCGTGAAACGCGATCCCCACAGCCATCATCTTGGCATAGGCGGAATAATCGGCGTATCCGACATCCGCCAACACGTTCCCGGTATACTGGTCGACATGCAGCGTGCGGTCGGCCGTCGGGTCATGCCCGTCATTGGACATGCTGTCATGGCTGACGGTCCAGACACCTTCGGCCCCGCTGGGCAGGTTCAGCTGGAACCGTCCGTCAAAGCCGAGGCCCCGCGCAAACGCCACCACCCCGTCAATGCCTGCCGGGGCTGCCACGGCAGATGTCCCTGCCAGTGACCCGGATTGCGGCAAAGGCGTCTGTTCCAGCGCCCACGGCACCTCTTTGTTTGCGCCGTGATTCATCTCGGCATGGGTTTTATCCGACAGCGGCACGTTGTCCCACTTCTCCGCCGGAAAGGTGCTCCAGGCCTGCACCAGCTTTCCGCCCCAGATGCCCGCCCAGCTGAGGCCCGAGACGAGGAAAACCACCATCACCGCCGACATCCAGAACCCGACCACCCCATGCAGCGATTTCCAGAGCACCCGGCCCCGCGCGGCAAGGTTGGGAACCAGTGCGGCCGACCATCCCTGACCCCGCGGCCAGTGCAGGTAGAGCCCGGTCGCGACCATCACGATGGCAAGGCTTGCCGCAATCTCGATCAGCCGGTCTCCCAGATCGCCGATCAGCAGGCTGCCATGGATGTCGTTGGCAAAACTGTACCAGCCTGCCTGCCAGGGAAAACTGTCCACGACCGCCCCCGAATAGGGGTCAATCAGCACCGTCGTCGATGCCTCGCCCACATCGACCTTGAACACCGCGACGCGATCAGCGGCCAGAGGCTCGATGTATTGCGACGCCGTGCCGCCCGGAATGGCCGCTTCGGCGGCGGTTTGCAGCGCCGAGACCGCCATCGGGCTGCCGCCTGGGACAACCAGAGCGCGCTCACCGTTCAATTCGGAAAAAGCGCCGATCCAGAGCATGATCAGGCCGGTGACAGCCAGCATGATCAGAAACGGGATGACGTAAAGCCCGGCATAAAAGTGCCAGCGCCATGCGGTAAAGTAGAAACGTTGTGCGCCGACAGCGGACGCATCTTGGGACGGGACAGAGATCATTTGACCTACTCCTTGACTGATTTCGGCAAGAGGTTCCGGGAAATCAGGTCAGGGAAGGGGGGCCGCGCGCCCATAGCCCGCGCGGATCATGCGCGGGGGTATAGGCAAAGATCTCAGACGGCGGGTCGAAGGGTCGCAAGATCAGCGCTGGGCCGGCTGAGGCATCATCCTCGCCGACAAGTGCGGAGAGCTGCCCCATCGCCCAGTCGCAGGTCTGGCTGACCTGGCCATGTCCGGGTGACACGGGGTCTCCGGTATTGGCATCGATCACGATCGCCACCGTCGCCGCGCCGGAGCACAGCGTCAGCGTCATCGTGCCGTCCGCGCTGCGGCCCGGCATGACGCCCTGCGGCAGCAGCGACAGGCCAAGGAATGGCACCAGCACAAGAAGGCGCAAAAGGCCGATCAGACCAAGGGGGGTATGCTTGGACGTCATGGTGAACAGTGTTACGGCCAAGAGGCAAACCTCGTCAAGGCGAACGCTTGCAGACGTTGTTGCGGGCCGGAACGCTGGCGGGGCAAAGGCCACTCGGTTTACGGGGCCGAACGAGCGACCTTGGGGCGCGCCATCGCGTGACCAGAAATCAGTCGCAAATCAGGAACATGCGCAGGTCGCCTTCGCGGCCCTGTACGCTTCCCTCGGGCCGGCACCCGGTCCGGGCCGTCATGGCGGCTGCAAAGGCCTCGGCCGCACGCTGGGGAGAAATGATAAGCGCGCGGCTCCGCCACGTCTCGGTAAGCATCGCCTGCCGCATGCTGCCCTGCGCATCGATCGTCAGCTTGCCGCGCAGGAGGGTCCCGTCATCGTATGCCACCGGCGCTTCTGTACGGGTCCAGCCACTGGCAGTTGCAGGCGTCTGCGCAAGACCCGACCGCAACCCCGCAGATTCAGGTTGGCCTAAAGGTCCTTTGCCATCAAGATCCAGTCGCCTTCGTCGTCCGAGCCGGGGAAGGGTACATAGGCCCGCCGCTCCCACTCGGCAAACCCGCATTTGTGGTACAGCGATATCGCCCCCGTGTTGGGGGTTTCCACCTGCAGCACGATGCGACGATGACCGGCGTCGCGGGCGGCCTGGCAGGCGCGGTTCATCAACGCCGGACCATGGCCCTTGCCACGCTGTTCGGGGAACAGGGCCATCGCCTGCACCAGCCAGCAGCCCTTGGCGACCATCTCCATCTCGATCATCGGGTGAAATGACGCGTCGATCGTCTCTAGGTCGATCCGGTCATAGGGGTCTGGAAGCGAAAAGCCGAAGAGGGCACCGATGATCTGGCCCTCGGCTTCCGCCACATGCCATTTGGCGTGATAGTGGGGCGCATCTGTGTTGTTAAGAACGCGGTTGCGACCGACCTCGAGCCAGGACTGCCCCGGCTCGGCCAGCGTGCCCCAGTACCAGGCGCCGTGCCGGCGCGAGGCGGCGTCCCACAGGATCGCAAGGTCCGAGGAATCTTCGGGCCTGCCTGCCCGGAATGTCAGATCTTCGTTCATGGACGCCCCCCGTTTGGCCATACGCTAGCCGACAGTCGGCAAGCGGTCGAATGCCAATTGCCGCTTTCCCACCTTCATGTCGTTTTCTGACGCCAAAGGTCGGGTGGCCTTGCCCCCATTCCTGCCTCTCTGGCAGACAGGGGCAATCGCCTTCTGGGAGTCCCGTCGATGAAAACGCATGTCAAAGCCCTTGTCGTCGGTGGTGGCGCGGTCGGGACGGGGATCGCGTTTCACCTGGCAAAGGCCGGCTGGGACACGATGCTGGTCGAACGCGACGAGTTGACGTCCGGGTCAACCTGGCATGCGGCGGGCCTTTTGCCGTTGTTCAACATGGGGTATGCCACGACCCATATTCACAAATACTCGGTCGATTTCTACAAGTCGCTTGAGGCTGAAACCGGGCTGAACGCCGGGTTCGCGGTGGTGGGCAACCTGCGCATGGCGCAGCATGCCGCGCGGATGGATGAATACATGCTGTATTCGTCGGTTGCCGAAACGGCCGGGGTCTACCACGAGTTTCTGACACCAAAAGAGATGAAAGACCGCTGGCCGCTGTTGCGGACGGACGATCTGATCGGCGCGCTGTATCACCCGCAAGACGGCTACATCAATCCGGCCGACGTGACGCAAGCCATGGCCAAGGGTGCGCGCCAGCACGGCGCGACATTCGAGCGCAAGGTGCAGGTCGACGGCTATCGCTGGACCGGGTCGGAATGGATCGTCTCGTGCACACGGATGGTGGAACAGGGCGGCAACCTCGTGCCCTCGGACGACACATTCGACATCGTGGCCGAACATGTGGTGACCGCCACCGGCAACCATGCCCAGCGCACCGCGCGCCAGCTTGGCATCAAGACCCCCGCCGTGGTGGTGGAGCATCAATACATCGTCACCGAGCCTGATCCGGCCCTTGTGGCCTGGCGCAAGACCAACCCCGAACACCCGGTCCTGCGCGACGCCGATGCCAAATGGTATGTCCGCGAGGAACGCGGCGGCTGGATCCTTGGCCCCTACGAAAAAGGCGCCCCCGCCCGGTTCGAATACGGTGTCCCCGACAGCTTTCGTGCCGATCTGTTCCCGCTGGATCTGGAGCGGATCGAGGCAGAATACCTCTCGATGATCCACCGCCTGCCATCGTCCGAGACCGCTGGCCTCAAGGCCGATTTCAACGGGCCGATCTGCTATACCCCGGACGGCAACCCGCTGGTCGGCCCCGCGCCCGGCCTGCGCAACATGTGGCTGGCCGAGGGCTTTTCCTTTGGCATCACGGCTGCTGGTGGCACCGGCCATTACCTTGCCCAGATGATGGTGCATGGCGAGGCTGAGATCGACATGGCCTCGCTTGACCCCAAGCGTTACGGGTCATGGATCACCACCGAATACGCCGCGCGCAAGAACGAGGAATGCTACGACCACGTCTTCGTATTGCACCACCCCGATGAGGAACGCCCCGTCGCCCGCCCCCTGCGCACCGCCCCGGTCTATGACCGCCAAAAGGCGCTGGGCGCGCAGTTTGGCCAGGTGAACGGTTGGGAACGCCCCATCTACTACGGCCCGCTCGATGCGCCCGAGACCTTCGACCACGACGGCCGCAGTTTCCGCCGCGGCACCTGGTGGCCCTATGCCGTCGAGGAGGCCAAGGCCATCCGCGCAACCGCTGGTCTGATTGACGCGACAGCGTTCACCAAGCATATCGTACGCGGCCCCGGCGCGACGGCGTTCCTCGACCGGTTCACCTGCAACGCCCTGCCCAAGGTGGGCCGCATCAACCTGACCTACGCGCTCACACCCACCGGCACCACGCGCACCGAATACACCATCGTGCGCCACGGCGAGAACGACTACTACCTCGTCAGTGCGGGCGCGTGGACGGCCTATGACGCTGACTTCCTGCGCAAATGCGCCGAGGATATGGCCCCGACCTTTGGCCATATCGACATCCATGATGTCACGACCCAGTGGGGCGTTTTCGCCATCGCAGGCCCGAACGCGCGCCGCATCCTCGCCGAACTGATCAAGGATGCAGACCCTGCCACCGCGTTGTCGAACAAGCGCTTTCCTTGGCTCTCGGCCCGCAAGATCGAACTTGGCATGTGCCCGGTCAACGCCATCCGCGTGGCCTACACCGGAGAGCTGGGGTGGGAGTTGCACCACCCCATCGAGATGCAGCGCTATCTCTGGGACCAGTTGCTTGCCGCTGGCGCAAAGCATGGGCTCAAACTCGTCGGGGCGCGCGCGCAGAACTGGCTTCGTCAGGAAAAATCCTACCGCGCGTTCGGCAACGAACTTGGCCGCGATGCCACACCTTTGGAGGCCGCACTCGACCGCTTTGTCGACCTGTCCAAGGATTTCCAAGGCAAGGCCGCGATGCTGGCCACCGGCATCCGCTCCAAGTGCTGCACCCTGTTGATCGACGGGCCATCAGATACCGATCCCTGGGGCAAAGAGGCGTTGCTGCTCAACGGCGAGAAAATCGGCCGCCTCACCTCGGGCGGCTATTCTGTCGCGTTCGGCAAGCAGATCGGCATGGGCTATGTCCGACCCGATCTGGCCGAGGTGGGCACGAGGCTCAAGGTCAAGATGCTGCTCAAGGAATGGGACGCCGTGGTGGTCGAGGACAGCCCGTTCGATCCCACGAACGCGCGGATCCGGGTTGACGGCTGACACTCAAGCCGGATGGCGGCAAATCACTCTGCCGCTAGTGTCCTGCGCGTATCGGTCACGATCAACGTGCAGGTGCCACAAGCGTCTGGCCCACTTTGCGCAAACCAGCGGCAATCGCCGCGAATGACGCAAGGGGGCAGGTCTTGGGGCACCGGCCGCGCGCCAACCGCCTCCAGATGCGCCATCGCCCGGTCGATCACGCCACAGCGCGATCCTGTCCACTGCGAACACCCCGATGTCTGACACCGCCCGGCAAACCGCATCCGCGCCTCGACCGGCCCGTCACGTGCCGCCGCGTCCAGAAACCCTGCATCCACCTTGAGGGGCGTCCGCAAGTTGTGAATGCGCCCATCCGCGCCCAGAACCCCAAGCAAGGTCGCCCCGGGTGCGGCTGGCGCACTGGGGCAGGACAGAGGCTCGGGGTCCGGGGCAGCGTGACCGCTGCCCCGTTTCATTACCGGCCTCCTGCGGTCATAAAGGCCTTTTGATTTAGCGCCTCGCGCTCGAACAGCCCGTCGAAATGGTCGTGCATGATCAAGCCCCACCATTCCCTGGGGAACTTTGTCACGAACGGCTTTTCCAGTTGCAGGCGTGCCACATGGCTCAGCACGGTTTTTTGGATGTCCTCGGAAATCATCGCCTGCACGTCGCGCGACAGGTCGATGTCGCCGAGATCAACCACAAATCGTGTCATCTTGTCCTCCAATACAATGTCGTAAAAATTCACCACGCCCAATACGTGGCGCGTCGCGATGATACGCTAAATACAACCATATGGCGAGTGATTCCGAGATCAGTGATTTCCTACTGCGCCCGCACTTCCAGCCAATCCGTCCATCCTGCCCTGGACCCCGCAAAGACGTTGATATCCACCCGGCCCACAATCCCCGGCACCTGCCCCGTCGAGGTATACTGCCAGAAGCTCCAGCGCTGGCTGTCGTAAACGTCGCGCGGATGGGCGGCAACGGATCGCAGCCAGAACTCGGCGCCCGCGACCCGCCACATCTCGTTGTCTTCAAAAAAGTCGACCGAGGTATAAAGGATCGGGCGCCGTCCGTAATGCGCCGTCACCGCCGCAATGAAAACGCCCGCCTCGGCCCGGATCGTTGCAGCCTCGCGGCGGAGGGTGCAGGTGGGCGAGGTCGGCGTCCATTCCATGTCCAGAACCGGGGGCAGCGCACCGGCAGTGCGCGGCACGTGGGCGATGTACCAGCGCGCCTGCTCTGCCGCCGGGCGGCAATGGTAAAAGAAGTGGTAGGCCCCGCGCTTTACCCCCGCTGCACCTGCGCCGCGCCAATGGTCCTGGAACATCGGATCGACCAGATCGCCGCCCTCGGTTGCTTTGACAAAGGCAAAGTTCACGCCATTGGCCCGCGCGGTCGGCCAATCGACGGATGTCTGAAAGCGTGACAGATCAATCCCATGCACCGGATAGGTCTCTGGCGCGCGGCCCTGCCAGTCGGTCGGGTCAGCATCGGTAAAGTTGGACGAGGTAACGCTCACGTCCTGCCCGTCGCCTGCCGGTTCAGGCGCACGACTGCCGCAGGCGGCAAGGACGACAAAGGCAAAGGCCCATACAAAACGCATCATGGCTGGCATATTGGCGTCAGACAGACGACCTGTCATCTTTTCTGTCACGCAATTCCGGGATCAGACCATCCTTTGCCGACGCAACGCGATTCTTGCCGGATCCGGCGTTCGGCAAGATGCCGGCATAACGTCACGCCGAGGCCTTGCGCACCCCGACCCACACCTACACGACGACGCGCAAAGCCAGCGCCCTTGTGCCGCCATCGGGCGCTGCTAGAGTTGCGCAAGGATCGCAAAGTCCCGTGGAGCCGTGATGCATGTTATCAGTACTTCTGATCTGATGCCGCCGGACTGGACGTTTCTGGCGCCGATCAATGACCGCCCGGAACTGACGTTTTCGACGGTGTCCGGGCGCGCGGGCGAAGGTCTGGCGCGGCTGATCCGTCACCCGATGGCGGCGCGAATGCAAGCCGCCTTCAAAGCCTCTGCCGCCGCGCGACGGATGGATGGCGCAGTCCTGATGTCTCATCTGCCGCTGATGGCTGCGGCCACCAATATCGCCCGTCGCACCATGGCACCCGCGGTTCCGCAAATTGCTTTTTCGTTCAATTTCACCGCACTGCCCACGGGCCTGCGCCTCAATCTCTTGCGTCGCACGTTTGAGGGCATCGCCGAATTTGTCGTGTTTTCCCAGTTCGAACGCCAACTTTATGCCCAAGCCTTTGGTATTCCGGCGCACAAACTTGTGTTTCTGCCATGGGCGATGGACCCGCCCCAGCCCGGGCCGGAAAATCCCATGGCGGGCGCAGGCCCCTATATCTGTGCCGTCGGGGGCGAGGGGCGCGATTATGCAACTTTTGCCCGCGCCATGCAGGCGCGACCCGACCTGCGCGCCGCCATCGTCGCCCGAAGTTACAGCGTGGCCGGAATCACGCTGCCGGCCAATGTCACGCTTTTCATCGATCTGCCCGGCCCCAAAACATGGGCACTTGTGGCGGGCGCTCAGGCGATGGTCCTGCCGTTGCGGGATGGTCGCACGGCGTGCGGGCATATCACACTGGTCGGCGCGCAGTTGCTGGGCTTGCCCGTCATTGTGACCGACAGTCTTGGCGTTGCCGATTATGTGGGCGGTGACAAAGTCGCCGCACGGGTGCCGCCCGGCGATGCCGAAGCAATTCTTGCGGCGTTGTCCGAGGTGGTCGGAAATGCGTCGGTGCTGCAAAAGGCCAGACAGCAGGTGCCACAGGCGCAGTCGGATCACGACCCGCATATCTGGCTGCGCTATGTCGCCTCCAAAGGGGGGCTGATCGGGCGTTAACGCAGCCGCTGCGGGTCCAGAGCGGCAACGACCTTGGGGTCCAGCGCCACTGCCCCACCGGCCAGCAGATCGGCCACGAGCCCCGCAGCGGCGGCACTGGTCTGGAACCCGTAGCCGCCTTGTCCGGCCAGCCAGAAGAACGAAGGCTCCACCACATCGCGCCCGATCACCAGCACCCGGTCGGGCGAAAATGTCCGCAACCCCGCCCAGTTGGACATCACCCGCGTTACAGGCTCGGTCACCATCGCCTCATAGCGCGCGAGGCCCTCGGCCAGCACCATGTCATCGGCCCACGCGTCATGCGGGGTCGTCAGATGCTCTTCGGCAGGCGACACGATCAGCGCCCCAGCATCGGGTTTGGCATACCACGTCTCGCCCGCACCAAAGATCATCGGCCAGCGCGACACGTCATGCCCGCCCGGTGCGGGAATGCGCGCCATCGACCGGCGCATCGGCTGAAAACCCAAAGGTGCGATCCCCGCCATCCGTGCCACCGCGTCCACCCACGCACCGGCCGCATTGACAACCATTGCCGCGCGGTATGTCGCCGTCGCTGTCGTCACCGTCCACCCGGATGCGTCGCGCACCAGACCCGTTACCTTGGCGCGCGTTTCGATCTGCGCGCCCTGGTCGCGCGCGCGCCGCGCAAAGTCCTGCAGCAACAAATCCGTGTCGATGTCCCACGCATGGTCCGCCACAGCGGCATAGCGCACGGCGTCGCGGTTCAGGATCGGCATCATCGCGTGCGCTTGGGCGACCGTCACAGGCTCAAAGACCATCGCCGCGACATCGGCCTCGAACGCCGCCCGGTCGTTGGCCCCTGCAACAAGCATCAACCCGCGCGGCGACAGCACGCCCGGGACACTCTTGAGATGGTCACCCGACGCCAGCGACAGCGCCACCACCGGCGCCGCACCATAATGCGGCTCATACATTGCGGCAGATCTGCCCGAGGCATGATGGGCAAGGCGGTCCTCCGCCTCCAGCACCACAACCGTCCCCAGCGCGGCCAGCCGCGCAGCCGCCGAGATACCTGCTATGCCACCGCCGACAATGAGAAAATCGCAATCCATGCTGCAGACAGTGCCACGCGTCGGCGCGCGATGAAAGGGGGGGCCGCCTCAGGCCAGCGCCAGCACCGCCATATAGCGCGCGCCGATCCGATAGTTGCCGTCAGCCTGCCTGAACGGGGCCAGGGCGGCCGCATGGGCCGCCGTCACTGCGGCCTCGCCGACAAGGCCCGCAGCACGGATGGCAACACCGCTGGAATTGGCACCGCGCAGTGCCGTCGCCTCGTCGGGATAGCGAAAGTACGTGTCGCCCTCGATCACCTTGCGCGTGGTCAACCCGGCCTCAGCGACAAAGGCGGACAGCCGGTCGGGGTCGGACAGCGCAAAGGGTCCGGGTGCTCCGGGCGGCCGGGCGGGCAACAGCGGGCGCAAGGCGGCCACGACCGCCGCCGCCTCCATCCCCTCGGGGCGGCCCCATGTCAGGATCGCCACGACGCCGCCGGGTCTGGTCACGCGCCGCGCTTCGCTCAGCGTGCGGACCGGGTTGCCCGCGTACTGAAAGGCGTTGAAACCGGTCACGACGTCAAAGCTGTCATCGGCAAACGGCAGATCTTCCAGATCGCTGACGCGGAAATTGCCGTCCGGGCGTCGTTCACGCGCGATGTCCAGCAACAGGGGGGCCGCGTCGATGCCTCAAACGCGCGCCCCAAGGCCTGCGGCCCGCATCGCCGCCATCCCCGCTTCGCATCCGGCATCCAGGAGCCGCGCGCCCGGACCGACCTTTGCGCGCGCCAGCACATCATCATAGCCCGCGCCGAACCGCGATTCCTGAACCTAGGCCCAATCGCGGGCCCGCCCACCCCGAAGACGCCCATTCACGTCTGCAGTGCAGGGGGCTGGGTCAGCGGTGATGGACGGTCCTTTCCAGGGTGCCAAGAGGATGCGGTCAGGCAACCACAGGTCAGCACAAAAATCAAAGCCGCCGTGCTGCCACGGCGGCCTTTCTTTCAGTGTCGCCGTCAGGCTTACTTTGGAATGTCGCCAACAATGCCTTCGACATAAAAGGCCATGCCCAGCAGATCGCCGTCCGGCGCAACGGCACCGTCGGCCAGCCAGTCGCTGCCATCTTGCTTTTTGATCGGCCCGGTGAACGGATGGTAGGTCCCCGCCGCAATCGCATCGCGCATCGCCTCGGCTTCGGCCTTCACCTCGGCCGGAACCGCATCGGTGATCTCGCCGATCTCGACCTCGCCGCCCGAAATGCCTTCCCAGGCATCGGCTTGCGCGTAAGAGCCATCCATCAGCGCGCCCACCCGCTTCACATAATAGGGTGCCCAGTTGTCGATGATCGAAGAAACACGCGGGCTGGGTTTGTAATCGGCCATGTCCGAGGCCTGACCAAAGCCGATGACGCCGGGCGTCTTGGCCGCCTCTGCCAGAGGTGCGGTCGAGTCCGTGTGGCTGGCGATCACATCCACGCCCTGTTCGATCATCGCCTTGGCCGCATCCGCCTCTTTCGCCGGATCAAACCACGTATAGGCCCAGACAATCGTCAATTCGACATCCGGGTTCACCTTTTTGGCGTGCAGGTAATAGCTGTTGATCCCCATGATCACCTCGGGGATCGGGAACGACGCGATGTAGCCGATCTTGTTCGACTTGGTCATCTTGCCCGCGATGTGGCCCTGAATGGCGCGGCCCTCATAGAACCGCGCGTTATAGGTCGATACGTTGGCATGGTCGCGTTTGTAGCCGGTGGCGTGTTCGAACTTGACGTCCGGGAACTTGGCGGCGACCGCATTGGTCGGGTCCATATAGCCAAACGAGGTGGTAAAGATGATGTTGCAGCCCGACAGCGCCATCTGCGTCAGCACGCGTTCGGCATCCGCACCTTCGGGCACGTTTTCCTGCCAGGTCACCTCGACCTTGTCGCCATACGCCTCTTGCACGGCCAGCGCACCTTGATGGTGCTGGAATGTCCAGCCGCCGTCGCCGATCGGCCCCACATAGACAAAGCACGCCTTGGTCTTGTCCTGCGCCATCGCGGCACTGCCAAAGGCCATCCCCAGCCCCAGAGCCGCCGTCGCCAGCAGTGTTCTGCGTTTCATATCCCGTTCTCCCCATTGTGCGGCGGGCTTGATCGCCAGCCGTGGTGTTGTGCCCCTAGCGTGAGGCGTGAAAGTTCTGTCCCAAGGCGGCGGGTGCGTTCAAGGACGCGCGCGCCCTGCCCGATGACATCATGACCAGCACAAGGATGGTTATCAGATAGGGGGCCATCGACAAGTACTGCACGGGTATGGATGACCCTGCCACCTGCAGGTTCAGCTGCAATTGCGAAATGCCGCCGAAAAGATAGGCACCGATCAGCACACGCCATGGCCGCCAGCTGGCAAACACCACAATGGCCAGAGCAATCCATCCCGCCCCGGCGGTGATCCCGTCGACCCACAGTGGCGCGCGCACCAGACTGACATAAGCCCCACCCAACCCCGCCAGCGCCCCGCCGAACATGATCGCCATCACCCGGATGCGCGTGACCTTGTAGCCCAGCGCATGCGCGGCATCGTGGCTTTCGCCGACCGCGCGCAGGACCAGGCCGGTGCGGCTGTACTTCAACACCCACCAGACCAGCGCCACCACCAAGACCGACAAATAGATCATCCAGTTATGGCCAAACAACACTTTGCCGAAAAACGGCAGATCGGCCAATGGACCAAAGGGAACCGCCCCCGTCGCCGGTGGCTTGATCCCGACATAGCCTTGCCCGATCAGGCTCGACAACCCCAGCCCGAACAACGTCAGCGCCAGCCCCGTCGCCACCTGATTTGTCAAAAGATACTGCGTCAACACCGCAAAGATGACCGACAGCGCCGCCCCGCCCGCCGCCCCGCCCACAAAGCCCAGATAGGGGTTGCCGGTGCCAACTGCCGTGGCAAATCCGCAGATCGCCCCCATGATCATCATGCCCTCGACGCCAAGGTTGAGCACGCCCGATTTTTCCACCACCAACTCGCCGCTCGCGGCCAGCATGATGGGAACCGCCGCCCCCATCAGAGACGCGATCAAAAGCGCCGGATCAATGCCACCGAACATCACACCACCTCCCGTTTCGCCCAGCGGATGCGATAATTCGCCAGCAAATCGGTGCCCAAGAGAAAAAAGAGCAGCATCCCCTGAAACGCCTGGATCGCCGCCGAGGGCAGACCCAGCATGAACTGCGCCAGCTCTCCGCCGATATAGGTCAGCGCCATCAACAGCCCCGCAAACAGGATCCCGATCGGGTTCAACCGTCCAAGGAACGCCACGATGATCGCGGTGAACCCGTAGCCGACATTGAAATCAATGGTGATCTGTCCGGCAGGTCCGGTGACCTCGAAGACCCCCGCCAGCCCGGCCAATGCGCCCGAAATCGCAAAGCACAAAACCACCAGCGCCGCCGGATTGACCCCGGCAAAACGCGCAGCACGCGGCGCTTGCCCCGCCAGCTTGATGTGAAAGCCCAAGATATGGCGCTGCAACAAGATATAGGCCGCGATCACCGCCATGAAGGCCGCCATGACGCCCCAATGCATGCCCGTGCCGGCGATCAGTTCGGGGTTCGCCATGGCCGGGATTTGCCCCAGGTTGCGGCTGCCCGGAAAGCCCTGGCCTTCGGGGTTCTTCAACGCCCCCAGAGCCATCATCGCCAGGATATCCTGCGCCACGTAAACCAACAGCAGCGACACCAGGATCTCGTTGGTGCGAAACACGGTTTTCAAAAGTGCTGGGATCATTGCCCAGACCAGCCCGCCCAAAGCCCCCGCCAGCACCATCACTGGAAAGATCAGGCGGCTTTCGACCGGATAGACCGCCAGACCCGCCGCCGCCCCGCAGATTGCCCCCATGATGTATTGCCCTTCGGCCCCGATGTTCCAGATGCCCGCCCGGAACCCGAGCGAAAGGCCAATCGCGATCAGGATCAGGGGTGCGGCCTTGACCAGAAGTTGCGGGCGCGAATAGGCGGCAAAATCGGGGTTGAAGAGCGGATCCCAAAAGATCGTGCGGATCGCCTCGAACGGGTTCTTGCCAAGGATCCAGAACATGATCCCGCCCGCGATCATGGTCAGGATCACCGCCAGAACCGGCGTTGCCGCCTGCCAGAATCGCGATGGCGAGGGACGTTTTTCAAGCCTCAGCATCGCGAAGCCTCCCCCAAAACTGCCACTTGCGAGGCAAATGCTGCCGACGGCATCTCAAACCGCATGATGCGCCACCTCCATGCCATGTGCCCCGCCCATCATCAGACCGATCTCGTCGATGCTCAGCCCCTCGACCGGGCGCGGTACGGTCAGCCGCCCGCCATTCAACGCGGCAAAACTGTCTGCAATCTCCAGCAACTCATCGAGATCCTGGCTGATCACGACCACCGCCGCACCTGACGCCGCGCGGTCCAGGATCGCCTGGCGGATCGCCGCCGCCGCCGAGGCATCGACTCCCCAGGTCGGCTGGTTGATCACGATGACCGACGGAGACTGGCTCAGCTCGCGTCCCACCACGAATTTTTGCAGATTGCCGCCCGACAGGGCCCGCGCTGCGACATGGGTTCCGGGGGTTCTCACATCGAAATCCTTGACGATCCCGGCGGCGAAATGTTCCGTCGCGGGCCAGTCGATGAACCCCCGACGCGTCAGCCCCTGCCGTACAGCACCGGACAAAAGCGCATTTTCCACCAGCGACATATCGGGCGCTGCCGCATGGCCAAGCCGTTCTTCCGGGGCCGCGACCAGCCCTGCGCGGCGGCGGTCCGCAGGCCCCTTGTCGCCCATCGCTGCGCCCGCGATCTGCACCGCGCCCGGCCCTGATTTCAACTCGCCCGACAACGCCAGCAGCAATTCGTCCTGCCCATTGCCCGCAACCCCTGCAATGCCCAGCACCTCGCCCTTGCGCACGGCAAAGCTGACATCCTTGAGGGTGGTGCCAAAAGGAATGGGCGAGGCGACGGACAGGCCGCTGACCTGCAACGCCACCGCGCCCTTGGTGACGCCCGACCGCGCAGGCGGCGTCAGCACCGCGCCGACCATCAATTCCGCCATCTCGCGGGCTGTCCGCTCACGCGGGGTGCAGGTGGCCACGACTTTGCCGCGCCGCAGGATTGTCGCAGCGTCACACAGCGTGCGGATCTCTTCCAGCTTGTGGCTGATGTACAGGATCGCCGTCCCTTCGGACGCCAGCTGGCGCAGCGTGCGAAACAAGATCTCCACCTCTTGCGGGGTCAACACCGAGGTCGGCTCGTCCATGATCAACAGCTTGGGATCTTGCAGCAGGCAGCGGATGATCTCCACCCTTTGCCGCTCACCCGCCGACAAATCCCCGACCATCCGGCTTGGGTCCAAAGGCAGACCATAAGCTTTGGAGACCTCGGTGATCCGCCCGGCCAACTCGCGCATCGGCGGCGGGTTTTCCATCCCCAAGGCCACGTTTTCCGCGACATTCAGCGCCTCGAAAAGAGAAAAGTGCTGGAACACCATCGCGACCCCGGCGGCCCGTGCCTGACCGGGTTTGGCGGGCGCATAGGCTTGGCCCCGCAGGGTCATCCGCCCCGCATCGGGCCGCACGAGGCCATAGATCATCTTGACCAGCGTCGATTTTCCGGCACCATTCTCGCCCAGCAGCGCATGCACCTCGCCTTCGGCAATCGAAAAGGACACATCGCTGTTGGCCACCACGCCCGGATAGGCCTTGGTCACACCCTCAACGCGCAAAAGCTCTGGCCCGATGGTCATCCTGTCTGCTCCTCAATGGCCCGCGCCACCCGCGGTGCCAGAAACGCCGCCGCCACGCCCACGGCAATGGCGTGGGGATGCTTGCCCAAGGACGGATCGCCAATCGGGCAATCAATCCGCGCAATCGCGTTGGCCGAATGCCCCAAAGCCGTCAGCCGCGACCGGAACCGCGCCCATTTCGTCGCCGACCCGATCAGGCCCAGACGGCCAAAGCCATGACCAAGCAGCCGATGGCACAGCTCCAGATCCAGCGCGTGGGAATAGCTCAGCACCAGATGCTCGCCATCCTGTGGCGCATGTGCGACCAAGAGCCCCGGTTCCGCTGCGGGCACCGCCGTCACACCCGTCGGCACCAGGTCCGGAAACCGCGCCACCGCGACATCCACCCACGTGATTGCCACGCCGGGAAGGGGGGCCAGCACCGCCACCATCGCGCGCCCCACATGCCCTGCGCCCCAGATCCAGAGCTGCCGCTGCGCGCGCACCACCGGTTCCACAAACCAGCCCTGCACCAATGCAGGCTCCGGCAAGACCCCCTCACCCCGCGCCCGCGCCAGCACCCGCTTGACCGCGAACGGCATCTCCGCGCCCGCGACGCTGCGCGCCACCACCCCTGCCTCGACACCGGGCAAGGCGTCATAAACCTCTGTCAGAACCGTCACCGCGCCACCACAGCACTGCCCCAAGGTTGGCCCCAGCGCCACCCGGTCGAGGACCCGCGCCTCCCCTCCCCCTCGCGCAGAGACGTCGGCCGAGGTGGGTGCCGAACCCATCATCGCCCGCGCACGACCCAAAGCCTCCCATTCCAGCGCCCCGCCGCCAATCGTCCCCGACTGCCCGCCCGGCCAGACCAGCATCGCCGCCCCGACCTCGCGCGGAGAACTGCCGTCATGCGCCGCAATCACCACGCGGGCCACCCGTCCATGCGCCGCCAAAGCCGCCCAAAGGCCCTCAAGGTCAAACATGGCCTTCCACCCTGTGCACCGCGCGCAAAACCTCTTCTGCCGTCGCAGGCGCGTGCAACGCCGGGTACACCGTCCCATCCCCACAGGCCGCCACCGCGTCCGACAGCGCCATCAGCACCGAGATCCCCAGCATCAGAGGCGGCTCGCCCACCGCCTTGGACTTGCCCACCGTGGCCTCGGCATTCGCAGCACCCCAAAGAGCGACATTGAACACGCGCGGGCGGTCCGAACAGGCGGGGATCTTGTAGGTGCTGGGGGCATGCGTCGAAAGCCGCCCCTTGCCGTCCCAGACCAGCTCCTCGGTCGTCAGCCACCCGGCACCTTGCACATATGCCCCCTCGATCTGCCCGATATCCAAAGCCGGGTTCAGACTTGTGCCGGTATCATGCAGGATATCCGCCCGCAGGATGCGGTTTTCCCCCGTCAGCCGGTCGATCACCACCTCGCTCACCGCCGCCCCATAGGCGAAGTAGTAGAACGGCCGCCCGGTGCCCCGCACCCGGTCCCACACGATCTTTGGCGTTGCGTAAAACCCGGTCGAAGACAGCGATATCCGCGCCTGATAGGTCCACATCGCGACCTGGGCAAAGCCGTAAGCCTCCGCCCCGGCCCGCACCATGCCGCCCTCGAACCGCACGGCGCCAGGCTCCATCTGGTGCTTTTGGGCAATAAAGGCCGCCATCCGGTCCCGGATCACCTCTGCCGCAGCCTGCGCCGCCATGCCGTTCAGATCCGACCCCGAACTTGCCGCCGTGGCGCTGGTGTTGGGCACCTTGTCGGTATCGGTCGCGGTAATCTTGATCACGCCCGGATCAACCCCGAAAACCCCCGCCACGACCTGCGCAACCTTCTGGTTCAGCCCCTGACCCATCTCGGTGCCGCCATGGTTCAGATGGATCGAGCCATCTTGATAGACATGCACCAGCGCCCCTGCCTGATTGAGCCATGTCAGCGTAAAGGATATCCCGAACTTTACCGGCGTCAGCGCAATCCCCCGCTTCAGGATCGGGCTTTGCGCATTCCACGCCGCAATCGCAGTCCGCCGCGCCGCCAGACCCGATGTCCGCTCCAGCTCGGCCACCAACTCATGCCCGATGAAATCTTCCACGGGCATGTGATACGGCGTTGTCTGCACGTTCATCTTTGCCGAAATATCCCCGCCGGAGGCTCCCGGAGGCTGGTAGAAATTCACCCGCCGCACCGCCAACGGGTCGCGCCTGACGACATGGGCGATGTGATCCATCACCCGTTCGATCCCGATCATGCCCTGCGGCCCGCCAAAGCCGCGAAAGGCAGTGGCACTTTGCGTGTTGGTCTTCAGGCGGTGCGACTCGATCCTGATATCGGGCAGGTGATAGCAATTGTCGGCATGCAACATGGCGCGGTCCGCCACCGGCAGCGACAAATCCTGGCTCCACCCGCAGCGGAATAGATGGGTGAACTCCAGCCCCAGGACCCGCCCCGCCGCATCTACCCCGGCACGATACAAGATGCGCAGATCATGCCGCTTGCCGGTGATGACCATGTCATCATCGCGGTCATAGCGCATCTTGCACGGCTTGCCCGTCGCGCGGGCGGCAATCGCACAGGCAATGGCCAAGGCGTTGCCCTGCGACTCCTTGCCGCCAAACCCACCGCCCATCCGACGGGTTTCGACGCGCACCGCGCTCATCGGCAGATGCAGCGCATGGGCAACCTTGTGCTGAATTTCCGTCGGATGCTGGGTCGAGGACAGGATGTGCATCCCGTCCTCTTGCGGGATCGCAGCGGCGACCTGACCCTCAAGGTAGAAGTGTTCCTGACCGCCAACCTCAAAGCTGCCCTCGACAAGATGGGTGGCCCCCGCGATTGCCTTGACGGCATCGCCTTTGGCCCACACGATCGGTCCCGCTTCAAATCGGCTATTGGCGGCCAAGGCCTGATCGACCGTCAGGATGGCGGGCAATTCCCGATAGGTGACCTGTCCTAGGGTTGCCGCCTTGCGCGCGGCCAGATGACTGTCGGCCACGACCAGAAAGACCGGCTGGCCGACATAATGGACCGTGCCCGCGGCCAGCAGCGGCTCATCATGCGCCGAAGGGCTGCAATCGGGCATGTCGGGTAGATCGGCGGCGGCAAAGACCGCAGCAACGCCCGACGCGTTGCGCACCGCATCAAGGTCGATGGCCGAGATTTCCCCATGCGCAACCGTCGAAAGCCCGAAAGCCAGATGCAGCGCGCCACGGGGAACCGGCACGTCATCGACATAACGCGCAGCGCCCGTGACATGCAGGGGGGCCGCATCATGGGGAAGCGACAGGCCCGCGCTCATGGCTCCACCGCCAGGATATCAACCGGCAGCCCTGCCAGATCATGGAAATAGCGGGTCAACATGTTCCCCGCCGTGGTCAGCCGGTATTGGGCACTTGCCCGCATGTCGCTCAGCGGCGTGAAATCCTGCGCCATCGCGGCTTTGGCCGCCGCAACCGTCACCGCACTCCACGCCTGGCCGACGAGCGCCGCCTCGACCGCGCGCGCCCGCTTTGGCGTGCCCGCCATGCCGCCAAAGGCGATGCGCGCAGTGGTCACGCGACCATCCGCGACGGTGGCATTGAAACAGCCGCAAACGGCCGAAATATCTTGATCAAACCGCTTGGACAGCTTGTAGCACCGCAAGTTTGGGGCGGTGGCAGGGATCGTCACCGCCTCGACAAACTCTCCCGGACGGCGGTCTTGCTTTCGGTAGTCGAGAAAGAAATCCTCCAGCGCCATGTCGCGCCGCGCATCTCCTTGCCGAAGGTGCAAGGTCGCCCCAAGCGCGATCAGCGCGGGCGGCGCATCCCCGATGGGTGAGCCATTGGCAATATTGCCGCCGATGGTCGCGGCATTGCGCACCTGCACCGAGGAATAGCGCCGCAGCAGTTCGGCAAAAGACGGATGCAGCGGCTTCATCGCCTCCCAAAGATCGCTGATCGTGACGCCCGCGCCGACGCGCAAGGCGTCGCCTTGACGGTCGATCCGCGCCATCTCGGCAATCGCGCCAAGAAAGGCCACCGGCGAAAGATCACGGAGCCCCTTGGTGACCCAAAGCCCCACATCCGTCGCCCCTGCGATCAGCGTGGCCTCTGGGTGCAGGCTGTACCATTGCGCCAGTGCTTGGGTGGTGCGCGGGTGGTCGGCGCCGGGGAGGCTGCCTGCCTCCCCGGACCCCACCGGGGATATTTCCGCAAAGCTGAAAGCAGCATCGGCTGTCATCCAGTCCGGCACCGGTGCGCTGGCGGCGGCCTCTGCCGCCCGCACAATTGGCGCATAGCCCGTGCATCTGCACAGATTGCCCGCCAGCTGGTCGTCATGATCCCTGCGGCCATTCAGATGCGCCACCGCCATCGACACGACAAAGCCCGGCGTGCAGAACCCGCATTGCGTGCCATGATGGGTGATCATCGCCTGTTGCACCGGATGCAAGCTGCCATCAGGTCCCGCGATCCCCTCGACGGTGCGCACGGCCTTGCCGTCCAGCTGCGGCAGAAACAGGATGCACGCATTCAGCGCGCGGCTGCCACCGGTATCTGTCACCATGACGGTGCAGGCCCCGCAATCGCCCTCGTTGCAGCCCTCTTTGGTACCACAAAGCCCGCGATCCTCGCGCAGCCAGTCCAGCAGCGTCCGCGTCGGTGACGAACCGTCGACGCGGATCGGCGTTCCGTTCAGGTGAAACGCAATATCAGCCATGGTGGTCGGTCCGCCGCGGTCTCCCCATTTCAGGCGTGATGCGTGGCCGCCCGATGCGGCGTAAAGCGGTCCACGCGCCCTTGGTCTTTGTCCCAGTGCTACCATGAAGACGCGGGCGCGGCGCAACGCAAGACAAATTTCGCAGGTCCGATCCGCCGCCGGCCCGTCCTTTGCTGAGGACACGGGCGCTCTTTCGTTGCGCCTACCGTTTCGATAGGCTGTCGCCATGACCCCGAACACCGCGTCGCCCCCCCGATTCATCCACCTGCGGGTGCATACCGAACATTCGCTGCTTGAGGGCGCCGTGCCGGTCAAGAAACTGGTCAAGCTGTGCCAGTCCGCGCGCATGCCCGCAGTCGCTGTGACCGACACCAACAACATGTTTGCAGCGCTGGAATTTTCTGAAACCGCCAAGGCCGCCGGCGTCCAGCCCATCATCGGCTGCCAGATCAGCCTTGCCCATGATCCCGTCCAGCCCGGCGAAAAGCCCCGCCTGCCCGCGCCTATCGTGCTTCTGGCGCAGTCCGAGGCGGGCTACATGAACCTGATGAAGCTGAACTCGGCCCTTTATATCGGTAAGGGCGGCCAGCTTCCGCAGGTTACGCTTGCCGAACTTGCGACATGTGCGGGCGGTCTGATCTGCCTGACCGGCGGTCCGGATGGCCCCTTGGGGCGGTTGCTCGCCGGTGGTCAATCCGCCAAGGCACAGACCCTTCTGGACCGCCTCGCCGCGATTTATGAAGGCCGCCTCTATGTCGAACTGCAACGCCACCCGGGCGAAGGGGGGCGCCTGACCGAGGCCGAGGCCGCGTCCGAGCGCGGCCTGATCGAGATGGCCTATGCGGGCAACCTGCCCCTTGTCGCCACCAACGACGTCTACTTTCCAGCGTCCGAGATGTACCTTGCCCATGACGCGCTGATCTGCATTGCCGAAGGCGCGTATGTCGACCAGCAACAGCCCCGCCGCCGCCTGACCCCGCAGCACTATTTCAAGACCGAAGCGGAAATGGCGACCCTTTTTGCCGACCTGCCCGAGGCATTGGAAAGCACTGTTGAAATCGCCCGCCGGTGCGCCTATGCCGCCTGCAAGCGCAACCCCATCTTACCCAAATTCGCCGATGACGAGGTCAATGAACTGCGCCGCCTGTCGCACGAAGGCCTGCAAGCGCGGCTCAATGTCATCCCCCACTCCGCGACGCCCGAGGAATACCTCGCCCGTCTGGATTTCGAGCTTGATGTCATCATCAAGATGGGCTTTCCCGGCTATTTCCTGATCGTCGCGGATTTCATCAACTGGGCCAAGGCGCGCGGCATCCCTGTCGGTCCCGGCCGAGGTTCCGGCGCGGGCTCGCTGGTGGCCTATGCGCTGCGCATCACCGACCTTGACCCTTTGCGCTATGCCCTGCTGTTTGAGCGTTTCCTGAACCCCGAACGCGTCTCGATGCCCGACTTCGACATCGACTTCTGCATGGACCGGCGTGAGGAAGTCATCCACTACGTCCAAGGCAAATACGGCCGCGACCGGGTGGGCCAGATCATCACCTTTGGCGCGCTTTTGTCCAAGGCCGCCATCCGCGACGTGGGCCGGGTGTTGCAGATGTCTTATGGTCAGGTGGATCGGCTGTCCAAGATGATCCCGGTCGAGGGCGTCAAGCCGGTCTCGATCACCAAGGCGCTGGCCGATGAGCCCCGTCTGCGCGAGGCAGCCAAGGAAGAGGTCGTCGCGCGACTTTTGGACTATGCCCGCGAGATCGAGGGCCTCTATCGCAACGCATCGACGCATGCCGCGGGTGTGGTGATTGGCGACCGGCCCTTGGATGAATTGGTGCCGCTTTATCAAGATCCCCGCTCCGACATGCCTGCCACCCAGTTCAACATGAAATGGGTCGAGGCGGCGGGTCTGGTGAAATTCGACTTTCTCGGCCTGAAGACCCTGACCGTGATCCAGAACGCGATGGACCTCTTGGCCCTGCGCGACATCCGGTTCGACATCAACCTGATCCCGTTGGACGATAAACCCAGTTACGACCTTTACGCCGCCGCCAGGACCGTCGCGGTGTTTCAGGTGGAATCCTCGGGCATGATGGACGCGCTGCGCCGGATGAAACCCACCTGCATCGAGGATATCGTGGCCTTGGTGGCGCTTTACCGCCCCGGCCCGATGGAAAACATCCCCGCCTATTGCGAGGTGAAAAACGGCCTGCGCGATCTGGAGAGCATCCACCCCACCATCGACCATATCCTTGCCGTAACCCAAGGCATCATCGTCTATCAGGAACAGGTGATGCAGATCGCCCAGGTCATGGAGGGCTATGCACTCGGCGGGGCCGATCTTCTGCGCCGCGCCATGGGCAAAAAGATTGCCGAGGAAATGGCCAAGGAACGCCCGAAATTCATTGCAGGCGCCGCCGCGACCCACAATGTCGCCAAGGAAAAGGCCGGCGAAGTCTTTGACCTTCTAGAGAAATTCGCCAATTACGGCTTCAACAAATCGCACGCCGCCGCCTATGCCGTGGTCAGCTACCAGACCGCCTACCTCAAGGCCAACTACCCGGTCGAATTCATGGCCGCCGTGATGAACTGCGACATCCACCTGACCGACAAGCTGGCGGTCTACAAGCGCGAGGTGGACAAGCTGGGCCTCAAGACCGTGGCGCCCTGTATCAACGCGTCCTTGCCCACCTTTTCGGTCAAGGATGGTGCGGTGGTCTACGGCCTTGGGGCCTTGAAAAACGTCGGTGTCGAGGCGATGCGCCTGATTTCCGACGCGCGCGGCGACAAACCCTTTGCCACGCTCTTCGACTTTGCGCGCCGGGTGGATCTCAAACGCATCGGCAAGCGCCCCTTGGAAATGCTGGCCCGTGCCGGGGCCTTCGACCAGCTTGACCCCAACCGCGCACGGGTCTTTGACGCACTGGATGCGCTGGGCGCTTATTCCGGTGCCTTGCACGAGGCGACCGCCTCTGCGCAGGTGTCCTTGTTCGGCGAGGCCGGGGCCGACATCCCCGAACCGCGCTTGGCCTACCGCGACGACTGGCTGCCCATCGAACGCCTGACGCAAGAACACCTCGCCATCGGCTTTTACCTCTCCGGCCACCCCCTCGACGACTACATGTCTGCGCTGCGCCGCAAGGATGTGAAAACCCTGACCGAGATCACCGCCCTTGCCGAGCGCGGCCCCCTCATCGCGAAAATCGCAGGCTCCGTCGCGGTGCGGCAGGAACGCAAATCCGCCAAGGGCAACCGGTTCGCCTTTGTCTCGTTGTCTGACCCCACCGGCCTTTACGAGGTGACCGTATTCAGCGACACGCTGGAGGCATCGCGCGACATGCTGGAACCCGGCCGCAACGTGGTGCTGACCGTCAAGGCGGAGTTGGAAGGCGACACGCTGAAAATGCTGGCCAATGCCGTGCAGCCCATCGACCAAGTTGCCGATCAGGCAGGCGCGCAGGCGATCCGCGTGCACATCAGCCGGCCCGAGGCGCTGGCGTCGCTCGCCACCCTGCTGGGATCGGTGCAAGGCCGCACTCGCGCGCAGGTCATGGTCTGCGTGGCGGATGATCAGGGGCGGGAGATTGACCTGACCCTGCCAGGCGAGTTTCCAGTGACGCCGCAGATCAAGGGGGCAATCAAGGCGATGCAGGGGGTAGTGATGGTGGAGGAGGTGTAACTAACCTTTGAAGCAGTTCAACCTATGCCACTCCAGATAGCTGGGGTGGGGGTGAAGTCGCGGGTCTGACGGCATGATCAGCCTTCGGTCCTGCACCAAGAGGCGGTCCGCCACCTCGGCGGCGATGGAATCTCTTGCTGTGAGTATGGCCCCGTCCCCGTCCACGGACAAAAGGCCGCGGTCAAACATCCAGTGCAGGGTGCCCGACAACGCCAATCCATTCCAAATCGTATCAGGACCGTTTTCCTCGACCGGCATAATGTGAGCCGCCTCGACTTCCGGTCGCCCACCTCCATTGCGAAGGGCCAGCCCGGACATTGCGCAGCGCGCTTCGTAGGCACGTTTTACTTGGCGCGCAAACGACCTGTCTCTAAAGGCCCTGCTTGAAATCACCTGAATGCGCGCATCCCCTGCGCCGGGGAAAGTAAAGGGCGTTTGAGTATCTGCAAACCCAGTCGGTTTAAGCGCACCTTCTCGGGGCAGGGCGTCTGGCCCATCGGTGGCACGAAGTCCTTCGCCGATGATCTTGGCAAAATCCATATCAGAAATCAGACGAACTGCTGAAGTGTTTGATCCCCTCGAGATTGGCAGGCCGGCCTCGAACGGTACTCCCGCCTTTGTCACGCGCGGAACATTCTGTTCAGAGCTCAGTTCAGAGCCGCGATCCAGCAGGGCAAAGCTACGTGATGGATTGGAGACATCGGGCTCAATCCGCAAGACCTTTTGCACCGCGTAGTACCCGCGTGTTCCACCGCGTTTGCCCTCGTAAAAGATCACCCAGTCCCCAACGGTCTGAGCAACGCGCGAAAGGTAGAAGTTCGGGAAGTGGTACACCTCTCCCGGTCGGTCGAGATACATTGAATGCGAAGATGCAATGAACACGGCTTTGGTCATTCTTGGAGTCTACGCCTTGTCGTACGGGTTTGCCGAAATTCGTTTGCGCAACGCATAGTCATTGTCATCCCCACGTCCTGTGGCGCTATGACGGCAAAAGGCGCATCAAGATAGCCAAAAATACTCCAAACTCGGGTTTCGATCCGCAAAGAGAACTTTGAAGTCCGCAGTCTAATTGTTGATAAATAAAAGCATTTGTTTTTTGGCTCCCAGCGCCCCTCACCCCACCCACCGCGACCCCACCTTCGCCAAACTCACCGCCAGCACGATCCGGACGACATGATGGGCCGTCACATAGATCACACTCATCTGCAAACTCAGCGCCACGAGGCTCATCTCGGCCAACCCGCCCGGCGCAAAGGCCAGAAACGCCGCCGCGACCGGCTCGCCCGCCAGCGCGTGTACTCCTTGAGCAAATCCGAATGCCAGCCCCAGCGCCGCTGCCCCGTTGACCACCGCCAGCCCGGCGGCCCGGCGCAGCATCGCGCGCTCCACCCCCGCAAACCGTGCGCCAAGCCCGGTGCCCAGTACGACCTGCGTGGCACCGATCAGCCAACCCGGCGGCACGCCCTCGATCCAGCCCAATACATGCGCGACCGCTGACGCAGCCAACGGCCCCGTGATGATCCAGCCCGGCAACCGCGACGCTCGGCCTGCTGCGACCCCGACCAGCCCGCAGGCCACCAGCACCGCCACATCCACCACCGACAGCGCCGCCCCGGCGCCCACCATCGCGACACCCGACGCAGACCCGACCGCATGCCCCGTCAAACCCCAGAATATCATCGGCACCGCCAGAATCGTCCCGATCAGCCGCAGGAACTGCAACACCGTCAAAAGCCGGACATCCGCCCCGGCTTCCTCGCCCAGTTGCACGCTTTCGATCAGCCCGCCCGGCACCGCACCAAAGAACGCATCCTTTGCCGACAAGCCCCCGCGGCGATAAATCCAGAACCCCAAGGCATGCGCCACCGGCACGAACAGGCACAACGCCAGGAGCGACGGCCACCATCCCAGCGCCTGCCCCGCCACCGCTGGCGTGAAGGCCCCGCCGATCGCAACGCCAATCACCGGCACGAAGGAAAACCGCAACCGCGCGGGCAGGGTGATCGGGCGGCCCATGGGCCGCCACCCCATCGCGGCGGTCACCCCCACCACGACCAAAGAGCCCAACAGATACCCCAAGGGCAGCTGCAGCGCATGGGCCAGCAACCCTCCGGCCCCACCCAGACCCAGCGTCAGCGCCAGCGCCCTCAGATCAACGCCGAGCATCCACCCTCCACAGCGCCGCCAACGCCAGAATCACCGTCATAAATGTCGCAAGCTGAGGGATCCGGACCCGCAGCCTCGCGCTGTCATGGGGCCCGATCAGATTACCATACTGGCTGAGCGGGCTTTGCTCGCCCGGCATCACGACAGTCCCCGTGACCAAGCAGACCAAGGCCGTCACCGCCATGCCCGACCGCAACCCCAACACCAGAGCCACGACAACGCCATGCGCCCAAAGAAATTTCCAAACCGGTCTTGCCCGCGCGCCCGCAGCATCGAAACATCACAGGCCGGGTCGCGCACCGTGGACAAAGGAAAGATCAACGTGTCGGCCATGAAGGCCCCCACTATCCCCGGCAGGACCAGTGCAATTTGCCGGCCCCTTACCAATGCGGCGGTCGCACATTTGCGGCTGGTGCGTCGCCCGCCTCCTCGCGCTCTGCCTCGCGCGCGGTGAGCATCGTGACCATCCGCGTCAAGCGGTCGATCTCGCCCGACTGGCGCGCCACCATATCAGATAGGTCCTCAACGGCGCGGGTCAGATGTGCGACCCGTTCCTCCAATGCTGTGCTCACGCCGCAACCGATGCCGGTGCACGTTCTGCAACCCGCGCGCTACCCCACACGGCCATCGCATCCAGCACCGGCAGCAGGCTGACCCCAAGCGGTGAAAGCGAATACTCCACATGCGGCGGCACCACCGGAAAGACGTTGCGGTCGATCACTCCGTCTGCCTCCAACTCTCGCAGATGCTGGGTCAGCATCCGTTGCGTCACTGCGGGCATCATCCGGCGCAACACGTTGAACCGTTTTGGCCCGCTGCGCAGGTAGTAAAGGATCAGCGCCTTCCAGCGCCCGCCGATCACCCGCAACGTCCGGTCGACCGGGCAATCCTCGGGGTTCAGGCCGCTTACAGTATCCATTTCAACACTACCTTACAAAAACCTGCGTACTTACGCAATTGCATCCATGGTGCCATATCCGTTCGGTCGACGCAATCAAACGGAGTTTTCCCATGCCGCATGTTTCCCTTACCGGCCTTGGCGGTGCCCAGCAGACCGCCATTGCCGCCGCGTTCCGTGATGCCGGCTGGACGGTCAGCGGCACCAGTCGCACCGCCCAAGGTGCCCACCGCGCCAATCTTGAAACCGGCGAAGGCCTCGACGCGGTTTTTGCCGGTGCCGATGTCGTCGTCTTTACCATTCCCCAAGACTACAGGCCCGGCAGCACCCTTCGCATGGCCAACGCCATTGCGACCGCCGCGCGCAACACGCCCCGCGTGGTCCTGAATGCGGCCAGCCGGATTGTCCCGTCTGACCTTGGCGTTTTCGCCAACATGCGCGCGGTTCGCGACGCCCTGTCGTCTCTGCCCTTGGTGACGCTGGAGCCTACGGTCTACATGGACAACCTCTTGGCCCCATGGAGCCTGCCTGCCATCCTGTCCGGGACGCTGGCCTTTCCCACCCCGCCCGAGGTCGCAGTGTCATGGATGTCGCACCGCACGCTGGCGCAAGCGGTCGTTGCTGCGGCGACGGCGCCGTTCCTCGGCCAGTCCATCCGCATCGGTGGCCCCGCCGCCATCACCGGCGCGCAGATGGCGGCCAGGCTGTCATCACATCTGGGCCAGCCCGTCGCCTATGCGCCGATCCCGCTGCCCGATTTCGCCGCCGGTCTGAACGCAGGCTTTGGTGCCCCCGCAGGCGACCGCATTGCCGAGCTTTATGCGCACCTTGCCGCCCATCCCGACATGATGGCGGACGGGGCCGAGGGGTTGGCCAAGCTGGGGGTGGTGGGCGAAAGCTTTGACAGTTTCGTGGCCCGGCAGAAGTGGACCGTGGACGCCTGACGTCTGTTGCCGGGCGTGTTCATCGTGTGCCCAGTTGGCATACGCTTGGCACACGCCCCGCACACCCGTGCTTGTCGGCCCGCCGCCCATCCGCTAAGGGGTTCCCTGCGCAAATGGAAAGGCACGGGCCATGGCCAAGGACAAACCCCCCCGCCGTCCGCAGGCTGAAACCCCCAAAGGGTTCCGCGACTATTTCGGGGCCGAGGTCACGACCCGCAAGGCGATGCTGGACAAGATCGCCGAGGTCTATCACCGCTATGGATTTGATCCGTTGGAGACATCCGCGGTTGAGACGGTCGAGGCCTTGGGCAAGTTCCTGCCCGACGTTGACCGCCCGAATGACGGCGTGTTCGCATGGCAGGAAGAAGATAAAGACTGGCTGGCGCTGCGCTATGACCTGACGGCCCCGCTGGCCCGCGTGGCGGCGCAATATCGCAATGACCTGCCGTCGCCCTATCGGCGCTATGCGATGGGGCCGGTCTGGCGCAACGAAAAACCGGGTCCGGGGCGGTTTCGCCAGTTCTATCAATGCGATGCAGATACGGTGGGGGCGTCGAGCGTGGCGGCGGATGCCGAGATCTGCGCCATGCTGTGCGACGCGCTGGAGGCAGTGGGCATCCCGCGCGGCGTTTACGTCGTCAAGGTGAACAACCGCAAGGTGCTCGAAGGCGTATTCGACGTTGTGTTCGGCTACTCGGCAGGTAGCGAAGACGCGCAGCTTGAAGCTGTCTATGACCGCGAAACACAGAAAGACAGTATTTTCCGCACGGTAGATAAGTTCGACAAAGTCGGAGAAGTTGGCGTTCGCGAGTTGCTCACCGTGGGGCGCAAGGATGTTTCGGGCGACTTTACAAAGGGTTGTGGACTCAACGAGCAGCAGGCCGATGTGATCGTCGGTTTCTTGAAAGCACGAGGATCCAGTAACGCGGCAACTCTTGATAGCCTGCGGGGACTTGTCGGAGAAACACCGAAAGGGAATGACGGTATCGGGGAACTCAATGACTTCGCCCGGTTGCTTGCGGCACAAGGATACCTTGAAGACCGCATCGTCATAGACCCCTCTGTCGTGCGAGGCCTCGGCTACTACACCGGTCCGGTGTTCGAGGCGGAACTGACCTTCGAGATCCTCGACGACAAGGGCCGCAAGCGCCAGTTCGGCTCGGTCGCGGGCGGGGGGCGCTATGACGATCTGGTCAAGCGGTTCACCGGGCAAACCGTGCCTGCGACCGGCGTTTCCATCGGCGTGGACCGCCTGCTCGCGGCGCTTGCCGCCAAGGGCCTGACCGCCGCCGACACCGCTGGTCCGGTGGTCGTGACCGTCATGGATCGCGACCGGATGGCGGATTACATGGGTATGGTGGGAGAGCTTCGCACCGCCGGCATCCGCGCCGAGGTGTATCTTGGCAACCCAAAGAATTTCGGCAACCAGTTGAAATACGCAGACAATCGGGCAAGCCCCATCGCCGTGATTCAAGGCGAGGATGAGGCGGCGAAGGGCATGGTGATCCTCAAAGACCTGATTCTCGGTGCCAGGATCGCCCAAGGCGCGAGCCTTGAGGAATGGAAGGCCCGCCCGGCCCAGGTGACGGTTGCGCGCGGGGATCTGGTCCAAGCGGTGCGCAAGATGTTTGGGAAATGACCACGGAAATCCTCCCCGACGCCATCGCTGGGCGCGTCCCTCCCCGTCGTGGGGAGGGAGAGGGAGGGGGGCTTTTGCGCACCGGTTCCATTGCCTCGCCCCCCACGCCCAGCCCCTCCTCACAGGGGGGAGGGGAGGCGCGTAAAACCTTGCGGACGATGTATCGTAAGGCGTCGAGGGGATTGGATTGACCCAAAAATCCGCCATCCGCGCCGAGGGTGAACGACTTTTCGCTGCCTTTCAGGCGGCAGGGGCCGTGCCGGTCGATGCGGATCTGCTGCTGCCCGCCGAGACGCTGCTGGACCTTTATGGCGAGGATATCCGCGCGCGCGCCTATGTCACCCATGACCCCTTGCGCGGCGAGTTGATGCTGCGCCCGGACTTCACCGTGCCGGTGGAGCAGGCGCACATGGCGGGCGGGGCGGACCCCGCGCGCTATTGCTATCTGGGCGAGGTCTTTCGCCAACAAGATGGCCAAGCGAACCGCCCCTCGGAATACCTGCAAGTCGGCTTTGAGCTATTTGACCGCACTGCCCCGGACGCTGCCGATGCCGAGGTTTTCACACTTTTCGCACAGCTTCTGGCGGATCTCGACCTGCGCCCTGCAACGGGCGATATCGGCATACTCATGGCGGCGGTGCGCGGTGTTGACACGACCGCCCGGCGCAAGGCAGCGCTTTTGCGGCACATCTGGCGACCGGCTCGGTTCCGCACACTTTTGGACCGCTTTGCCGGGCGCGCGCCGGGGACGCGCGCGCGCCAAACGATGCTGGAAAAGCTGGCAAAGGGCGCGCCAGAGGCACTGATCGTGGCGGCGGGGACCTTTGTCGGGCTGCGCGGCGCCGAGGAAATCGCCGAACGCGCCAGCGCGATGTTGCAAGATGCCGATGCCGCGCCCATCGCGGCCCCGGAGGCGGCGCTGCTGTATGACCTGCTGTCCCTGCAAGCCCCCGCCAAGGCCGCCCTTGCCCATCTGCGCGCCATCACCCCGATGATGCTTGCCATCGTGCCCGCAGTGGACCGCTTTGCCGCACGGCTGGAGGCGCTGGCCGCACGCGGGATCGATGTCGCGACCTTGCCGTTTGAGGCGAGCCATGGCCGCACCAGTCTGGAATACTACGACGGCTTCGTCTTTTCGTTCCACGGGCCTGCGGACTGGCCCCCCGTCGCCTCGGGCGGGCGCTATGACGCGCTGACGGCGGTTCTGGGGCAGGGCCAATCCATTCCGGCGGTCGGGGGCGTGCTTCGCCCGGAACTCGTCGCCCGTCTCAAAGGCGGCAAGCCATGATCCGCATCGGCGTGCCGTCCAAGGGGCGGCTGATGGAACAGACCTTTGACTGGTTCGGCGCGCACGGCCTGCCGATGCGGCTGGCCGGTGCGGATCGCGAGTATTCTGGTACCGTGGATGGGATTGAGGGCGTTCAGGTCGTGCTCTTGTCGCCCGCCGAGGTGCCACGCGAACTGGCGGCGGGACGCATCCACCTTGGTGTCACCGGCACCGATCTGGTCCGCGAAAAGCTGGCGGATTGGGCCTCGGTCGTGGCCGAAGTCGCCCCGTTGGGGTTTGGTCGGGCGGATCTGATCATCGCGGTGCCAGCGGTTTGGATCGACGTTGACACGCTCGACGATCTCGATGCCGCCGCTGCCGCGTTTCGTGCCCGGCACGGCCACCGGTTGCGGATTGCGACCAAGTATCACCGTCTGGTCCGCGACTTCTTGATAACGCATGGCGTGGCTGATTATCAGTTGATCGACAGTCAGGGCGCCACCGAAGGCACCGTCAAGAATGGCACCGCCGAGGCGATTGCAGACATCACCTCATCAGGCGAGACGCTGCGGGCGAACCATCTGAAAGTGCTGCAAGATGCGCTGATCTTGCGGTCAGAGGCGATGCTGTTTCGTTCGCGCGTGGTGCAAGCCACTGGAATAGCGGACCTCTTGGGCCGCCTGACGCGATAGTCACGTGGCCTTGTCATCGGATCGCGGACGCCTATTTTTGAAGTCAAACCCAAGGAGACCGGCATGTATTTCAAACCCATCAGCGCGGCGATTGTCGCCGCCGCCTTTGCTCTGACCCCGGCGCTGGCACAAGAAAAGGCATCCGCCGATGCCATTCGCAGCACAATCATCGGCAACACCGTGCAGGGCGCGATGTCAGATGGGGCTGGCTACACCGAGTTCTATGCCGGCGACGGCACGATCAAAGGCGCCGACTATGCTGGCAATTGGACGCTGGACGGCGACAAGATGTGTTTTGCCTATGGCGAAGATCCTGCGACCTGCTGGTCAGTCAGCATTGCGGGTGATCAGGTGACCTGGCTTGACGATGCGATGGCCTCGGCGGGCACCGGCACAATTGTTGCGGGAAATCCCAACGGCTATTGAGCCCGCCTCAGGCCTGCGCCGGGCATTGTCTTATCGCAACCCGATATCGGCAAGTGCCAGCGCCAGCGTGTCGGGCAATGCCTCTTCGCGCTCGCGCCCCTTGACCAGATCGCGCGGACTGTCGGCGGGATCGAGATAGCGCCAGCCCTGAAAGGGTCGCCGGGGGGCGCGTTGGGTGCGCACGATCTGGGAATCCAGGATCAGCGCACAGCGCGAAATGCCGTCATCGCCGTTGACCTGTTCCAGCGCCAGAATGCGCTGGCGGCACAGGATCACGCCTTTGATGACCCAATAAAGCGATCCGCCCGCGAGAATCTCTGCCTCGCGCTTGGGGAACATGCGGGTGACGTGGACGGCGCGTCCTGGGGGCCAGCGGTGACGCTGACTGATCTGCCAGCCTTCGTGGTCTTCGACGCCGTCAGACCCGACGCTCAGCTTCAGGATGTTGATGAAGTCTGCCACGAATCCCCCGATGTCGCACCGAATAACGATAGTCCGACGGGTGGGCAATGCAAGTTGACCGTCGGTCGCGCGGGGCGTATCTTGTGTATTCGCACGAGTTATCCACAACCAAAAGTCTCCCTTAGACACAAGGACATTGCCCCATGTCGCGATTCTCTGCCCCGATTGCCGAAGCCATCTGGGACATGAAGTATCGCTTCAAAGAGGCTGACGGGTCGCCCATCGACGGCAGCGTCGAAGATACCTGGCGGCGCATCGCGCGTGCGTTGACTGAGGTCGAGGCCGATCCGGCCAAGTGGGAAGCGGAGTTCTATGCCGCTCTGGAGGATTTCAAGTTCCTGCCCGCAGGCAGGATCACGGCGGGGGCAGGCACCGGTCGGTCCGTGACCCTGTTCAACTGTTTCGTCATGGGCACGATCCCCGACAGCATGGGCGGGATTTTCGACGGGCTGAAAGAGGCCGCGCTGACGATGCAGCAAGGCGGCGGCATCGGCTATGATTTCTCCACCATCCGGCCACGGGGCGCGGAGGTGAAGGGGGTGGCGGCGGATGCCTCGGGGCCGCTGTCGTTCATGGATGTCTGGGATGCGATGTGCCGCACGATCATGTCGGCGGGGTCGCGTCGGGGCGCCATGATGGCAACGATGCGCTGCGATCATCCGGATATCGAGGCTTTCATCGAGGCGAAGAAAGATCCCGCGCGGTTGCGCATGTTCAACCTTTCGGTGCTGGTGAGCGATCCGTTCATGGCGGCGGTGAAGGCGGATCAGTCGTGGGAATTGGTTTTCGCTGGGCGGGTGTACCGCACGGTGCAGGCGCGCGATCTGTGGAACAGGATCATGCGGAACACGTTCGATTTTGCCGAGCCGGGGGTGATTTTCATCGACCGGATCAATGCCGCGAACAACCTGAACTATGTCGAGACGATTGCGGCGACCAACCCCTGCGGCGAGCAGCCGTTGCCGCCTTATGGCGCGTGTCTTCTGGGGTCGATCAACCTGGCGACTCTGGTCAACGGAGCGTTCGGCAAGAAGTCGAGCCTTGATCTTGCTGCATTGGACAAGTTGGTCCGCATCGCCGTGCGGATGATGGACAATGTGGTGACCGCGAGCCGCTTTCCGCTGCCGCAGCAAGAGGCAGAGGCGCAGGCGAAACGGCGGATCGGGCTGGGCGTGACGGGCCTTGCCGATGCACTTTTGATGATCGGCCAACGATACGGATCGCGCGAAGCGGCAGAGACCACCGAAAAATGGATGCATGCCATCGCGCGGTCGGCCTATCTGGCCTCGGTCGATCTGGCAAAGGAAAAGGGCGCGTTCCCGCTGTTTGATGCGGAAAAGTTTCTGGCCTCCGGCAACATGATGCAGATGGACAAGGACGTTCGCGAGGCGATCCGCACCGACGGCATCCGCAATGCGCTGTTGACCTCCGTCGCGCCGACCGGGACGATTTCGCTTTATGCGGGGAATGTGAGTTCCGGGATCGAGCCGGTCTTTGCCTATGCCTATACCCGCAAGGTGTTGCAAAAGGACGGCTCGCGCACCGAAGAGGAAGTGGTGGATTATGCCGTCCGCCTATGGCGCGAAACCCATGGCGCCGCACCCTTGCCGGATCATTTCGTCAATGCCCAGACCCTGCCGCCCTTGGACCACGTGCGGATGCAGGCGGCGGCGCAGAAATGGGTGGACAGCTCGATCTCCAAGACGATCAACTGCCCGGTGGACATCAGCTTTGACAATTTCAAAGAGGTCTACATGGCCGCCTGGGATCAGGGCTGCAAGGGCTGCACCACCTATCGGCCAAACGACGTGACGGGATCGGTGCTGACGGTGTCCGAGTCGTCGGACAGGACGCCATCGGAGGCGCCTGCGCATGTCCAAAGCGACGGGGCAGAGGTGGTGTACCTGTCTGAACCGCTTGACCGGCCTGCGGCATTGGAAGGCCAGACCTACAAGGTCAAATGGCCGGGGTCCGAACATGCGCTCTACATCACCATCAATGACATCGTCATTGCGGGGCACCGGCGCCCGTTCGAGGTGTTCATCAACTCCAAGAATATGGAGCATTTCGCCTGGACTGTGGCGCTGACGCGGATGATCTCGGCGGTGTTCCGGCGCGGCGGGGACATTTCCTTTGTGGTGGAGGAGCTGAAGGCCGTGTTCGATCCGCGCGGCGGGGCGTGGATGGATGGCAAATACATCCCCTCGATCCTCGCAGGCATCGGCGGTGTGATCGAACGTCACCTGATCGACATCGGCTTTATCGAAGGCGAGGGGCTTGGCCTGAAAACCGACCCCAAGGCAGAGCTGATGGTTGTTGGCGTGGCGCCGCGCGGCAAGGCTTGCCCGTCATGCGGCAGCTATGATCTGCGCATGCTCGAAGGTTGCCTGACATGTTCGTCCTGCGGGTTTTCAAAATGCGGCTGATCTGATCCGCAAGAGGCGCCACTCAGTGGTGTCGTTGCTGTAAACAGATAAACCCTAGGTTGAATCATCCGTCGCATCTGTGCCGCATGCGGCGAAAATCCCACAGACTGTGGCAGTTTGGGCATAGCGTCGTCCGGAATGCGCTGCTAGCGTCGACGCCAGAACAATAAGAAACGACGGGCAGTCAGGCATGGAGACGGGCTTTCGGGCCACGTTCGTGATTTCGTGGTGTCAAACCGAAGTGGATGGACTTCGGGGGGCGTCACGCGATCAGATGAATTTGGGCACCAATTGGCGGTGGAGCGGGACGGCGCTGGCAATTGACGTGCCACGCGGGCCTTTGATCCTGGGCACTTCAGACGAAAGCGCCGACTTGCGGCGTAGTGCCGCTTTGGTGGTGCAAAAACTTGTGCGGACCGCGCTGGCGCCGGATGCGGTGCCAAAATGGCCCAGCGCGACGTTCGTGTCCTTGGATGATCCTGCAAGTGATGACGGTTTCGTGGTGACCGATGGTTTGAAAGCCTATGCCCTGACGATCATCGACGTGCCCGAAACTGGCGCGATGCTGGTCATGGCCATGGCCGAGATGCCGCCCGCAGATCAAGATCTCTGGGTGATAAAGATGGCGCTGGAGCCGGGCTTGCGCCCGAAGTTCGTCGAGCCGCAAGTTGGCGTGATCTGTTTTGGTTCAGGCACACGACTGGCGACACCTGACGGCCCCCGCGCCATTGAAACCCTTGGTCCCGGTGACCGGATAGACACCAAGGATAACGGCCCACAAGAAATCCTCTGGACCGGGCACCGACGGATGTCGGGCGCAAGGTTGCACGCGATGCCGCATCTGCGACCGGTGCGGTTCCGCGCCGGTGCCATGGGCATAGGTCAGCCGGACAAGGATTTGATTGTGTCACCTCATCACCGCATGCTTGTCAGATCCCCTGCGGCTCGGGCGATGTTCAGTGTGGACGAGGTTCTGGTTGCCGCCGGACATCTGCTGAATGGCGCATCCATCACCGTGGATCGTGCGTCGCGTGAGGTGACCTACATTCATGTCTTGTTGGAGCATCACAACGTGATCTGGGCCAACGGACTGGAAACCGAGAGTTTTCACCCGGCGCATATGGACTTGCCATCACTCGCGCCGGCGCAGCATCGCGCCTTGCTGCAGGTGCTGCCCGATCTTGCGAAGTCTGCTCAGACTTATGGTGCGGATGTTCGCCGCCACGTCACCGCATCCGAGGCCGCCGTTCTTCGGCATGAACTTGCAGCCTGACGCAGCGCGCCCCGCAGGACTGAAGTTACCACGCCAGTTCCTCGCGCGGGGCTAAAACCAGACGAACCAGTTGTACATACCGTGCGGCGGTGGGTTCGCGGCCGTGCAGGTACACAGCGCTGGAAACGGTTGCCGCCCGCCCTTTTTTCCCCGCGAACGCCATTGCGATGTGGTGCATTTGATGACGCGACATGTGCAGCGATGAACGGGTCGGCTGTGCGGGCGGATGAGGCAATGATCCAGATCGGTCGCGACATTCGCCCCTTGTGGGCGGGCTGGATCAACCGGTGCTCGTTTCCGACACGGACGACGGGCGATCCCCTTTCGGCCAGCATGGCGCAGACACAAAGCTGGTGAGGTTGTCGCCAACCTGCCGAACATCCTGTTGGTGCATTTCAGCGATCTTTTGGCCAGTCTTGGGCCAGGATCGGCCGTGTGGCACGCCGACTTGGCGCCACGCTGACGGACGGCGCGTTTGCCAACATCGCAAATGCCACCACCTTTGATGCGTTGCGCAAAAGTGTGGCCAAAAGCGGACCGATGCCGCAGGTAAGGCCTATCAGCTCTGGCCCGAGGGGCTCAGAACAGTCTTTGTCAAAGGTATGAAGGATCATTGGCGCGACGTTCTGACGTGCGATGAACTGGCCATGTCGGACGCCGCCAGACAGCGCGTCCTTGCACCTGATTGCGCGATCTGACGCGAACATGGCCGCGCCGTACCTGCTGTGAACACCCGCCTGGCCGGTGCCGGACGACGGCAGACGCGGCCTGTTGACTCCGGCCTTTGCCCCTGTATAAGCCGCCCAAGTTCCGGAAGAAGTTCCGGGGCTTTTTATTGGTGTTGGTGGTCTTCGCAAGAAGAAACCTGTCGCCGGGGTGACCCGGAGAGGACAACGCCCTTCATAGCGCCCGACGGGCGCGCCATATCGAAGGAGATCAGCCGTGACAAAACGCACGTCTGCCAAGTACAAGATTGACCGCCGCATGGGCGAAAACATCTGGGGCCGTCCGAAATCCCCGGTGAACAAGCGCGAATACGGCCCCGGCCAGCACGGCCAACGCCGCAAGAACAAGCTCTCCGATTTCGGCACCCAGCTGCGCGCCAAGCAAAAGCTCAAGGGCTACTACGGCGACCTGACCGAAAAGCAGTTCCGCAAGATCTATGGCGAAGCCGAGCGTGTGCGCGGCGACACCGGCGAGATGCTGATCGGCCTTCTGGAGCGTCGTCTCGATGCGGTCGTTTACCGCGCCAAGCTGGTACCGACGATCTTTGCCGCCCGTCAGTTCGTGAACCATGGCCATGTCACGGTGAACGGCCAGCGCGTCAACATCGCGTCGTTCCGCGTCAAGGAAGGCGATATTATTGCTGTCCGCGAAAAGTCGCGCCAGATGGCATTGATCCTGGAGGCGACGCAGCTGGCAGAACGTGACGTGCCCGATTACATCGAGGCGGATCACAACAAGATGGTTGTAAAATTTGTCCGCACCCCGTCCTTGGGCGATGTGCCCTACGCGGTAAAGATGGAACCAAATCTGGTCGTCGAATACTACGCCAAGAACTGATCCGTTGCCCACTCGGCGTCGGACTGGGGCCGCATCGAAAGATGCGGCCCTATGCTTGCGCGAGGCCTCGTTCGCGATTGCATCGCCCCATTGGCGCGGGCGGCAAAACCGACTAAGCACCGCACGATGCGCCGTCCCTTTGCGGCCAGACGCATGATCGCAGCAATTCGGAGACCTGACATGGAAAAGTTCACGCGTCTGACGGGCATCGCCGCGCCGATGCCGCTCGTCAACATCGACACCGACATGATCATTCCCAAGCAGTTCTTGAAGACCATTCAACGCTCCGGTCTGGGAAAGAACCTGTTCGACGAGATGCGCTACACCCAAGATGGTGCCGAAGTACCGGACTTCGTCCTGAACCAGCCGGCCTACCGGCAGACCGAGATCTTGATTGCAGGCGAAAACTTTGGCTGCGGGTCGAGCCGCGAACATGCGCCTTGGGCATTGCTGGACTTTGGCATTCGCTGCGTGATCGCCACGTCATTTGCAGACATTTTTTACAATAATTGCTTCAAAAACGGTATTTTGCCGATCACGATGCCGCCTGAGGTTGTCGAGGTTCTGATGGCTGATGCCCGCAAAGGTGCCAACGCCCGCATGACCGTCGATCTCGGGTCGCAGACCGTCAGCACCTCAGACGGGCAGATTTTTCAATTTGAGGTTGATTCGTTTCGAAAGCACTGCCTATTGAACGGATTAGACGACATTGGTCTCACTTTGGAAAAAGTCGTTTCTATAGATGCTTATGAGAAGCGCCTTGAAACCACCCGTCCTTGGGCATAGCGGCAACACAACCGCAAGATGTATGACCGCCCTTCGGGGCGGTCTTTTTTTCGGCTTGGTCTTGATGCAATCTTGCGACACCTTCACCCTGAAAGAGCCATAAAAATCTGGTCCAACTCGGGCCATAGTTGCGGCACCCTCCGAAAGAAGGCACAAATTGGGCAAGATTGAGGCAGTCCGCCACAATGTGCGGAAACTGGTCAAGACAACCGGGCGGCAAAGAACTGCCCCGGGCTTGGCCCAAGGTGGAAGAGCAGTTTTGACCCGACTTGCCGGCGCCTGTGTGCGCGGATTTGTCTTGATGGTGCTGATCGCACTTCCGTCGATCATTTTGCCGGGCGTGTCTGCTGATACGCGGCAGATGGTGACGCTGGTGGCGTTGTTTGCAGGCGTGCTGACGGCGGTGGAATACAATGCGATCTATCCCGGCCTGATCGAATTTCGTGACGCGCCACCGTTCAACCGCATCCGTTACGTCATGCTGTTGGCAATGGTGGTGACGCTGTCGGTGATCTGTTCGGATCAGGGCGATGTGTCGAGCGTCACCCGCCTCTTGCAGGCGATCAGCCTGATCGCGGGCGAGGCAATGGATTTCCCGTATAGTCCCACACGCCTGCTGGTGTTGATGGTCTATGAAGGTGCAACCCCGGGCGAGATCGGCCTGGTGCGTGCAACGGCGGGTATGGCCTATCTGATCTCGCTTATCGGGATGGCATTTTTCGTCGTGATCATGACTCTGGTTGGATGGCCATCGCGCGCGCAGGCCTTCAACGTCTGGGTCAACCTGCCGACGTTTGACCCCGCATCGGGCGGAGATGTGGTGGATCAGCTTGATCGCGACGCGCGCATCAACATCGCTTTGGGCTTTTTGCTTCCGTTTTTGGTGCCCGCGATCATCAAGCTGGCGTCGGGTGGGTTTGAACCGATCATGCTGGCTTCTGCACAGACCATGATCTGGACCATTGTCGCCTGGGCTTTTCTTCCCGCCAGCATTTTGATGCGGGGGATAGCGATGGGCCGCATCGCCGACATGATCCGCGAAAAGCGCAAACAGAACGGCACGAACATGGCCGCGGCGCTGGCAGCAACGATCTGAAGGTTCTTGCAGCTCTCGTATTGATCTGGGCGGCATCGCCCGCCCTCGCCGAAACCTTGCGCGTGGCGACCTACAATGCCGATCTGGGGCGGGCAGGGCCGGGCCTGCTTTACAGTGACATCCTGTCCGACGAGGATCCCCAGATTCTGGCGCTGATCCGGGTGTTGGGCGTCTTGAATGCCGATGTGCTGCTGCTGACGGGCGTCGATTATGACCACGGCCTTGCGGCTCTGTCTGCACTGAACACCCGGTTGGGCGCAGCGCAGTATCCCCATATCTTTGCGTTGCGCCCGAATACCGGTCGGGCCACCGGCCTTGACCTTGATGGCAATGGACGACTGGGACAGCCGCGTGATGCCCAAGGCTACGGCCGCTTTGCCGGAGAGGGTGGCATGGCGATCCTGTCGCGCCGTGACGTCGACCAAGCGGGTGTTCAGGATTTCTCTGATCTCTTGTGGCGCGATCTGCCCGGCAATCTTCAGCCCGCGACCGAGCCGCCTTCCGTCCGCGATGTGCAGCGTTTGTCGACCACGGGGCATTGGCAGGTGCCCCTGCGCCTGACATCGGGTGGCACCTTGACCCTGCTTGCCTGGTCGGCGACGCCGCCGGTCTTTGACGGCCCGCAAGACCGCAATGGCCGGCGGAATCATGACGAGGCCGCGTTCTGGAACCTGCTGCTGTCGCGGCAGCTGGACTTTTCGCCACCCGACGGGCCTTTCGTTTTGCTGGGGGACGGCAATCTTGATCCTGCCGACGGCGAAGGTTTACGGGACGGGATGCAAGGCCTGCTATCCGATCCCGCCCTACAAGACCCCGCCCCCCGCGGCACGCATGGACGCGTGGAACCGGGCCAAGTGGGCGATCCCGCGTTGGACACTGCGTTCTTTGACAAGGGCGTGGGCGGTCTGCGCGTCGATCTCGTTCTGCCCTCGGCAGACCTGACGGTCAAGGCAAGTGGTGTCCTGTGGCCATCAGACAGCGATCCCCTGGCGGCCGATCTCGCGCTTGCCTCCCGTCACCGTCCGGTCTGGGTGGACATCACACTGCCCTGACCTTCAGACCCCCTGATGCCGGGCAATGTCGGCCTCGACGGCATCCAACAACACGCCAAGGCCGTGGCGAAAGATCGCCGCGTGATGGTCGCGCCCGAACCACGGGCCCACCGCCATGATCGCCGGATAATCGCGCCGCGCCACGTCGTCGGGCACCGGGTTCACCGAGGACGGGCCCTTGGCATAGCCAAGCGCCTCTTCCATCCCGGCCCCCCCCAGAAAATAGCCGAAGATGCGAAAGTGGAAAGCGCGCCGTTCCGGGGGCAGGCCGGTCATCGCGAACACCGACAGAATGCGGTCCAGATAGTCCAGACCGGCCACGTTGTTCTGCCGGAAGACGGTAAAGTACGGAAAGAACCCCGGATGCCGCAGCGCGATGCCACGGTAGGCAAGGGTTTCGTGCTCCAGCCGTTCGCGCCAGGTTCCGGTCGCGGGCAGCGGCAACTCGGCGATGCATTCCCCGACCATCGCCTCGTACAGATGCGCCTTGCTGGGGAAATAGTGATACAGGCTCATCGCCTGGCAATTAAGCCGCGTGGCAAGCGTGCGAAAGCTGAATGCCTCCAGCCCGTCGGTATCGACCAAACGGAACGCGGCCTCGATGATCCGCTCGTGCGATAGATGCGGGCGGGGTTTCGGGGGGGCCGGGGCATCATCCATGCGATCTTATCCTGCGCCAGGACGGCCAAGGCAACGCCCCACGCCGATGGCGGCGTGGGGCGCGCGTGCTGCGGTCACTCGCGCACCATTTCCGCGCGGAAAGTGCTCATGTCCACCTGCAACCCGTAGAACTGCGTGCTGAGGTTGCGGGTGAACCCGGCCACCGCGACCGCCTCGGCAATCTGCTGGTCCGAGGCACCAAAGCGGCGGGCGTCGGCGGTGTCCGAGACGACGCAGTACTGGCAGGGGATCTGGGCGGCCACGGCCAACGAGATCAGCGCCTTGGTCTTGGCATCCAGCGCGGTATCCTCGCCAAAGGAAAGCTGTTTTGCCTGCAGCCACAGGCCGGGGGTGGCGGCGTCGGCGAACTGAGTGGCGTAGGTGGGCACAAAGCCCATCGTGGCCTTGATCTCTTCCCGTGTCGCGGCGGCCTCGGCGGCGGGATCGGCCAGGGCGGGCAGGGTCGCAAACGCGGTCAGGGCAGCGGCGATCAGGGAAAGACGGCTCATCGGGGACCTCCTTGTGGGTTTAACTTACGCTGTAAGGTGCGTGACCTTCTTCTATCTTACACCGTAAGACCCACAACTCACTTTGTTGTGAGGGGGTTCATGCGCCGCCGGTCCGCAAGGGGACAGGTGGCGCGCCTTGACCTTCCCGCCCCCCTCGGCTAGGCCGCGCCCGACCCATCCGACAGGAGCCTACGCCGTGGCCAATCCCTCCCTCCTCATCCTCGCCGGCGACGGCATCGGCCCGGAAGTCATGGCCGAGGTGAAAAAGATCATCGGCTGGTTCGGTGCGAAACGTGGCGTGATCTTCGATGTCGCCGAAGATCTGGTGGGCGGCTGCGCCTACGACGCGCACGGCACGCCGCTGACGGATGCCACGATGGCCAAGGCCCAGACAGTGGACGCCGTCCTCCTTGGGGCCGTGGGTGGCCCGAAATACGACCGCTTGGATTTCAGCGTGAAGCCCGAGCGTGGCCTTCTGCGTCTGCGCAAAGAGATGGACCTGTTTTCCAATCTCCGCCCTGCGCAGTGTTTCGATGCGCTGGCCGACTTCAGTTCGCTGAAGAAAGAGGTCGTTGCGGGTCTGGATATCGTCATCGTCCGCGAACTGACCAGCGGGGTTTATTTCGGCGAACCTCGGGGCATTTTCGTGGAAGGCAACCAGCGCGTCGGGATCAACACCCAACGCTACACGGAATCCGAGATTGCCCGCGTGGCGCGGTCGGCGTTCGAACTGGCGCGCAAGCGCAACAACAAGGTCTGCTCGATGGAGAAGGCCAATGTGATGGAATCGGGCATCCTGTGGCGCGAGGTGGTGCAGGAGATCCACGACAAGGAATACCCCGACGTCGAACTGTCGCACATGTACGCCGACGCCGGGGCCATGCAGCTCTGCCGCTGGCCCAAGCAGTTCGACGTGATCGTGACAGACAACCTGTTCGGCGACCTCTTGTCGGACATGGCGGCGATGCTGACCGGCAGCTTGGGGATGTTGCCCTCGGCCAGCCTGGGCCTGCCCATGGCTAACGGGCGGCCCAAGGCGCTCTATGAACCCGTGCACGGCTCCGCCCCTGATATCGCGGGCACGGGCAAGGCCAATCCGATCGCCTGCATCCTCAGCTTTGCCATGGCGCTGCGCTATTCCTTCGCCATGGGGGATGACGCGACGCGGGTCGAAAAGGCGGTGGAAAAGGTGCTGGCTGACGGTGTGCGCACCGCCGATCTTATGGGACCGGAGGGCGGCGTGCCCGTCTCAACCAGTCAGATGGGCGATGCCGTGATCGCGGCACTGGACGCCTCTGTCTAGAGTTGCCAGAAGACGCAAGACATCAAGCATTGGCAGGCTTTTCAGCCAATGGTTGTTTTGACGCCCCAACGGCGGTCTGTCGTCGTCGCCCGGCTGTTGTGCCGGTTTGGGCGGTGGCGCGGTGCCGGCGGGACTTTTGAGCGTGGCGCTGGCGTTTTTCAAAGAAAGTGGGCGTTTTTTCCGAATTCGCGCGTCAATTTGTGGGTCAACTGGCTGCGGGGCAGCAAGACCTTGTGACACGGCGACGATTGCGGTGACAGGCCTTGCGCCAGACCGGGGCATGCTTCAACACTGCCGATCGGACGAGGCGGCGCGCTGCGCCCAATTGTAACGGATGCCATGTCATCGAACCTGACGGGTGCCCTTTTGGGGCTTGTCGCCTTTGGCATGTTTGCCAGCGTCGATATGTCAATCAAGTTTCTTGGGGCTGGGTATAGCCCGTTCCAGATCATCTTTTTCGTCACGCTGATGAGCTGTCCCGTTGCGCTTGGCTATGCGATGGCCGACGGCGCCGAACAAAGCCTTCGCCCGCGACGCCCCGGCCTGATGGCCCTGCGATGTGCGGGCGTTCTGGTGAACGCTGTTCTGGGCACCTATGCCTTTACTGTCCTGCCGCTTGCGCAATGCTACGCAATCTTTTTCACCATGCCGCTGTTTATCGCGGTGCTGGCGGTACCGGTCCTGGGAGAGCGGATCGACTTTGTGCGCGGCATTGCAGTCGTGGCTGGTCTTGTGGGCGTGCTCGTGGCGCTTGACCCCGGGCAGGCGACGCTGCAATGGGGCCATCTGGCTGCTTTGGTGGCCGCGATGTTAGGGGCGGCGAATTATCTGATCATCCGGATGACCGGCGGTACCGAGCGGGCGGTTGTCTTGCAGATCTATCCATTGCTTTTGCAACTCGCGGTCGCGGCGGCGATTCTGCCAATGGTCTATGTGCCGATGCCCTTGGCCGATCTGGGACTGACGGCCCTGATGGGATTGGCGGGGTTTGCGGGTTATCTTTTGATCATCGCCGCCTATCGGCGCGCGCCGACCATCGTGGTCGCGCCGATGCAATACAGCCAGATCATCTGGGCTGCGATATTTGGCGCATTATTCATTGACGAGGTGATGAGCGGCCAAACCATCTTCGGAACGGCTGTGATCATCATCGCGGGCATCGTCATCGTGGCGCGCCAGGACGCGCCAGCCTGAAGCCGGTGCAATGGTCACGGAAATCCGTCAGGTCGCTCTTGCGTCTGGCGGGCTTTGGCGCGAACATAAAGACGGCAACGGCGGTACCCGACCGCCCCCTTTTTCGGACCCTTGTCACATGAACTCCACCCTTCGCGGGGCGCTCTTGTCGCTGGCCGCTTTTGGCTTTTACGCGACCCATGATGTGGTGGTGAAGTTTCTCGGGGCCGATTACACGGCGTTTCAGATCATGTTCTTTTCCGGCATCATGGGGTTTCCGCTGGTAACCATCATGATGATGGGCGACAGGCGGGACGCCACGCTGATCCCGCGCCACCCTTGGTGGACGGCGCTGCGTTCCGTTGCGGCGGTCTCGACCGGCGTAATGGGCTTTTTCGCCTTTTCCCAGCTGTCCATGGCCCAGTGCTACGCCATCTTTTTCGCAATGCCGCTGCTCGTCACCCTGATGGCCATCCCTTTGCTGGGCGAAAAGGTGGGCATCCGACGGGGTGCTGCGGTCATCGTCGGGCTGATCGGAGTGATTGTTGTCCTTCAGCCAGGTGCGGGAGAGACCCTGAAGATCGGGCATCTGGCCGCACTTGGGGCCGCAATCACTGGCGCGCTCACTTCGGTCATCGTGCGCAAGATCGGGAATGAAGAACGCTCGGTGGTCTTGATGCTGTATCCAATGGTGCTCAGCTTCATCGCGATGGGGCTGACGATGCCCTTTGTTTATGTGCCGATGCCGGTGGAGCATCTTGGCCTGACCGCAGTCATGGCGTTTCTGGGCCTCTTGGGGTCGCTTTGCGTCATCGCGGCGTACCGCATCGCCCCGGCTGTTGTGGTCGCGCCGATGCAATATTCGCAGATCATCTGGGCGGCACTTTACGGCTGGCTATTCTTTGGCGAAAGCATTGCCCTCAATACCACCATCGGGACGGCCGTCATCATCGCCAGCGGCGTCTACATCGTCCTGCGCGAAGACACGCCATCGGTGTCGCAAAACCGCCCGGTGCTGGAAAGCCGGTCGCGGCTGGACATTGGCACCACACCGCGCATCAGCCATTGGCTGAAGCGATTCGAAAAACACGATCCCAGCGGCTAAAGCGGTTCAGGTCTTGACGAAAGCAGAAGCATCGAAAAACGCGTTCGAGCGCAGCGAGAGGCAGCGATTTCTGATTCCGCTCAAACCTGAACCGCTCTAGCGTACCGTCCAATGCACCCCTGCGGCGGGGATCGTGACCCCGGCCCATTCCGCAGGAACGCCATTATAGTTGAAGAAAAAGCGGTGCGTATCCGTATCGCGGCGGCGCAAGCCTTCGGGCAGGGGGTCGGGTTCGATCCCTTGCCGCGTACAAAGCTGGACAAGAATCCGCGCGAGTGCCTCGTCATCGGGCCAACCTGCCAGATAATGCAGACCACGCGCCGCGATCAGGGCAGGCCAGCCGTCGGTGCTTGTCTCCAAGACCTGCGCCGTGGTCTCAAGCTTTTCACGCCAATGCAGAAAGGTCCCCCCGCCGGTAAGGTCAACCGGCATGTCCGGGGGCAGGCTTTCGACCCGCGCAATGGTTGCCGCCAGCCCCGGCAGATTGGGGGGCAGCGGGACGGGAATGGCAAAGCTCTCGGTTTTGGAATTGGTCCGGGGTCCAAGCAGGGATGCGCCCTTGAACTTGGTCAGGGCCGCCATCAGCGGCGCAGACAGCGTCATCAGTCCCGGTGCCAGCACCAGCTTGTAGGCTGACAGATCCGCCGTATCGGGGGGCAGGATATCGACGTTCAGGCCAAGGCGACGCAGGCCCTTGTACATCTGGAACGCGAGCCAGAAGTAGTGAAAGCCACGCCCTTGCGGCTGGGTCTGCCACGCCCAGTCCGAGGCATAGTCAAAGATCAGCGCGACATCGGCCGGCCCCGCCTCGACATCTGGCATCTGTGCCAACTCGCGTGCGACTTGCGCCGCCTCGTCATGGGCCGGTGCGGCGACGCTGTCGGGGCGCAAGAGGCCCGCATGCATCTGTTCTTGCGCAAAGGGTGCCTGCCTCCAGCGAAAGTAGCACACGGCCTCGGCCCCATGGGCAAAAGCCTCCCACGCCCAAAGACGCGCCATGCCGGGCAGCGGGTCGGGGTTGTAAGGCGCCCAGTTCACCGGGCCGGGTTGCTGTTCCATGATCCACCAGCGGCCACGTCCGACAGCGCGATACAGGTCATGGTGGAAGGCTTGGAAATCCGGGTCGCCCTGATGGGCAAAGCGGCGTTTGTGTTCAGGGCTGGCGGGCAGTCGGTCAGACAGAAATCCCAACGGGTAGGAATCCCACGAGGCAATATCGAGATCGGCGCCGACCTTGAAATGGTCAAACTCGGTGATCTGTCCCATGTAGTTATGCGCAATCGGATAGGGCGAATGCCGCCGGATGATGTCGGTCTGCACCTTGTTGAAGGCCGCGACCTGATCGCTGGAAAACCGCCGGAAATCCATCACATGCGAAGGGTTGCCTTCGGTCACCATCAGGTTCGGCAGGCTGATCTCGTCAAAGCTGGCATATTCCATCGACCAAAAGACGTTGCCCCAGGCGCGGTTCAAAGCCTGTGGCGACTGATACTTTTGCGCCAGCCAGTTTCGAAAGCCCGCCTCGGCGGATGTCGAATAGCTGATCGTGGTGTCGTGGCAGCCATACTCGTTGTCGGTCTGCCATGCCCCCACGCTTGGGTTGCGGCCATAGCGTTCGGCCATCAAACCGACGATGCGGGCGCATTCACCAAGGTATCCGGCATGCGAAAAGCAGTAGTGTCTGCGCGAGCCGAAGCCCCGCGGTTTGCCATCGCGATCAACAGGCACCATGTCGGGATAGCGGTCCAGCATCCAGCGCGGCGGCGTGGCTGTCGGCGTCCCCAGCACCACTGTCAGGCCCGCAGCCCCAAGCGTATCAATCGCCCGGTCAAGCCAGTCCCAGTCCATGCGACCCGGCTGCGGCTCCATCCGGCTCCAGGCAAACTCGCCGATCCGAACCCAGGTCAGGCCTAGCTTGGCCATGCGCATGGCATCTTCGGCCCATTTTTCCTCGGGCCAGTGTTCGGGATAATAGCAGACGCCCAGCGTACGTTTCATAAGATCACCTGATGCTCGGATTGGCCCCGGGCCACGTCCGTCGCCGCAAACGTCATGCCTGAATCGGGAAAAGCGGCAAGGCTCCCGGCGTCCAGATGCTCGCGGGCGGTGGTGCAGAACAGCGTTGTCATATCAGGCCCCCCAAAGGCCGGGCAAGAGGTCTGGGGCGCATCAAATGAGATCGCCCTCAGCAAAGACCCATCCGGCGCATAGGCCGCGACCCGCGACGATCCCCATTCCGCAAGCCACAAGATGCCTTCGGCGTCGATGACCGCGCCATCGGGATGTATTCCATGAACCGAAAGATCGAGAAAGACCGAAGGCTCACCCTTTGGCCAGCCGTCCGCATCGAGCGCCACGCGCATCACCTTGCCGGTCACGGTGTCAGAAAACTGCGCCAATCTGCCAACGGGTCCGAACGCGATGCTGTTCGAGATGCTGATATCGGCATAAAGCTTGCGCAATTCACCCTTGTAGTACCGCCAGATCGCGCCCTGACGGGGTTCCGCCTTTTTGCCCATCGTGCCGATCCAGAACCCGCCTTGCGGGTCGGCGCGCCCGTCGTTGGAGCGGGTATGGGGCCGGTCAGCTTCGAGTGCGATCACATCGCTGCGAACACCGGTATCGAGGTTGAACCGAAAAAGAGCCGTTTCAGACGCAACCAACAGCTCATCTGCGCTGACCCAACCTGCCGCAGACACGCGCTCGCCAAAAACCCATTCTTTCGTTTGTGCGCCCGAACGGGTCAGCAGCCGGTTGCGGAGGATGTCGAACCAGTAAAGCTGCTGGCGCAAGGGGTGCCAGAGCGGTCCTTCGCCAAGTTCGCAACGACGCTCGTCAAAGATCATGTGGTGATCCCGTCATAAGCCGCCACGATCTTGGCCGCGCGATCCGCGATGTCATCCACGGCAAGGCCAGGCGTGTAAAGTGCCGTGCCGATGCCGAACCCGTCACAGCCCGCCCGCCGCCAGTCGGCGAAATTGGCCGGGCCAGCGCCTCCGACGGCGTAGACTTGGGTGCCTTTGGGCAACACCGCGCGGATGGCTTTCAGCCCGTCCGGTCCGATCAGCGATGCAGGGAAAAGCTTGAGCCCGCTTGCCCCGGCGTGCAGCGCGGCAAAACACTCGGTCGGCGTCATCACACCCGGCCACGATTGCAGCCCCAGCGCGCGGCTTTGGGCAATCACCGCAGTGTCGCAATTGGGCGAGACGATCAGCGTGCCGCCGACATCTGCCACCGCCCGCACATCGGCAACCGTCAGCACGGTGCCGGCACCGATTTCGGCGGCGTCGCCAAACTCCCGCGCCATGGCGGCGATGGACACCAGAGGATCAGGCGAATTCAGCGGCACCTCGATGCGGCTGATGCCCGCGGCCAACAACACCTGCGCGACCGGCAGGGCTTCAGCCGGGGTCAGGCCGCGCAGGATGGCAATCAGATTGCGGGGGGTGCTCATGTGGTGACCTTGGTTTGGCGGGCCAAAGTCGTCAGGCCTGCAATGGTGCAATCGTCCGCTGGCAGGATCCGGGCGTCAAGACCTTGCGATGCCAGTGCGCGCGCATAGGCGGCAGACAGGCGCGGCGATCCGACCAGCGCCACCGACTGCCCCAGCCAATAAGGTTTCGCGGCGGCAAGTTCGGTGCCGATCAACAGGCCCGACAGCCGCGCGCGCGCGGCATCCGGTCCCAGGCCCGCGATCAACCCCTCGGCGCGCAGCGAGAATAGCCGCGCGGCGATCCGGTCGGGTCGCGCAAGGCCATCGGCGACGCCTTGGTCAAAGCCTGCTTCATCCCAGCCGTTGCCAGCCATCCCATGCCGCAAAACCGACTGTTGGGACAACAACGCGAACATCTCGCCCGTCATGAAGGTCTGGAAGCCGACCAGTTCGCCCGCCGATATCTGCGCCCATTTGGTGTGCGTGCCGGGCAGGCAGAGCACCCCGTCAAAGCCGGGACAAAGCGCCAGCGCGCCAGCAATCTGGGTTTCCTCGCCGCGCATCACATCGGCGGGGGACATCTGCTTGATGCCCGGTGCGATGGCGAAAGTGATCCTCGGGTCCAAGGTGACCACGTTGATCAACTGGTCAGCATCCAGCGGCGTACAGGGCACGGCGCGGTAAGGGGCTTCTTGCCAGCCCTGCCGCGATCCGACCATACCACAGGCGATAACGGGTGTGACGGCGGCGACAAGCCAAGGTGCGATCAGCTTGATCAAGGCAGGCTCGAACGCATCAGGTGTCAGCCGCCCCATACCATCATCCGAGGCGGCCTGCACCACCGGGCCGTCTGGCCCCATCGCCCACGCCCGCAGGTTTGAGGTTCCCCAGTCCACTGCAATCCAGTGGATCCTTTGACCGTCAGAGATCATAACCGAGCTCCTTCAAGCACCCACATCGTTGCAGGCCATGCAACGGGCAACAGCAATCCCTTTGCCATGAGGACCTGACCGCTGAGTGTTAGCGGCCCCGCCTTCAGCGCATTGGGCCCGCGTGATGCTCGGCCGGCATCTTGCGGGTTGCGCAGAGCCACGGTGTAGCGCGCAGCAGGGTCCAGACCCGTCAGGCGCAACGGGCGGGGCAGGATCTGTGCAGGCGATTTCGTCTGACCGGCAAAGAGGACGAAACGATCGCCGTCCGCGCTGATCTGCATCTCTGCCGTGACACTGGGGTCATGCGCATCCAGCCGGTGGATGGTGCCGGCCATCATCCACGCTCTGTTTGCCTTCCACCACGCGATCACGTCGGTCAGAATGCCTGATTCTTGCTCGGTCAACTCGGTCAGATCCATCTCCAGACCCATATGACGCTGTGCCGCAACCCAGGCCCGGAACGCCATCGGCAGCACCCGACCCGAGCTGTGGCAGACGCGCGGGCCGACATGGCTGCCGGTAACGGCAGCGGGCAGGAACAGCGCGGCATCATGCTGAATGCGCAGGCGTTCCAACGCATCGTTGCTGTCCGAAAGCCAGACGCGGTGCGTTCGCGCCAGAATCGCCGCATCAATCCGCCCGCCGCCCGCCGCGCAGCTCTCCAGTTCCACCATCGGATGGGCGGCACGCAAGCGGTCAAACAGATCATACGTACCACGCGCCTGAGCCGCATCGACGACCGGCAAAAGGCGGTTGTGGTCCCATTTGACATAGTCCACGGGGTATTCGCTCAGGATCGCCGATACCGCCGCAAAAAGGTAGTCGCGCACGGCAGGCAGGGCGAGGTTCAGCACAAGCTGGTTGCGGCCACGTGTCTGGTCCAGCGGCCCAAGGACCCAATCAGGATGCGCGCGGCAAAGATCGCTGTCGGGATTTACCATTTCCGGCTCGAACCACAGACCGAACGTCATGCCGCGCTGATGCACATGTGCGATCAAGGGATGCAGGCCATCGGGCCATTTCCGGCGGTCGATCGTCCAGTCGCCCAGGCTGGAGGTATCGTCGTCGCGCCGACCGAACCAGCCGTCATCCAGCACGAAGCGTTCGACGCCAAGCGCAGCCGCAAGGTCGGCGATGGCCATCAACTGAGTCGCGTCGTGCTTGAAGTAGACGCCTTCCCAAGAATTGTAGTGCACCGGGCGTGGTCTGTCGCGATCAGTCCAGCGGACCACGCGGTCGCGGATGTCGTGCTGCCAAATGCGTCCGATGCCGTTCAGGCCCTGGTCCGAGTAGCTCAACAAAAGATCGGCGGTCTTGAACCGCGTTCCGGGGGCGGTCTCAGCCCCAAGGGGCGCACCAAACTGGATCTGGCGCCGCCCGTCTGGCAGTTCTTCGGCAACCATCCGGTGCCCGCCGGACCACGCATAATGAAGTGATCGCGCTTGGCCGTGCGTATTGGTGCAACCGGCGTCATGAAAGATCAGGTAAGGCGGATGTTCGTGGCCGGATCTGCCAGTCCGCGCCTCCCGCAGGTGGATGCCGGGCGTCCAGGCGACGTGGTTCAACTGGAACTCACCGATCCACTTTCCGGAGACATCGATCATGCCGCCGGACTGGGGTGCGGGCAGCGCGGGCGTGGAAAGCCACATGACCCGGACCGCGTGTTCGGCGTCCAGCTGCGTGTGCAGGATCAAGACGCCAGTCGCGGCTGGGGCGAACCTGTGTGTCAGCACCAATCCCGGCGCACAGCTGATCAAATGCAGCGCATCGCCGTCCATCTCGGCACGGTCAAAGCGGAAAACCGGGTGCAGCGGCGTGCCGTCGGCCGCGCTGATTACCAGACCTTGCTGGCCCTGAAACGCTGCTCCGGCTTGCGGCGACAGCGTCAGCGCTGGCACCGCATCGATCATCCCGCCGGTCAGATCCTGCCTTGTTGCAGCCGCAAGCTCCGAGAGCGTTTCGGCCAAAGGAAGCGTGGGGCCCCAGTAAATGACCTCGGGGATGCCCCCCGAGGTCGCGAGGGCCAGTGTCTGGCCCCCGGCATCAACACGCCAGGGCATCCTACTTCACGGCCCCCATGGTCAGACCGGCAATGAAGTGTTTTTGCATCATGAAGAACATCGCGACGGGCGGCAGCGCAGCGAGGATCGACCCCGCCGACACTAGGTGCCATTGCGCGATCCACTGGCCATTCAGCGAGGAAAGACCCGCGGTGATCGGTTGGCTGTCCACGCCTTGCGTGAGGACGGTAGCCCAGAAGAAATCGTTCCAGATGAAGGTGAAGACCAGAACGCTCAGCGCCGCGATGGCCGGACGCATCAGCGGCAGCACGATGTACCAGAAGATCCGCCATTCGGCGACGCCTTCCACCCGGGCGGCCTCGATCAGCTCAAAGGGCAGCGCCTTGATGAAGTTCCGCATGAAAAGGGTGCAGAACCCGGTCTGAAAGGCGATATGAAAGAGAGCAAGGCCGTACCAGGTGTCATACATGCCCAGCTGCAGCGTCATGTCGCGCACCGGCACCATCAGGATCTGGAACGGCACGAAGTTGCCCGCGACAAACATGAAGAAGATCAGGATGTTGGCGCGGAACCCGTAAACCGCCAGCGCAAAGCCCGTCATCAGCGACAGGCTGACCGCGCCGATCACCGTCGGGATCGTCACCCAAAGCGAGTTGATCATGTACTGGCCGATGGGCGTTTCGGTGAAGATGTAGACGTAATTCTCCCAGGCGATGCCCGAGGGCATGCCGAAGTAATTGCCCTGCGCGAGGTCAGACGCGGGGCGGAGCGAGGTCAGCGCCACACCCAACAGGGGGAAAAGCCAGATCACCAGCGAGATGGGCAGCGCAATGGTGTAAAGCCATTGTGCGCCGGTGCTGGACTGTTGGATCGGACGGGGGAACATCTTAGCGCTCCTTCTCGTCGCGCCACATCTTCCAGATGAAGCCCGAGATGAAGACCATCATGATCGCAAACAGGACCACGGCGATGGCCGCGCCGTAACCCATGCGGAAGCCGTATTCGCTCAGCGCCTTTTCGTACATGTAGTAAGACAGGATGCGGGACGAGCCGAAGGGGCCACCGCTGGTCATGATCGACACAAGGTCAAAGCTGCGGAGCGCGCCGATGACCGTGACGATCACCGCAATGAAGGTTGCCGGGCGCAGTTGTGGCAGCACAACATACCACAGCATCTTCCAGCCCTTGGCCCCATCCAGACGCGCGGCCTCGATCTGGTCGGGGGCGACGTTGTTCAGGCCGGTCAGATACAGGATCATCACATAGGCGATCTGCGGCCAAAGGCCCGCCGCGATGATGCCGAAAGTGACAAGGTCAGGGTCGGCCAGAATGGCGGTGCCCTTGCCCGTGATCCATTCGGTCAGAAGGTAGAACAGGCCGAAGTTTGGCGCGTAAAACCAGGCAAACATCAGCCCGACGACAACCTGGCTGATCACGAAAGGAAAGAAAAACAAAGACTTGTAAAGTCGGATGCCACGCACGGTCTGATTGAGGAAGATCGCGATGAACAGCCCGGCAGGCAGTGCCAGAAGGTAAAGCGCGAGCCAATAGAAGTTGTTCCACAGCGAGACTTCAAACGCCGGGTCGGTCATCAGTTCGGCATAGTTGCCCATACCGATAAAGGTGCCGGTAAACGCGCCGTCCTTGTTGTAAAGCCCGTTCCAGTCATAAAGCGACAGCGTGATGCTTTGCACGATTGGCCAAAGCACGTAGACCGCGAACATGAACAGTCCGGGGGCAAGGAATAGCCAGGGCGCGATGGTCCGCTGGTTCCACTGCGCTTTGGGCCGATGAACCGGGGCCGCAAAGTTTACGTCCGATGCCTGTGCCATACTTTGCCCCCCAGAACAAAAAACGGGCGCCCCCCACAAAAGGGACGCCCGAAACGGTCAGATCACTGCGGGTAAAGGCGCAGGCGCGTGGCTTCAAGTTGCGTGAGGATTTCTTCCAATGCCTCGGGCTGCACGAGGAAGCGCTGGAAGCCTTCCATGCCGGCCTTTGCGTATTCGGCTTCGGCGTCACGATCCCAGAACTGGGCGATACCGCCGGTGGCCGACGACAGCGAAGCAAAGCCTGCCGACAGGAACGGATCAGCCGCATCAACGGTTGAGTTCTTGTTGGTCGGCAGTTGGCCTACCGCTGCGTTCCACTTGGTCTGCGCTTCGGCGCTGGCGACGTAAGCCAGGAACTTCTTCGCATCCTCGGGGTTCTTGGCACCCGAGGTCAGGTGGACCGTGTCGGTCGGGGCTTCTTCGGCCCGTGCGACGCCAGCGGTGATTTCCGGGAACACCATGAAGCCGAGGTTGTCGTTCGTCATCCCGCCTTCCTTGAAGACGCCGACGGCGAAGTTCCCCATCACATAGTTTGCCGCCTTGTTCTGCACAAAGATCGCCGCCGCATCCTGCCAGTCGATGGCCGCATGGTTTTCGGTGACGAAGGGCTGCAGCTTGCCAAGTTCGGCAAACACCGCGCGGGCCTCGGGCGAGGTCCACGACACTTTGCCAGCCGCCAGATCGCTGTGGAACTGGTAGCCATTGGTGCGCATCGACACATAGTCGAAGATACCGGCAACCGGCCACAGCGCGCTGGAGCCGGTGGTCACGCAGTCGATGCCAGCGGCCTTGAAGGTCGCGCAATTGGCAAGGAACTGTTCCCACGTCATGCCATCAGCGCCGGGCGCTTCGATCCCTGCAGCTTTGTAAGCGTCGCGGTTATAGTAGATGCCCCACTGGTAGTAGGTGTAGGGAATGCCCCACTGTTTGCCGTCGATGGTCATCGAAAGGACCGACGAGGCCAGCGAGTCGTTCAGCCCTTCGGATGCCCAGAGATCCGAGATGTCGGCGAAAAGGCCCGCCTCCACGAAGGGGCGCATCCGGTTCGCCGCGTACCAGTTGGCCAAGTCAGGCGCGTCGGCAGTCAGGAAGTTGCGGATCGACGTCTTGTAGCCTTCGTGGTCGAAGTTGGTCAATTGAACGTCGATATCGGGGTTTGCGGCCTCGAAGTCGGTGATCATGGCTTCGGCTGCCGCCAGCGGAATTGGATCGTAATCCGCATTCCAGGTGACGAGACGCTGCTGCGCGAACGCAGACGTGGACATGAGCAACGCCGCCACTAGGGCCAGCGCGCCCGTTTTCTTATGGACCATGGTTTCCTCCCGTTTGGTTCCATTATGTGAAACTTTGTCTTGAATATTGAAAACTATGTCGACTATCTTTATGGCTGTCAACAGCATCGCGAAGGGCAGGCTGATGGGCGCAGAGGGGCACGCAGACGGCACAGTGGGCAAGGCGCTTGACGTTTTGGACATGGTCGCGAGCCAAAGCCGCGCCGTCCGGTTCAGCGAACTCTTGGCGCAGGGCGTCTATCCCAAGGCAACTCTCTACCGATTCTTGCAGACCTTAACGCATCAAGGGATGCTGAGCTACGATCCTGACCGGGGCACCTATGCGCTGGGTGTCCGGCTGGTCCGGCTGGCCCACGCGGCCTGGGCGCAAAGCTCGCTGGCACCCATCGCGCGGCCCTATCTTGATGAATTGGCGGCAGAAACCGGCGAGACGATCCATCTGGCGCAGATGGACCTTGGCCAGGTCCTCTATGTCGACAAACGCAACGCGACGCGCCCGGTCGAGATGTTCGCCCAAGCCGGCAAGGTCGGCCCGGCCTATTGCACCGGCGTCGGCAAGGCGATGCTGGCCTATCTGCCGGATGAAGCGCTGGCCCGCGCGCTGGAGCGGCAGTCCTTTCACCGCCATACGGCGCACACTTTGGATACGCCCTCGGCGCTCAGGGCAGAGCTTGCAGCGATTCGCGCCCGGGGCTACGCCTTTGACCGTGAAGAGCATGAACACGGCATCATTTGCTGTGCGGTGCCGATTCTCAGCCGGTCGGGGCGCGCGATCGGTGCATTGTCAGTCACATCAACCACCGCGCGAACGACCCTGGCCGCACTCGAAGCCAAGGCGGATCGCATCAAGGACATTGCCGCGAAAATCGCGGAAGAGGCGGAAAGCTGGCGCTTTCCGGAACAAGTATAAACGGGGAGGAACGGGAATGGCACAAGTCACATTGCAAAAGGTGATCAAGAAATACGGGGATGTGCAGGTCATCCACGGCATCGATCTTGAGGTCAAGGATGGCGAATTCTGCGTGTTTGTCGGCCCCTCTGGCTGTGGCAAGTCGACCTTGCTGCGCATGGTCGCCGGGTTGGAAGAAACCACCAGCGGCAAGATGCAGATCGGCAACCGAGAAGTCACCCACGTGGACCCGTCCGAACGTGGCGTTGCAATGGTCTTTCAGACCTATGCGCTTTACCCCCATATGACCGTGGCCGAAAACATGGGCTTTGGCCTCAAGATGACCGGCCACCCCAAGCCCGAGATCGACAAAAAAGTCAAGGAAGCCAGCCGCATCCTGAAACTGGACGACTATCTTGCGCGCAAGCCCAAAGCCCTGTCAGGCGGCCAGCGCCAGCGCGTTGCCATCGGGCGCGCGATCGTGCGCGGGCCGGAGGTCTTCTTGTTCGACGAACCCCTGTCCAACCTCGACGCTGAGCTTCGGGTCGAGATGCGGGTCGAGATTGCCCGCCTGCACCGCGAGATCGGCGCCACGATGATCTATGTGACGCATGATCAGGTCGAGGCGATGACCCTGGCCGACAAGATCGTGGTGCTGCGGGCTGGCCGGGTCGAACAGGTCGGCGCGCCGCTGGAACTGTACCACAACCCCGACAACAAGTTCGTCGCAGGCTTTATCGGCAGCCCGGCGATGAATTTTGTGAACGCCACCGTCGACAGCGCAACCTCTGCCTCGAGCAAGGGTCTGGCCGAGACGGTGTCCCTGTCGTCGGCGTTGCCCGGCAAGGGCGCCGAGATCATGCTGGGCTTGCGGCCTCAGCACCTGTCACTGGACCTCAAAGGCAAGACCCACCGGGTCGAGATGACCGAGGCGTTGGGTGGCATCAGCTTCATGCACCTGACCGGTCCGTCGGGCGAGCGACTGATCCTGGAAAGCCGCGATGACCCCAGCGTCAAGATGGGCGACATGGTCGGCATCGCCTTCGATCCGGTCAATGTGATGACCTTTGACGCCAAGGATGGCAGGCGGCTGCGCTGACGCCCGTTACGCCGGCGCAGGCTCACAAGCGTTTTTGATCAGGGGGTTGCGCGGATCACTGGCCGCCTATGGCGCGCGTCCGCCAAACTCTTCGATGACCCTTGCCAGTGCATCATGGCCAGCAGTGCGGGCATGGGCCAGCGCCGTGATGCCATTGCCATCTGCAAGATCGGGATCGGCCCCGGCGGCCAGCACAAGCCGCGCGGCCTCTTGATGGCGCGGTCCGCCGTCGCCCAGAATGGCGATTTCGAGAAGGCAGGTCCAACCAAGGCTGTTGACGTGATCGACGTCGATATCGGTACTGAGCAGCACCTTTATCGCCTCCACATGGGCCCGCTCACAGGCAGGGATCAATGCATTGCCGCCAAAGCGGTTGCGGATGGCGAAGTCCGGGCCCGCCGGCAGCATGGCGCGCAGGATATCCGCGTGCCCCAGCGCGCCCGCCAGCAGCCACGGGGTATCGTGATTGTCGGCCTGCGCGTTGATGTCGGCACCCGCCGCGATCAGAGCCAGGGCGGCCCGCGTGCGTCCTTCGCGCACGGCAACAAGCAGCGCTGTTTCGCCCGCGGCGTTGACGGCATCTTGCGTCTCACCGGCGGCGAAGTGCATCCGGACGACACCGGCTTGGGCAAGTGCTGACTGGCAGACCATGCAGGGCCGCGAGGTGGAATAGATCTGCGCACCCGGAAGATCGCGCCTGCCAAGGCGCTCTTGCGCATCCCACAGGGCGACACGCTCGGCATGGGCAGCGGTGTTGGCGTCCACGACCACGCGGCTGGGGCCAAAGCCCACGATGCAGCCTTCAAGGACAATGACCGCCCCGTAAGCCTGATCGCCGGATGCTACCGCGACATCGCGCATCCGCTGCGCCTCGGACACGAAGTGCCCGGATGAGCCGATCACGCAGGCCCCTTGCGCCGCGTGCGCGGCGGCGACGGAGGACAGGCCCGCCAAAACTCCCCTGCGTGTAAGGGCCGACCGTTTCATAGCAGAATTTTACGACCGTGACCTGAATGCCGTCAACCTTGGCGGTCACGGCCTCATTCGTGTCGGTTCGGGCAGCTTCAGACCGCGCGGGTCCTATCCCAGGTAGGCCCTGAAACTGCGCACGACCTTTTCGTAGACCACGCGTTTGAAGGGCACGATGTCGGCGACCATCTGATCAGCGCTGATCCAGCGCCAGCTGGAAAACTCGGGGTGATCGGTGTCAATGCGGATATCGGCGTCAGATCCCAAAAACCGGTAAAGGAACCATTTCTGCCGCTGCCCGCGATATTTGCCGCCCCAGACCTTGCCCAAAAGCTCGGGCGGCAGGTCGTAGGCGATCCAGTGATGGGTCTTGCCGACAAAGACCACCAGATCGGCGGTGACGCCGGTTTCCTCCCACAACTCACGCAGGGCGGCGGCCCGCGGCTTTTCTCCGTCGTCAATGCCGCCTTGCGGCATCTGCCAGGCGGCCGGGACGTCGGCTGGTCTATCGATCCGTTGGCCTGCAAAGACCAGCCCTTGCGCGTTGATCAGCATGACCCCCACGCACGGGCGATAGGGCAGGCTCTTGGCATCGACGACCATTGCCCGCCCCCTACCCGTTATGGCGCGTTGTTGGTAGCAATCGTGTTCAGTCCCTTCAGGATATCGACCGCATAGGCGAGCTGATAGTCCTCGTCGCGCAATTTTGCGGCTTCTTCGGCGCGCGTGCGCTCTTCTTCGAACAACAGCTTTTCGTCTTCGGTCATGGAATCGTTGGTGATCGCGCCGCGCAAGTCCGCCTCGGTCCGGTTGTTCGCGGCGTCCTCGGCGGCCTGCGCCTCGGTGCCCGTGCCTTCGTCGCGCCGGGGCTGATTCACGACGATATCGGGCGAGATGCCCAAGGCCTGGATCGAGCGGCCCGACGGGGTGTAATAGCGCGCCGTCGTCAGGCGCATCGCGCCGTCACCCTGCAACGGGATCAGCGTCTGCACCGACCCTTTGCCAAAACTGCGCGTGCCCACAACGATGGCACGGCGGTGATCCTGCAGGGCACCTGTCACAATCTCCGAGGCCGAGGCCGACCCGCCGTTGATCAGCACCACAATGGGCCTGCCCTCTGCCAGATCGCCGGTCTTGGCATTGAAACGCTCGCCATCATCCGCCGACCGACCGCGCGTTGAAACAATCTCTCCCGTGTCGAGAAAGCTGTCTGAAACCGAGATCGCTTCGGTCAAAAGACCCCCCGGATTGTTGCGCAGGTCGATCACGATGCCCTCAAGGTTCTCGATCCCACCCAGTTCTTTGATGCCCTTGGCCAGTTCCGCCTCAACGCCGGGTTGGGTCTGATCGTTGAAGGTGGTGATGCGCAGCACGACCGCCTTGCCGACGACGCGGCCCTTCACTGCCACGAGCTTGATCGTATCGCGCACGATGGACACATCAAAGGGTTCAGCCACACCTTCACGAACGACGGTGATGATGATCTCAGAGCCGACCGGGCCGCGCATCATGTCGACCGCCTGATCCAGCATAAGTCCCAGCACGGATTCGCCGTTCACATGGGTGATGAAATCGCCTGCCTCGATCCCGGCCTTGGCGGCTGGGGTGTCATCCATCGGCGAGACGACCTTTATAAAGCCCTCTTCTTGCGTGACCTCGATGCCAAGACCGCCGAATTCGCCTCGGGTCTGGACCTGCATGTCCTCGAAATCCTTGGCGGACATGAAGCTTGAATGCGGGTCAAGTGAGGTCAGCATCCCGTTGATCGCGGCCTCGACCAGCTCGTCGGTCTTGACCTCTTCGACATATTGCGCGCGGATACGTTCGAAGACGTCGCCGAACAGGTCCAACTGCTGGTAAACGGAGGTATCAGCACGGGTTTCTTGCGCGACCAGCGGCCCTGCGATCTGCGTCGTGATCAGCGCGCCTGCGACAGTGCCACCCAAGGCGGCAAGAACAAACTTCCTCATCGTGGTCTCAGTCTCCCAATGGGGTGGGGGCCTTGGATGTCGCCGCAAACCATTCTGCAGGATCAACCGGCTTGGCCCCAAGCCTCAATTCCAAGTAAAGCGTTTCTGTTTCTCTTTGACCAGCACCCTCGGTCGGCTCCGCCGCATCTGTGCCTGTCTCAGGCAGCCCACCGCCCATCAATCCGATCGGCGCACCTGCCGCGATCACTTCGCCCACCTCGCCGTAAAGCGTCTCGCATCCGGCCACAATCAACAGATAGCCCAACCCTGGCTCGAGAATAATCACGTTTCCGTAGTCAAGCAGGGGTCCGCGGTAGCGGATCGTCGCCGCCACCGGCGAGGTGACCAGCGTCTGAGCACGCGTCGCAAAGGTCAAGCCCGGCCTGCGAACACCGGTCGGATCGGCCTCATCGGCGCGGCGGATAAGGGTGCCTTGGGCGGGCAGCGCCAGCTTTCCTTTGGCCGCCACGAACCCCGCGCCGTCCCGTCCGCCGGTTTCAGGCAACGCCAGCCCGGCGGCAAGGGCCTCGAGCGTATCGGCATTTTCAACCAGTGTGCGCAGCGTCTCGGGGTCTTCGGTGAACCGCTTGGGCAGGTCGGTTCGGTCTGAAATCGCCTGACTAAGCGCCGTGCGCGCCGACTGCGCGGCACCGAGACCCTGCAGCAGCGTCTCATTCGCGCGTATCTGCAGGGCGCGCAGATCCGCCAGTTCTTGCAGGTTTGTGCGCAAGACGTCGACTTCGGACTGCAACGCCGGGGTCACCTCGGCAAGGATCATGCCCGACCGCGCCGTATCCAGTGGCCCATCGGGGTGCAACAACAGCAACGGCCCGGTTTCGGTTTCGATGCGGCTCAGTACGGCCACCAGTTGTGCGACCTTGGCGCGTTGCAGGTCGAACTGACGTGTCAACGTCGCCTCGCGATCCTGCGCCTGCCGCAACGCTTCACGCAGGGCTGAAAGGCCCAGCTCATACGCACGGATCGTTTCGGTCAGCGCGGCAACCCGGTCCTTGGCGCGTTCGGCCTCTTGCAGCCTGGTGATGGCCGTTTGCAAAGACGTTGCCGCCACAGTTGCCTGCTCGGCCACTGTCTGGGCCACGGCTGCGGGGGCCAGTGCCGCAAAGACTGCGATGGCCAATGCGTGTCTCATGCGTCCAAGAGGCTGCGACCGGTCATCTCAGCCGGCTGCGGCAACCCCATGAGCGCCAGAAGCGTGGGCGCAAGATCGGCCAACCGACCACCTGGACGCAGATGCGCGTCCGCGGGCCCGCCGACCAGAATGACTGGCACCGGATTGGTCGTATGGGATGTATGCGGGCCACCCGTCACCGGATCGACCATTAGTTCGCAATTGCCATGATCGGCGGTGACGATCATCGCGCCACCAACGGCCGCCAACGCCTGCAGCGCGCGGCCAAGACCAAGATCGACTGCCTCGCAGGCCCTGATGGCTGCAGGCAGGATGCCGGTATGGCCAACCATGTCAGGATTGGCAAAGTTCACCACGATCAGATCGTGCCGCGCATGGATCGCCTGCACCAAGAGATCAGAGACTTCGACAGAACTCATCTCGGGCTGAAGATCATAGGTTGCGACCTTGGGCGATTTCGGCATGGCGCGGGTCTCGCCGACAAACGGGTCTTCGCGCCCGCCATTCAGGAAAAAGGTCACATGCGGATACTTTTCCGTTTCTGCCAGCCGGAACTGCGTGCGGCCATGTTTGGCGACCCATTCCCCCAACACATTGACAAGGACCCTTTTGGGATAGGCCGTGGCGATATAGGCGTTGTGCTGGTCGGAATACGCGACCATCCCCAGCATCGCCGCCCATTTCGGACGGATGCCTGTATCAAAGGCGGCAAAGCCCGGCTCGCCCATCGCGGCCAGAATCTCGCGCGCCCGATCCGCCCGAAAGTTCAGGCAGAAAAGCCCGTCACCATCCCGCGCGCCGGCATAGTTGCCGATCACGGTGGGCGCGATGAATTCATCCGTCTCGGCCTTGGCATACGACTGCGCCACCGCCATTGCTGCATCCGCCGCCGACAAACCCTTGGCATGGATCATCGCGGCGTAGGCGCGCGACACACGCTCCCACCGGTTGTCGCGGTCCATCGCCCAATACCGCCCGGTCAGCGTCGCCACCTGCGCGCCCGGCGGCAAAGAAACCATTAGGGCTGCCACAAATTCCCCCGCAGACGAAGGTGCCACGTCTCTGCCATCGGTGATGGCGTGCAGCGCCACCGCAATCCCGTGTGCCGTCAAAGCGCGGCAGGCGGCCAACACGTGGTTCAGATGCCCATGCACGCCGCCGTCCGAAATGACACCCATCAGGTGCGCCGTCCCGTTTGTCGCCTTGAGCCGCGCCACGAAGTCCAGCAGTGCGGGGTTCAGCGCAAAACTGCCATCCTCGATGGCAAGGTCGATTGCCCCAAGATCCATTGCGACCACGCGGCCTGCACCGATATTGGTATGGCCCACCTCGGAATTGCCCATCTGGCCCGTCGGCAGCCCGACATCCGGGCCATGCGTGGTCAAGGTCGCATGCGGGCAGTCGTGCCAGATGCCGTTGAAATTCGGCAACTGCGCCAGCGCAGGCGCGCTGACGGCAGGGTTGGTGCCGATGCCCCAGCCATCCAGAATGCACAAGACGACAGGTTTTGGCGCGTACATCTTGGGCCTCCCGGACAACGTTACCGGCTTTTACGCGCGCCTTTGCGTCGGGGCAACGTCCCGCGGCAGTCTTGGTCTGACTTTCCCGGCCTCAATCGATTGTTGCGTGGCACACGGCTTGCAGTTTGTTCCCATCGGGGTCGCGGACATAGGCGGCATAGTAGTTTTCGCCATAATGCGGGCGCAAGCCCGGCGCGCCTTCGGATATGCCACCATGCGCCAGCGCCGCCGCGTGAAACACATCCACGCTGGCCCGCGTTTCGGCGTCAAAGGCAATATGGGTGCCATTGCCCCAGGTCGCCGGTCGGCCATCGTCGGGCTTGTAAAGATAAAGCCCCGGCCATTGGCCGCCCTTTTCATAGCAGGGTGCCTTTTCCGGGGGCCGTGGCAGGCGGTCCCATCCCAAGGCCCCAAGCACCTTGTCATAAAACCGCACCGACCTTGCGGTGTCGTTGGTTCCAAGGGTGATGTGGCTCAGTACGGACATGAAAGGACCTATGGATTTCGGGATGATGGATGCTAAGCCGAGCGCGACCCCGAGACAACGGCCCCTCACGGGCGATGATACGGCCCGCCGCCAAGAATGGTCGCGGCACGGTACAGCTGCTCCGCCAGCATCACACGCGCCAGCCGATGTGGCCAGACCATGCGCCCAAAGGAAATCACCGAATCCGCCCTGTCGCGCAACGCAGGCGAAATCCCGTCTGCCCCGCCGATCACCAGTGCCACGTCTTGCCGACCGCCGTCGCGCCACCGCGCAAGTTCAGCCGCAAAGTCGGGGCTGGTCATTGCGGCTCCGCGTTCGTCCAGCACCACCAGCACCGCGCCCGCAGGAACCGCACGGGCCAAAAGGTCGGCCTCGGCTGTCATGCCAGCCGCCTTGCGATCGTCGATTTCGGTCTCGCCTAGCGGCCCAAGCCCAAGGGGCCGGCCCGTCCGGTTGAAACGCGTTACATAATCATCGATCAGTTCGCGTTCGGGATCGCCGGCTTTGATGCGTCCAATGGCGCAGAGGTGGATGCGCATCAGACCTGCGAAGCGCGGTCCAGCCCATCCGACTGAAGCCACATCTTTTCAAGCTGATAGAACTCACGAACCTCGGGGCGAAAGACGTGGACGATCACGTCGGATGCATCGATCAGCACCCAATCGCCGGTTTCCTTGCCTTCCATCTTGGCCGTGAGGTGAAAGTCCTGCTTCAGCCGATCGGTCAGCTTTTCAGAGATAGAGGCCACCTGCCGCGAGGATCGGCCCGAACAGATGACCATGTAATCGGCAACGTCGGAGCGCCCGCGCAAGTCGATCTTGACCACATCGTCGGCCTTGTCGTCGTCAAGGGATGCCAGGACGCAAGCCAGAACTTGTTCGGACGTATAATATTCCGGGCCGCTCATGCGATCTGCCCGGGGGCCGACCGGCAAACCGGTCGCAGGGTCTGAGTGAGACAGGACGTCGTCCTCCATGGAATGCGCAGACAGGGCTTCCGCGCCGAGTGTCTGAGAAGAGGTTAACACCCTGACGGCACAATCTCAACCAGACGGGCGAAGGCGCGGGGTCTATCTTTCACGCGGCTTCTTTGCAAGGCTGGATCGCGGCCATTGCGTCGGCCCCGCGCAGGTTCGTCAGCCGCGCCTCACGGATCAGCGTCAAAAAAAGAGGCGTGCCGTTGGCCGGGCGGATCAAAACAGACCCCTTGGCATCAGCGACCGCCCTCGCCGCGCCGCCGCTGATCCCAAGGCCGATCCCAAGACCGCCTTTCGCCGCACCCTCCTGCTTTCAGGCCGCAATCTCGGCCTGCAGCTTGCGCATCCGGGCGGCGTCCGCATCGGTTGGTTTATCGATCCTCCAGTGGGCGCCGGGGGACCGTGGCGCCCGCCATCGCTGGAATGTCCTGAGCGTAAAGCTTCCCTTCAGGCTTTCGGTCCCGCATGTGGCCCCGACCTCGAACTGGCCGAACCGGGTATCACCGCCACCTCGATGGCGGCGGGGTCCGCAGTCAGCGGGTCAAGCATCGCGAGTTGCGTTGGAACAGGGACCACAAAGGCGCAGGCTGACAGCACCAGAAAGGTGATAGCGGCTTGCATGAACAATCAATTTTGACAGATCGTTGCTGTCGCAAAACATTGAATTTTAGTCACTTAATAAGGAAACGATGACGGATCCTGTCTGCATTCCGAAGCTTTCCGAATGGCTCTGGATGGCGCGACCACTCTGACAGACGCGCGTCCCTTGATGATCCTCCGTGTCCGAGAGGTTCCCGGGGGTGGCGATCGGCACCGCCGTCAAGCCATTTCAGGGCACGCTTGTCGCAGTGGCGGCCCTGCTGGCCACCATCGCCCTGATTGCAGGCTTTATGCCAATGACGAGCCTCTTCAACCGCTACCGCAGGGGCGAAATTTTCAGCGACAGCGCTGCCAAAGACATCCCGCGCAAAGACCTTGCCATGATGTTCGTCGCCGCAACAACCGCTCTGGTTTCGATGCTGCAAGTGCTGATCCTAAGGCGGAACGCGGCGCAAAGGACGCTGCAGACAGGGCTGGACGGAGCAAGTTTGAGATTTCTCTTGTGCGTCGGGCTGATGTTCAAGAGCGGTTGGTAATGCGCGACGCCGCACGCCCGCTGGCCCGGAACGCGGGGTTCGCATGATACAGATCATCGTCCGGCGCGACGTGATGCTGGCGCGGCGCAAGATGCGATTGCGCGAGTTGGCCGAAAATGTCGGGATCACCGGGCAGAACCTGTGCCTGCTCACATCCGGCAAGGTCAAAGGCATCCGATTCGACACCTTCGCCGCAATTTGTGCCACGCTCGACTGCCAGCCCGGCGATGTTCCGAAGGCGGTCAGCCCCTCGACTGACCAGACCCCCGTGCGTTCTCAGCCAGTCCATGAGAGCGTGGTTTGCCACCGCTCAGGTGACCACGATCACATCCAGAGCCTGGCCCGAAAACTGCCCCGCAGTCTGAGCGACGGCGTCATTGATCCACGCCTCCTGGTTGCCAAACGCGCCGCCGCCCAAACGGTCAGCAACAGGCGCCACACCCCGATTTGCGCCCGTACGCTCAGCGTTATCGTGCCGCGCACGGCGATCCGGCCCGGCCCCGCCATCGCCCTGAACCTTGCCGGTGCGCACCGGCCAAAGCGGCCCGTTAACCCCCGAAAGCCATCCCGGAGCCATCGTGCAACCTAGTCCAGCCTGAACGCCACCTCATTGCGCCGCTTCCACGGCAGTTTGAACGGCGCGTCGTAGAACATGAATTGCGGCTCGCCGGTCAGTGTCAGCCCCTTGACCACCGCCCAGTCACGCAATTCTTCTGTCCGGGCGGCCAGCGCCGCAGTCGACGGGATGCCCGAAAAGCGCAGCACCACCATCCGCGCAGGTTTGGTCGTGACAAACCGGATGCGGTTGTCCCGCGGCTTTGGCAGGGTGTCCAGCGTGTAGGCTGCCGGCATCATGAACTGCACTGTCCAGCCCTGATCCGACCCGGTTTGCGTGACCGGCGATGTCATCGCGATCTTCTGCGATGGCACTTGCGTCACCGGCGTCGTCATTGCCACCGTCGCGCGCGTCTCGTTGCCGCCAAAGATGTAACCGGCCAGCATCCGAAAGCCCGCATTAATTGCAGCGTCGCGGCTACCTGACACCGTCACCTCTGCGGCAATGTGCGGCGGGTAAAGGCGGACTTCGATCGTGCCATCTGTGGCCTCAACCGTGTAGTCCGGGGTCTCGTTGCCATTGTACATTTCAGCGTCCGCCGTGGTCAGCGCAGCAAGCGTGCAAATCAGCGCCATCATCCACCGCATCCCGGTCTCCTGCCAGCAGCTTGCCAGTCTTGCCCCAAGATGTGATGCGGTGGTCTTGCTTTGCGAGGCGGCAGAGCGTATTTCCCGTCGCATGATGCGCTTTTTCGACATTGCCGACCATGATCGGCTGCCTTGGCGGTTCAACCGGACGCACCGGTCGGCACTGGCACGACTTATCTGACGCCAAGCCTGTCTCTTTTCGTACCTATCCCTTAGCAAATCTGAAAGATGAGCCATGACTGCTCCGCGCACCGTTTATGACAAGATCTGGGACGACCACATGGTCCATCAGGCCGAAGACGGGACCTGTCTGCTTTATATCGACCGCCATCTGGTGCATGAGGTAACGAGCCCGCAAGCCTTTGAAGGGTTGCGTATGACGGGTCGCAAGGTCCGCGCGCCGGAAAAGACGATCGCGGTGCCGGACCACAACGTGCCCACCACGCTCGACCGCGCCACTGGCGGCATGAACGAGGAAAGCCGCATTCAAGTCGACGCGCTTGATACCAATGCCAAGGAATTCGGGATCAACTACTATCCGGTATCGGATATCCGTCAGGGCATCGTGCATATCGTCGGCCCGGAACAAGGCTGGACCCTGCCGGGCATGACGGTTGTTTGCGGCGACAGTCACACGGCCACCCACGGTGCCTTTGGCGCGTTGGCGCACGGGATCGGCACGTCCGAGGTCGAACATGTGCTGGCGACGCAAACGCTGATCCAGCGCAAGGCCAAGAACATGAAGGTGGAAATCACCGGCAGCTTGCGTCCGGGGGTGACCGCCAAGGACATCACCTTGTCCGTTATCGGCGAAACCGGCACGGCCGGTGGCACTGGCTATGTCATAGAATACTGCGGTCAGGCGATCCGCGAGCTTTCCATGGAAGGCCGCATGACGGTCTGCAACATGGCAATCGAGGGCGGCGCGCGCGCCGGCCTGATCGTGCCGGACGAAAAGACCTATGCCTACTGCATGGGCCGCCCACATGCGCCAAAAGGGGCCAAGTGGGAGGCCGCCGTCGCCTATTGGAAGACGCTGTTTTCCGACGACGGCGCGCATTGGGACAAGGTGGTGACCCTCAAGGGCGAGGACATCGCCCCCGTCGTCACGTGGGGCACATCGCCCGAGGACGTGCTGCCGATCACCGGCGTGGTGCCATCGCCGAGCGACTTCACCGGCGGCAAGGTCGAGGCTGTTCAGCGCAGCCTTGACTACATGGGACTGAAACCCGGCCAAAAGCTGAACGAGATCGAGATCGACACGGTCTTTATCGGGTCCTGCACCAACGGCAGGATCGAGGATCTGCGGGCGGCGGCAGCGATCCTCAAAGGCAGAAAGAAAAAGGACGGTTTGCGGGCCATGGTGGTCCCCGGATCGGGCCTTGTTCGCCTGCAGGCCGAAGAGGAAGGGCTGGCCCAGATCTTCATCGATGCGGGCTTTGAGTGGCGTCTTGCGGGATGTTCGATGTGTCTCGCGATGAACCCCGATCAACTGTCTCCGGGCGAGCGTTGCGCGGCAACCTCAAACCGAAATTTCGAAGGACGCCAAGGGCGTGGCGGGCGCACGCACCTGATGAGCCCGGCCATGGCCGCCGCTGCCGCCGTTACAGGGCGGTTGACGGATATCCGACAGTTCATGTGATTCGTCCTAGCCAGCGTGGCCTGGCCGGAATGCAAATGCAGGTATGAGCGACAACTTCGGCAAGAGTTAAACGTGTCAGGATTGTGACGCGCTGAAACGCGTTTGCAGCGCTTCGGCCACCTTTGTGCGCGATGTGACACAATTCGAACATTATTCTTTCCGCTGTCGGATGCTGCATTTAGGGTCATCGCGGGCTTTCCGGGTGATCCGAACGCTGTTTCAAGATCGTGTTCACGCGGCAGAGCGGAGGTCGGTTCCACCGAGGACCGGAAAATATCGAGCAAAACAAGGCCTGCCTGACGCACGGAACGTGGCACGCAGGAAGAATGGAGATGGTAATAATCAGTATGGTAAAGGACATCTGGGCGGCTGCCGTTGTTGCCGCCTTTGCGCTGGGCATCGGCGGTCTTGCAAATGCCGCAACACTCGACGTCGCATCCGTGACCGGCACCTGGACGGGGCTTCAGCCCCCCGCGGTCCAACCAATGTGAACGGGCTTGGCACCAGCACCGTGCGCTGGCGGACACCCTACCGGGGCACGGGCGGAACCGGAGAGCAAAGCGGTTACAACTTTGCGGGCACCGCTGTTGGTCTCTATAAAAGCGGGACCGAATTCCAGCTTGGGCGATTCACCCACTTCAACAAGACGATCAAGATCGGCACGTCGATAACCGGAGCCGATCTCGGTCTGGCCGTCAGCGTCGCGATTGGCGGCGTCTCGCACGCAGTCACTGCGGCCTTTGCCTTTGATCACTTCGAAACGCCCAACAACGGCAATGGCCGCGGGGCGTGCCAGAATGGCAGGAGCCTTGGTTCAGGCGTAAACTCCAATGGCTGTGCTGACCGTGTCCGAATTCTCAACAACGCGGGCAGCGAAAACCAGTTTGAAGTGAACGGCGTCACGTACATACTGGAAATCGCCGGCTTTTTGATTGCCGGACAGGTGTTTTCCGAATTCTGGACACAAGAACGTGCAAACAATACCGCAGTCCTTCGCGCGCGCTTTAGGGCCGTCGGTGGCACAGGCAGCGGTGGTGGTGGCGGTGATCCGACGCCTTCGCCGATTCCCTTGCCGGGCGCGGCATGGCTGATCCTGTCCGCGCTGGGCGCGATGGCAGTTGTCGGGCGCAAGCGCCTGCCAGCTTGACAGCGCAAGCTGAACCCCTGATCGAAAGGGGGCAGGTTTCTGCCCCCTTTTCTCATTACCTGCACATTTGGCGCTGACATTGTCATGACAGGGGATGCGCTTTGTGAAAAGCTGCGCTAAATCGTGGGAATGTCACCAAAGCCGAAGGGACCCGCGCCCATCATGTCCGAAAAGCCAAGCATTGAAGTTCAGTTTGAAAAGGGCCTTTTCGCCTCTCGATGGCTGATGGCGCCAATGTATCTGGGTTTGGTCCTCAGTCTGGCGATAATGACTGTCGTGTTTATCAAACAGCTTATCTACTATGCCCAACAGGCACTTACGATGACGGCGGAAGATGCGATCCTGGCTGCTCTGACCCTGATCGACTTGTCACTGGCAGCGAATTTGCTGCTGATTGTGCTCTTTTCTGGCTATGAGAACTTTGTTTCAAAGCTGGATATAAGCGATACCGCAGATAGACCGGACTGGATGGGAAAAGTCGATTTCTCGGGCCTGAAGATGAAATTGATCGCGTCGATTGTCGCAATCTCTGGAATACATTTGCTCAAGGTCTTCATGTCCCTCGGCCGACCACAAAGCGAAACGAGCGTATCCTACGAGATGCTCATTCTGATGGTCATCATCCACCTGACCTTTGTGATTTCAGGCGTGCTCCTGGCGCTGATGGACTGGCTGACGGTCCGGGCAAGAGCCTAGGCACTCTCGCCCGCCATGGAGTGGCGAAAAGCGGTCGGCGTCTGTCCGGTAAAGTCCCGGAATGCCACGTTGAAAGCACTCGATGACGCATAGCCCAGACTATGGGCAATGTCGGTGACCGACCGGGAAGGTTCCGCCAGCCCTTCGATGGCGCGGATCATGCGCAGCCGCATCTGTGCCTGCCGCCAGGTCATGCCAAGCTCGCTGGAAAACCGCCGGGCAAGCGTGCGCGGGGCAAGACCTGCCGCCGCAGCGACATCATCCAGGTCCTGCGCCTCTGCCAGCCCTGCCTCGGTCTTGGCCAGGGCGCGGCGCATCGCCTCGGTTTGTAGTGCAGGCATCCAGGCGCGGCTGGGCGCACGCGACTGTCGTTCCGCCAGTAGTGCGGCAAGGTCAAAAAGCGTGCGCGCCTGGGCCGGAAACTTGGTCGCCTCGGGACCAAAGGGGCGCAGTTCCTTCATCACTTCGCGCAGCAGGGGCGTCATCTCGAACACCGTCAGTGGCCGTACAGGAGCGGTATACTCGGTTGCGGAAAATAGCACCGAACAACACGAGATCGGGCGCTCGATGCTGAAGAGAATCTCGACCCCTGCGCGAATCCAGGCCGCGCGGGCAGGCGGAAGGGACCAGCAGCGCCCCTCCGCCTCAAGGCGCATCGTGCCTTGCAAGGCAAACAGCAGATAATGCTGGTCAAACCGATAGCGTGTCGGGGGTTTGGGATCGAACCTTCGGACAACGGCAAAGGCGGCTTGCTGGTTCATGCAAGGCTCAGTTTTGCACGACGCTATGCACCTGCGTCGAGGGTTTTCCCACCATCTTGGGAAACAACACCGCCCCCACGGCCTTGAAGGCCTCGGTCGCCTTGTACGCCTCAAAGGCCGGGGTGTCGGTCCAGCCATGCATCAGCCGCAACCGTCCGGCGTGGTCAGGATCAGTCCAGACCGAATAGTCCAGATTTCCCGACAGTTTGCGCACGGTGCCCGCCTCCTCGCGCAACGTGGCAAGCGTGTTGGCGCGGTCTTGCGGGGCAACTTCGAAATCGACGATGACGATCAGCATGACAGTTCTCCTGAGGTTAGAACGATACGATACGCGTGACTGGTGCGCCGTGGCGGACCTTTGGAAAAGCCCATGTCGGCGGTACAGTACAGTCCGGCAGCATGGATCAGCGCCTTGACTGCTGCTGGCGTGTGGCTGCGATGCCGCCAACGCAGCCAGGTCAGCCAATTGCACCAGTGCGGTTTGCTGACGATCAGCAACAGCACGCCGGTTTCCGACAAAAGGCTGCCCAGCCGGATCAGGGCAAGCCGAGGGTCCGCGCAGTGTTCAATCACATGCGCGCACAGAATGAGGTCCTGCTTTGGCAGGTCGGGCAAGGCCTCGATGGCCCTGGCATGTGTCCACAGATGCAGCGCCACCCCCGAAAGCCGCCTGTAAGCGGCTTGCAGCATCTCGAAAGCAGGATCGACCAGTGTCAGGATAGGGATTGCACCGCGCCCTTGTCCGTAAGCCGCCGCAAAATCGCCCACACCACAGCCCGCATCCATCACACGATGTGCCAGACTTGGCGCCGGCAGCAGTTCCATGACGGCCTCGCGGTAGGCCGCCGCGTAGCCCAGCGCCGACATCCGGCCTTGCCAGCCATGTGCCGCACGGTCATAGCGCCGCGTATGCAGGTGTTGGGTCTGGTCGAGGTCGAACATTGCACAAGTCCATGAGGCGACAAGACCGACTTTAGCCAAACGCCAAATGCCGCGATTGCGCTGAAAGGTCAGAAACGCGCGCTGAAAAGACAAAAACCCGCCCTGCCACGATGCGGCTTGCGGCAAGAACGCGCTGGCCTCATGGCCACCGGATCGCTAGAACCGGCCCGAAGAGCGGAGACAGCGATGAGTGACACGATCCAGCCACAGCCCGGCATCCTTGATATTGCCCTGTATCAGGGCGGCAAAGGGCATGTCGCGGGCGTTGCGAACGCGGTCAAGCTCAGCTCGAACGAGAATCCCTTTGGCGCATCTGACCGCGCCAAGGAAGTCTTTCTGCGCTCGGCCCATTCCTTGCACCGCTATCCCTCCACCGATCAGCTGGCCCTTCGTACCGCGATTGCCGACGTCCATGGGCTGGATGCTGCCCGCGTGATTTGCGGTGCAGGATCAGATGAGATCATCACGTTTCTCTGCCAGGCCTATGCCGGACCAAAGGACGAGGTCGTCTTTACCGAACATGGTTTCCTGATGTACCGCATCTCTGCGATGGCAGCGGGCGCAACCCCTGTCGAAGTCAAAGAGCGCGAACGCACGACCGACGTCGACGCGATACTTGCGGCCTGCAACCGGCGAACCAGGCTGGTCTTCATCGCAAACCCCAACAACCCGACCGGGACAATGATCTCCTCGGCGGAGGTGCAGCGCCTGGCCGAGAAATTGCCACCACAGGCCTTGCTGGTGCTGGACGGTGCCTATGCGGAATATGTCGACGGCTATGACGGTGGTCTTGCAATCATCGAAGCGCGCGACAATGTCGTGATGACGCGCACCTTTTCCAAGATCTACGGCCTGGGTGGTTTGCGCATTGGCTGGGGTTACGGGCCAAAGCATGTCATTGATGTGCTGAACCGTTTGCGCGGACCTTTCAACCTGTCGACGGTGCAGCAAGATGTGGCCGAGGCTGCGGCGCATGATCGTGAATGGGTCGCGCGTTGTCGCTCCGAAAACGCGCGGCTGCGCACTTGGCTCGCGAGCGCACTGGCCGAACTCGGCGTGCCCTCCGACACGTCGATGGCCAATTTTGTCCTTGCCCGCTTTGCCAATGCCGAAGAGGCCGAAGCCTGCGATGCGTTTTTGCAGTCCAAAGGTTTGATCGTCCGGGCCGTGGCGGGCTACCAGTTGCCCCACTGCCTGCGGATTACCATCGGCGATGAGGCGTCGTGCCGCCGGGTCGCGCATGCCGTGGCCCAGTTCAAGGGAACGAAATGACCGTCATTTATGATCGTGTCGCGCTGATCGGGCTTGGCCATATCGCCTCGTCGATGGCGCATGCGATGCGCCAAAAGGGCCTGGCGGGTGAAATCACCGGCCACGCAAAATCGCGCGAAACCCGCGACGCGGCCCTGGAGATCGGGATCTGTGATCGTGTCTATGGCACCGCCGCCGAGGCCGTTGCGGGCGCAGACCTGGTGGTGCTGTGTGTGCCGGTCGGCGCAATGGGTGAGATTGCCGCCGAGATCGGCCCGCACCTTGCCCAGGGCGCCACGGTGACCGATGTGGGTTCGGTCAAGCAGGCCGTGATCGAGGCGATCAGCCCCCATATCCCCGACGGCGTCGCGTTTGTGCCCGCCCATCCGCTTGCGGGAACCGAACATTCCGGGCCGCGCTCGGGTTTTGCCACGCTCTTTGTCAATCGTTGGTGCCTGCTGACGCCCACGTCGCAATCGTCGCCAGACGCCATCGCACGCCTGCGCAAACTTTGGGAAGCGATCGGCTCGAACGTCGATGAGATGGACGCCGCACACCACGATCTGGTGCTGGCGGTTGTCTCGCACACTCCCCATCTCATCGCCTATACGATGGTCGGGGTCGCTGACCATTTGCGCCGGGTATCGAATTCCGAGGTGATCAAGTATTCGGCTTCGGGCTTTCGCGATTTCACCCGGATTGCGGCCTCAAACCCGACGATGTGGCGCGATGTTTTCCTGACAAACAAAGAGGCAACCCTCGACATTCTTGGCCGCTTTACCGAAGAGTTGTTCGTGTTGCAGCGCGCGATCCGGATGGGCGATGGTGATGAGCTGCATGCCTATTTCACCAGAACGCGCGAAATTCGCCGTGGGATCATCGAAGCAGGCCAAGACACCGCAGCGCCGGACTTTGGGCGGGTGTCGGCCGTGCCACGCCCCACCGAAAAATCCGAGGGCTGACAGTGATGCGCAGGATGGCAGTGATCCTTGCGATGTGTTTCACCCCCACACTTGCAGAGGCTGGTCCGCTGGAATCGTCTCTGAGACCGGTGCCAAGGCCGACTTTGAGTATCGTATCCGATGATGTTGCAACCTTTTTGCCGACCGTCGTCGCGCCCGGAACCCGGCCAAAGCTGCGTCCCGCGCCGATGGTGTCGACTCCGCGCGATGTGGTGCCCGCCGGCTTGGTCGTGCCGCGCCCCCAGCCGCGCCCGCGCGGCCTCGCTGCACGGGCGCAAGACCCTGAAAAGGTCACGACAGCGGCGGTGATCACCCCACCTTCGAAATCCCTGACAAAATCGAAAAAGGGGTCAGTCTGTGGTGATCCGTCGATCAAGGGCGAGGTGCTGGCCCCGATCAGCGCACGCACAAAGGGTTGCGGTGTGGCGGAACCTGTCAGGGTCACTTCGGTCGATGGGGTCGCCCTAAGCCCACCTGCGATCATGGATTGCACCACTGCAAAGGCGCTGAAAACCTGGGTCAGGAAAGGCCTGCAACCGGCATTTTCAAAGCGCACCAAGGTCGTCCAGATCAAGGTGGCCGCGCACTACATTTGCCGCACGCGCAACAACAAGCCGGGCGAAAAGATCAGCGAACACGGCAAGGGCAGGGCCATCGACATCTCTGCAATCGTGCTGGCTGACGGGCGCGTGCTGTCGGTATCGGACGACTGGGGCAAGACCTTGCGCCGCGTGTACAAGGCCGCGTGCGGCATATTTGGCACCACGCTCGGCCCCGGATCAGATGGCTACCACGAAGACCACATGCATTTCGACACGGCCCGTTATCGCAAGGGTTCTTACTGCCGCTAGCCTTCAAAAACCCGGTTGCGCGCGCAGGCTGGGCGCAGGGCCCAAAGGAAACGGCCCCAGACTCATCCAGCCGTCCTTCAGCGTCAACGGCAAGGCAAGGACATCGGGATCGGGGCTGGACTGGGCGAGGGCTTTGAGCATGTTCCCCGCCGTCTGCGACAACTCCGGTTTCACCGCACCGCCAGCCACCAGCAGCGGCACCAGATGCTGCCAGTTGGTGACGCGGATATCGATGCGCCCTTCGGCCAAGCCCTGATCATCCGGGCGCACGTCACCCTCGGCATGAATACCCAGCGCTCCCCATGTCACCAGCACGTTTTTCACACGGATGCTCTGAACCTCTGGTCTGGTTTGCGCGCTATGCCGGTTCAGCGGGGCAGACAGGACTGCAATCACGTCAGCGGTCGCGCTGTCCATGACCGGCGGCAGCTCAGTGCTTTCGGTCAACGCTTTTGCAAAGGCCGCGTCCGGGGACAGCGCATCGATCTGCAAACCGAACTCATATGCCGCATCTTGCGAGGCGTCCTTGCGCAATGCAACCACCGCGCGCTTGGCCGATCCGGTCCAGCCGAGGCTCGACGACAGGGCCACTGCGTCGCTTTCCAGAATGATCTTGTCGAGGCCGAGGTCGGTGTCCGCAAAGACCTTGATACTGGCGCGCATCAGGTCTGATGCCACATCAATCTCTTCGCCCGGTCGCGTCAGGATCTGCGTGTTCGGCAGCGCGATGATCACTTCCCAGGGCCTGTACGACAGCGCCAGCGCCTGCACGAAAGGTGCGGCCCAGGACCAGCCGCTGACCCGGTCTTGATAGGCCGGGGTGGCAACAGTCAGATCGAACCGATTGGGAAAGCCTGCCAAGCTGATTTCGCCGGTCTTAATCGCCAGCCCTTGTTTAGGAGCGTCCGCAACCCAGGTTTGGACGCCACCAAGCACGGCGCGCGATCCGACCACCCAATAGCCCGACCAGAGCACAAAGAGGCCGATCACCCCTGCTAACAGCCAACGCATCGATCAGTCCTTTGTCTCGTCTCGCTGCCTTGTCTATACCAGCCCCGCGCGAAAGGACCAATTGCGACTCCATTCATGCTCTTGTCGCACCCAAGGACGATATTCCTGCTGGCTTGAAAGTCTCAACAGGCGATCTTTTCAGGGATGACGTACCGCCGTGACGGTTCCCGAGGAGGCTTTCGCTTGGCACGAGGGACAGGCCTGCTATTGTCGTGCAAGGCTGAACAATCTTGTGGGTGTGTTCCGTGATTGACCGTTCGATAGGCGAAGCACAGATCACCTTCAGCCAGCCGACCCGGCAGATTGTCACGATGCTCTTCGTGACAATCCTTGTCGGTGTTGGGGCGTGGCTGATCCATGGGCAGGTGATGGACATCATCCGCACCAATCCGTTGCTCAACGGCCTGATCGCGGCGGTCTTTTTGTTTGGGGTCGCGACGTGTTTCTGGCAGGTGCTGATCCTCATTCAGTCGGTGAACTGGATCGAGGATTTTGTGCGGCAGGTGCCGGGCCATGACATCGTCATCCCGCCGCGCCTGCTGGCGCCCCTGGCCGCCCTGTTGCGATCACGCGGCGCCAGGATGCAGATATCGACCACCTCATCGCGGTCGATCCAGGATTCGGTCGAAAGCCGGATCGAGGAATCGCGCGACATCACACGCTATTTGATCAACCTTTTGGTTTTTCTCGGCCTTCTTGGCACATTTTACGGCCTTGCGATCACCGTGCCTGCTGTTGTTGAAACGATCAGGTCGTTGTCCCCGCAAGAAGGGCAGAGTGGTCTTGAGGTGTTTGGCAAGCTGATGAAGGGTCTCGAATCGCAACTCGGCGGCATGGGGACGGCCTTTTCGTCGTCGCTTTTGGGATTGGCAGGGTCACTGGTCGTCGGGCTGCTGGAGCTTTTTGCAGGCCATGGCCAGAACCGCTTTGCGCGCGAGCTGGAGGAATGGCTGTCGTCCATCACGCGGCTGGGGTTTTCATCCGGTGACGGCGAAGGTGGCGAGGCCGCCGGTCTTGCCGTGGGGCTGGAACAAATGGTCGCCCAGATGGATACGCTCCAGACAATCCTGGCCCAGACCGAAGAGAACCGCACAGCCCTGGATGGGCGTCTGGTCCATGTTGCGACCGCGATCGAAGGCCTTGCCCGTCGGATGGAGGGCGAGATGGGTCAGGCCGATGCATTGCGCCGCCTGGCCGATAGCCAGGAACGGCTGCTTGTCGCGATGACCACATCCGAAGGCGGCCCGGACGCGGAAAGCCGGATGCGACTTCGCTCGATCGACGTACAGCTTTTGCGCATCTTGGAAGAAGTCTCTGCCGGACGGCAGGAAAGCATTGCCGACCTGCGGGCCGATCTGACGGCTCTGACCGCGGCAATCCGGCAGTTGAACCGCGGCGCCGTGGGAAGGGGCTAAGTCATGGCACTGACACGCCGTCGCGACAGCAATCTTATCTGGCCCGGATTCGTCGATGCGGTGACGACGCTGTTGATGGTGCTGATGTTCGTGCTAACGATCTTTACGGTGATGCAATCGGTGCTGCGTGACCAGATCACGACTCAAGGAACCGAGCTTGACGAACTGTCTGCACAGGTCGCGGGCCTTGCTGATGCGCTGGGGCTGGAACGTCAAAAGGTCACCTCTCTGGAAACTGAGGTGGGGGGCCTGCGCGCCACTCTCGCCAATGCCGAGGCACAAGGTGCGCGGCAAGCGACGCTTATCAGCAGCCTGCAAGGTCAGTTGACCGCGCGCGAGGCCGCCCTGACCGCGGCGCAAGGCAAGATCACCGACTTTGAGACCCAAGTCGCAAGCCTCTTGGCCGACCGCGACGCCGCACGCGGCCAAGTGGCCGACCTGACCGTCACCGTCAAGGAACTGGATGCGGCACGCGCGGTGCTGATCACCCAAAAGGATGCTCTGGATCTGGCTCTGGCCAAAGCCCGCACCGAAATCGACGCAAATGCCGAAGTCGCGCGTCTGGCCGCCGCCAAGCGCGACGCACTTGAGGCGCTGATTGCGTCTTTGCGCAGCGATGCCAGCACGAAACAATCCGAACTCGACAGCGCCAAGACCACCCTGTCGGAGGCCGAGGCCGCGCGGCTGGTCGATCAGGCCGCGCTGGCGGCGCTGCGCGCAAAACTGCAATCGGCTGATGCAGAGCTGACCTCGATGACGCTGGCACTGGAAGAACAGCGCAAACGCGCCGAAGAGACGCTGACCCTTCTGGCCGCGGCCAACACCAAGGCAGCGCAAACGGCAGCCGAAAAGGGAACGGCCACCGATCTCCTGGCAACGGCCAAGGCAGCATTGTCGGCCGAATCCGAAAAGGCGCTGAAGGCGGCACGCGAGGTGACACTGCTCAACGAACAGATTGCTGCCCTGCGCACGCAGTTGGGCAGCCTACAGTCATTGCTGGATGCGTCGGATGCGCGCGATGCCGGTGCCAATGTCCAGATTGACGCGCTCGGCAGCCAGCTTAACGCCGCCTTGGCGCAGGTCGCCGCGACCGAACGCCGCCGCGCCGAGCTGGAAGAGGCGGAACGCAAGCGGCTTGAGGCTGAGGCTTTGGCCCTGCAGGCCGAAACGCAAGATCTGCAGGCGCAGGCGCGCGATCTTGCCAAATTCAGGTCAGAATTCTTTGCCCAACTCAGCACGGTCCTTGCCGGACGCGAAGGCGTCAAGATTGTCGGCGACCGCTTTGTCTTTTCCTCCGAGGTGTTGTTTCCACCTGCTTCGGCGGATCTTTCTGCAGCAGGCCAGACCCAGATTGCGGGCGTCGTATCCATACTGAACGAGATCCGCGATCAGATCCCCGATGGCATCGATTGGGTGATCCGAGTTGATGGTCATACCGACAACACGCCGCTTTCGGGTGGTGGGTTTTACGCCGACAATTGGGAACTGAGCCAGGCGCGCGCGCTGTCGGTGGTGCGGTTCATGCAAGACAGCTTGGGCTTTCCCCCCGAACGGCTTGCAGCGACGGGCTTTGGTGAATATCGCCCCGTGGCGTCAGGTGACAGTCCCGCGGCGCTGGCGCAGAACCGCAGGATCGAGCTGAAACTGACAGAACGCTAACCCGTCAGGCACTCCTGATGCGGACCCGCGCCGCACCGCTCAGCCAATGCGCGAAACTGTGAGCGACCGCCACGCCAAAAGGTGGTATCGTCACAACGCTATCGACGATCCGCTATCCATGGCTTTGCCGCACGCCTTTGTCCGGGGTCAACCGCGCCCGGCAGTGACTTGACAGCAGGAGGATCCGCATATGCCCGAAACCATTGGCAATCCCCTCTCCTGGGTTTTCAGCACGATCGGCAGCGCCTTTGGCCATGTCGCATCGGTGGTCAGCGCCGTCCGCTCGGAACCGACCGAATTGCCGCAGATCCGCACCCTGACCATGGCCGACCTTCGGACCGCCTTGCGCAAGGGCTGGGAGGATCTGTTCGCCTTTCGCTCCGACGTTGTCTTCGTCTGCCTGCTTTACCCTGTGATCGGAGCACTGCTGGCGGCGCTGGCCGTGCAGGGCAACCTGATCTACCTCTTTTTCCCGGCGCTTTCGGGTTTTGCGCTCACCGGACCCATCGCGGCGGTCGGCCTTTACGAGATGAGCCGGCGGCGCGAAAACGGCGAGGAGACGAACTGGCTGGCCTATCTTGATGTCATCAAATCCCCCAAGTTCGGCGGCATTGTTGTCCTGGGCCTGTTTCATGTGGTGGTCTTTGCTGTCTGGATCATGGTGGCGAACCTGATCTATGACGCGACCCTGGGGCCGGTCCCCCCCACCTCGTTGCTGTCATTTGCGACCGACGTGCTGACGACACCGGCCGGTTGGGCGATGACGGTGGTCGGCATTGGGGTTGGCTTTTGCTTTGCGGTTGTGGTGCTGGCGATCAGCGTCGTCTCGTTCCCGATGCTTCTGGACCGCGAGGTCAGCTTGCCCACAGCGGTGGTGACGTCGGTGCAGGTCGCGCTGAAAAATCCGCGTCCGATTGGCGCCTGGGGATTGATCGTTGCGGTTATGCTGGCGCTGGGCTCGGTTCCGGCACTGCTGGGTCTGGTCATCGTGCTGCCTCTGCTTGGCCATGCGACATGGCACCTGTACCGCGCAGCGGTGGTCTAGCGGCGACCGATCTCGGGCAGACGGCAAAGTCAGGTGGCGTTGGCGGCTTCAGCAGCGAGGCGGTGGAACACCGCCCGGACAGCATCGGGCGATGCTTGGTCAAGCACACCCGCCTCCACCTCGGCCTTGGTCCAAAGCCAGGACCGCGCCGGATCATCCTGCATTGACCACAGCGGAAAAAGCCGCGCCTCGACCGGCTGGCGTGACAGGAGCCGCAGGTCGAGATGCCGGTCATCCGCAGCGATCCGGCGATAGGCGGCGTCGACAGCTTCGGCGGGCCCCTCCAGCAGCTGCAGATACAGATCAGCACGACAGATCAACATGCCGGTGATGTCGTCGCGACTGTTGCAACGCCGCGCATCCAGCAAGATCGCGGACAGGATAGCGCTGTCAAACCCGAAGGGGTGCGAGGCGTAGACAAGCTGCAAAAGGGGCATGGGCGGCCTTTCTGAACATAGCCGCGATCATGGCTTTGTCAGATCATAGACGTCAGGCGATCGTGCCGCTACTGCCAACTTGTCCCCGCGCGATCGCCGACAACTGGTCCAGCCTGATGCTCTGCACCGGCGGGTCGGCATGCCGATGCACCAGTTCCCAGGCCGCACCCTTGCGCCGAAACACAAGCGTGACACGCAGCGACCAGTCTTGCGCCGGAAGGCCGCCGATGATGCCGTGCTGTCGTTCAACGACTGCCAGCACGACCATCTCGGCAGACGTGTGGACCGCAACGATCTCAAGCGATGTCGTCGCCGACATAAAGCAACTTGCCATTGCGGCAAGCTTTTCGGGCGATCTGTCAAAGCCGTTCACCGTCCAGTTCCCGAATGGCGACAGCAACGAGAAGTCCTGCGAATGGGTCACGAGGCTCTGCCAGAGGTCCATCTTGCCGTTCATGAAGGCATCGTTGATTTCAGTTGAGCGGCGCACCAGACCGGCGACCTCCGACGGGAAAAAGTGTTCGTTGAGCATGGGTCAAACCTGAATGATCACGTTGAAAAGCCGTGACTAAGCAAACCCAGGCGCCGGACCCAAGGCCTCAAATTTTCGCGATAGCAAAGATGTGACGGAATAAACTGCAAAGGACCGCCAACATCAACAAAAAGAGGCCCCGGGTTGATCCCGGGGCCTCTTTTCCAACTGGGCGTCGGTCTACTCTGCCGTAAGAAGCGGTGGTTTGGCCCGGGCGATACGCGGCTTGGCAGGTTCTTGCACCTCAAGTTCGATCGCATCGTCCTTCAACGTCACGCGGACAAGGCCACCTTTCATCAGCTTGCCAAACAGCAGTTCTTCGGCCAGCGGCTTTTTGATGTGCTCCTGGATCACGCGACCCAAGGGGCGCGCACCCATCTTGTCGTCATAGCCCTTTTCTCCCAGCCAGGCGGCGGCCTCTGGCGTCAGTTCGATATGGACATTGCGGTCAAGCAACTGCGCCTCAAGCTGCAGCACGAACTTTTCAACCACCTGCAGGATGATCTCGCGGCCCAAGGGAGCAAAGCTGATGACGGCATCCAGACGGTTGCGGAATTCGGGCGTGAACGTCCGCTCGATCGCGGCAGTATCTTCGCCCGTGCGGCGTTCGCGGCCGAAACCGATGGCCGATTGCGACTGTTCGCGCGCCCCCGCATTCGAGGTCATGATCAGGATCACGTTGCGGAAATCGACGGTCCGGCCGTTATGGTCGGTCAGCTTGCCGTGGTCCATGACCTGCAACAGGATGTTGTAGACATCCGGATGTGCCTTTTCCATTTCGTCCAGCAGCAACACGCAATGGGGATGCTGGTCCACACCATCCGTCAACATGCCGCCCTGATCAAATCCGACATAACCGGGCGGCGCGCCGATCAGGCGGCTAACGGCATGCTTCTCCATGTATTCGGACATGTCGAAACGGATCAGCTCCACCCCGAGCGAAGACGCCAGTTGCTTGGCCACCTCGGTCTTGCCGACACCCGTTGGACCCGCAAAGAGATAGTTGCCGATGGGCTTTTCAGGCTCGCGCAGCCCGGCACGGGCAAGTTTGATCGCCGAGCACAGGGCCTGAACCGCCTTGTCCTGACCAAAGACCACGCGCTTGAGCGTCTTTTCCAGATCGCGCAGGGTTTCAGCGTCGTCCTTGGACACCGATTTCGGCGGGATGCGGGCGATCTTGGCCACGACGGCTTCGATCTCTTTCGGCGTGATGGTCTTTTTCTTCTTGCCCTCGGGCAAGAGATGCTGGGCAGCCCCGGCCTCGTCGATCACGTCGATTGCCTTGTCGGGCAGTTTGCGGTCGTGGATGTAGCGCGCCGCCAGTTCCACCGCCGACTTGATCGCATCGCGGGTATAGGTCAGGTCATGATGCTGCTCAAAGTAAGGCTTCAACCCCATCAGGATCTTGATGCTGTCGCCGACCGAAGGCTCATTCACGTCGATCTTCTGGAAACGGCGCGACAACGCGCGGTCCTTCTCAAAGTGCTGGCGGAATTCCTTGTAGGTCGTCGAACCCATGCAGCGCAGCTTGCCGCCCTGCAACGCGGGCTTCAACAGATTGGAGGCATCCATTGCCCCGCCCGAGGTCGCCCCGGCACCGATCACCGTGTGGATCTCGTCGATGAACAGGATCGCGTCGGGGTGGTCCTCCATTTCCTTGACGACGGCTTTCAGCCGCTCTTCAAAGTCACCTCGATAGCGGGTGCCGGCCAGAAGCGCGCCCATGTCGAGGCTGAAGATCGTGGCATGCGCGAGGATCTCAGGCGTCTCGCCCTTGACGATCTTCCATGCCAGTCCCTCCGCGATGGCGGTCTTGCCGACGCCCGGGTCGCCGACAAGCAGAGGGTTGTTCTTGCGGCGGCGGCACAGCACCTGAATGCAGCGTTCCACCTCCATCTCGCGACCGATCAGGGGGTCGACATCGCCTTTGCGGGCCTTGACGTTGAGGTCCACGCAATACTTGGACAACGCCGACTCCTTGGCGTCGCCAGCCTCGGCCTTCGGCGTCTCGGGCTGATCCTCAGCACCCGTTACCGGACGGCTTTCACCGTAAGACGGATCCTTGGCCACGCCGTGTGCAATGAAGTTGACCGCGTCGTAGCGGGTCATGTCCTGCTCTTGCAAAAAGTAGGCGGCGTTGGATTCGCGTTCAGCAAAAATCGCGACGAGTACGTTGGCTCCGGTGACTTCGGTGCGGCCAGAGGATTGGACGTGGATCGCCGCGCGCTGGATCACGCGCTGGAATGCCGCAGTCGGCACCGCCTCTGACCCTTCGACAGTGGTCACGAGGGTCGACAGGTCATCGTCGATGAAATCGACCAGCGTCTTGCGCAGGTCATCCAGGTTCACCGAACAGGCCTTCATCACACGGGCCGCATCGGGCTCGTCGATCAGGGCAAGCAGCAGGTGCTCCAATGTTGCCAGTTCGTGACGGCGGGCATTGGCAAGCGCCAAGGCGCCATGAATGGCTTGCTCGAGAGTTGTTGAAAACGATGGCACGTGCGCGTGCTCCTGTTTTGCGGGTCTTCGGATCCGAAGCGGACCCATCCTGACCTTGTCTTCATGATCTTAAAGTTCGGTTTTATTTTGCGCACTTCAAGCGCAAATTCGGGCAATCTTTGCTTTGCAACGCCTTACTCACGAAATGTGATGAAAAGGCCGTGTCAAAAGCTGTCTTTCCGGGCGCGCAGTTCGCCAAAAACGTCAAAGTCCGTGGCGGTATGCATGCCAAGGGTGTTTTTCATCTCGGACGTGCCCGCCCGAAGAAACGGGTTTGTGGCAAGTTCTTCGGATAGCGGCACCGGCAAAGTGGGTTTGCCGTCTGCCCGGAGTGCCGCCGCCCGGGTATGGCGCAAGATAAGCGCGCTGTTGGCCGGTTCAAGGCTCAGCGCAAACAGAAGGTTGCTTGTGGTGTATTCGTGACCCGAGCAGATCACCGTTTCCGGTGGCAGGGCGGCCAGCTTGCAAAGCGACTGCCAGTAAACCGGGGCGGTTCCCTCGAACATCCTGCCGCATCCGCCCGACATCAGGCTGTCGGCGGTAAAGGCAAGGCCGGCGGACGCGATGTAATAGGCAATATGACCGACCGTGTGGCCGGGCACGTCGATGACGCGGACCGCGTGCGCGCCGATCGTAAAGCTGCTGGCCGCGTCCAATGGCAGATCCAGCGGCGGCAAGCGATGCGCATCGGCGGCGGCACCAAGGACCATCGCACCGGTTTGTGCGCGCAGCTCGGTGACCCCCGAGATGTGATCGTCGTGGTGGTGGGTGATCCAGATGTCCGACAGCGTCCAGCCCCGCGTCGCAAGACAGGCAAGGATGGGCTTGGCGTCCGGAACGTCGACGACCGCCGTCTCGTTGCTGACAGGGTCATGGATCAGATAGGCGTAGTTGTCGGTGCGGCAGGGAATGGTAACGAGTTCAAGCGCCATGGTCTTTGCACCTTTACAAGATATGATATCCTAAGATCGCCCGAAGAAAGACCAGCTGCAATGCACCTTGATGTGCTCGACCTGCGAAATTTCTATTACCGGACCCAACTCGGCCGGGTGGCGCAGCGCGCGATCCGTGACCAGGTTGAACGTCTTTGGCCGCCGCAAGCCGCAACGACCGTGGTGGGCTTTGGATTTGCGGTGCCAATGTTGCGGCCCTATCTGCCGACTGCGCGCCGGGTGATCGGGCTCATGCCGGGCCCGCAGGGCGTGATGCCTTGGCCTGCGGGTGAAGAAAACGTCGCCGTCCTGTGCGAGGAAACCGCCTGGCCGGTCTCTACCGGCCTCGTGGACCGGCTGATCATGATGCACGGGCTGGAAACGTCAGAAAATCCCTCCGCGGTCTTGGAAGAGTCGCACCGCGTGCTCGGTCCGGGCGGGCGGGCACTTTTCATCGTGCCGAACCGCAGCGGGCTCTGGTCGCGGCGCGAGGGCACGCCGTTTGGCTTTGGTCGTCCCTATTCGATCAACCAGCTTGAGGCGCAGCTGAAACGCCATGGCTTTACCCCCGAACGCAGCCAGTCGGCCCTGTTCGGCCCACCAGCGCAGGGTCGGTTCTGGCTGCGCACCGCGGATTTTTGGGAAACCGTCGGGCGTCGTGCACCGTGGCTGGCCGGGGGCGTCTTGATGGTCGAGGCGTCCAAGCAGGTCTACGCGCCGACAAGAGGCGGTCTGGGGGCCGTGGTCCGCCGCCCGCTGCGCGTCCTGGAAGGCGTCCGCAAGGGCGCGCCCGAACCTGCCTTCAGTTCCACCGTTGCGGCCCCCGATTCTGCTCCTATCCGGTCTTCGTGACCGAAAACTTGGGGTGAAGCGGCCAATTCGGGACAATTGCGACCCTCTGCCGCACATCGCCGAGAATAGTTTTCCGCTGCGGGTGCGAAATGCCCAGCAACCCCGTTGCGAGGTCAGAAAGCCTCTGCTAAGGACGCCCCGCGACAAGGATGGTGCCGACTTAACGGTAGGTGCCCAGTGATAGCCTTGGACCTTTGCCCGAGACTGTGGCAAGGGACATAAAGACAGCGGAAGGGATGACGTGTCCGAACCAGCTTCGATCTCTCTGGGCATCGCCTCACGCTATGCAATTGCGCTTTTTGGCCTTGCCAAAGAGAGCGGTTCACTGGCGGCACTTGAGGCTGACATTCATGCATTGCGTGCAGCACTTTCGATCAGCCCTGACCTTGCCACCGTGATCTCGTCGCCAATGATTTCGCGCGACGATCAGGGCAGGGCGATTTCGGCTGTGGCGGCCAAGATGGGCCTGAATGCGCTGACCGCGAACACGCTGGCCCTGATGGCACAAAAGCGCCGCCTTTTTGTCCTGCCGCAACTCTTGTCCGATCTTGCAAACCGCATCAGCGATGAAAAAGGCGAGGTCACCGCCGAGGTGGCTTCCGCAACGGCGCTGACTGCCGCGCAGACCAAACGCCTTGTCGAGACCCTGAAAGCGCGGGTCGGCAAGACTGTCAGATTGAATACCACCGTCGATGAAAGCCTCATCGGCGGTCTTGTCGTCAAATTGGGTTCCATGATGATCGACACCTCGGTCAAGGCCCGGCTTGCGGCACTTCAGAATGCAATGAAAGAGGTTGGGTAATGGGAATTCAAGCTGCCGAGATCTCTGCGATCCTCAAAGAGCAGATCAAGAATTTTGGCAAGGATGCCGAGGTGGCCGAAGTTGGCCGCGTGTTGTCGGTCGGGGACGGGATTGCCCGCGTCTATGGCCTCGACAACGTGCAGGCCGGCGAGATGGTCGAATTTCCCGGTGGTATTCGCGGGATGGCGCTGAACCTCGAGGTCGACAATGTCGGTATCGTGATCTTCGGCACGGACCAGGACATCAAGGAAGGCGACGTCGTCAAACGCACCAAGTCCATCGTGGACGTGCCAGTCGGTAACGCGCTTTTGGGCCGCGTCGTGGACGGTCTTGGCAACCCGATCGACGGCAAGGGTCCGATCGTCACGACAGAACGCCGCGTCGCCGACGTCAAGGCGCCGGGCATCATCCCGCGCAAATCGGTGCATGAGCCGATGGCGACCGGCCTCAAGGCCATCGACGCGATGATCCCGGTTGGCCGTGGCCAGCGCGAACTGATCATCGGCGACCGCCAGACCGGCAAGACGGCGGTGGCGCTGGACACGATCCTGAACCAGAAGGCCTATAACGAGGCCGCTGGCACCGACGAATACAAAAAGCTCTACTGCATCTATGTGGCGATTGGACAAAAACGCTCGACCGTCGCGCAGTTGGTGAAAAAGCTCGAAGAATCCGGTGCCATGGCCTACACGATTGTCGTGGCAGCCACCGCGTCGGACCCGGCGCCGATGCAGTTCCTTGCGCCCTACTCGGCGACCTCGATGGCCGAATTCTTCCGCGACAACGGCCGCCATGCGCTGATCATCTATGATGACCTTTCCAAACAGGCCGTCGCCTACCGCCAGATGTCGCTGCTGCTGCGCCGCCCGCCGGGACGTGAAGCCTATCCGGGTGATGTGTTCTATCTGCACTCTCGCCTGCTGGAGCGTTCGGCCAAGCTGAACGAAGACAATGGCTCAGGCTCGCTGACCGCCTTGCCGATCATCGAAACCCAAGCCGGGGACGTGTCGGCCTATATCCCGACGAACGTGATCTCGATCACCGATGGCCAGATCTTTCTGGAAACCGAATTGTTCTTTCAGGGCGTGCGTCCTGCCGTGAATACCGGTCTGTCGGTCAGCCGGGTGGGATCGTCGGCGCAAACCTCGGCGATGAAGTCGGTTGCCGGCAAGGTGAAACTGGAACTGGCACAGTACCGCGAAATGGCGGCCTTTGCGCAGTTCGGGTCCGACCTCGACGCCTCGACCCAGCAGTTGCTGAACCGTGGCGCGCGCCTCACCGAACTTATGAAGCAGCCGCAGTATTCGCCGCTGACCAATGCCGAGATCGTCTGCGTGATTTATGCAGGCACCAGCGGCTATCTGGACAAGGTGCCGGTGAAAGAGGTCGGCCGCTATGAGACCGGCCTGCTGAAGCATCTGCGCACCAATGCCAAGGACCTGCTGGCGGACATCACCACCAAGGATCGCAAGGTTTCGGGCGATCTGGAAAAGGCGATCCGGGCCGCAATTGAAGCCTTCGCGAAAGACTTCGCCTGAGGGCGGGGCAGGGAGATAGCGCATGCCCAGCCTTAAGGCTCTCAAGAACCGGATCGGCAGCGTCAAGAACACGCGCAAGATCACCAAAGCCATGCAGATGGTCGCGGCAGCAAAACTGCGCCGCGCCCAAGAGGCTGCCGAGGCCGCCCGCCCCTATGCAGAGCGGATGAATGCGGTGATGGCTGAGTTGACCGCCTCGGTCGGCAAGTCGGACACCGCACCCCGTCTGCTGGCAGGCACAGGGGCCGACAAGGTGCATCTGTTGGTCGTGATGACCTCGGAGCGCGGCCTTTGCGGAGGGTTCAACTCGACCATCGTGCGTCTGGCGCGCGCCAGGGCCATTGAACTGCTGGGTCAGGGCAAGACGCTCAAGATCCTGACGGTCGGCAAAAAGGGTCGCGAACAGTTGAAGCGCGACTATAGCCAGTACTTCGTGAGCCATGTCGATATGGCCGAGGTCAAGCGCGTCGGCTATGACAACGCACTCACTGTGGCGCGCGAAGTTCTCAAGCGGTTCGAAGCGGGCGAATTTGACGTGGCGACGTTGTTCTTCAACCGCTTTCAGTCGGTGATCAGCCAGATACCGACCGCGCAGCAGGTGATCCCGGCAAAGTTCGAGGCAGGCTCTGCCGCAGCACTTTACGAATATGAACCCGGCGAAGAGGCGATCCTTGCGGACCTTTTGCCGCGTTCGGTGGCGACGCAGGTCTTTACCGCCCTTCTGGAAAACGGTGCCTCTGAACAGGGCGCCCGGATGAGCGCCATGGACAACGCCACCCGCAATGCAGGCGACATGATCAACCGGCTGACCATCCAGTACAACCGCTCGCGGCAGGCCGCGATCACCAAAGAACTCATCGAAATCATTTCGGGCGCTGAGGCGCTCTGAGAAACCGGAGAAACGACATGGCAAAAGCACCGAAAGCCACTGCTGCGGCAGGCAAGGTTACGCAGGTCATCGGCGCCGTCGTGGACGTGCAGTTCGACGGCGCGCTGCCCGCGATCCTGAACGCGCTTGAAACCACCAACAACGGCAAGCGGCTGGTCCTCGAGGTGGCGCAGCACCTTGGCGAAGGCACCGTGCGGACCATCGCCATGGACGCGACCGAAGGGCTTGTTCGTGGTGCCCCGGTCAGCGATCTGGGCAAGCCGATCTCGGTGCCCGTCGGCGACGCGACGCTGGGGCGGATCATCAACGTCATCGGTGAGCCGATCGACGAAAAAGGTCCCATCGGCGCGTCTGAGACGCGTCCGATCCACCAGCCCGCCCCCGGCTTTTCCGAGCAAGCCACCGAAAGCAAGGTCCTTGTGACCGGTATCAAGGTGATCGACCTCTTGGCCCCCTATGCCAAGGGCGGCAAGATCGGACTTTTCGGCGGCGCAGGCGTTGGCAAGACGGTTCTGATCCAGGAACTGATCAACAACATCGCCAAGGTGCACTCCGGCTATTCGGTGTTCGCAGGGGTGGGTGAGCGGACCCGTGAAGGCAACGACCTCTATCACGAATTCATCGAATCCGGCGTCATCAACATCGATGACCTGACCAAGTCCAAAGTGGCACTTGTGTACGGCCAGATGAACGAACCGCCGGGTGCACGTGCCCGCGTCGCCTTGACCGGCCTGACGCTGGCCGAACAGTTCCGCGACCAGTCCGGCACCGATGTCTTGTTCTTTGTGGACAACATCTTCCGCTTTACCCAAGCGGGTTCCGAAGTGTCCGCGCTTTTGGGCCGCATCCCGTCGGCCGTGGGCTACCAGCCGACGCTCGCCACAGACATGGGCGCCCTGCAAGAGCGCATCACGTCGACCAAAAAAGGCTCGATCACGTCGGTTCAGGCGATCTATGTGCCAGCCGACGACTTGACCGACCCGGCACCTGCAACCTCGTTTGCCCACCTTGACGCGACGACGACCCTGTCGCGCGCAATCTCGGAACTCGGCATCTACCCGGCTGTGGACCCGCTCGACAGCACCTCGCGCCTGATGGACCCCGCCGTTGTTGGCGACGAGCACTATGCGGTCGCCCGCGCCGTGCAGGGCATCTTGCAGCGCTACAAGTCGCTGCAGGACATCATCGCGATCCTCGGGATGGACGAGTTGAGCGAAGACGACAAGACCACCGTGTCGCGCGCCCGCAAGATCCAGCGCTTCCTCAGCCAGCCATTCGACGTGGCGCAGGTCTTTACCGGCAGCCCCGGCGTTCAGGTGCCGCTGGATGTGACGATCGCCTCGTTCAAGGCGGTTGTCGCCGGGGAATACGATCACCTGCCCGAAGCAGCCTTCTACATGGTCGGCGGCATCGAAGATGTGAAGGCCAAAGCCCAGCGTCTTGCCGCGGCTGCGGCCTAAGGGGGGCACGATGCCAGTTCAGTTCGATCTCGTCAGCCCCGAACGCCGTCTGGCGTCAGTCAAGGCAACCGAGGTGCAGATCCCCGGTGCCGATGGTGACCTGACGGCGATGGAAGGGCATACGCCCACCCTGACCACGCTGCGTCCGGGCATCGTGCGGGCGATCTCTGCCGAGGGCGTCAAGGCCTATGCCGTAACAGGCGGTTTCGCCGAGATCTCGGCGACGAGCGTGTCGGTCCTGGCCGAACGCGCTGTCCCGCTTGAAGAGTTGACCCCACCGATCATGGACGCACTTGTGGCCGACGTGACAGCGGCCGCAGCGCTGGCTGGCAACCGCGACGTTGCCGACAAACTGACAGCCGATCTGAACGCGATGCGCGCGGCAGCCGGCCAGTAACCTGAAAAGGACTGTCAAAGAAAGGCCCCATCAATGTGGGGCCTTTGTCGTTATAAAGTCCGTATATTGCCCTGATCCGGTGCTAGCCCGCACCCCAAGGAGAAAAGGCCGTTGACGCGTATCAGTTCTGCCTCCGTTGGTGTTTTGCAGGGCACACATGTGCTTTTCTCGGATTTTGCCGACGGTGGTGCAATGTGGACGGGCCAAGGCGCGCGCGAAAAACGCGTCGCGGTGACCTTTGTTCAACCCTTCACCGGTGTGCCGGCAATCCTTATCGGCATCTCGATGTGGGACATGGACCACAAGACCAACTCGCGCGTCGACATCCATGCCGAGGCGATCACGCCGACCGGGTTCGAGATTGTCTTTCGGACATGGGGTGACAGCCGGATTGCCCGGATCAGGGCAGAATGGACGGCGATTGGCTCTGTTGCTGACGATGACGCCTGGGACGTGCCATGACCACTAGCTAAGCTGGTACATGCCCTCGTAGATCGGCACGAGAGTTTCGTTGTCAAACAGCGACAGCACCGACGTGCCGTTCCAGATGTTCAGGATCGCCTGTGCAAAAATCGGTGCCGTTGGCACGATGCGGATATTGGCCGCCGCCAAGACCGCAGGTGTCGGCTCGATGGAATCGGTGATCACGAGGCTTTTCATCGACGAGGCCGTGATCCGCTCCACAGCGTTGCCTGACAGCACGCCATGCGTGGTGTAGGCATGCACCTCGGTCGCACCTGCGGCCAGCAGCACATCCGAGGCCTTGCTGAGCGTGCCACCGGTATCACAGATGTCATCGACCATGATGCAGATCTGCCCCGCGACGTCACCGATCACCGTCATGTCGGCCACCTCGCCCGGCTTGATCCGCCGCTTGTCCACAATGGCAAGTCCGGTGCCCAGACGTTGCGCCAGATCGCGCGCCCGCGCCACGCCCCCGACATCCGGCGAGACGATGGTGATCTGCCCCAACTTGCCCTTGAAGTGGTGCTCGATATCCAGCGCAAAGATCGGAGACGCATAAAGGTTGTCCACCGGAATGTCGAAAAAGCCCTGAATCTGCGCGGCGTGCAGATCCATCGTCAGCACCCGGTCGATGCCCGCCTCGGTCAGCAAGTTCGCCACCAGCTTTGCCGAGATCGGCGTGCGCGACTTGGTCCGACGGTCCTGGCGCGCATAACCAAAATAGGGGATCACCGCCGTGATCCGCTGGGCGCTCGACCGCCGCAGGGCATCAGTGATGATCATCAACTCCATCAGGTTGTTGTTGGCCGGGTTCGAAGTCGGCTGGATGATGAACATGTCTTCGCCACGGACGTTCTCGAACACTTCGACAAAGATTTCCTGATCATTGAAGCGTTCGACCCGCGCCTTGACCAGATTGACGCTCATGCCCCGATGCAGCGACATCCGCCGGGCAATCGCCTTTGCGAGGGTCATGTTGGCGTTGCCGGAGATGAGCTTTGGTTCGATCATGGCTGGCATTGAGTTCTCCGGGGCAGCGGAATCGCAGCGTTGACTCCGCTTATCACCCCGCTAGGGTCTTGCAAACCGAGGCGCAGGACAAAGAGGCGGCAATTGCGACAGATCGACTACTATTTTGCGCCGATGTCGCCCTTTACCTATCTTGCGGGCGCGGGGCTTGAAGATATCGCTGTGCGCCATGGGGCAACGATCCGCTATATTCCGATTGATGCCCCTGCCTTGTTCCCGCGGACCGGAGGGCAGGCGCTTGCGGACCGGCACCCGTCGCGCAAGGCGTACCGGTTGCAGGAACTTCGTCGTCAGTCGAAAAAGCGGGGCGTGCCCCTGAATATGCAGGCGCCGTTTTTCCCCGTGAACCCCGCGCCAGCGTGTTATGCCATCCTCGCGGCGGCCAAAGTCGGCGGTGGTGATCTTGCGGGCCTTGTGCGGGCCTTCCCTCGCGCCGTCTGGGCCGAGGATCGCAATATCGCCGACGATGACGTGGTGCGCGACCTGTTGGCCGCGCATGGCTTTGACCCCACCATTGCCGACAAGCACATGCTGTTTGCGGCCGAAACCTACATGGCCAACCTTGAAGAGGCGGTCGCGCGCGGCGTCTTTGGCGTGCCGTTCTATATCGTTGGCGATGAACGCTTTTGGGGTCAGGATCGGCTTGAGGATCTGGACCTGCATCTGGCCGGGCAACTGTAAATGGCCGAGGATCTGGCAAACCTTCTGCCGCCCTTTCGGGCCTGGAACCGGGGTGGCGCCCGCCCGGTTCTGGCGTTGCACTGCTCGCTGGCGCATGCCGGGGCCTGGGCTGCGCTGGCCGGGGAACTGGACGGCCTCACCCTCACCGCGATCGACCAGATCGGCCACGGACGTGCGCCCGACTGGGATGGCCAGACCGATCTGCATGGCCACGCCACCCGTGCCGCCCTTGCCATGGCGACCGAGCTTGGCGGCGGCGCGCCGATTGATCTCATGGGCCATTCCTTTGGCGCAACAGTCTGCCTTCGGATCGCACTGGAACGCCCCGACCTCGTGCGCAGCCTGACGCTGGTGGAGCCGGTGATCTTTGCGGCCGCCCGTGCGTCGGGCGATCCCGCCTATGCCCCGTTTCGAACGCGGCACGAATCTCTCGCTGCCCATCTTGTGGCCGGAAGGCGGCGTGAGGCGGCGGCCGATTTCCATGGCTACTGGGGGTCGGGCGAACCCTTTGCCGACCTCGCGCCCCGGATGCAGGCCTACATCCTTGATCGCATGCATCTGATCGTGGCGCAAAACCCGGTTCTGCTGGATGATGCTGCAGGCCTCTTGCGCTATCTGGGACTCGAAAGCATTGGCGTGCCGGTCCTGCTTGTCGAGGGTGCGAACAGTCCCCCGATCATCGACGCCGTGCACCGCGAACTTGCACGGCGCCTGCCGCAGGTCACGCGCCTTGTCGTGCCGCAGGCTGGACACATGGTGCCAATCACCCACGCGGGCGCGATCAAATCTGCGGTGATGGCGCTTCTGGCGGCCTCCTAGGCGCGCTGACAGACCGCAAGCCCGCAAGTGGACAAGCAAGGCGCGCTGCCCGGGTCCGGGGCTGCTTTGGCCGATCCCCGCATTCAATGCGGTCACGCATATCTTTCGCGGCGTCCTCGACATCTTTCCAGTGGACCTGACCGTCATCACCATCGTCGATGCGGGTCACAACATTGGTTGCCCGTTCCAGCGATCCGGCGGGAGTTTCCACCTGATCAGGGGCAACGCTCGGCACGGTTTCGTTCCTGGACACGCATTCCGGCCCGATCCGCCGGGCAGAGAACCCCTGCTTTGCAATGAACCATGTCCATTTAGGGCCGCAAGGCACCCAACAAGGCCGCAACATCATCCGGCGTTGTCGACCAGCTGGCCACAAGTCGCGCCGCCTCGCGACCCTGCGGCGCTGGCATCTCGTAGTAACTCGCCCCCGCCGCCTGCGCGCGGGCATGCGTGCCCTTGGGGAAATGGGGAAAGCTGATATTGGCGTGGACAGGATGGATTAACCCGAAATCCGGCAACTCCAGCAATCCATCTGCGATCATCGCGGCCATAGCATTCGCCTGCCCGGCCAGCCGCAGCCACAGATCGGCGGCAAGGTAGGCTTCCATCTGGGCGGCCAGAAAGCGGTTCTTGGACCACAAATGCCCTCCGCGCTTGCGGCGCAATTCGAATTCCCAGGCCTTTGCGGCGTCAAACATCACCACAGCCTCGACCCCAAGACAGCCGTTCTTGGTACCACCAAGGGTCACAATGTCGATGCCAGATTTCCACGTCATGTCAGCCGGGCTGGCATTCGTTGCCATGATCGCATTCGCAAAACGTGCGCCATCCAGATGGCACGGCAAACCCTCTGCGCGGGCAAGGTCGGTCAGGGCGGCAATCTCGGCAGGCGCGTAGACGGTGCCAGCTTCGGTCACATTGGTGATCGACAGCATCGCGCGCTGGAACCCGTGCACTCCGGAAGTTCCGGTTGTGGCAAGCGCCTGTGACAGCGTCGCGGGCGTCATCTTGCCCGATGCACCCTCGACCAGCGCCAGTCGCGCGCCACCGGTATAGAACTCCGGCGCGCCACATTCATCGACCGCGATATGCGCCGCACGATGGCAAAACACCGCCCCCCACGGCGGGCAATAGACTGAAAGCGCCAGCGCATTTGCGGCCGTCCCCGTGGCGACCAGGTAGACGATGGCTTCCGGTGCCTCAAAGACCTCGCGGATGCGGTCGCGGACCCGGTCCATCACGGCATCCTCCCCATATCCCAGCGCGTAGCCATCATTGGCGGCGTGCAATGCTGCCATGATTTCCGGGGCTGCCCCAGACGTGTTGTCCGACGCAAAGTTCATCAGGGTTTTTCCTCGATCACGTATTCGTCCCAGTCTTCTTCGGGCACCTGAAACTCCGGGATGGTCCAGCCGCGCACCGAATTGCCGGTGCTATGCGTGCTTTGCGGATCGCCAGTCACCAAAGGATGCCATTCGGGCAGGGTTTTGCCCTGATAAAGCAGCCGGTAGGCACATGTCTGCGGCATCCAATAGGCCACGCGCGCGAGGGTCTTGGGCGACAGGCGCACGCATTCAGGCACGAACTGGTGGCGGTTTTCATAGTTGCCGCAGCGACAGGTCGTACCGTCCAGCAGGCGGCAGGCGATGCGCGTAAACTCCACCTCACCGGTGTCTTCGTATTCCAGCTTGTTCAGGCAGCATTTGCCGCAGCCATCACAAAGCGCCTCCCATTCCGGAGTGGTCATTTTCTTCAGTGGGACGGTTTCCCAAAAGCGGGGGCGCAGCTTTTCCATCGCCGGAAGGTGCGACGAACCGGATCAGAAGGAAAGGGGCATCAAAGAATCAGACGCAGAAGGGGCCGACCCGCTCTGTCGCGGGTGGCCTCGATGCAACCGGTCTTGCGAAAGACCGAAATGGACCCGACGAAAAGTCCGACCGATTTCGATTGTTCGGCGCGGTCCATCGGACTTGCCTTCGGCACCCGTGCGCCGCATGCGCGGGCGCGGAGGATGCCAGCATATCTTTCGTGCCAGACGTCTGGTGTCGACGCCTGCCGTACCTTCGGACGCACGCGCAGGGTGCCCCAGCCGCCGCAGCATGCCCCGGATCGCAAAAACAGCGTCATGAGCTCACTTGTCAGATCACGCGTCAGGGTCAGAATGCTCATGTCGCCCATCAAGCGGGTCCCGGCCAGAACGTTCCGACCGCTCCCCGGCCCTGCAACCGCTGTCAACCCGGTCAGAGCGGCGTGAGGATCTCGCGCGCCTGCACGCAATCGGCGGCCATCTGGTCGAGGAAGGCGGGCAGGTCGGGGAAGGTTGCCTCTGGCCGCAGGTAGTCCACCAGGGCGACTGACATGTGTTGGCCGTAAAGATCACCCGCAAAGTCAAAGATGTATGTCTCAAGATTTGGCATGTTTTGCCCGAACATGGGTCGCACCCCCAGTGACGCAGCCCCAAGATAAGACCCCACATGCGGGCCGGTCAGCACGTCCAACTTGACCGCATAGACGCCAAAGCGCGGCAGATGCAGCCTTGACAGCGACATGTTGGCGGTCGGGTAGCCCAGTTCGCGGCCGCGCTTTTCCCCGTGAAGCACTTCGCCCTCGATTCGGTGCCAGTGGCCAAGCATTGCGGCGGCATCGCGGGGGCGGCCATCCGTAAGGGCTTGGCGGATCGCGGTCGAGGAGATGTCATGGCCCCCAAACGCGATCAAAGGCGCGACAGTTGTCTGAAAACCATGAACATTGCCAGCCGCTTGCAAGTCAGCGGCCGTCCCCGCGCGGCCCTTGCCAAAACAGAAATCCGCCCCGATCACGACATGCGAAATGCCCAAGCCATTGGCCAGAACGTCACGGACGAACGTCTCTGGCGCCAAACCCGCGAGGGTTGCATCAAAGGGAAGCTGGTAAAGATGCTTCACCCCCAGCTTGGCCAGCCGGTTCGCCCGCGCCTCGGCGTTCATCAAGCGGAAGGGCGGGCTGGCGGGCGCAAAGTACTCGCGGGGATGGGGTTCAAAGGTGATCAGGCCCAAAGGTGCGGCACCACGGGCAAGCTCGATCACCGAGCGGTGGCCCAGATGCACCCCGTCAAAGTTCCCCATAGCCACCGAGGCCCCCTGTGCCGAGGGATCAAGTCCTTGCCAGTGGTGGTGAATTTGCATTCTGCCCCGTATTCGGGGCAGCGGCCCCGTCAGTCGAATTTCCGGCTGGGCGCCAGAACCAGCGCCTCGCCCTTGATGACCACGGTTTTACCGACTGTGCACCGGGTTTCAAGGGTGACCCGGCGTTTTGCGTGGTCGATCTCGGTCACCGTCACCTCCGCCGTGACCATGTCGCCGGGGCGTACAGGTGCCATGAAGCGCAAGGATTGTCCAAGATAAACAGTGCCATGGCCCGGAAGCTGTTCGCCGATCACGGCTGAAATCAGCCCCGCCGACAGCATGCCATGCGCGATGCGGCCTTCGAAAATCGTATCGCGGGCATAGGCGTCGTCCAGATGCACCGGGTTGCGGTCGGTAGAGATCTCGGCAAACAGTTCGATGTCGCGGTCGGTGATCTGTTTGGTCAGATGCCGGGTCATGCCGATCTCGATATCTTCGATACAGATCGTGCCGCGCGGCAGGTTATTGGTCATGTCGAGCATCGGTCGAATCCTGAGGACAACGGGATGCAGGCTAGCAAAGCGCGGTTAGGCGCGCAATAAATTAACGCCATGAGGGCCATAAACGTAATTATGTTAGCCTTTTGACCAGGAGGCTAGCGTAGCTTTCCGATTGCGAAGGTCGGTGAAAGCATCTGCGCCGCCAGCCATGTTTTCAGCAAACCCTTGTCGGGGTTAGAAAAATCTGTACCAAACTGATCTGAAGCGATCCCACCTGTCACGAACAGCGTGTCAATCCCTTCGCCCATCCCGCCCTGAATGTCGGTACTGATGCCATCGCCAATTGCAAGGATTTGGGCGTCGGACATATCGCTGATCTGACCCAGACGACGACGCGCGAGGTCGTAGATCGGCGGGTGCGGTTTGCCGAAATAAAGCACTGTGCCCCCGATCGCCTCGTATGCCTTCGCCAGCGCTCCGGCACAGAAGATTCGTCGCTCACCCAGATCGACGACGATATCAGGATTGGCGCAAAGCATTGGCAAGCCAAGCGTTTTGCCCAAGAGGAGGGCGGCGCGGTAGTCATCAGGGGTCTCGGTGAGGTCATCCACCAGACCCGTGCAGACGATCCCGGTCGCGTCTTTCAGGGCGCCGCGGGTGATCGGGGCTTGGGACCTGGCATAGTCGGCCAGATCATCGGCGAAATCAGTAAAGAAAGGCTCATCCTTGGACGCGCCGATATGGTGGACGCGGGTCCCGACCGCACCCGACAGCATCGCATATTGCGCCGCATCGCCCGAGGTCACCATCAGATCCCAGGCATCGCGCGGCACGCCAAGGCTATCCAACTGTTTGATAACGCTTGGGTTCGGGCGCGGCGCGTTGGTCAAAAGGACCACCTTGCCGCCGGCTTGGCGATAGGCCTGAAGGGCAGCGACGGCTGCGGGAAACGGCGTCTTGCCGTTATGTAGGCACCCCCAGAGGTCACAGTAAACCACGTCGTAGCGGGCGGCCACATCCGACAGGGAGGAGATGATTTCGGTCATGGCGGGGCCCTACGATGCGGATTTCCAGCGTGTGTCTTGTGTATGTCAAACGTATGCCAGGCGTATGTTTTCCGTGCAGACATCTATCGGGCAAGTATAAGGGCCGAGGTTGCCCCCGGCCCGGTCAGGAATGCCGCAACTTTGGCCCGTTGACCAGTGCCCAGGGTCAGAGTTTCAACGCGGGCAGGATCTGTTTCTTGCGGCTCATCACGCCGGGCAGAACGACAGTGTCGCCGCTGACCTTGACGCCAAACGAGGCCTCGGCCATCTGGCGCACCAGATCGTTCGGGACCAGCAGGGTCGCCTCTTCGTTCAGGATGTCCACAACGAACAAAAGCACCTGATCCGCGCCGTCCTCGCGTGCCACGCTGACCATCGATTGCATGAGCGACGCCTTGCGGTCGAGGACAACCTTGGGCGACGTCGTCTCCAGCACCGAAACGCGCAGTTCCTTGCCCGCAACGGTGTATTCCTTGCTGTCCATGCGCAACAGTTCCGCATCAGAGAACGCGGAGACATCGGACTTCGCGGCAAACTGCGCCGCAGCCAGTTCCGGGATCGAGACGCCCAGATCAGCGGCCAACGCTTCGGCCACGGCGCGGTCACGGTCGGTGGTGGTGGGCGAGCGGAATTCCAGCGTGTCAGACAGGATGCACGACAGCATCGCGCCCTTGATCTCGCGCGGCAGCTTGGCCACGTTGGCGCCCATGATGCCGTGCATCACGGTGGCGGTACAGGCAAGCGGGCGCATGATGATGTTGATCGGCGCCTTGGTTTTCAGACCGCCAACCAGCATGTGATGGTCGATGATCGCCATGATGTTTGCGTCATTGATCGAGGGCGGCAGTTCGGCGGGGTTGTTGGTGTCCACGATCACCACGTTCTGGCCAGCGTCGACATCGGCGATGATCGCAGGTTTGTCAAAGCCCCAGCGTTTCAGCACGAAGGCGGCTTCGGTATTGGGCTCTCCCAGCAGGCGCGCCTCGGCATTGCCTCCGCGAATGTTGGTAAGGTACCAGGCCCAGACAATGGCGGACATCGTGGCGTCGGTGTCGGGGGATTTGTGGCCAAAGACGAGGGTGGTCATGTGCGGGACTCGCGGATGAGGGATTTTGCGCGGTGTATAGGCGCAGGCGGCGGGCTTGTCACGGGGCAGTGATGGGTTGCGGGGTCAGGCGTCATGCGGTGTCTTGCACGATGTGCCAGATCACGGCGGCGATCACGATGGCACCGCCCGCCAGCGTCAAAAGGCCGGGCACACTGCCAAAGGCCAGCCAGATCCAGAACGGCGCGAGCGGGGTCTCCAACGCCGTGATGAGGGCTGTCTGTACCGCTGGCAGATGCTTGGATCCGATGAAGAAAAGCGCGATGCCAAGGGCGGAATTCACGATGCCAAAGGCCGCCAGCATCGGCAGGTCGTCATGGGGCACCACAAAGTCCGACATGAACGGGGCCGCAACCACGGTCGACATCACCACGGCAAGGATCGCGGCAGGCAGGTTCGGGATGCCGGGATTGCGCCGCGCAATGATGATCACCCCGGCAAAGGCGATTGCCGAAAGAAAGGCCAGTGCATCGCCGAACAGTGTCCCCTCCGCGCCGAGGCCGATCATGATCACCGCGCCCCCAAGGGCGATGACGCTGGCGATGATGGCCGTGCGGCTAGGATGCTCGCGCAAGAAGAACCATCCGAGACCCGCGGCAAAGAAAGGCGTCGTCGCATAGATGATCGCCACATGCGCAACAGAGGTTTCGCGCAGCGCGATGATGTTCATCAAGACGGCAATGGCCCCGGCAGAGGCAAAAGCCCATCCCATGACGCCAAGCTGGGAAAACCCGGAAATGCCCTGCAGACCCTCACGCAAGAGCAACAGCACCAGCAAGCTGGCGATGCCGAAAATGCCGCGCCAGACAAGCACAGTCGGGGTGTCAACCGACACGCTGAGCGTGAAGAAGCCTGCGGTGCTCCATGCAATCGTGGCACCGATCACGCAGACAACTCCAAGGAAGTGTTTGGAGACGACGACAGTGGACATCGCGCGGCTCCTGATTCCCCGGTGTCGAAGTTTAGGTGTGGCCCGCAAATCCGACAAGGCAGGGATCGACGGGATGGAGCCGGGGTGGCGGGCTAGTCGTAATGCGCGGGCACTTTGCGCAGCGTCGGCCATTGCGCGGGGTCATGGCCGTAGATGAGCAAGGCGTTGTGCCGGGTTTGCAGCGCCAGCAGGCGTTCGCCGGAGGTTTTAGCGCCAACAGGGTCCCGTGCATCGGGATAGCCCTCGTCGGGTTCGCGGGCACGGTTGATCGCATCGGCCGCGAGGATCACCGTCAGGCGAGACGGCAAGGTGATCAACAGCGACAGATGCCCCGGCGTATGGCCGGGTGTTGGCAGGGCAACGAGCCCCGCGCAAACCTCTGTATCGGCGGTGATGCGGTGATAGGTGGTGTCGGGCCAGTCCAGCGGGCGCACGTCGCCCCAATAGATCGGGCGGGCTTCGGCACGCTCAGCAGCGGTCAGCAGGATCGGGCAATGGGTGAACAGCGGCAGCGAGCCGACATGGTCGATATGGCCATGCGTCAGGATCACGAGGTCGATTTCGGCAGGCGTAAGGCCAAGCAGTCCCAACTGGCCAGCCACGGTCTGGCGGGCGTCAAAGTCGATCAGACGACCGAACCCCGACAGCCCGTCACGGGCATCGGTGGCGGCATGATCGCTCGCATAGGCGGGATCAAAGCCGGTATCGACCAGAATTCGCGCGCCTTTGTCGGTGGTCAGAAGAAACCCCGGAATGCCAATCTGCCGTTTGCCGGGGCCGACATCAAAGAGCCCGAGATCAAGAATATGCAGCGCGACGATTCGCTGATCTTGCAAGATCAATGCAGTGCCAGCCTCTCGATCTTGTAGCCCGCGTTCTGCAACAGGTTCAGCACGCCATCCTCGCCCGACAGATGCAGGGATCCAAAGGCTGCAAAGACCGGGCCTTTGGCGGCCGCTTGTTCGATCACGGGGATCCAGGCGCGGTTGCGCTGGATCATCATGGCGTCCTCCATGCGGGCGAACTCCGCTTCGACCAGCGCGGGCAACTGATCGGGCAGTTGCAGCGCCTGATAGTGCATGAATTCCCAGATCAACCGGCTTTGCTCGGCAAAATAGGTATCGGCAAGCGTCACTGAGAAATCCTCGGATAGCGATTCCGTGGCCATCGTGGTCCGGATCATCGACAACTGATCATGCATCGACAGCCCGCCGAAAATGCTGAAAACCGTGTCATAGGGTTCGAGGGCAGTGACCGGGATCGCGGCGGACTGAGCAACTTCGATGACCATGCCGTCCAGCCCGCGACCTGTCATGTTCTGCAGACCGCAACTGGGCATGCTGAGCAGCACCGAAATGTACCAGGGCTGAAACTTGGCGGCCATGAATGCGGGGATGCCGCGCTCGGTCATCGCGTCGGCCAGCTCTTTCCATTCTTCTTTGGGCAAAAGCTCGGGCAAAGTGGGGCCATCAGTGATCAGCATCAGGCCGGGCTCGCGCCCCAGCCGCGCCATCAGCGCCTTTTCCTCGTCAGGTCCGGCCTCCACCAGCACGGTCGTTGCGGCACCGATCAGGGGTGCAATCGTCTCGACGGTCGCACTATGGCGCGGATCGTCGGCATGATAGGTGCCAAGCAGGTTCAGCACCTCGTCGCCGCGTGTCGCGCGCCAGAAGTTACCGGTCGCAAAAGGCACCGCCTCGGCTTTGGCAACAAGGTCGTTACGGGTCTGCAAAGGCAGCGCCTCGATGAGGTTGGTGCCGACGCATTGCGCCTGCGCTGTGCCCAGCGTCAAGACCAGAGCGACTGCCGCGCGGGCAAAGCGATGTAACACCATGACGCAGACAAACCTTTTTCGTTGGTTGCTCCACAAGGTGGCATCAGATCGGCCAAACACCAAGTCGCCGGCGCGACTTTTTTGCGGCAGGTGGGTGTTGACAGCTTGCGCGTCGTTGCCTAAATGAAGCCTGCTAGCACTCAAGGGTTCCGAGTGCTAACGTCAATCAACCTGGAAACCTTAAGGAGTGTTACCAGATGGCATTCAAACCGCTACATGACCGTGTATTGGTCCGTCGCATCGAAGGCGAAGACAAGACCAAGGGCGGTCTGATCATCCCCGATACGGCCAAGGAAAAGCCCGCCGAGGGCGAGATCATTTCCGTTGGCGAAGGTGCTCGCAAGGATTCGGGCGAGCTGATCAAGCCTTCCGTCAAGGCTGGCGACAAGATCCTGTTCGGCAAATGGTCGGGCACCGAAGTGAAGCTGGACGGCGAAGATCTGCTGATCATGAAAGAAAGCGACATCCTGGGCATCATCGCCTGAAGTCGTTTGCCCCGCGTGGTGCGCAAACCCGCGCGCCGCACCCGAAATCTTGAACCTTAGGAGTCTGTAACATGGCTGCGAAAGACGTACGTTTTGAATCCGATGCCCGTGACCGTTTGCTGCGCGGCGTCAACATTCTTGCCGATGCTGTCAAGGTGACCCTGGGCCCGAAAGGCCGCAACGTCATTCTCGACAAGTCCTTTGGCGCCCCGCGCATCACCAAGGACGGTGTGACGGTTGCCAAGGAAATCGAACTGTCCGACAAGTTCGAAAACATGGGCGCTCAGATGGTCAAAGAAGTGGCCAGCCGCACCAATGACGAGGCCGGCGACGGCACCACGACCGCGACAGTTCTGGCCCAGGCCATCGTCAAAGAAGGCATGAAAGCCGTGGCCGCGGGCATGAACCCGATGGACCTCAAGCGCGGCATCGACATGGCGACCGCCAAAGTCGTCGCAGCCATCAAGGCCGCCGCCCGTCCCGTCTCCGACACCGCCGAAGTCGCCCAAGTTGGCACCATCTCGGCCAATGGCGAAGCGGAAATCGGTCGCCAGATTGCGGATGCGATGCAGAAAGTCGGCAACGAGGGTGTCATCACCGTCGAAGAGAACAAGGGCCTTGAGACCACCACCGAGGTTGTCGAAGGCATGCAGTTCGACCGTGGCTACCTGTCGCCCTACTTTGTGACCAATGCCGACAAGATGATCGCGGATCTTGAAGATTGCTACATCCTCTTGCACGAAAAGAAACTGTCCAGCCTGCAGCCGATGGTGCCGCTGCTGGAAGCGGTGATCCAGTCGCAGCGTCCCCTGATCATCGTGGCCGAGGATGTCGAGGGCGAGGCTCTGGCCACGCTGGTCGTCAACAAGCTGCGCGGCGGTCTGAAAATCGCTGCGGTGAAGGCTCCGGGCTTTGGTGATCGTCGCAAGGCGATGCTGCAAGACATCGCCATTCTGACCGGTGGTCAGGTGATCAGCGACGACTTGGGCATGAAGCTGGAAAATGTCGGCATCGACATGCTGGGCCGTGCCAAGAAAGTGTCAATCAACAAAGACACCACGACGATCATCGACGGGTCCGGCGACAAGAAAGAGATCGAAGCCCGCGTGGCCCAGATCCGCACCCAGATCGAAGAGACCACCAGCGACTACGACAAGGAAAAACTGCAAGAGCGCGTGGCCAAATTGGCTGGCGGTGTTGCCGTGATCCGCGTTGGCGGCATGACCGAGATCGAAGTCAAAGAGCGCAAGGACCGCGTTGATGACGCGCTGAACGCAACCCGTGCAGCCGTGCAGGAAGGCATCGTTGTCGGCGGCGGCGTGGCGCTGATGCAGGCGGCCCATGCGCTGAACGGCGTCAAGGGTGCGAACTCTGATCAAGACGCAGGCATTGCAATCGTGCGCAAAGCCCTCGAAGCACCGCTGCGCCAGATCGCGCAGAACGCCGGTGTCGATGGTGCGGTCGTCGCAGGCAAAGTGCGCGAAAGCAAAGACAAGACCTTTGGTTTCAACGCGCAGACCGAAGAATATGGCGACATGTTCAAGTTCGGCGTGATCGACCCGGCCAAGGTCGTGCGGATTGCACTGGAAGATGCGGCGTCTGTAGCCTCGCTGTTGATCACCACCGAAGCCATGATCGCGGATCGCCCGGCCGACAAGGCAGGCGCTGGCGGCGGCGGCGGCGGCGGCATGGGTGGAATGGGCGGCATGGACGGAATGATGTAAGTCATTCCTCGACCGGGAAGTTGCGAAAGGGCGTCCGAAAAGGCGCCCTTTTTCGTTTCGCTTGTGCGCGCCAGGTGACTGGTGTCTTTCCTGGTCGCTCGCGCAACCCGAGTCTAAACGCGAGCATTCAGGTTGTTGCAGGTCCACTTGATCTACTGACCCGCAGCGCCGAGACAAGCGCTAGGATCGCAATGACGAAAAGCATCGTAATCGTTGCCCACTTCACTGCGCTTATCGCTTGGCCTGTCGCGTCCATAGTCTGGATCGAGTCGTAATAGTTGTAGCTGACTTTGGTGGATGCGGCGGCGACAAGCATGGCAGACAGTGTCACCCACTGCCAAGGTCTGGCGACGGCAAGAACCAGCGGTACCAGCCAGACAGTGTACTCCACGGAAAAAAACGTTGATGCGCACATCAAAAGCGCGATGACCGAGACGCGAAGTGATGCCTGCAGGCGCATCAGCTCAGGGCGGGAGATCGGTTTTGTTGAGATGTACGCAACTGCAAGAACCATCAGTCCGGCAAATAGCAAGAAAAATATCTGCACTCGCGACGGGCTTGCCACCGCAGTACCGCCCACCCAATTGTGCGATCCGTATGAGACGAAGGCGACTGCGTCGTTCATGTAGCCAAGCGACCTGCTTAAGAGCAAAACCATACTTTCGGTATGCATCGGTCGCGCTGATGCAAATTCAAGATAGCCAAGAAGATCGCCGAGTCTTGTACCAAACGGGGCCCAGAAAAGATGCGCTGCAGCGGCGGTCGCCAGCGCGATGATCGCTGTTCTGGCAAAGACCAGCAATTGGCGGCGCGGGCTACCTGGTGGTAAAAGGAACGGAACAAGAAAGATTGGCCAAACCTTGATGCTTGCCCCGACGCCGATCAGGATTGCAGCGAGAATGGGCCTTTGACGAACGGCTTGCAGGATACCCAATGCGGCAAATACCGCCGCCAAGGCGTCGAATCTTGAAGTCGTCAATGCTCCGCCTATCAAGTATAGCATGACGGGAGCGCAGAGCGCTGCAGCGATAAAACCTATTGAGGATGGCTCGGAAAGCCGAAGTGTTTCCAGTGCTGCCCAGATTGCCATGACGAACGCAAAGGCCATGTTAACATGATGGACGTTGCTAAAAGTCGCGAAATCATCGGCTACCAGCCGCACAGCGGAGAAGTAAATCATCGCCCCGGGTGGGGATTCGAGTGTGAAGTCGGTTTAGGGCGCAAGTTGTGTGACGGTGCTGGCCTCTGACGCCAAAGGCGGAAAATCGCCAAGCCGGAAGTGGGCAAGTTCGCTGTATCCAGGTCGCCCGAGGACCCTTCCGGCATATTCCCAATAGAGCCGTTCGGGTCCATATGGCTCTGGAACTGGGTAAGAATACAGCAGATAAGAACAAGGTGCCCAGGTAACTGAGATTGAAAATGCTGTGGCAACCGTGACGATCATGCCAGCCGTTCGCGCGTCGACCAGGGAAACTGCCTTCATGATTGAACTAAACATCTGAAAAACAACCGATCTTGCGACGCTTGCGTGAAAGCCGAGGAAACCCAGCTGACCCTATGGTTTTTGACAATTTAAATGCGCAAAGGCCCGGTGGCCAAGCGGCACATGCAACCTTTGCAGGCCCGAAACTTGACACATCCCGCGCCCCACGTTGCCTTCATGGCACAGATCAGCAATAAGTCGGCAGTGCGGACAAACTGGGCGCAATGGCAATGATCAAAGATGACAAGACGCTTTTGATCTACGCACCGGTCCCACTTCACCACCGTGACGGCGAATTTGTACTGGATGATCAGGCCTGCAACGGTCTGCGGCTATGGGCGGAGAACTTTCGCAAAGTCATTGTCTTGATGCCTCTGTCACCCGAAACTGCCCCTGCGAATTGGGTCCCCTTGTCCGCAGTCGGCGAGAATATGAAGCGCGTCGAGATCGTACCGCTTCCGTTGGCCTATCGGCCCGACAAGTTTTTGCGGCATTTGCCCAAGACCCGCAAACTGATCCGTGCAGCGATTGGGCGCGCCGACTACATGGGTTTTGCCATTGGTGGTCTGTTCGGTGACTGGGGGTCGGTCGCAAGCATCGAGGCCCATCGCATGGGTCGGAAGTTCTACGTCTGGACGGACCGGGTCGAATCCGAGGTGACCCGCAAGATGGCTAATGAAGGCAGCTGGCGACAGCGCCTGCGGTCGCGGCTGTATCATCGTCCGATGGCGATGCTGGAACGTGCACTGATCCGCCGCGCGGAACTTGGCCTGTTTCATGGACGTCAGACCTATGAGGCCTATGCGCGCTACTGCCGTAATCCGCAGATCGTGCATGACATTCATCTGGACAAGGCGGATCACATCGGGGCCGAAGCGCTGGCCGCCAAAGTGGCCGGGGCTTTGGACGGGCGCCTCAAGATCTGCTATGCTGGTCGGGCCGACCCGATGAAAGGCCCGCTGGATTGGATCGGCGTGATGGAACGTCTATCTGCGGCGGGTATTGATTTCGAGGCGGTCTGGATGGGCGAAGGCTCCGAGCTTGACGCGATGCGCGCGCGTGTTGCAGCGGCTGGCTTGCAAGATCGCGTGCGTTTGCCCGGCTATACGCGCGAAAGAGTGATGGTGCTTGACGAAATGCGCGCCGCCCATGTTTTTCTGTTCTGCCACAAAACCCCGGAATCGCCGCGAAACCTGATCGAAGCGCTTGCCTCCGGCACACCGATTGTGGGCTATGACGGCGCTTTCGCACGTGAGTTGACCGATATCCACGGTGGCGGGATCCTGGTCGCGATGGATGATGTGGCAGGCTTGGCCGATGCCGTGATCGCGGTCGCAAAAGATCGAGTGCGTTTGCAGGGCCTTATCCAGAACGCCAAGGCTGACGGCGCCCCCTATGACGATGTCAGCGTGTTTCGGCACCGCAGCGAAGTGATCCGCAAGTATCTTTAGAGCGGTTTGACCAGCCGATGAAGGGTATGGCCGGTTGCAGCGTCGTGACTTGATTTCCCGGTCGGACGAAAGCCTTCGCGGTCCCAAAATGCGCGACCTTTGGTGTTAGCCGCCAGCACGGCAAGGTAAAGATGCGGGGCCCCTGCGGTACGCGCAAGGTTTTCGACATGGGCAAGAACGTGGCGGCCAAAGCCCTGCCTGCGCGCCTGAGGAGCCAGGATCAGGGCGCCCAGATAGGCATCCCCCAGAGCAGGAAAGCCGAAGGACAACTCTGCCACGCCCGACAGACGATCTTTGACAAATAGCCCCAACCGATGCGACAGCGCCGGATCGCAGCCGGGCGGCCCGTCAGTGAAAAACGCGGCCGCCTTGGTGGCATCTGGCGGCTTTCCATCAACCAAAGTCCAGTAATCGGCGGCCTCGGCACAAGCTTCGGCGACGGCCGCAAGGTCGGCAATGGGATCAAGCCTGCGAATCACGATGGGCAATTGCGACCACCTCCAGCGTCACGGCCCCGGCAGGACGGCGCCATGTGATAATGTCCCCGACCCTGGCCCCGATCAGCGCGCGGGCCAAGGGTGAATGCGGCGCGATCCGGCCCTGCGCGGCATCGGCCTCATCCTCGCCGGTCACCTCATATACGGTCTGCGCACCATGGTCGTCCTGCACCGTTACGCATAGACCAAAGGCGACCTCGGTCAGGGGCTGCGATGCGGGGTCGATCGGAATGGCGCTGCGCAGGCGCGCCTCAAGGTAACGGATGTCGCGTTCGGCGGCGGCCTCGGGCAGTCTGTCAAGCCGATCGCTGCGGGTCCGAAGGACGGCCAGGGTGGCTTGGGCCTGCCGCAGACCGAGCTGCAAAGACGCAAGCCCACGCGGGGTCACATAGTTCGGATTTGGGCTGATCGGCAAATCGGGCAGTGGTTCGAGGTCATTGCCGTCCTCTTTGACAAAGGCGCGGCTCATCGCACGATATGCTCCATCGGGTCGTAGATCGTGCGATCATCCCAGGCAGCGACCGGTAGGCTGTCGGGCTTGAAACGGATATGCATCAGTTCCGCGCGCGTGAAAAACCGGCGGTCCGTGACGATGCCTTCGGGATCGCGCCAATGGGGATCAATAAATCCCGCTGTGATGGTGCAACGAAAAAATACTTCGACCTGATGAAAATCCGTTGCGGGATCGTTGAATTCGTTGACCAGCACGGGCGGCCCGACCTCGATCGTGAGGCCGGTTTCCTCCATCACCTCACGCATCAGATTCGCGGGAAGCGAGGTCCCCGCGTCGACGCCACCTCCGGGCGCGCACCACAGATTCGAATTTCGGTCCGGATAGGCGTTGACCAACAAGAGGCTATCCTCGTGCAAGATCAGGGCACGGACGGCAAGTCGCGGCATTTTCATAGCGTTAACGTGGTGTGACGTTGGGGCTTTGTCCATGGGACGGGTCGCAATCGGGACGCCAAGTCACTAGACTGAGCGGGATGAAGCCGACGACACCGATGTTGTTTCGCATGATGTCCGAGCCCCACCGGGACGCGGCCGTGGTGTTGTTGCATGGTCTGGCGCGGACCGGCGTCTCGCTCACCCCGATCGAGGCGGCTTTGCGGGCAAATGGCTACAAGGTGGTGAATCGGACCTATCCGTCGACCAAGGCGTCCATTGCCGAACTGGCCGAGGCGCATGTCGGGCCTGCGTTGGCGGAATGTGGCAATGCGGGCGTCGTACATGTGGTGACCCATTCGATGGGTGGCATTCTGCTGCGGCAGTGGCTGACCCGGCATCACCCGGCCAATCTGGGGCGCGTGGTGATGCTTGCGCCGCCCAATGCGGGGTCCGAAGTGGTGGATACGTTTGGCGCAAGCCGTGCCTTTGCCTGGGTCAACGGCCCCGCTGGACAGGAACTGGGAACGGGCGAGGGTTCGGTACCACGCGGCCTGCCGCCGGTTGATTTCGAACTGGGCGTGATCGCGGGTACGCGGTCGTTGAACCCGCTGATATCCTCGACCATTCCGGGGCCGAATGATGGCAAAGTCTCCGTCGAAAGCACCCGGGTCGAGGGCATGGCCGATCACATCGTGCTGCCGGTCAGCCATACATTCATGATGATCAGCCCCATCGTCATCGGCCAGATGCTTGCCTTCCTGCAATCGGGCCGGTTTGCCGCCACAATGACGACGCGCGAGGCCTGGGCGCTGGCGATGGGCGAGGCCGATGGACAAGGCGAGGGTGCGACATGAACGGCGATGAACCCATGCGACCGGTGCGGATCGGCGTCGTGACGGTGTCAGACCGGGCCAGCCAGGGCCTTTATGAAGACAAGGGCGGCCCTGCCATCGTCGAATGGCTGGAGCGCGCGATCCGATCACCGATCACGCTGATCCGCACCGTGATCCCGGATGGGGCAGCCTCGGTTGCGGAAACCTTGATCGATCTGATCGACGAGGATGGCGCGGAACTGGTGCTGGTCACCGGCGGCACCGGCCCCGCCCCGCGTGACCTGACACCCGAAGGCGTGGCGGAGGTCATCAGCCGCGAATATCCCGGTTTTGGCGAAGAGATGCGGCGCGCGAGTATGGCCGAAGTGCCCACCGCCATCCTGTCGCGCCAGACCGCCGGAAGCCGTGGCAAATGCCTGATCATCACGCTGCCGGGCAAGCCCGCCGCGATTGCCACCTGTCTGAATGCGGTCTTTGCGGCGGTGCCCTATTGTCTGGACTTGTTGGGCGCCGGACGGATCGAGACGGATCCAAAGGTCATCACGGCCTTTCGCCCGAAAAATTGACACGCGATAACGCAAAGCCGTCGGGATAAGGTTCAGCCATGAGTAAGAGCAGCGTTTATGCCCGCGTCGCCAAGGCAGTGTCGCGTATCGCGGCGCGGCCCGGGGTGTTCTTGCTGGCGGTCGGGGTGATCGCCGTCTGGATCGTCACCGGGCCGATCTTTGGCTATTCCGACACCTGGCAGCTGGTGATCAATACCGGCACGACCATCGTGACCTTTCTGATGGTGTTCCTGATCCAGAACACCCAGAATCGCGACACCGCCGCAATCCAGCTGAAACTTGATGAGCTGATCCGCGCGACCCAAGGGGCGCATAATGCGCTGTTGGATCTCGAAGAACTGGACGAACGGCAGCTCGACGCCTTTCGCAGCAAGTATGAGGCGTTGGCCGCATCAGCACGCGAACAGCAGTCAAAGGGCACATCGGATACCGGCGTCCCGGAGGTCTAAAGCGGTTCAGGTTTTGATGGAAACTGAAGCATCGGAAAACACGTTCGAGCGAAGCGAGAGGCAGCGATTTCCGATTCCGTTCAAACCTGAACCACTCTAGCTTTTGTGCGTGATCCGGTTGACATGGCCCATCTTGCGGCCAGGTCGCACAGCACCCTTGCCATAAAGGTGGATCGAGACGTTCTTGTCGCGCGCGAGTGCGGGCACCCGGGCCACATCCTCGCCGATCAGGTTCTGCATCACCACATCGGTGTAGCGTGACCCGTCGCCCAGGGGCCAGCCGGTGACCGCGCGGATATGCTGCTCAAACTGGTCTACCGCACAGCCTTGTTGGGTCCAGTGGCCGGAGTTGTGGACGCGCGGCGCGATCTCGTTCACGACCAGACCTGTCGGGGTGACGAAAAGCTCCACCCCCATGACGCCGACATAGTCGAGGGCGTTCAGGATGCGGGCGGCGATCAGCACCGCGTCGGTGCGCTGGCTTGGGGTCAGGCGGGCGGGGACGGTGGTGGTGCGCAGGATGCCACCCTGATGGACATTCTCGCCGGGGTCATAGCACGCGACCGAGCCGTCAAGACCGCGCGCGGCGATCACTGACACCTCGTGGGAAAAGGCGATGAAACCCTCCAGCACCGAGGGCGCGCCTTGCATCGAGGACCAGGCGGTGGGGGCATCGGTAAAGGCCATCAGCCGCGCCTGACCCTTGCCGTCATAGCCAAGCCGCGTTGTCTTGAGGATCGCAGGGGTGCCGATGCGGGTCAGCGCCGCCTCAAGATCAACCAGCGCATTGACCGGCGCAAAAGGTGCGCAAGTCAGGCCCAACCCGGTCAGGAACTTCTTTTCTGCAATCCGTTCCTGACTGATCGCAAGGGCCCGGCGGTTGGGGCGGACGGGCTTTAGCACCTCAAGCGCATCGAGCGCTGCGGTCGGCACATTCTCGAACTCATACGTGATCACATCGACCGAGGCGGCAAAAGCGGTCAGCGCGGCGAGGTCTTCGTAAGGTGCGGTGGTGACATGATGGGCGACGTCTTGGGCGGGTGGGTTTGCGCCCGGCTCAAAGATGTGCGTGCGAAACCCAAGGCGCGCGGCCGCGACCGACAGCATCCGGGCAAGCTGCCCGCCGCCAAGGATGCCGATGACAGCTCCCGGTTCAAGCATCCGAAGGCTCATCCGGGATCGAGGCGGAAAGCGCGTCGCGCCAGGCGTCAAGGCGGGCGGCCAGGGCTGCATCGCTGATCGCCAGGATCCCTGCCGCCATCAGCCCCGCATTGGCCGCCCCCCCAATGGCCATCGTCGCCACCGGATAGCCGCGCGGCATCTGCAGAATCGAGTAGAGGCTGTCTACCCCCGCTAAGGCTTTGGTCTGCACCGGCACGCCGATCACTGGAATGCGGGTCTTGGAGGCCATCATACCGGGCAGGTGTGCCGCCCCACCCGCGCCCGCAATGATGACTTTCAAGCCGCGGTCAGCAGCCGTTTTGCCATAGTCCCAAAGCCGGTCCGGGGTGCGGTGGGCTGACACGATCTTGGTCTCATAGGTCACGCCAAGCTCGTCGAGGATCGCGGCTGCATCCTTCATCGTCGGCCAGTCGGACTGGCTGCCCATGATGATCCCGACTGATATCTCATGCATGACCCGCGCATTCCTTAGGAACGCGCACTATAGCCAAGGTCGGGGCGGGTGCAATTCGCTTTGGCTCAAGGGCGCTTGCGGCGGCCGGTTGACAATACCCCCCGTGATCACCTCGTCGCGCCACTGGTCACCGACTTTTACCGACTGTCGCGCCACGCCTTCGTGGCGAAAGCCGCAGGCCGGGTGGCACTGAATCGAAGTTTCGTTTGTGGACAGGACGCGCAAACCGATCCGGTGCAGGCCCAGTGCCTCAAAACCATGCTGCAGGACCATCCCGATGACCCGCCGTCCTATTCCGCGCACGAGATACGTTGGATGCGCAAGCCGGATGGCCAGTGCGCCCGGCAATCACGGGCATCAAGGCCATCCCGCCGGACAGCCCCGATCAACTGGCTATGATTCGCGATGACCAAGCCACATTCGGCCGCAACGATCGCATCGACCCAGCTTTTCGCCGCAAGCTCTGACCAAGGCGGCAACTGATCGGGATCAACACCGCAACATCCGACAATGGCAGGATCACGACCCCGCGTTATTGCATCGTCTGGCCGTGATGAGCAAAGGCGCAGTCTTGGCGCCACAATGACGCGAGAGGCCATGGAGCCACAGACTACGCGATGATGTCAGGGATCAGTTGATCCTCGATCCGCACGATCTGGTCCTTGAGCGCCAGCTTTTGCTTTTTCAACCGACGCAGGGTCAGCTGGTCGGGGCGGCCTGTCGCATCCAGCGCGCGGATCGCCTCGTCCAGATCGCGATGCTCACGCATCAGCACGCCCAACCGTATGCGGAGCATTTCTTCGAAATTGAGTTCGGAGGAGGCATTCATGACAATTGGGTGAGTCGCTCTTGGCTGCTGTCGCTCAACACTATAGCAACCACGCCAAATCAGTACAGAATTCTGCACCGATTTTTGTCCGGGTTCGACAGATCGTCTGCTCTTGCAGCAAGCTTGACCGCCCCCCATATTCAACTCGTCGAGGTGCCGTTGACTGGGCCCGATACCCGAACTGTCGCTTGATCAAAGGGCATGTCCGCATGACGAAAATAAGCTTTGGGGCCCATCCCTACCTGTTGGGGTTCGAACAGCTGGAACGGCTGGTCGAGCGTACTGCAAAAGCCGGCGCAGAGGGCTATCCCCCCTTTAATATCGAGGCGGTGGCAGACAACGCGTACCGTATCTCGTTGGCGGTGGCGGGATTTCGCGAAGATGACCTGTCGATCACCATCGAGGATCGCCAATTGGTGATCCGGGGACGGCAGGCTGACGACATCGGTGACCGCGTCTTTTTGCACCGGGGCATTGCCGCGCGGGCATTTCAGCGCAGTTTTGTGCTGGCAGACGGGGTCGAGGTTGCCGGGGCCGCGATGGAACACGGGCTTTTGCACATCGACCTGCACAGATCCGTGCCCGAAACCGTCGTGCAGACCATCAAAATCGGACGTAAGGAGCAAGGCAGATCATGAACACGCCGTTTCAGAACTTTCCCGAACCCACGGGCCGGATCGTGTATGTGCGGTCCATCCAGGTGGCCGACCTGCCCGACGAGGTGCGCGAACAGGTGGGTCCGCTGGAGGTGATCTATGCGGTGCATGGTTCTGACGGCCAGCGTCTGGCACTCGTGGCCGACCGGGACATGGCCTTTCATCTGGCGCGCCAGCATGATGCGACGCCGATGAGCGTGCACTGACCGCTCAGACGGGTGCCGCCGCGCAGTCTTGCGCAAGACCAATGTGGCCTTGGAACTGCTGCAAGAACCGGTCCAGCGCCCGTGCCACTTTCGGCCGCGACATCTGTGCGGCCACGTCCTCTGGCGACAGCTTTCGCAAGGCAAACAGCGCAAAGATGCCGGGCGAAAATCCATCTGATACCGTCGCAAGCACGCGCCGCAGATCGGCCAGCACATCCTCGCCACCATGCGACGCGTGCAAAAGGGCGATCGGCTTTCCGATTATCTCCTGGCGCGACACCAGCCAGTCGATGGCGTTCTTGAACGCCCCCGGCTTCGCGTGAACATACTCCGGGCAGGCGATCACGATGCCATCCGCAGCGGCCACCACGGCCGCGAATCCAAGGACGGCCAAAGGCGTCAGAGGGCCTTCTTGATCGGGATTGCAGAGGGGCAAGGCGCCCAGTCGCTCAAGCAGGTTTACAGCGACCGGCGGAGCGGCGATTGCCGCCAATGCCCGCAGCAGGGCGGTATTTGTGGACCCGTGGCGCAGGCTGCCCGACAAAGCGAGGATTTTCATCCGGCGCAGCCTTCGGTCGCGATTGCGCGGCGGCCCTGTGTGGCCCCGATATGGATTTCGATCAATGTCGCGCCGCATCACGCTTTGATGAGGCCCATCTGCTCCAGCTTGAGGATCACCTGATGCGCGCAATGGTCGACATCGACATTCTCGGTATCGACCACCAGTTCGGCCTTTGTCGGTGCCTCATAGGGGTCTGAAATCCCGGTGAATTCCTTGATCTTGCCTTCACGCGCCAGTTTGTACAGACCCTTGCGGTCGCGGCGTTCGCATTCTTCGATCCGGGTCGCGACGTGCACCTCGATAAAGGCACCGAACGCCTCGACCATCTCGCGCACTGCCCGGCGGGTGGCGGTATAGGGCGCGATCGGCGCGCAGATTGCGATGCCGCCGTTCTTGGTGATCTCGGAGGCGACATAGCCGATCCGCTTGATGTTCAGGTCGCGGTGATCCTTGGAAAACCCCAGTTCCGACGACAGATGCTTGCGCACCACATCCCCGTCCAGAAGCGTCACGGGGCGCCCGCCCATCTCCATCAGCTTGACCATCAGCGCGTTGGCGATGGTCGATTTGCCAGACCCCGAGAGTCCGGTGAAGAACACCGTGAACCCCTGTTTTGAGCGCGCAGGCGAGGTGCGGCGCAGTTCTTCCACCACGTTCGGAAAGCTGAACCATTCGGGGATCTCCAGCCCCTCACGCAGGCGTCGGCGCAGTTCGGTGCCGGAGATATCCAGCACGGTGGAACCCTCGGGCACCTCGTCAATGGGGTAATACTGTGCCTTTTCCTGTACATAGACCATCTGCTTGAAATCGACCATCTCGATGCCGATTTCCACCGCGTGTTCCTTGAACAGCTCTTGTGCGGAATAGGGGTCGTAGAAATCCTTGCCCGCGCTGTTCTTGCCCGGCCCGGCGTGATCACGACCGATGATCATGTGGGTGCAGCCGTGGTTGCGCCGGATGATGCCGTGCCACAGCGCCTCACGCGGGCCGGCCATGCGCATGGCAAGGTTCAGCAGGCTCATCGTGGTGGTGGTCGATGGGTATTGCCCAAGCACCGCCTCATAGCAGCGCACGCGGGTAAAGTGGTCGATGTCGCCCGGTTTGGTCATGCCGACGACCGGATGGATGATCAGGTTGGCCTGCGCCTCGCGCGCGGCGCGGAAGGTCAGTTCCTGATGCGCGCGGTGCAGGGGGTTGCGGGTCTGGAACGCGACCACGCGACGCCAGCCCATCTTGCGAAAGAACGCGCGAAGTTCGTTCGGCGTGTCGCGGCGGCCCTTGAAGTCGTAATGCACGGGCTGCTGGATGCCGGTGATCGGCCCGCCCAGATACACTTTGCCGGCCTGATGGTGCAGATAGTTCACCGCCGGATGCGCCAGATCATCCGCGCCGAAAACCCGCTCCGCCTCCAGCGCCTTGTTGGGCACCCATTTGTCGGTGACCGACAGGATGGCGAGGATCACGCCCTCAGCGTCGCGCAGCGCGATGTCCTGCCCAGGTGCCACCGTTTCGGCGAACTTTTCGCTGATGTCCAGCGTGATCGGGATCGGCCACAGCGTCCCGTCCGCCATCCGCATCTTTGACACCACGCCGTCATAATCAGCCTGCGCCATGAAACCCTTCAGCGGGAAGAACCCGCCGTTCATCAACAGTTCCAGGTCGCAAACCTGCCGCGGCGTCAGATCCCAGGACGGCAGGTTGCCCGCCTCGATCTTCAGCTTCTGTGCCGAGTCGTGGGACACATACAGTTCCGGGATCGGAACCAGATTTGGCATCGACATGGAAAACACCTTTGCACCCTGTCGGCGGGCCGTCCGCCGTTCGGCGCGGCAGTAACGCGGGATGAGGGCGGAATTCAAGCCAGTGCGCCGGGATTTCGGGAAAAAAGGGTGGAAATGCCACCCACCGATGATGTTTCAGGAAAGTTTGCCCGCCAGGAGGCAAAGTCGCGGATCAAACTTGCCGAAAGCCGTCAGGCGGGAAACAGACGGGCGACGATCAGGCCCGAAAGCGGCAGGTAGATCGTCTCGGATGCAACCCCGGCAATCGTCTCGGACCAGCTATAATCGGGGCCGATCGCCTGGCCGATCTCGCCCAGCGCGAACATCACCCACCAGAGCGCCACGTAGAGTATCCAGTTCGTGCCGAACGCTTCGCGCCCCAGCGCCCAGATGCCGACATAGGCCAGCGCGGTGCCAAGCTTCGACACCGCCATTCCGGTCAGAAATGCCATGGGGTCGCCGCCGGGCGGCTGCAACCCGGTCACGCGCGAAAGCGCACCGTAAACCAGCACCGGGACGATGAAGAGGATCAGAAACACCAAACCGACTGCCGAAGTGATCCGCATGGTTCATCCTCCGCGTCTGTGATGGGAAGAGAATGAACCAGGACGGATCAGCGCTCTTTGCGATGGATCAACCCGCCTGCTCGGCGGCCTTCAGTTCCGCCTCCCGCCCGGCGAGGGATTTCTTCGCGTCCGGTTCCGCCGTGCCGGTTCTGTCAGGCGGCAAATCCGGCCTGAATGGTCTGATTGCAACGTCACGCGGCCCAGGCGTTGATGACTTGCGCGGTGTCCTCGAAATGCCGAAGCCGGGTCACCCGGCCTGCACGGATGGTCCACCACTGGATCTGGTCTTCCGATACGGTGCGACCTGTGCGGTTGATCTTATAGCCCAAGGAAACATGCACCATCACCTCATCCCCCGCAGCGATGAACTTCTGCGGCGCGAAGCGGGTAAGGGTGACTTCCGAGATGAAAGCGCCAAGAAAGCTGGCGACGCCTTCGGGGCCGGTCGCGGGCCGGTGCCATGGCACATCGCTGTCGGTGACGCAGAAATCCCAATACGTGTCGGCGGTAACTTGGGCCGCGACAAATGCGACGTCACCGCGGCCAAAGGCTTGATATATCGACTGGATCAGGGCGGTATTGGACGCGGTGGTTTCGGAAATGGCGTTCATGATCTTTCTCCTTGGGGACGGCTATCCCTGTGGACAGTTTCTCATTGCGCCACGGGGTCAGGCTAGGCGATAATGCACCACACTAAGGTAGGATTTATGCAACATGCTGGACTGGGACGATCTGCGTTTTCTACATGCGGTTGGGCAGGCCGGGTCGGTGTCTGGAGCCGCGCGGGCGTTGGCGGTTGACAAGGCGACGGTGTCGCGCCGGATTGCGGCGCTTGAGCGGGCCTTGGGGCAGCGAATGCTCGACCGCCGGGTCAGTGGCTGGCGATTCACCCCGACAGGGGCGCGCGTGGCAGCGTTGGCCGAAGGCTTTGGTGTGCAACTTGCTGGCCTGATGGCCGATCTGGCGGGCGAGGGCGGATTGCGGGCCAAGGTTCGTTTCAGCGCGCCGCAGTGGTTTTGCAACGCGGTTCTGTTGCCGCATTTGCGCGAGCTTCGGGTCAAGGCACCGTGGCTTGATCTGGACATCAACCCATCGTCGCGGGTGCTCAATCTTGCAGAGCGCGAGGCTGAGGTCGCCTTGCGAAACCTGCGCCCGCCGCGCGGGGAGTTCATCATCCGCCGCGCCGGAGAATTGGGATCAGCGCTTTATGCATCGCAGCGATTGCTGGCGGAGCGGGGAGTGCCGCAGACCGCGGCAGACCTGAACGGTGTGCCTGTCATCGGTTATCCGGACAGGCTGAGCTATGTGCCGGCATTCGGCTGGCTGAACGCGATGCAAGGCGATTTGGGGCCGGTGTTGCGGGTGGGGGATGCGGAATCGCTGATGCAGGCGGTGGCAGGTGATCTGGGGATCGCGGTGCTCCCCTGCCTGTTGGGTGACCGCAATCCGGCGTTGCTGCGTTTGTTTCCTGCGGTGGCAAGCGAGACGATCTGGCTGGTCGCGCCAGCCGATACGGGCAGGACAAAGTCCGTGCATCTGGTGCTCGACTTTGTCGCGCGGATTTTCAAAAGCAATGCTGCAGCATTGGGTGGGACGGCCGTGATCGTCGCGAGAATGTAGCCAGCCTGGAGCGCCTTGCGTCGAACTTTGCAGTGACACCGCCCCGCCCCAGAGCGGTGCGCTGGAGAAGTACGGCCCAACGCCCCGACAGGAATTTCTCCGCTCCAAGGTCCGGCCTGTACCCGCCCGACGGGTCCAGAATGCCAGACCGCGGCGGGGGGCGCCTTGCGGTGAATCAACTGGCCTCAGAACGGAATCGGCGGGCCGCTTTGCCGGATCTGAGGGCCCGATGGCGCATTCCAGCGCAACAGCACGATATGCCACCGCGCTGGATCGGACCTGGCCGCGTAGATGATGCCGTCCACACGTGCTGTTCGACCGCGCGGACACCGGCCAGAACCTGCGCGACATCGGTCGCGAAAACGCTGCGCCAGAACCGGCCCCAAACAGGCAAGGTCATTCCGCCGCTTTTAACTCCGTCTCCTGCACGGCCAGAAATTTCTCGGCATCCAGTGCCGCCATGCAGCCCATGCCAGCGGACGTGACCGCCTGACGATAGATGTGATCCGTCAGATCGCCCGCGGCGAACACGCCGGGAATGGCGGTCCGGGTGGATCCAGCCTCGACCTCGACATAGCCGCCTGAATGCAGCGGCAGCTGGTCCTTGACCAGCTCCGAGGCGGGCGCATGGCCGATGGCTACGAAGAACCCCGCGCAGGGAATGTCCGCGACCGCGCCGGTCAGCAGGTTGCGCGTGCGCACCGCAGTGACGCCAAGCGGGGCCTCGTCGCCCAGCACTTCGGTCACTTCGGTGTTCCACACCACGCTGATCTTGGGATGCTTGAACAAACGGTCCTGCATGATCTTTTCCGCGCGCAAACTGTCGCGCCGGTGGATCAGTGTCACTTTGGTGGCAAAGTTGGTCAGGAACAGCGCCTCTTCCACCGCCGTGTTGCCGCCGCCGATCACCACGATTTCCTTGCCGCGATAAAAGAAGCCGTCGCAGGTCGCGCAGGCCGACACGCCAAAGCCCTTGAACTTTTCCTCCGACGGCAGGCCCAGCCATTTGGCCTGCGCGCCGGTGGCCAGGATTACGGCATCGGCGGTAAAGGTCATGCCGCTGTCGGCCTTCGCCACAAAGGGGCGGCGCCTGAGGTCCAAGCTGGAGATGTAGTCGGAGATCACCTCTGCCCCAACGGCCTTCGCATGATCTTCCATCCGCACCATCAGGTCGGGCCCCTGCACATGGCTGTCGCCGGGCCAGTTTTCCACATCGGTGGTGATGGTCAACTGGCCGCCCGGGACCAGACCCTGCACAAGGATCGGGTTCAGCATCGCGCGCGCAGCATAAACCGCCGCCGTATAACCTGCAGGACCCGAGCCGATGATCAGAACCCGCGTATGTCGTGTGTCGCCCATATCGTCCCCCAAAAGCCCGTCCCGTCGATGTAACGATCTCGCGCAGGCTTTCCAAGCGGCCTTGCGCATGGCCGGTTTGCACGGCGCGAATGGCGGCCCGCCGCACGAATAATGTTGCGCAAGCGCGTAACTTTATTGCGCGACGGCACCCCATGCCGTAATGAAGCGTCTGAACTTGAGGATGCTGCCATGGCTGGATCAAAACTCGACCCCATCGACCGACAGATTCTGGCCGAGCTTCAGGCTGACGGGCGCATGACGAATGTCGAGCTGGCCCACCGCGTCGGCATTTCTGCGCCCCCTTGTCTGCGGCGGGTTCGGACGCTGGAAGTGGCGGGTTACATCAAGGGTTATCACGCCGACATCGACGCGCGCGAGTTGGGCTTTGAGGTGCAGGTCTTTGCGATGGTCAGGCTGCAAAGCCAGGCCGAGGCGGATTTGTCGGTGTTCGAGGCGCGCTGCAAGGCGTGGCCTCTGGTTCGCGAATGCCACATGCTGAACGGCGAGATCGATTTCATCTTGAAATGCGTGGCACCGGATCTGTCCAGCTTTCAAAGCTTTCTGACGGGCGAGCTGCTCAGGGCCGAGAACGTGGCCAATGTCAAAACCAGTCTGGTGATCCGCTGTGCCAAGGACGAGCCGGGTCTGCCGTTCGATGTGCTGGAGGCGCGGCTGAAGCGCAACGCCTAGGCTGGCAGCAGCGGACGCATGGGTGGCGACCATCGGGGCCATGGAATCAGATAGGCGGCTCCTGTGTGGTGCGCAGAGGTCGCACCGGAGCCGCCTTACCGAGCCTCAATCCTGATCCTGATACACCGTACCGGACTTACAGACTGGCCCTGGACCTTGCCCCCGGCCGATCTTCGTAAAAGTATTGATGCCAGATAAGGATATGTTTGTCAAAACCGTGCCGGACTATCCGTCAATTGTGCGACAATAGTGGCTTTCGCGCCAAGATTGTATCCTGAATCGCCGCAGAATGCGGCATCGTCGCCGGAGTCGGGACAGTTTGATCGATTCGAATCTACTTCTGGTTGAGCGTTGGCGGCCGGGGTGCAAGGGCAGTCAAACCGCGTAGCGCGGTCAGGACATGGCGCTGTCCACGGGTCCACGGCAAAGGTGGCTGCGGCACCGCACTGGCGGTGATGGCGGCCCTTAGCCAACGGCGTTGCTTTTGCATCTTTCCCTCCGTCCAGTCAGTACGGCGCGGTTTGTTCCGGCCGCGATTGCCGACGATGTGACGCCCGATTGCGGCGGTGATTGGACGGTAGCAGGGGAAGGTTGGGGCAAATCTTTGCGAAATAGGGGCATAATGACCGGATCGGGCCACATTATGGATCAGTCAGAGACGGCGACGCGCGGGAAAACGGATTGCCGTGGATGACGCCGCCGCCTGGAACCGCGCGGCTAGAGGCGGATCGCCGAGATCAAACGGCCATAATCGGCCGCAGCGGCGTGCGTGCTGCGACGAAACGAATAGAACCGGTCGGCATCCGAATAGGTGCAGTGACGCGTCCATTCCGCATGGCCGACCCCCGCCCGCCGCAAACGATGCAGCCCGAACGCGGGCAGGTCAAACAAGTATCGGTCACCGGTTCCAGCGATGAAAAACTGCGCATTAGAGGTATTTTCGTCAACAAAGAGCGCAAAGAACTCAGGCCCGACCTCGTAGGCGGGCTGGCTTATCGTGGGGCCGATGACCGCAATGATGCGACCGCGCCGCGCGCCAAGGCGCTCCATCGCGTCGACCGTCGCCTCCAGCACGCCGTTGGCCACACCGCGCCAACCCGCATGGGCGGCCCCGATGACCCCCGCTGCGGGGTCTGCAAAAAGCACCGGCTGGCAATCGGCGGTCAGCACGCCCAAGGCAAGTCCCGGCCGGGTCGTGACCATCGCATCCGCATCCGGGCGCGCTTGAAAGGGGACATCTGCCACCACCACACGCGCCGAGTGAACCTGGCTGAGCGTCAGGAGGTGATCTGGCGCCACGTCCAGCGCGTCGGCGACACGGCGCCGGTTGATCGTCACGATATCGGTCTGATCCGTCGATCCCGGCCCGCAATTCAGTCCCGCAAACACACCCGAAGACGCCCCACCCTTGCGGGTAAAGAAACCGTGCCGGACCGGCAGCGAAGGCGATGTCAAAATCTCAAGCATCGGGGTGCGGATCAAATCCAGAGGGTGGCGCTGTGCCGGGGGCGTGAAAGGCGATGGCTTTGAACAGCGAACCCATTTCCCCACCATGGGTCAAGCGCCGATGTGCGGCATGATGGCTGGCAAGCGCCGGACCGTCCAGACTTTTTGCCAATGCTGCGGTGCGGGCATCTATCCCGAGGCGGCGCAACAGGTCCCCCTGCGCGGTCAGTCCGGTATGGGGCACCTGCGCCGCGAGGCAGAGCGCCTCGAAATCCACATGCGCGGTCAGATCGGCCCGCCCCGGACTGTCGAGCGGCTCCTCCACCATGTGATTGCGGACCGCTTGCAAGGTATCGCCCAGCGACCGCCAGCCGCCATAATCCACGATCAGCGCGGCCCCGCCAGATCGGCGCAGATGCACCGCGATATCTTGCATCACGACACGCGCCAGCGGGCAGATCTCGACCAGGCTGCCGCGGGGACAATCGTCAAAGGGCGGGCCTTGGGGTGGAAAGGCAAGCGGTGGCGACAGGCCAAAGGTCAGCTGACCTTCCATCGCGCCGACAAGCCGTTCGTGCCAGTTGTCGGCGCGCAGGAACTGACGGATCGGCAAGGCGTCAAAGAACTCGTTGGCGATCAGGAATAGCGGCATCTGAGGCAGCTCTGATGTCGCGGCGACCCAGTTGGGGTCGACACCAAGGGTCTGGATTTGCCGCGCAAGGGTGCGGGCCTGAACGCCACGCAGGGTTTGCGAGGTTTCCACCAGAACAAGCCGTGCGGCCGCGTGAAACCCCGCGATCCCGCGTGTTGCGCGCAACAGGTCCGCCATCAGCGTGCCACGCCCGGGCCCAAGCTCTACCAGTGCAAAAGGTGCAGGCGCGCCTTGATCGATCCAGCTTTGCACAAGGCACAGGCCCAAAAGTTCGCCGAACATCTGGCTGATCTCGGGTGCAGTGGTGAAATCGCCCGCCTGCCCAAAGGGGTCGCGGGTGGAATAGTAGCCGTGCTCGGGATGCATCAGGCAGTCGGCCATGTAATCGGCCACGGTGATCGGGCCGCCAAGGGCAATCCGGCGCAAGAGACCCTCTGCCACGGGCGTCATGCAGGGCGCGCCCGCAGGATGAACCAGAGCCCGACAAGGATCATCGGCAGCGACAGCACCTGACCCATCGTAAGCCCGATCCCGCCGATCTGAAACGCCAGACCCAAAGGATTGTCGGGCGACACGAAATACGTGTCGGGCTGCCGGACAAATTCGACCAGAAAACGCGCGGTCCCATAACCTGCGAAAAACACGCCCATCAATGCCGTGGGACGAGAAAACCACCCGCGCCGCCACGCCAGCCACAAGAGCACCGACCCCAGGATCAGGCCCTCCAGCAGCGCCTCATATAGCTGCGAGGGGTGACGCGCGCAGACACCCGCCACACCCGCGCAGGTTTGCGCAGTCTCGCCGGGAAAGGCCACGCCCCATGGCAGACTTGTCGGGCGACCCCAAAGCTCGGCATTGATGAAATTCGCCAGCCGCCCCAGAAAGAGGCCAGCCGGTGCCGCCACCGCCAGCAGATCCCCAAGATGCGGCATCGAGATGCCTTCGCGGCGACAGAACCAGAAGGCCGCAAGAACCACGCCCAGAAACCCGCCGTGAAAGGACATTCCCCCTTGCCACACCACCGGGATCTGCAGCGGATTGGCCAGGTAGTAGGAAGGCTGGTAGAACAGCACAAAGCCGAGCCGCCCGCCCAGAATGATGCCGACAATGATCCAGGTCAGCAGCCGTTCGGCTTGTTCGGGCCTCATCGGTGCGCTGCCCGGCATCCACAATGTCGCGCGCCGCAACGACACCACGACGATCCGCCAGCCGATCAAGATCCCGACGATATAGGCCAGCGCATACCAGCGCAGCGCAAAGGTCCAGGTGCCGATCTCGATCGAAAAGAGGTTGGGCGAGATGTCGGGAAAAGGAATGTAGGACATCATGAGCCTTTGTGCAGGGTTGCAAGGGATGTGCCGCGAGCATGCGCAGGTTGTCAACCGCCGGCGGCTGCGGCAATCGCGGGCTTGAGATGGGCGGGTCGGCACCGCATATAAAGGTCAGGACCAAAAAGTCAGGCGAGATCGCCGCCCACACAGGAGCCACGATATGCAAACCCGCAACAAGTTCATGGACGACATGAGCCAGCTGATGACCAACGCCATGGGCGTGGCGCAAGGTGCCAAGACCGAAGCCGAAACCGCGATGAAGGGCTTTATCGACCGGTGGATGGCGGATCGCGATTTCGTCACCCGCGAAGAGTTCGACGCCGCAAAGACGATGGCACAAAAGGCGCGCGAAGAGAACGCTGCGCTGACCACGCGGATCGAGGCGCTGGAAGCAGCACTTGCCAAGAAATCCAAGGCCTGAACGGGGACGTCACGCCCCGCAGGCTTTGTGCAAGCTGCTTTGGCGCCTTTGCCTGCCTGATGGGCGGAGTTCACGCGTTCGTACCGACGCACCCCCCCCGGGGGTCTCTTTTGAGAGACAGCAGCCGACAACCTAAGCGGGAGTTGTCAAAGTTATTTTATCCCAATGGTTTAAGTTGCGACTTCTCCACAGGAGTTTCGCAAAGAAAGTGCTTTACAGGCTTTCCCTTTGAGAACACCATATCTAGTAAGGGTCTCGTCGGGCAAACGCTGATCCTTGCCTAATAATCAGCTTCTAGTGGGTTCTCCATAAGGAAGCACGATAACGAGGTCGAGATATGTCTCTTTCCGAAGCGTTCCTGTCGGATGATGTTCATCCGATCGACATTGTCGAGTCGCTGGCAGAGCATAATGCCTGGCAATTCGACAGGGTAACGGATGACCAGATCGCGATGGCCGTCGAAGGCCAGTGGCGGACCTATTCCCTGACGTTGGCCTGGTCAGCGCAAGACGAGACTCTGCGCCTCATCTGCACGTTCGAGATGGACCCGCCCAGCGATCAGATGCCAAAGCTTTATGACGTGATTAACCGCTGCAACGACATGGTCTGGACGGGTGCATTCACCTACTGGACCGAACAAAAGCTGATGGTCTGGCGCTATGGGTTGCTGCTGGCGGGTGGACAGAGTCCGCTGCCAGAACAGATCGATCGGTTGATTGCTGCCGCCGTTCTGGCCTCGGAACGTTTTTACCCGGCGTTCCAGCTGGCTTGCTGGGGCGACCGCAGCCCGGCGGATGCGATGAAAATCGCCATTGCCGAGGCTTATGGCCGCGCCTGATTGGGTGCGTGTCGATCCCCAAGACCCCCATTGAAGCCGCGCCTCGCGCCGCCTAACCTTTGCCGCGCATGACGGAGGACGGAATGGCGTTGGAACGGATTGCCCGTGAGGGGCTGGTGCTGTTGGGCTGTGGCAAGATGGGGTCTGTGCTGCTTGCGGGCTGGCTGGCGGCGGGATTGCCCCCCGCCTCTGTCTGGGTGCTGGAGCCGAATGCCTCGGACTGGCTGACGGCAAGCGGCGTGCATCTGAACCAAGGCGTTCCACCTGCGCCCGCGGTCGCCCTGCTGGCGGTGAAGCCGCAGATGATGGGCGCGGCTTTGCCAGCGCTGCAGGCTTTGGGTAACGGCAGGACGCTGATCGTGTCGATTGCCGCAGGCACCTCCATCGCGACATTCGAGGCGGTCTTTGGGGCGCGGACGCCGATTGTGCGGACGATGCCCAACACGCCCGCCATGGTGGGGCGCGGCATTACAGGGATTTGCCACAATGCCCATGCCGCCCCACAAGATGTGGCATTGGCGCAAGAGCTGATGTCAGCGGTGGGCGAGGTCGTGCTGCTCGACGGAGAGCATCAGATCGACGCCGTGACCGCCGTGTCGGGATCAGGGCCTGCGTATGTGTTCCACCTGATCGAGGCCTTGGCAGCGGCGGGTGTGACCCTCGGCCTGTCGCCCGATATCGCGATGCGTCTGGCAAGGGCCACCGTCTGCGGCGCCGGAGAGCTGGCCTATCGCGCACCTGAAACGGCCGCGCAATTGCGCATCAATGTGACCTCTCCGGGCGGGACGACCGCGGCAGCGCTGGCGGTGCTGATGGACGCCGAAACGGGCTTTCCGCCGCTGTTGCGCCGTGCCGTCAAGGCCGCCGCCGCGCGCGGTCGGGAGCTTGGCGCATGACCATCACCTATGATGATTTCGCAGCGGTGGATATCCGTGTGGGCCGGATCACGCGGGCCGAACCTTTCCCTGAGGCGCGCAAACCTGCGATCAAGCTCTGGGTCGATTTCGGGGCCGAGATTGGCGAAAAGCGGTCGTCGGCCCAGATCACGCGGTATTACCAGCCCGACGCGCTGATCGGACGGCAGGTGCTGGCCGTGGTGAACTTTCCGCCGCGCCAGATCGGCAGGGTAATGTCCGAAGTGCTGGTGCTGGGACTGCCGGATGCAGAAGGCGAGGTCGTCCTGATCGGCCCGGATCACGACGTTCCCTTGGGAGGAAAACTGTTTTGAAGACATTGCTGATCACGCGGCGCTTACCCGACACGGTTCTGGCCGCAGCACGCGCGCGCTTTGACGTCACGCTGCGCGATGACACCACGGTACTGACGGCGTCAGAGCTGCGACAGGCACTGACCGATTACGACGCGGTGCTGCCGACGCTTGGCGACCGGTTTCAGGCCGAAGTCTTTGCCGATGTGCCCAGACCGCGCGCCGGAATTCTGGCCAATTTCGGGGTCGGCTATAACCACATCGACGCAGGTGTGGCGCGGGCGGCAGGCGTGGCCGTGACCAACACGCCTGGTGCGGTGACCGATGCCACCGCCGATATCGCGCTGGCGCTGATCTTGATGACGGCGCGCCGACTTGGCGAGGGGGAGCGGCTTTTGCGCGCCGGCAATTGGCATGGCTGGGGGCCGGTGCAGATGCTGGGCATGCACGTGACCGGCAAGACCGTCGGGATCATCGGCATGGGCCGGATCGGCAAGGCGATTGCAGCACGTTGCCATTTCGGGTTCGCGATGAAGGTCGTGTTCTTCAACCGCTCCACTGTCGAAGATCCCGGCATGCCTGCGAGCCAAGTTACGATGGCCGAAGCGATGGCGGCAGATATCGTTGTTGTGGCGGTTCCGGGCGGGGCCGAGACACGTCATCTAATGAATGCCACGACCCTCGCCTGGATGAAGCCCACGGGCATTTTCGTGAATATCAGCCGGGGTGATGTGGTGGATGAGGCGGCGTTGATCGCGACCCTTCAGGCGGGTCAGATCGCGGGCGCGGGTCTGGATGTCTACGAGTTCGAACCAAAGGTCCCCGCCGCGCTGATGGCGATGGAAAATGTGACGTTGCTCCCGCATCTGGGCACCGCAGCTCTGGAGGTCCGCGAAGCGATGGGCATGATGGCGGTGGACAATCTGATCGCGTGGCTGGAAGGGCGCGACCTCCCCAACAGGGTCTGAGATGATCATCTCGCGCGCGCGAAAATACATCTTTGTGCATATCCCCAAGACCGGGGGCACGGCGCTGACGCTGCTGCTGGAGGCACGGGCCGCCAAGGATGACATCCTGATCGGCGACACGCCCAAGGCACGCGCACGCAAAGGACGCCTGACGGGCGTCAAGACCATGGGTCGGCTGTGGAAACATTCGACGCTGGCCGACATCACAGGGTTGGTGACCGACGCCGAAATGGCAGAGTTCTTCGTCCTGACGCTGGTGCGCAATCCGTGGGACCGGATGGTCAGCTATTACTGCTGGCTGCGCGCACAGTCCTTTGCCCATCCGGCAGTGGGACTGGCCAAGGCTTTGGATTTCAGCGGTTTTCTAAATCACCCCCACCTGCAGGCGAGCCTGCGGCTGTGGCCCTATGGCGCCTATCTGCGCGATGGCCGGGGGGTGGAACGCGCAGGCCTTTTCGTCCGGCTGGAACACTTTGCGCAAGATGTGGCCCCGTTCGAGGCGCATCTGGGTTTTGGCGTGACCTTGCCGCGCGTCAACAGTTCTGACCGGGGGATGGATTGGCGACCCTATTACACCGATGCCGATGCCGCCCTGATCGGTGACATCTGCTGCCCCGACATCGCCCGCCATGGCTATGGATTTGATGACGCGGGGCGGGTGGCGGGGTAGGCCCTGCCAACCCTGTTAGGCCACCTTGCGCGCACTGCCACCAAAGCGGGCGTAGAACCCATCACCTTTTTCCGCGATGTCGCGCAGCAAGGCAGGCGCGTGAAAACGCGGGCCGAATTGCGCGGTCAGGCCACGGCAGATCCCCACCGCTTTTGCCGCACCGATCATGTCGAGCCATGAGAACGGCCCCCCCGACCAAGGTGCAAACCCCCAGCCGAGGATTGCGCCCACGTCGCCCTCGCGGATGTCGGTCAGAACGCCGTCCTCAAGCGCGCGGACAGCCTCCAGCACCTGCGCAAAGAGCAGACGGTGCTGCACATCCGTCAACGAGGGCTGCGCCTTGTCCAGCGGGTACTTTGGCGCAAGCCCGTCCCAGAGCCCCAGACGGTCGCCGGTGTCGGAATAGGCATAAAATCCGGCATTGGCCTTGCGGCCCAACCGGGACTGACCGACCATCCAGAGCAGCACCTTGTCCACCGCAGCATCGGGATAGGTATCACCCATCGCGGCCTTGGTGGCCGAAGCGATCTTGACGCCCAGATCGATCGAGGTCTCGTCCACAAGTTGCAGCGGCCCCAACGGCATGCCGACCAGCTTGGCCGCGTTTTCGATCAGCGCGGGCTCGACCCCTTCGGTGACCATCCGGATGCCTTCGTTGATATACGGAATGATGCAGCGATTGGCATAGAAGAACCGCGCGTCATTCACCACGATGGGTGTCTTGCGCAACTGACGCACGAAATCCAGCGCCTTGGCCACGGCGGCATCACCGGTCTGTTTGCCACGGATGATCTCCACGAGGTTCATCTTGTCGACCGGGGAGAAGAAATGGATGCCGATGAATTGTTCGGGCCGGGTGCTGGCGCGCGCCAGCCCCGAGATCGGCAAGGTTGAGGTGTTGGAGGCAAAGATGCCGTCGGCCGGGAACACGTCTTCGGCCCGCGCGGTGACATCCGCCTTGACCTTGGGGTCCTCAAACACGGCCTCGACGATCAGATCGCACGCCGCAAGCGCCGCATAGTCGGTGGTGGCAGTGATGCGGCCCAGCACGTCGGCCTTTTTCTCGGGCGTGACCTTGCGGCGCTGGATGCCCTTGTCGAGGATACCCTCGGCGTGGGATTTGCCACGGTCAGCAGCCTCTTGGGTGGCATCGATCAGCACGACGTCGATCCCGGCATTGGCGGCGACATAGGCGATGCCGGCCCCCATCATGCCAGCGCCAAGGATGCCGACCACCTTGACCGACTGATCTGGCTGCCGGGGACGGTTTGCGCCTTTTTCCAGCGCTTCCTTGTTGATGAAGAGGCTGCGGATCATCGCCGACGACGAGGGGTTCATCAAGATGGACGTGAACCAGCGCGCCTCGATCTTGATGGCGGTGTCAAAGGGCACCAGCGCGCCTTCATAGACCGCCGACATCAGGGCCTTGGCCGCGGGATAGACGCCGAAGGTCTTGGCATTGACCATCGCCGAGGCGCCCACAAAGGTCATGAAACCCGCCGGGTGATAGGGTGTACCGCCGGGCATCTTGTAGCCCTTGGCATCCCATGGTTTCACGAGGTCTGCGTCGGTTGCCGCCAGTACCCATTCTTTGGCGCGGACCAGCAAGTCCTCGGGGGCTGCAACCTCGTCGATCAGTCCGCTTGATTTGGCGGATCTGGGATCCGAAAGCTTACCCTCCAACAAAAACGGTGCCGCCATCATCACGCCCATCTTGCGCACCAGCCGCGTCGTGCCGCCCATGCCGGGAAAGATGCCGACCTGAATCTCGGGCAGTCCGATCTTGGCGCGCGGATTGTCGGCGGCGATGATGCGATGGCAGGCAAGCGGGATTTCCAAACCAATGCCCAGCGCTGTGCCGGGCAGGGCCGCCACGATCGGCTTGGCCCCTTTCAGGGTCTTGGGGTCCATGCCGGCGCGTTCGATCTTGCGCAGGATCGCGTGGGTGGCCATGACACCCGCAAAGACCGCTGCCGCACCACCCTCTTTCATCTTGGCGATGATGTTGAGGTCCATGCCCCCGGCAAAGTCCTTTTTGCCCGAGGTCAGGATCACGCCCTTGACCGCAGCATCGCCAAGCGCGCGGTCGATCAGCCCGTCAAGCGCGGCAAAGCCTGCCTGGCTCATCACGTTCATAGACTTGCCGGGCATGTCCCAGGTGATGGTGGCAACGCCATCTGCGTCGACGGCAAAGGCGAAATCGGTCATGGTGTCCTCCTGACAAGGATTTCGGCACCATCGCGGCGCAGATAGCGCCGCGTCGGGCCGTTCTTGTGGGTGATCAGGTCGTGATCGGCGTAATGGATGATGTCGTGCGGCTTGCGGGTGCCGACTACCAGATAGCTCACCGGCGCGGCTGAGCGATTGTCGAGCCTGTGCCCCACGGGCTGACCCGCAGGCCAACAGGCTGCATCGCCCGCCTGCATCAGGGTTTCGGTATCTTCGACCAGCATGACTTTGCCGGACAGGACATAGACCATCTCGTCCTCGGTCTCGTGCCAATGGCGGTGGCCGGAGGAAGAGCCGGGAGGAAGCTCTTCGACAAAAGCGCCGAATTGCGACAGGCCGCCCGGATCGCTGATGAGCCGCGCAGAGTAGGGGCCCGGACCGGGACCGGTAATCGGATGGATCGGGTTTTCGTCGCAGGTCCAGACCGCGTCAGTGGCGCGCAGGATACGTGGCATGGGCGAAGCTGGGTCAAAGGGTTTTCCCCAGCAGGGCGAAAGGTCCAGCAAGTGCGCGGGCAGATCGCCGCCATCGACGACTTCTTGCGCAGCGTCGATGATCTGCCATGTGGTGTCCAGATTGACCTGCCGCTCGCCTTCGTCCGGGTAGTGACAGATATCGCGCGCCACGCGCGTTCCTACGATCAGATAGCGCACTGGCGCGTCGGTCCGGTTGGTCACATGATGGGCGTTCGGATCGCCATGCCGCCAGCATGCGGCATCGCCGGGCGTCAGGTCATGCGCGCCGTCATCGTCGATGACCGTGGCCGTTCCGTCGAGGCCGTATAGAAACTCATCCTCGGTCGCGTGCCAGTGACGCTGGGACGAAACGGCCCCCGGCATCAAGGTATCGAGATAGGCCCCGAACTGGGTCAGCCCGCCGCCCATGGACAGATAGATGATGACACCGCCATTGTCCGCTTCGTCGCGGGGGGCGTGTGCCGGATCGACGATCATCGCGGCCCTTTCCAGTCGGTGCCGTCCTTGTACGTAAAGCGGCTCACGCCACCACTCTGATGCACCACGAAATCGACGTCGGAATACGTCGCGACCTCGGTCTTGGCCTTGGTGCCGACCACCAGAAATCGCGCCTCCTGATCCGTAAGGTTGACGAAATGATGCCCATCCGGCACGCCAGCCGGAAAGGCCGCGCAATCGCCGACCCGCATGATCGTGGAACCGCCATCCTGCACCATGGTGCACGCGCCTTGTGTCACCATCACGAACTCGTCTTCGTTCAGGTGCCAGTGGCGCAGGGACGATTTGGCCCCCGGTGGAAGGACGACAATGTTCACGCCGAATTGCGTGAGGCCCCCGGCCTCACCCAGTCGCATGGACCAGCGTCGTGCGACCTCGGCGTCATAGGGTGCGGGATAGATCGAGTTGGTTTTGACCGGGACTTTTGACAGATCAAGTTTTGGCATCATACCCTCTCAATGATGGTGGCCGCCCCCATGCCCGACGCGATGCACAGCGTTGCAAGGCCGGTGGATTTGCCGCTGCGCTCCAACTCGTCCAGAAGCGTGCCGATGATGATGGCACCCGTGGCCCCCAAGGGGTGGCCCATGGCGATGGCGCCGCCATTGACGTTGACGATGGCAGGATCGACGTCAAAGGCCTGCATGAACCGCAGCACGACTGAGGCAAAAGCCTCGTTAACCTCGAAAAGGTCGATGTCGCCGATCGCCATGCCGGCGTCGCGCAAGATCTTTTCGGTCACCGGCACGGGGCCGGTCAGCATGATGGTTGGATCGGTGCCGATCTTGGCTGTTGCACGGATGCGGGCGCGGGGTTTGAGCCCATGTGCGGCCCCAAACTCGGCATTGCCGATCAACAGCGCCGCCGCCCCGTCGACGATGCCCGAGGAATTGCCCGCATGGTGGATATGGTTGATCCGCTGCAGATGCGGGTATTTCATCAGGGCGATCTTGTCGAAACCAGGCATGACCTCGCCCATCTCCTTGAAGGCGGGCCTTAGTGCGCCCAAAGCCTGCATGTCGGTGCCAGGACGCATGTATTCGTCATGGGCAAGGATCGGCAGGCCGTTCTGATCGGTGATCTTGATCACCGATCTGGCAAAACGCGCCTCTGCCCAGGCGGCCGCCGCACGCCGTTGGGATTCCACCGCCAGCAGATCCGCATCGTCGCGGCTAAAGCCATATTCGGTGGCGATGATGTCGGCGGAAATCCCCTGCGGGACGAAATAAGTCTTCATCGCAAGGCTGGGATCGACGGCAATCGCAGCGCCATCGCTGCCCATGGCGACGCGGCCCATCATCTCCACCCCGCCCGCGATATAGGCTTGCCCCGCCCCGCCGCGCACCTGATTGGCGGCAAGGTTCACCGCCTCCATGCCGCTGGCACAAAAGCGGTTGATGGCAAGGCCGGGGATGCTTTCGTCCAGATCCGAGGCCAGCACCGCAGAGCGGGCAAGACACCCGCCCTGTTCGCCGACTTGGGTGACATTGCCCCAGATCACATCCTCCACGGCGTGACCGTGCAGGCCGTTGCGCGCCTTGACCGCATTCAGAACCTTGGCCGACAGCGCCACCGCAGTCAGCTCATGCAAAGCCCCGTCCGCACGCCCCTTGCCGCGCGGGGAACGGACGGCGTCAAAGATAAACGCATCTTGCATGGTCAATCTCCTTCAGGCGCGGTCGGCGGGGCTGCCGGGCATCAGATCATAGGGAGGCTTCCAGCCCGGGGTCGCGGCGATGGCATCGAGCCAGCGGTCGATATGGGGCCAGTCGGCACGGCTGAAACCAAAGGGCTCAGTGTAAAAGAGATACCCACAGCAGCTAAGATCAGCGATGGTCATCGCCCCCCCTGCGACCCATGTGCGGTTGGCGAGATGATCGTTCAAGATCGTATAGGCAGCTTTCAGGCGGCCTTGCATGAAAGGGATGGCCCCGACGGGTCGCTTGTCCTCGGCCACAAAATTCGCGATAGCCCGGGCCGGGCCGATCATGCCGGAGAGGCGGTGATTGTCCCAAAACATCCAGCGCAGGATCTCGCGCCGTTCCGCTGCCGACTTTCCGCCCAGTTTGCCGGACTTTGAACTGATATAGTCAAGGATGACGCCGGATTGCGTCAGCGTTGTCTCGCCATCGACCAGCACCGGCACCTCGCCCATCTCGTTGATGGCGCGAAATTCGGGCCTGCGGGTTTCGCCGTTGAAGAAATCGACAAAGACCGGCTCCCAATCCTGATCCGCAAAAGTCAGTGTCAGCGCCACCTTGTAGGCATTTCCGGACTCGCCAAAGCAGTAGAGTTTCATCATCATGTCGTTCTCCGGTTGAGGCGGCAGAGATGCTCTGTGGCCTGTCGTTTCTGGGACATCTGCCACCGCATGTCACACGCGGGCGGCAGTCGTCACTTTTTGCGCTCTTCCAGTTCCGCATTGAACAGGCGCATGCGGTGGGTCAGGTTGTCTTCGTTGATCACGGACGAGAAATTCTCAAACAGGAACGACAGCGCCTCTCCCTCATCCAACCCCGCCTCTTTGGCAAAGCGTTTCAGGCCGCGATAGCCATCCTCGGTCATCGCGACCGGAAAGCGGCGGGTGAGGCGCAGGCGTTTGGGCATCCGGTCCTATTCCTTTTTGCCCCGCAGATAGGCCACGATTGCCATCGCATGTCCACGCCCAAGGTCGCAATCGGCGGCAAGCCAGTCGATGAACACCGAGGCCCTGGCGACGGGATCAAGCAGTCCCTTGGCAGCTGCCATCCGGTAGAAAGCCTCAGGCGACTTGCCGGTCTTGGTCTGGATGTCGTCGAAATAGGCCTGAAAGGACATCAGTTCTTCTCCCCCGTCATCGTCAAAAGGCCTCGGCGGCCAGCGCCATCACCGGCTCTGCCCCGGTCTCGATCCGTGCCAGATGCAAGGCGGTCGAGGGCAGTTGGCGCGCCATGTAGTAGCGGCCCGTCGCGATCTTGGCGTGCAGGAAATCGGTATCCCCATCCCCCGCATCAAGCCCGGCATAGGCCGCGCGTGCCATCCGCGTCCACATCAAGCCCAGGCAGACATGCCCCATCATATGCATGAAGTCATAAGACCCGGCCAGTGCGGCATTGGGGTTCTTGGGGCCCTGCTGGACAAACACCATCACGGCCGCCTGCAATTGCCTGGAGGCAACTTTCAGCGGCTCGGCAAAGCTGGCGGCCATCCGGTCATCGCTTGCCACATCCTTGATGACCTCTTTGACGATGTCGAAAAACGCCATCATGTGCTTGCCGCCATCAATGGCCAGCTTGCGCCCCACAAGGTCCAGCGCCTGAATGCCATTGGCGCCTTCGTAGATCATGGCGATCCGGGCATCGCGGGCAAACTGGCTCATCCCCCAATCCTCGATATAGCCATGTCCGCCAAAAACCTGCTGGGCGGCCACGGCCATCTCAAAGCCCTTGTCGGTCTGAAATCCCTTGATGACAGGCGTCAAAAGTCCGATCAGCCCTTCGGCGGCCGCATCGCCGTGGGTTGCCCGGTCGATCAGCGAAGCCCCCCAGAAGGTCAGCGCGCGCGCACCTTCGACAAAGCTTTTCTGGTCCATCAGGTTGCGACGGATATCGGGATGCACGATCAGGGGATCCGCCGGTCCGCCCGGGTTTTCGGCCCCGGTCACGGCGCGCCCTTGCAGGCGGTCGCGGGCATAGGCTGCCGCGTTCTGATAGGCGGCCTCGGCTTGCGCATAGCCTTGCACCCCCACACCGATCCGCGCCTCGTTCATCATCGTGAACATCGCGCGCATGCCCTTGTGCAGATCGCCGAGCAGGTAGCCCACTGCCCCGTCATAGTTCATCACGCAGGTCGCATTGCCGTGAATGCCCATCTTTTCCTCGACCTTGCCGACCGAGACGGCGTTGCGCGCGCCAAGAGCGCCGTCTTCTGCCACCAGAATCTTTGGCACGATGAAAAGGCTGATGCCTTTGGTGCCCTCGCCGCCGCCGGGAGCTTTGGCGAGGACCAGATGGATGATGTTTTCGGCGAGATCGTGTTCGCCCGCCGAGATGAAGATCTTGGTGCCGGTGATCTTGTAGGTCCCGTCCGGCTGCGGGTCTGCCTTGGTGCGCATCAGCCCAAGATCGGTGCCGCAATGTGGCTCGGTCAGGTTCATCGTGCCGGTCCAGTTGCAAGACACGAGCGACGGCAGGTAGGTGGCCTTTTGCGTCTCGGACCCATGCGCACGGATAGCCGAATAGGCGCCATGCGTGAGGCCTGGATACATGTAAAAGGACATGTTGGCGGCGACGAAAATTTCGCCCACCGCCGTGCCTATAAGGTAAGGCAGGCCTTGGCCGCCATAGGCGGGATCACAGTCGAGTGCGGGCCAGCCGCCAGCCTTCATCGTGTCAAAAGCGGCCTTGAATCCGGTTGGCGTCCGCACGATCCCGTTTTCCAAGGTGCAGCCTTCGCGGTCCCCGACCGCGTTCAGGGGCGCCAGCACGTCCTGGGCAAACTTGCCCGCCTCTTCCAGCACGGCCCCGCTAAAGCCCGCATCCAGATCGCCGTAGCCCGGAATATCAAGCGCACTGACCCCTAGCAGATTGTGCAAGACGAACTGCATGTCTTTCACCGGCGCGGCGTAGTGCGGCATCGGATCGTTCCTTTCTGTCACTTGGGCGCATAGATGCCCCGCAAGCGTTGCATCACAAAAGCTGGTGTCGCCAATCTTACCGGAAGAATCCGCCAGCACGTGACAGTGACGTCACGTCACCTTTGGGCGAACCGCGGCCGATCAGGTATCGCCAAGTTTCTGCATTTCTTCGACTGCCGTCGCGCGCAGCGTCTTGAGGTCGGCAATGGCGACAGCGAGATCCGTGCGTTGCTGCGCCAGCGCGACGAGCTGGCGGTCGGCCAGTTCCAGCCAGTGTTCCAGCTGTGGGCGCGTGCCCTTCTGCCGGTAGATAAGCAGCCATTGGCGAATTTCCTCAAGGCTGAAGCCAAAGCGCCTTCCCCGCAGGATCAGGGTCATGCGCGCCATCTCTCGCGCGCCATAAAAGCGTGCGCGGCCGACGCGTTCGGGGGAAATCAATTCGATGTATTCGTAGTAACGCAAGGTGCGCGGCGTGACCTCAAAGCGGGCACACATCTCTTTGAGGCTGAGGCGCGGTTCGTCCATTCTGACATCCTTCGGGCCTGTCGTCAGGATACGCTCTGGCGTGTGGCCTTGCAACGCCGCTCGGCCCCTTGCGCTTGGCGTCTGGTAGGGGTTTCATGGCGGGCGCAAAGGACAGGACATGACCGACATCAAGACCATTGCCCAAGCCTTCATTGACGCGCTGCCGCATAGCCGTGCGCTTGGGATGGTGCTGGAAGAGATCGGTGGCGGGCGGGTCACCCTTGCCATGGCTTATGACCCCAAGCTGATCGGGGACCCGCAAACCGGGGTCATTCACGGCGGCGCGGTGTCTGCCCTGATGGACACAGCCTCTGGCGCTGCCGTGATGGTGCATCCGGCGGCCCCGCTGACGACCGCCACGCTGGATTTGCGCATCGATTACATGCGTCCGGCAACGCCGGGGCAGACCCTGCGGGCGCGGGCCGAATGCCACCATGTCACCCGCACGGTGGCGTTTGTGCGCGCCACGGCGACGGACGACGACGAAAGCCGCCCCGTCGCCACCGCGACGAGTGCCTTTACCATCGAGCACGCACCGACATGATCACGATGCCCCCCGAACCTGTGCAGGTGATCAAGCAACGGCGTGATGGCGCGCTGCGCCGGCTGGTGGACGCAGTGCCGTATATCCGGTTTCTCGGCATCCAGTTCGACCGGCGTGGCGATGAGCTGACCGCAATCATGCCATTCGACGAAAAACTGATTGGCAATCCACGCCTGCCTGCCTTGCATGGTGGGGCGACGGCGGCGTTTCTGGAAGTCGCGGCGATCGTGGAGCTGTCGTGGACTTCGCTGTGGGACGCGATGGAGGCAGGACAGCTTGATCCCGCAAGCATCGAAGCCAGGGGTTTGGCGATGCCCAAGACGATTGATTTCACCATCGACTATCTGCGCCCGGGCCTGCCCCGTGATGCCTATGCGCGCGCACGCGTCAACCGGTCTGGCCGACGCTATGCAAGCGTCCATGTCGAAGCGTGGCAAGACAATCGCAGCCGCCTCTTTGCCCAAGCCACCGGGCATTTTCTGATGCCGGGGGACGCCACAAGATAACCTGCCGGGCTAGGGTGTTCGTGACCCGCAAAAAGTCCTGTCACCGCGCATCACGCCTTGGCGCGCCGTCAGCAGATGACCGGCAATCGCGCCGAACGCGCGCGTGGCAGGCATCACTTTTTGCACTCGATCCATCGAAAACTGTCACATTCGGGGTCATTGCAACTGTACCCGTTGGCGATGAAACGGGTCGGCTTGTTGGGGTTGATCCACTGCAGGAACCGAACCGATCGTTTGTAGCCGCTTGCCCGGCAAAATGCGTCTGCTGCGGGTTGCCCGCACCCTCTGGCGCCGAATTTGCACCAGTCCAGCAGCTCGCCATCCACTTCAGGCTGGTCAATCCGCACGATATCTGCACGGACTGATGTAGGGCCCAATGCGCCAGACACCAGAATTGCCATGAAAATCATCGCGTGCAACACTCTGCCAGACATCTTTTCCCTCTCAAAGATATTCAACAATCTATTCCCCTTGCGCCGCCCCGAAACCAACGCCGAACCGACCGCCACGCATTGGTGATCAACGACCGCGACGACGCGAGATGCGCCACTAAATGCTAGCTCTCGGCAGAAAGTTGAGTCAAGGAAATGACGATCAGGCTTTGCAAGCATGGTTGACGCGATCAGGTCGGACATCACCCACCGCCGGGTTTTGAACATCGCGCTGCCCATCGTCTTGTCGAACGCGACCGTGCCATTGCTCGGCGCGGTCGATACCGGAGTTATCGGCCAATTGGGGCTTGCGGCACCGATCGGGGCGGTTGGCATCGGGGCGATCGGGCTTGCCACCATCTACTGGATCATGGGCTTTTTGCGCATGGGCACGTCTGGCCTTGCCGCACAGGCGCGTGGTGCCGGCGACGACGTGGAATGCCGCGCCGTCCTGCTGCGGGCGCTTGGCATCGGCCTTGCGGTGGGTGGGGTTTTCATCCTTTCCCAAGCGGCACTCTTCTGGGGCCTTTTCGCGGTTGCCCCGGCCAGCGCCGAGGTCGAAGCGCTGGCCCGCCAGTATCTGGCCATCCGCATCTGGGGCGCACCTGCGACCATCGCGCTTTACGCGATCACCGGCTGGCTGATCGCGCTGGAGCGGACGCGGTCTGTGCTGGTGGTGCAGCTGGGGATGAACGCGCTGAACGTGGTTTTGGACCTGTGGTTCGTGCTGGCATTGGGCTGGGGCGTGCCGGGTGTCGCACAGGCCACCCTGATCGCGGAATGGAGCGGGCTTGTCCTTGGCCTCTGGCTGTGCCGCGATGCATTTGGTGTGGGCCTCGGTCTTGCCCTGCATCGCATGCGAAATCGTGCGGCGCTACGCATCATGGTGGCCGTCAACGGCGATATCATGATCCGGTCAGTGGTGCTGCAGGGTTGCTTTACCGCGTTTTTGTTCCTGTCGGCGGGGCAGGGCGACGTGACGTTGGCAGCCAATCAGATCCTCTTGCAATTGCTGGGGATCACCGCCTATGCGCTGGACGGATTTGCCTTTGCCGCAGAAGCGCTGGTCGGCCAGGCGATAGGCTCCGGGCGGCCCGACCAGACAAGGGTCGCCTCGGTGATGGCGTTGCAATGGACGATGGGCGGGGCTGCCGTGTTGGCCGTCGTCTTTGCCGTTGCGGGGCCTGCGATCATCGTCCTGATGACCACATCCCCAGAGGTGCGCCTTGCAGCGGAGGGGCTGCTCTGGTGGGTCGTGGCGGCGCCGGTAATCGGTGGTGCTGCCTGGGCGCTGGACGGCATTTTCATTGGCGCGACCCTGACGCGCGACATGCGCCAGACCGCGATCCTGTCTGCGCTGATCTACACTTTGACGCTGGTGGTACTGGTCGCATGGGCCGGGTGGCAGGCGCATGGTCTTTGGGCGGCCCTGATGATCTTGAACATCTCGCGCGGGGTAAGCCTTGGTTTGCGCTATCCGCGTGTCGAGGCCAAGGCCGCGCGCACCACCCTTACCAGCGCATCAGTCTGAACGCGGTCGAGGCCGCCCAACCCGCAAGGGCCGCAATGGTGATGGCGGCGATGCCGTACAAGATGGGGGCATCATTTGCCATCTGGAAAATGAACCGCTCCAGTCCCTCTTTGCGCACGTCGATGGTACGGTCTTGCGTGGCCACCACCTTGCCCGAACGCGTCAGGAACAGCCGCACCACATAGTCGCCTTCGGTCAGGTTGGCGGGTAACTGGACATCCGCACGAAAAAGCGTGTCCTCGTTCAGCTCGACCGAACCTTCCTGCACGCCGTAACTGCCGTCTGCAAGGCGCAGGCGGATCAGCGCGTCAACAAAGTCGGGCGCGCGGACGGCTTCGCTGCTGATGCCAACTGCGCGGATCGCCGAAGGGATGGAAATCTTGTGGCGCAGGTTTTCGGTCTGGCTGAGGATTTTGGGCAAGGGTCCGGTCGTGGCAATGACATAAAAGCTGGGCGCACGATCAATCTCGACGCTGGCATTGTTGATCCAGATGCCTGCCACGCGTTCCTTGCGCCGGATCTTCAGGGGTGTCGAGGGGCCTTGCACCGTCACGATCACGTTCAAGGCTGCGCCCTCGGGCGGTGGGCTGTCGCGTTTGACCGCGCCGTAAATCAAGATCTCCGACCCGACGAAATCCGCGGTGATCGAGACGCGGCTCTGGCTCAGGCCTGACACGATGCTTTCTGCCTTGGCCATCTGGCCCACCCAGCACACAAGCGCGATGATGGCGGCGAGCCGGGTCATGTGATGCGCTCCGGCGAGATGGAAAACAACTCTGACGGCTCGATCAGCAAATCCAGCGCAATCTTGATCGCGACTGCCAGCACCAGCAGGGCCAAAAGAACCCGCAGTTGTTCTGCCTTGAGCCGCACCCCGACCCGCGCGCCAATCTGCGCGCCAATGACCCCGCCAAGGATCAGCAAGCCGGCCAGCAACAGATCGACGGTCTGCGATGTCAGCGCATGCATGAATGCGGTAAAGGCCGCGACAAAGATGATCTGGAACAAAGACGTGCCCACCACAACCTTGGTCGGCATCCCTAAAAGATAGATCATTGCGGGGACCATGATGAACCCGCCGCCAACCCCCATGATGGCAGCCAGAAAGCCGACCATCGCGCCGACGACGATAGGTGGCAGCACTGAAATATACAGACCGGAGGTCCGGAACTTGACCTTGAGCGGCAGGCCATGCACCCAGTTATGGATATGGCTGCGGCGGATCGGGGCAGAGGTATTCTTTAACCGGCGCATTGCGCGCAGGCTTTCTTGCAGCATCGTCAGGCCGATAAAGCCGAGGAAAAGCACATAAGACAGCTGCACGAAAAGATCGACCTGCCCGCGCGCGACCATCTGCCTAAACACCCAGATGCCCGCCGCCGATCCTGCGATCCCGCCCGCCAGCAGCACCAGCCCCATGCGAAAATCCACGGCCTTGCGCCGCACCTGAGCAAGAACACCCGACACCGAAGAGGCGACGACCTGGGTCGCCCCGGTGGCAACGGCGACGGCAGGTGAAATGCCGATGAAAAATAACAAGGGGGTAATCAGGAACCCGCCGCCCACGCCAAACATGCCCGACAGGAACCCCACGATCCCGCCGAGGCCAAGGATCAAAAAGGCGTTGACGGAGATCTCGGCAATGGGGAGATAAAGCTGCATCGGGCAGGGCACATGACAAGCAAAATAAGAGCACGGATTTCAGACTTGCGCCCGATGATGTGTGAAGTCAAACGGCAGTGGCTGCTATCGTCGGTTCGACAGAAAATGTCGCAAGATGCGTTCCAGTTTTGCCGCACCCAAGGGTGCCATGGCCTTGGTGTGTTCGTGGCTTATCGCCTCGTCGCTCATCCCGGCGGCCATGTTGGTGATGTTGGAGATGGCAGCCACGCGCAGGCCAAGGAACCGTGCGAGGATGACCTCGGGGACCGTGGACATGCCGACCGCATCGCCGCCAAGCAGTTTCAGCATGCGGATCTCGGCCGGGGTCTCGAACGAGGGGCCGGAATACCAGCAATAAACCCCGCTCGCCAAGGGGATCCCCAAGGTCTTGGCGGATGCCGACAGCGCAGAGCGCAGGTCGGGGTCGTGGGCGTTGGTCATCGGCACGAACCGCGCATCGGTCGGCTCACCGATCAGGGGGTTCAGGCCGGAATAGTTGATGTGATCGCTGAGCAGCATCAGATCGCCGGGCGGCACATCGGGGCGCATGGAGCCTGCGGCATTGGTCACGATGAGATCGGATGCGCCAAGCGCCCGCAACACCTCCAACGGGGTGCGCATCGCGGCAGCATTGCCGTTTTCGTAGTAGTGCTCGCGCGCGCCAAAGACGGCGACGCGCACGCCCTCCAGATCGCCGATGACAAGGTTCGGGTTGTGGCCTGACACGCTGGCATGGGGAAAGCCCGGCAGATCGGCATAGGGGATCGACACGCCGTTGACCGTTTGCGCCAAATGCCCAAGACCGGAGCCGAGGATCAGCCCGATCGCGACCGGCTCTGCCCCCGCCCTGGCGCGGATCACATCGGCAAGAACGTCAGCGTTCCTTGACATAGGGCTGCCCCCCGGCGCGCGGTGGGATCGCCTTGCCGATGAACCCCGCCAGCACGATGACGGTCAGCACATAGGGCAGCGCATCAAGGACGGGCACCGGGACCTTGACCTGCAGCACCGACTGCACCACGTCCGGGCGCAGCGCGAGTGCCTGAAAGAACCCAAAGAGCAGACACGCCCAAAGTGCAGCAACCGGGCGCCATTTGGCAAAGATCAGCGCGGCAAGCGCGATGTAGCCGCGCCCCGCGGTCATTTCCCGCCCGAAACCTGCCTGCAGGGCCGTCGCCATATAGGCCCCGGCCAGACCGCACAAAATGCCCGTGATCGCGACAGCGACAAAGCGCAGGCCGACGACGGACACTCCGGCCGTATCGACCGCCGCCGGGTTTTCGCCGACCGCACGCAAGCGCAGGCCGAACCGCGTCCGGTACAGCACCCACCACGAGATCGGCACGAGCGCCAATGCCGCATAGACAAGGATGGAATGCCCCGAGATCACCTCGGCATACAGCGGGCCGATGATGGGAATGCCACGCGCCTCTTCAACAAAAGGCAAGGTGATAGGATTGAACCGCGCGCCTCCGGTCAATGGCGGGGTGCGACCGCCTTGTGCGAACAGGCGCTGCGCGATCAGCACCGTGATCCCCGAGGACAGAAAGTTCAGCGCCACCCCGGCGATCAGCTGATTGCCGCGAAAGGTGATCGAGGCAATGCCATGTATGCCCGCCAGCACCAGCGAGGCGCCGATCCCGGCCAAAAGACCCAGCCAGACCGAGCCTGTCAGGAAGGCGACCGCCCCCGAGGCCATCGCGGCCATCAGCATCTTGCCCTCCAGCCCGATGTCGAAAATCCCCGACCGCTCGGAGTAAAGCCCGGCCAGACAAGCCAGCAGCAAGGGAGTCGCAAGGCGCAGCGTCGAGTCGAGGATTTGCAGAAGTGTGGCGTAATCCATCACGCGGCCCCCAGCTTGTGGCTGCGAAAGAGGCCGAAAATCCACGTCAGCAGCATCCGCACCATGATATCCAGCGCGCCCGTGAACAGGATCACCAGACCTTGCACGACGGTGCGCATCTCGATGGGTATTTTGGTCCACAGGCCCAGCTCCGCACCGCCCTGAAACAGAAACCCGAACAAAAGTGCCGCCAAGACCACCCCGATCGGATGGTTGCGCCCCATCAGGGCGACCGCGATGCCGATGAACCCCGCCCCCGAGGCTGAATTGCCCAGCAGACGCCCCGCCTCGCCCATGACGTTGTTGATCGACATCAGACCAGCAAGCCCACCCGAGATCAGCATGGCGATCATGATGATCTTGGTCGGATTGATGCCGGCATAGCGCGCCGCGGACTCCGATTTGCCAAAGGCGCGGATCTGATAGCCAAGCCGGGTCCGCCAAAGCAGCGCCCAGACCACGACCGCCATCACCAACGCGATGAAAAGCGTTACATTGGCGGGCACGTCCTTTTGGAAGATCAGGCTGAACCCCGGGATCTGGTTCAGCGTCGGGATCTGCGTCACCGCCGGAAAGTTGGCGGTGGCGGGGTCCATCTGGCTTTCTGGCCGCAGCACATCGACCAGCATGAACACCAAAAACGCCGCTGCGATGTAGTTGAACATGATGGTGGTGATGACAATATGGCTGCCGCGCTTGGCCTGCAGATAGGCCGGGATGGCCGCCCAGGCTGCGCCGAACGCCGCCGCAGCGAACGTGGCCCCAATCAGAGCCAGCGACCAATGCGGCCACGGGATGAACAGACAGGCCAGTGCTACGCCCAGACCACCCAGCTGCGCCTGACCTTCACCGCCGATGTTGAAAAGACCCGCATGAAACGCGACCGTCACCGCAAGGCCGGTAAAGATGAAGCTGGTCGTATAGTAAAGCGTGAAGCCCCAGCCGTAGGCGGACCCCAGCGCACCTTCGACCATGACATTTATCGCCTCGACCGGGCTTTGGCCGATCGACAAAAGCACCAGCGCCGCGATGATCGCCGCCAGCAACAGGCTGATCAGGGGCACCAGGACGACATCGGCCCAACGTGGCAGGTGATCCATCAGGCGGCTCCCTTTTGGGACTCGGTCGCGGCCATCCCGGCCATCATCAGCCCCAGCTCGCGCTCATTGGTTTTGGCAGGGTCGCGGAACCCCATGATCTTGCCGTCGAACATCACGGCGATGCGGTCCGAGAGGCTCATGATCTCGTCCAGCTCCACCGAGACGAGCAGGATCGCACGGCCCTGATCGCGCAGGGCGATGATCTGTTTGTGGATGAATTCAATCGCCCCGATATCCACACCTCGCGTCGGCTGGCCGATCAGCAACAACTCCGGGTCCTGCTCGATCTCGCGCGCAACGACGATCTTTTGCTGATTGCCGCCAGAAAAGCTCTTGGCAGGCAGCCAGCAATCGGCCGGGCGCACGTCAAAGCGTTCGATCTTGGCCCGTGCATCGGCGCGCAATGCGTCATTGTCCATGAAAAGCCCGTTCTTTTGGTATTCGGGCGCGTTGTGATAGCCAAAGGCCACGTTTTCCCAAGCCGAGAAATCCATGATCAGGCCCAGATGCTGGCGATCCTCGGGGACATGGGCGATGCCCGCCGCGCGGCGGGCCTGACCGTTCGCCCCGGCCCCGCGCAACGGCAGCTCGATCCCGTTCATCACCATCTTGCCGGTGGCCTTGGCAATGCCGCCCAAAGCCGCGAGCAGTTCGGACTGCCCGTTGCCCGCCACCCCGGCGATGCCCAGAATTTCGCCGGCCCGGATTTCAAAACTGACACCTTTGAGACGTTCGACCCGGTGTTCGTCCTTCACCGAAAGGTTTTCGACCGACAAGATCAGGGCCCCCGGCTTGGCAGGTCGTTTTTCGACCTCCAACAGGACCTTGCGACCCACCATCAACTCGGCGAGCGCCTCGGGCGACGTCTCGGACGTCTTGACCGTGCCCACCATCGTTCCGCGCCGCATCACGCTGACATTGTCGGTGGCATCCATGATCTCATGCAGTTTGTGGGTGATCAGGATGACGGTCTTGCCCTGATCCTTCAGGCCCTTGAGAATCCGGAACAGGTGGTCTGCCTCATCCGGGGTCAAAACGCCCGTCGGTTCATCCAGAATGAGGATATCGGCCTGCCGGTACAGTGCCTTGAGGATCTCCACCCGTTGCTGATGGCCGACGGACAGATCCTCGATCAAGGCATCGGGATCCACATCCAGTTCATACTCGCGGGCAAGTTCGGTCAAAAGCTTGCGCGCCGTGGTGAGCGAGCGGTTGAGCAGCGGACCGTCCTCGGCGCCCAGGACGACATTCTCCAGCACAGTGAAATTCTGCACCAGCTTGAAATGCTGGAACACCATGCCGATGCCGGCGCGGATGGCGCTCTGGCTGTCGGGGATGGGGGTGACGGTGCCGTTGATCAGGATCTGGCCCGCGTCAGCTTTGTAAAAGCCATAGAGGATCGACATCAGCGTCGACTTGCCAGCGCCATTTTCACCGATGATCCCGTGGATCGTGCCGCGCGGCATGGCGATGTTGATGTCCTTGTTGGCCTGCACTGCGCCAAAAGCCTTGGAGATGCCTTTGAGCTCGATCGCAAAAGGGGCGGCAGTTGCCTGCCGCCCCCCTGTGCCAAGGTTGGCGGTCGTCGCGGTCATCAGAACGTGGCGGCCGGGCAGGTATCGTCAGATGTGTAGTCGTGCACGACCAGTTCACCCGACTTGATCTTGGCAGCAGCGGCATCCACAGCGGCCAGCATTTCCGGCGTCACCAGTGCGGCGTTGTTCTCGTCCATCGCATAGCCGACGCCATCATTTGCCAGACCCATCACGTTGATGCCCGGCTTGAGGTCGATGCCTTCCTTGAAGGCCTCGTAGACGGCATTGTCGACGCGCTTGAGCATCGAGGTCAGGACCTTGCCGGGATGCATGTAGTTCTGGTTGCTGTCGACGCCGATCGACAAGATCCCGAGGTCGGCAGCGGTTTGCAGCACACCGATGCCGGTGCCGCCAGCCGCGGCATAGATCACATCTGCGCCCTGGCTTTGCTGGGCGGTCGCAAGTTCGGCACCCTTGACCGGGTCATTCCATGCAGCGGGCGTGGTGCCGGTCATGTTCAGCACAACCTTGGCCGCCGGATTGGCCGCCATGACACCTTGGGCATAGCCACAGCCGAATTTACGGATCAGCGGGATGTCCATACCGCCGATGAAGCCGACGGTGCCGGTCTTGGTCGCAAGACCCGCCATCATGCCGACAAGGTAGCTGCCTTCATGCTCGTTGAAGACGACCGACTTTACGTTCGGCGCATCGACGACCATGTCGATGATCGCAAACTTGGTGTCGGGGAAGTCGGGCGCGACTTTGCCAAGCGCATCGCCAAAGGCAAAGCCGGTCATCACAACGGGGTTGGCGCCCGCTTCGGCCAGACGACGCAGCGCCTGCTCGCGCTGGGCTTCGTCCTGCATTTCCAGTTCCTTGAAGGTGCCGCCGGTTTCGGTCGCCCACCTGGTCGCGCCGTTGAAAGCGGCCTCGTTAAAGGATTTGTCGAACTTGCCGCCCAGATCAAAAATGATCGCGGGCTCGGCGACTGCCGCAGCTGCCGACAAAGCCAGCATGGCCGTGGCACCAAGGAAAGATTTCATGAGGGTCATTGGGGTCTCCCGGTTGTGATTTTGTAACCTCACCGTGCCGTGCCCGACGCGTCGGGCCGGCATGGCGGGATCGTCGCCAATTTAGGAAGGAAGGCATCGCAGGGGTCAAGCACCATTTGCGCGCGGCGGGGCTAGTTTTGACCTTTCGATCAAGGAATGTGCGCTGGACCCGCGCCCGACAACCATCACAGGTTGCAGCAAAGCACCAAAGCGTCAGCGGGCCGTCCGTCGGGACCATGAAAGTAGCCCTTTCGGCGGCCCGTTTCCACAAAGCCGGATATCGCGTAAAGTCTTGTTGCAAGGACATTTTCTGTCGATACTTCGAGGAATGCGCGCGTCGCACCTTGCAGCTTTGCTTGCATCAGGAACTGCGCGACCAGCCGACGTCCAAGACCTTGGCGGCGCATTGTCGGGGCAACCGCAAGGGTCAGCAGTTCGGCTTCGTCCGCCACCACGCGCGCCAGAAGGAACCCGCCCGATTCGGTCAGCAAGAACACATGGCGATCCGCCAGCAGGCCAGCAAATTCGATGGCGGACCAAGGCCGTGGCATGGTGAAAGACGCTGCATGCAAGGCCGCAAGCGCCTCTGGCGTCATGGCAAGATCACGAAGGGCGGGTCCGACGGCGGTGTCGCATCGGCAGACCGCAGATAGAACGGCGCAGGGCGTGGCGCGCCCACCGGGTCGCGCGCGGCTGCAAGGCGTGCAATCGCCTCGGCCAAGGGCACGGGCTGATCCAACACGACACTCTTTGTCACCTCTGCCGCGACGGACGCGAAAGAGCCTGTCACAGGCAACCCGCCGATGATCCGTGACAACGCGTCAAGGGGGACGATCCGGGCGGGCCGCGCCAGCGGGTCAAAAACCTGCACATACACGTCGCCTCGCCGCGCATCCTCGACCACCGCCAAAGGGCGGGGCAAACCGAATGCGCCGGCCTCCAGCCGTGTCACGCCAAGTGCACGAATGCCCAGACCAAGCGCCAGGCCGCGTGCCGCCGCAACAGAAATCCGCACACCGGTGGAGTTGCCGGGCCCGGTCCCCACCGCAATCCGCGACAGATCGTGCCAGGTCACCCCGGCCTCGGCCAGCATCTCGGTCAACATTGGCATCAGGCGTTCGGCCTGACCTTTGTCCATTGCTTCATCACGCAAGAGAACACGGTCGCCCAAAAGCAAAGCGGCGGCGCAATGCGCCGCCGATGTGTCAAATGCCAAAATGGCGTCAGGCGGCAACCGGGCGCACCTCGGTCACCTCAGGGATGTAATGGCGCAGCAGATTCTCGATGCCCATTTTCAGCGTCAGCGTCGAGGACGGACAGCCCGCACAGGCACCTTGCATGTGCAGATAGACCACGCCGCGATCAAAGCCGTGAAATGTGATGTCGCCGCCATCTTGCGCCACAGCCGGGCGCACGCGCGTGTCCAGCAGTTCCTTGATCTGGCGGACGATATCGCCATCTTCTCCGGTATGCTCGGCATGGCCGCCGCCCGTGCGTTCGCCATCAATCACCGCCGCCCCGGACTGGTAATGCTCCATGATCGCGCCAAGGATTGCAGGCTTGATATGATTCCAATCGGCGGTCTCGGCCTTGGTCACGGTCACAAAATCGGTGCCAAAGAACACACCATTTACCGGGCCAGAGGCGAAAATCCGGCGGGCTAGGGGAGATTTTTCAGCCGCCTCGGCGTTTGGAAAATCTGCGGTGCCAAGCTCCAGCACAGTCTGACCCGGCAGGAATTTCAGCGTGGCGGGATTTGGTGTGGATTCGGTCTGGATGAACATGTGACTTCTCCGACTATTCCAGTCGGATATGCGCCTCGGGGGGCGTGAAGTCAAGATTGGAACTGTTCTAAACCCAGACTGAACCGATGATCCGCCTTAACGGCTGCGTGGTGCACCTTCGGGTTCGCGCGGTATGACCCGTTCGATCTCGGCCATCACATCTGGCAGCAGCAGTCCTTTGCCGAGTGCCCCGGCCAGATCGCGCACCTGCGTCACGGTGCGAAACCCCGGGATCGGAAAACTGTGACCTGTGCGTGACCAAAGCCAGGCCAGCGCGCCCTGCACCAGACTGCGCCCGTCATCTTGCAAAAGGTCGCGCACAGCAGCCAGTTGTGCTGCATAGGCGGGGGCCACGCTGCCATCCTTGAAATAGGTCATCCAGTCGTTGGTATTGCTGCGGATATCGTCCTTTGGCATTGCCGCACCGGGCGCATATTTGCCCCCCAGAAGCCCCATCGCCAGTGGTGAGCGGTTCATCGAGATCAGCCCGGCGTCTTCGATCACCGGCACCAGCGTGTTGGCGCGAAAGAACACGTTCATCGCGTGCTGGATCGACACAAACCCATCAAGATGCGCAAAGACAGCGGCCCGGTCGGGGAAATCCGTGCTCCAGCCAAAGGCCGCGATCTTGCCCGCACGGCGCAATGCCGAAAGCGTCTCAAAGACAGGTGCTGCCTCGACGATGGGCAATGCGTTCAGATGCAGATGAACAAGATCAACGCGGTCGCGCCGCAGACGCCGCAAAGATTGGTTGATGGATGCGACGATTGATGCCGGTGCGGCATCGGGGCCAAGCAGTTGTCGGGTGTCAGGATCGATGGCCAATCCGATTTTGGTGCCGATCTTTACATCCGGCTGTCCGGCCAGCGCCGCGCCAAGCACAGTTTCCGAGTGGCCGGTGCCGTAGGCCTGCGCGGTATCAAAGAACCGGATGCCGAGATCAACGGCTGCATGAATCGCACGCATCGATTCTGCGTCATCGACCTCACCCCAACCCGCCTGCATACCGTCCGCAGTCCACACTCCGCCGATCGCCCAACAGCCCAGGCCAAGCGCTGGCACCTCTGATCCGTCCCACAGTGTCCGCATCAGCATCTGGACAGTTTACCCACTTTTGGTGATGCGACGGCCTCGCACCGGGCAGGTCCTTCCGGCATCAGTGCCGGTTTGGTGATGCCCGACACTCTGGCATGTCAACTGACCAGGACATAGGCCGCAAACAGCCCCGCCGCAACCAGTTGGCACATGACGGCAAACGACCCGAGGTCCTTGGCATGTCTGGCAAACTCGGCCCAGTCCGGCGAGATGTGGTCGATCACTTCTTCCAGCGCGGTATTCAGCGCCTCGGTTGCAAAGACGACCAGAGCCAGAACGGAAAAGCCCAGAAAAGACGGTGCTGTGGCGCTCTTGAGCACAAAGAGGACCAACACGACAAGGGCGAACAACACCTCCTGGCGAAAGGCAGACTCACGCCAAAGCCGTCTTGCGCCGCTGGATGAATAGCGTGCGGCGGCAAAGAACTGTCCGACACCTGCCGCCCGCGCGGGTTTGCGGGGCATTTGATCTGGGCCGGGGTCTTGCATCGATGAAACCTTTCGGGGGTCTGGGCCCCATATCAGCATGACGATGCAACGGGCATTGCCCCGGCTGTCAAGGCTGGCTGCGCAGTGGTCCGGTGTCGGCTTCGATCTGCGCCGCGACAAGGTCTTGAAGCGCCCAGAGGCGGCGGTCACGGATGCCATGCGCGGTGAGATGCTGAACAGTGTTCATGAGGTATTCGGCCCCCGTACCCCAATGCCCACAGGCATGTGCGAGTACGGACGCCACCGCGGCAAGCGACAGCCGGCCCGCATAAAGCGGCGATGCGCGATTGACCACAAAGGCCAGCGCGGATTGCGGACCGGTCGCGGTCTGGACGGTGATCCAGCGCGGAATGTTGTTGATCGGCTTGAAGGTGAACTCGCGCCGGAACAGGCGGTCCAGTTGCGCTTTGGGATCGGCCCGGGGCAAAGTGAACATCATGCCGCGACATTGTCCGCCGCGATCCATGACCATCATCAGCCCCGGTGCCTCGGCGGTACCGCGAAAGCGCGGCATCTTGAGACAAAAGCTGCGATGCCAGCCGCGTGCGGTGGCCTCTTCCGCACCGATATGCTCGACCTCGGGTTTCCAGATCAGCGAGCCATAGACGAAAAGCCGAATCGGTTGGTCAGGTGCCGGGTTCGACTGTGCGATCCGTGCGACCCAGTCGGCATAGTCGGCATCGGTCTGCAGCTGCATGCCCGGTGGTGGACCCTGATCGTCAACCACCCGATGAATGCGCGCGATGTGGTCGGTGCAAAGCCGCATGGTGGGGCGCTGGGGCATGTCAGGAAATACTTTCCAACCGCTCCTTGGACATCTCGCCGGGCACGATGGTGATGGGGACAGGCAGGTTACCGGAATTGCGGCTCATCGCCGTCACCAAAGGTCCGGGTCCGGCCTTGTCGGTGCCGGCCCCGAGGACAAGCACGCCAATTTCGGTGTCCTGGCGCACCAGTGCCAGAATTTCCGCCACCGGGTCGCCTTCGCGGATCACCAGTTCAGGATTGACCCCCTGGCGGTCGCGCATCCATTTGGCAAAGACCTCGAAATGGGCTTCGATCCGCTCGCGTGCCTCGGCGCGCATCAGATCCGCAACGCCCATCCAATGCTGAAACTCTTCGGGCGGGATGATTGACAAGATCGTCACGCCGCCGCCGGTCTTTGCCGCACGCAAAGCTGCAAAGCGCATCGCGTTCAGGCATTCACGGCTGTCGTCCAGAACAACCAGAAACTTGCGCATGTCGGCCAGAATCTCCCCTAGGCGGCAAAGCATTGACGATTGCGCAGGCTGCTTGCAAGCCCCCGGTGATCGCGACGGCTAGTTCGCCTCGGCCAAAAGCGCGGCCAGATCCAGACGCGCGTTCGACATGGCCAGCGTCCCATCGGCGTTTCTTGGCCATTCAGACGCTGGTCGGTCGCGGTAAAGTTCCACCCCGTTCTCGTCGGGATCGCGCAGATAGACAGCCTCGGACACGCCATGATCGGCGGCCCCGTCAATCGGAATGCCGGCCGCAATGACCCGCTTGAGTGCGGCACCTAAAGAGCCACGGTCCGGAAAAAGAAAAGCCGTATGGTACAGACCCGAATGGCCCGGTGGGGGCGGCGTTGCCCCCCGGCTCTCCCAGGTGTTCAGGCCAATATGGTGGTGATAGCCGCCCGCAGACAGAAACGCCGCCTCTGGCCCATAGCGCTGCTGGACCTCAAACCCCAGAACACCAGCGTAAAAGCCGATGGCCCGATCAAGGTCGGCGACCTTGAGGTGGATATGTCCAACGCGGGTTTCGGGTGGAAGTGCCATGGCCTTGTCTTTCGTGATGCTATTGCCGGCCAAGCGTGCAACTCCGGCCTCTGAACAACACAGTAATCCTCGAAAGGTTGCGAAACCAGCGGCGGTATTGCACACGTCCTGCGCGAAAAAAGCCCCCGGACCGGGACAAGTCCGGGGGCAAAACGGGCGCGGCAACCAGGCCGGGAAAGCCGTGGTCGTGGCAGGGGGGACAGTCCGCGCCCCAATTGGCGGTTCATTGCCAAGTTTTACGATAGGCGGACATTGATTCCGACATGTGACAGCAACCAACCAGAATCACGCCAGAATTAGCGAACCATCCGTCGTAAACCGCGAAGCACGACGCTTTGGACCATCCCGGCAACAGCCAGTCCCAGGCCGGTGATCAGCCCAACAAGTCCGACCATCAGTTCGGTTGCAACAGACCCGATGCGGACCGTTGCGCGCATCAGCCGCGCCTTGCCCAGAACTTCGGCGCGACCAATGACGCGCGGCCCCAAGGCCTCGGCTGCGCGGGCTATGCGGCGGGCCTCTGTGGCGTCATCCACCAGCGGCAAAAGATGCAAGGCCCGTGCCGGACCCAAGGCGTCGGTTGTCCGACCGAGATCAGCGGCGATGGCAAGAACCGGGGCGACTGTTTCGGTGCGCACCAGCCCGACAAGATCGTCGCCGCCACGCACCGCGGGCAAGGCTGCCCAGTCTATCCCGCCGCGCAGCGTGTCGACCAACAGGCCGGTCATGCGCGGCGACAAGAGGTTCATGCCCCGCGCCAACCGCACCAGTGCAGTGCCCGCCTTCAGCGTGCCACTGGCGCCTCCGCTCGCGAGCACCAGCGCGGTCGCCGAGAGGCCCAGAACTGAAAGGCCCAGATCCAGCTGATCCACCTCTGACCCGATGCCGTAATCGACCCCCGCCTTGACGATGCCACGCAGATCCTCGACCGGTGTCAACAGGATCGGGGCCTTGCAGATAAACGCCTGACTGAGCCCACATTGCGAGATATCCCAGGCGCAGGCGGCACATCCTGCGACCTGCGCCAGCAGCCCGTCATCCTTGGCCCGCGCCGCCGCCAGTGCCTGCAAGATACCTTCGGGCAAGACGACTTTCCGTTCGGCAACAACCTCTTGCAACGCGTCGAGCGCCACCCAGTTGTGCGGGTCTTCGGCCAGACGTGCGCTGATCAATGCGGCCAGACGCTCGGGCGTCGCGGCTTCGGCCATCATCCGGTCGGTTGCGGCTTTGATCTGATCCGCGCTGGCCTCGACCAGTGGTTGCAGTGTCGGGTCGCGCAGCACCGCCACGCCCGCACGAAAGGTCAACGCGCCGGAGACGATCAGCGCCATCAGCAGCAGGGACCGGGCCAGCCCCCGCATCGTCAGCGGCGACGCGAGCGGATCATGCCGGTGATCTCGTAGACCTGATCCACGATGGGCTGCGCCACCGCTTCGGCGCGGTCTGCCCCGGCGCCCAGGATGCGGTCAATCTCGCCGGGGTCCTTCATCAGGCGCGTCATCTCGGCAGTGATGGGGGAGAGTTTTGCCACCGCAAGATCGGCCAGCGCTGGCTTGAACGTGCCGAATTGCGCACCAGCGAAATCCGCGATCACCTGGGCGGGCGCATGACCCGCCAACGCCGCATAGATGTTTACAAGATTGCGCGCCTCGGGGCGGTCGCGCAGCGCATCCAGGGTGTCCGGCAGGGGTTCGGCGTCGGTCTTGGCCTTGCGGATCTTGGCGGCGATCTGGTCCGCGCTGTCGGTCAGATTGATCCGGCTGGCGTCCGAGGGATCGGATTTCGACATCTTCTTGGTGCCATCGCGCAAGCTCATCACGCGTGTGGCCGCGCCCTCGATGATCGGCTCTACGATGGGAAAAAAATTCACGCCGAAGTCGCTGTTGAACTTGGTCGCGATGTCGCGGGTCAGCTCCAGATGCTGTTTCTGGTCCTCCCCGACTGGCACCATGGTGGCATGATAGACCATGATGTCGGCGGCCATCAGGGCGGGATAGGCGTATAGCCCAAGCGATGCGGCCTCGGCATTCTTGCCGGCCTTGTCCTTGAACTGGGTCATCCGGTTCATCCAGCCCATCCGGGCCACGCAGTTGAAGATCCAGCCAAGTTCGACATGCGCCGGAACCTGGCTTTGGTTGAAGAGAATGGATTTTTTCGGATCAAGCCCTGCCGCCAGAAAAGCCGCCGTCCCTTCACGTGTCGCATGGCGCAGCTTTTCGGGGTCCTGCCATGTCGTGATCGCGTGCATGTCGACCATGCAATAGATCGTCTCGATCCCCTCATCCTGCTTTTCCACAAAACGCTTCAGCGCGCCGAGGTAGTTGCCAAGGGTGATGCCACCAGACGGCTGGATCCCTGAAAAGATGCGCGGGGTAAAGGCATGCGGCGTTTGGACCGACGCGGCCATGGGACTTCTCCATCTTGATATCACGGTTACATTCCGCGTATCGGATGGTGCTGGAGGCGTCAATCCGCCCCCGAACAAGGACACCCTGCCGCATGCAAGACCTGAACGCGCCGCCGTTGAACCCTTTGCCGCTGATTGTGTGGATCGTGGCGCTGCCCATCATCGCGATGGAGATCGTGCTGTCTGCGGGCCAATACGGACTTGCAGGCGGTCCGGAGGCCATCGGCTGGCGCAACATCGCTGTCCAGCACCTGGCATTTTCGCCGGAACTGATGCGCTATTTCTGGGAAACGGGGCAGTTTCCGTTGGACGGGATGCACCGGCTGATCAGCTATCCGCTGGTACATGGCGGCTTTACCCACGCGATGTTTGTCATCGTGATCTTTGCCGCGTTGGGCAAGATGGTGGGTGAGGCGTTCCGCTGGTGGTCGGTGGCCTTTTTGCTGTTTGCCGCCGCGATTGCTGGAGCGCTGGCCTATACTCTCGTGCCGGGCCTCAATGCCGCGCTCATCGGAGGATACCCGCCGGTCTATGGCCTGATCGGGGCGTTTACGTTCCTCATGCTGACACGGTTGCACGACAGCGGGGGCAACCGTTTGAAGGCGTTTCAGCTGATCGGGTTCTTGCTCGGCTTTCAGCTGTTCTTTGGCGCGATATTTGGCGGCGGCTGGGAATGGGTGGCCGACCTTGCCGGCTTTGTCACCGGCTTTGCGTTGTCTTTCGTGATCAGTCCCGGCGGCTGGACGCGGCTGCGCAACTGGATCCGGCAGCGCTAGCGGCGCAGCGCGGCAAAGTCCTTGAGCCGAAAGGCCCCGAACAGCATTCCCAGGACGCCGTAGCTGACGATGCCCGAGCTGACAAGGACGCCAAGACCCAGGAACCGCCAGCCGCGCAGATCAAAGCTTGGCCCGACGAAATGCGACATCGCCCAAAGCACCGCGCCCATCCCGATTGCAGCCAGCAAGATCCGCGGCGCGCGCAGGCGAAAACGTGGATCAAACTCGGCCGCGATGCCAAGTGTCCGCGACCCGCGCCAAAGCTGCCAGACCATCACCCAGGCCGATACCGTCGTGGCCAGCGCTGCGGCGACAAAACCGACGAAGGGCATCAGGCCGATGGCAATTGCAGCATTGGCGACCATCGACGTCACCGCATAGTTGAACGGTCGGCGCGTATCCTCGCGCGCGTAGTAAAGTGGTTGCAGCACCTTCTGGAACACAAAGGCAGGCAGGCCCAGCCCATAAGCTGCGAGCGCCATCGCGGTGTTGGCAGTGTCTTGCGGCCCGAACGCGCCGCGTTCAAAGAGCACGTCGCATAGTGGCAAGGCGATCACCACCAGCGCGACCGCAGCAGGCAAGGTGAGCATCAGCGCAAACTCCGTGCTGCGGTTGAAACTCGCCTGGCCCCCCTTGGCATCGCCGGCCCGAAGACGCCGTGCAAGGTCCGGCAACAAGACCGTGCCGATGGCGATGCCGACAACGCCCAGCGGCAACTGATACAACCGGTCCGCATAGCTGAGCCAGGCCACGGCCCCTTCGGTAAAGCTGGCGACTTGCCGCCCGACGATCAGGTTGATCTGGATCACGCCGCCCGCCAGCACCGCGGGCGCCGCGATCACCAAGAGCCGGCGAAGTTCTGGGGTCATGCGGGGCCAGCCGGGCGCAAAGCGGAACCCGGCGCGACTGGCCGACACCCAGGTAAAGGCCAGTTGCACGACCCCTGTCACCGGCACCGTCCAGGCGAGCGTCAGTCCCATGTCCCAACCAAATCGCGCCGCCATGAACATCGCGGCAATGAACATCACGTTCATCAAGACCGGCACAAAGGAGGCTTCGGTAAACCGGCCAAACGCATTGAGCACGCCGGACAAAAGCGCCACCAGCGAGATGAAAAGGATGTAGGAGAACCCGATGCGGCCATAAAGAACCGCCAGATCAAAGCGTTGATCGCCCTGGAATCCCGATGCCATGGCCCAGACAAGCCACGGCATCGCCAGCGTGCCCAATATCGACACCACCATCAATATCCCTGCAAGGCCATTGAAAGCGTCACGCGCAAAGCCCTGCGCATCCTCGCCCGCCTCCAGCTTTTTGGCGAACATCGGCACGAAGGCCATGTTGAACGCGCCCTCGGCGAAAAAGCGGCGGAACATGTTGGGCAGGGAGAACGCGATCAGGAACGCCTCGGCCACAGGACCCGCCCCGAGATATGCCGCCATCAACACATCGCGCGCAAAACCTGCGCCGCGGCTGAGTAAGGTCCAGCCGCCCACGACCAGGATAGACCGGATGAGGCTGATCGGTTTCACGTGGATGCCCGTTCGGCGCCTTCGATGATGGCCTGGCGCAGTTTCTTGTCCAGACTTTCCTGCCGTGATTTTGCGTGCAGTTTCAAGCCGAACATGTCCTTGACGTAAAAGCTGTCGACGACCTGCGCGCCATAGGTCGCGATGACCGCCGAGGCGATGTAGATGTTGTTGGCCGCAAGTGTCCGGGTCAGATCGTACAAAAGGCCGGGCCGGTCGCGGGTATCGACCTCGATGATGGTATAGATCTCGGATCCCTCGTTGTCGAAGGTGACATGGGTGGGAAACCGGAACGCGCGCTCGCGTTTCTTGACCCGGTCGCGGTCTTTCAGCGCCTCGCGGGCCACGACCTCGCCCCCCAGTGTCTTGCCGATCATGCTGCGAAGGCGCGGCAAACGCGCCACCTCGTAAGGTCTGCCCTCGACATCCTGAATCCAGAAAACCGCAGTCGCATAGCCGTCCTTGGACGTATAGGTCCGCGCATCGACAACATTGGCCCCGACCAATGCCAGGGCCCCCGCCAGCCGCGAGAAAATGCCGGGATGATCGACCAACGCAAAGCAGGCGCGCGTTGCATCGCGCGCGGGCTCAGGGTGCAGGTCGATGCGAATCTCGTCGTCGCCGAGGCCCCGCAAAAGGCGGGCGAACACTTCTTGTGTGTCGCTCGAAAGACCTTGCCAGTAGGGCGCGTAGTGCCGCTCGGTTTCCGCCACGACGTCAGATTGCATCCAGTCCGCAAGGCGCAGGCGCAAGGCGGCCTTTGCCTCGTCTTCGCGGTGCGCCTGCACGACATTCTCGAACCCTGCCTCCAGCGCCGCAGCCGTATCGCGGTAAAGCTGCCGCAGCAGCATCGCTTTCCAGTTGTTCCATGTGCCGGGACCGACGCCGCGAATATCGCAGACCGTCAGGACGCACAACAGATCCAGCCGTCGGCGTGTCTGCACCGCTTTGGCAAAATCGCGCACCGTGCGCGGATCGCCGATGTCGCGTTTTTGCGCCATGTCGGACATCAAGAGGTGATAGCGCACCAGCCATTCGACGGTTTCGGTCTCCTCGGGCGTCAGCCCAAGGCGCGGACATACTCGCCGCGCGATCTGGGCGCCGAGGATGGAGTGGTCCTCGGGTCGCCCCTTGCCGATATCGTGCAGCAACAAGGCGACATAAATGATCTTGCGGTTGACCCCCGCCCTGAGGATGCCCGACGCCACCGGCAGTTCCTCGACCAGCTCACCCCGTTCGATCTGCGCCAGCACAGAGATCGTCTGGATGACATGCTCATCGACAGTGTAGTGATGATAAAGGTTGAACTGCATCATTGCGACGATGGGTTCAAATTCGGGGATAAAGGCCCCCAGAACGCCAAGCTCGTTCATCCGCCGAAGCGCGCGTTCCGGGTTGCCGTGGTCCAGCAACAGCTCCATGAAAATATGTGCCGCTTCACGGTCGGCAGACATCTCGTCATCAATCCGCGCAAGATTGGCCGAGATCAGTCGCATCACGTTGGGATGCAGAAGATAGCCGCTGCGGAGTGCTTCGGCAAAGACGCGCAAAAGGTTCAGCTTGTCGGCCAGAAAGGCTTGTGGATCCACGACGTCAATGCGCCCCTGGACCAGCTTGAAGCCCTTGGCGATCTTTTTGGTACGCCGAAAGATGCCCATCAGCATCGCTTCAGGCTTGACGTGGCGGGCCTCAAGCTCGGTCAGGAATATCCGGGTCAGCTCTCCGACGCGGGTCGCGTGGCGAAAGTAGTCTTGCATGAAGTGCTCAACCGCGCGCCGGCCGCCCGCATCCCGGTAACCCATCCGTTCAGCCACCTCGACTTGCAGATCAAAAGTCAGCTGATCGGTCGCGCGGGCGGTAAGGAGATGCATGTGACATCGCACGCACCACAGGAAATCTTCGGCGCGGGCAAAGCTGTCATACTCTTCTTGCGTCAACAGACCGGCCCCGATCAGCCCTTCGGATGACGGCACGCGGTGCAGATACTTGCCGATCCAGTACAGGGTCTGCAGATCGCGCAAGCCGCCTTTGCCCTCTTTGACATTCGGCTCCAGAACATAGCGCTGGCCACCTTGGCGTTTGTGGCGTTCCGCCCGTTCGGCCAGCTTGGCCTCGATGAATTGCGGACCCGTGCCGCCGAAAAGCTCTTTCCAGAGCCGGTCGTCGAGCTCGCTTGCCAACGGCTGCCATCCGGCCAGAAACCGGTGTTCCAGCAAGGCGGTCCGGATCGTGATGTCACTTTTGGCCAGCCGCAGACAATCGGCCACGGTGCGACTGGAATGACCGACCTTCAGTTTCAGATCCCAAAGAATGTACAGCATGCTTTCGATCACGCTTTCGGCCCAGGGCGTGATTTTCCAAGGTGTCAGAAACAACAGATCCACGTCCGAATGCGGCGCCATTTCGGCCCGGCCATAGCCACCAACCGCGATCAATGCGATACGTTCAGCCTCGGTCGGATTGGGGGCCGGGTGCAGGTAATAGCGGGCGACGTCAAACGCGGTGATGACCAGAACATCGGTCAGGTAGGCCTGCGATGTGATCAAAGCGGTTGCCGAAAGCGGGGCTGCGCGGAACGCATCGGCCAAGGCGACATTGCCTGAATGGCGCACTTCGGAGAGGATTTGAACAACCTCCGCGCGCGCCATGCGGCTATCTGGTGCGGCCATTGCAGCCTCGCGGACCCGAAAGGTCAAGGCGTCCTTGTCGATTATGGTCCTTGATGGCAGCAGCAGCTGCGCGGGTGCGACCGAGGCGCGGTGCTCGGCCCGCGCCAGATCAGAACCCGGCACCGGCAAAGCTGCGAGGTGCAGGGTCGATGACAACGACCTGACTGTTGCGGATCTGCGCCACGGCCAACCCGCGTTCGTTGGTGCCATCGCTGCGCAGCCGGAACACGCCATTGACCCCTGCAAAGCCGGAATTCTGCGTCAGGGCAGCGGCGGTAAGCGCATCGGCCTTGCCTTGCTTGACCAGCGCGCCAATGGCCGCAACGCCGTCATAGGCAAGCCCGGCAATGGGGTGCGGGGCCTCGCCGAAAGCAGCCTGATAGCGGCTTTGAAACTGGTTATACAGCCCCGGATCTGGCAGGGCGAACCAACCACCTTGAACGCCGGGCAGGGCCAGAGTTGCCGCCGGGATGTCCCAGCGGGTCAGCCCGATGAACCGTGTGACCTCTGGGTTTAGACCGTTTTCCATCAAGAGCTGGGTGACCAGCGGAAGCGCACCAGCAGTGTCGGCCGTAAGGAACACGGCATCTGCACCGCTGGAACGGGCCGACTGCACGATCGTTGGGGCGGCCTGCACGACGCCGTTTTGCGAAAACTCATAATCCCCGACGGCGACGACGCTGCCGCCCGCCGACTTGACACCGCGTTCGATCGCCGCGCGTCCGACCGATCCTGCCTGGTTGCGATCATGCACGACCATGATCCGCCCTTTGCCATTGCGCACCGCATAGGATGCAAGACGCTGGGCGGTGTTGGCAAATGTCGGTCCAAGCACAAAGACGTTGCGACCGGCAATGTCGGGGTTGTTGGAAAAGCTGAGGACATTGATCCCCTGCGCGGCAACGGCAACGCCAGCGGCATTGGCTTCTTGGGCAAAGACGGGGCCCAGAATGATGACTGCGCCGTCTTCGGCAGCCTGCAGAGCCATGGCTTGTGCCTGACCCGGTTGTCCTGCCGTGTTGTAAACGCGCAGGTCGATCTCGACACCACCAAGATCCGCGATCGCCAGTTGCGCGGCATTTTGCAGGCTACGCGCCAAAAGCTCGTCGCTGGCCTGCCCTGACCCGCCGGGCACCAGCAGCGCGACCGCGACGGGCGCTCCTGCATCCAGGGTGGGGCCCGCGACGCGCGGACCGCCCGAGGGCACACAGGCGGCCAAGGCCAGCGCTGCGGCAGCAAGACCCACACTGACCAAAGACTTGCGGGCCTTGGCGAAAACAGACAACATGAACAACCTCACGAGGGATCAACGCGCATTGCGTGGTTTGTGCAAAACAGCCATAGCACATCGTCTTGGGAAGTAAATTGGCAGGGGAGCGGCCGAGATGTCCGATGCGGCAGGCGCCCAGACCGTGCGTTCCGTTCCGCCGGGCCTGCATCTGGTGTCGACACCGATCGGTGCCGCGCGTGATATCACCTTGCGTGCGCTTGATATTTTGACCGGGGCGACGGTGCTTGCAGCCGAAGATACCCGCACCTTGCGCCACCTGATGGAGATCCATGGCATCGCTTTGGCAGGCCGGCAGATCGTCGCCTATCACGAACATAATGCCGATGCCGCGCTGCCACGGCTGATGCGCGCCTTGTCCGAAGGCGCCAGTGTCGCCTATGCGTCCGAGGCGGGTACACCCTTGGTGTCGGACCCAGGCTACGAGCTGGTTCGTGCAGCGATTTCAGACGGATACCCGGTGCTTGCGGCACCGGGTGCGTCGGCGGTACTTTGCGCCCTGACTGTTTCGGGTCTGCCCTCTGACCGCTTTTTGTTCGCCGGCTTTCCGCCCGCCACCAAAACAGCACGGCGGCGGTTTTTCGAAGGTTTGCAATCCGTCCCGGCCACGCTGATCTTTTATGAATCGCCCAAGCGCATTAACCAAATGTTGGAAGATCTGTCGCAGGTTCTGGGTGCAGGCCGCGACGCTGCGGTTTGCCGCGAACTGACCAAGCGATTCGAAGAGGTGACGCGCGGGTCTTTGGGTGAACTTGTCGCGACTTTTGCCGCGCGCGCCGTCAAGGGAGAGATTGTGGTCTTGGTGGACCGCGCGGGCGAGGCTAAGGTGGATGCAACGGTGGTAGATCAAGCGTTGGAACAGGCATTGACCCATATGACAGTCAAGGATGCGGCAGCAGCCGTAGCGGCAGCCTACGGCCTGCCACGGCGCGACATCTATCAGCTGGCCTTGAAACGCACTGCGCCATGACCTTGGCGGTGATGATCTTGTCGCAGCTGCCCGGATGAGCGGTGCGCGGTCTTATCATGCCGGTCTCGCGGCAGAAACAGCGGTGGAACAATACTATTCCCGGTCGGGACGCGTCATCTGCGCCCGACGCTGGCGCGGCGTCGCCGGCGAGATCGACCTGATCGCGCGCGACGGAGCCCAGGTGATTTTCATCGAGGTCAAGCAAAGTACCACCCACGCAGAGGCCGCAGAACATCTGACAAAGCGCCAGATGGCGCGGATTTATGCTTCTGCGGCGGATTTTCTGTCCTCTGAACCAGACGGGCAGATGACACCAGCGCGGTTCGACGTTGCACTTGTCGATGGCTCGGGCCGGATTGAAATCCTGGAAAACGCCTTCATGGCGTGATTTGCATCTGACCGACGCTTGCGCCATCAAGGGGCCGAACACGCCCGGAGGACGCGATGCCGTTAAACGTTGCCTTGCAGATGGATCCGATCGGGGCCGTCAACATTCAGGCCGACTCGACCTTTCGGATAGCGCTTGAGGCGCAGGCGCGGGGACACAAACTCTTTTTCTACACGCCCGACAAGCTGGCCTTTGTCGAAGGCCGCGTGATCGCGCGCGGGTGGCCGATCGAGGTCCGCCGAGAGATCGGCAATCATGTAAGTTACGGACCAGAGACCGAGGTTGACCTGACAACCTTTGATGTCGTCTGGCTGCGTCAGGACCCGCCCTTTGACATGGGGTACATCACCACGACGCATATTCTGGACATGATCCATCCAGGCACGCTGGTCGTGAACGACCCGTTCTGGGTGCGCAACTTTCCCGAAAAACTGCTGGTTCTCCGATTCCCGGATCTGACGCCGCCGACCGCCGTTGCGCGCGATCTGGCGACGATCAAGGCCTTCAAGGCGCGGCATGGCGATGTCATCCTCAAGCCACTTTACGGCAATGGCGGTGCCGGGGTGTTCCGGCTGGGCCCGGACGACAAGAACCTGTCGTCGCTGCATGAGCTGTTCACCTCGATCAACCGCGAACCTCTGATCGTGCAAAAGTTCCTGCCCGATGTGGCCAAGGGCGACAAACGCGTGATCCTGGTTGATGGCGAACCCATCGGCGCGATCAACCGGGTGCCGCAGGCCGGGGAGACGCGGTCCAACATGCATGTGGGCGGGCGACCGGAAAAGATCGGCCTGACCGCGCGAGATCTGGAAATCTGCGCCGCGATTGGTCCGACCTTGCGCGACAAGGGGCAGGTCTTCGTGGGCATTGACGTCATTGGCGATTACCTGACGGAAATCAATGTGACCTCGCCCACTGGGTTGCAGGAACTTGAACGGTTCGACGGGGCAAATGGTGCCGCCCGGATCTGGAACGCGATCGAGGCCAGGCGGCGCGCGGCCTGACGCCACGCCAAAGACGCCGCTGCGGCGCGTCCGACCGCATGCCGTTTGCTCTTAAACTGCCTTGCTGAGCGCGATGCGGTAGCTGACGGCCTCGGCGATATGGGGCTGGCGCACATCTTCTGACCCGTCAAGATCAGCGATGGTTCGCGCGACCCGCAGCACCCGGTGATACCCCCGCGCCGACAATCCGAATTTTGTCGCGACGCGGGCCAGAAGCTCACGCCCTGCCGTGTCGGGGGCCGCCACTTCTTCGAGTACGGCGCCCTCAAGATCGGCGTTCACCCGCATGTCGGGGTGGTCCTGATAGCGCACCGCCTGGCGTCCGCGGGCCTCGGCCACCCGTCCGGCGATGGCGGACGACGTGTCACCGGAGCTGGGCAGATCAAGGTCGGTATAGGCCACCGGCGGCACGTCGACGCGCAGATCAAAGCGGTCCATCAAGGGCCCCGAGATCCGGCCCAGATAATCTTCGCCGCAGACGGGTACTTTGCTGCAAGCCCGCGCCGGGTCGGAAAGATAGCCGCATTTGCAGGGGTTGGCCGCCGCCACCAACAGGAACTTGCACGGATAGCGGATATGGGCATTGGCGCGGGCGACGACGACTTCGCCGGTCTCGATCGGCTGGCGCAGGCTCTCCAGCACGGCCCGCGGAAATTCCGGGAACTCATCGAGAAACAGCACCCCGTGATGTGCCAGGCTGATTTCACCCGGTTTGGCACCCTTGCCGCCACCGACGATGGCCGGCAACGACGCCGTATGGTGCGGTTCGCGAAACGGCCGCTGCCTTGAAATGCCGCCTTCGGACAGAAGCCCCGCCAGCGAATGGATCATCGAGGTTTCCAGCGCCTCGGACGGCGACAGCGGCGGCAAAATGCCCGGCAGGCGCGCGGCCAGCATCGACTTGCCAGAGCCGGGCGTTCCGACCAGCAGCAGGTTATGCCGTCCGGCCGCCGCGATTTCCAATGCGCGTTTGGCACGCTCCTGCCCTTTGACATCGCGCAGATCGCGCCCTTGTGGCGCAAAGACGACCTCGCCCGCCGTCGCGGGTTGGATCGGCACCTGACCCGTGCAATGGCGCACTACATCCAGCAAGGTTGCGGCGGCCAGCACATCTGTGGCCCCGACCCACGCTGCCTCAGCCCCGCAGGCCTTGGGGCACAAAAGCGCGCGATCCGCTTCGGCGGCCGCCATCGCCGCTGGCAGCGCACCGAGCACCGGCACCAGCCGCCCGTCCAGAGACAGCTCGCCCAGCGCGATCATTCCCTCGACCTCTTCCTTGGGGATGATGTCGAGCGCCGCAAGCAAGGCAAGCGCGATGGGCAAGTCGAAATGCGAGCCCTCTTTCGGCAGGTCGGCAGGCGAGAGATTGACGGTGATGCGTTTGGACGGCAGCGCGATCGACAAAGCTTGCAGGGCGGCGCGGACGCGTTCCTTGGCCTCGGACACGGCCTTGTCGGGCAGACCCACCAGATTGAAGGCTGGCAGGCCCGGCGACAGGGCGCATTGCACTTCGACCAGACGGGCCGTTACGCCCTCGAATGCCACAGTGTAGGCCCGCGCAACCATCCGTCTTCCCCGTTTACCTTGGTTAACGGATAAGAGTGAAAGGTTAGCGAAGCGTAAAGTTTTAGGGATTACCCACGCATCAGGGCGACGAATTGCGGCCAGGCCTCGGGGTCGGCCACGGTCTTGTCACGACAAAATGCGTTGCAAAAGCCATATCTTGCGCCGCCGGTCTCCAGCACGTGCGTCACCGGATCGCCGCTATATGGACATGCAGCGTTCAGGGCCTCGGTCCCTGCCACCGCGCGGGCGATGCGTGGCACAGGACCTGGCCAAGGGCGGCGGGGATAGTCTCGGCGATAAAAGTCTTGATCCGCCCCATCGACCAGCCCCATCGCGCGCCAACGCCGGAACGAGGGATGCGCAAGATGCGCCTGCACATAGGCCGCCGCATCCGGGCCGAGGGGCAGGTTGTAGCCGGCGATACGACCGGCGACAGGCGCAAAAAAGGCATCCGCAGCCGAATAGGCACCGCAAAGCCACAGGCCATGCGCGCCGGTTTCCGCGCGGGCCCAGGCCCAGATACGCTCCAGCCGTGCGAGATCGGCCAGCACCTCCGGCGTGGGGGCGCAATCGGTGTAGCTGACACGAAGGTTCATCGGACAATGGGAACGCAACGCGCCAAACCCTGCATGCATCTCGGCCGCAAGCACGCGCGCCACGGCGCGCGCGCCGGGGTCGGTTGGCCAGAGACCCGCCTCCGGGTGGCGGCTGGCAAGTTCTTCGGCGATGGCGATGGTTTCAGACACCACCGCACCATCGGGCGTGCGCATCGTGGGGACCGTCTTGGCGGGCGGGAATGCCGCCAGCAACGTTTGCACTTCATCGGTGTAAAGGCGTGCAAAATGCGTCTTCACGGGCAAGCCAAAGGCGTCGAACAAAAGCCAGCCACGCAAGGACCAGCTGGAATAGGTGCGGTCGCCGATGGCAAGGTCATAACGCATGGTTTCCCCCCTTATGGCATGGTGGCCGGACGCTAGGGAAAGTGGGCTCGGGTTGGAAGTGATGATTTGTGCGCTGATGCATCACGGACGGTGATTGACCCCGTCACATCGCCAGCCGGAGTTTTGCAGCACGATGCGCGTTACGGACAGATTGTCGATCCGGTGGCCAAACGCGGTTTCGGTGGAGAGGCCCTCGGCGCGCTGGAGGGCAGCGACAATGGCCCCGAAATGCGCGACAACGATGATGTTACGCCCGGCATGGGTGGCGGCAAGGCGGTCAATTGCGCCGCCGATCCGGGCGGAAAGCTGGTTCCAGCTTTCTCCACCCGGGGGGCTGACATCGCCGGGTGTCTCCCAAAAGGCGCGGATGTGGTCGGGCGTCTCAGCCTCGACCTCGGCAAAGCTGCGCATTTCCCACGCCCCGAAATGCATCTCGCGCAGGTCGGGGTCATGGCTCAGGCGCAAGCGACGCAACTGGAGGGCATCCGCAGTCGTGACGGCACGCGAAAGATCCGAGGAGATGATGACAGCGTCTTGCGGCAAGTGCGCGCTTAGTCTCGCAATCGCAGCCGTGTCGGACAGGTCCGCCGACAAATCCGTCCAGCCGACCATGGCCTTGGCATGGGTCGGCCCGTGCCGGACCCACCAGAACCGGGTCACAAGAGACCGTCGGGCAAGCGGCCTTTAAGCACCATCGGCAGGCCCGCCATCACCCCGATCACCAGTTCTGCCTGTGCCGCAAGACGCTGGTTCAGACGCCCTTGGGCATCTCGAAACGCCCGTGCCAGCGCATTTTCGGGAACTATTCCCCAACCGACTTCGTTTGACACAATGATGACCGGCGCGGGGCACGATGACAATGCAGCCAGCAGGCAAGTCACTTCGAGATCAAGGTCGTGCCCGGCCAGCATGTGATTGGTCAGCCACAAGGTCGCGCAATCGACCAGAACCGTTTCAACCGGCATCACCTGTCCAAGTGCCTCGGCAAGGTTTAGTGGCGCCTCGACCGTTGTCCAGTCCGCACCCCGATCCAGCCGATGCGCGGCAATCCGCGCGCGCATTTCGTCATCCCATGCCTCGGCCGTGGCAATATAGCGTCGGGTTCGCCCCGTGCCGCGCGTAAGTCGTTCAGCCAACGTCGATTTTCCTGACCGTGCGCCACCGATCACGAGGGTGAGGTCGGGGGCTGCAAATGGCGGCATGTTCGATGATCCGGTCAGGCCCATGCTCCGTATATCTTCTGACGATTTGGAGTCGCCGACTGCTCAACGACAGGGGGTTGTTATGGCACTGGACGGATATAACGATCAAACGATGTCTCGCCAAGCGATGAAGGCGGAACTTCTGGATGCTGAAACCGAGTTGCGGCTTGCCTATGCGTGGCGTGACCAGCGCGACGAGGCGGCACTGCACCGGTTGATCACCGCTTACATGCGGTTGGCGATCAGCATGGCCTCCAAGTTCCGCCGCTATGGCGCTCCGATGAACGATCTTATTCAGGAGGCCAGCCTTGGGCTGATGAAGGCGGCCGACAAGTTCGATCCTGACCGTGGTGTGCGTTTTTCGACCTATGCCGTCTGGTGGATCAAGGCGTCGATCCAAGACTACGTGATGCGCAACTGGTCTTTGGTGCGCACCGGGTCAACCAGCAGCCAGAAAGCGTTGTTTTTCAACCTGCGCCGCGTTCAGGCCAAGCTGGAGCGCGAGGCCGCACAGGCCGGCGAGGTGCTTGACCAGTTCCAGCTTCGCGCTCAGGTCGCCTCCGAAGTGGGCGTCTCGCTCGCCGATGTCGAAATGATGGAAGGCAGGCTTTCAGGGTCGGATTTTTCGCTGAATGCGACCCAGTCTTCGGAAGACGAAGGCCGCGAATGGATCGACGCGCTGGAAGATGACGCCCCGCAAGCGACGGATCGCTTCGAGCTTTCGCATGATCGCGAGCAACTGCGGACATGGCTGGTGCAGGCGATGCAAGCCCTGAACGCGCGTGAACGCCATATCGTTGCCGAACGCAAACTGCGCGAGGAACCACGTACCTTGGAATCCTTGGGCGAAGAGCTCGGCCTGTCGAAAGAGCGCGTGCGCCAGCTGGAGGCCGCAGCCTTTGGCAAAATGCGTAAAAGCCTGGAGGGACAGTCGCGCGAATTGCAGCATTTCTTGTGATGGTTCGTCGGTGCAGTTGACCGCTTCACAGCAAGGTCATTGAGTTCCCGTTCCGGGATGCCTAATCCTTTGCAGGACAAGGACGAAAACGGAACGGCGTGATGATCGCAACCAAGCGTATTCTTTTGATGATAGGTGGCGGCATCGCTGCGTATAAGTCACTGGAATTAATCCGCATTTTGACCAAGGCCGGGGCGTCGGTCGTGCCCGTCCTGACGCGAGCGGGGTCAGAGTTCGTAACCCCCCTGTCCGCGTCAGCACTGGCCGGATCAAAGGTGTATCAGGACCTTTTTGATCTTACCGACGAGGCGGAGATGGGCCATATCCAGCTGTCGCGCGCCGCCGATCTGATCGTCGTGGCCCCCGCCACGGCAGATTTGATGGCCAAGATGGCGACGGGTCGCGCGGACGATCTGGCATCGACACTGTTGCTTGCCACCGACAAGCGCGTGCTTGTTGCGCCCGCAATGAATGTGCGGATGTGGCAGCACGCGGCGACCCAGCGCAATCTAGCGACATTGCTTGCAGATGGCATCCTGACCGTCGGCCCCAATGACGGCGACATGGCTTGCGGGGAATACGGGCCCGGTCGGATGGCAGAACCTGCCGAGATCCTGGCAGCGATCGAGGCTGCGTTTCAGGCCGGCCCGTTGTCAGGAAAACATGTGATCATCACCTCTGGCCCAACCCACGAACCCATTGATCCCGTGCGTTATATCGCCAACCGATCCTCTGGCGCGCAAGGGGCAGCCCTTGCCGTTGCGTTGCGCGATCTGGGTGCCGAGGTATCGTTTGTGACCGGCCCTGCAGCGGTGCCCCCGCCCGCAGGCGTGACGGTCATTCGCGTTGAAACCGCGCGCGAGATGCTGGCGGCGGTGGAGGCAGCATTGCCGGCGGATGCTGCCGTGATGGCAGCGGCGGTAGCCGATTGGCGGGTCAGCAACACAGCCGCGTCCAAGATGAAAAAGGACGCCAAGGGCAATGGTCCCGTGCTCGCGTTTTCCGTAAACCCGGATATTCTGGCGATGGTTTCAAAAGGACCCAATCGCCCGCGTCTGGTGATCGGTTTTGCCGCTGAAACCGATGACGTATTGGCGCATGCGACCGCCAAGCGGCTGCGTAAAGGCTGCGACTGGATCGTTGCCAACGATGTGTCGCCGCAGACCGGCATCATGGGTGGAAGCGAGAATGCCGTAACCCTGATCACCGACGCGGGACCGGAGGCTTGGCCAAGGATGGCCAAGGCTGCAGTGGCGCGTCGCCTTGCAGAGCGGATTGCCAAGGCTCTGGCATGACCCCGGACCGCTTGCCTCGGTCGAGGAATGCCTCCGCCGGGGGTACTTTTGCGAAACAGAAACAAGGACTTCGGCGATGATACCGGTGCTGCGACTGTGGTGGGAAGACGGGGCAGATCGCAGTTTGCCTTTGCCGGCCTATGAAACAGCCGGGGCTGCGGGCGCTGATGTTCGCGCCAACTTGATGCCAGCGGATCGGGCGACGGGAATTGTCCTTGCCGCGATGGCGAGGCTGATCGTACCGACGGGATTTCGTGTCGAAATTCCAGTGGGTTACGAGATGCAGATCCGGCCGCGGTCGGGCCTTGCCGTGACGCACGGGATCACCCTGCCCAACACGCCCGGGACCATCGACAGCGACTATCGCGGGCCGCTGGGCGTGGCACTGATCAACTTGGGGCATGCCGCCTATATCATTCAACACGGCGACAGGATCGCGCAGATGATCGTGGCCCCGGTGGTCCAGGTCTCGTTCCAGGTTGTTGAAGCGTTAAGCGAAACGTCACGCGGCGCAGGGGGCTTTGGGTCCACCGGGCGATCATGATCGGTGTTCTCGGCTTTGTCGTGATCTGGGGTGCCGCTGCATACCTGCGTGTTCCAGCGCGGCTTGGCTGGCTGCTGGCCGGTCTGTGGTGGGTGGCGCTGGTCGCAGCGCACGCACCATGGATGCCGCCGGGAAACGCCTTGCGACAACTGATGGGGGGCGAGTTGCGTGGCTGGCTGCTGCTGGGGATCCTGGCCGCGCTGATCGCGATTTACCGACTCGGGTTCAAGAGGGTGACCGCGCGCCTCCAGCCACGTTCCGTGCCACCCCAATCCGCTGCTTTCCGCCCTGCCGAGCTTGACCGCTATGCCCGTCACATCACCTTGCGCGAAATCGGCGGACCGGGACAAAAGCGGCTGAAGGCGGCACGGGTTCTGGTCGTGGGGGCGGGGGGCCTTGGCTCGCCGGCATTGCTGTATCTGGCGTCCAGCGGGGTCGGGACGATTGGTGTCATTGATGCAGATGAGGTTGAAAGCAGCAATCTACAGCGCCAGATTATACATGCGGATCAACGGATTGGAATGCCAAAGGTGTTTTCGGCTGAGATCGCGATGAAAGCGATCAATCCCTTTGTGGCGGTTCTTCCCTACAAGCGGCGGATCGACGAGACCAATGCCGCTGATCTGATCAGCGAGTATGATCTGGTGCTGGATGGATCGGATAACTTCGACACCCGCTATCTGGTGAACCGGGTCTGTGCGGACATGGGCAAGCCATTGATTGCCGGCGCAATTACCCAATGGGAAGGGCAGTTGTCGCTGTATGATCCGGCCCGCGGAACGCCCTGCTACGAATGCGTTTTCCCCGTCCGCCCCGCGCCGGGACTGATGCCAACCTGTGCCGAGGCCGGAGTGGCGGCCCCACTGCCGGGGGTCATCGGCGCAATGATGGCGATGGAGGCGGTCAAGCACCTGACCGGGGCAGGCGAGACGCTGGCGGGGCGGCTGATGATCCATGACGCGCTTTACGGTGAGACGCGGATGATCAAGGTGGAACGGCGCAGCGATTGCGCGGTTTGCGGGGGGCTGCACCGCGTCTAAAAAGTGTGTGCCAAACGTATGCTACCTGAACCGGTGATTTGTGGCGACAGAGGGCGGGCTTGTGCGCTAGGATTCCTGAAGTGCTCATGACGGCGCAAGCGGGGAGGGGCCGTGACGACACCGGACGACATCCTCGACTTCTGGTTTCCCGACGGGCCGGACCCGGAGCCGCAGGCCCATATCGACCACTGGACGTGGCGCATGCGTGGGGGGGCGGGGCCGGAGGTGGTGGCGCGATACAGAGGCCTGACGGATAGGGCGATAGCGCGAGAGCTGGACCATTGGGCCGCCTCACCGCGCGGGCGTCTTGCGCTGATCATCGTGCTGGACCAGTTTCCCCGGTCGGTGTTCGCGGGCACGCCTGCGGCCTATGCGTCGGACCCCAAGGCGCTGACGATCTGCCTTGAAGGCTTCGAGAACGGGCATTTCGATGCCCTGGAAAACGTCTGGTTCAAGTCGATGTACAAGCTGCCGCTGGAGCATTGCGAATGCGCGGGGCATTTGGCCAATCTGGACCGCGCGATCGCGATTGCCGAGACCGTGCTGGCAGAGGCCCCGGAACGGTTGCGCAAGATGTACGAGTTCGCGGCCGAGCAGCCGAGGCGTCATCGCGCGGTGATAGCAGCCTTTGGGCGACATGCGCATCGCAATGCCGTTTTGGGGCGCGCCTCGACGCCCGAGGAAGCGGCCTACATCGCGGCGGGGGTGTTCCCGCATCAGTCGGATTTGCGGGCCGAGGTGGCCAAGGTGCTGGAATGAACGCGAGGCTTGCCGCGTAACCGTGCAGTCGAGGCGCTGTCTTTGCCGGATGTGATAGGGGCGGCGGGGTGAACCTCGCCCTACGGCTTGCATACTGGACCGCGCCTCGGCCATAGTCGGTCATCAAATCCGTGACAGGGGAAACTATCCATGAAACTGATCGCTGCCTTGGGCCTGATGGCCCTGACACTCTCCACCGCTGCTTTTGCGCAAGACGTGCCTGACCTTGCGGGTCGCGAGATCGTCGTCGTGACCGAAAACGCCTATCCGCCACTGCAGTTCCTGGACAAGGATGGTGCCGCAATCGGCTGGGAGTATGACGCGATGGCTGAGATCGCCAAGCGGCTGAACGCTGTGGTGAAGTACGAAAACACAAGTTGGGATGCGATGATCCCGGCGGTGAGTGAAGGTCAGTACGACATCGGCATGACCGGCATCACCATCAAGGACGACCGCAAGGAAAAGGTCGATTTCTCGGAACCCTACATGCGGTCCGAAATGCTGATGATCGTGCGGGGCGACGAAGCGCGGTTCGCCGATGCGGCGGGCTTTGCCGCAATCCCGGAGCTGCTGGTCTCGGCCCAACCCGGCACCTCGCCGTTTTATGCCGCGATCTACAACATTCTGGACGGCAATGAAGAAAATCCCCGGGTGATCAAGTTCGAAACCTTCGGTGCCGGGCTGGAGGCGTTGAAGGCGGGCGATGTGGATCTGACCTTGTCGGATTCGACCGCCGCCAATGGCTATGTGACGGCGTCGAATGGCGGCCTCAAGATCATCGGCGAGCCGCTGGCGTCGGAAGATTTCGGGTTCATCTTTCCCAAGGGATCGGATCTGGTCGCGCCGATGAATGCGGCGATTGCGGCGATGCAGGCCGATGGCACGATGGATGCGTTGGATCAGAAGTGGTTCGTCGAGTACAAGATGGGCGAATAAGGGATACGGCCCCGGACCTGAACCGGGGCCACTTCCATGACGCCCAGCAGCAAACCTGACGACGATTTTCCATGGTGGCTCCTCCTCGTGATCGGGGTGGGGCTTTATCTCTTTTACGAAGTCTGGGCGGATGCGAGTTATTCCGCAGTGTTGGCGACCCTGTCCAAGGGCATCGTCATCACGGTGATGGTGACACTTGTGGCCTATGGGTCGGCCTGCATCATCGGCTTGCTTCTGGCTTTGGGGTGCCTCTCGCGGTTCGTGGTGCTGCGTCAGCTTTGCCGGCTGTATATCGAGGTGATGCGCGGCGTGCCGATCATCGTGCTGCTGCTCTATGTGGCCTTTGTGCTGGCACCGGCAGTCGTGATTGCGTGGAATTGGGTCACCGGGCCTTTGGGGTTTGAACCCGCAAGGGCGCGCGACATACCCTTGCTCTGGCGCGCGGTGGCCGCGCTGGCCCTGGCCTATTCGGCCTTTCTGGCAGAAGTGTTCCGCGCAGGCCTGCAAGCTGTCGACAAGGGCCAGATTGAGGCAGCAAAGTCGCTGGGCCTGAACGGCTGGCACCGGTTCCGCCACATCGTCTTTCCGCAAGCTTTTCGGCTGATCCTGCCGCCTCTGGGCAATGATTTCGTGGCGATGGTCAAGGACAGCTCGCTTGTGTCCGTGCTGGGCGTGGGCGATATCACGCAATTGGCCAAGGTCACGGCGGCGGGAAATTTCAAGTATTTCGAGACCTATAACGTGGCCGCGCTGATTTACCTGACCCTCACCATCACCTTGTCGCTGGTCCTGCGACGGGTCGAGGCGCGGCTGCGAGAACGGTCACAGCGATGACAGACCGGGAGCCTCCGGCGGGGATATTGAAGAACAGAAAAAAGGGCGCCGAGTGGACCTTTGCGGGCAGTGGCGCTAACGTTCGGACAAAGGAGTACTGCCATGAACGCCTTGCTGGAACCTTGGGACGCGCCCTTTGGCTTGCCCCCCTTTGCCGCAATCAAGGATGAGGATTTCGGGCCGGCCTTTGAAGCCGGGCTGGCAGAGGCGCGTGCCACCATCGCGGCCATTGCCGACGGGCCGGGCAGCAGCTTTGCCGAGGTGATCGAGGCGCTGGAACTGGCCGAGGCGACGCTCGACCGGGTCGGGGGCGTGTTTTACAATCTGGCGGGGGCCGACAGCACCGAAGCGCGCGAGGCGCTGATGCGCGACCTTGCCCCCAAGATGAGTGCCTTTGGCAGCGAGGTCACCAACAACAAGGCGCTGTTCGCCAAGATCGAGACCCTTTGGCAAGGGCGCGACGGACTGGACCTGACAGCGGAACAGCTGCGTGTGCTGTCGCTGTACCGGCAGATGTTCGTGCGGTCGGGTGCGGCACTGGAGGGGGCCGCGGCCGCGCGTTTGACTGCGGTGAAATCGCGGCTGGCGGTGCTGGGCACGACGTTCAGTCAGAACCTTCTGGCCGATGAACGTGACTGGTTCATGCCGCTGGCGGACGCGGATCTTGCGGGTTTGCCCGACTTTGTCGTGGCCAGCGCGCGTGCAGCCGGTGTTGAGCGCGATGCAGGCGGGCCGGTGGTCACGCTGAGCAGGTCGCTGATCGTGCCCTTTTTGCAATTCTCGCCGCACCGGGCCCTGCGACAAAAAGCCTTTGCAGCGTGGGTCGCGCGCGGGGCCAACGGCAATGCCACCGACAACCGGGGGGTTGCGACCGAAACGCTGGCTTTGCGGGCCGAACGGGCGACCTTGCTTGGTTATGCCAGCTTTGCCGATTTCAAGCTGGAGCCGGAAATGGCCAAGACGCCTGACGCGGTGCGGGGCCTGTTGATGCGGGTCTGGGAACCTGCCCGTGCCAAGGCTTTGGCGGATGCCGCGGTGCTGGAGGCGATGCTGCGCGCCGATGGACTGCCCGCACCCCTTGAGCCATGGGATTGGCGTTACTATTCAGAGAAGCGCCGCAAGGCCGAGCATGATCTGGATGAGGCGGCGCTGAAACCTTATTTGGGGTTGGAGGCAATGCTGGGCGCGCAGTTTGATTGCGCCAACCGCCTGTTTGGGCTGGAATTCCGGGAAATCGCGGGCCCGTTCTACCATCCCTGCGTGCGCGGTTGGGAAGTGACGCGGCGTGGCGACCATGTCGCGGTATTTCTGGGCGACTATTTCGCGCGCGGATCAAAGCGCTCTGGCGCATGGTGCTCGGCGATGCGCAGCCAGCGCAAACTGGGCGGGGATCAGCGGCCCATCGTGGTCAATGTCTGCAATTTCGCCAAGGGGGAGCCCGCACTTTTGTCCTATGACGACGCCCGCACGCTGTTTCATGAATTCGGCCATGCGCTGCACCAGATGCTGTCGGATGTGACGTATGGGTTCATCTCTGGCACCAATGTGGCGCGTGATTTCGTGGAACTGCCAAGCCAGCTTTATGAGCATTGGCTAGAAGTGCCCGCCGTGCTGGAACAGCATGCGCGCCATTGGCAGACGGGCGCGCCGATGCCCGCCGACGTGCTGAAGCGGCTTTTGGATGCGGCCACCTATGATCAGGGCTTTGGCACGGTGGAGTTTGTTTCCTCCGCGCTTGTGGACCTGGAGTTCCATACCGGCGCGCCACCCGCCGACCCGATGCAAAGGCAGGCCGAAGTGCTGGAGGCCTTGGGCATGCCTCGCGCCATCCGCATGCGCCATGCGACACCGCATTTCGCGCATGTCTTTTCCGGCGACGGCTATTCGGCGGGATATTATTCCTACATGTGGTCCGAAGTCATGGATGCCGATGCCTTTGCCGCCTTTGAAGAGGTCGGCGATCCGTTTGACCCGGCCACTGCGGCCAAGCTTGAGAAATTCATTCTCAGTGCCGGCGGATCCGAAGACGCCGAAGCGCTGTATCTCAAGTTCCGCGGCAAGATGCCGGGGGTGGAGGCCTTGCTGAAAGGGCGCGGATTGCTGGACGCGGCCTGAACTGCCTTGGTCTGACGCCTTTTTCTGTTTTGATACATCCCCGCCGGAGGCATCCGACGGCGCAAGCCAAGCCTAGCTTTGGCGCAGGGCGCTGGGCGGCATCCCGAATTGCCGCCGAAAGGCGCGGGCAAGGGTGCCGGGGCTGGAAAATCCTGTGCGCAGGGCAATTTCTGCCAGAGGATGCGCGGTTTCCGTGACCATGCGGCGCGCCGAGGCAAGCCGCAGCGACAAAGCATAGGCCCCCGGCGTCGTCCCAAGTCCTACGGCAAAAAGGGTTTCCAGACGCCGGGGAGAAAGCCCGACCTCGGCGGCAATACGGGCGATCGGCGCAGGCGCCTCGATCTCGGCCTCCATCCGGGCGATGGCCGTGGCAACACGGGGATCAAGTGCCGGATCATGGCCACTGGGCGCGATCTGCGGGTCGCTGCCCGCGCGGGCGACGGTCAGAAAGCTGCTTGCCACCTGCCGGGCCAAAGGCGCGCCATGGCGGGCACGGATCAGATGCAGCATTAAATCTGTCGCCGGTGCCGCGCCGCTGATCGTAACGCGGTTGCGGTCGATGACATAGCGGTCGGGGCGGACATCGACGGCGGGATGAGCGGATGCGAGATCCTCCAGATCCTCCCAATGCACGGTGGCGCGGTAGCCATCCAGCAACCCTGCCCGCGCCAGCACCCAAGGGGCTGCATCGATCCCACCGACAAAGGCAAACCGCGACGCCATCCGTCGCAGGTCGCGGATCAGGGGGCGGGTTGCGACCTCCGCCAGACGATAACCTGCAATGACGATAAGTGCATCTGCACCCACCGCATGAGACAGCGGCCCCGATGAGGGCAGCGAAATGCCGCAGGTCAACGGCACGGGCGCCCCGTCAGGCGAGACGACCCGCCAGCGATACGCCTCGTGGCCCAGATGACGATTGGCGTTGCGCAAGGGGTCAAGCGCTGAAGCAACCTCCAGGATCGAGGATTGCGGCAGCACCAAAAGAGCGATGGTCAATGGTGCGGTCGCTGGTGCAAAGAGAACATTTTCCGTCATCTGTATTTCGTAAAATGTATAGCGCAACAGCGCAAGCGGTCTATGCTGCATCCCACAACAGGAGGACGCCATGCCGCTGACCATGAACCGAGAGGTGTTTATCACCTGTGCCGTAACGGGATCCGGCGGCACTCAGGATCGCAGCCCGCATGTACCACGCTCTCCCCAGCAGATCGCCGAAAGCGCCATCGCAGCGGCCAGAGCCGGGGCGGCCGTGGTGCATTGCCATGTGCGCGACCCGCAGACGGGCAAGCCGTCGCGCAACCCCGGATTATACCGCGAAGTGACCGAGCGCATCCGCGACAGTGCGACTGACGTGGTCTTGAACCTGACGGCAGGGATGGGCGGGGATCTGTTGTTCGACGGCACCGAGGCGATGGGAAAGATGTCGGCGCGCAGCGATATGGCCGGGGCCGAAGAACGCGTCGCCCATGTGGTCGAATGCCGCCCCGAGATCTGCACGCTGGATTGCGGCACGATGAACTTCAACGAGGCCGATTACGTGATGGTCAATACGCCGGGCATGTTACGCGACATGGCGCGGCGGATGACCGCAGCGGATGTCAGGATCGAGATCGAGGCTTTTGACACTGGCCATTTGTGGTTCGCCAAGGAATTGGTGCGCGAGGGCGTCATCCCGTCACCTACTCTGGTGCAGCTGTGCATGGGCGTGCCATGGGGCGCGCCGGATGATCTGAACACGCTGATGGCGATGGTGAACAACGTACCCGCCGACTGGGTCTGGAGCGCCTTTGCAATTGGCCGAAATCAGATGCCCTATGCGGCGGCGGCGGTGCTGGCGGGGGGCAATGTGCGCGTCGGCCTGGAGGATAACCTGTGGCTCGACAAGGGGGTGCTCGCGACCAACGCGCAGCTGGTGGAGCGGGCCTGTACGATTGTCGAGAACATGGGCGCGCGGGTGATTACTCCGGCGGAGGTGCGGGCAAAACTGAAGTTGGAAAAGCGCGCGCCGTTGGGGCGCTGAATTGGGAGGGACTTGCCGTGCGGATCATTCTGAAATGCTTTTTCTTGACTTTTCTCCTTGCCGCTTGTCAGCCGGAACCCGGGCCGAACCCGTTGGAGACAATGGGCTGTGGCGCTGGATCGAGCGTGCAGACGGCCAACGGACTCGCCTGCGTCAAGGCAACCAAGGATGCAGGCAAGACCTGTCGCTCAAGCAACCAATGCGAAGCACTGTGCTTGGCCGAGACCAGGTCCTGCGCACCGAGTGTGCCCTATTACGGTTGCCACGAAACACTGGAAAACGGGCGCGGCGGTCAAACCGTCTGCGTGGATTAAGGAGCGACATATGACTCGCAAGGCAGCACTTATCGGCGGGGGCGTTATCGGTGGCGGTTGGGCGGCGCGGTTCTTGTTGAACGGCTGGGATGTCGAGGTGTTCGACCCCAGTCCGGGCGCGGAGCGCAACGTGGCCGTCATGCTGGCGAATGCCCGGCTGGCCGTACCCGCGCTGTCGGATGTGCCGATGCCACCAGAAGGCACCGTCACCTTTGCTGCCACCATGGCAGAGGCCCTGGAAGGCGCGGAATATGTGCAGGAAAGCGTGTCGGAGCGGCTGGAGTTGAAGCATCGGGTCTATGCGCAGATGCAGCAGGCCAATCCGGATATCCTGATCGGATCGTCGACCAGCGGCTTCAAGGCGGTCGATCTGCAAAAGGGTGCTGTGGTCCCCGCCAACATCATCGTGGCGCATCCCTTTACGCCGGTCTACCTGCTGCCCTTGTGCGAGATTTCGGCTTCGGCAGCCAACACGCCGCAGGTAATCCAGCGCACCGTCGACATCGTGACCGACATCGGCATGTTCCCTTTGGTCATGCGCAAAGAGATCGACGCCTTCATCGGCAGCCGGTTCTTGGAAGCCGTCTGGCGCGAAGCACTGTGGATGCTGAAGGATGGCGTGGCCACCACCGAAGAGATCGACGACGCGATCCGCATGAGCTTTGGCCTGCGCTGGGCGCAGATGGGGCTGTTTGAGAATTACCGCATTGCCGGGGGCGAACAGGGCATGCGGCATTTCATGGCGCAGTTCGGGCCCTGCCTGAAATGGCCGTGGACCAAGCTGACCGATGTGCCGGAGTTCAACGACGAACTGGTCGATCTGGTGGCGGGTCAGTCGGATGCGCAATCGGGGCATATGCCGATCCGCGATCTTGAGCGGTTGCGCGACCAGAACCTGGTGGGAATCCTGCGGTCGCTGAAAGACCGCAATGTCGGCGCGGGCAAGGTCCTGCGCGCGCATGACGCGCGCCGCGCCGTGGCGTTTCACGCAGGCCCGCCAACAGATGCACCGCTGGTCTTGGCGCAGATGCAGGTGCTGCCCGGCTGGATCGACTATAACGGCCACATGACCGAAAGCCGATATCTCTTTGCCGCCTCGGAAACCTGCGATGCGTTCTTGCGGCTGATCGGCGCGGATATGGACTATGTCGCAGGCGGGCACAGCTACTACACCGCCGAAAGCCTGATCCGGCACCGGGGCGAGGCCAAGCTGGGCGACAGGATCAGAGGTGCGTTGCAAGTCCTGCATGCCGATGACAAGCGCCTGCACTACGTCATCACGCTGACCCGCGGCGAGGATGTCGTGGCAACCATCGAGCAGATGTGCCTGCATGTCGACATGAAAGCGGGCAAGGCCTGTCCTGCGGCGCCCGCGGTACTGGCAAGGCTGATGCCCATCGCGGCCGCCCATGCCGCCTTGCCGCGCCCGGACTTCATCGGGCGTCACATCGGGCAACGCGGGTGAGGCGTGTTCTGATCATGGCCGGGGCCAATGGCATCGGGCTTGCCATGGCGCGGGCGTTTGCGGCGACGGGCGCGCGGGTCTGGGTCACGGATGTGGATCGCGCAGCATTGGCGGCTTTGCCAGATGGCATGCGCGGCGACGCAGTGGATGTCGCCAATGAACCCGCCATGGCCGCGCTCTTCGTGCAAGTCGCCGCAGCCTGGGGCGGGCTGGATGTGGTTTGCGCCAATGCGGGCATCAAAGGACCGACCGCGTCGGTCGCCGATATGCCGTTTGAGGGCTGGCGCGAATGCGTCCGTGTCAACCTCGACGGCGCATTCCTGACGGCCAAACATGCGATCCCGCTGATGGGGCGGGGTGGCGCGATGCTGTTCACCTCCTCCACCGCAGGCTTCTACGGCTTTCCCTTCCGCAGCCCCTATGCGGCGGCGAAATGGGCGGTCGTCGGGCTGATGAAAGCGCTGGCGATGGAGCTTGGACCGCAAGGCATTCGCGTGAATGCGATCCTGCCCGGCTCGGTCAACGGGCCGCGCATTGACCGTGTCTTTGCCGACGAGGCAGCGGCCAAGGGCATGACGCCCGAAGCGGTCCGCGCGGGCTACGAACAGGGCACCGCGATGCGATCGCTTGTCGATGCGACAGATATTGCCAACATGGCGGTGTTTTTGGCCTCCGACGGCGCGCGCCTTGTGTCGGGCCAGACCATGACGGTGGACGGCTTTACCATCAACCCCGACCCGCAGGTGTAAGATGCATTTCGGACTGACTGAAGAACAAGAGATGATCATTGCAACGACACGCGCTTTCGTTGAGGCAGAGATCTACCCCCATGAAGCAGAGGTCGAGCGCACCGGCCATCTGCGGATAGATCTGATCCGCGAGATCCAGGCCAAAGCCATCGCGGCGGGGCTTTATGCGGCCAACATGCCGGCCGAGGTTGGCGGTGCCGGACTTGATACGCCGACATGGCTTTTATACGAACGCGAACTTGGCCGCGCGAACTATGCGCTGCACTGGACTTGCGTGGCGCGACCCTCCAACATCTTGCTGGCCGGCACGCAAGACCAACGCGAGCAATACCTGTTCCCCTGCATCCGGGGTGAAAAATGGGACTGTCTTGCCATGACCGAACCCGGTGCGGGGTCCGATCTGCGGGGCATGAAGGCCACTGCGCGGCAAGACGGCGATGATTGGGTGCTGAACGGCACCAAGCATTTCATCAGTCATGCCGACCTTGCCGATTTCACCATCGTCTTCATGGCCAGCGGTGAAGAAGACACCCCGCGCGGGCCGAAAAAACGCATCACCGCGTTCTTTGTGGACAAGGGCACGCCCGGCTTTAGCGTCCGCAACGGCTACCGCAATGTCAGCCACCGTGGCTATACCAATGCCGTGCTGGAATTTGACGATTGCCGCATCCACAAACGCCAGATCCTGGGCGAGGTCCATAAGGGGTTTGAGGTTGCCAATACCTGGCTAGGGGCCACGCGCCTGCAAGTTGCTGCGACCTGCCTTGGGCGCGCAGAGCGCGCGCTGGGCCATGCCATCAGCTACGCCGCCGAACGCAGGCAGTTCGGCCAGCAGATCGGCAAGTTCCAGGGCGTCAGCTTCAAGCTTGCTGATATGGCGACCGAACTGAAGGCTGCCGAACTGCTCACCTGGGCCGCGGCATGGAAGTTAGATCAGGGCAGCGTGACAGAGGCGGACATGGCCATGGCCAAGCTCAAGGCAAGCGAAGTGCTGGCCATGGTGGCCGATGAAGCGATCCAGATCCATGGCGGCATGGGCCTGATGGACGACCTGCCATTGGAGCGCATCTGGCGTGACGCGCGCGTGGAGCGGATCTGGGAAGGCACGTCTGAGATCCAGCGCCACATCATCAGCCGCGAACTTTTGCGGGCGGTCGGGGGCTGAAAGGCCGGATGCCTCCGGCGGGGATATTTTCAAACAGAAAAAGTAACGGAGCGTTAACCTTGGCTCATCAGACTGCCCTCACGGTACAGGCGGGGACGCCGATGACCGTAACAGGAAAAGACACCTTGCCCCGCAAGCCGGGGCAAGGTGTTGATCGACGCTCTGCTCGCTTTTGCTGTTTGCAAGTATCCTCGGGGGACCGGGGGCAGACGGCCCCCGGCGCTTGGCCCCAGACGGGACGCCCTGCATGACAGACCTCACCCGCCTCTTACGCCCAAAATCCATCGCCGTCCTCGGCGGCGGCTGGGCGGAAAACGTCATCGAGCAATGTGGCAAGATGGGCTTTGAAGGCCCCGTCTGGCCGGTGCATCCGACCAGATCGCGGGTCCGGGGGCTGGTTGCCTACCCGTCGCTGACTGACCTGCCGGGTGTTCCGGATGCAACCTTTGTGGGCGTCAACCGTTTCGCCACTGTCGAGGTCGTGGCCGGGCTGTCCGCGATGGGCGCGGGCGGGGCGGTCTGCTTTGCCTCTGGCTGGACCGAGGCGGGCGCGCAGGACCTGCAAGACAAGCTGGTCGCTGCGGCGGGCACGATGCCGATCCTGGGGCCGAACTGCTATGGTGTGATCAACTATCTGGATGGCGCATTGCTTTGGCCCGATCAGCATGGCGGTCACAGGGTTGATCGCGGCGTGGCGCTGCTGAGCCAGTCCTCCAACATCATCATCAACATGACGATGCAGCGCCGCGCCCTACCGGTGGCTTATGTAGCCTGCCTTGGCAATGCCGCCGCGGTGGGCCTGGCAGAGCTTGCAGACGCGCTGCTTGCCGATGACCGCGTCACTGCCTTGGGCATTTACATCGAGGGGATCGACGATGCGGCAGGCTTTGCAGCCCTTGCCGAGGCCGCGCGGGCGGCGGGCAAGGGCATCGTCTGCATCAAGTCGGGCAAGACCGAAACATCCCGCATTGCCGCCGCCTCGCATACCGCCTCGCTGGCGGGCGGTGGGGCTGCCTCCAGCGCATTTCTGCGCCAGATCGGTGTCGCGGAAGTCAACACGCCGTCAGAATTGATCGAGACGCTGAAAATCCTGCATGTGCATGGGCCGGGACTGGGTCGACGATTGTGTTCCTTGTCCTGTTCGGGTGGCGAGGCGGGGCTGGTCGCCGACCTTGCGGCCCCTTTCGGCTTGCAGTTCCCCGACCCGTCGCCTGCGCAGCGCCTACGCCTGGGTGAAATTCTTGGACCCATCGTCACCATCGCCAACCCGCTGGATTACCACACCTTCATCTGGGGCGATGGGCCGCGCACGACGGATGTGTTTGCCACCATGCTGGCAGGCTATGACGCGGGCATCTTTGTGATCGACCCGCCGCGGGCGGATCGCTGCGACCCTTCCAGCTTTCGGCCCGCACTTGATGCGATTGTGGCGGCACAGCACATCGCCGGCAAACCTGCCTTTCCCGTTTCTTCTTTCCCTGAGAATTTTGATGAAGAAGAAGCGGCCAATCTGATCTCTCGGGGCGTTGTCACCCTGATGGGGCTGGAGACGGCGCTGGTCGCGATCCGGGCGGCGCAGTCCGAGGCGGGATCTTCGGGCTGGCGTCCGGTAGCACCTTTGGCCTTGGATGACGCCCCTATGCTGGATGAAGCCGCAGCCAAGGTTCTGCTGGCGCGGGTCGGTATTGCCGTGCCCAAGGGGAATGCGGCGACCTCGATTTCGGCGCTATCGACCGTGGATTTGACCCAGCCTTACGCGCTGAAAGGCCTTGGTTTTATGCACAAGACCGAGGCTGGCGCAGTGCGGCTGGGTTTGCCAACCGTGGCGGGACAGACCGAAATGCCGGGGGCTGCGGGCTATCTCGTCGAGGAAATGGTGACCGGTTCTGTTGCCGAAGTCCTGATCGGCCTGCGCCGGGACGCTGTCTATGGGATCAGCCTGACGCTGGGCATGGGTGGGGTGACCGCAGAGGTCCTGAACGATACCACCACGCTGATCTGGCCTGTGACCGAGGCCGAGGTTTTGGCCGCGATGCAGGGCCTGCGCCTCTGGCCATTGCTGGACGGCTATCGTGGCCGTCCACGCGCCGATGTGGCGGCGGTGGCGGCTATGGCCGTCCGGCTGGGCACCTGGATGGCCGGTGATGCGACACTGGCCGAGGTCGAACTCAACCCGGTAATGGTGCGGACAAAGGGCGCGGTTGCCGCGGATGCCCTGATCAGGAGAGCGACATGACGACGATGCAAATGACGTCCGAAGGCCCCGTCAAGACCCGCCGCGAGGGTGCCGTTCTGGAAGTGACGCTGGACCGGCCCAAAGCCAACGCGATCGACCTCGTGACCAGCCGAATCATGGGGCTGACCTTTCGGGCATTCCGGGATGATGACTCCCTGAGGATCTGCATCTTGCGGGCGGCGGGCGAGAAATTCTTTTGCCCCGGATGGGATCTGAAGGCCGCAGCCGATGGCGATGCCGTTGATGGGGATTACGGGGTGGGCGGCTTTGGCGGCTTGCAGGAGCTGCCCAACCTCAACAAGCCGGTGATCGCGGCGGTCAACGGGATCTGCTGCGGCGGTGGGCTGGAGCTGGCGCTGTCGGCGGACCTGATCCTGTGTTCGGACAATGCGAGATTTGCGCTGCCGGAGATCCGGTCGGGCACGGTGGCGGATGCGGCCTCGATCAAGCTGCCCAAGCGGATCCCCTATCATGTCGCGATGGATCTGTTGCTGACGGGGCGCTGGTTCGATGCCGAGGAGGCGCTGAGGTGGGGGATCGTCAAGGAAATCTGCGCGCCGGAGGAATTGCTGGGCAAGGCCTGGGCGCTGGCCCGGCTGTTGGAATCGGGACCCCCGCTGGTCTATGCCGCGATCAAGGAAGTGGTGCGCGAGGCAGAGAACATGCGGTTTCAGGACGCGCTCAACCGGGTTTCCAAAAGGTTGCTGCCGACGGTGGACCGGCTTTATTCTTCGGAGGATCAGCTGGAGGGGGCAAAGGCTTTTGCGGAGAAAAGGGACCCGGTCTGGACGGGAAAGTGAGAGATGTCCCGATTCAGGGTATCATTCTTGTGTATTTATATCAGTAGGTTGGATTGGAAATTTTAAGGGGTTGTTAAGGTCTGGGGCCGGACTGCATTTGGCGTCACGTCCACGGAACCTACCGTTGCAATCGTGTGCCGTGGCCGCGCACCGCAACGGTTACAGCGCGACTTCGCCTTGAGCCCGATTTTGCCCCTTGCGGGTTTCGCGGAAGGTCCATCTGTGGCGGCCCATGGCAAGAGGGTTTGCGTCGCGTACAGGCGCAGGCTCTGGTGTTGGCCGACATGGATTGCATCGTGTCGCGTCACGTTACGCTGACGAGGATCGCAGACAGGCATTCCGGCAGATCGATCTTGGCAATGAAGGTCGCGCCGTGGTTCTGGCGGGCAACAGCGTGGGATTGGCGCTGATGCATGTGGAAGACGTGCCGACGATTGTGCGCTGGCACCAGACTCTCGAATTCACCGCAAGAATGGGCACGCCCGGTGAAGTGCACACGCTTGAGATGCGCTGGAAGTTCTATGACGTTACCGCGCGGATCCGGCCCGACAGTGCCGCGTTCACGGGAATCGAGCTCGGCACCGGCCGTCTGGTCGGCTTTGGCGGTCTGTTCGACATCACCCGCGCCATGGCCGCGACCCTGTTCGTGGGGATCGGAGAAGCGGCTGACCGCAACAAGGGCCGGGGCACTGAGGCCAGTCAGCTGCTCTGCGAGTATGGCTTTTTCTTTCGCGGTTTTCTCAACATCAAGGTCGAAGTCCACGGCTACAATGTCGCCGCAAGATGTGCGTCCGCGCGTCTCGGCTTCAAGATCGCGGGGCGATCGTGGGGCACAAATCTTCTCGACACTCGTCGATATGACGAGGTCATCTGGGATCTTGTGCACAGCGAATTTTAGCCGAAACACATCGCGCGCTTTCACATCCTCCAAAGCCCTGGCGATTGATCGTTGACAGGATCCGTGCCGGCTGCACGACGGATCGCCGTGCAACACGGAGCTGACCTTTGGTGGTGCCCCCGGCGCATCAATGATCAACCAGCTGGAAGGTAGTCAATCGCGCCGGCAATATCTGTGTCATCGATCACATGAAAGTTGCTGATGCTGCCCGCCTGACGCGACTTTCCATAAGCCGCGTAATCGGGGTCGGCTGCAAAAGCGCCCAGTGCAGCCCTCGTCGGGAACTCGATCAGCGCGATCAAAGTGCTGTCTTTCGCGGCACCCTCCACCGTTTCGATGTTGCCACTGCGAGACAGGTACTTGCCGCCGTGTTTGGCGACCAGATGGTGGACGTTGGCAGCATATGCGGGGACCCAAGCGCCATCCGTGACCTTGATGTCCGCAATCAAGAAAACACTCATCGTCTTTCCAATCCGAAAAAGACTGCACGCCCAATGCGTGCAGTTTGTCGGTGGATCATGCGCGAACCAGGTCTGGCCCATCCAGTTCCAGAACTGTATCGCCGGGTTCAGTTTCTGAACTATCTTGAACGTCCCTACGTCTCTAGGATCGGTTCAGACAGATGGGGGATCACATGTCACATGCAGGATACAAGCAGTTCTGTCCGGTCGCGATGGCATCGGAAGTGCTGTGTACGCGCTGGACGATGGTCTTGATGCGCGAACTGGTCGCCGGCACCACGCGGTTCAATGACTTGCGGCGGGGTGTTCCCAAAATGTCGCCCGCCTTGCTGTCCACACGGCTGAAAGAGCTGGAACTGGCCGGAGTGGTCGAGCGACGCGCAATGCCGTTTCAAAAGAACGTTTTTGAGTACCACTTGACCGAGGCCGGTCGCGATCTGCGCCAAGTCGTTGAAGCTGTGGGGTTCTGGGGACAGAAATGGATCGAAAGCAGCGCCTCTTTGCGCAATCTGGACCCATCCTTGTTGATGTGGGACATGCGCCGAAACCTTGATCCATCGCCGTTACCGAAACTGCGCACGACGGTTCAGTTTCTGTATCCCGAACTTCCATCGACCAAGAAACTCTGGTGGCTGGTCATTGAGCCAAACGGCGAAGTTGACCTGTGCTGGTCGGATCCGGGGTTCGAGGTGGATCTGTTCGTGACAACCGACCTGCGAACAATGACGGCGATCTGGATGGGTCTGACAACGATGGATCGCGAGAAGGACAAGTTCGAGCTTTTGGGGTCAAGGCTGGTGGCGTCGACCATGCAGACCTGGCTTGGTCTTAGTCCGTTTGCAAGGCAACGAAAGCTGACGGCGTGAAGAACGGGCCGCTGGTCGACAACCGCGACGAGATCGGGGCATGCGATGCGAGAATGTGTTGCCAAGCCCCGCCGCATGTCGCGAGGCTGAGACCCGCCCCCCAAAACCGACACGACCCTGTCGCAAATCATGAAGGTTCTGTGACATCCGGGCGCTAAACAGGCCTGCCCGCGACGTTCAGGACCCTTATGCAAGACCCCGACTACATCATCATCGGTGCCGGTTCTGCCGGATGCGTTCTTGCCGAGCGCCTCACGGCGTCTGGCAAACACCGCGTCACGGTGCTTGAGGCAGGCGGCACGGATCGGCGGTTTTTCGTGAGCATGCCACTGGGCTATGGCAAATTGTTCTACAACCCTGCCGTCAACTGGATGTACCAGACCGAGCCTGATCCCGGCTTGAACGGCAACCGGGATTATTGGCCGCGCGGCAAGATCCTGGGCGGGTCGTCCTCGATCAATGCGCTGGTCTACACGCGTGGGCACCGGGCCGACTACGACGAGTGGGGCGCGACCAATCCCGGTTGGGGCTGGGATGAGGTCCTTTGCGCGTACAAGGCCATCGAGGATACCGAAGCGGGCGGCGATGCGTGGCGCGGCAAGGGTGGGCCGCTCTTTGTGTCGCAGAACCGCAAGGGCCTGCATCCTCTGGTCGAGGATTACATCGCGGCCTGCGGGCAGGCGGGGCTGGCCTACAACCCCGACTTCAATGGTGCCGAGCAGGAAGGTGCTGGCACCTATCAGCTGACCGTGCACAAGGCGCGGCGAAACTCGGCGGCGCGGGCGTTTTTGCGCCCGGCGATGAAGCGGGCGAATCTGCAGGTGATCACGGGTGCGCAGGTGACGCGGGTGATCTTGGAGGGCGGTCGTGCGGTGGGCGTAGAGTACCGCCGCGATGGGGCGCTGGTCACCTTGCGCTGCAGGGGCGAGGTGATCTTATCGGGGGGGGCGGTCAACTCGCCGCAACTGTTGCAGTTGTCGGGGATCGGGCCGGGCGGCCTGTTGCACAAGCATGGGATTGCCGTCGCGCTGGATAACTCCAATGTGGGCGACCACCTGAGCGACCATCAGGGCCTGAACTACACCTGGAAGATGAAGGTGCCGACCTATAACGCGATCTTGCGGCCATGGTGGGGCAAGCTCGTGGTCGGCATGCAGTATGTTTTGCTGGGCCAGGGGCCTTTGGCCAAGTCGATCAACCATGGCGGCGGGTTCTTTCGCACCTCGCCCGAACTTGATCGGCCGAACATGCAGCTTTACATGCAGGCGTTCTCAACGTTGGTTCCGCGCGTGGGCGAGCGTCCCTTGCTGACGCCGGACCCGTTCAACGGGCTGAGCCTTGGCCTGTCGAACTGCCGCCCGACCAGCCGGGGGAACATCCAGATTGCCAGCGCGGATGCCTTTGCGGCCCCGAAGATCACGGCCGGGGTCTATTCCACCAGGCGCGATGTCGAGGAGATGCTGGCCGCGTGCAAATTTCTGCGCAATATTGCAGCCCAACCCGCCTTTGCCCGACTGGTCGAGGAAGAACTGCGCCCGGGGCCTGCGGTGCGGACGGATGACGAGATCATCGACGATTTCCGCAACCGTAGTGGCACGGTCTATCACCCGAGCTGCACCTGCCGCATGGGTCCGGATCCATCAAGTTCGGTGGTCGATGCCCGGCTGCGCGTACATGGCGTGGCAGGATTGCGGGTCATTGATGCGAGCGCCTTTCCCAACCTGATCGCGGGCAATACCAATGCGCCCGCGATGATGATGGGCTGGAAGGGCGCGCAACTGGTCGCGCAAGACGCGCGCTGATGCTGGCGGCGGGAGCCTCCGGCGGGGATATTTGACGAACAGAAAAGGACGACAATTTTTCTGTTCGTCAAATATCCCCCGCGGAGCGTCCTGTGGCGCAAGCGGGCGCGCGTTCGGTTATTCCCCGCGTGGAAAGCGCTTTGACCCTTCCAGCACGTTCAGGTCCATATGGTTGCGCATATAGCGTTCGGATGCCGCACGAAGCGGCTGGTGGTCCCAAGGGTAGTAGGCGCCGTTGCGCAGCGCTTGGTACACGACCCAGCGGCGGGCCTGGCTTTGGCGGACCTCGGCGTCATAGGCGGAAAGGTCCCATCGGCGGGCGACCTCGGCCCGGAAATGCGCGAGGATTTCGGCTGCACGTGGGTCATCCGCGACATTGGTGGACTCTTCGGGGTCATGGGCGAGATCAAAAAGCTGGTCCGGGTCGGCAGCGCAACGGATGAACTTCCACGCGCCTTGCCTGAGGGCGACCATCGGCGTGATCGTGCCTTCGGCGGCATATTCCATCGCGACGGGGGTGGCGCGGTCTTGCCCTTGGGCGAGGGGCACGAGGTTTTCCCCATCCGTCCAGGGCATCACCTCCTCCATCGAGATGCCCGCCAGCGCGCAAAGGGTCGGGGCAAGATCGATGGTGGAGACAAGCGTGGTGATCAGCTGCGGGGTCAGGCCGGGGGCGGCGATCATCAGGGGGACGCGTGCGGCGCCTTCAAAGAAGTTCATCTTGAACCACAACCCGCGCCGCCCCAGCATTTCGCCATGGTCCGAGACAAAGACCACGATCGCCTCCTGGCGGGTGGCGGTCAGCGTGGCAAGAATCTCGCCGATCTTGTCATCGACATACGAGATGTTGGCGAAATAGCCCTGCCGCGCGCGGCGGATATGATCAGGCGTGACCTCAAGCCCGCGCCAGTCGCAGGCATCCATCAGGCGTTGGCTATGGGGGTCCATGACATCGTAAGGCAGGGGCGCGGGCGGTTGCAGTTCAGGCGCGTCGTCATACAGCTCCCAGTATTTGCGCCGCGCGACAAAGGGGTCATGCGGATGGGTGAAGCTGACCGTCAGGCACCAGGGGCGCGCATCAAGCCCGCGCGAGAGGTCATAAAGCTTCTGGCGGGCCTGATGGGCGACGTCGTCATCATATTCGAGCTGGTTGGTGATCTCTGCCACGCCCGCGCCTGTGACGGAACCGAGGTTATGATACCACCAGTCGATCCGCTCACCGGGTTTGCGGTAATCGGGGGTCCAGCCGAAATCGGCGGGGTAGATGTCGGTGGTCAGGCGTTCTTCGAACCCGTGCATCTGGTCGGGGCCGACGAAATGCATCTTGCCCGATAGACTTGTCTGATAGCCCGCGCGGCGCAGGTGATGGGCGTAGGTGGGGATGTCGGAGGCAAACTCCGCCGCATTGTCGTAGACGCGCGTGCGCCGGGGCAATTGGCCCGACATGAACGCGGCGCGCGCCGGGGCGCAAAGGGGCGAGGCGGTATAGGCATTGGCAAAGCGCACCGAGCGTTGCGCAAGGGCGCGCAGGTTCGGGGTGCGCAGGAAGGGGGCAGGGCCGTCTGGGAAAAGCGTGCCCGTCAGCTGATCCACCATCACGATCAGGATGTTTGGCTTGGGCATTGGCGTCTCCATTGGTGGCGGTCGGTGCGGGTCGTGTCGTGGTCGGCTTTTGATATGCCCGAACTGCCGGTCGGGCGAGGATGTCTTGCGGCGCTTTGCTGACGCTTGGCAATGGTGCGCACTGACAAAGCAAAGGCAAAACGCAACATAGCCGCCCATGGCCTGTCTTGGTTTGCATTCAGTCTGACCCAAACCGTATGCAAACTGCTTTGGGCCGCGTCTGCCTCAGAGGCTAGACTCTGCGGCGATTGGCAATGGGATACATCAGATGCTGATTCGACCAGAGCGGCCTGAACACGAGGATCACATCCATCATCTGACGCAGGCCGCCTTTGCGCCCATGGCGTTCAGCGACGAGACTGAGGCAGAGGTCATTCGGGTGCTGCGGGCGAGCGGGGATCTGACGCTTGGTCTGGTTGCGGAGCGTGTGGGTGACGTTGTCGGTCACATCGCGTTTTCACCAGTGACGATTGATGGCCACCATGATGGATGGTTTGGGCTTGGCCCGATTTCGGTGCGCACAGATCTGCAAAGGCAAGGGATCGGCAAGGCGCTGGTCAGCGCGGGGCTTGCCGCGTTGCGGGCGCGCGGTGCGCGGGGCTGCGCAGTGATCGGCAATCCCGACATCTACGGCAGAATTGGGTTCACGAGCGACGGCCAGATGAGCCACGGCGCCCTGGATCCGTGGCTTGTTCAAGGCATGGCTTTTGCCGGCCCCTTGCCAAAGGGCGAACTGAAATTCGCACGTGCGTTTGATCAGGAGGCCAACGGCAGGTGACGCCGACGGCCTCGTTTCGACAAGCCAGATCACACGGCCCCCGGGGCGATCAATTGGCCAGCCTCAGGAAGACGACGCCAGACGCCACCACTGCGACCCCGGCCATCTGTCCGAACCGCGCGGGCTCCCGCAGCCAAAAGATGCCGAAAAATGCCGCAAAGATGATGCTCGTTTCCGCCAATGCTGCCACGATGGCGGCGGGGGCACGCGCAAACGCGTAAAGCAGCAAGATGTAGGTGGTGATCGACAGTGCGGAGATGCCCAAGGCCGGCATCATCATCGTGGGTCCAAACAAGGCCAGACGTGAACGTTGGTAGAGGGCCGCGTAAAGGCCGATGCCGATCGCATTGCCGATGTACAGAACCGCGCAATAGGCCGCTGCCGAATTGGACACCCGCACCCCCGAAGCATCCACCAGCATAAAGCTTGACGTGACGACAGCCACCGCAAGGGTTGGGGCAAGACCTGCGACGGAAAAGCTGCCGCGCAAGCCGTTGCTGGCGATAATCGCCAATCCTGCGATCACAGCCAGAACCATCATCGCCTCAAGCTGCGACAACGTTTCATGCATGAGAAAAGACGCGCCCAGCGTTGTCAAAAGAACCGCCGTGCCGCGAGACACTGGAAAGACCATCGCCAGCGTGTTGGTCTGATAGGCCCAGCCGAGCACCAGCCAGTAAAGGCAGCCAAGCGCCACCGATGCGACCAGCCACGGATAGGCAGAAGGATCCGGCAAGCCCGTCGCGGCCAGTACCGGCAGCGCCACAAGCCCACCCATCATGGCGACGATCAGCGACATCGAGAACGCGTCACGGCTGGCCTTGATCATGCAATGCAGCAGCGCGTCCAGAAATGCAGATGCCAACACGACCAGAAAAATAAACTGTGTCATTCAATGCAACCTTTGAAATCTGTCCGTCCGAAATGGACAGCAAAAATTTGCGTCGTCGAAAATAGATATCGTATTCAGTGCGTTACATTAGAAATCCAAGCAGATCGAGGAGCGTGCAGTCGGCAGGCGTATCGTGCGATTGTCAAAGACACGACCTACCGACTGCCAGGGAAATTGCCGCCAAAGCAATCGAAGTCACGACAAAATCAACAGAGGCACAGGCGAGCGTGGGATGCCTTGACAGGCAGAACCGGGTGAAATGGTCAGCAGCAAAATCCGACGGAAAAAAGGGCGTTCAATCTCCCAGACGTACAGCATCTTGAGCAATTTGTCGAGTTCTTGCGCCGTCAGGTATCAGGCGGCATAACCGGGGTCTTCGGTGTCGAGGATCGCCTTGAGCTCGGACAGATGCGTCTCGGCAAAGCCCGGATAGCTTTCCCATTCCTGCGCGGTCTTTTCGGCGATGTCGTCGGGCAGGACCCGCAACCGGCGCCCGGTCTGCAACGCGCGGATGTAGGTTTCCGCTGCCCGCTCAAAGTAATAGAGGCGGGTGAATGTCTCGGCCACGGTCCGCCCGATCACCAGAACGCCATGATTGCCCATGATCATAGTGTTGACCTTGGGGTCGGTCAAAAGCGTTGCACAGCGCGCGCCTTCGTCGCCAAATGCCATGCCGCCATATGCCCCGTCGATCACCACGCGGTTGTGAAACATCGCCGAATTCTGGTCAATGGCGGGCAGGTGGCTGTCGGCAAGGCTGGCCAGAACCGTGGCATGAATGGAATGGACATGCATCACGCAGACAGCATGCGGGCAGGCGCGGTGGATGGAGCCGTGCAAACCCCAGGCTGTGGGGTCGGGTGCGTCGGGCCGCTGCATCGTGCGGGGGTCATTGGCGTCGATCTCGACGAGGCTTGAAGCGGTGATGCGGCTGAAGTGGCGCCCATTGGGGTTGATCAGAAACCGGGCGCCGGCATCATCGACGGCGACGGAAAAGTGGTTGGCAATCGCCTCATGCAGGTTCAGGCGGACGGTCCAGCGAAAAGCCGCCGCCAGATCGGTGCGCTGCGCCCAATGCGTCAGGTTTGCGTGTTGGTTCATGGCAATCACCTCGTGCTGAATGCGCTGTTAGGTTGTGTTTCGGCCCTAAGACTAGACGAGTTTGTGCGGCTTGCGCGGGCAAAGTGCCGTTTGCGGCGGGCCAGAAGCAAGAAATTGCTCCAAAGACCGGTGGCGGCCGCGCGGGCAGGCAGGATATTCAGCATTTCTGACAAACCCGATCTTTAACCAAACGGTGCAGATGTGGCCATAGAGTCGGGCGATGCAGTTGATCCAGACCTTTGGTGTTTATCCCGACATCCCCTTTGCCGGCCACGCGCGCGCAATGATTGTCGGCGGCGCAGGGATCGCGGCCACGGCCGAAGCCTGCCTCGACCTCGGCCTTGAGATCGAAATCGCCGACGAGATCTATGACGCCCTCGCAGATGTGGCGGATGATCCCAAGGGATACTCGGTCTTTGTGCTGGACTGCGACAGTTTTGGCGGCATCGAGGCCGGGCGCCGGACATCGCTTTGGTTGTCCAGGATTGCGCCGCGCGTTGCAGTGATACTGGTCACACGCACCGGAACGCCGCACGCGCAGGATAGCGCAAGTGGGCAACACGCGCCGACCGTGCTCTGCCGTCCGCAGACTACGACATCCGTTCGCCATGCGTTGCAGCATGCATTTGGCGCGCGTGGGCATTGGTGCGGCATCCAGATGCTGACGACGCAATCACCTGTGGCAAGCATCTGAGGCATCGCGATGCCCGTGATCTGCCAATTACGTCAAGAAAAACGGCGTAAAGAGCCATCGCAGCACAGGCGTCGACCAGCAATCAATGGGAAAAAAGTCGAGGGCTTACGCCGATTGCGTCAGGGTTTCTTCGGGGTCATTTTGCGGTTTGACCAGCGCCAGGGCAACGCTCAGGGCTGACGCAATCAATCCAGACCCGATCCAGAGCAGCATCCCGACGACAAGGTCGGAGCCGAGGGTCACGCTGACCACAGCAAGCACGAACCCCAAGAAACTTCCCGCCAGGATAAAGATGGTCGCCATCGCTACTCTCCCACAGTGCGTCCCTCCGACGCGTGCCCTGAAACTCCCGGAACAATCTGTCTGAAATGCGGCACCACCAAGGAAGTGGTGTGAATTCGCCAGACGACCGACCGGTCCAGTTCCCCGAGCCCATGACTGCCTGATCGTTCAAGACCAACAGTCGGCTTGGTTCTTCTGTCCCAATATTCCTGCCGCCGAAAGCTTAAGATAGTGTCAATAACTGTCGGGAAATCCCGAAGCGTAGAAAATCTGCAATCTCGGCGGAGGACCGCCGTTTGCAGCTGCAGCATCAGGCAAGACTGCGCCCGGTTGGCTCGATCACGCGGTATGTCAGACAGTCGGCCACTGGATAGACCGCCCCGACAGCGGCGACAAAGGTGCGTTCGGTCGCGTCAAGCAGCGGGCGAGGCACGTCTTGCCACTGCGCAAGTGATTCCCAGCGAATGACCAGATGCAACATGTCGGGGTCGTCAGCGCCGGACCAGCACTCTTTTCCGGCAAATCCCGGCTGCGCGGCGAGCGTTTTCGTCCAGATCGCGCGATCATGCAAAAGATAGGCGTCTTGTTCCGCGCGCGGAACCGGAATTCGGAGCCATTCGATGACCATGAAATGTATTCCTCCATTCGGGGACAGACGGCACAAAGTTCGGCCTTTGTTGCCATCGCAAGTTCGATTGTTTCCGCTGCAGTGCAAGAGAAAAAGATTCTGCCACAAGCGTTTCCAGGCGCACATACCTATCCTTTTAGACAGGTCAGTTGGAAAACTGCACAACCACAGGTTGTCACAAGATGACCTTGAAATGACCGGAAAGCGCACACAATCGTGCCACTTTTCCGCCACAGTTGGGCAACAAGTTCAATTCAAGTCACAAGTGTGGCGGAACAAAGAAAAACCAATCAACACGTCAAGGGGAAGTTTAAATGTCTGATATCATGGAAAAAGCACGTCTTGGTCGCGTCGCCGCTCTGGCTTCTTTGAGCGGAAAGCCTGGTGCGATGGCAAATTCGGTTGGCGTTGGGGCACGGTACCGCGCATCGGCCAGTCACGAAAAGGTCATATTCTTTTCGTCCCGCGCACGGCGAAATGATGGCGCTTTCATTGCCTGAACCTTGGAAGCCCAAGAAAAAGTTCCCGCATAGGGTGTATGGCAACATGCACCCTTTTGCAGTTGCAGCATGGTCGATTAGGGTGCGGTTGGAGACGACCGCAATCGGTGATTGCATGGTCCTGCGACCGATGCCGCCTGTCGGAAGAACACGGATGGAACGCTCGTCGCATCGGTGATCCAAAAAGGTGCGTCGGGATGCTGCGAAGTGGCGCGCACCGCCCAAATCAAAGGGTACGACAAAAACGCCGCAGCCGCGTGGGCCACGCATCACGATACCGCCGCAGACAACGAAGCTGTGTCATGCCTGACGACTCAGGGTTGTGCAGCGCTGCGTGAAATGATTCGAAATTTCGGCAGTTCTTGCTGAATTTACAAACTGCGCAGTCGGCCGCGCCGGTGCGTCAGCGTGTAGAACCGACTGCATCAAATACAACCGGCGGTTTATTGCTGCGACATCGGCAAGATCGCGCCTGAACCGCCCATTCTGCAACCGCAGCGTGGGCGCCAACCCGCAGAGGCCTTTGTGATCGCCCGACATCGTCGTAAATTGTTCGACCATCAAGAGACGTGTCATCGCCCAACCCGGCGTGCAGATCGCAACAACATGGCTTGCTATGGCGAAGGATGCAGACATGAAAATCATTGGCATCGGATTGCCAAAGACCGGAACAAGCTCGCTGCATGATGCCTTGGAGATCCTGGGCTACCGAAGCGTGCATTTCCCCCATGATCCGCGCACTGTCGCGCAGGTCCGGATGGGCGACTATGCGCTGGATGTCCTGAACGATGCCGATGCGGTGTCCGACGTGCCGATCCCGGTGATCTTTCCGCAGCTGGACCTGGCCTTTCCGGGGTCAAAATTCATCCAGACGGACCGCGACGTGGATGCCTGGATCGAGTCCGAGCGCCGGGCGCCCTTTAACCACGACCGCGCCGTACCGGGCAGCGCGCGGGATTTCTACCGTGCGATCCTTTATGGGGTGACCGATTTCAACGAGGACCGGTTCCGGCTGGTCCATGCGCAGCACCTGGCGCTGATCGACAGCTACTTTGCCGGGACGCGGGCGCGCGATCTGTTGCGGATGGACATCACGAAAGGCGACGGCTGGGACAAGCTGTGCGCGTTCCTTGACGTGCCGGTGCCGGATGTGCCGTTCCCGCGGTCGAACCCGGCAGAGACCTCGACGGCGGAATACTTTGCCGAACGGCGGGGCCTGCGCGGGATGGTGGCGCGGATGCGGGGGCGGGTTTAGTCCGGTGGGTCAGATCCGGCCCATGAGGACGAGGATGAGGATGACCACCACGACGAGCCCGAGCCCGCCGGACGGTGCATAGCCCCAGTTGCGCGAATGTCCCCAGTTCGGCAGCGCGCCGATAAGGGCGAGGACAAGGATGATCAAAAGGACGGTGCCGAGGGTCATGGTAGGGACCTTTCCAAGGCCGCAGCCGGAATGGCGCGGAATGGATAGGAACGCCGGACGGGGTGGGTTGGTTCCCGGGGGGGGGGACGCAAGGCGCGGTTTGCGATGGGATTGCGTCGGGATCATTGTTGGCCGGGCTTCAGCCCGGCATTGCCCGAGACGGGGTATCCTGTCGTGTGGTCGGGACGAAGTGCCGGTCTGAAGCCCGGCCTACGGATCGGTAAGCGCTTGTACCCGGAAATCCCGGCGCGTCGAGCGAACGGCAGCGGACAGTGCCATCGGAACATAGGGCAGCACCTGACCGCCGGGTGGGCGCTGCGACGGTGATCTTGGGCGGTTTATGGGTCAGCGTCTTGTGACGGTGGTTCAACTGGTGACGCTGCAAAAAGCGCCCGACCGAGGGGGTGAGCCGGAACAGAAAACAGTCCAGTGGACTGTTTTCCCGGTGATCGCCCGAGCACGCTTGCGAGGGCCGGGAGGCGGGCGCGGTGGCGATGGGCGCGCGGTTTTTGTTGTTCCGTCACCCACACTGGGCAACGCCTGACCGTCGGGTGGGCGCGGCGACGGTGGTTCTTGGGCGGTTTATGGTTCAGCGTCTTGCGGCGGTGGTTCTGCTGGTGACGGTGTGGGAGCGCCTGGTCGAGGGGGGTGATGAGCGATCAGAAAACGTCCAGTGGACGTCTTCCGCGAAGAACGCCCGCCCCGTGGGCGGGCGGGGAGGCGGGCGCTGCCCGGCGGCGCGTGCCGCGCCTTGATTCCGGGCGGGGGTGAGGGGGCGTGCGTGCTTCTCCTCGGGGAATGCTACTGTATTAATGCGCAAGTTCTTCTGCGTGGCTTCATTGAATTGGCGAGCAATGTAGCCTGTAAGCGCGCTGATCCTCATCCCAACACAGCCCATCCACATTTTCTTTTGGACCCGAAATACTCCCAAAGTAGGGCGCATAGTAAAAGATTGGGTCCGATTTAACTTCAATACCTCTGGAAGTCACAATTGATACTTTTGTATCCTTGCTATCTGGAAAACAGATGTCGAGATCGTAAACTGGACCCGCGAAATTCTCAATCCCCGCTTTCTTACAGAAGAACATGACTTTATCATGCATGCTCAGACTATCCAGTTCAGAAATTTCTTGTTTGTCACGAGTATCAGCCAGCGGTAAATGAATTAATAGTACCACAGAAGAGTCCGCCTTTATTGAGAAGGGAAGTGGGTTCACCTGAACTTTGCCATCCTCGTCCTCTATCATGCATTCACTAACAATGGCTTGCATCTTCATAGAATTCCCCGATATAGGTTGATAGTCAGTTACCAAATAGCATTCTGTGACTGACACATCGAGCGAAGAGGGATTCGAGAGAACAATAGGAAAATAGGCCGAAAGCATTCCGAAAGGTCCGTCAATGTATTGAAGAAACGTAGGATCGATCGGATCCCCAGTCTCGTAAGTGAAGTAGTCAAAGTAGTATCTTCCAATCAATCCATTTGAAAATTTAAGTGGCAAATCAGCACGATAAGCTGCGCGGTTGGCGATCTGAAAGTTGAAATAAGAAACGGAGAGCGCGAGTGCGGACATCAATAGAGCAGCTAGTTGCCCGTAGCTTTTCAGACTCACAAAGAAAATCTTTGTTCTTCGGTAAAAAGCACTCAAAAGTTTCAACTAAGCCCCCCCCAACTACCTCGTAAACCGCTTGTACTTCACCCGCTTCGGCTGGATGCTGTCCGGCCCCAACCGCCGCACCTTGTCCTCTTCATACGCCTCGAAGTTCCCCTCGAACCATTCCACATGCGCATCCCCCTCGAACGCCAGGATATGCGTGCAGAGGCGATCCAGAAAGAACCGGTCGTGGCTGATGATGATGGCGCAGCCGGCGAAGTCTTCGATGGCGGCTTCGAGGGCTTGCAGGGTTTCGACGTCAAGGTCGTTGGTCGGTTCGTCGAGCAGCAGGACGTTGCCACCGGACCGCAGCAGTTTGGCCATGTGGACGCGGTTGCGCTCACCGCCCGATAACAGTCCGACCTTTTTCTGCTGGTCGGTGCCCTTGAAGTTGAAGGCTCCGGCGTAGACGCGTGAGTTCATTTCCAGATCGCCGAGGTGGATGACTTCTGAGCCGCCGGAGATTTCCTCCCACGCGGTTTTCGCCGGGTCCAGCGCGTCGCGCGACTGGTCGACGTAGCTGAGTTGCACGGTGGTGCCGAGGGTGATGGTGCCCTCGTCGGGTGCCTCCGCGCCGGTGATCATGCGGAAGAGGGTGGATTTGCCGGCACCGTTCGGGCCGATGACGCCGACGATGGCACCGGGGGGGACGGTGAAGGTCAGATCTTCGATCAGCAGCTTGTCGCCCATGTGTTTCTTCAGGCCGACGACTTCGATCACCTTCTGCCCCAGACGTTCGCCGTTGGGGATGATGATCTGGCTGATGTTGGAGCGTTCGCGGACGGTTTGCCCGGCCATCTCGTTGTATTTGGAAATCCGGGCCTTGGATTTCGCCTGCCGCGCCTTGGCACCCGACCGGATCCATTCCAGTTCCTTTTCAAGCACCTTTTGCTTGGACTTGTCCTCGCGCGCCTCTTGCATCATGCGCTTGGCCTTTTGTTCGAGCCAAGCGGTGTAGTTGCCCTCGTAAGGAATGCCACGACCGCGGTCCAATTCGAGGATCCACGAGGTGATGTCGTCAAGGAAATAGCGGTCATGGGTGACAATCAGGATGGTGCCCTTGTAGGCGATCAGGTGCTTTTGCAGCCAGGCGATGCTCTCGGCGTCAAGGTGGTTGGTCGGTTCGTCCAAAAGCAACATGTCGGGCTTTTCGAGGAGCAGTTTGCACAGCGCCACGCGGCGGCGTTCGCCACCGGACAGGGTTTCGACATCGGCATCGTCAGGCGGGCAGCGCAGCGCGTCCATCGCCACGCCCACGCTTGCCTCCAGTTCCCACAGGTTGGCCGCGTCGATCTGATCCTGCAGGGCGGCCATCTCATCTGCCGTCTCGTCGGTGTAGTTCATCGCAAGTTCGTTGTAGCGTGCGAGGATCGCGGTTTCCTTGGCGACGCCGAGCATGACGTTTTCCTTGGCAGTGAGCTTGGGGTCGAGGTGGGGTTCCTGCGCGAGGTAGCCGACCTTGGCCCCTTTGGCGGCCCAGGCCTCGCCTTTGAAATCGGTGTCCATGCCGGCCATGATGCGCAGCAGCGTGGATTTGCCCGAGCCGTTCACCCCGACGACGCCGATCTTCACGCCGGGCAGGAAGTTCAGGTGGATGTTTTCAAAGCACTTCTTGCCGCCGGGGTAGGTCTTGGAGACCCCTTCCATGTGGTAGACGTATTGATAGCTGGCCATGGGGTCCTCCGGGCGATTGCGGGCGCAGCTGTCAGATAAGCGAAGGGGCGCAAAAGGGCAATCGCGTCAGAGGTGTTTGGCCAGCCAGATGTCGGCGGGAAAACCGGTATAGGGCGCGGTGTCGGACCAGCCGTTGGAGCGATAGAGGGCAATTGCCTCGGTCAGGGAGGCGTTGCTGTCGAGGCGAAGTTGCTGCATACCAATGTTGCGGGCCAATTCTTCGATGGCCCGCATCAAAGTGCGTGCGATTCCCAGCCCGCGTGCACCGGCATCCACCCACAGGCGTTTGACCTCGCCGGTGACTGCGTCGACACGCTTCAGGGCAACGCACCCGACTGGCAGGTCGTCCGACCAGGCCAACAGGAATGCCCCAAGCGGCGCGCGGTAGGCGGCCGCTTCGGGGTCGGGGTCGGGAACGTGGGAAATGGAAATGCCGTCGATCCGCTGCGACAGCAAAGCAAAATAAGAAGCAAGGCAAGCCTTGGCTTCGGGTGCTTCAGGATCGCTTGGTTTGATGTCCACATGGTTGCGGTTCAAGGCATTGGCGATGAGGTCCACCGCTGCAAGCAATTCTTCGGTCCTGCTGGCATTTGCGAGAATGCGCGCCGCCCGGCTGTCATTGAGTTGATCGTAGATCGCGATCTCCTCTGCGCCTTTTGTCGTCAAGCTGGCAATCCGGCGACGGCCATCAAGTGGATTGCTGGCAAGAGTTATCAAGTCTTCCGCTTCCAGAGAGCGAAGAGCCCTGCTCATCAGGCCTGAATCAAGGTCAAGTTCGGCCCGGATGGCTGCAATGTCACCGGCCTTTCGCGGAATCATCGAGAGCACCCGCGCGACACCAAGTGGGCGGCCCCGGCCAAGGAAGGACGCATCCAGCGCGGCGATTTCGCGCGTGACGGCACGGTTGAACCGGCGCAGTCGGGCGATGGCATCCAACATAGGTGAGCTCGCTCAGGTAACTTAACTGCCTTAAGTCTGGTATCTGCAGCGCGTCAAGGGATTTCCGCTTTGCTGCGATTCAGATAGCGCCGGGGCCAACGCTTGCCGCATGCGATAGCCGCGCTGGGGTTGGACCCGTTTGAGCCAGGCGATCTGGCCGCGGAGGCCGGACCCGAACGCGGGGTCGGCGCGACGGGGATCGGAGGTGCGGGAGGCAAAGGCGAAGATGCGCCTAGACGGTTGGCTTGGTCAAGATCTGTTGCGCCAAGGTGACCGCAATCGGATGCAGGACGTCGGCCATCATCAGCAAAGAAGGCACGACGCGGCTCAACCCTTCGCTGTCCTGCAGGCCGTGTCCCGAGTAGAGCCCGGGCGTGCGCCTGCGCCGAAAGTCATCACTTGCAAGAAACCGCCGGGGCAACCCCGGCCAACCGGTTTCCCGGCAAGTCTGAGCCACGTCTTGTCTGTGAGCCTGCTGAAAGTGTGTCTGCCGGTCAACGGCTTGGAGGCGGGTTGCCAGATAGTTCGGGCGCTTTATCCCTCGACCCCCGGCGGGCGCACTACGGCCAGCCAGATTTCCATCTGTCCTTCTTTCACCAGCCTGTACAGTCGCGACAGATCCCGCACGCCGACGGTTGTGCCGGTCAAGGGCTCCAGCGCGATGGCAAGGGCGCGGGCGGCGGCCTCGTCGCTGGCGTTGAAATAGCGGACCTCGTTGCCGTCGGGTACTTGCTTGACCTGCTCGCCGCTCAGATCCTTGCCTTGAATGCCCCAACCTTGGGTGAAAAGGACAGTGCCGATGGCCGCGCTTTGATCGCGACTCACGGGATCGGCAAATTGCAGATAGACCGTGGTGCCTGCAGGGGCAGTGGCCGATTGCGTCAGCCAGATCTGGGTGTCTGGCTCGGAGCGGTCCGACGCGTTGAAGGCCGAAGGGCCGGTGATCGGTGCAAGTTCGTTCAGGCACAGGTTGACGTCGAACTGGCCGCGCAGAACACAAGTCAACGGTGCCACCCGCCCGGTAATTCGCTGCAGCGGCGAGTTCGGAAACATCGCAGAGACGACGTATATCTGTGTGAAGCCGATCATGGCGATCACCATCCAGCACAAGGTGGCGCGCATCATCGGCGCCTTGATAATGTAAGACAGCACCGTCAGCAGCACACCAAGACCGGCGATCCAGCCCGCCAGTGGCAGAAGTTCACTGATACTGTTTCCGCTGCTTTGCCATCCAAGCACAAGCGTTGCAGCGGCAAGCAATCCCAATCCGGCGTAAACCAGACGCGCGGAGCCGGGGTCGAGTTTGACCAGACTGGTCAGGGTATCTGCGGGGGACATTGACAATTCCTTTTACGAATGGGCCATCTAGGCTGAGATACAAGGTCGAAGAATGCGGGTCATCAGCCTGAAATACCGGACCAGGATAGCATAAACCGGCGGGGATTTCAACTTTGACGTGTTCGATCCGCAGGGGCCATCCGCAATGAAACAAGGCTTCCCCCCAGCCACGCGCGGCATGGTCATCGGCCTGCTTGGCGGGTCGTTTGATCCTGCGCATGAAGGTCATGCCCACATCACGCGTGAGGCGATCAAGCGGATGAACCTGGATCAGGTCTGGTGGCTGGTGACGCCGGCCAATCCCTTGAAGGCGCGCCAACCTGCGCCGATCTCCGACCGGTTGGCGCAGGCGCGCAAGGTTATGGCACATCCGCGCGTCAAGATCACCGCGCTGGAGGCCGCTTTGGGCACCACGACGACCGCCGACACGATCGACCGCCTGCGCGCGATGTATCCCGGCATCCGCTTTGTCTGGCTCATGGGGGCGGACAATCTGGTGCAGTTTCACCGCTGGGGTCGCTGGCGTGACATCTTGCGTTCGGTGCCGGTCGGCGTCCTGGCGCGGCCCGGGTCGGGCGTTGCCGCACGGCTTTCGGTGGCAGCGCGGGCGTTTGAAGTTCATCAGGTCAAGCGTGGCGAGGGCCTGGGCGGCAAACGCGCGCCGGTCTGGTGCTTTGTGAACCTGCCGATGAATGCCATGAGTTCCTCGGCGATCCGCGCGCAGGGAAAATGGAGAAGCTAGACTTGGCCATGTCTGATCGCTGGACCGCGCCATGCGCGCGCGGTTCGCACCGATCGCGTGCAATGACGCGATTGCGATCAGAGCCCGCTGGACGAATGCGTCAGGTGCGGTATGTGAGAACAGGCAAGTATTTTTCTGGAAGAGCGCTGTGATTTCGCGACGGGCCATGTTGACGGGACTTTTGGCTGGGGTCGCGGGTCCCGGCTTGGGCCAGACTATTGACCGCTCCGCCTTGCCAAAACCACGACCCTCGGCCGACAAGGTGGCACCTGCTGCCGATCCCGCTGGGCATGAACGCCTGATCGCCTCGGCAAAACTTGGCGGGCAGGTGAGTTATGTCGTTCTGGACGCTGCGACGGGTGCCGTTCTTGACGCGCGCGCCGCAGGTCTGCCGATGCCGCCTGCCAGCGTCGCCAAGGCCATCACGTCGTTGTTTGCGCTGGAGCACCTGGGGACAGGTCACCGGTTTTCGACGCGCATCCTGGCAACCGGGCCAGTGCAGGCAGGCGTGGTGCAGGGCGATCTGATCCTGAAAGGTGGCGGCGATCCGACATTGCAGACCGATCAGATCGGCGATCTGGTGGCGCGGCTGGCCAAGGGCGGGTTGAAGGGCGCAACGGGGCGGTTCCTCTACTGGGATGGCGCGCTGCCGGGCCTGCCCTTTGTCGCAGCGGATCAACCCGAATATGTCGGCTACAACCCTGCGATTGGCGGGCTCAACCTCAACTTCAACCGTGTTCACTTTGAATGGAAGCGCGACGGCACCAGCGGCTGGAATGTGGCGATGGATGCGCGGGGCGAGCGGTTTCTGCCACCGGTGGACCTCGTGCGCATGGCGGTTGTGGACCGCAAAACCCCGTTGTTCACCTATGAGAATGGCAACCGGAACGAAGGCTGGACCGTGGCCTCTGCTGCGTTGGGCAAAGGCGGCAGCCGCTGGTTGCCCGTGCGCCACCCCGGGCTTTACACCGCCGAGGTGTTTCGCACGCTTGCGCGGGCCCAAGGCATCACCCTCGGCCCGCCCACTGTGACAGGCGCCGCACAGGGGACCGAGGTCGGCAGGATCGACAGCGAGCCGATGGCGGATGTGCTGCGCGACATGTTGAAATTCTCGACCAACCTGACCGCCGAGGTGGTGGGACTGAGCGTATCGGGTGCGCGCAGCCTTGCAGATTCTGGTGCGGCGATGGCGGATTGGGCGGCGCAAAGCCTGAAGATCGCAGCGCGTTTTGACAATCATAGCGGACTGGGCGGGCTGACGCGCATCACGGCTGCGGACATGGCCAAGGCGCTGGTCGCGGCCAACCGCGAAAAACGGGAGCTGAAAGCCCTTTTGCGTGACTACGGCATGCGCGACGACAATGGTAAGGAGATCAAGGGGCACCCTGTCAAGGTGCTGGCCAAAAGCGGGACATTGAACTTTGTATCCGGGCTGGCCGGGCATATCGTGCCGACACGGGGACGCGAGCTGGTTTTTGCGATTTTCGCCGCCGATGTCGCGCGCCGAGATAACGTCGCTGTCACCGACCGCGAAGAACCGCCGGGCGGCAAGGACTGGACCCGCCGCGCACGTCGGCTGCAGGGGCAGCTGATCCGTCGCTGGGCCGAGGCGTATGGGTGATGGGGAGTGTCCGCAACGCGGACGGAGCGGCCCCTGAGTTCCGTAGCGCCAACGCCCGCTTTTGAACTATTGCGGACATCTTCAATAAGCGCGATGGTCTCCACTGCGCCAAACCCGTGTTCGGGGCATTTGGAGGGGAATGTGGCATGTCCGATTTCAACATCGGCTTCGTGATCTTCCCTGGAATCACACAACTCGACTTCACTGGCCCGTTTGAAGTCTTGAGCCGGCTTGGAACACCTCCCTCGATCTCGGCCCCCAGTAAGTACCCTCAATCGAAAACCCACGTTGTCGCGAAGACCATGCTGCCGGTTTCGAGCGACCGCGGTCTCGGCATCATGCCCACCTGCACCTTTGAGAGCTGTCCCCCGCTCGACCTGATTTGCCTGCCCGGTGGCGCAGGCGTTGTGGAAGCCCTCGCCGATGTCGAGATGGTCGACTTCATTCGCCGCCAAGGGGCGGGCGCAGCATATGTAACCTCAGTCTGCATGGGCGCCTTTCTTCTTGGTGCAGCCGGGTTTCTGAAGGGGCGTCGGGCTGCGACGCATTGGGCCTATGTCGACCTGTTGCCCTTGGTCGGCGCCCGTCACGAAAAGGGGCGTGTCGTGCGCGACGGCAATGTCTTCACGGCGGGCGGCGTCACTTCGGGAATCGACTTCGCATTCCGCATCGTCGCTGAACTTGCGGGGCCGGAGGTTGCGAAAGCCATCCAGCTCGGCATCGAATACGACCCGTCTCCTCCCTTCAATGCCGGCCACCCCGACAAGGCATCCGAGGCGGCCATCGCGCTCATGGTTCTACGCAACGAAAATGCCCATACGGGGATACGGGAGGAACTCGAGAAATTGGCCGGTCTCGGCAAGGTTTAGCTAATCCCGGCGGCGATACCGTACCTCTCTGGGGCAGCTTCGGAGACAGCCGTCGCAATCGCAGTCCCCGCGCTCCTCTTCGCCTCTCTCGCTGGCCAATCGTCCGCTGATGGCGCAAGGCAGACCTCCATGCCCACTGGCTTGATGTCTGCTCAGGGCTCAAAGCGGACGTTCAGGACGCCTAACCAAAACAGCGCCCGTTGTCACACCAGCAAATGCCGCACCCGTGCGCCCCATTCGATCGCGGCAGCGTGGAGGCGGTCGATGGCAAGCTCTTCGCGAACCTCTTCGAGCATCCGCAATTCGACTTCGTTATGCTTGCCGTCGGCCGTGACGACGTCACAAGCCAGCGCATACGCGGTTTCGTGCAGTCTCTGGGGCAGGGCGTCGCGGATGAGGCCAAAGAGCGCGTCGAGGCCATCCTCTTCTTCAAAGAGGTCAAAGACGGTATTGGCGATGCGCCGAATGCGGTCCGCGTCGTAGCCCGCAAACACCGGCATGTGGTTGACCATGCGCTGGATGGCGACCAACTCGGCGGTGCGCACCTGTTCGTCCGAGGCCGAAACCGCGATCATCACGGCAATGAGCGCGTCTTGTGGCGACAGGGAGGGCGTGTCGGACATTTGGCAGAATCCTTTTGCGGTCGCGGCGACATTATTGACGCGACCCCATGGCGGCAATAGAGGACAGGCTCTGTCGGGGCGCTGGGCCTCATGGGGACGATGCGATGTCAGCTTTGCGCGATGCGGCGATGAAATCGAAGGCGTGGCCTTTTGAAGAGGCGCGCGCGCTGATGAAACGCTATGAGAAGAAGGCGCCGGAGAAAGGCTATGTGCTGTTCGAGACGGGCTATGGGCCGAGCGGTTTGCCGCATATCGGTACCTTCGGCGAGGTCGCGCGGACGACGATGATCCGCCGGGCGTTCGAGGTGATCAGCGACATTCCGACGCGGTTGATCTGTTTTTCGGATGACGTGGACGGGATGCGCAAGGTCCCCGAGAACGTGCCGAACCATGAAATGTTGCGGCAGTTTATGCAGATGCCGCTGACGTCTGTACCGGACCCCTATGGCGAGTTTGACAGTTTTGGCGGCCATAACAACGCGATGCTGCGGCGGTTTCTGGACACGTTCGGGTTTGAGTACGAGTTCATCAGCGCGACCGAGTTCTACAAGTCGGGCAGGTTCGATGCGACCTTGCGGCTGTGTGCAGAGCGATATGACGCGATCATGGCGATCATGCTTGCGTCTTTGCGCGAGGAACGGCAGCAGACCTATTCGTGTTTTCTGCCGCTGCATCCGGAATCAGGGCGCGTGATGTACGTGCCGATGAAAGAGGTGAATGCGGCCGACGGCACCATCACCTTTGACGACGAGACCGGGCGCGAATGGACCGTGCCGGTGACGGGCGGGCATGTAAAGCTGCAATGGAAGCCCGACTTTGGTGCTCGGTGGGCGGCGCTGGATGTCGACTTTGAGATGTATGGCAAGGACCATTCCACCAACACGCCGATCTATGACGGGATTTGCGAAGTGCTGGGGGGTAGGGCGCCGAACCACATGACGTATGAGCTGTTCCTTGACGATCAGGGGCAGAAGATTTCTAAGTCGAAGGGCAACGGGCTGACCATCGACGAATGGCTGACCTATGCCGCGACGACAAGCCTGTCGTATTTCATGTATCAAAAGCCCAAGACGGCCAAGCGGATGCACTTCGACGTGATCCCGCGGGCAGTGGATGAATATCACCAGCAGCTGCGCGCCTATCCCACACAGGATGCGGACGGTCAGGTCAACAACCCGGTGTGGCACATTCATGGCGGGCACCCGCCCGAAAGCCGGATGGTGGTGTCTTTCGGGATGCTACTGAACCTCGCTTCGGTGTCGGGGGCCAAGGATGCCCGCGCGCTCTGGGGGTTCATCAAGCGCTATGCGCCGGGTGCGTCGCCTGATGGGAACCCCGATCTGGATGCGGCGGCGGCATATGCGGTGCGATATTTCGCCGACAAGATCGCGCCCACGCGGGAGTTCCGACTGCCCTCGGACAAGGAACGCGCGGCGATGCAGGATTTGCGCGACCGGCTGTCAAACTGGGATGGGGGCCTTGATGACGAGGCGCTGCAATCAATGGTCTTTGCGGTCGGCAAAGAGCACGGGTTTGAGCCGTTGCGCGACTGGTTCAAGGGACTTTATGAAGTGCTTCTGGGCGCGAGCGACGGGCCGCGCTTTGGCGGGTTTGTCGCGCTTTACGGTGTGGCGGAGACGATTGCGCTGATCGACAGGGGCCTTTTGGGGGATTTGGTGGCATGAGCCAGATTCCTTCGAAGGAATTTGCAAAAATCTTCAAAGATTTTTGACCTGGCGCAAAGTTGGCCTAAGATTTGTTCGGGGACGTTATCTTAAGGAGCATGCGCCATGCGTATTGGCATTTATGGACTGCTGACGGCTGCTTTTCTTGCCCTGCCTGCCTATGCCCAGGAAGAACCGATCCAGAAAACCATCGCATCGCAGCTGGATGCCTTTCAAAATGACGATTTTGCGACGGCCTTTACCTATGCCAGCCCCACCATCAAGGGCATCTTTGGTACGGCTGAGAACTTTGGGGCAATGGTGACCCAAGGCTATCCGATGGTGCATCGCCCGGCCGCGGTCAGGATGCTGGAACTGCGCACGGTGGCAGGAAATCTGTGGCAACGGGTGATGATCACGGATGCTCAGGGTAGCACGCACCTGCTGGATTACATGATGATCGAGACGCCCGAAGGCTGGCAGATCAACGCTGTTCAATTGCTGCAGGCCCCCGATATTGGCGCCTGACCCCACCTCGCGCGTTGCGAGAACTGGCACCTAGGCGCGCGCTGCCCTGAGCCTTGGTTAATGCAAGATTGCTACCCCTTTGGCCCATGGCGTCGTGGGACCGAGTGGGTGCAGCCCTCTTTTCAGGTCCCTTGGCACAAGGGCTGAAACGAGGCGAGGGCATGAACCGATGAACAAGGCAATTACCGACGGGCTGGTGCTGATGCCGCCGCCATTTTCGGCTGGGCTGACCCTGTGGTCCAGCGCGAACGGCGTCCCGGGGGATGCCGCATACCAGGGCCAACCAAATGTGGCGCTGGTTTCGAATGATCAGGACTTTGGTGGCTGTCTGGAGCTGCAAAAGGTCTCAACGACGCAAAAGCTGCGCTCTTTCGCACAGACGCCGTTCGAGCCGGGGCTGTATCTGCGCGTGTCCGTAAAGGTGAAGGCGGTGTCGGGCAACCTGCCGTCGGTTCGCATTGCAGCATGGGCGGGCAGCATTACGTCGACCAACGTCTCGACGGTTCCACAGACCGGCACTGCGGTGGCGTTGACCAGCTATGGTTCGGTCGTCACGGTACAGGCGATCATCGGGTCGGGCAGCCGCCAAGGGGTGGACATGATCTGGGGCACCACGCCCGTCTATGCGCATATCGGCCTTGATCTGACCGGCGCGAATGGAGGCGTGGTCCGAATCGACGATATTGTCGTCGAGGACGTGACCGAAGTTTTCCATCGCAAGATGATGGATTGGGTCGATGTGCGCGACTATGGCGCGATCGGCAATGACGTGGCAGATGACCACGCCGCGTTCGAGGCCGCCGATGCGGCTGCTGCGGGGCGCAGCCTTCTGGTCTCGGCCGGGACCTATTTCATCAACAGCAACCTGACGCTGAACTCGAAAGTCAGGTTCGAAGGCACCGTGTCCATGCCGGACCAGTTCCGGCTGGCCTGCACGCGCAACTACGACCTCGACACCTATGCTGCCGCCTTTGCGTCAGAGCTTGTGGGTTTTCGCAAAGCGTTGCAGGCGCTGTTTTATTTCACTGACCACGTGGCCTTTGATCTGTCTGGCCGCAGGGTCGACCTGACCGAGCCTTTGGATATCGCGACAATCGCCGGGCTGAATACCTTTGCGCAGCGCCGAATCATCATGAACGGGTTTTTGAACGCCGTGCCAAGTGCCGGCTGGACGAAAACCGACGTGACATCGGTTGCGACCTACACGCCCACCACCGCCACCACGACGCTGACCGGAGTTGTCAACGTCGCGAACGTCCCGGTCGGGGCGCTGGTCATCGGTACTGGCGTCGGGCGAGAAGTCTATGTGACTGCCAAGAACGTCGGCGCGGGCACCGTTACGCTGAGCCAGCCGCTGTGGGGTGCTGCTGGTACGCGCACCTACACGTTCCGACGGTTCCGCTACATGCTGGATTTCAGCGGGTTTGCACTGCTGACACGGTTCGAAATCGAGGGCGTGGAACTGCAATGTAACGGGGCGGCGTCGGCGATCTTGTTGCCGATGGCGGGCGGCACCTTCCGTGTCGCGGATTGCACCATCAACACGCCGCTGGATCGCGGCATTACCTCGGCGGGCACCGGGTGCCAGGGCCTTTTCGTCGACCAGTGTCAGTTCCTGTCCAATGAGCAATCGCTGCCCGCGCAGTCTCGCGTCTCAATCGCCATCAACGTCAACGCCAACGATGCCAAACTGCGCAACAATCGGGTCGTGCGCTTTGCGCATTTCGCCATCATGAACGGCACCGGGCACCTGATCTTGGGCAACCACTTCTTTCAGGGCGACGAAGAGGTCTCGGGCGTGCGTCGGGCGGGTCTGGTCTTTACCCAGACAAATGTCAGCACGGTCGTCACCGGCAACTACATTGACAATTGCCTGATCGAATGGGGCAACGAACATGACTCGTTCCCGGAGTTCAACAATGAGTTTTCGTTCGGCGGGCTGAACATTGTGGGCAACGTGTTCATCGCATCCGAAGTGGCGACCTTTTTCCGATGGCTGGCGATCAAGCCCTATGGACCGGGGCATTTCATCAACGGCTTTTCACTGGCAAACAACAGCTTTCGGGTGGTGAATGCCACGGTGGACCGGGTCGACATGGTGGATACCACCATTGCGTCGCTGGACATGACCAAGACACGAAACGTGCGGGTTGAGGGCAACAGCTTTAACCAGGTCAACCAGACGATCATGAACCCTATCGCGTTCAGCCACACCCAGAATACGGCTGCCGACCCCTGGACGATCGATGCCGGAGCCTTTCTTCCCTTTGGCGGACGGGTCCGAATGGTCGAGGCCGTGATGCCCGAAGGCGCCATCACGAATGCAGCCAACGCCAACCGCTACGTGCAACCCAATGCCAGCGTCGGCCAGGGCCCGCAAGGCAATCAAGCTACCCTTCGCTGGGGCGAGGCGGTCAAGGGCAAGGTCACGGTCGTGTTGCGTATGGATATCCCGACCTGATCTCGGCGCAAAGACCAGACGACCAACGGGGTGGCCTTGGCCGCCCCGTTTTTTTTGCTTGTCGGGCTCAGCTCAGATCGTCCGCCGCGAGACGGAAGGCTTTGCCAAACCCTGCGTTCAGCAGCGCGGACGTCACCTCAAAACGGACGAAACTGAAATCGGCAAAATCGATATAGAGCAGCGATTTCGGGTGCCGTCCGAGCCAATGTGATCGCAGGTCCGCGCGACCTGCATCCCCATGATCGATGATCGTGGCCGTCGCCTGCAGCATCAGGCGCGGATGCGTCAACGCGTCGCCCTTTGGCCCGGGCTCCCCGACCATCAGGGCGCAGGCAGGCGTGGCCACGAGCGCCTGATGATGCGCACTGAGCGCTGATATCAGCGACAACGGTGCCCCCCTTTGGTCGAGTCCAAAGGCGATGCGGCTGATGCCAGGTGTGCCGGTTGCAGGGTCGATCACAGCCAGAGAGGCAAAGCGGGCGGCGGCCAAGAGTTGGCGTGCCGTTTCGCACGCAAGATCGTCGGCCTGCGCGATGGGGTCACGCTTTTCCAAGTTTTCGGTCAACGGAGCCACCCTTTCCGTGCCAGACGTAGGGTGACCTCAGTGGAATGGCAACCGGGGGTAAAGGTGGCGCGAATCAATCGCGCGTGTCGCACGGCATTGCGGCACAGACCCGACACCGTCGAAACACCGGCTCTGTGGCAATGCGCCAGGATGTATTTTGGTTCCGACATCGCACCCTTTTCAAGGGTTTGATGTAAAGTGACAACAATCTGAAAAGTCGTGACTTAAAGCCTGTGTGCGTAAGGTGATTTACTCAGGAATGCTTGCTGTCGTCAAGATATTAACAAAATAACTCAATTTTTATTGGGGGTTACGAAAATTGTGAAGATGGTGTAAATTTAACGTGAGGTTGTGCATGCGAGGAACGCAGTCGTAAAACGACGATGCTCGTGAGTCGGTCTGACGACATTGCGCTGGGGAGGGCAAAATGACGGAGCAGGGTCTCGCCGTAGGGGTTTATCCAGCGTCGGAGGCGTTTGTCGCCAAGGCACATGTGACGCCGCAGCTTTATGCGCAGATGTATGCAGCCTCGATTGCGGATCCGGACGCGTTCTGGGCCCGTGAGGGTCAGCGGATCGACTGGATCAAGCCCTTTACCAAGGTCAAGAACACGTCCTTTGCGCCGGGTGCGGTGTCGATCAAGTGGTTCGAGGATGGCACGCTGAGTGTCGCCGCGAACTGCATCGACCGCCACCTTGCCAAGCGCGCCAACCAGACGGCGATCCTGTGGGAGCCTGATGATCCCAAGATGCCCGCGCGCCACATCACCTATGCGGAGTTGCACCAGCAGGTTTGCCGGATGGCGAATGTCCTCAAGGCATATGGCGTGAAAAAGGGTGACCGGGTCGTCCTCTACATGCCGATGATCCCCGAAGCGGCGTATGCGATGCTGGCATCAGCCCGGATCGGTGCGGTGCATTCGGTGGTCTTTGGCGGGTTTTCCCCCGATGCGCTGGCCAACCGGATCAATGATTGCGGGGCATCAATCGTGATCACGGCAGACTATGGCCCGCGCGGCGGCAAGGCGACCGCGCTCAAGGCCAATACGGATGCGGCCCTGCTGCATTGCAACGACCGGGTGAAGTGCCTTGTGGTCAAGCATACCGGCGGCCAGACGACCTGGACCGAAGGGCGCGACATCGACCTGCGCGCCGAGATGGCCGCGGCCTCACCGGTCTGCCCGCCCGTTGAGATGAATGCCGAAGATCCGCTCTTCATCCTTTACACGTCAGGTTCGACCGGCAAGCCCAAGGGCGTTTTGCATACGAGCGGCGGCTATCTGGTCTTTGCGGCGATGACCCATGAGATCACCTTTGATTATCATGATGGCGACATCTTTTGGTGCACGGCAGATGTGGGATGGGTGACCGGGCACAGCTATATCCTGTACGGACCGCTCGCCAATGGCGCGACCACGCTCATGTTCGAAGGTGTTCCGACCTATCCCGATGCGGGCCGGTTCTGGGACGTGATCGACAAGCACAAGGTGACGCAATTCTACACCGCGCCGACGGCAATTCGCAGCCTGATGGCGCTGGGGCCGGACTGGGTCGACCGCCACGATCTCAGCAGCCTGAAACTCTTGGGCACCGTAGGGGAGCCGATTAACCCCGAGGCCTGGAACTGGTATTCCCAGCATGTCGGCAAAGGCCGGTTGCCAATCGTCGATACCTTCTGGCAGACCGAAACCGGCGGCCACGTGATTACGCCTTTGCCGGGGGCAATCCCGTCGAAGCCTGGCAGCGCCACCAAGCCGTTCTTTGGCGTCAAGCCGGTGGTTCTGGATGCCGCCAGCGGCAAGGTCCACGATGAGATCGCCACCGAAGGTGTGTTGTGTTTCGCCGACAGCTGGCCGGGCCAGATGCGGACCCTGTGGGGCGATCACAAGCGGTTCGAAGAAGCCTATTTCAGCCAGTATCCCGGTTACTACTTTACCGGCGATGGCTGTACCCGCGATGCGGACGGTTACTATTGGATCACAGGCCGCGTCGATGATGTGATGAATGTCAGCGGTCACCGGATGGGCAGCGCAGAAATCGAAAGCGCGTTGGTGGCCCATGCGGACGTGGCCGAGGCCGCGGTCGTGGGTTATCCGCACGACATCAAGGGTCAGGGCATCTATGCCTATGTGACTTTGATGAAGGGCGTGGAGCCGACCGAGGCACTGCGCAAGGCGCTGGAGGCTTGGGTGCGCACCGAGATCGGCCCCATCGCCAAACCGGACCTGATCCAATGGGCCCCCGGCCTGCCAAAAACCCGCTCTGGCAAGATCATGCGCCGCATCCTGCGCAAGATCGCCGAGAACGACTTCGCCACCCTTGGCGACACCTCAACCCTTGCCGACCCCACGGTCGTCGAGGACCTGATCAGCAACCGGATGAACCGGGGCTGATTCACAGGCGCGGGTGTGGCACCCGCCCTGAACGCTGTCTGACAGCCCCCCGGGGCTTTGGGCCAAACAAGAATATGGCGCAGACGCCAACCTGACCATCCGTCCGACGCTGGGTCGAACGGAGCTGGAACAGTTTTGCCAAAATCAGGGCCGGTCCTAACCGGCTGACAACGAGGAGAACAAAGATGGTAGCCACCAATATTGACGTGAAAGAACGACATCGCCCGATGACCCGAGAGGAAAAGAAGGTCATTCTTGCCTCTTCGGCCGGCACGATTTTCGAATGGTACGACTTTTACCTCTACGGCTCGCTGGCCGCGATCATCGGAGCGCAGTTCTTTACTGCCTTTCCGGAAGCCACGCGCAACGTGTTTGCGCTGTTGGCATTTGCCGCAGGCTTTATCGTGCGCCCGTTCGGCGCGCTGGTCTTCGGGATGCTGGGCGACCTGATCGGTCGCAAATACACGTTCCTCATGACCATCGTGATCATGGGTGTATCGACCTTCCTCGTCGGCCTCTTGCCCAACTACAATACCTGGGGCGCGGCAGCACCTGTTATCCTGATCGCGTTGCGGATGGCGCAGGGACTGGCGCTTGGCGGCGAATACGGTGGTGCCGCAATCTACGTGGCCGAACATGCGCCAGACAACCGGCGCGGCTATTACACCGCGTTCATCCAGACCACGGCGACCTTGGGCCTTTTGTTGTCGCTGATCGTGATCCTGTCGGTGCAGGGTTATGTGAACGGCAATTACCCGGACGTCGCGGTCGTTGATGCCGTTGGTGCCGCCGTGATGAATGCCGATGGCACGCCACAGATGATCAAAGCCTTCAACTCATGGGGCTGGCGTATCCCGTTCCTGGGGTCGATCTTTCTGTTGCTGATCTCGCTATATATCCGTCTGCAGATGAATGAGAGCCCGGCCTTCAAGAAGATGAAGGAAGAAGGCAATGCCTCCAAAGCGCCGCTTCGCGAGGCTTTTGGCAACTGGAAGAACGGCAAGTTTGCCCTGATCGCGCTGTTCGGTCTGGTCGCGGGTCAGGCGGTGGTCTGGTACACGGGTCAGTTCTATGCGCTTTTCTTCATGCAAAACGTGATCAAGGTCGACAGTTTTACCGCCAACGTTCTGGTGGCATGGTCGTTGATCCTGGGCACTGGCGGCTTTCTGTTCTTTGGCGGGTTGTCTGACCGGATCGGCCGCAAGCCGATCATCCTGGCGGGCTGCGTGCTGGGGGCCATCAGCTTTCTTCCGGTGTTCAACTTCTTGACCGCCACGGCGAACCCGGTGCTGCACCTTGCCCACCAGACGCCGGTCACCGTGACTGCGGCCGAAGATGATTGCTCGTTCCAGTTCAACCCGACGGGCACGGTGAAATTCACCAACTCCTGCGACGTCGCCAAGGCGCAGCTTGCCCGCACCTCGGTCAACTATGATACGACCTATGCGGCGGACAAAGCCGTTGCCGAAGTCAAGGTCGGCGAAACTGTGGTCGCGTCCTACAATGCCGGCGAAAACACCGGAGCAATTGCGGCTGCCAAGGCCGCGTTGGACAAAGTGAAGACGGGTATCGACGCTGCAGCCCTGACCGCACTGACGGGTGCCGAAACGGGCATGAAGGCGGCGAAAACCGCAGCCGGCAAGGCGGAGACCGCCTTGAAGGCCGTGGCTGACGGCACCGACGAGGCCGCAAAGACGGCAGCGCAAGCTGCCCTTGATGCAGCCGGTTCCGCAAGCGGTGCCGCGCAGACCGCTCTGGATACGGCGCGGGCGGCGATTCCTGCCGATCTGCTTGCGAGCTATGACGCGGCGGCAGCCGTCGTTGCCAAGGAAAGCGGTGTGAAAGGCGCGTTCGAGAAAAGCCTGAACGATGCGCTGAAGGCCGCGGGCTATCCGCTGGTCGCCAAGGACAACACATCCGTTGCCGTGGCACAGCACTTCTTTGACATCTTTACCGCGCAGAAGATGACCATCGTGCTGACGCTGACCTACCTCATTATCCTCGTGACGATGGTCTACGGCCCGATTGCTGCCATGCTGGTGGAGTTGTTCCCGACGCGGATCCGCTATTCCGGCCTGTCCTTGCCCTACCATATCGGCAATGGCTGGTTCGGCGGTCTGATGCCGGCCACGGCTTTTGCGATCTCTGCCCAGACCGGCAACATCTATGCTGGCCTGTGGTATGCGATCGTGGTGGCGCTGATGACAGTGGTGATCGGCCTGCTGTTCGTCCCTGGCGGGACGCACAAGAAAGACATCTTTGCAGATGACGGGGCCAAGTAACCCCACACCTGCAATGGCTTGAGGATCGGGCGGGCCGGGGGAAACCGCGGCCCGTTTCTTTTCAGCCTCTGAATTGTCGATACATCCGCAGCGCCAACAGTGCCAAGCCCACCAAGATGGCGTTGGCCAGGATCCCGACGCCAATGTTGCGCGCCAAGCTCTCGGTGGTGGGCATGGCGGACGGAATGATCACAGCCACAAAGATCACGCCGGCAAGCAGCGGCAGCATGGTGCCCGTCGTCGCCTGCGTGCGCGCGGTCGTGGCCACCAGCGCAATGATCAGCCCGATGCGAAAGACATCGGTCAGTTGCGATTCCAGAAGGTCGGTTATCGGCATCATCATCCCCTTGTGAGCCTTGCAGACTTGCAGGCAACTTGCGCCGATATCAAGCCTGTGCAAACAGACCTTCGGCGTAGCGCACCGCGCTTAGCGTCAGCCCATCCGGCGGGCATACCGGCCCGCAGGCGGCGCGATCACGCAGCGCCAGAACCTCGGCCACGCGATCTGGGCTCCACGCCCCTGACCCCACACGCTCCAGCGTCCCGACGATGGAGCGGACCTGATTGTGCAAGAAACTTCGCGCGCGAAAATGCAGCTGGAACGCGTGCCCGCCCGGATAGTCGTGGGTTGTGATCGTGATCTCGTCCAGCGTCTTGACCGGACTTTGCGCTTGGCAGAACAGCGACCGGAAGGTGGTGAAGTCGTGCTTGCCGATCAGGTGCGCGGCCCCGGCCTGCATCGCCTGCGCATCCAGCGGTTTGACGATGTGCCAGGCATGACCGCGATCTTGGGTCAGCGGTGCGCGGCGGTTCACGATGCGAAAGGTGTATGACCGCTCCAGCGCCGAAAACCGCGCATGAAAGTCGTCGGCCACCCGCGCCACGGCCAGGATGGCGACAGGATCAGGCTTCAGATGCCAGTTGAGCGCGCCCAGAAGTTTGAACGCGTCCCAGTCTTGGACAAGGTCGCAATGCGCAACCTGCCCGGTCGCATGCACGCCCGCATCGGTGCGCCCGGCGCCTTGCACGACGGGGCCGCCCGGCTGCAAGGCCGCCAGCGCCGCCTCGATCCGGGCCTGAACGGTCGGCTGATCCCCGGACTGGCGTTGCCAGCCGTTGAACGGACCCCCGTCATAGTCGATGAGCAATGCATAGCGCGGCATGGGGGCGTCGGTTAGCGGTTTGGGCGGGCGCTGTCCATGGCACCCGCACTTTCCCCCTACCGGCCGGGAGCCGTGGTTCCTATGTTACCGGCAAAAGGGGACAGCTTTTGGTCATCGGACGTCTGACAGACAGCATCGCGCGCGGGGTCGAAAATGCCGTCGCTTCGGTGTCGCAATCGATGTTCGAGCCGGTCATCCGTTTGGGGGTCACGGGCCTTGCGCGGTCGGGCAAGACCGTGTTCATCACCAGCTTGGTGGCGAACCTTCTGGACCGGGGCCGGATGCTGCAGCTGACCGCAGAGACGCAAGGCCGGATCAACGCGGTGGTGCTGCAACCCCAGCCCGACATGACGGTGCCGCGCTTTGACTTTGAGGCGCATCTGGCCGCGCTGACGGGGGATGACCCGCGATGGCCCACCTCGACCCGCAGCATATCGGAGCTGCGCCTGTCGTTTCGGGTGCGGCCCTCAGGGCTGCTGGCTGCGTTTTCCGGTCCGCGCATGGTGCATGTCGACATCGTCGACTACCCAGGTGAATGGCTTTTGGATCTGGGGCTGATGGCACTGGACTATGGCCAATGGTCCGAACGTGTGCTGAGCCGGATCGCCAAGCGGCCCGAGGCGGCGGGGTTCCTGGCTCTGGCGCGGGCCGAAGACGGATCACTGCGCCATGACGAGGGTCGCGCGCGGGCATTGGCTGACACCTACACGGCCTATCTCGCCGCCGCGAGGGATGCGGGCTATTCGGATGGTGCGCCGGGCCGGTTCTTGCTGCCGGGGGATCTGGCGGGGTCGCCGGTCCTGAGCTTTGCGCCCGTGCCAATGCCGGCCACGACCGCGCGTGGCAGCCTGTGGCGCGAGATGCAGCGGCGGTATGATGGTTACAAGCGCCAGGTCGTGGAGCCGTTTTTCCGCAACCACTTTGCCAGGATCGACCGCCAGATCGTGCTGGTCGACGTGCTCGGGGCGATCCATTGGGGTCCGCAAGCGGTGGAAGAGACGCGCGCCGCGATGGCCGATGTCCTGACCGCGTTCCGTCCCGGTGCCAATGGCTGGCTGTCGCGCATCCTCGGCACGCATCGGGTGGAGCGGATCCTTTTTGCCGCGACAAAGGCAGACCATCTGCACCACAGTCAACACCCGCGCCTGTCCGCCCTGATGCAGGGCTTGCTGCGCGAGGCAATCTCGCGTGCCGATTTTTCGGGGGCACGGACCATGGCGATGTCGATGGCCGCGCTGCGGACCACCGTCGAGCAGGACGTCACGCGCGACGGTGTCACGCTGCGCGCCGTCCGGGGGCAGTTGCTCTCGACCGGCAAGCAGGTGGCACTGTTCCCCGGCGAATTGCCCGAGGATCCGGGGCGCATTTTGGCCGCCGCACGGGATGGTGCAGAAAAATGGCTTGATGCCGATTACACCGTGATGGACTTCGCGCCCGCAAGGTTGCGCTTGCGCCCCGGTGAAGGGCCGCCCCATATCCGGCTGGACCGCGCGGCGGAGTTTTTGATCGGGGATCGGCTATGACCGGCCACCTCGCGAAAGGACCGCGATGACCGAAGAGATCAAGCGCCCCCCCCGGCCCTTGCTGGTGGAGATGGACGACAGCGACCTGGCCGATCCGGGTCTGGCCGCACATGTGCCCGATGAACTGCCTCACGGGCGGGCCATGCAGACGGCGGGAAGACTGCTGACCGCGCCGTCCTCGCCCTTTGCAAGGTTCGCACGCTGGGTCTTTGGCAGCCTGTTCGCGCTGGTCCTGTCGACGGCGATCTATGACTATGTCACGGGTCTTTTCAGCCAGAATACGGTGCTGGGCTGGGTGGCATTCGTGTTGACGGGGCTGGCGGCGGCAGTCCTCGCGGTGATGGCCGTCCGCGAGATCGCCGCCTATTCGCGGCTGCGGCGGCTCGACACCCTGCGGGCTGCGGCGACGCTTGCCCGTGATACCGCCGACTTGCCCGGCGCACGCAAGGTCGCCGATCACCTGACAGCGCTTTACGCCGCGCGGTCAGAGACAGCTTGGGGCAGGGCGCGGCTGGCCGAACAGGGCAGCGACACGTTCGATGCCGATGCCCTGTTGAACCTGTGCGAGCGGGAACTCCTGGCCCCGCTTGACCGCGCGGCACTGGTCGAGGTCGAGGCGGCGGCCCGGCAGGTCGCGATGGTCACGGCGCTGGTGCCGCTCGCCTTGGCCGATGTGGCGACCGCCCTTTACGCCAACCTGCGCATGACTCGCCGGCTGTCAGAAATTTATGGCGGTCGGTCGGGGTCGCTGGGCACGTTGCGGTTGATGCGCCGGGTCTTTGGCGCGGTGCTGGGCGCGGGCGCGCTTGCGCTGACCGATGACCTTTTGGGGTCGGTCGCGGGTGGCGGTGTGTTGTCGAAATTGTCGCGCCGCTTTGGCGAAGGGGTGGTCAATGCCGGGCTGACCGTGCGGGTCGGCATCGCGGCGATGGAGGTTTGCCGCCCGATGGCCTTTGTGGCCGAGGACCGCCCGAAGGTCACGGCGGTCGTGTCGCGGGCGATCGGCGGGTTGGTGCCGCGCGGCACCGCTGCTCGCGACCACGCGTAAAGCGCGCTACGGTGGGGGTGCCGACCAGTTCAGCCAGCGGCCATGAAAATCAACGCGGCCAAGGGCGATGGCTTGCCCGCCCGGCCAAAGCGTTAGTGCCAGTGCGGCCCCCTCATTGGCCGATGCGCCATCTACCTCCATCGACAGATGCGCAAGCGGCGCGTCCGGTGTCGCGCGCAGCCCCGCCTCTTGCAGCAGTGCCAGCGCAAGGTGTTGCTTGGGCTTTGAAAAATACTGCCACGAGACGGTGTGAAAGACCACATGAACCGCCCCAGGCAACTGGTGCTGCAAGCGGTCAGCGAGCCAGTCAACCGCATCACCCTTTGTCACTTTTGGGTGGTGGGCGGCTGCCAGATCAAGGGCGTGAGCCATGCGGTGCAAGCGATCAGGCTGGTCCGCCCAGATATAGGCCAAAAGGCGGAGCCGGTCTGCCACCGGGTGGAGTGGGTTCAGATCGACACCGGCGCGAGATTGGATCACCGGCGGTGCGAGAGGCGGCAACGGCCCTCGCCAATCCGGCGTCAGGGTGAGGGCGGCGTCGCTGGGGCCGAAGATCTGGCCGTTGGCGCAAAGGGCATAGTGATCCCAGAGCAGATTCAACCCCGCGCTCGAGCCGAGTTCTGATAGCACCAGCGGCAGGCCATAGCGCGCCGTCAGCCAGTGCCCGGCGGCGATCAAAGGCGCTGAACGGCGGACTTCGTTGGTCTGCGGGGCGCTGTCAAGCCAGCGCAAAAGGAACGCTTCGTTCCGGGACAGTGCGGCCAACACCGCAGCGGTCAAGGCAGTTGCCTCGACATCAGGCATGGTCGTGTCACGTGCGGGCCGTCCCGCCCCGGCGGATGCATAGGCGGTGGCAAGTTCGGGGTCTTGCCCGGCCAATACCAGCGCATGCAGTCCCCCCGCAAGGCGCAGCGGCAGGGCATCGGCCATGCCGGTCACGTCGCCGTCCCAATGCAGGACCTTTGTCCCGACAGCAGAATTTTCAGACAGGCCGTCAGCAACACCGAACAACAAGCTTTCCATGAAGGGTGAGCCCATCTTGCCGCAAGAGGCCGCCATCGCATCAAACGCATAACGAACCGCGCTCATCTGAACCGATCCAGCAGCCGCTGCATCGCGCTGCGGGTGTCTTCTGCCGCGGCGGCCGTGACATCCTGTGTTTCGGCAGGCGCCTTGGGGGCCGCGCGCTTGTCTGCGGCCGAAGGGCGCGCCGGAGCCGTCCTGAGGGCGACCGTGTTCAAGAACCGCGCGGCATCGCCTTCGGCGAGTGCAGGTGCCGCGTCGGAGATCCCGCGCAAGAGGTCCTCCAGCCAGTCGCGATCCGTACTGGCAAAGTCATGCAAGACATATCCCGCCACCGCATCCTTGTGACCGGGATGCCCGATGCCAAGCCGCACGCGGGCGTAAACGTCGGTGCCCAGATGCTGATGCATCGACCGCAAGCCATTGTGCCCGGCATGCCCGCCCTCTGCCTTGAAGCGCAGCTTGCCGGGCGCAAGGTCCAGTTCATCATGCAAGACAACGATGTCGGCAGGCGTCAGTTTGTAAAAACCCATTGCCGCGCGCACCGATTGGCCGGACAGGTTCATGAACGTCTCGGGCTTGATCAACAGAACCTTTTCAGCCCCCAGCCGCCCTTCGGCGATCAGACCCTGATGCGCACGTCGCCAATGCGAAAACGCATGCTCCGCGGCGATCCGGTCTACCGCCATGAAGCCGATATTATGCCGATTGCCGGCGTATTTTGCGCCCGGGTTGCCCAGACCGACAAACAGCTTCATGGCCGAGCCCCCCACGAGCTTTTATCGTCTTACATAGCGGCGCGCAGGCAAGGGATCAACGTAAACCCGCGCGCACAAACAAAGACGGGGGGCCGTAGCCCCCCGCTTGGTCGCCTTCGGTGATATCCGCCTCAGGCTTCGGCGACCGCTTCGGCGTCGGCTTCGGCTGAGGCCAGTCCAGCGGGGGCGGCGACGTTCGCCACCACAAAGTTCCGCGTGATCGTGGGGCGGGCCCCTTCGGGCAGAACCACATCGCTGATATGGATCACATCGCCGATCTGCGTGCCGGCGAGGTCCACCGTCACACTTTCGGGGATGTCGCCAGCCATCACTTCAAGTTCCACTTCCGCGCGCACGATGGTCAGCGTGCCGCCGCGCTTGAGACCCGGGCTTGCCTCGTGATTGATGAAATCAACGTGGATGAACAGGTTGATCCGGCTTTCGTCATGGATGCGCATGAAATCGACATGCGTGGGTGAATCCTTGACCACGTCGCGCTGCACGGCGCGGCAAATGACGTGTTCGTCGGGACGCCCCTCGACCTTGAGGTTCCACAGCGTCGACAGGAACCGCCCCGCCTTGAGCCGTTTCAGCAAGTAGTTGTAATGCAGGTTGATCGGCGTCGGGGTTTGCCCGTCGCCATAGATGATGCCGGGTACGAGCCCATCGCGACGGGCTTGACGGGCGGCCCCCTTGCCTGTCCCCGTCCGTACCTCGGCTGTAAGATCTGCGATCTCGCGTGCCATGGTTCTCTCCTGATAAGTCCGCCGCCCTCCAAGGGTGTGCGACGCGACCGTGGGCCTATAGCGGGGAATCGGCGGCAGGGGAAGGGCGAAGTTGCGCCGACCATGTTGAATTGCGCGGGCCGTCTTGCCGCCGTCTTGCCGTTCCCGCGCACCCGGTCTAGCTAGCGCAGGACCCCGACCGGAGCCGTCATGCGCGTGCTGTCCACCCTTGTCCTTGCCCGGCCCGCTTTGGCGGCGTTTGCGGCGATGGGCGTGGGCTGGGGCAGCTTTGCCGCCGTGCTGCCGGACCTCATGACGATGCTGGCGGTGAACGAGGGCGAACTGGGTCGCCTGATGTTCATGGCCCCGATCGCAGGCGTGCTGGCGATGCTGGCCGCACCAAAGCTGGGTGCCGCGTTCGGAAAGTTCGCCTTGCCGGTCGCCAGCGTATCGATGGCGCTGGCCTTTGTGCTGCCGGGGCAGGCGGCGTCGGTCTGGCTGTTTCCGCTGGCGCTGATGGCCTGCGGTGCGGCAACAGGGCTGACGGATGTGCTGATGAATGCCCGCGTCACCACGATGGAACATGCCCGCGGCATGCCGTTGATGAACCTGTGTCATGCAGCCTATTCGTTCGGTTATGCCGGGGGCGCGGTGATGACGGGGGTGCTGCGGCAGAACGGCTGGCCACCGGGTGCAGTGTCGGCGATCATGGCGGGCGCGGTGCTGGTGTGCGCCGTGATGACGATTGAACGCGACGGCACCATCGAAGGCCTGCGCGCACCAAAGGACAAGTCGCTGGCGGCGCTGGGCTGGGTACCGGTCATCGGCGGCGGCATCGTGCTGATTTCATTCCTGACCGAAAACGCTGCCGAAAACTGGTCGGCCCTGCATATCGAGCAGACACTGGGGGGATCACCCGTATTGGGCTCGTTGGGTCCTGCGGCGATGGCGGTGACGATGGGCGTGGCAAGGCTGATCGGGCAGGGCATGGCGCATCGGGTGCCTGCCGGAATACTGCTGGGCGGAGGGGCGGTGGTTTCGGCCATCGGGGCGTTGATTGCGGCGGGGGCGATCAGCCCGGCGATGGCCTATGCCGGGTTCATCATCATGGGGATCGGGTCCGCCCTGATCGCGCCGACGGCGTTTTCGCTGGTGGGGACATTGTCCGCCCCCGAGGCGCGAGCGCGTGCGGTCGCACGGGCAACCTTGCTGGGCTATTTCGGCTATTTCTTCGGACCGCCAATCCTGGGCTTCATCGCAGGCGCGTTCGGCCTGCGGATGGCGTTCGTCTTTGCCGCCGGGATGCTGATGTTGGTCCCCGTGCTGGCGCGAGTGCTGCTTCGGCGCTAGTTGCTGGCCCAGCGACCCTCAAAGTCTTCGGGCACCAGCAGGTTGTGGCGGCCAAGGTCCGCAACACTGCGCTCCCCACATAGCGCCATCGTGATGTCGAGTTCCTTTTGCAGGACCTCCAGTGCCTTGGTCACGCCCGCCTCGCCCAACGCACCTAGCCCGTAGATATAGCTGCGACCGATCATCGTGGCATGCGCGCCCATCGCCTTGGCCTTCAGGATGTCCTGCCCGGTACGGATGCCGCCGTCGATCCAGACCTCGGTCCGGTCGCCCACGGCGCGAACGATCTGCGGCAGCATCCGGATCGAGGACAAAGCCCCGTCCAGTTGCCGCCCGCCATGGTTCGACACGATGATCGCATCCGCCCCGGCATCAGCGGCCATGCGGGCGTCATCGGGATCGAGGATGCCCTTCAGGATGAATTTGCCACCCCATTGGTCGCGGATGCGGGTGACCTTGGACCAGTCGAGTTTCGGGTCGAACTGTTCATTGGCCCAGGCGGCCAGGTTCGACAGGTCCTTCACGCCCTTCACATGCCCGACGACGTTGCGAAAGCTGCGGCGCGGAGTCTGTAGCATCCCCAGAGACCAACCCGGCTTGGTCGCCATGTTGATCAGATTGGGCAGCGTCAGCTTCGGTGGGCTGGTCAGGCCGTTCTTCAGGTCCTTGTGCCGTTGCCCCAGGATTTGCAAATCCAGCGTCACGACCAGTGCCGAGCACTTCGCCGCCCGCGCGCGTTCGATGATCGCGTCGACGAAATCCTCGTCGCGCATCACGTAGATTTGGAACCAGAATGGCGTTGGGCTGGCGGCGGCGACATCCTCGATGGAGCAGATCGACATCGTGGACAGGGTATAGGGCACGCCAAATTTTGCTGCCGCCCGCGCGGCCTTGATCTCGCCGTCCGGGCATTGCATCCCGGTTGACCCGACCGGCGACAGACCCACCGGCATCGTGACCGGCTGGCCGATCATGGAGGAGGAAAGGACACGCCCCGACAGGTCCCGCGCCACCCGCTGACGCAGCCTGATCTGGGCGAAGTCCGAGGAGTTGTCGCGAAAGGTCTGTTCGGTATAGCTGCCGCTTTCGCAATAGTCGAAGAACATGCGGGGCACGCGGCGCGCATGCAGGCGGCGAAGATCTTCGATGCAGGTGATGACGGGCATGTGCGCGGTCCTTGCGGCCTGATTGGTTACCTTTAGTTACCAATCTAGCAGTTTGCGGGCAATCCCTAAGGTAGGGACGTCTGGGAATCACTTGCAAATAATACGACATCGAACTATCAAGTGCGATATCGTATTATAATGGAGAGCGCCTTGACCCTTACCCGTCGCAAAATGATCGCCATCATCGGAGGCGGCACGATCCTTGCCGCCACCGCATCGGTGGGGGCGATTGCCACCCGCAAGCCCCGCACTGCCGCCCTGCCGTGGGAACTGGCAGGCGCGGAAACCGAACCCCGCCGCCGGGCGCTGTCCTATGCGCTCTTGGCCCCCAACCCGCACAACCGGCAACCCTGGCTGGTGGATTTGCGCGAGGACGGGGTGGTGACGCTGCATGTTGATACCGCGAAACTTTTGCCCCACACCGACCCTTTCAACCGCCAAATCACCATCGGCCTTGGCTGCTTTCTGGAACTGATGCGGATGGCGGCCAGCCATGATGGCCAGCGCGTGACGATCACCCTGTTCCCGCAAGGCGAGGATGCGGCGGGGCTGGATGACCGCCCGGTCGCCCGCGCGGTGTTCACCGCCGACGCTGGCGTTACGCCGGACCCGCTGTTCGCCCATACCCTTGCCCGGCGCAGCACGAAAGAGCCGTTCGATCTGACCCGCCCCTTGCCCGACACCACGCTGGCCGCGTTGCAATCGGCCGTCGCGACGGCGCGCTTCGGTGGCACGCAGAACCCTGCCGAAGTCGCCGACTGGCGCGCCCTGACGCATGAAGCCTTGCGGATCGAGATCGAGACGCCCCGCACATACCGCGAAAGCGTGGATCTGTTCCGCATCGGCCGCGCCGAAGTAGACGCAAGCCCGGATGGCATCGACTTTACCGGACCGTTGTTTGAGGTGATGGGGGCCACTGGCCTGTTCAGCCGCGCGGTGGCGCTGGACACCGGATCGCAGGCCTATCAGGCCGGTCTGGACGCGGTCTATGCCAACACCGATACCGCGATGGGCCATGTCTGGCTGGTGACGTCCGGCAATACCCGCGCCGACCAGATCGCCACCGGGGCCGACTGGCTGCGGGTCAACCTTGCGGCCACCGGGGCGGGCGTGGCGTTCCAGCCGCTGAGCCAGGCCTTGCAGGAATATCCCGAGATGGCCGGCCCTTTCGCCGCCCTGCACGCGAAACTTGCGCCCGAAGGCGGAACTGTTCAGATGCTGGCGCGGATCGGTTACGGCCCCGCCGTGCCACCCAGCCCGCGCTGGCCCCTTGACGCAAAGATCGTGAATGCCTGACCAGAGCCCCACCTCAGACACTGCCCGATTTTTCGCCCTGTTCAATGAGGTGGGGATCATCAACCAGCTGTCGACCGCGATGCTGGAATCGCGGTTGCCACCGGGCTTTGTGGTGGCACAATTTGCGGTCCTGAACCATCTGATCCGGGTCAAGGACGGGCAGACGCCGCTTGTTCTTGCGCGCGCCTTTCAGGTGCCCAAGACCTCGATGACGCATTCGCTGGCGGTGCTGGAGCGCGCGGGTCTGGTCCAGTTGACAGCCAATCCGGCGGATGGGCGATCCAAGCAGGTCTGGATCACCGATGCTGGTCGTATCTTTCGCGGCGATGCCATCGCGGGCATGGGCACCGACACCGCCCGAATTGTTACCGCGATGCCGTCTGAAGAGATCGCCGGTATCCTGCCCGTTCTGACCAGATTGCGGGAAATTCTCGACCGCATGCGCGACGAGACCCCAATGCCCTAAAGCGGTTCAGGTTTTGGCGGAAACTGAAGCATCGGAAAACGGGTTCGAGCGAAGCGAGAGAAAGCGATTTCCGATTCCGTTCAAATCTGAACCGCTCTAGCCGCCCCGGTAGTCGCGATACCACGCGACAAACCGCGCCACGCCCGTCGCCACATCCGTCTGCGGCTGGAACCCGGTCAGGTGCTGCAACAGCGCCGTGTCGGCCCAGGTCGCAGGCACATCGCCCGGCTGCATGTCCATGAAATTGCAGATCGCCTTGCGCCCGAGGCTGGTTTCGATGGCCCCGATGAAATCCATCAACCGCACCTTTGCGCCATTGCCGATATTGACAACGCGGTATGGGGCAACCGAACTAAGACTGTCGCCGGGCGCGATGTCACCGGGTGATGCAGGCCGCACTGGCACCGCGTCGATCAAGAGGCGAATACCGCGCACCAGATCGTCGATATACGTAAAGTCACGGAACATGTCGCCGTGATTATACACATCGATGGGCCGCCCTTGCAGGATCGCTTCGGTAAAGCTGAAGAGCGCCATGTCCGGTCGCCCCCAAGGGCCATAGACGGTGAAGAACCGGAACATCGTCGTCGGCAGGTCCCACAGATGCGCGTAGGAATGCGCCATCGCCTCGGTCGCTTTCTTGGTGGCGGCATAAATCGTGAGCGGCGTGTCGGACTTGTCGGTTTCCGTGAAGGGCAGCGTGTCGTTCGCGCCGTAAACCGATGAGGTGGAGGCCAAAAGCAAATGGTCGACCTTCAGCTGGCGGGCAATTTCGATCATGTTGAAAGTGCCGACGACATTGCTGTCGATGTAGGAACGCGGGTTTTCAAGGCTGTAGCGAACACCGGCCTGTGCCGCCAGATGCACGATGACATCAGGGCCAAAGTCGGTGGCAGCCCGGGCCAGACGCGGCATGTCCTCCAGCCGCCCGATGGTGCACGCAAATCCTTGATTCTGCAGTAGCATCGCATGACGGCGTTCTTTCAGGCCGACATCGTAGTAGTCCGTCATCCCGTCAAAGCCGTGCACCGCAAAGCCCTCGCGCAGCAGCAATGCGGCCAGATGATAACCGATAAAGCCCGCCGTCCCGGTGATGAAAACCTTGCGCATGTGATCCTCGCCTGACCTCGGCTACCTGCTAGTCGATCCCGCGCGACCGGTCCAGCCTTACCCTGCGAGGTGGCGCAAGCCTTGGGTGACGTCCGTGCGCACCGCCAGCCGCAGCCCCGGCTCATCCCCGGCCTTCAGCGCGGCAAGAATGATGCGATGATGGTGCGGTGGCTCATTCCGGCGCAGGCGCTGATAGACCGCGCGCATCGTCGGCCCCAGCTGCAGCCAGACCGTCTCGCACATCGCCAGCATCGCAGGCGTCTGCGCGCGCAGATACAAGGTGCGGTGAAATTCCAGATTGGTGCGCACGTAGGCGATTGCGTCGTGACGTGCGACAGCCTCGGCATTCAGCCCGTTGATCAGCGTCAGCCGCTCGATCAGCGCGAAATGCGCACGGGGCAAGGCGCGGGCGGCCATCTCCGGTTCGAGAAGGGCGCGGATTGCGGCAAGTTCCTCGATCCGTTCGGGGGAAAGTTCCGGGGTGGATACGCGCCCCGAGGTGGACAGTGTAAATGCACCCTCGGCCACCAGCCGTCGCACCGCCTCGCGCGCCGGGGTCATCGACACGCCGAACTGTCGCCCGATGCCGCGCAGGGTCAGCGCATGTCCGGGTGCCAGCTCTCCATGCATGACCTGCTGGCGCAGGGCGCGGTAGACGCGCTCATGCGCAGCGGCGGTGAGGTCAGAGGGGCGGGTGGGCGAGGACATCGGCCAAAGGAACCACCAGCCCCGCGCGCGGTCAATCCCCGAAGCGATAGCGGTGTAACGCCTGCCCCTGCCGATGCAGCCAGGCGCGTTCCGCCGCATAGCCGGGGTAAAGCCGCGTCACCACGTCCCAGAAATCGGCGGAATGGTTCATTTCGACCAGATGGGCCGCCTCGTGCGCCGCGACGTAGCGCAGTACGGACACCGGAGCCATGATCAGCCGCCAATTGTACATCAGCGCCCCGTCCTGGCTGCATGACCCCCAGCGGGACCGCGTATCGCGCAGCGTCAGGCGGCTATAAGTTCGCCCCACCGCGCCAGCATAGTGGGTTGATGCGGCCGCCAGACGGTCGCGTGCCAACACCTTGAGCCATGCCGCCACGCGCACGCCGCTTTGCGCCGGATCGCCGGGCACCAAGATCTGGCCATCCTCGACCCGAACCGCGCGCCCGGATCCTTGCATCAAGGTCAGCAGCTGCCCTTCGACCGGCACCTGACTGCCGTGCCCGACGCCTTGCGGCACGCTTTCGGACATCTCGCGCAGCGTTTGGCGCAGCCAGCTTTCTTGCGTTTGAAGGAACTTCAGCGCCTCGCTTTCGCGCGCGCGGGCGGGCATCGACAGCGTCACCCGCCCATCCAGCCGTGACACCCGCAGGGAAAACCGCCGCGCGCGGGCGGACCGTCGCAGCGTCACATCGATGGGGGGTGATCCGAAGACTTGTGGCATGGCGCAAAAGCCTTTGACACGGGGGCAGAGCTGTGGCAAGCGAGCGCCTCACTGGATCAGCCAAAATTGCAGGGGAACGATATGCCCAAGGCAGAATGGGGCACCAAGCGCATTTGCCCGACCACCGGAAAGCGCTTTTACGACTTGAACAAGTCGCCCGTCGTCAGCCCGTACACGGGCGAAGTTGTGGACATCGAATCGGCCCGTCGCAAGATGGCTGCCGCGGTGATTTCACGCGTTGTTCCCGAAAAGGATGACGAGGTTCTGGTCGACGATCTGGAAGCCGAAGAAGATGATCTCTTGGTGCCCGGCGTTGCCGATGACGCCGAGCTGGATGACGAGCTTTTGGAAGAAGATGCCGACGACAATGTGTCGTTGGACGATCTGGCCGATGTCGCCGCAAACGAAGAAGAACCGTAAGGTTTTGCCCGGCTTCGGGGCGTGCAAGTTTTCGCTTGCACCCCAAAGTCCGGTCCCATAGATACCGCGTCGAGGCTGCAAGGCCTCGTCTCATCCGGTGGGGTCATAGCTCAGATGGGAGAGCGCTTGAATGGCATTCAAGAGGTCGGGAGTTCGATCCTCCCTGGCTCCACCAAATAAGCAGCCTTGAATTCCTGTTATCGCTTTGGGTGGATGTTGCGGGGCGACACTTCCCCGGCTTGTTTTCCGCCAGCGGTGGACGGTGTCTGCCAGTTCCTTTGGACCCAAGCGCGCGTTTCGTGCCGGAATTGGTCACGTCTGGCCGCAGGAAAAGAACACCCCACGCCATCCCGAGCAGTCGGCCGATTGGAGTATTGTCGTGCCGGGCCCGATCTGGAAACAAGACGGTTTTCGGGTTTCGCACCTTGCTTTGGCGTCCTGGCCGGACACGGCCTGCAGACGATCAATGTCGTAGTTCTTGGGGGTTGAGTCGTAGGTCCAGGGAGTTGAAATGGTCGCGCGACGCGGCTGGCACGTCCTTGCGACTGCAATACGAACATTTCCAGTGCCTCCGCCGTGTTTTGGGCGCGTGTCTGGCTTATCGAGGAACACGCCTTGCTTGCGCGGCATGACGACCCGCCTGACCGTCTGGAACCGCAGGCAGCGCCCGGCAAGCCGGCGACGCGCGAAATTATGGCGGCGGGGTCTGGCACCGGCTGGCCGCGTTCCCGTCCCGAACCGCGCTATTGCTGCGCCAAAAGGGCCAATCTGCCGATTTGGAAGACCACGCAGGCCGGCGCGCGCCCGTGCCGGCAAGACACACGATTGCGTCGGTTCACGCCCCCGGTCCCAGCACCTCGTGGACGGCGTCGCGGGCCGCTTCGACCACGCGGTCAACTTCATCTGGTGTAATGCACAGCGGCGGCGCAAAGCCGATGATGTCGCCTTCGGGCATGGCACGCGCGATCACGCCACGCCGCAGCATCGCGGCAGAGACCTTGAGGCTGACGCTCATCGGCGGGTCGAACCAGATGCGGGCTTCGGGATCGGCCATAAATTCGATCGCCGCCATCAGGCCTTCGCCACGCACCTCGGCCACGTTCGGATGCCCGGCAAAGGCGGCCTTGAGGCTGGCGTTCAGATAGGCGCCCGTGGACGCCGCGTTGCCGACCAGTCCCAGATCATCCACGAGTTTCAGGGTTGCGACCCCGGCTGCACAACTGACCGGATGGGCGGAATAGGTCCAGCCATGCGCGAGAGCGCCGAAATCGTCCGACCCTTGCATCAACACATCGAACACCCGGCGCGATATGATCGAGCCCGACAGGGGCGCATATGCACTGGTCAGTCCCTTGGCGATGGTCATGAAATCAGGCTTCAGGCCGTAATGGACCGAGCCGAACATGCTGCCAGTGCGGCCAAAGCCCGTCACCACCTCGTCCGCAATCAGCAAGATGTCATGGCGCGCGAGCACCTCTTGCACGCGTTCCCAATAACCCGGCGGTGGTGGCACGATCCCCCCGGTGCCCATGATCGGCTCTCCGATGAAGGCGGCGATGGTCTGCGGCCCCTCGGCTTCGATCAGGGCCTCGAGGCGTGCAATCAGGTGGGCGGTGAAGTCTTCGGGCGATTGGGTGGCATCGTCACGGCGCAAGTAATGCGGCGCATCAGTATGCACAAACCCCGGCAGCGGCAAATGGAACCGGGTGTGATAGGCGCGCAACCCCGTCAGCGACCCCGACACCAGCCCCGATCCGTGATAGGCGCGCCATCGGCTGATGATCTTGCGCTTTTGCGGCTGACCGCGGAGGATATTGTAATGCCACGCCAGTTTCACGTTGGTCTCGTTGGCATCCGAGCCGGACAGTCCGAAATACACCCGGGCCATGTGATCGGGCGCGCGGTCCATGATCATCTTGGCCAGCCGGATCGCGGGCTCGTTGCCATGCCCGGCAAAGGCATGAAAGAACGCCAGCTTGTGCGCCTGTTCAGCCATCGCGTCGGCAATTTCCGTCCGCCCATAACCCGCATTCACGCAATACAGCGCGCCGAACGCATCAAGGAACCGGTTGCCGTCGCGGTCTTCGACAAAAACACCCGACCCGCCAGTGATGATCCGGCCCGGCAGATCGCCACGCGCGTGGTTTGCGGTATGGGTGGTCGGATGCAGCAGGCAATCGCGATCCCAGGCCGCAAGCTCGTCGTTAACGCCGGGCAGATCGAGTGTCATGTCGTGCGCTCCGGCGTTGGGATGGCGATCAACGCAAGGACCCATGTGTGAACCGGCCACCCGAGACTTGCGCTCGCGCCCCGCGCGCCACGACGCGCGTGATGGCAGCCAGCAGGGTACGGCGATCCAAAAGCCTTCGCAAATCTCGCGGTCATCGTGCGATTTCCTGCTCCATTGGGGTGTTCACATGGCGCACTCTTGTGCGATAAGATGTTGGCAACGGCGCTCTGGCAAGCGCTGTTTTTCCAAGACATGACGACCAGATGGATTCTCGATTGTATTTTGCCGGATTTGGGGCGACACGGCGCAACAGGCGGCAATGCTCGATGCGGAGGGAACGATGACGGACGGGGGGGATTTCAAAGCTCTCAGGGCGGTTCCGCCGGCACCCAAGGCCGTGCTTCGGACCGGCATGATGACTGCCTCGCCTGACTGGGCAGACGATGACGCAAACGGCGGGATGAATCCGCGTGACTATGTGAGTTCCTTGGCGCGGGGGCTGGACGTGCTGCGCGCATTCAATCGCACCCGCCGCAAGATGACCCTCTCCGAGGTCGCGGCAGAGACCAACAACACCCGCGCCGGTGCGCGCCGCATCCTCCTGACCCTGGTGCATGAAGGTTATGCCGTGGCCGATGGCAAGCTGTTTGATCTGACGCCGAAGGTGCTGGAATTGGGGCATTCTGTACTGTCGTCCAAAGGATCATGGGATATCGCGCGCCCGTTCATCGACCATTTGTCGGAAGAACTGCGCGAGTCCTGTTCGGCAGCCGTCCTCGACAAGTTCGATGTCGTTTATGTCAGCGGCGCACAATATCACCGCATCATCAGCGTCGGGATCGCGATCGGTGCGCGTTTTCCGGCGCATTCCACTGCCACTGGCCGCGTTTTGCTGGCTGCCCAGCCGAGTGAAAAATGGGAGGCAACGTTGCGCGACATCCCCCTGACCAAGATCACCGAACGCACCGTGACCAGCCGCTCGGAATTTCGCAAGATCCTTGAGGTGGTGCGGGACCGAGGCTGGGCCCTCGTCGATCAGGAAATGGAAATCGGGCTGATTGCGATCGCCGTGCCATTGCGCAATTCGGCTGGGGGTCTGGTCGGCGCGATCAATGTCAGTGTGCCGACGGTTCGGACCACACCTGCAGAGATGGAAAACCAGATCCTTCCGCGATTGCAGCGCACGGCAGCCAGCATTTCAGAGGCGCTCAAGGTTTAGCATGCCCGGCCGCCGGCTGCTTGCGTCACATCAAGCCGGATCATCAAGTGCTTGTTGCGCTGCAAGGATGGTGGCGATGCTGACGGGTTTGATCGGCACGCGAGGCGCGAAATGGCTGTGGTCGCTGATCGGCTGACCCGTGGCCTCGGCCACAAGTCGCGCAGCCACGCCGCCGCAATAGCGCCCTTGACAGCGCCCCATGCCAACACGGGTCAGCCGTTTGAGTGTACCCGCGTGGCCCGGTGACGCCTGCAGACCTTCGCGTACCTCGCCAAACGTGATCTCTTCGCAGCGGCAGAGGATCGTGTCATCAGATGGGATCGCCGGCGAATGCGGCCCGGGCGTGTACATCGCCCAAAGACGCGCCTGAAATCGGCGATGTCTGGCAAGTGCGGCTTGCAGGCCGATGGCAGCTTGGGTTGATCCCTTGCCCACGGATGATGCTGCTCCGTGACCAGCAATGCGACCTTCGACAGTCGCCGCCGGGGCGCCGCCCAGACCCGCGCAATCGCCCACCGCGTAGACTCCGGGCACAGTTGTTTCCAGCATCGCAGTCCGTGTGCAGCGCAGATGCCCAAACACCCGGTCAAGCCGCATGTCGGCACCAAGAAGGCGCAAGATCTCGTTTTGCGGCTCAAACCCGTCATTCATGCACAAGGTATCGACCAGAACCTCGGTCTCGGTCCCGCCAGCGTCGCGAAACGTGGCGCGCAGGGCGTTCCCCTCGGGCACAACCCGCAGCAACCGGGTGCTATAGCGCACTGGCACGCGATGGCGCCGCAGTCCGCGCAGGAACCTGAACCCCTTGGCTGCAAGGCCCGGCCCCGACAGTGCCAACGCCAGCGCGGCCATCGGGTGTGACAGCGGCGATGGCGATGCCTCTGCGACCAATGCCACCGTGGCACCACCCTCAGCCAGTTCCAGCGCCACTTGCAGGTTCAACGGACCGGACCCGCAAACCGCCACCCGCCGACCGGGGAGTGTGCGGTAGCTGCGCCACAAGGTCTGCGCAGCCCCGGTTGTCATCACGCCCGGCAGTGTCCAGCCCGGCACCATATGTGGGCGTTCATAGGCACCCGTTGCCACAATCACCCGTTTTGGGCGGGCAACCAGTGCGGCACCGTGATGTTCGGCCAGAAACAAGGGGCCATCAAACGCCCCCCAAATCTCGACGCCGGTCAGAAGTTCGGCGCCCGATGCGCGCGCCTGGGCGACCAGCGCCTGCCCCTCGGCCTGCTGATCATCCAACACGAGGATGTCGCCCGAGGGCTGCTTGAAATACTGCCCTCCGGGAACTTTGCGTTCATCCAGCACGACAACGCTGGCCCCTGCCGAGGCCGCCGCGATTGCCGCATTCAGGCCACCGGCCCCGCCGCCAATCACCAGAACATCCGGCGCAATCTGGCGCGCTGGGGGTACCAACCGCACCCCCCCCATGGGTGCCGACAGCGGCGCCAGCGCTGCTTGGGTCTGCACGGTTGCGCCGTCAGCGGCCAAGGTCATGCAGGCACGCCGGTTCGCAATCCCGTCGATGGTCACAAGGCAATCCTGACACACACCCATGCCGCAAAACATGCTGCGGCTAGCGCCCTTGACGGTTTGTCGAAAGATGCGCTGGTCTGCCTTGATCAGGGCTGCGGCCAATGACTGGCCGGCGCGGGCCGGGATGATCCGGCCATCGAAGGAAAACGTGATCGGGTCAGTGGTCATCGGCGTTCCTGACCAGTTTATCGCGAAGCGCGATCAGCGCTGCCACGGCACGCGACCGCCACGCCGCGCGGGCTGCAAGGTCGCCCACGGCAATGACGCGTCGCCGTTCTGCATCGACCCGCGCGACCAGCGCATCGGGCCATGCGCAATCGGTCTCGCCACGCTGTTCGCCCATCCGGCGATAGGCGGCGCCCATGCGGCTGGCATGGGCAAGGATGCCGCCGGGGGTATTCAGCTCTGCCGTCTCGAACGGTCCCGACAACGCCCATCGTGGTCCCAGTCCAAGCCGCACGACGGCGTCGAGGCCCGCGACATCAACCACGCCTTCGGCGACCAGCCGATACGCCTCGCGCAGAACCGCGCCTTGCAGGCGGTTCAGAACAAAGCCGTCAATCTCATGCCCAAGCACGATCGGGGTGAACCCGGCTAACCTGAAGAACGCTTTGGCGCGGGCGGTCGTTTCGGCGCGCGTGCCGGGTGCCGGCACCAATTCGATCAAACGCAAGACGGCGGGCGGGTTGACCGGGTGCGCCACCAGACACCGCGCCTGGTCAACCTCGTTCGGCAGTATCTGGGACGCGGTTATGGCGGATGATGCCGTGGCAAGAACCGCATCGGGCCGGGTCGAGACCAGCAGTCCCGCAAAAATCGCCCGTTTTGTTGCAAGATCCTCTGGCCCGGCCTCGATCACCAGATCAGCCGTGCTGAGCGCGCTGGCCGCCTCAGCCCGCACGGTAATCTTTCCGGCCAGCCCGCTTTTCAACCCGGCTGCCGCGATTGCCGCGCTTTGTGCTGCGATTGCTGTGGTGGCAACTTCCCGCCGCACGACGTCCGGTTCGGCAACGGTCACGGCAAAGCCTTGGTCGGAAAACACCGCAGCCAGGGACACCCCAATTGCGCCCGCCCCAAGGATCACCACGTTCACGACCGGCCTACCCGTCACCTGCAGCCTTTCCCAGTTTCGTTCACATGGCGCACAACTGTTTGAATTCGTGCGATGGATAGCCGTTTTGCCACGGCCACGCAACACGACCCTTCGGACCGACAATACAGTCCGAACGGCCGTTGTCACGGATGTGATATCGGGGTTGGTCTGGCCAAACACCCATCAGGGCGGTACTGGTCGGCCGACCCGTCCACGCAGGGCATTTCGCTTGTCAGAGGCGGGTTGATATGTTCACTCTGCGCACAAGAGTTGCAGTATTGCGCGTTTGAATGACCCGTTCGCGATCTTCGATGAAGCCAGAAACGTCGCTGAACCCCGACTTTGCGGAAATAAGGAACCTCGATGGCCAGCACCTTGTTTTCGCCCATGAGTTTGCGGGGGCTGACGCTGTCCAATCGGATCGTGGTCGCCCCGATGTGCCAGTATTCGGCAACGGACGGTGTGCCCGGTGACTGGCATCTGGTGCACCTTGGCCAGTTTGCGCAATCGGGTCCCGGCCTGATCATCATTGAAGCGACCGGAGCGGAACCACAGGGGCGGATCACGCCGGGATGCACGGGTCTTTATTCTGATGCCTGCGAAGCGGGCTTTGCGCGGATCGTGACGTTTGTGCGCAGGGTGGGGTCCTGCAAGTTGGGTATCCAACTGGCCCATGCCGGACGAAAGGGCAGCACTGCGGCCCCGTGGGAAGGTGGCGGAATGCTTGGCCAAGAAGCAGACGCCTGGCAAACCGAATCCGCGTCTGGCGTGCCTTACCTGCCGGGGTGGCCATCGCCAAAAGCACTTGACGCAGATGGCATGGCACGCGTGACGGCCGCCTTTGTGGGGGCAGCGGGGCGTGCCGCGCGTCTGGGCCTTGATCTGGTCGAAGTGCACGCGGCGCATGGCTATCTGCTGCACCAGTTTCTGTCGCCGATTACCAATCGGCGGACCGACGCATATGGCGGCTCGTTGGACAACAGGATGCGTTTTCCGCTTGAGGTGTTTGCCGCCGTGCGCGCGGCGTTTCCGGTGGACAAGCCCGTAACATTTCGCATTTCGGCGACTGACTGGATGGAAGGGGGCTGGGATCTTGCGCAATCCATCCTCTTGTGCCGCACCCTTGGCGAGATGGGCTGCGACATGATCCATGTCTCCAGCGGCGGGTTGGATCAGCGCCAGGCCGTCGTGACCGGACCGGGCTATCAGGTGGATTTTTGCGCGGCGATCCGACATGGGGCCGCGATCCCGACGATGGCGGTCGGCCAGATCACCGAGCCCTTGCAGGCGGAGACGATCTTGCGCAGCGGACAGGCTGACATGATCGCCCTGGCGCGGGGCATGCTGTGGGACCCGCGCTGGGTGTGGCGGGCGGCGTTGGCGCTTGGCGAAGATATCTCGTTGCCGGCACCCTATGCACGCGCGCACCCGGCATTGCGTGCCAAACCGTTCATAACCCGCAAACAAGGAAAAAGCTGATGGGCGATCTTACGGGCAAAACGGTGGTGGTCACTGGTGCGTCAAAGGGGATCGGCGCGTGCACCGCGCGGGCCATGGTTGCCGCAGGTGCGACGGTCATCGCGCATTACAGCAAGGATCGCGCCGGGGCCGAGGCCGCCATTGCGGCGGCAGCACCCAACATGGCGCATCTGCAACAGGCGGATTTTGCCGATCTAGCGCAGGTAGATGCGTTCTGGGAGACTGCCCTCAGCGTTACCGGCCGGATCGATGTGCTGGTCAATAATGCCGGGATCATGCGTCAGACCGGTGGCATCGCCGACCCGATCTACGACTGGGACCGCGTCTGGGCAGAGGCGATGGTGATCAATGTCTATGCCCCGGCACGCCTGATGCGCCACGCAGTGCGCCATTGGCTTGCGGCAGGTACCGCAGGCAGCATCATCGCGATGGGCTCATGGGTATCGACACGGGGGTCCGCGAACCCCGGTGCTATCGCCTACGCGGCCTCAAAAGCCGCAATTGCCGCTGCGACAAAGACCGTGGCCCGCGCTCATGCCGCGCAAGGCATTCTGGCCTATGTCATCGCCCCCGGCGTGGTGCGCACCCAGATGTCGGTGGACTCCGCCGCACGGACAGGGGGCGAGGCCGCCGTCACAGCCAATCTGCCGATGGGCGAATGGGTGCCGCCAGAAGAGGTCGCCGATCTGGCGGTGTATCTTGCAACCGGTCGCGCGCGCCATATGACCGGGGGCACCATCGACATCAACGGTGCAGCCTACATCAGATGAGACCGCATCCAACCGCGCTATTCCGCAGCGGCGCGGTGCCCTTCGATCCGGTCCACGACGACGTCCAGCGCGGCCATCAGGGCCACCATCTGGGCCACGCGGGCTCTGCCATCGTCGCCAAGCGCGGCGAATGTGGTGATCGGCGGGCGTACATCTCCCACCGGATAGCCCGCTGCTGCCGCCAACGCCTTGGAATAGCACTGATGCCCGTAAAGCGGATGCCCTGCCGTGATGATCGCATCGAACTTCTTGATGATGCTTTGCACCGCCCAGACATCGTCCCAGCGGCCCTGCCCGGCCCATTCCACGAACTTTACCGAGGCGCGCGGGATATAGTTGCCGTAAGGGTTTACATAGCCCACGGCCCCCATCTTGTAGCTTTCAAGCACCCGCTGGCCGGCCCATACATTCATCACCCCGCCCGTGGCCACGATGATGTCATGTACCCGCGCGGTATCTTGCGAGGCCTCCTTGATGTAGCGGATCTGCGGAAACGCCGCGACCAGCCGCGCCACCAGCGCCGCCGACATATCGACGTTGGAGGTGAAGGGATTGTTGTAAAGCATGATCGGGATATCAACCGCGCCACAGATCGCCTTGTAATAGTGAAAGATCTCATCGTCGGTCGGGGTCATGTAATAGGGCGGGATGATCATCAGACCGTCCGCCCCCAGATCCTGCGCCTGCCTGGAATAGCGCACCGCGTTGGGCGTGTAGGCGTTCATGGAGCCGACCAGCACCGGAATGCGGCCATTGATATGCTTGACCGTCGCCTCGACAAACGCGCCGCGTTCAGCGTCCGAGATCGTCAGGAACTCGCCCGTGGTTCCCAGAATGATGATTCCCGGCACGCCGGACCGCAATTGCCAGTCCAGAAACCGTGCCCAGGCGGCATAATCGATGGCGTGGCCGCCTTCGGTGAAGGGCGTTACCGTGACGGTGTAGCTGCCCGAAAAGGTCTTTTGCATGGGAGGTTCCTTTGCTGTGGCCAAATGTCAAAGGCCAGGGCGGTGTTGGAATGATGAAGGCAGATGTTCTGGTGATCGGTGGCGGATTGGCTGGCGTGGCTGTGGCCTACTACCTCGCCAAGGACGGCGCGGATGTGCTGGTGGTCGAGGCGCGTGATCTGAATACCCAGGCGTCGGGCGCCAATGCGGGTTCGATCCATGTGCAATTGCAGCACCCCGAATTCGTGGCCTACGGTGCCGACTGGGCGCGCGGCTATGGCCCCACGCTGCGATTGCTGCAGGCCTCGCTGGAGATGTGGCTTGGCCTGAGCGATGAGCTGCAGGTCGATCTCGATGTGCGCATGACCGGCGGCCTGCTGGTGGCCACCACGGACGCGCAGATGCGCGCCATCGAGGCCAAGGCGGTGATTGACCGCAGCTTTGGCGTGGCAATCGATATTCTTGATCGCGACGACTTGCACACGCTTGCGCCCTATCTGACCAAAGACGCCATCGGGGGCGGTTTCTGCGCAAGCGAGGGAAAGGCCAACCCGCTGAAGGCCACGCCCGCCTACGCGGCGGCGGCCGTGCGGCTTGGGGCAAGGGTGCTGACATACACAACCGTCACCGGGATCGAAGCCGTCCCCGGGGGCTATAGGGTGCAGACCTCGCGGGGTCCGGTCAGTGCAGGGCGCGTGGTCAACGCCGCCGGGGCCGCGGCCGCAGATATCGCGATGATGCTGGGCCTGCCGGTCGCGCTGCAGGGCTTTCCCCTGCAGGTGACGGTAACCGAACCGATTGCACCGCTGATCCCGCATCTGGTCTATTCTGCGGCGGGCAAGTTGACCGTAAAACAGACACTGAATGGCAGTTGCATCATTGGTGGCGGCTGGTCCGCCGGTCAGCGCGCCAACGGAGAACTGGTGGTCGACGCAGGCAATCTGACGCGCAACATGGGCCGCGCCGCCATGGTGATCCCCGCAATTGGTCAGGCGCGGGTGGTGCGCAGCTGGACCGCCGTGGTGAACGGTACTGCCGATTGGCGACCGATCATTGGCGAAGCGCCGGGGCATCCGGGGTTCTTCTTGTCGCTGTTCCCTTGGATGGGATTCTCGGCAGGGCCGATGACCGCACGGATGACGGCGGATCTGGTGCTGGGTCGCAAGCCCGGCCTGCCGCTCAAGGGCATCTCGTCGCTGATGGACTAGACTCTGCATTACGCAGCGCCGCGTTCGGTCACGGATGCATCCGACCGCTTGCGCAGATAGCCGCGCCAGGTCATCGCCCACCGCGCCGGGTCTTCGAACGCGGCTGCGTTGACCTGCGCGATGGCCTGGTTATGCGGGGCGGTCTTGACCAGTTCCGGCGTCTCGCGCGCTTCTTTTGCGATCTGGGCGATCACCGCAATCCAGTGGTCGATGTCCTCTTTGGACCATAGCTCGCCGGCTTCGGGGGTAAAGGGTTCTGCCACGATCCACGGCTCATGGCTCATCCACCACGGATCAACGCCGTAGTCCGCCATCCGGTTGGCAAAATCGACCGTCCCCACACCGGTTTCCGTCGTCAACGGGGCCAGCGACCAGCGCGTCATCTCCATCCGCCGGGCCTTGATGCCGGGGTGTGAAATTTGCAGTCCGGGGATCTGGCCCAGCTTCATGTCCATGTAATTGTTGGCGACGACCGAGATGTCAGAGGCAAGGTTGATCCCGTCGGACCCCATCGCCCGCGCCCAGGCATAGGCCTTGACCACTTGCGGCACGTTCCCCCAGAACTCGCGGATCTTACCCGCCGATTTCGGGCGATCCGTGTCCAGCACGTATTTGCCGCCCCGATGCAGCACGACCGGAACCGGAAGATAGGGTGCCAGCGCATCCGAACAGCCGTAAGCCCCAACCGCCGGGCCACCGCCGCCCTTGGGCGCGCCAAATGTCTTGTGCAGCATGAACATGCACGCATCGAACCCCAACTCGCGCGCGCAGAGCTTGCCCATCACGCCGTTGAAATTGGCGTGGTCATAAAAACAAAGCGCCCCGGCCTCTTTTGCCAGACGCACCCATTCCTTGATCTCGGGGTTGTAGATGCCCATGTCGTCGGGATTGTTCAGCATCACCAGCGCGGTCTTCGGACCGATCGCCGCCTTGAGCGCGTCCAGCGACGGATAGCCGTTCTCTTCAAGCGGCAGGTTGACCACGGTGAAGCCTGCAGCGGCGGCAGTCGCCGGGTTGCAGGGATGCGACTGGATCGAGGTGACCATTTCCGTCCGCACGCCCAACTGGCCCCGATCCGCCCAATAGGCCCGCGCCACGGACGTCATCGTATAGGCCGCATCGGCACCACCACCGGCCTGAAAGATGAACTGGTCCATGCCCGAAAGAGCCCGCAGGATGGCGTCGAAATCGTGGATGATTTCCAGCACGCCTTGCAGCGTGTCAGCGTGCTGGTAGGGGTGCACCTCGGCCAGTTCCGGGCGCAGCGTCGCGGCCTCGGCGGTTTTGGAGTTGTATTTCATCGTGCAGGTGCCAAAGAGGCTGACCCCCATCATTCCAAGCGTCATCTGCGACAGGTGCAGATAGTGGCGCTGCGCCTCGAACTCGGTCACCTCGGGCAAGGCGGGCCGGTCATGGCGCACCATTTTGGCGGGGATGAGGGCTGTGCCCACGGCTTTGGTCACTTCGGCCTCGGGCATGGGGAACAACTGACCGCGCCCGCCGGGGCGACCCATCGTCATGATCACCGGCTCGTCCCAGCGCGCGGCGTGATATTGCGGCAGGCGGGTCATGCGCAGACCTCGCGCACCGCATCCACAAGTCGGCGGATATCGGCGGCGCTGTGCACCTCGGTCACGCAGTAAAGGGCCGCTTGTCCCAACCCCAGCCCCTCGTCAGAGATGTCCTTGCCACCAAAGATGCCGCGCGCGCGCAGGGCATTGTTGATCTCGGCCACGGTCTTGCCGGTGGCGTCAAAGGTCACCGGAAATTCCTTGAACGTCGCACCGAACGGCACCCGCACCCCGGGCACCTCGGCCAGCAATCTGGCGGCATAGCGGGCGCGCGAGACGATCAGATTGCCGACCTCACGAAAGCCGTCGGGCCCCAGAAGGCTCATGTAAACCGCCCCGGCAATCGCCCAGAGGTATGTCGAATTTCCGGTCCAGTCCTTGCCGTGCTCGCGCATGCCATAGGAATTCTGATGCGCGCAGGCCAGACCAAAACCGAACTGCCCCGTCGCTTGCGTCTCGGCGATGGACACCAGAAACCCGTTGTATTCGCGCACATAGCGTTCCTCGTCGCGCGAGGCCATATAGCCGCCGACGCCGCCGCCGCAATGCATGTGCACCCCCAGGGGCTGCGTCGGGCCGACCACGATGTCCGCACCGTAGTCGCCGGGGGCCATGATCACCCCAAGGCTGATCGGGTCCACGCCAACGATGGTCTGCGCCCCTGCGGACCGCGCCGCTTGCGCAATCGCGGCGGCTTCTGTCTCGATGGTGCCCAGATAGGCGGGGTTTTCAAAATAGACCGCAGCGACATCGGGCCCGAGCTTGGCACGCAGATCGCCGAGATCAAGCCGTCCGGTGGCGGGGTCTGCGGCGACCAGCACCACCTCGATATGGCTCGCCATGGCGGTCGGCTGGCAATAGGTGCGGATCACCGAAAGCCGCTCAGGATCGCTGAACGCTGGCACCAGGACCCGCCTGCGGCCTGTCATCCTTGCAGCCATCCGGATCGCATGTCCGATCGCGCAGCCCCACGAATAGACCGGCAATTGCACCACATCGAGGTTCAAAAGCGCGCCAAGCTGGCTGGAAAACTCGAACCACGCCTGATTGCGCCCATGGTCGGATTGGTAGGACCCCCACACGTTGGTCGCAAATTCGGTGCGGCCGACGATTTCATCAACCACGGCGGGGACATGGTGCTGCCAGCAGCCTGCGCCCAGAAAGCTGAGATTATCCTCGCAGCTCTGGTTCTTGCGCAGCTTGGTCACCAGATCGCGTTTCAGCTCGATCTCGCTGTTGAGTGCCGGCGGCAGCGTCAGCGGGGTCTTGCGCAAATGATCTTGCGGGATTTGTTCGAACACCTCGGCGACCGAGGCCGCACCGATTTCCGCCAGCATCGCCTGCAGCATTCCGGGTGCCGAGTTTGCCATCCACGGATGCGCGCGGTGTTCGACAGCCATTCTGCTTCCCCTGCAGCACGTCGGAAATCAAGGAGTCTGCAATCTTTGCACAAATGTTCGCATATCGTACAAAGACTTTCAACTCGTTCCGATGCGCATCATCGTGTAGCGGCCTGCATCGGTCTGAACCCGAACGAATCCGGCAAGTTCTGCATCAAGTTCGGGATCTCCGGTGTCGACCCAAAGGCATGGCGTTGCCAGGGCGGCCAGCTTTTCTGCGGTGGCCAGAATATGGATCCCCGCCCGCCCGGCACGGCGGATCAATGGCGGGCTGATCTGCTGGTTGCCTCGCCCCAGCACAAAGCCTTGCCGACCCGTCACCCCAAGCACCAGCCGGACCGGCCCATCACTTGCCAGACCAAGCAATTCCAGCGCACTGGCGTCGCGCGCGACACGTTGGCCATTACGAATTGCATCGACCCCCAGCAGCGTGGGTTCAAGGCCCAGTGCCCGACTGACCGACCCGGCGCCAGTGCCCGGCCCGATCACGTAAAGCACATGTGCCTGCATATGCCGCGCAAAGTCCTTCGCTGCGGCCGCAAGGCTTGCGGCACCGTTGCGACGCGGCGCGCCCTTTGCGGCCTGCATCTGCGCGCGCGACACCGGCACGCGCGTCAGCCCGTAGAGCCGCGGCGCAATATGGCCCGCGCGCAGGGCCGCCTCGTCAATGTCCATGACCTCGGCGTCATCCGTCCAGATCACACGGTCCGGTGCTTGGGCAAGTGTTGCCATCAGATGCCCGGCGCACTCGGGCGACACGGCAAAGACACCCGAATGCATCTTGACCCCGCATGGGATGCCCAGCATCGCGGCCCCCGCCGGTAGCTTCACCATCACATCGCGCGCCGTCCCGTCCCCGCCCGCAAAGACCACAAGATCGACCTCCCCCATCGCCGCCACCGCAGCATTGGTATCGCGCGCCGTGCCGGTCAGCGCGGGCATGTCGAGGATATCGACATTCAACCCCAGACCCGCCACCCAATCCGCGCCTAACAGGCCGGGTGCCGCCCACAGCGTCGCCCCGGGCAGGGCGCGCGCAAACTGCATCAATGCGCGGGCGGTGCGGGGACCCGCTTGCGCGACCGCCCCATGCCGCAACGCCTCGGCAACGATATCCGGCCCGTCGGTGCCCTTGAGCCCGACAGACCCGCCCAAGCCCGCCACCGGGTTGACCAGCAGTCCGATCCTGAACAAAGCGGCCCGGGCCCGCGCGGTCTGCATATCCGTCATCCTTTTTGCCCGCGACGTCGCGCGCGGTCGCATGTCCAAGGTGCCCTTGATCTGGCAGGGCCGAGTTTCGGGGCATCCAAGCCGCTGTCAAGCGATTGAGCATCCGAAGGCGACTGGTCTGCGCGGAAGATGATTGCAAACGCTCGGCATGTGTGGAAACCGCTGGACCTCCTTTGAAGGCATGCGCCACCATGCGCGCACGGGGGACCGCGCGGTTTCCCGCCTTGTGCGCGTCTGGGGGAGAATATCTTGGTCATGCAACCCGACATCACCACGATCGCAGATGGGTTGCCGATCCGCCGGCTGATCACCGGACTGTGGCAGATGGCCGATCAGGAGCGTGACGGTCGCCCTTTTGACCTTGATTCGGCAGCCACCGCGCTGTTGGGCTATGCGCGCGCAGGCTTTGACACGTTCGACATGGCCGACCATTATGGCAGCGCTGAAATCGTGGCGGGCATGGTGCACCGGGCCATGCGCACTGCCGCCGAAACGCCACCGACGATCCTGACCAAATGGTGCCCGCCGCCCGGACCCATGACGATGGACGTGGTCCGCGCTGGCGTGGAGACGTCGCTACGTCGGCTCGACCTCGACTGCGTGGACATCCTGCAGTTCCATTGGTGGCGTTATCAGTCCCCCGAATACCTTGACGCGCTGATGCACCTGATGCGGTTGCGCGAAGAGGGGTTGATCCGCGAGATCGGTCTGACGAATTTCGATGCCGCGCATCTGCGCATGGTGGTCCGCCATGGCATTCGCATCGCCACCAATCAGGTCTGTTTTTCGCTGCTGGACCGTCGCGCGGCGGGCGCGCTGTCAGAGGTCGCGGCCGCCGAAGGCGTCAGCCTCTTGGCCTTTGGCACCCTTTGCGGCGGGTATCTGTCGGATCGCTGCGTGGGTGCCGACGAGCCCGCCGATATCGCGGACTGGAGCCGGATGAAGTACAAGCGGTTTGTCGATGCCGCAGGCGGTTGGGCGGCGTTTCAGGACCTGTTGCGCACCCTGACACCGATCGCGCGCAAGCATGACGTGTCGGTCTCGAATGTGGCATCGCGCTGGGTGTTGGATCATCCTGCGGTTGCCGCCACAATCATCGGTGCGCGGATGGGCGAAAACGAGCACCGGGCCGACAACCTTGCAGTATTCGATCTGCACTTGGATGCCGAGGACCGCGCTGCGATTGCCGAGGCAACGCGGAAACTTGCGCCGATCGAGGGCGATTGCGGGGACGAGTATCGCAAGCCGCCCTTCTTGACCGCTTCGGGCGATCTGAGCCACCATCTGGATGCCCTGCCGCCAGTTTTTCCAGTATCTGCAAACCCGTCGCGGCCCGCGCGGTCGCGCGCGTCAAGTGGATCGATCTGGGAAACCAAGGCCGGTTTCAGCCGCGCGATCCGGGTGGGGGACCGCATCCTGATCAGCGGCACGACAGCCACCGATGGCCATGGCCAACCGGTGTGCCCAAGCGATGCCGAAGGCCAGACCGTCTATATCCTCGACAAGATCCTTGCGGCTGTCGTGTCCTTGGGCGGCAAATCCGAAGACATCGTGCGCACCCGGATATACCTCAGTGATGCCGATCTGTGGGAGCCGGTATCTGCCGTGCACGCACGCTATTTTGCGGATGTCCTGCCGGCCAACACGCTGGTGGCGGTATCGGGGCTGATCGGACCCTACGCCGTCGAGATCGAGGCCGAGGCGATTGTGGACCCCGCTCCGTAACCCGCAGCGAACCGCTGGAGCGTCCACTTCGGACGGGCGTTCTGCGCAAAACGACCGGGGCCTATCCCCATGGTTGAGTGCGCGAAACTGGTATTGACTCATGGCCTATTCTGCAACACGCTGACTGCGCACAAGTGTTCGTTTTGCGCACAACTGGTGGTTCTCCAAAGCTTAGATAGCCGACCTGACGACAACAACAGTCGCCCCGCAAGCGGGGCATCCAGAGGGGAGAAGACGTTAAATGCAAAGAAGAACCCTGCTCACAAGTATGGCCGCCGGTCTTGCGATTGCTGCGTTCTCGATGACGGCAGTTCAGGCAAGAAGCCTTGATGACATTCTGGCCGACGGCAAAATCCGCATCGGCATCAACCCCAACTTCCCGAATATGAGCGTGCGCAACGACGCCGGGGAATGGGAAGGTTTCGACATCGAAATCGGCAAGGCTCTGGCCGCCGCGATGGGTGTCGAGATCGAGTGGGTGCCAACGGAGACCCCGCAGCGCGTGCCGTTCCTCGTGTCGGACCGCATCGACATGTCGCTGGGTGCGCTGACCCGCAACGCCGAGCGTGCAAAACTGATCGACTTTACGGTGCCATTGCACACCGAGGTTCTCGCCGTTCTGACCACCGAAGCGGTTGAAGGTGCGACCTGGCAGGACCTGAACCGCGACGGGATCACGCTGGCCAACATGCGTGGCAACTGGACGGTCGAATGGCTCGGCACCAACATGCCCGCCGCAAAGCTTGAACTGGTCGATACGATGGCCGACACCGTGCGTCTGGTGGCGCAAGGCCGCGCCGATGCGATTGTCGAGAACATCGACTTCTTCATGGCCTTTACCAAGAACTATCCCGACGTGAAGTGGCGCGTGCTGCCTGATCCGATCGATGTCGCCTACTGCGCGATCGGGGTAAGTCAGGGCAACGAAAACCTTGCCGAAGTGCTGAACATCGCGCTTTACAACCTGCACTCGGCGGGCACGGTCAACACCCTGTGGGAGCAGTATTACGGTGCCCCCATGCTGCGCAAGGTCGAACCCTCACCGTATTTTTGATACGACTGCATGATCAACACCCGCAGCCTGACGGCTGCGGGTGTTTTGTCGTCACGCCCTGCCAAAGGAACGCATGGACTATCGATTCCAATACGGCGTCGTCTGGCAGAACCTCGACGCCCTGTTTCAAGGCGCTTGGCTGACGTTTCAGCTTGGGACACTTTCCTTTGCGGGCGGCGCATTGATCGGGCTGATCTGTGCCGCGATCATCGCATATGGCCCATTGCTGATGCGCCTGCCGGTTCATATCTATGTTGTGGCCATCACCAACACGCCGGCCCTGATCCAGATCTATTTCCTTTATTACGGGTTGCCCGAGTTTGGCATCCGGCTGTCCAGCGAAGCCTGTCTGTTAATCGGCTTGATCCTGAATGCCGGGGCATACCTTACGCTGATCATGCGTGCGGGGTTTCTGTCGGTGCGCCGGACGGAACTGGAGGCGGGGCTTGTTCTGGGGATGTCGGTCGTTCAGCAGATCCGTTTTATCGTGGTCCCGCATATCGCAAAATCGATCTATCCCGCGCTGGCCAACTTTTTCATCGTCATCTTGGTGATGGGCACATCCATCGGGTCAATCATCGGTGTGGATGAGTTGACAGGACAAGCGATCAACCTGTCTTCGGTCAACTATCGCTGGCTGGAATACTTCACCGTCGTGGCACTGATTTATGTCGTTCTGACCTTTGTCGCCAGCATCGGCCTCGCCCTCCTTGGGCGCTGGGCATTCCGCGTGCGGGCAAGGATTTTCTGATGGAGCGACTGCTGGAGCAGATACCAGAGTTCTTTACTGCGGCGAACATGGGGCTGCTGCTCGAGGCCGCCTACATGACACTTGCGATGACCGTCATGGGCTGCCTGATCGGGTTCGGGCTGGCCTTCATTCTGGTCTATCTGCGCCAGACGCCGGGGCTTTGGGCGCTGCCACTTCGCGTCGTTTGCATCACCTATGTCGAGTTCTTTCGCCGCATTCCGTTCCTGGTGATCGTCTATCTGGTGCTGTTCTTCATTCAGGCTCTGACGCCCAATGCATCCCTCTTTACCATCGCGGTCATCGCGATCTGCCTCTATTCCGTCGCTTACACCGCCGACATTATCCGGGGGGGGCTGGAATCTGTGCCCCATACCCAGATCGAGGCCGCACGTACGATGAACATGTCGCGGTTGCAGACGTTGATCATGGTTGTCCTGCCGCAGGCCTGGCCCGTCATCATCCCCCCCGCCATCGCCTTTGCGGTATCGTTCATCAAGGATACCGCTCTGGTCAGCCAGATCGGCGTGTTCGAACTCGCGTTCCGGGGCAAAGAGCTGAACAATCAGGGCTATTCGGGCGTACTTGTATTCGGCACGATTGCGCTTTGCTACTTCATCCTGTCTTTTCCGCTCACGCTTTTGGGCCAACATCTGGAGAAACGGCTTGCCACACCTCGCGGTCAACGGAGTGCGCGCAAAGTACGGCGCACATGAAGTCCTACGCGGCATCAGTCTTTCGATCGAAAAGGGCGAGATTGCAGCACTGATCGGCCCTTCGGGGTCGGGCAAGTCCACCGTCTTGCGGGCCTTGGTCGGCCTGACCCCGATCACGGGCGGTCACGTCGAGATCGCCGGCGAAACCATCGATTACCGCAACGCGAATGCCGTTCGCGCAGCGCGCGACCGGATGGCGATTGTTTTTCAGCAGTACAACCTGTTTCAGAACATGAACGTGATGCGAAACGTGACCCTCGCGCCGATCAAGATCAAGCATCGCCCCAAGATCGAGGTCGAGGCCGAGGCGCGTCGGATTCTGGACCTTGTCGGTCTTGGCGACAAGCATGCCGCCTATCCCGACCAGCTGTCGGGCGGCCAGCAACAGCGCGTGGCGATTGCGCGTGCACTGGCACTACAGCCGCAGATCCTGCTTTTGGACGAGGTGACCTCGGCGCTGGACCCGGAACTTGTGAACGAAGTGCTGGACACGATCCGGCGGCTGGCGCGCGAAGGGATGACGATGATCATCGTCAGCCACGAGATGGCCTTTGTCCGCGAGGTGGCCAACAAGGTCGTCTTTATGGATCGCGGCGAAATCATCGAAACGGGCGCGCCAAAAGAGATGTTCGACAACCCCAAGACCGACCGGGCGCGGGACTTCTTTGGCAAGATATTGCGGCATTGACCAAGGGGGCGGCAGCGCCCCGGCGCTGTGGACAGCGTCGTCCTGACGACCTTACGAGAGAACCATGGCAAGCAATCCAGACACGACATCCGATCAGCGGACCGCAGTTGTGACGGGGGCAGCCTCAGGCATCGGGCGTGCCATTGCCGAGCGTTTTGCGCGTGACGGACTGGCGGTGCTTTGCGCCGATCTGAACCTGGATGGTGTGATGGCAGTGGCGGCTGCGCTTGCCGCTGCGGGCCATAAGGCATTGGGCATCCGCGTCGATGTCGCCGACGAGGGGTCGGTCGCGGAAATGGCAAGATGCGCCGTCGCCTGGACCGGGCGCATCGATACCACCGCCGCCAATGCAGGCGTCATGGTCGAAGGCGATATCCTGTCGGTCTCGTTGGCCGACTGGAACCGGGCCATGCAGATCAATGCGACAGGCGCATTTCTGACCGCACGCGCCGTGATGCCGCACCTGTTGGCGGCCCCAAGCGGCACTTTGGTGTTTACGGCCTCAACCGTTGGGCTGGTCGGAACAAAGGGGACGGCGGCCTATTCGGCATCCAAGGGGGCCGTGATCGCGATGACCCGACAACTGGCAGCCGACTATGCGGCGCGGGGCGTTCGCGTCAATGCCGTTGCCCCCGGTGCTGTCCGCACGCCCCTGTGCGAACAGCAGTTCCGCGCGCGGGCAACCGACGATGGCCATTATGAGGAACTGTTGCAGCTACTGATCAGCCGCTACCCGATTTCCCGTTGGGGAACCCCAGAGGAAATTGCCGAGATTGTTCTGTTTCTGGCATCGGACCGATCGTCGTGGATGACCGGGCAGATCATTCCGGTGGATGGCGGTCTTTTGGAATTGCGTTAGCACGCGTGTGGCGGTGCGTCTGGTGAATCAAGGGGGACACGGCGATGACGGGCAAGACGATCAGAAGGCGCCAGACCGCCAGAGTGAGGTCGCTTCACGATGCGCGTCCGGGCTTGGAGGATCGCCGCGCCATCGAGGATCTGTTGATCGACTATTGCCTGCATCTGGATCGAATGGATTTGCCCGCGTTGGCCCGGCTCTTTACGCCGGATTGTCGCGTGATCTATGGGCCCGACCCGCACCTGATGGCCGAGGGGTCACAGGCGCTGCAGGCGTCACTCGCACGGATGTGGCGGTGGACGCGCACGGCACATCACTTGTCGAACGTGCGGATCTGGCTGGATAACAAAGATACCGCCCATTCCGAAAGCTATGTCCACGCCTGGCACGAACGCGCCGATGGATCAACGGCCACGATCTTCGGGCGCTACCTCGATCACCACGCGCGCGACCCCCAAGGCTGGCGCATCAAGGAACGCCGGATGCAGATGAACGGCGCTGATGCCGGGTTTCGCGTCGCGATCCCGCAAGCACCACGTCATCTGCCACCACCCGGTTGGGCCCCGCCCGACGGCATTGACGGCCCAAGCCACCATGGGCCCGCATCACATGGTTGAACCGCCAAAATCCATGCCGGATCTGATTGTCGTCGGGTCGGGCACCGCTGGCCTGACGGCCGCAGTCACGGCACTTGCACAAGGATTGTCCGTGCTGGTTCTGGAATCGTCGGGCCTCATTGGGGGGACCACCGCCTTCTCCGAAGGGATGATCTGGGCGCCGAATACGCCGCAGGCGCCGCACCTTGCGGATGCGCCGGATCCGGCAGACGAGGCGCTTGCCGCATTGAACTATTTGCGGGCGACCTCGGCAACCAATTCGATGAAGCCCGCGCCGCGGCCTATCTTGCGTCGGCGGTGCCGATGCTGGCCCTGGTCAAGGATCAAGCGGGGCTGGATTTTGCATTGAACCGCGGGTCTCGCGATTATTACCCCGACGCCGACGGCGCGACGCTTGGGCGGCGCGCGCTGAATCCGCTGCCGATCGTCGCGCGCAAGATGAGCCGAACTCTCTTTGTCCGGCTGCGCCCTCCGCTTGGCACGATGATGCTCTTTGGGGGAATGTCGATTGCGTCACGGGATCTGCACCATTTCATGAACGTGACCCGACGCCCGACTGCCGTGCGTGCTGTGGCGAGACTGGGCGCCGAATACCTGGGCGACAAACTGACAGGATGGCCGCGCGGCGCGCGTCTCGGCAACGGTGGCGCAATCGTGGCAACCCTTGCAAGCGCCGTCGAACAGGCGGGCGGCCAGATCCGTACGGGCGCGACCGTCCAACGCTTCGTGATCGACAACGGCGCTGTGGTCGGGGTCGATCTGGGTGGGGATCGCTTGTACGCCCGGCTTGGCGTGATCCTTGCCAACGGCGGGCTGAACGTGCACGGCACGGCCCGCCACGATCTGGTCGGGCAGGCGTCTCATGTGGCGTTGCCGCCAACTGCCCCCGGACCACATCTTGACGATCTGGTCGCAGACCTTGGCGCGCGCGCCGACCGCAGCGTTTCGCAACCGGTGCTTTGGGCACCTGCGTCGGTGGTTCCCGCAAGCGTCGGGCGTTCAGGCCCCTGGCCACATTTCTCGGACCGGGCGAAACCCGGGGTGATCTGCGTCGGGCCGGACGGCAAGCGCTTTGCCAACGAGGCTGCGGTCAATCACGACTTTGTCCCTGCGCTGATCGACGCCCATGGCCGCCACCCGCAAGGGGCGCATGCATGGATCGTGACGGATCATGCGGCCCTGCGCCGCTATGGATTGGGGCCGGTCGGCCCGTTTCCGGTGCGGCTTGGGCCCTATATCCGCGCGGACTACCTCATCCATGGCCGCAGCCTCACGGAACTGGCCGGAAAGATCGGGGTGGATGCCTCTGCGTTCGCGGCAACTGTCGCGCGATTCAACCACCACGCCGAACGCGGCGAAGACCCGGATTTCGGTCGCGGCGTCAGCGTCTATGATCGCGGCAATGGTGACCCGGCGCACGGTCCGAACCCGACGCTGGGGCCGCTTTGCCGCGCGCCGTTCTATGCCATCCGCATGCGGACGGGAGATATCGGGACCTTTGTCGGACTGAAAACCGATGCCGCCGCCCGTGTTCTGGCGGGGGACGGGTCGGTCATTGCGGGCTTGTGGGCGGCGGGCAATGCCGCAGCGCCAATGACCGGGGGCACCTATGCGGCGGCGGGCCGGACCATCGGTGCCGCCATGACATTTGGCTACATCGCGGCACTGGACGCATCGACGTCGGGTGCAAACGACGCGTCCCAAGCGCAGCGCACAACGACAAGGAGGATACGATGATCAAGGTCATGTGGTTGTTGAGGCGGGCGCCGCACCTGTCGCTGGACGAATTTCGCGACTGGTGGCTGACACGGCACGCGCCCGACATCATTGCCGATCAGTCGCCCTATCTCAAACGCTACATCGTCGATGTGCGGGTTTCTGACGTCGGGGCGCTTGCAGGCAAGCCGGATCAAGAGCCGGAATGGGACGGCATCGCTGAACAATGGTTCGAGACCGAGGCCGACTATAACGCCGTTTATGGCCGCGCAGTGCGCCCGACGCGCGCCGATACCCTGGCCAATACCAGCGCGTTTCAGCGCCTTGTCGTGCGCGAATACGAAGGGAAGCTTTCGGCGACCAACCCGCAAAGGAGTGTGTGATGCGGTACAACGGTCAATTGGTGATGGTGGTTGGTGCGGCCTCGGGACTGGGTGCGGCTGCGAGCCGGGCCTTTGCCGCCGAGGGGGCCGAACTGGTGCTGGTTGACCGCGATGTCGCGGGGCTTGCCACGCTTGCGGGCCTGCTGCCCGCGCGCCCGAAAACGGTGCCCGGAAATGCCGAAGACCCTGATACTGCCGCGCAAGCCCAACGCGCGGCAGGCCGATCGGTGGACGTCTTGTTCATGGCAGCCGGGATAGATCCCAAGTCTGCAACCGATGTGCCCAACACCACCGTGCAAGATTGGACCGCGGTGATGGATGTCAACGTCACGGCTGCTTTTTTGTTTGCACGCGCGGTCTTGCCCGGAATGATCGCGGCGGGGTCCGGGTCGATCCTTTTTACGTCGTCCGTCGCGGGGATCAAACCGGCCGCACAAGAGGCGGTCTATTCCGTCTCCAAGGCCGCGTTGATCCAACTGGCCCGCGCCATCGCCATCGACCATGCCGCACAAGGGGTTCGCGCAAACTGCCTGTGCCCCGGCTATCTGGAGGCTGTGATGAAGGACCGTCGGGCCGCAATGACGGGCGCGGACCTGCGCGCTCGGTCTCTTGCCGCGCAAGCCGCCATCCCGATGGGTCGCGAGGGCAGCTACAGCGAAATGGCCGGCCTTGCGCTGTTTCTCTGCGACCGGGACGCGGCAAATTACGTGACGGGTCAAGCGTTCGTCGCCGACGGAGGAGTGTTGCTGGCTTGACGGACGACATTCCGCTCTGTCCATGCCACAAGTGCCATCACCCGCCGCACCAAAGGGAAAGGCGCCTCCGACGGGTTCGGATCAAGATCCTTGGCTCGCGCCACGTCGCGCCGTCTGCTACGCTTGTTTGGTCGAGAACGCGTCGCATTGAAAGAGCGTCAAATTGGTTCGCAGCATAGCAGATTTTCTTTCTCAGCATGGCCTCGATACATACGCATCTGTTTTTGCCGAACATGATGTCGATCTGGAGACCCTGTCAGAGCTGACGGACGAACATCTGCGGGAAATGGGGTTGCCACTTGGAGCCTCTTTGAGGATCCGCAAGGCGATTGCACAATATGCCGATACCGCGCAGAAATCTGCAACCGCCGCGAACCAAGCGATCATCGAGGCACTTGCACAGGTCGTCACCGAACGGCGGCAAGTCACCGTGATGTTTTGTGACGTTGTGGGATCAACCAAGCTTGCGGCAGAGCTCGACCCGGAAGAGATGCGCGGGCTGCTGCTTGGGTACTGGAAAATCATCGAAGCGACCGCTTTGCGCTACGACGGCTATATCGCACAACATCTTGGTGACGGCGCGCTTATCTACTTTGGATATCCGGCCGCGCTCGAAAACGACGCGGAACGCGCCATCCTTGCAGGATTGGCGATCCTGAAAGCATTTTCTGATCCCGAGACGAGTGGAAATGCAAAGCTGCAGGTCCGCATCGGATTGGCCACCGGGACAGTGGTGATCAATCAGTTCACCGGTGGCGGAGGTCGGGCGGAAACGCTTGCCATCGGCCAAAGCGTCAACTTTGCCTCGCGGCTGCAATCATTGGCACGTCCCGGCAATCTCGTGACCGATGAGCAGACCCGTGCGCTGGCCGACGGGCTTTTCGCATTCGAGGATATCGGGTCGTTCACGGTCGACGGGTTCTCTGACCCGACGCCGCTTTTCAAGGTCACCGGGGCGAGGCGGGTCCGAAGCCGCTTTGAAGCGCGCCAGCATGGTGTAAAAACGACGTTTCTGGGCCGTAAGGACGAGTTGGCTCGGGCGCTTTCTTGTTGGCGCGACTGCTTGGGGTTCAAGGGTCACCTGCTCATGGTGTCAGGTGAACCCGGCATCGGAAAGTCACGTTTCATGCAAGAGTTGATCGCGATGGTGTCGCATGAAGCGGCGGCTGAGGCTCAGCTGCAATGCGCCGCCCACAGCATCAGCAGTCCGCTTTTTCCGGTCATCGAAAGCCTGTCGCTGATGGCCAATGCGTCGCCGACTAATACGCAATCCGAAAACACGGATCGCCTGAAGGCGCTTTTTTCGGGATCGCACGAGTCCGAGGCCCTGTTGCTTGACCTGTTTGATCTGCACCGCACCGTGCCGACCGGCAACGTGGCGCACCGCCGCAACCTGACACTTGATGCGCTGGCGGAGTTCTTTGCGGCCAGATGCAACGCAGGCCCATTCCTGTTCGTGGTTGAGGACCTGCATCTTTGCGACCCCACGACGCTGGAGCTTTTGGATCGGTTGCTGCAGCGGTGTCGAGACCTGCCATTGATGATTCTCGCGACGGCGCGGCCAGAGTTCCAGCACAGTTTTGGTGACGCCGAGCGTGTGGTCAGTCTGCTGTTGACGCGCTTGGGGCGGACCCACACGAATGAGCTTGTGCGAGAGATATTCGGGACGCGCAAGGTCACGCCGCAACTCCTCGATGTGGTGGCGGAGCGGACGGACGGCGTGCCTTTGTTCGTCGAAGAGCTGCTGAAGTCTTTGGCTGAAACGGGTGCGATCAGGCAATCCAGCCAGGCCGTTGGATTGGACAAGGCCGTTGACAGCGGCGCTATTCCGCGCAGTTTGCAGAGCATCTTGATGTCGCGGCTCGACAAGCTGCAGGGCGCCAAGCGGTTGGCCCAGATCGCCGCCTGCATCGGGCGCGAGTTTTCGTTCGATCTCTTGATGCGGGTAAGCAACTCCTCGGTTCGCGAATTGCGTGCCCAGCTTGCGCAAGTGACGGCAAGCGAGTTGATCCTTGCCATTGGCGACGTGGCATTCACGAATTTCAGTTTTCGCCATGCGCTGGTGCGCGATGCGGCCTATGGCAGCCTGCTCTATTCGGAACGCCAGGCCATTCACGCGCAGATTGCCGACGCACTTGTCGCATCGACGGGGCCGGTTCGGGCCGAAGTCCTGGCGCATCACCTGACCGGGGCGCAGCAGTGGGTCTCTGCCATCCAGAAATGGTGCGAGGCAGGCGAGGCTGCCAAGATAAGGTCGGCTGATGCAGAGGCCGTCGAATATCTGAAACGGGCGCTCGAGGTCGTCGAACAATTGCCGCATGGTTCCGAAAGGGACGAGCGAGAACTGACGGTCCTGTTGGCCCTGATCGCGCCGATGCGCGCGGCGCGCGGGTTTGCCGCAGCAGATGTCGCGACCCTGACGGCGCGGGCAATCCTACTGGCCGACAAGACGAACGACGCGCGCCGGATCCTGCCGCTGCTGTACAATCGTTGGGTCTACAGTTTTGTGACCGCGCACCGTTCTGATTGCGAAACGCTGGCCAAAGACATTCTGGATCGCAGCGCTTTTGACGATACCAACCTTTTGCGGATGACGGGGCTTCGCGCGCTTGCGGCCACGCAGTTTACCGCGGGCAAGTTCAAGGACGCAGCGCAGAACTTTGATGCCAGTGTCGCCGCCTATGACTCGGCACGACAGACCGATCTTACCCATGCTGTCGGGCTTGACGGCAAGGTGACAGCGCTTGGATATTGCGCATTGACGCGGTGGTGCCTGGGCGATGCGGCCACCGCGCGCGCGCATGCGCGCGATGCGCTGGCCACCGCCAAGGCGATCGACCATATCAGCACGACCATCTTTGCCACCTATCACGAGACCCTGCTGGCGGGCGTGCTGGAAAGGGATGCGGGCATACTGCGATCAAACGGCCGCCGGTTGCAGCGGATGGGCGAAGATCATGGGTTTGCGATGTGGTTGATCTGCGGCAAGTTGCTGGAGAGTCTTGGAATTTGTCTTGCAGAGCCGGGGTCGCAAGCCATCTTTGCCGCCGAGACCTGCTTTGACGAATTTGCAGATATGGGTGTGGTTTACCGGCCAACCTACCATGCGTTTTTCGCAGATTTGTGTCTTCGAATGGATGATCGCGTGCGGGGTCTTGGACATCTCAAGAACGCCAAAGCGCTGATCGAGGTCACCGGAGAACGCTGGAACGAAGCGGAGATTCTACGTCTTGAGGGAGAACTGTCACTGGACCCGGCGTTGGCGGCGCTGTGCTTTGGAGCCGCGATAAAGCTTGCCGAGCGGCAGGGCGCGCAGGTCTGGGCGTCGCGGGCGAAAGACGCTGCGGCAAGACTGAGCGCGACAAATGGAAAAGTGACGCCTTGACCCAAAGTGTTGCCACACCTGCCAACCCAAATGCAGGTTGCGTTCACGCGTGGCTGACGGCTAACACTGGACGCCAGATCAGCTGATGGGGTCAAAGCCCTGCGCCGGGAGGGGTTTTGCCGCAAAATGTTGCTACGACTGCTTTGCCGCGGGTCAGCCCGTGGCAATCCACTTTGGTTGGGGGCGTGTTTGCAGTTGATGCCGTTGGTCATTGTCTGGCAATGGCCTCGTTGTGTTTTGGCGGGGCGCTTGCCGTCGGGCTTGGCCTTGCAACAGCTGTTTTCATTTTCGGGACGGCTTTCTCGACTGTCATCCTGTATTACTTCGGCGGTTTTCGTCTGAGTCTGGCGGTTAGCCAGGACACCTCGATTTCTGTCTTGGCGCCTGCGGTGGTCTTGGTGGCGACGGGTGTGTCTGGGCCGATCGAAGCGCAAGTTGCCACGGCTTTTGCGGCGATCGGGGCATCCGCCGTAGCGACTGGCGTGGTCTTCTGGACGGTTGGTCGGCTCGGACTCGGAGGTTTGGTGCGGATGTTTCCGTATCCGGTCCTGGCAGGCTTTCTGGCGAGTTCCGGCTATCTTTTGGTCAATGCTGGGCTGTACATGGTGACCGATCAGACGAGCCTTGGTGCCAGGGCGCTGGCTGCGGCAGACCCAAATGTTCAGTTGCGGTTGCTTCCGGCGCTTGTGATCGCAGTTGCCATGCTGATTGCAACGCGGATCTGGGTTGGCGCAAAGCCTGTTCTGATCATCATCTTTCTGGCCTTGGTCAGCTATTATCTTTTGGCCGCAATCCTTGGCGTGGACCAGTTGCGGGCGGTTGAACTCGGGCTTTTGCCAAAGGTTGGCGATAGCGGAAGTGGCACGCTCAGCCTCGCCATGTTGGGGCTGATTGATTGGGCGGCGGTGTTGCACCTTGCACCAACGATTGCGGCGGTCGTACTGCTCAACCTTATCGGGGTACTTTTGAACACATCGGGCGTCGAGTTGGCAACCGGACAAGACGTTGACGAGAATCGCGAATTGCGTGTGATTGGCGTGGCCAACCTCTTTGTCGGAGGCTTGGGTGGTATCACCTGCTTTTTGCAAGGTGGCGCAACGGTTGTCAGTTCAAAACTGGGCGGACAAAGCGGGGCAATGATCACAGGATATGTCGCTGTCACCTTGGCGTTTTGCCTCTTTGCGCCGATGATCGTCGCAATCGTGCCGGTTTTTGTGCCGGCGGCATTGGTGATGTTCATTGGCCTGTCCATGCTGCTGGACTGGTTGATCGGCACATGGCGCCGCCTGATCTTGATTGACTGGCTGATCGTGGCATCAATCGTTCTGGCCACCGCGTTCCTTGGCGTTCTGCCTGCGATTGCCGTTGGCTTGTTTTTGTCGCTGGTGGGCTTTGCCATCGCCTCGATCCGTTTGCCGGTGATCCGTCATGCAACGTCAGTTGCCATGCGCCGCAGCATCCGGGACCGGATCGCCCCGCAAAGCGAGGTCCTGATGCGCGAAGGGGACCGTGTTCGCATCCTCTTTTTGCAAGGGCCGTTGTTTTTCGGCTCGGTTGAGCAGGTGGTCTCGCGGTTGCGGGAGATGACCAGTACGCCGCGCGGACTGTCGGCGGTGGTCCTTGATTTCAGCGCTGTCCACAGCTTTGATTCCTCGGCCTGCGCAGCTTTGGAAAAACTGGCGCATCTGATGCGGGCGTCGGGCATTGCGCCGCATGTCACCGGCATTTCACCCGGCCTGAATGCTGTTTTCAAGCGGTGGGGCCTGTTGTTGGCGGATGCCGATGAGCTATTCGCATCGCATCTGTTCCGGCATTGGCCAAGTCTGGACAGCGCCATCGAGCATTGCGAGACGGCGCTTTTGGCCGAGCAGCACCAAGATGCCCAAGAAATCGATATCGCAAAGATCATCCTGGAGCTGGGCAACAACAATCCGCGCACGGCTGATCTGATCGGGCGGATGCAGCGCTATGAGTTGGTGCCGGGGGATCGGTTGATCGTCGCGTCGGAGCGGACGCATGATGTCTTTTTCCTGGTTTCGGGTCAGCTTGGCGTGCATCTGCCAACTGCGTCCGGGCACAAGATTCGCGTCCGAGCGATGGGGCCGGGCACCATTGTCGGCGAGATCGCCTATCTGACGGGCCAGCCCCGCAATGCCGATGTCGTCTGCGAGGAAGCGACGGTTGTCCTGTGCCTGACCGAAGTCGACATCAGCGATATCGAAGCGAATGATCGCGATCTTGCCGCGCTGATGCTGGCGATCCTGGGCAGGTCCCTCGCGGCAAAGCTGGCGCAATCCAACGGCATCTTGACCAATCTTCAGGCTGGTTGAAACGAGGCTGCGGTCCTGCGCCGACACCCAGCCCAGGGGTCAAGACCGGGTCAGGGCATCTGGACGCTCATGTCGATTGCGCAGACCGCAGTTGCCAGTCGATTTCTATCGTGCGTGGCCCGCGCGTGGCATCATCTGGATCGTTCAATAGCTGCAAGATCAACTCTGCGGCTCTGGTCCCGATCAGCCGAGGCTGCGGATCGATCGTGGTGATCGTCGGATGGGAAATTCCTGCGATCTCATAGGCGCCAAAGCCCGCGATTGCGATATCGTCGGGCACGCTGACCCCGCGTCGCTGACATTCCGTCAGCGCGCCGAATGCACTCAGATCGGACACACAGATCACCGCTTGGGTATCGGGCATCGTGTCCAAAAGCCGCCCCATGGCGCCTGCACCTTCGCGCATCGAAATCGGAGGCCGCCCGGCACCGATCAAGCGGCCCGGATCAAGTCCGTGGCGCTGCATTGCCGCAATGAAGCCGCGTCGGCGCTCCGCACCGCGCGTGTCGCCATCCGTGTCGCCGCCGATAAAGGCAATGCGCGTCATCGTCTTTGCAACAAGGTGGTCGACCATGCCATGCATCGTCGCCGCGTTCGAAAAACCCACGACATGGCAAATCGGGTCCTTGGGCAGGTCCCATGTCTCAATGACCGGGATGCCGGCGTTTTTCAGCATTTTTCGTGCGCGCTCACTGTGGCGCCCGCCGGTGACCACGATTGCTTCGGGTCGTCTGCGCAGCAATTGCTCGATCAGCTCTTCTTCCTTGGCCATGTCATAGCCGCTGTAGGCCAACAGCACCTGCATTCCGGCCTCTGCAAGACGGTCTGACAGGGCGTCAACAGTGTCGGCAAAGTTGGCGTTGTTGATCGACGGGATGGTGACGGCGACAAAATTCGTCTTTTGCGTGCGCAGGTTCGCGGCCGTGGAATCAAAGACATAACCCAGGTCATCGGCGATCTTTCGGATCCGGATTCGGGTGGCCTCGCTGACCGAGGTGTCGGACTTGAAGGCGCGGCTGACAGTCATGACCGACACGCCTGCAGTGCGGGCAACGTCCTTCATTGTCTTGGCAGTCTGCTGCATGTCGCCTCGCCGGTGTCGCCTGTTAGGATTTGTATTCTGTGGCTTCGGTGACGTGGTGATGGATGCGGCCGTCGAAGAATTCCGCAACGATCAGACCCGTCATGTCTTTGGAGCGGTTGCGTGCATCGCTGGTCAAGGCGTGGGCCATCACCTTTTGGGACGGATAGCTGATCGCAAGGATCAAGGGAAATTCGGGCGCGCCCGCGTCGCGTTCTTGGCCAAACATGACACGGACATCGGTATTGCCGGGAAACTGCGTCCAAAGCGGCACCAGACGGTCTGTCACGGCTTTGCGAAAGGCCGTCGTCTTGCCCGCTTTGATGGTGCCTTCGAACAGGGCGAAACGGGTGATCATGTGAACAATTCCTTGTCTGGTCCGCGAAAGAATTCCATCAGCGCCGCCTGATCTTCGCCACCAAGACCTGCGGCGGTCAGCATCCTGTGGATCTCGGCGCAAAGGGCGGTGAGCGGCATCGAGGTGTTGGTCCGCCGCGCAAGGTCCTGCGCGCCGTTGAGGTCCTTGACCATGTTGTCGATGCGCCCCGTGCGGCGATAATCCTTGGTCGCAAAGCGCGGCATGTATTCTTGCAAGATTGCAGAATCCGCCCGCCCGCCTTTCAGCGCTTGCGGGATCTTGGCGGCATCGACGCCTGCATCAAGCGCAAGTCGGGTGGCCTCTGCCACCGCCATGAAGGTCAGGCCGCACAGCACCTGATTGATCAGTTTGGTGGTCTGCCCCGCGCCAACCGGGCCCATATGGGTATAGTTGGTGGCAAGGTGCTGCAGCAGCTCATGGGCGTCCGCAACGTCGTGGGCATCCCCGCCAGCCATCAAGGTCAGCTCGCCTGTCAGGGCCTTTGGCGCGCCGCCAGACAGCGGGCTGTCGACCCATCGCAGGCCTTTTTCGGCGGCTTTTGCAGCCATGTCCTTTGTAGCGCCGGGGTCAATCGACGACATGTCGATGATCAAGGTGCCGGGCCTTGCACCCTCAGCCACGCCATCGACGCCAAACACCGCGATGTCGACGATGCGCGGCGCGTTCAGGCTGACGACGACATAGTCCGAAGTGGCAGCGGCGTCTGCCGCAGACCGGGCTGCTCTGGCCCCGCGCGCAACCAGCGGCGCGACTTTTTCCTTGTCCGGATCAAAGACCAACAGGTTGTGACCGGTCTGGGCGATCCGCGTGCCAATGGCACCGCCCATGGCGCCCGCGCCGATCAAGGCGACATCGAGGCTCATGCTGGCCGCTCCTTCACTCCGGCTTGGAAGATCGCGATGATCTGGTCAGGCGTTTGTTCGATGTCCGCCACGAGATGATCTTCGTCCCCTGCAGGCACCTCCAGCGTGGCCAACTGGCTGTCAAGCAGGGTCGCGGGCATGAAGTGGCCGGGGCGCGACGCCATGCGGTTCAAGAGTGTTTCGCGCCGGCCACGCAAAAACAGAAAGGTGACTTGGGTGTCTGCCACAGCCCTGATCCGGTCGCGATACCTGCGTTTCAGCGCCGAACAGGCGACGACCGTGTCCGCGCTTGCAAGCACTGCGCCAACCTTTTCCAGCCATGGCGCGCGATCCGCGTCGGTCAGCGGCTCTCCACGGCTCATCTTGTCGATATTCGAGGCCGGGTGCAGGGTGTCGCCATCGTAAAACTTGGCTTTGATCGCTGCGGCAAACGCCTGACCGATATGGCTTTTGCCGCAACCGCACACCCCCATCACGACATAGCGGCTCATAGCGAGGCCGTGATGCCGCCATCCACGTAGACGATGGTGCCGTTCACAAACGACGAGGCAGCCGAGGACAGAAAGATACAGGCGCCAACCAGTTCCTCGACATTGCCCCAGCGGCCCGCAGGGGTACGTTTTGCAAGCCATTCGCTGAAAGCAGGGTCTTCGATCAACGCCTTGTTCAGCGGTGTTATGAAATACCCAGGTGCAAGCCCGTTGCATTGCAGCCCGTGTTTGGCCCAGTCAGTCGCCATCCCCTTGGTCAGGTTTGCGACCGCCCCCTTGGTGGCGGTATAGGGTGCGATGCCGGGGCGCGCGAGCGCGGTCTGTACGGAACAAATGTTCACAATCTTGCCTGCACCGCGCCGGATCATGTGGCGAGCGACCGCCTGACCCACATGAAAGACCGAGGCCACATTGGTCTGCAACAGGCGTTCGAAAGCCTCTGCCGGGAAGTCCTCCAACGGCGCGCGATGCTGCATCCCGGCGTTGTTCACCAGAATGTCGATAGCCCCCTTGGTCGACTCGTAGGTGTCCACCGCCGTTCGGACGCCACTGTGGTCGGTGGCGTCGAAAGCCAGCACATCGACGCTGTAACCTTGCTGGCGAAGCGCTTCGGCAGCAGCGGCAAGTTTGGAGGTATCTCGACCGTTCAAGACGATCTCTGCCCCGGCAGCAGCAAGGCCGCGGGCGAGTGCAAAGCCGATCCCCTGTGACGAGCCGGTAACAAGCGCGCGCTTTCCGCGCAGATCAAAAAGGTTCAGGCTCATCGCTTTCTTTTCCCTCTCGACAGGTGAATCGTGAATCGACTATGTTATCGATAACATGCACCGACTGCGATTCCACGTCAACCCGAAAGCCAACAATGTCAAAACCAGAAATCCTGCAGGTCGGCGCGTATCCGGAATGGGATCAAGTCCCGCTTGATGCGGCGTTTACCGCACATCGCTACTTTGAGGCCAAAGACAAATCGGCGCTGCTGATGCAAGTCGGTCCAAACATCCGGGCCATCGCCACGCGTGGTGATCTCGGTGCAGACGCTGCCATGATCGCTGCCTGTCCGAACCTGGAGGTGATCGCAGTTTACGGTGTGGGCTATGATGCGGTGGATCTGGCGTCTTGCGGGGTGCGCGGCATTCGCGTGACCAACACGCCGGATGTACTGACCAAGGATGTGGCCGATCTTGGCGTGGCGATGATGCTGGCTCAGTCGCGCGGGGTGATCGGCGCGCAGGCGTGGGTACGCGATGGGAGTTGGGCGGCCAAGGGCATGTATCCGCTAAAGAACCGCGTCTGGGGCAAAAAGGCAGGCATTCTGGGTCTGGGCCGGATCGGGCTTGAAGTGGGCCGGCGGTTGGTCGGCTTTGGCATGGACATTGCCTATTGCAGCCCGACGGCCAAGGACGATGCCCAAGGCTGGACCTACATGAAAAGTGTGGTTGATCTGGCAACCCACGCTGACTTCCTTTTCGTGACGCTCGCAGCCTCTGCCGCCACGCACCATATCGTGAATCGCGATGTCATCGACGCTTTGGGGCGCGAAGGGATGCTCATCAACATCAGCCGGGCTTCCAACATCGATGAGAATGCCTTGCTGGATGCGCTTGAAACCGGCACGTTGGGATCGGCGGCACTGGATGTATTTGCGGGCGAACCCAAGTTGAACCCGCGGTTTCTAACGCTGGACAATGTTCTTTTGCAGCCACATCATGCGTCAGGTACGTTCGAGACCCGCAAAGCGATGGGTGCTTTGGTGCGAGAAAACCTGATGGCCCATTTCAGTGGCCGCGACCTTGTCACGCCGGTGCTGTAAGCAGCATGAAGTCAATCGTTATTCACGCCGCGAAAGATCTGCGGATCGAAGAGCAGGTGGCAGATAAGCCCGGCCCAGGACAGGTCCAGATCAAACTGGCGATGGGCGGGATTTGCGGGTCTGACCTGCACTACTACAACCATGGCGGGTTCGGTGCGATCAGGCTGCGCGAGCCGATGGTGCTGGGGCACGAAGTTTCGGGCTTCATCGGCGCAGTGGGAGCAGGGGTGACGCGCCTAAAGGTTGGACAACTGGTGGCGGTTTCACCGTCGCGGCCCTGCCACGATTGCAAGTTTTGCCACGCAGCGATGTACAACCACTGCCTGCACATGCGGTTTTATGGCTCGGCGATGCCGTTCCCGCATATCCAGGGCGCCTTTCGCGAAGTGCTTGTGGCTGACGCTTCGCAATGCGCCATTGCAGAGGGTCTGACAGCGGGCGAGGCGGCGATGGCTGAACCCCTTGCCGTATGCTTGCATGCGGTCAAACGCGCGGGGCCGATGCTGGGCAAATCCGTGCTGGTGACGGGGTGTGGTCCGATCGGCATCCTGTGCATTCTGGCTGCGCGCCGCGCCGGCGCAGATGGTGTTGTGGCGACGGATCTCAGCGACTTCACACTCGGCATGGCCCACAAGGCAGGTGCGGATGCGACCATCAACATGATCAGCAACGCGGCGGCCTTGGCAGAGTACGCCAGGGACAAGGGCACGTTCGATGTACTGTTCGAGTGTTCGGGCGCGGCGGCGGCGCTGACCGCCGCCGTTCCTGCGATGCGCCCGGGTGGCACCATCATCCAGCTTGGCCTTGGCGGCGACATGACATTGCCCATGCAGGCGATGACGGCGAAAGAACTGTCGCTGAAAGGCTCGTTTCGGTTCCATGAAGAATTTCTTACCGGCGTCCGCCTGATGCAAAAGGGCCTGATCGACGTCAAACCGTTCATCACCCACACATTCACCGTGGACGAGGCCGTCGCTGCGTTTGAGATGGCCGGTGACCGCAGTCGTGCGATGAAGGCCCAGATAAGCTTTTCTGATGCCCGTTAACGGCGGGCAGCTTGTGCGCATGCGGGCGTCAGATCGACGGTCTGAGGCGCGTTCTGGATTGATCGGCCCAGTTCGAGAAAGGAGCACCAATGTCCTTCCATGAGATCGTCGACCCCGCTTTTGGCAGCTATGTCCTTGGCAATGCGCCGGTTAAACAGCTGGCGACCGGGTTTGACTGGGCCGAGGGCCCGGTTTGGTTTGGCGATGCCAACTGCCTGTTGTTTTCCGATATTCCCAACAATCGGATCCTGCGCTGGACGCCGGACCATGGGGTATCGACCTATCGCGCACCGTGCAACTACACCAATGGCCATACCCGAGACCACCAGGGGCGTTTGATTTCATGCGAGCATGGACTGCGCCGGGTCACGCGCACCGAACATGACGGGCGCATCACGGTGATCGCCGACAGCTACAACGGCAAGCCGCTGAATTCCCCGAATGACGTGGTGATCAAATCCGACGGGACGATCTGGTTTTCCGACCCGCATTACGGGATCATGAGCAACTATGAAGGCTTTGCCGCCAAGTCAGAAAACCCATGCGTCGTCTATCGGGCAAACCCGGGCACGGGCGCGCTGGATGTCATGGCCGCCGATATGAACTGCCCCAACGGGCTTGCGTTTTCACCTGGCGAAAACCGCCTTTACGTTGCCGATACCGGGCGGATGTTCTCGGGCGATGCCCAGCATATAAGGGTCTACGATTGTGCCGCGGACGGCAGCCTGACCAACAGCCGCATTTTCCATACGATTGCTCCGGGCTGCGCGGACGGCATTCGTGTGGACACCGATGGGAACGTTTGGTCGTCTGCAGGTGATGGCGTGCATTGCATTTCGCCCTTGGGGCATCTGATGGGCAAGATTCTGGTGCCGGAACTGGTCTCGAACATCTGCTTTGGTGGTCGTGCCAAGCATGAATTGTTCATCACCGCGACCACCAGCCTTTACCGGGTGATCTTGAACCGCGAAGGACTGCAAAGGCCGTAACGCAACGCCATCGCGCGCAGACAGAGCCAGACGCGCGCGGACAGAGTCAGCAGACGCGCGCGGACAGAGTCAGATTGTCGAGCCTGGGACGAGCCGGGTCGGGATGATTGTCACATCGTCAACCGGGTCGCCGCGCAACCGGCTTACCAGAGCCTCGGCGGCGATTTTTCCCAAGCGGGTTGTTGGAATTGCCGTTGTCGTCAGGCGGCGTGGCAGGATCGATGCAGCTTCCATGCCACCCCAACCCGCAATGCCGATATCGTCGGGCACGCGCATGCCGATCTTGGTCAGATAGGCCAAGCCGCCGATTGCCATTTCGTCGTCGTGGAAATAGATCGCGTCCAGATCATTGCTGCGCGCCAGCATCGTCTCTGTCCCATAGTAGCCCGCATAGAACCCCGGCTGATCCTTGAGGATCTCTTCCACGACAAGTGTGGCGTCGATCTCCGCCAGCCCACGGACAAAGCCTTGGTAGCGCAGCTGGCCAGAGGTGTTCCGGTTGCCCAACGCGCCGACATAACCGATCTTCTTGCGCCCGGCCGCCGTCATGCAGCGGGTCATCTCCAACCCGTTGTCAAAATGCGAAAAACCGATGGCAAGGTCGATCGGCTTGGTCGTCAGATCCCAGATTTCAGCGACCGGCACACCCATATCGCGCAAAATCTTCAGCGTGCCCTTGGTATGGACCCGTGAGGCAAGCACGACGGCCGCCGGTTTCCACGACGCCAGCGTGCGCAACCAGACCTCTTCTTCATCGGGGATCTGGTTGTGGGATCCGATCATGGTCTGGTAGCCAAGTCTGGCCAATGTCAGGTTCAAAGACTCCAGGACCGAACCAAAAAGCGGAGACGTGAGCCGTGGAACACAGACGCCGATCAGCGTTGACGTTCCGGACGGTCCGAACGCAGCGGCCAGCCGGTTTGGCAGATATCCGGTGCGCGCGATCTCTTGCAGGACCTTTTCGCGTGTCGCTTCGGAAAAACCGGACGCGCCCCGCAAGACACGACTGACCGTCATCTTGGAGACACCCAAGTTCCGCGCGATATCTTCCAGACCTGGTTTGGTGCGTTTTTCCATTGGCTCCATTAGTGCCGAGAACTTTGACGATGCAATCCTTGCCTTACGTTATCGATAACTTTTAGCTTGACTCAAGTGCAAACTGGACCAAGGATGGCTACGTTACCGGTAACCTCAAAGAGGGCCGCGCGCTGCAAGACAAGGGGGGGGAATGCCAGATCAGCACGGCTTGTTTTTTGACTCGATCGTCAAGAGCTTTGGTGGAACCAAGGCCTTGCGCGGCGTTTCGCTGCAAGTCAACCGTGGCGAAATCGTGGCCTTGCTGGGGGAAAACGGTGCTGGCAAATCAACGCTGATCAAGACGCTTGGCGGCATCTACACGCCCGACAGCGGGCAGGTGATGGTCGACGGGATCCCCTACCGCCATGTCAGTGGCAAGCTGTCGACCAAACAGGCGGTCGCCTTCATTCACCAGGACCTCGGGCTTATCGAATGGATGAGTGTCGCCGAAAACATTGCCCTTGCGGTGGGCTATCCAAGGCGTGGCGGTCGGATCGACTGGTCCGCCACCGAAAAGGTCGCCAAGGACGCGCTTGCGCTTGTCGAGGCTGAGTTTGCGCCAACCGCCCGGGTGTCGAGTCTGACCCGCACCGAGAAATCCCTTGTAGCCATTGCCCGGGCGCTGGCTGTCGAATGCGATTTTCTGGTGCTGGACGAACCCACAGCCAGCCTGCCTGCCGACGAGGTCGAGCGCCTGTTCGCGGCACTTCGCCCGCTCAAGGCCAAAGGCGTCGGCATGATTTACGTCTCGCACCGGCTTGATGAGGTGTTCCAGATATCCGACCGCGTCGCGGTGTTGCGCGACGGTCAGATGGTGGGCATGCGCGACATCGAACACACCAATGCCGAGGATCTTGTCAGCCTGATCGTGGGCCGCAAGGCGCGCGAGATCGACCGCCCGGAGGTCCAGGATGGCCCCCAACTGCTGACCGCCGCTGCGTTGAAGACCCGCAAGGCGGGCCCCGTCGATTTCAGCATCCGACGCGGCGAAATGGTGGGCCTTGTCGGTCTGCGCGGTGCCGGGCACGAAGATATCGGGCGCGCGCTCTTTGGCTTGGAACGGCACACCGGCACGGTGATGCTGGATGGCGCGGCACCGGACCTATCCTCGCCGCGCAATGCCATGGCGTCGGGCATCGGCTTTGTCGCACGCGACCGGGTTGTGGAATCCGTGGCCCCGGCACTGACGATCCGGGAAAACACCTTTCTCAACCCGTCTGCCACAGGCCGCAAGCTGGTCTCGTTCATGACGCCCAAGTCCGAAGACGGTCTGGCCCGCAATCTGGGCGCGCGCGTCGGTCTGGCGCCAAACGACCCGACCCTCGCCATCGAGGCGCTGTCTGGGGGAAACCAGCAAAAGGTCGTGGTCGGCCGCTGGCTGGATACCGGCAGGCGCCTGTTGATTGCCGAGGACCCGACGGCTGGCGTCGATGTCGGTGCCAAGGCGGAGATCTACCACTTGCTGTTTCAGGCGCTGGCCTCGGGCATGGGTGTGTTGATCGTGTCCACCGATTTCGAAGAGGTCGCGAATATCTGCCATCGCGCCATCGTCTTTAGCCGGGGTCGGGTCGTGCATGAACTGCGCGGCGTCGCACTGTCCACCGAAACCCTCATCCAGGCCGCCTCGGCCGGCGATGAAGCCGCGTAAAGGCAAACAGATCCATGAACTCGATCCAGTCAGATGCGCTTGAGCCAACCCGCGATGAACTGGTTGAGCTGACCTTGGCACAACGGCTGATCCGGCTGGCCCCGGTTTACGGTCTGGTGATCCTGACAGTATTTCTCATCATCCTGTTTTCGATCCTGCTGCCCAATACCTTTCCGACCGTGCTGAACGTGCGGGCCATCCTGTCCGACAAGTCCATCATCGCGATGCTGTCCTTGGCCGCGATGATCCCGATGGTCGCGGGGCGGATTGACTTGACGGTCGGGTACGGCATCGTGCTGTGGCACATCCTGGCGATCTCTTTGCAGGTGAATTACGGCGTTCCCTGGCCGCTGGCGGTGATCATTGTCATCGCTTTGGGTGCGCTGACCGGGGTGCTGAATGGCATCTTGGTCGAGGTTGCCAAGATCGACGCCTTCATCGCCACGCTGGGTACGGGCACGGTGCTTTATGCGATTGCACTTTGGCATTCAGGCGGGCGTCAGGTGGTGGGTGAGTTGGACCCCAGTTTCTATCTGCTCAGCGGCCAATGGGTCCTGGGCCTGCCGATCACAGGGTTTTATGTGCTGGCGATCAGCCTGATCATGTGGGTGATTTTGGAATTCACGCCGGTCGGTCGCTATCTTTATGCCATCGGCGCGAACCAAAAGGCGGCTGAGCTGAACGGCATCCCGACCCGCAAGTTTGTTGTCGGGGCCTTTGTCGCCTCGGGCACGCTGGCAGCCCTTGCCGGTGTCCTTTTGGCGTCCAAATTGCGGATCGGGCAGGCCTCGGTCGGGCTGGAGTTTCTGTTGCCGGCCCTTGTCGGGGCCTTTCTCGGCTCAACCACCATCAAGCCGGGACGGGTGAACGTTTGGGGCACGATCATCGGCGTCGTCATTCTTGCGGTCGGCATTTCGGGCATCCAGCAATTTGGCGGATCGTTCTGGGTCGAACCGCTGTTCAACGGCTCTACGCTGCTGATTGCAATCGGCATCGCAGGATACGCGCAGCGCAAGAAAGGCGCTGCGCGCAAGTAACCACAACTTCGAAACGGGAGGAATACCATGCAAAAACGTACCTTTATAAAGACCCTGCTTGCGAGCACCATGATCGTGGGGATCGCACTGCCAACTTTTGCACAAGACACGGCTTTTGACGGCCCGACAGCGGGGCCCATGGCTGCCGAAGGCAAGACCATCGTGGTCCTCGCCGCTGATCTGAAGAACGGCGGCATCCTCGGGGTCACCACGGGGGTTGAGGAGGCGGCGGCAAAGATCGGCTGGACGGTGCGCGTGCTAGATGGTGCGGGTTCGGTCCAGGGTCGCACGGCGGCCTTTGGTCAGGCGATGGCCTTGCAGCCCGACGGCATCGTCATCAACGGCTTTGACGCCGTGGAACAACAGGCGGCGATCGAGGGCGTCGCTGCGGCCAAGATCCCGATGGTGTCCTGGCATTCCGGCCCGAAGATCGGCTGCGATGCGCCGGGCGGGATTTTCGCGAACGTCTCGACGGACGCGATGACCGTCTCGGAAACCGCTGCAAAATGGGCGATGGCGGATGGCGGCGACAAAGTCGGCGCGATCATCTTCACCGACAGCACCTATCAGATCGCCATCGACAAGGCCGACCGCATCAAAGAGACTATCGAAGCGATGGGTGGCACGGTGCTGGAATATGTCGATACACCCATCGCGGAAACGTCGACCCGCATGGGTCCGCTGACCACCTCGCTGTTGCAAAAATACGGCGATAAGTGGACCCATTCTCTGGCGATCAACGACCTTTACTTCGACTTTATGGGTCCGGCCCTTGCGGCAGCCGGTGTTGATGGCAAGGCCAATCCCAAGGCAGGCTCTGCGGGCGACGGTTCAGAGGCTGCGTTCCAACGCATCCGCTCGGGTCAGTATCAGGCGATCACGGTCGCTGAACCGCTGAACCTGCAAGGCTGGCAGCTGGTTGACGAGTTGAACCGCGCTGTTTCAGGCGAGCCTTGCTCTGGATATGTTACGGCACCGGCGCTGGTGACCGAAGAAGGTCTCGCGGCGTCTGGCGACAGCAACCAGTTTGATCCGCAAAACGGCTATCGCGACGCATATGCGAAAATCTGGGGCAAGATGTAACGCCTCTGACATCCGACCATTCGCAGCCTCTGGCGCCCAGAAATGGGCGCCGGTTTTCAACTGCACTCTGGCACCATGCTGAACTGAAAATCCACGCGTCCGCCTGCTGCACGAATATTGTCGCGCGCAGCCAATGGATTAGACAGCCAAGCCCGCCAATGATCACCTTCCAAAGCTAGATTTCATGTCGGGTTGCACCGGCGACGACGGCCGGTTCCACGCCACCACTTGGAACCCAACCGGCGCATTGGGTGTTGTGCTGCCAAGAACAACCCCAATTTGGAGATCAGTAATGAAATACTCAGTGTTTAAGAAGAACTTTGCGACGCCCTTTGCGTTGGCCACCGCGCTTAGCTTTGCGGGCAGTGTCAGTTTTGCAGATATGGCAAGCTATCAACAACTTGAACAGGGCGTGATCAACGACCTCGGTGGCTTGGCCGTCAATACCGACCAGATCGGCATGCTGACGATGGCGGAACTGACCAATTTGGCCGCGATCCTCGAGGGGCCGGGCACAAACGCCGAGAAGGCAGATTCTGCCAACAAGCTTATCAGTGACGCAACAAGCCCGCCCGAACGGATCAAGGCCAATGAAGGCCGAGCGCAGATCGCAGCGAACGTGATGGCCGAACTGGAGGCGTTGGGCCTGAAGCTGCCGACGACCAACCGGCTTTCTCCGTCGCAACTTGCGCGTCTCGCCGTGATCATGGACAGCGGCCGGACGGATGACGACAAGAAGATAGCTGCAGAGGTCGTGTTGGCTGAAAACCTGCCTGCGCCCGTTCCATTTGGCAAATCCGGCATCATGCAGATCGAGGAGCAACTGGTCGGGCACTTTGAATCAGTTGGCATCACGCCCCCCGCCGAAGGGATGCTCTCGTTGTCACAAGCTGCTGAACTGACCGTGATCTTTGACGGCATGGACGACGATGCGACCAAGAAGGCAGCCGCGATGAAAGTGCTGAGCGGCACCTGATGCAAAAGACGGGATCGCACAAGCCGATCCCATTGGCGGGGGCGAGCGCGTGCTCGCCCTTTGTGTCAAATCCATCTGAAAGGCGTCATGCACCCGGATGGCGCTGCCAGCCGATCCGGTCAAAGACCGCCACGTAATGACCGCAAAGGGCGCGGAGGCCCGCACCATCAAGGCTGTCGTTGCTGTCCCAGGCCTTGTTGGCCAGACCCAGAATGCGCGGTGCAAGCATGGGTTCCATCTGGGCATCCTCAGTCGTGAACTCGCCCCAGAAACAGCCCTGAACCCCGATGATCCGATGGGCCACATCCTCGGCACCAGATGGCACGGGTTTCCACGCAACCGTCTGTTCCAGAGGTACAAAGCCCGCCCAAGCCGCGCCCCAGTCTTGTTGGTCGCTGGTATGGGCCAGATCGAAATAAACGTTTTGCGCCGGGCACATCACGACATCATGGCCCGCCCTCGCGGCTGCGATCCCAGGCCCCTGACCCGACCAGGAAAACAACAGCGCGTTGTGCCCGATCCCCCCTTGGGTACCTTTGGCCGCCTCTTCCCACGCAGCGATCCGGATACCTTGACCCACGAGATGACTGGCCAGCTTTGCCATCATCCAGCCTTGCAGATCGTCGCGGTCGTCCAGCCCTTCGCGCTGTTTCAACGCGGTCGCGGCTGGCGACTGGTCCCATGCGGCAGGGGGCAACTCGTCGCACCCCAGATGCAGCATCCGGATGGGGAACAGCGATGCAACTTCGCTGGCCAAAGGGTCAAGCAAAGCCCAGGTCGCAGGCATGGCTGGGTTCAGGATGTTGCGCGGATAGCCTTGGATGCTGATCTCGGGGCAGGGGTCGGACTGGTCGGTCAGGCCCGAGATCACCGCATTGATGCAATAGCCATGCGCGGGCACCTCGATTTCGGGCAGAATCTCGATGTGCAGATCGGCGGCATGGGCCAAGAGGTCAGCCACATCCGCGCGTGAATAGCTGCCGCCAGCGCGAACGCCACCGCCAAAGACGCCGGGGACGGCCAAGCCCTCGCCGCGAAAGGCGGTCAGGCGCGCAAGGTCGGGACAACAGTCAAGCTGCAACCGGAACGCCTCGTCATCGGCAAAGTGCCAGTGAAAGCGGTTGAGCTTGAACAGCGCCATCAGGTCCAACAGGCGGCGAATGGTGGCGACCTGAAAGAAATGCCGCGCGCAATCCAGATGCTGGCCGCGCCAGCCAAAGCGCGGCGCGTCAGTGATGACGCCACGAGGCAACTGGCCGTCATAGGTCTCGCGCAGGTTCAAAAGTGTGATACCTGCGGCAAAGATGCCTGCGGAACCGGCGGCACGCAGAGTGCTTCCGTCAGAAGTGATGGTCAGCACGTAAGCCGCTTCAGCAAGGGTCGGATCGGCTTCGATGGACAAAGGCGCGCCGTTCCCGGTCAGAAACGGAGGCAGGTTCAGGCGCGCCGCCAAAGCCGCGACGGAACCAAGGCCATCGGTCAGGACGTCAAAGCTGGTGGCCATCAGGGTTCCGCCCGACGGACGCCAGCTTGTCGGCTGCGGCACAAGGCGCAGGCTGTCAAAGAGTGCCGCACTGGCCCTGGCGGGGGCGGCGAGGTCGACGCCTTGATGCAGCGGTGGCAGCGGATAGGTCTTGCCTGCAACCCGCAGATAGGCGCCCAGTGGCAGCCAGGCGCGGTTCCTGGGAAAGTAGTCGCGATTATCATAGGCCAGACGCAGATGTGCGATGTGCCCCGCGCGCAGGTCAGGCAGAGCGACCTCGCCATAGCCCGCAACGCGGCGCACCAGCGTGCCGCCTGACACGACGCGCGGAGCTGCCATCAGCGAAAAGCACAATGTCGGCGCAGCGAGGTCGGCATCGCTGCCGATCTCGCAGGCGATCTCGTGCCCCTCGATCCGGGCCGAAAATGTCAGCGTCATGCAATGGGTTCCAGTCGCAACTCGGCGATGAAGTCATAGATGTCGGACCGGTAAAGCCCGCGCGTGAACTCGATCGGGCGACCGTTGGGCAAAAAGCCGGTCCGGTCGATCTTGAGGACGGCAGCGCCTTCGGGCAGGTTCAGCAACCGCGCCTCCGGTCCGGGCAGGTTCACCGCAGTGATCCGCTGGACAGCCCGTGTCGGCGCATTCCCGGATGCGCGCAGGATGTCATAAAGCGATGTCTCCACAGCCTCTGGATCGGGCAGAATGTCTTGCGGCAAAGACGACCATTCCACGGCCATCGCAACCCCGTCGGCGCTGCGCAAACGCTCCACCCGCGCCACCCGGTCTGACGAGGACAGGCCAAGGGCGAGTTGCTCGTCAGGTATGGGCGGAAAGAGGCCGCGTGTGATGACGCGGCTGCTGGAGGTCTTGCCGCGCTGGCGCATGTATTCGGTAAACGAGACCAGCGACGACAACGAATGTTCCAACTTGGCGCGGGGCGTCGTAACAAAGGTTCCTGCGCCGCGCCGCTGTTCCAGCACGCCATCCTCGACCAGTTGCGCGACTGCCTTGCGCACGGTCACACGGCTGACATCGGCAATCTCGGCCAGTTCGCGTTCCGGCGGAAGCTGGGTGTCGATCCGCAGATCTCCTGACGAAATGGCGTCTGACAGATGTCGGTAGAGCTGTTCATAGCGCGGCCCGTGCCCCAACTGGAACCAGCTTTGCGGGCGGAAAAGGGCGTGACTGTCCATCGGCGGCGCGATCCCCAAAATTGGTATTATATAGATAGAACCAATCACAACCAAAGGTCCAGAGTGAACCTGTTTCTCCATAAAAAACAAGAGAATTTTGTCTATCTCGGCAGTTTTTCGCAAAATTGGTATTAAGTAGGTAGTAATTTTAGATTCATTTGGTATCGTTGTGATCAGGGCAGATTCGGCATGACCACAAGGGTTGTCACCGGATTTGTCGGCGCGGGGTCCGGATGGCAGAGCCAGGCAGCATTGCAAAGAGACCGCCGCGCCGCGCGGTGACTGACAGTGTCTTTGCCTGGTGCCTGATCGCGCCCGCGCTTGCCTTTATCGCCGTCATCGTTGCCTGGCCTTTGCTGGAAACGATCCGGCTCTCCTTTACCGATGCGGATTTGGGCGGCGAAAGCTGGGTCGGGCTTGCCAACTACGAAAAGATGGTTGGCTCTCCGAAGTTCCTTGAAATCATCGGGCGGACGTTTTTCTGGATGGTGCTGTCGGTTGGTCTGAAACTGGTCATGGGGCTGATCGGGGCGACGCTGCTCAACGCCGCTTTGCCCGGTCGGGCGCTGTTTCGGATGATGATCATGCCGCCGTGGGTGATCCCGATCGCAATCGGCTGCATCGGCTGGTTGTGGCTTTACAACGGCCAGTTCGGCTTTCTGTCCGGTATGGCGCAGCGGGTCGGCCTTCTGGATGGGCCGTTCGAATTTCTTGCCTACCGGAACTCGGCCTTTTATGCGGCGATCGTCACCGATGTCTGGGTCGGCACGCCCATGGTGTCGTTGTTTTTCCTGGCCGCGATGCAAGGCGTCAGTCGTGATCTTTACGAGGCGGCATGGGTGGACGGGGCCAGCCGTTGGTACCGCTTTCGCCGCATCACCATCCCGCAGATCATGCCGGTGATTGTGTCCATGGCACTGTTAACGGCGATCTGGACCTTCAACAGTTTCGAGATCATCTACATCTTAACGCAAGGCGGGCCGCGCGGCGGCACGACCACAATGATCATCGACACCTACAAGACGGCTATCGGCAATTACAAATTCGGCGAAGGTGCCGCACGTGCCGTGGCAATCGTGGTGATCTTGGGGGTCTTTTCGCTTTTGTACCTCAAGGTGCTGGACCGCGTGAACAAGCATTACGGGGTGAAGTGAATGCTGATCGACCGCTATACCCTTTCGCAAAAGATCGGCCTTTACGGCGCCATCGCGCTTTTTCTGACGTTTATCCTGCTGCCCTTTGCCGAGATGTTTCGCACCAGCCTGTCGCCGATGAGCCATCTTTTCAGTCAGCCCTACGAGATCTGGACCGAGAAATTCTCGTTTCAGGCCTATTCCGACATGTGGGTCAAGGTGCCGCTTTTGGGGCGGTACATCTGGAATTCCATCTATATCGCCACGGTGGTGACCGTCATCACGATGATCTTCGTGGTGCCCGCAGCCTATGCCTATGCGCGGCTCGACTTTCCGTTCAAGGACCTTTCGCTGGGGATATTCCTTTCGGTCAACATGTTCACCGGCGCGGTCTTGCTGATCCCGCTTTACCGCGTCATGCGCAGCTTGGGCCTTTTGAACACCTATTGGGCGATGATCGTGCCTGGCGTGGCGTTTTTGATCCCGACGGGCATCTGGCTCTTGCGCGGCTATCTGGAAAAGATCCCCAAGGAACTGGAAGAGGCCGCTTATGTTGACGGGGCCTCGCGCCTTTACACCTTGCGCCGTGTCGTCTTGCCCTTGGCGGTGCCCGGTCTGATCGTGGTGGGCGTGTCGATCTTTATCGGTGCCTATGCCCAGCAATATCTGTTCGCCGTCACCTTTAATCAGGTGGCCGAACTGCAACCCCTGCCCGCCGGTCTGAACCAGTTCATCGGCTATCAGTCCGTCGAATGGAACCAGATGATGGCAGCCGCCCTGACCGGTGTGCTGCCCGTCATGATCGTGTTCCTGTTCTTGCAGAAATACCTCGTCGCGGGCCTGACCGCCGGGGCGGTGAAAGAGTGACCAAAGAAACCGAAACCAACCAAGGGAGACTAGAATGAACCATAGCAAAACCCTGATGGTCGCTGCGGCCCTGCTGGGCAGCTCGGCCCTCGCGGCTTCGGCGCAGGATCTGTCCTTTATCATGTGCGGCGATGTCCGCCCGGCAGATCAGGCGACGATTGACCAGTTCCAGACCGACAATCCGGGCATCAAGGTCACCATGGAAGCGGTTCCATGGGGCACCTGCCAGGACAAGTCGATGACGCTGGCGGCTGCCGGTGACCCGGTTTCCGTCGCCTATATCGGCTCACGCACGCTGTTGAAACTGTCGGCAGAGGGGCTGATCGTGCCGGCCGAGATCTCCGAAGAAGCGGCGGCCAACTATCAGCCGGGCGTGTTGAAGACCGTGTCCTCTGGCGGCAAGTACTGGGGCTATCCGCATGCCTTTTCGACCAAGGCCCTCTACATCAACTGCGACCTCGTCGTTGCAGCGGGCATGGAATGCAAGGCGCCCGAGACATGGGCTGACATGATCGCCATGGCCAAGGGGATCAAGGAAAAGGCCGGTGTTGCCGGGATTGGCATCGCGGGCAAGGACTTTGACAACACGATGCACATGTTCCTTGATTTCCTCTATTCCAACGGCGGTGCCGTGATGAATGCGGAAACCGGAGAGCCGATGCTGGACAGCCCGCAAACCCGCGAAACGCTCCAGCTTTATGCGGACCTTCTGCCCTACATGATCGAAGGTCCGACCGCGTATGAGCGCGATCAGATGAAGGATGTCTTCAATGATGGCAAGCTCGGCATGTATGTTACCGGTCCCTGGGGTCGCGGCCAGTCCATCGAACAGGTTCCCAACCTGATGGTGGTGCCGGTTCCGCGCGGCCCGTCGGGCGTGTCGGGCACCATTCTGATCACCGACTCCATCGCTGTGTTCAAGCAAAAGGACCCGGCCGTCGAGGCCGCCGCCCAAAAGCTGGCCTTGGCGTTGACCTCGGGTGCGGCCCAGTACGATCTGGACAGCACATGGGGCCTTACGCCGATCTTGCAGTATGACAAGCTGGGGATCGAAAAGCCCTATTACGTCAATGACCCGTTCTGGAAAATCTTTGTCGACGGCATCTCGACCGGCGGGCCGGAGCCTTTGGTCTCGGACTTCAAATCGCTGCAGGGCGTGTTCACGAACATGATCCAGGGCGTGATGCTGGGCGAAGGCGGCACGATCGACGAGTTGGTCACGCAAGCTGGCGTAGAGCTGGCCGAAGTGAAGTAGTCGACGCGGACGGGCGGTCCATGCGGGCCGCCCGTTGGCGCACCAAAAGCATGCATGACGGGGACCTTATGGCGACGCTTGATCTGCAGAACATCACCAAATCCTTTGGCACCGCACAGGTCCTGCACGGGATCGATCTGGCCATCCAGGACAAGGAGTTTGTCGTCTTTGTCGGCCCCTCGGGCTGTGGCAAGTCCACGCTTTTGCGCATCATCGCGGGGCTGGAGGAGGCGACCAGCGGCAAGATCATCATCGGGGGCGACGATGTGTCGGCCCAGGCGCCGGTTGATCGTGGGATTGCGATGGTGTTTCAGTCCTATGCGCTATACCCGCACCTTTCGGTGTATGAGAATATTGCCTTTCCCCTGCGCGTGGCCCGGCTGGCCGAGACCGAGGTCAAGGCCAAGGTCGGGCGCGCCGCCGATATCTTGCAGATGACCGACAAGCTGCAGCTTAAACCGGGTCAGTTGTCGGGTGGGCAGCGCCAGCGGGTCGCCATCGGGCGGTCCATCGTGCGCAATCCCAAGGTCTTTCTTTTTGACGAACCTTTATCGAACCTGGATGCCGCATTGCGCGGCGAGATGCGGCTGGAGTTGAGCGAATTGCACCGCAGCCTGTCGGCCACGATGGTCTATGTCACGCATGATCAGATCGAGGCGATGACAATGGCACACCGCATCGTGGTGCTGAACGGGGGCCGTGTTGAACAGTTCGGCACGCCGATGGAGCTTTATCATCACCCGGCCAGCCGCTTTGTCGCGACCTTTATCGGACAGCCGAACATGAACCTTTTGCCGGCGCGGGTGCTGGGTGCGGGGGGCGACGGTTTGGCGGTGGAGTTTCATGGCGGCCACAGGATGGCATTGCCGGTCGATCCCGCTGACGCCAAGGCAGGCGATCGGGTCGAGGTCGGCATTCGCCCCGAAAACGCGCGGATAGGTGAAGGGCTCTCCATGACGGTGCGGGTGCTCGAACGCCTTGGCGGGGTTGCCATGACCTACGGCGAGATGGCAGATGGCCAGCGCATCTGCGCGGCGCTGCCCGGCGATACATCCGTGCAGGAAGGTCAGACCATCGGGCTGGCCGTCACCCCTGCCGATACCCATGTTTTCGATGCGGCGGGCCGCGTGTTGCGCCGACGCATGGCCCCCCCCTTGGTCGCCTGAAGGAGCAGATGATGCGCGTAGTGACGGCAGGCATGGGCTTGCGTGCGGGCCATGTGCTCAGCACGCTTTTGGTTGCGATGCCCGAGGCGAAAGTCGTGGGTTACTTTGATCCGCAACCAACGCATCTGGACATGATCGGTGACGATACACCGCGCTATGCGTCGGTTGAGGCGATGCTGTCGGATGCCAAGCCCGACCTTTACTGCGTCTTTTCGCCCAATGTCTTTCATCTTGACCAGATCCGGCTGGGGCTGGAGGCGGGGGTGCAGGTATTCACCGAAAAGCCGGTGGTGATGTCGATCGACGAGACACTGGAACTGGCGCGGCTATTGGCCAAACACGGGGGGGCCAGCCGTGCCATGGTGGGGCTGGTCTTGCGCTATTCCCAACACATGGTGGATCTGCGCCGCGCCATGGCAGCAGGGCAGTTGGGCCAGATCGTGAGCCTGGAGGCAACTGAGCATATCGCGCCGTATCACGGCGGCTTTTTCATGCGCGACTGGCGTCGTCGTGATGATCTGGCGGGTGGCTTCATGCTGGAGAAATGCTGCCACGATCTGGATATCTACAACATGGTGACCGGCTCGCGCCCGGCACGGGTCGCAAGCTTTGGCGGCAAGCGGTCGTTCTTGCCCCAATACGCGCCGGCATCGAACGCCGAGGCCGAGATTTTCCATGTCAAGAAATCGGTCTGGGAAAGTGCCGATGATCCTTTCCGCTCCGATGCCGACATCATCGACTTTCAGACCGCGATCCTTGCCTACGAGTCCGGCGCGAGTCTGGCGTTTCACACCAACCTCAACGTCCCGGATGAACATCGACGGTTTTGCATCATGGGCAGCCATGGCATGGCCGAGGGGGATTTCGTGCGTGGCTATCTGCGGGTGACGGCGCGGGACGGAACGCGGCTGGCTGATCACGACTACACCCAAGGGGCTTTGGCCAAGGGCGCGCATTACGGTGCCGATGCGATGATGTGCGCCGATATCGCCGCCTATCTGCGGGGTGAGGTGGCTGGCCTGCCGGTATCCATTCTGGACGCCATGGAGGCGGGCATCGCGGCAATGGCGCTCGATCAGGCCCGCATGAGCGGGCAGGTGGTGGACCTGACCGCGACGTGGGCCGCCCTTGACGCGCAGGGGTTGCGGGCATGAGTGCGGCCTCCCACGCCCCCATTCCCGGTGCGCATATGCGCGCCGAGATTGCCGAGGCGCCGGAGGTTTTTGCCGCGACCGTGAAAAGCGCTGTCGATCCCGCGCGCCGCGCTGTGATCGACGGCATGCAGGTTGATCATGCGCGTGCGATCTATACCATCGCACGGGGGTCGTCGGATGCCGCTGCCAACATCCTGTCCTATGAATTCATGCGCGAGACGGGCAAGCCGATGACCAGCCTGCCGCCTTCGGTCTTTTCGGTGGGCCGGGGTGTGGCAATGGCAGGCTCCGTGTCGCTGATCGTTTCGCAATCGGGGGCGAGCGATGACCTTGTGCGGTCTGCGCGCGGCATCAAGGCGGCCGGCGGGGCGGTGATCGGGCTGATCAATGTCGCGGGTTCTGCGGTGGAGGCCGCTTGCGATCTGGTCTTGCCGCTTGGCGCGGGATCGGAACGTGCGGTGCCTGCAACGAAATCGGTGATCGGAGCGATTGCGGCAGGGATGGCGCTGCTTGGCGCGCTGAGGCCCGGTTACGCAGCCCGCGCGACAGCGTCGGCAAATGCGGTGGCAGCACTGGCGGGACGGCCGCATCCCAAGGCCAAGGCGCTGGTTTCCGCGTTGCTCAGGGCCAATCATGTCTATGTGATCGGGCGCGACACGGGTTATGGCGCGGCGCAAGAACTGGCGCTGAAGTTGAAGGAATGCTGTGCCCTGCATGCCGAGGCCTATTCCAGCTCCGAAGTGCTGCACGGGCCTTTGCAGTTGGTGACCAATCCGCTGTTGATCTTGATCCTTGATACCGATCAACCCGATGTGCAGCCCAGCCTTGATACTGCCGAGGCACGGTTCCGTACCGCAGGCGGCACGGTCTTTCGCCTGCGCCCGTCCGATGCCGGGGTGTCCGATCTGACACCTGCGGCGGCGGCGGCGGCGCTGCTGTATCTGACTTATCCCTTGGCTCTGGAAACGGCGCTGGCGCTGGGTCATGACCCGGATCGTCCGGCCACCTTGTCGAAAGTGACACAAACGACATGACCGCAGACTTGTCCCGCCATGCCACATGGCGCGAGCTCATTGCACAGCCTGCGATCTGGCGGGAGTGGGGCTCCACGCTGGAGGTGGCGGGGTTGCGGGACTGGATCGCGGGGCTGGACGTCCGCGAGATCTGGTTTTGCGGGGCGGGATCATCGGCCTATATCGGCGAGGTGATCGTAGCGGCACTTGAAGGAAGCGGGCGGGCGATGCGCGCTGTGCCGACGACCGATCTTGTCAGCCGTCCACGTGCCTATCTTGCGGGTCCGCCGCGCTTGATTGTCAGCTTTGGGCGGTCGGGCAATTCGACGGAAAGCGTCGGCACGCTGGATGCGCTTGAGGCGCTCGCGCCCGATTGGCCGCGGCTCAACATAAGCTGCAATGCGGACGGGGCCTTGGCCACGCGGGGGGACAGGATTGTCGTCCTGCCCGAGGCCACACATGACAGTGGCTTTGCCATGACGTCGAGCTTTACGACGATGCTGCTGACGGCACTTGCCATCTTTGATGACGCCACAACGCCGCGACATTGGTCCGATCTGGCGGATAAGGCGGAGACTGGGATGCCGGCGTTGCAGGCCCACGCACTGATCGCGCGGCGGCCGGATCGGGCGGTGTTCGTGGGCGCCGGACCGCTGGCCTTTGCCGCGCGCGAGGCAGCACTGAAGGTGATGGAGCTGTCGGCGGGGCGGATCACGGCGCTTTGGGACAGCACGCTGGGGTTCCGGCATGGGCCGAAAAGCTTTGTCCGGGGGGCCACGGATATCTGGGTCTTTGCCAGTGCGGACGCGCATGCTGCGCACTACGACGCCGATCTGATGGCCGAGTTGCGGGCGCAGTTTCCGGCGTCGCAGGTGACAAGGGTTGGTCCGGGTGGCGATGTCGATGTGCCGACCGACGGCTGGGGCGTCGTGCTGCCGGTCGTGCTGGCGCAGATGCTGGCGGTCGTCTGGTCGGATGGTTTGGGTCTGGCGGTCGATGATCCCTTTGCGGGGCAGGGCACGCTGAGCAGGGTCGTGTCTGGCGTCAAACTCTATCCGGTGCGCGCGTGATCGCCGTTGGCATAGATCTTGGCGGCACAAAGATTGCCGCGCAGGTCTTTGACGCCGACTGGTCGCGTGTCGCCGAGCACCGCATCGACACGCCGCGCGACTATGCGGGACTGGTGGCGGCGATGGCCGATCAGATCGCATGGGCGGACGGCGTGGCGGGCAAGGCCCTGCCGATCGGGATTGCTGCGGCGGGATTGATAAATCCGGCTACGGGTTTGGCCCTGACAGCCAATCTTGCGGCAACGGGCCAGCCCTTTCCGGCGGATATCGCGGCGGCGGCGGGGCGGGCGGTGACGTATGTCAACGACTGCCGCGCGCTGACACTGTCCGAGGCGATCTTTGGCGCGGCGCGGGGCATGTCGCCAGCCGTCGGGCTGATCCTTGGGACCGGCATCGGCGGTGGTGTCGCGGTGCAGGGGCATCTGGTCGAAGGCCCGGCTGCGCTGGGCGGCGAGTTTGGCCACTTTGCGATTGCGGCGGCGCCGGTCGTCGCGCATGGCTTGCCGATTGTGACCTGCGGCTGCGGCAGGCCGGGCTGCACCGAGACGTTGATCGCGGGGCCGGGTCTTCAGCGCCTGACCCTGCATCTGACCGGGCGGATCATGACGGCCCCTGACATCGCAGCGGGGCGATTTGCCGATCCTGACCTGGCACGGGTCTGGGCGGTCTGGTGCGGGCTGGTGGCCGAGATGCTGAAAACCATCTGCCTTGTTGTCGATCCGGCCTGCATCGTGATCGGCGGCGGCCTGTCGCAAGCGCCGGGCGTGATCGGCGACCTGACGCTGGCCTTGCGCGCGATCCAGCTGCCCGGTTTTTCCACCCCGGACCTGCGGTTGGCCCAAGGTGGTGACGCCAGTGGTGCGCGGGGGGCGGCCTATGCGGGCTGGCAGGCACATAGAAATGGCTGAGGTATTGCGCGATATCATCCGGCGCAATCGTGCAGGGGAGCGCGTGGCCATCCCGTCGGTCTGCTCAGCACATCCTGAGGTACTGCGCGCAAGCCTGATGCTGGCCCGGGATCTGGGTCAGCCGGTCGTGATCGAGGCGACCAGCAATCAGGTCAACCAAGATGGCGGCTATACAGGCCAGCACCCGCGCGATTTCATAGCGACGGTTGGTCAGATGACGGCAGAGGTCGGGCTGTCGGCAGATCAGGTGATTTTCGGCGGCGACCATCTTGGCCCGCAGGTCTGGCGCGCGGGGCCTGCGGCGGCGGCGATGGCCAAGGCACGGGTGATGATTGCTGACTATGTGGAGGCGGGGTTCACTAAGATTCACCTCGATTGTTCGGAAGGTTGCGCGGAGGAACCGCCGCAGCTTGGTGATGCGGTGACGGCGGCGCGCGCGGCCGACCTTGCCAAGGTCGCGTTGAATGCGGCCCGCGATCCATTGGCGCTGATCTTTGTGATTGGCACCGAAGTGCCCCCGCCGGGTGGCGCGCGCATGGATGAAGCGGGCGAGATTGCGCCGACAACACCTGCGTCGGCGCGCGCAACGCTGGCAGCCCACGCTCAGGCATTCCACGCCGCCGGGATTGGCGCGGCGCTTGGACAGATCGGCGGTCTGGTCGTGCAGCCTGGCGTCGAGTTTTCGCCCATGGCGGTGCATCCCCTGCCGATGACACGCGATCCGGGCCTGGTTGCCGTGCTGGCGGACTGGCCAGGCGTCTGTCTGGAGGCGCATTCGACCGACTATCAACCGAATGCGGTCCTTCCGCGACTGGCGGAACTTGGGTTTGCTTTCCTCAAGGTCGGCCCCGCGCTGACCTTTGCCTACCGCCGTGCGATCTACGCACTGGATGCGCTGGCAGCACAGGCTGGATGGCGCGCACGGCTCTCGGTGCCTGAGGTGATGGAATCGTTGATGCTGGCGGATCACAGATCATGGCAGGCGCACTACCATGCGGGCAGTGGTGACTTGCGGGTGGCGCGGCACTTTGGCCTTGCTGACCGTATCCGCTATTACTGGCCGCGCCCAGAGGCTGTGGCGGCGGTCGACGCGTTGTTTCGCGGGATCGACGGTCGGGACCTTCCTGACCCTTTGCTGCAACAGGGTTTTTCGTCAGCGGTCATTGCCGACGCCAAAAGGGCAGGTGGACCTTTGGCGCCAGCTTTGGTGCGGGCCGAAATCCAGGCCGCTTTGCGCCCCTATTTCTTGTTTGCGCCCGGTCCGGATCAACGGCAAAGAGCGCATCATGACCAATAACGCGACGCGCATATGGCTTTGCCCCGATCAGGTGTTTGACGGCGTGTCGCTTCGCCAGGGTGTCGCTTTGGCGATCTCGGGCGGGGTGGTGGAGGCATTGTGGCCTGTCGCGTCTCTGCCGCCCAAGGCCCATCGCGAACGCCTGCGTGGCACCCTGACGCCGGGCTATCTTGACCTGCAGGTCAATGGCGGCGGCGGGATGCTGTTGAACGGATCACCCACACCAGAGGCGATTCTGGCGATTGCAGCGGCGCATCGGCGTTATGGCACGATTGGCATTCTTCCCACGGTGATTACCGACAGCCCAGACGTGCTCGACAGGGCGGTTGCAGCGCTGACAGAGGTCTGGGGTGCGGAAGGGGTTCTGGGGCTGCATATCGAGGGTCCGCATATCTCGGTGGCGCGCAAGGGGACGCATGCAGCCGAATTCATCCGGCCCCTGGACTCCCGAACGCTTGGGCATGTGGCATCGCTGCGGCAGCGCGATATTCCCGTGATGATCACGCTGGCCCCCGAGGCGACAAGGCCCGGCCAGATCGCGCAGCTTGCCGCGACCGGGGCAGTCGTGTCGATCGGCCACAGTGATGCGACGGCCGAGGTCGTTCGCGCCGCGCTTGCCGAAGGTGCCACCTGTTTTACCCATCTTTTCAATGCGATGTCGCCGCTGGTGAACCGCGCGCCGGGGGTCACGGGCGCTGCGATCAATTCGACCGCTTATGCGGGCGTCATCTGCGACGGGCACCATGTTGCCGATGAACTGGTGGGTATGGCCGTCCGCGCGCGCCCCGTTGCGGACCGAATGTTTTTTGTCTCTGACGCGATGCCGACCGTTGGCGGGCCGGATCGCTTTAGCCTTTATGGCCGCGAGATCAGGCTGCTGGACGGCAAGCTCGTGAACACGGACGGATCGCTGGCGGGTGCGCATGTGACGATGGCCGAAAGCGTGGCGCGGGCGATCAACGTGCTTGGTCTGCCGATTGATCTGGTGTTGCGAATGGCCGTGACGGTGCCGGCCGCCGTGATCGGGCAGACGGCCCTCGGTCGTCTTGAGGGTCGCGCGATAGAGGATCTGCTGTTGCTGACCTCGACGTGGACGGTCGCATCTGACCTCGCCACCGCATTGGGATAGTGTTGCAGAAGTTTGACTTCTGCGCGCGGCCCTTTTACCAGTGATAAAGAAATGACGGGTCAGATCAAATCCCCGAACCATGTCGCCTTGCGGGCGTTTGAGGCTGTGCTGCGGCTTGGCGGGCTGTCGGCAGCCGCGCGCGACATGGGGGTGACGCCTGCTGCAATCAGCCACCGCTTGCGCGACCTTGAGGCTGCGGCAGGCACGGCCCTGTTGCGGCGCGAAGGCGGGCGGTTCATTGCGACTGAGGCAGGGCAAGTGATTGCGGCAAGCCTTGGGGACGCGTTCCTGCGGATCCGGCGCGCTGATGCGGCACTGCAGGGGCTGCATGCCCGCCCGCAGATCCGCATCGTCGCACCCATGTCCTTTACGGTCTTGTGGATGTTGCCGCGCCTGGCCGGGTTCGAGGCTGCCCATCCGGAGGTGACGCCGTACATCTCGGCAGCGTCAGACCCGCTTCGTCGTGACAGCGAGGCAGATATTCGCATCTGCCATGGGACGGCCCCGCCGCCCGGCAGCTGGGTGCTGCTGGTACAAGACGCAACGGCGGTCGTCGCAGCCCCGGGCGCGGGACTTCCCGCAGATCTCGCGGCGGTTCTGGCACAACGGGTGATCCATATCGACACGCCTTTGGGCATGGCTGGCGGCACCTTTGGCTGGAGGGATTGGGCGCGGACCTTGCGGATCGCGGCGCCGATGCCGACGGGTCCGCATGTGAATGCTGAACATGTCGCGGCGGATTTGGCGATGCAAGGCAAAGGGCTGATGCTGGCCAGCCTGTTCACCCTTGCGGACGCCATCTTGGCGGGGCGGCTGGTCGTGATGCCGGGGTCGGCGGTGCAGACCGGCATCGGCTATTGGATGCAGATGGAAAGCACCGGGCCGGTCGCGCGCGCCTTTGCCGCCTGGCTAAGCAACACGGTTGCACAACACGAGCGCACGGAAATGGCGCGGATCACGACCGGGCTGGCGGGCCTAAACGCGGTGGCCGCTGAGGGTGGCTAGCGTTTCCACCTCGGGCAGCGTCAGGCTAACCCCCTCGATAGAAACAGTTTTGCGATTCTGGTGCCGCCGTTCACCGGGCAGGCGGACGCCTGGTTGATCGGTCATGGCGGACAGCATGACCTCCAGCCGGGCGGTAAAGCCGGGGGCCAGCGCTGCGGGATCAATGGCAATGAAGGTCTGGCCAAGGCGGGGCGGGCCGCCCAGATCATCGCCCAGAGACGAGGCCTGAAACGACCAATGCGCGCCGGTCAGACCGGCGGCCAGCACTTCGACCATCAAGGCCAGCGCGCCGCCCTTGTGTCCCCCTGCCGGGGCGATGGAGCCTTGCAGACCAGCCTTGGCATCGGTCGTCGGCTGCCCCCCGGCATCCAGCGCCCAATGCGACGGGATCGCGCGTCCTTCTGCGGCGGCATTGGCCAGATTGACAAAGGCGGTCGCCGAGGAGGCGCTGTCGATCACCAAGGGATCGCCGTCGCGCGGGGCACCAAAAGCCCATGGATTGGTGCCGAAAAAGGGCGTCTTGCCGCCCCAGGGGGCCATCGTGGACGAAGCATTCGTAAATGCCATCGCCACCAGCCCGGCGCGAGCAAGCCGGTCGGTGAAATAGCCCAGGACCCCGCAGGCATAGGCATCCCGGACGCCCAGAACCGCGATACCTTGCGACGTGGCCGCAGCGATCAGTGCGGCCTCTGCCGCCTCATAGGCGGGGTGGGAAAAGCCCCCCCCGGCGTCCGCCAGAATGCCCGCCGGACGGGGCTGTGACAGGGCCGGGACCGCCGCTCCGACGATCTTGCCAACGTTCAGATGCTGGCAATACCACGGCAGGTAGCCAAGCCCGATGCCGCGCGTCCCCTCCGCCTCGGCGGCGCGGATGGAGCGGGCGACAGGGGCCGCCTGAAGCATCGTCGCACCGGCCCGGATCAGCGCGGCACCGGACAGGCGTTCGACGTCGTCAAGGGTGATCTGCATGCCGGTCCTTTCAGTCGAAAACGTCCGTGTGTTTTGCGTATGCCAAACGTATGCTTAACGCATGGCAAGCGTCTGCCATGTTGTCGAGCATCCATCCCGACAGATTTGACCCCAAGCTGTGCCGTTTTGGCGCGACGAATCAAGTGGCAATCTTTTACCTCTGGTCACAGTCACCCATCGAGGCCTCCTCCCATGAAGATCACCGCCATCCGTGCCACGCCCGTGTTGATCCCGCTTGAGGCGCCCTATGTCTGGTCTTACGGTGTGCTGGACGGCTTTACCAAATGCGTGGTCGAGGTCGAGACCGACCAGGGCCTGACCGGCATCGCCGAAGCGCCGAGCCACGCGTCCGCGCCGGTCATCGCACGCATGGCCGAGGCGCTGGTGGGACGTGATGCGCTGGATATCGCCGGGCTGGCGCGGCGGGTCCTGCCGTCGATGCCAGCCGCCCATTCGGTCACCGACTATGCCACCCGCAGCGCTTGGGGGGCGATCGAGATCGCGCTGTGGGACCTGCGCGGCAAGCTTTGGGATCAGCCGGTCGCGAACCTGCTGGGCGGTATCCAGCGCGACCGCATCCCGTTCACCGACTATTTCGGCTATCGCCTGCCACAAGATGGCATCGGCGGCGAGGCGACGATTGCGCAGCTCGTCGACTACTGTCTTTCGCTGCGCGCCGATCACGGCACCACCTATTTCGAGGGTAAGATCTCGGACCCCGACCTCAACGCCAATGTCCGGCTGGTGCATGCGCTGCGCGACGCCCTTGGCCCCGACGCGATGCTGCGGATCGACAGCAATCAGGCGTTCAGCCTGCCATCGGCTCTGTACCTTGCACCAGCGTTCCACGAAGCCCGGGTGCGCAACTGGGAGGATCCGACGCCCGACTGGACGGCCATGCGCAAGTTACGTGCGCATACACCTATCCCGTTCTCGGGGCACAACACCGATCTCGGCAAAGCGGTGGCTTACGGTGTGCCCGATGCCATCGTCTCGGACGTCGCGGGGTTAGGCGGGTTTGCCGCAATGATGCGGTTCGTGTCGGCCTGCGCTGGCGCGGGCGTAGATTTCTGGTGCTATTCGGGCGGGTCCGGGCTGGAGACTGCGGCGTACCTGCAGGCCTGTGCTGCGCATCCCCACATCCGCGAACCGAACCAGTCGCTGCTGCGCTGGCAACCGTTCGACGTCATCGCCGAAGGTCCGTTCAGCCCCCGGGACAATCATCTGGATTTGCCCCATGGTCCCGGTCTCGGGGTCACGCTGGATGCGGATCGTCTGGCCTTTGCCGTGCGCCTGTTGGTCGAGCGGGGTCTGCCGAACAAGTATCTTGACCTCCAAGCGCCGGGTCGGATGCGACGGATGCCTTTGATTTAGCGCGTTTGACAGCTCGTGGCGTTTGCGAAATAGGTTTCCAAATGGCTAACACAACCTGTTCAATTCTAAGAAATAGCGTCTCACTGGACCACATCTTTAGATTGTATGGCCGGTTTGTTTCTGGCATGGTGACCGGGCAAGCAGCCTCCCGCTGTCGACCGGTCGCACCCACACCCCACCCCCACTCCCCGTGACTGGTCGACAGCACCCAGGCGCAAACCTGCCCCCTTGCGCTTTTTCCGCAATTTCGGAATAACCGCTTCAGCCACAGGAGCCTGCTCATGCGCGCACGGATTTACCAGCCCGCCCGGACCGCGATGCAGTCGGGTACCGCCCGGACGAAATCATGGGTGTTGGAATTCGCGCCCGACAGCGCGCGGAATGTCGATCCGCTGATGGGCTGGACCTCGTCTGGCGATACGCAGTCCCAGGTCAGGATCAGCTTTGACAGCCAGGCCGAGGCTGAGGCTTATGCCGCAGCACAAGGCATCGATGCGGATGTGACGCTGCCCAAGGCGCGCAAGCCCTTGATCCGGCAGCGTGGCTATGGCGAAAACTTTGCCACAGACCGCAAGGGGGCGTGGACTCACTGATCCGGGTTGGCGTTCTGTTCAAGCGTCTGATCCCCGATCATGATATCGCTGCGAGTGTCGAAGATCAGATCTCTGGCAGGCTCTGATCCGTCAGTGTGCGTTCGGATGATCAAGCCGTCCTGGATGGTATAGGTGCCACCAGTTTGATCCTTGCTTGAACTTGCAAACCCCCCTCCGGTGTCAAAATTGCCAAAGCCGCCGCCAGTGGCATCGCGGGTCCATGTGCCATCGCGGTGAAAACCGGTGAATGACGTGGCGCGGACGCCGCCTTCGATGCCGCTGCCGGGCGTAAAGCCAGAATAGACGAAACTCGACAGCGACCCTGCAATTGTCGCAGCATCCGCAAACTGCGTCACCTGAAAAAGGGTCGCCTCCCCGTCGATCAGATCGTCGCCCTTTGCCGTCAAGTCCCGCACGTCACCCGAAGCATAGGCAAGCGTCAGCCTGTTGCCTTGGGCCACATAGTTGCCCCAGGACATGTCGCCCTTGGCCAATGCCGCCTGCCGGTCAAAAGCAGAAAGGCCTGACAAAGGCGTACCAACATAGAAAGGACCGCTGGGCCAAAAGGTCAAATGCCGGTGATCCAGTTGCATCGACATCATGCTGTCCATGCCCATCGTCCAATAGGTTGAAAACCCCCGGTAAAGCCCCGACAGATCGCCCGGCTGGGGCGCGGGAAGCAAAGGCTTTGCCCCATCGGACACGAAGCGCGCGGTTTCCAGGATCGCCGCACCGTCGCGCTGAAAGACGGCAAGACTGGCCTCGACTTTGGCTTGATCAGAGGCGGGCCCTTCAAATGCGATCAGCTCGGTGCGCCCGAAAAGTTGACCTGCCATAAGCACCTGCACATCGCTGTCGATTTTCTGGCCCAACATCGCGCCGGGCCTGCCCGCGACATTGAAGATTTCAGGCGGCATGATCACCTCGCGATCAGGCGTCTCGTCATCGTCGATGACTCGGGTCATCTGGGTAAAGAGATAGGTGTCCAGTCGGGTCTGGCCCTGAAAGCCGGGGGTGATGTAGATATAGCAGTATTCACATTCATCGCCGGGCAGGTCCGAGATCAGGATGAGGGTGCCGTCCTCGCGCACGGACCCGGTCGACCAGCCTGCCGGGACATCAAAGATCAGGTTGCCGTGTTGGCGCGTTTGTGCATATGCCGTCGATGCCATGCAAAGAATGAGTGCAACCAGCCGGGACATCAAAACCTCCACAGGTCAAACGCCGTGCTCGCGGCAATTGCTGTCTGGGGCAAGGCAGCGATCCCTGACCTGACGGAAACGTGCTTGCGTCTCGCGCGGCGGCTTGGCAGGACTGGGCAAAAAGGGACCGCGGTGATGATCAACATTGAACAAGAAAGCCCGATCGGGCCGGAGCTTGCGCTACTGATGGCGCGTCATGCTGCGGATATGCATGCCGATACGCCGCCCGAAAGCATCCACATGATGGATGCTACCCAGCTTGTCGCGCCGGGCATCAGGTTCTTTGTGATGCGCGATGACGGGCGGGCAGTCGGCATGGGTGCGTTCAAGCGGATCGACGCGGGCCATGCCGAGATCAAGTCGATGCATGTCTTGCATGAACATCGCGGCCATGGCCTGTCGCGCGCGATGCTGGAACATCTTGTTGCAGCAGCAAAGGCCGACGGGTTTACGCAGCTTAGCCTGGAAACCGGCGTGCAGCCCACATTTGTCGCGGCGCGCGCGCTTTACGCCAAGGCGGGTTTTGTCGAATGCCCGCCGTTCGAAGGCTATACCGACGATCCCAACTCGATCTTCATGACCAAGCATCTTGCGTGACGCGCGCACCTGACGCAAAAGGGCGACAGCGGGTCCATAGCTCAACTGGATAGAGCAGCCGACTTCTAATCGGCAGGTTGAGGGTTCGATTCCTTCTGGACCCGCCATTTTTCACGCGCTGCAGGCCCCGCGTTTCAGGTGTTTTGCGACGGCGCGCCACCTTCAAACCGGTTGCCATGGCGATAGTCGCAAGGTGCCTCTTGCATCTGCAAATGCAGTCCGGTGCCGGTAAAGGGATGCGCGCGGGCGACGTCTTCGTCAAAGTCGATGCCAAGGCCGGGGGCATCGGGGGGCAGGATATAGCCGTCCTCCCAGATGATCGAGTTCTTGATCAGCTTTTGGTGGAACGCACCGCCCGTCTCGATGGTTTCCGCGATCAGAAGGTTCGGGATGGAGGCGGCGAAATGCACGTTGGCTGCCCATTCGACGGGCCCGGCATAAAGGTGCGGTGCCATTTCGGCGTTGAACACCTCGGCCATCGCCGCGATCTTCTTGGCCTCCCAGATACCCCCCACGCGGCCGAGCGCCGGTTGCAATATTTTTACACCGCCCGCGCGCAGCAGGGTGCCGAACTCGGCCTTGGTCGTCATCCGCTCGCCGGTGGCCAGCGGGATGTGGACATGGCGCGCGACCTCGGCGAATTCCAGCAGGTTGTCGGGCGGGATCGGTTCTTCGTACCAAAGCGGGTTGAAGGGCTCCAGCGCCCTGCCCATGCGGATCGCGCCAGGGGTGGTGAATTGGCCATGGGTGCCGAACAAGAGGTCAGCGCGGTCGCCCACGGCCTCGCGGATCGCGCGGCAAAAGGCAACCGATCGGGTGATGTCGGACAAAGCCGGCTCGTGCCCGCCGCGGATTGTATAGGGGCCGGCGGGGTCGAACTTGACTGCCGTGAAGCCCAGATTGACAAAGCGCAGGGCGGCCTCGGCTGCGGCATCGGGATCGTTCCAGAAGGCGGGGCTTTCGTTGCCCGGCTCGGGATAAAGGTAGGTATAACTGCGGATGCGGTCGTTCATGCGCCCGCCCAGCAGCGCCCAGACGGGGCGGTTCCGCGCTTTGCCAAGGATGTCCCAGCAGGCAATCTCCAGCCCCGAAAACGCACCCATCACGGTGAGGTCGGGGCGTTGGGTAAAGCCTGCGGAATACGCGCGGCGGAACATCAGCTCGATGTTTTCGGGGTTCTCGCCCTGCATGTGGCGCGAAAAGACATCCTCGATCACGGCCCGCATCGCGTCCGGGCCGACCGTCGAGGCATAGCATTCGCCGTAGCCCACGATGCCATTGTCGGTCGTCAGTTTCGGGAAGATCCAGTAGCGCCCGCCCCAGCCGGGAAAGGGGGGAGCCACGACGAAGATCTCAAGGTCTTTCAGTTTCATCTGTCTGATCCGGGCATGGGTGATTTGGCCACAGGCTAAGGTTCTGCGGACAGGCGGGCGCGTGACCCCGCGACATGAATGATGACGCAAACGGCCATCAGGAGTGCGGACAAAAGGAAGGGCGCGCCGGGGCTGAAGACAGGTGCGGCGGGGCTGGTGAACCAAAAGAACGTCTGCGTCATGATCAGGGGGGCCGCGATCATGGCGATGGCATTCAGCGAGCCAAAGACGCCCTGCAACTGGCCTTGGGCATCGGCGGCGGTGGCGCGGCTTGCGATGGCTTGCAAGGCCGGGTTGGCCGCACCGCCCAATGCGGTAAAGGGTGTGATCAACAGCGCCAGCGCGCCCGATGTCACGAGGCCGAGGCCGGTGAGGGTCACGCCATTTGCCACCATGCCAAAGAGTGCCGCGCGGTGTTCGCCAAAGCGTTTGATCAGCCGACCCACCAGCAAGGCCTGACCCAGTGCGAAAAAGACTCCGTAGATGGTCAGTGAGATGCCGACCATCGTGGCCGACCAGCCAAAGGCGACCGGGCCGAAATAGGCCCAGATCGCGGGATAGACGTTCATGGCGACCGCCAGCAGGAAAAAGCATAGCAGGACGCGGCGCAGTCCCGGCAGGTTAATCGCGGTCCAAAGTGCTGTGAACGGGTTCGACCGTGCAAGGCTGAAAGGTCTGCGGTTCTGTGCCGTCAATGTTTCGGGCAACACGATCAGGCCCAGCACGGCATTGGCAGCAGCCAGCCCTGCGGCGGCATAGAACGGCGCGCGGATGTCGATGGTCGCCAGAAACCCGCCGATCAGCGGGCCAAGCACAAAGCCCGCACCAAAGCTTGCGCCGATCAGGCCAAAGCGGCGGCCGCGATCCTCGGGCGGGGTGATGTCGGCGATATAGGCGGTGGCGGTCGACTGCGTGGCCGAGGTGATGCCGGCAAAGATCCGCGTGGCCAGCAGCATCCAGACGGTCTGCGCCAGCGCCATGGCGACGTAGCTTGCCGCCATCACCGCCAGCGACACCAGCAGCACCGGGCGGCGGCCAAAGCGGTCGGACAGCGCGCCGATGGGTGGGCCAAACAGGAACTGCATCGCGGCAAACGAGCTGGTGAGGATGCCGCCCCAAACGACAGCCTCTGAGATCGGGCGGCCCGTGACTTCTTCAAGCAGGCGCGGCATGACCGGAAAGATCAGGCCTATTCCCACAGCGTCCAATGTGACGGTCGCAACGATGAAGACGAGTGGCAACCGGGACGTGTTGGGCATCAGGACCTGCGATCTGGAAATCGTGACAACCATACCGGTGCCAAGCGGGAAGAACAGGGCAAAGCGGTGCCGATCACAGATGCCCGATGCTGGCCAGAAACGCGGTCACAAGGCCGGCGTAACGGTCGGGCGCCTCGATCAGCGGCAGGTGGCCCGCCCCCTGGATCAGGGCAAACCGGCTGCCCCGGATCAGGTCCGCCGTCTCGCGCACCATATCAGGCGGGGTCGAGCCGTCGTTTGTCCCTGCAATGGCAAGGGTCGGCAGGGTCAGGCTGGCAGTCGGGGTGTAGAAATCGGTGCCCGCAATGGCAGACGCGCAGCCGATCCAGCCATCCGGGTCCATCGTCGTCAGAATGTCGCGTATTCGCGGCATGCCCGCAACGTCGCGCCATTTGCGCCCGAACATGCGCTCCATCGCGCCGGTCGCATAGGGGGCAAGGCCTGTTTGCTGCACCTCTTCGATGCGCGCCTGCCAGAGCGCGGTCGTACCGATCCGGGCGGCGGTGTTGGACAAGATCAGGCCGCGCACGAGGTCGAGGCGTTTGGTGGCCAGCCCTTGCGCGATCATGCCGCCAAGCGAGACCCCAAGGACCACCGCGTCCCTGATCGCGAAATGGTCCATCAGCCGTTCGGCGTCGCGGATCAGCGCACCCATGGTATAGGGCGGCGCGGGCACATCGGATTTTCCATGCCCGCGCAGATCAAAAGTGAGGATCCGCAGGTCAGGCGGCAACAGCGGGATCAACCCGTCCCACAGCGTGATGTTGGTGCCCAGCGCATGGATCAAGACCAGCGGAGGGCCGGTTTTCGGCCCGCGAATTTCTGCATTCAGGCGAATATCATCAAAGTAAATCAATGGCATGGAAAGTCAGTGTCCATGTCTGGCAAGAACGGAGTTGAAAAGCCCAGGGTCGACATTCCCGCCCGAGGCGGTGCAGATGATGGTATCGGCCAGCACGTCGCGGAACAGGGCTGCCGCCAGTGCCACCGCCCCGCCGGGCTCCAGCACAATGCGCAGGTGTTGGAACGCGAGGGCGACGGCTTGCAGCGCCTCGTCATCGGTGACGACGAGCCCCGTCGCGCCGAGGCCCGCAAGAATGGGAAAGGTGATCCTGCCCGGCTCTGGCGTCAGGATCGCGTCGCAGACCGATCCGGTCATGGCCGGATTGCGCAAGATGTGTCCCGCTGCCAAGGACCGTGCCATGTCGTCAAAGCCTGCGGGCTCTGCCGTGTAGAGACGCATCGTCGGCGCGAGCGCGGCCAGCGCAAGCCCCGTCCCGCTGGACAGCCCGCCGCCCCCGCAACACACGATCATGTCGGCTTCGGTGATGCCGCGTGCCTGCGCCTGAGATGCGATTTCCAGACCGACAGTGCCTTGTCCCGCGATCACGTCCGCGTCGTCATAGGGGCGCACCAGATGCAGCGCGCGCTTGGCGCACAGGTCAGCGCCAAGGGCGTCGCGATCGGTGATCTTGCGATCATAGAGGATCACTTCGGCGCCATAAGCACGGGTGTTGTCGATCTTTACCTGCGGCGCATCGTGCGGCATCAGCACGACCGCAGTCAGGCCCAGTTCCGACGCCGCAAGCGCGACGCCTTGCGCATGATTGCCGGACGAAAACGCCAAGACGCCTTTGGTCCCATCGGGCAAGAGCGTAAGGGCCGCGCGGGCGCCGCGATACTTGAACGATCCGGTCCGTTGCAGGCACTCCGCCTTGACCAGGATGCGCCGCCCCGCGATCCGATCAAGTAAAGGCGCGTGCAACAACGGTGTCATCACCGCGTGACCTTGCAGGCGGGATGCAGCCGCCCTGATCTCGGGCAATCCGATCTGCGATGCGTCGGTCATCGAACAGCTTTCAAAAGTGACTGCATGGCCGCCAGACTTTCGGGTTCGTCCAGAAACGGAATATGGGCGCGGTCGGGCACCGTGGCCACGATCATATCTGGGCGACGCGTGCGCATTTCGGCGACCGTCGCGGCGCTGAGCAAATCCGAATTTGCGCCCCGGATCACCGCAAGCGGCAGACCAGCGCAGGCGTCAAAGAGCGGCCAGACATCGGGCGGCGAGGCATCGACGCCGGCCAGAAAGGCCTCGCGCAGGGCAGGGTCATAGCGCAGGCTGAGGCCATCGGGGGTTTCGTCGTAAAGATGGCGCGCCTCGTCCATCCAGCGCGCGGCCGGCACGTTGGCGAAACCCGTCGCCATCCCGGCCAGCTTGGGCGCCAGCTCTGCCCAGGTCTTGGCCGTGGGTGGACGGCCGAGATAGGTCCCGATCCGCTCCAGCCCGTCGCGGTCGATCACCGGACCGATATCGTTGAGGCACAAACCCGAGAGGCGGTGCCTTGCGGTCCCGGCCAACAGCATCCCGATCAGCCCCCCGCGCGAGGCGCCAAGGATGGCAGCCTGCGCCACCCCAAGGTGATCCAAAAGGGCAAGCGCATCGTCCGCCTCTTGCATCAGCGTGTAGCTCGCAGGCCCGGTCCAGTCGCTGGCCCCGCGCCCGCGATAATCCATCCGGATCAGGCGCAAAGGCGGCAGATGCGGGGCGAGGTAGTCAAAGTCCGCCATGTTGCGGGTCAGTCCCGGCAGGCACATCAGCGGCATGCCGGCACCGTCGTCCAGATAGGCAAGACGCGCGCCATCCGGGGCGGTAAAGAACTGCGTCATGGTGACCCTTTTCGGCGATGCTTGCCAGGACCGTGGCATATGGGCGCGCCGATCGAAAGGCCCTGTGTCATCCCAGCGCTTGCGGCTGGGCGCGGGCTTGCCTAAACGGGCGGCAGGCAAAGCGGACCGAGCAAAGGCGAGGCGATGGCGAATACCTCTACGCAACCCGAAGACCGGCCGACATCGCGCCGGGTGAATTCCTTGCGGGGCCTTTTGCCTTTTGTGCGTCCCTATCGGTGGCTTGCGGCCCTGGCGCTGATGGCGCTGATGCTGACGGCGGCTGTCAGCCTGATCCTGCCACTTGCCGTGCGGCGGGTGGTGGACGGGTTTGCAACCGACAACGCCCAGCTTTTGGACCAGTATTTCGCCGCTGCTTTGGGAATTGCGGCGCTTTTGGCGCTGGGCACGGGCTTGCGGTACTATCTGGTAACGCGGCTGGGTGAGCGCGTCGTGGCCGATATCCGCAAGGACGTGTTTGACCGGGTTCTGGCGCTGTCGCCTGCGTTTTTCGAGCGCATCCTGACCGGCGAGGTTCTCAGCCGTCTGACCACCGACACCACGCTGATCCTGTCTGTCATCGGATCATCGATGTCGATTGCACTGCGCAACATCTTGATGTTGCTGGGCGGACTGGTGCTGTTGTTTCTGACCTCGCCCAAGCTGGCGGGTCTGGTCTTGCTGATCGTGCCCCTCGTGATCGTGCCGATTGTGGTGCTGGGGAGGCGGTTGCGCATTCTCAGCCGGGAAAATCAGGACTGGATTGCCAATTCCTCGGGCTCTGCATCCGAGGCGCTGTTGTCGGTGCAGACGGTGCAGGCATTCACGCATGAGCCGCAGACGCGCGCGGCCTTTTCCACGGTGACCGAAAAGTCCTATATGTCGGCGCAAAAGCGGATCGGCACGCGGGCGATCATGACGATGATCGTCATCTTTCTGGTCTTTTCTGGCATTGTGGGCGTGCTCTGGATCGGCGCGCGGGACGTGCGCGCCGGCAACATGACGACCGGAGAGTTGATCCAGTTCGTGATCTATTCGGTGATGGTCGCAGGTGCCGTGGGCGCGCTGTCGGAAATCTGGGGAGAGATCCAGCGGGCGGCGGGGGCAACCGAGCGTCTGGTGGAGTTGATGCAGACCGAGGATCCGGTGATTGATCCGATGCGTCCCCGCGCGCTGAAAAAACCCGTAAGGGGCGAGATCCGGTTTGACGCGGTCAGCTTTCGCTATCCGACTCGGCCCGAGGTTTCTGCGCTGAACGATGTCAGCTTTGGCGTGGCACCCGGCGAGACGGTGGCTCTGGTCGGTCCGTCAGGTGCGGGCAAGACCACGGTGCTGCAGTTGTTGATGCGTTTTTATGACCCGCAGGGTGGGCATGTCCTGTTGGACGGCATCGCGCTGAATGACATGGCGCGGTCGGAGTTTCGGTCTGCGATGGCGCTGGTGCCGCAGGACCCGGTGATCTTTGCCGCCTCGGCACGCGACAACATCCGCTTTGGCCGCCCCGATGCGCGCGACGATGAAGTGGAGGCCGCCGCACGCGCTGCCGCCGCGCATGAGTTCCTCAACGCCTTGCCGCACGGCTTTGACACGTATCTGGGCGAGCGCGGTGTGATGCTGTCGGGCGGTCAGCGTCAGCGGATCGCCATCGCGCGTGCAATCCTGCGCGACGCCCGCGTCCTGCTTTTGGACGAGGCGACCTCGGCACTGGATGCTGAAAGCGAGCAGGCGGTGCAACTGGCGGTCGAGAAACTGTCGGCAGGGCGTACCACATTGGTGGTGGCGCATCGGCTGGCCACGGTCAAACGCGCCGACCGCATCCTCGTGTTTGAAAAGGGGCGCATCATTGCCACCGGCACGCATGATGCACTGGTCGCCGAAGGCGGACTTTATGCCCGGCTCGCGCGGCTGCAATTCACCGATGGGATGGCTTGAAGCAGGAAAATCCGGCGCGTGTTTCCGCTAAATCGCCGCTGTTTTTGACCGCAGACAGTTTTCGCGCAACGGACAGTTGGAATCTTGCCCGATCCCGACCATCTTTGAGGCGTCACGAGACCCCCGCCAACGGGGCATGACCCCCGGGGAGGACGACATGACCAGCTTTTCGAACCTGGCCGATCTCAAGGCCATCGAGAATGAAATGCCGATGGCGGATCGCGGCATGCCGAGGACGATCTATGGCTTTCTGAGTGCCACCCGCGCGACGCATGGCACCCGCCCGGCGGTTAGCTTTCAGCTGTTGTCCGGGCCTCAGACAAGGGCGGTTACCTACAGCTGGAACGATCTGCATGCGCGCGTGACGCAGGCAGCCAACCTGTTCCGCAGTCTGGATGTCGGGCCCACGGATGTGGTGGCCTATATCTTGCCGAACGCCTTGGAAACCGCCGTGGCGCTTCTGGGGGGTATGGTTGCGGGCATCGTGAATCCGATCAATCCGCTGCTTGAGGCCGAACAGATCAGCGCCATCCTGCGCGAGACCAAGGCCAAGGTCGTCGTGACGCTGAAGGCGTTTCCAAAGACCGATGTGGCGCAAAAAGTGGCGGAGGCGGTCCGGCATGCGCCAACGGTCAAGACCGTGCTTGAGGTCGACCTTGTGCGCTATCTGGCGCCGCCGAAATCCTGGATCGTGCCCTTTGTGCGACCAAAATACACCGTGCACCACACCGCCAATGTCATGTCCTTTGCCGGGGCCACGGCGCGCCAGTCCGGCGACCGGCTGACCTTTTCCGACCCTGCCGAGGATCGCGTCGCCGCGTATTTTCACACCGGCGGGACAACCGGCATGCCCAAGGTGGTGCAGCACAAGGTTTCCGGCATGGTCTATAACGGCTGGCTGGGCCACAGGCTGTTGTTTCGCGAAACGGATGTGGTGTTGTGCCCGTTGCCGATGTTTCACGTCTTTGCCTGCTATCCGGTCTTGATGTCGATGATCGCGAGCGGCGCGCATGTCGTCTTTCCGACCCCGGCGGGCTATCGCGGCGAGGGTGTGTTCGACCATCTGTGGAAGCTGATCGAACGCTGGCAGGTCAGCTACCTGATCACTGTACCAACCGCATTGGCCGCCCTGATGCAGCGCCCGATCAATTCCGATATCGGCAGTCTACGGGGCTGCATCTCAGGCTCTGCCGCGCTGCCGCTGGAACTGTTCAAACGATTCGAGGCGCTGACCGGCATCCAGATCATCGAAGGCTATGGGCTGACCGAATGCACGAGTCTGGTGTCGGTTAACCCGCCCGACGGCAACAAGCGGATCGGGTCGGTCGGTCTGCCCTTTCCGCATACCGATTTGCGCATCCTGACCTCGGACGGGGCGGGAGGCTGGCGCAATTGTGACCCCGACGAGGTCGGTGAGATCTGCGTCAACAGCCCCGGTGTCTATCCCGGCCACACCTATACCGAACGCGACAAGAACCGCGATCTCTTTGTCGGCGACAGCTATTTTCGTACCGGTGATCTGGGGCGCGTGGATGCCGATGGCTACGTCTACATCACCGGGCGCGCCAAGGATCTGATCATCCGGGGTGGTCACAACATTGATCCTGCCGTAATCGAGGAGGCGCTGATGGGGCATCCGTCGGTGGCCTTTGTGGGCGCGATCGGCCAGCCCGACGCCCATGCGGGCGAACTGCCCGCCGCCTATGTGGAACTGGCACGCGGCAAAGAGGTGGCGATCAAAGAGCTCGAAGAGTTTGCGCGCAGCAGGATACATGAACGGGCGGCCGTGCCCAAACATATCGAGATCTTGGCCGAGCTTCCCAAAACCGCCGTGGGCAAGGTGTTCAAGCCCGAGCTGCGACGCCGCGCGATCACGCGGGTCTACGATGCTGCCCTTGCCGCCGCTGGACTGCCGGTAACCGTGACGGCGGTTGTCGAGGACAAAAAGCGCGGACTTGTCGCTCGGCTTGGCCGGAACGGGGCGGTCGATGAGGACGCCGTGGCAAAGATCCTGGGCGAGTTTACGCGACCTTGGGAATGGGCTGACTGATCCGTGGTTGTCTCCGCGCAAACCGGCCCGAATATTTCGACTTGCGGGAATCATCGGCGCAAGCAAAAGTTTCAGGCAGGACAGCAGATGGGTTGGTAGAATGAATTTTCGTTTTGCATTGTCTGTGGTGTTTTGCGCGACTTCGGCGCCGCTTTTCGCACAGGACTCAGAGGTCTTGTATGCCAACCGGGCCTGGCAAGTCGAGGTCACACGGTTCGAAGACGGCACCTATGGCTGCGTGGCTCAGGTTTCTTCGACCGATGAAAGCTTTTCGATCTGGAGTTTTCAAGAAGGTGGTGTCCGCTTGCAATTCTATTCGACAGCGTGGGAATTTGGCGAAGGTGACACGGCCGATCTGGAAGTCCAGATCGACCGGCGCGGCCCCTGGACGTTGACATCGGCCGAGCTTTACAAGAATTCGGTCCTGTTTGATCTGCCTGCCGGCGATGACGGCGCGCGCTTTGTGCGCGAGGTTTCCAACGGTTCGGTTCTCTATCTGCGCAACGAAAGCGGTGAGGATGTGCAATCCTATTCCCTTGCCGGATCGAATGCCTCGATTGCCGCGCTGATCGAATGCGAAGGGGCGATCACCGAGAATTCGCCCAAGAACCCGTTCAACTGAGGCGTCAGAGCGTCGCAGTATCCATCCAGATCGTGACGGGTCCGTCATTGGTCAGACTGACCGCCATGTCGGCGCCAAATATGCCCGTCGCGGTGGAGATGCCCGCAGCCGCAAGACTGTCGACGACATCGCGGTAGAGCCGCTGACCCAGATCGGGTGGGGCAGCACCGGAAAAGCCCGGACGATTGCCGCGCAGATCAGCCGCCAGAGTGAACTGGCTGACAATCAGCGCAGCGCCACCCACATCGCGAAGCGAAAGGTTCATCTTGCCCGCGTCGTCACGAAAGATGCGCAGTCTGGCGATCTTTTGGCTGAGTTTTTCCGCCGTGGCCTGCGCGTCACCCGGCATCGCGCAGAGCAGGATCAAAAGCCCGCGTCCGATCTCGCCGACCACGTGCCCGTCGACCGTGACCGACGCGTGGGTGACGCGCTGGATCAGTGCCCTCACAGCTCATGCGCCCATGGCGGGTTGGCGCCGGGGCGGCTGACGGTTACTGCGGCGGCGCTGGTGCCAAGGGTCAGGCAGGCGTCCAGTGCCGCATCCGACAAGTTGGCCAGCGCGGATTTCGACAACAGCCCCGCACGATGCAACGCGGTCAGCAAACCCGCATTGAAGGTATCGCCCGCACCGACGGTATCGGCGACGGTGACGGGGGTTGCGGCAACAAAGCGGTCTTGCGTCGCGGTGATCGCGCGCGCGCCCTTGGCCCCTTCGGTGATCAGCACCACCTTGGGCCCCTTGGCCAGAAGGCTGCGGGCAAATGCGGCCAGATCGCTGGAGCCATAGATTTTTTCGATCTCTTCGTCGGCGAGTTTGACGATGTCAGCAACTGCCATCATCCGATCGACGCGTGCCAGATAGCGGTCGCGGGTACCGGGGAAAAGCTTGTCCTGGCTGTCGACAAAGGCGGCACGGAAATTCGGGTCGATCATCGTCACGCGGGTCGCAGCCGCCTGCTTTTGCAGCGCCTCATATGTCGCGGCTGCGGGGTCGTTCACCAGACTTATCCCGCCAAAGAAAAGCGCGTTCACGTCGTCCGACAGCCTTGGCAGATCGTCCGGCGACAGCATCCGTCCGGCGGTATTCTCGTCATAAAAGGCATAGGTCGCATGGCCGTCCACCAGTTTGACAAACGCCACCGTCGTGGGTCTGCCTGAACGCGCGCAGAGCGACAGGTCCACCGTGGAGGCCATCAATGTGTCGGCAAGCATCTGGCCGAACATGTCGGTCGACAGCCCCGAGAAAAACGCCGAAGGCGTGCCCAATCGACCAAGCGCGATGGCCGTGTTGAAGACGGCGCCCCCGGCATAGGGCGAAAAGCACGCCTCGCCCGTGGTGGAGCTTCGCGGCAGCATGTCGATCAGCGCCTCGCCACAACTGATGATCATGTCGTCACTCCCTTGGTCAAACTGTTCAGTCAGGCTAGCTCAAAGCGGTTTGAGAAGGCCAGTGCCATCATAATGCCCCGAAAAACGGCGCCAGGTTCGCGCGGACGCGGTCAAGCGGCGTGGCGCCGGAAAGGTCGGGTGCAAAGGTCTGACCGGTGATCGCGCTGTAGGCCGCGATATAGATCTCGGAGGTCTTGGTGATCATCTCGGCGGGGATCTGCGGGACCGGGTCATGATATGGATCGCAGCGCGCCGCGACCCATGATCGGATCACGTCCTTGTCAAAGGACGGGGGGCGCGTGCCTGCGGCCAGCGCCGCAGGGTAGCCGTCGGCAATCCAGTAGCGGCTGCTGTCGGGGGTATGGATCTCGTCGGCAAGGACGATGCGGCCGGTGCCGTCCAGCCCGAATTCGTATTTCGTATCAACAAGGATCAGCCCGCGCGTGGCCGCCATCTTTCGCCCAAGCGCAAAGAGCGACATCGCATAAGACGATACCGCGTCCCACTGCGCGGGTGTCATCAGGCGCTGCTCGAGGATCTCTTTCGCGCTCAGAGGCGCGTCGTGGCAGCCGTCCGCCGCCTTGGAGGTGGGGGTCAAGATCGGCGCCGGCAGCAGGTCGTTGTCGCGCAAGCCATCCGGCAGGCGGTGGCCGTACATCTGCCGAGCGCCAGCCTTGTACTGCGTCAGGATCGAGGTCGAGGTCGTCCCCGCAAGGTAGCCGCGCACCACGATCTCGACCGGAAGGATCGCAAGGCGCGTGCCGATCACCACATTGGGATCAGGATAGGCAAGGACATGGTTCGGGCAAATGTCGCAGGTGGCGTCGAACCAATAGCGCGCGATCTGGGTCAGCACCTGGCCTTTGCAGGGGATCGCGGCGAGGATCCGGTCAAACGCCGAAATGCGGTCCGAGGCAATCAGGATGCGGCGGCCATCGGGGTGGCCGGGCGACGGTGCAAGATCATAGCAGTCGCGTACCTTGCCGAAATACGGGTTCGGCAATTCGGCAATTCGAGCATGATCGAGCAGGCGCATTCCGGGCTCCGGCAAGGGCTGAAGGCCTTTTGGGTGTGGCGCGACAGGGTGTCAAGTGCGCCGCCTTGCGACACTGGCGGCGCTTGCCGACAACAAGGGGTTCCATTTCGCCAGTGCATGAGGCTAGGTAGCCGAGTTGCGGCGTCGGGGGATGGTCAATGGTGCGCGAAAACATAGGCCAACCGGTTGGCGGCGCCGATTACGGGATTTCGGCAACCGAGCCGGACTGGAGCCGCGAGGCGCCGGATCGGTTTTGGGACCCTGCGCGCAAGTTGTTGAAATCAATCCGGCGCTATCAGGCGGCCCACGGGGTCGCAGGCAGAATGCTGCGCCCGGTCTTCGTGTTGCAGCACCGGTTCTGGAGCGTCGTGACCGGGGCCGACATTCCCCTTAACTGCAAGATCGGCGGCGGACTTGTCTTGCCCCATCCCAACGGCGTCGTCATCCATCCCGATGCCGAGATCGGACCCAATTGCCTGTTCTTTCAACAGGTCACGATTGGCGCTGCCGACGCCCTGCCCAAAATCGGCGGTCATGTCGATATCGGGGCCGGGGCCAAGGTGATCGGTGGCGTCGATATCGGCAATCATGCCGTCATCGGGGCCAATGCGGTGGTCAATTGTGATGTGCCGGAAAACCGCGTGGCCGTCGGAGTGCCCGCGCGCGTGCTGTAGCGCCCCGCGATCAGCGGTCGTTCAGCCAGTCGGGCAGGGTCGCCCCGCCGGTCAAGCCGTCAAAGGCCTGCGGGTCGTTGACATAGACAAGAATGGCACCCAGCATCAGCACGAGCAACACCGCAAAGGCGATCTTCCAGATCGAATAGGGCCGCTCCCCCTGGACCTCGCCAGTCTGGCCGTTGACCAGAAAGCGAAAGCTGCGGCCATTGTACTTGTAGGCAGCCATCCAGACCGGCAGCAAAACGTGCTTGAACGTCTCATCGTCGAAATCGGTGTCGATGTCGTCGATGCGCTGGACGTCGCCGCCGATATCACGGGCGACGTCTTGCTGAATGACACCGTTCATCGCGGCTCGGGCATCGGCGTGGCCATCGGCCAAGGTGATGGTGTAGCCCTCGGCGCTAAATCCGGCAAGATACTCGGGCGCGTAGGGTTCCAGCGCGCCCAGATCCCATGGCGTCAGTTCATTGCCCAGTCGCTGTAGCAGACTCTTTGATGCCATCACGAGGACATCATCGAAACTGCGCGCCACACGACCGCTGGCAGGATACCAGCGTGTCTTCTGGACCTGTTCCTGCCGTGTTTCGCGTCGCCCGTTCACGTTGACCGTCACAGAGCGCGTCTCGTAATAGTGTTCGCCGCGTTGCCCGCTATAGGCGCTGCGAGTATCGGCATCAAAGGTCCAGAAGGGGACATAGACGCCTGACAACGCGCGGCCTTTGCGGGCATATTCGACAAGGGCCGAGGGCGCGAACCACAACGAGCCCATCCATTTGACCATCTCGGACCGGGCCTGGTCTTCGGTCAGCACAAAGGGCAGGACGGCTTGCGGTTTGATATGGCGCTGGGTGCCCGTGTCGATGACGACCGGCGTGGCGCAGAACGGGCATTCCTTGGCATAGGTCACGCCGTCGAATTCCACCTGCGCGCCGCAAGACGGGCACGAGGTCGTGCGGATCTCGACCATGGCGTCGCTGTCAAGATCCTCGGCCAGACCGCGGCCAAGGTCCAGTTCAGCCAGCGTGCGCCGGCGCTCGCTGGCTGGGGCGGCAGGGATCGGTTGCACATGCCCGCAATGGTCGCAGGCAAGTTCTGTCTGGCCCGGCGCATAGCGCAGGTCAGCCCCGCAATTGGCGCAAGGAAAGTGGAACTCTGCCGCGACGGCCAATTCAGGCTCCTTGGGTCAGGTTCCGGGGGCGGGGGGGGGCTGGATCGTGAAAAGCCGCGCAAGGGGCGTCACGTCGCCCGCCTTCATCCAGCCATCCTGTCCCGGCGTCCAGACCATGCTGTCGCGGCTGAGGCTGCCATCGTTGACCATGCGCCCCATCGCGGCGGTGGAGAACGGCCCCGTCGTCGCACCGTCCTTGGCAATGTGCCAGACGGTATCGGGCGAGGGCTGCGGCGCGGCGGGCGGTGTGGCAGGCGGCGGCGCGCCCCAGGGTCCTGCATTGGGCTGCATCATCTGGCCGCCCATCGCGGCGCCCATCCCCATGCCCATCGCAGCACCCATGCCCGCGCCCATTGCCGAACCTGGTTGTGCCATGCCTTCGGCGGCGTTGTATTGCATATAGCGGTTCAGATCGCCGACGATCCCCATCGAGGTGCGCTTGTCCAGGGCCTTTTCGACCTCTTCGGGCAAGCTGATGTTTTCGATGTAGAATTCCGGGATCGTCAGGCCGTACTCGGCGATCTTGGGCGCGATGGCGGTGGCGATCAGGCGGCCCAGATCGCCGGTATTGGCTGCCATGTCCAGCACCGGGATCTTGGCGCCCGCGATGACGCGGCTGAATTCTTGTACGATGATGTTGCGGACCTGAAAGCTGATCTCGTCTGCGGTGAACTCGCCATCTGTGCCGACGATTTCCTGCATGAACTTGCCGGGGTCACCGACCCGCATCGAGTAAGTGCCAAAGGCGCGCAAGCGCACCGGGCCGAATTCTGCGTCGCGCGCCATGATCGGGTTCTTGGTGCCCCATTTCTGATCGTTGAAACGCGTGGTGTTGACGAAATAGATCTCGGACTTGAAGGGGCTTTGAAAGCCGTGGTCCCAGTGCTGCAACGTCGTCATGATCGGCATGTTGTTCGTCTCGAGCATGTAAAGCCCGGGGTTGAACACATCCGCCAACTGACCCTCGTGGATAAAGACGGCCGCCTGCCCCTCGCGCACGGTCAGCTTGGCGCCGTACTTGATTGCCTGGCCGCGGCGTTCGAACCGCCAGACCATCGTGTCGCGGGTGTCGTCGAGCCACGAGATGACATCGACGAACTCGCCGGTCAAAAAATCCAAGATCGCCATGAGATACTCCTCTGTCGCAACATGTTGGTTCAGCTTTCCCCGCCAAGCAACTTGGTGGCGAGGGCCTCGGCAATCGGGCGTGCCTCGGCCTCGGTCATGCCGGGGCGGAAGGCGGGGTCGTAGAGCATGCGCAGCATCAGCTCGTCTTGCCGCGTCAGCAGTGCAAATTCCTCGTCATCGTTGAAAATCGAGGGCCGCGCGCGCGGGCTGTCATTGGACAATCCCAGACCCTGGGCGATTTCCTCGTGCAGGCAAGACAGCCGCAAAAGGTCGGGGTGTTCGGATCGCACCACGGCAAAGGCGCGATTGTAGATGCCGCTGCTGCCGGACGACAGGGCGTAGACCAGACAATAGGTCGATTTCGGCATGCCGGTGATGCCTGCGACCTCGCCGGGCGACAGGCCCCTGAGAGCTGCGGAGATGGTGGGCGCCAGCGCCTCGCGTTCATCTTCGGACACGATGTAAAGCCAGAAGTTCGGGTCGGTTTCGTTCAGTGCGACAGGGTGGCCGGTCAGGGTGCGGAGCCGGTCGAGATACGACGCCACGCGCGCGCGATCCGTCGCCTGCAGATCGGCGGGCACCGATGCACCAAAGCGCAGGCCGACGCGCACCGGTTCGACCCAGCGGCGCAACCGGCTTTTGGTTTCGCGCTGGACCGGGCCCGCAAGGCCGCGCGCATATTCGTCGAACATCGCGATGCGCAGAAAGTTATCGGCAAGGGTGCGCGCGTCAAAGGGCGTATCGCGCCCACCCCCGTCGGTGCGCATAAGCCCCTGTGCCAAGAGCGAGGTCTGTATCTGGGCGTAATAAGTGCGCGCGGCCGCACTTTTCGGCGTGTCGGTCGCCGCCATCGGAGGTGCAGGCTGCGTGATGGGCCCAAGCCCGCCGCCCAACGGGGCAAAGCCCGTGCAGGCAGACAAAAGCGTCGCGACAACTACGGCGCCGAGGTTCTGCCAGACCGGTCTTTGCCTGCCCATCCTGGTTCAGCCCTTGGACACGGTCGCGCCGTCGCCCAAGCCGGTTTGTCGCGCGCGTGCCGCTGACAGCGCGTCGCGCAGATCGGTTTCCATCTTTTGCAGCTCCACCTCGGCGGCGGCGCGGCGCGCCTTGCCTTCATCGGCAATGGCAAGGCTTTCATTGATCGTGGCGATCAGCGTGGCGTTGGCATTCTTGACCGTGTCGATGTCAAAGACGCCGCGTTCCATTTCCTCGCGCACGGTGCGGTTGGCTTCTTGCAGGTTTTCGGCATTGGCCTTCAGCAGGTCATTGGTCAGATCCGACGCCTCTCGCACCGCCTCGGCTGCTTCTTTGCTGCGCTGGATGGTGACGGCTTGCGCCAGCTGGGTTTCCCACAAGGGCACGGTGTTGACGAGCGTCGAGTTTATCTTGGTGACCAGCGACTTGTCGTTTTCCTGCACCAGACGGATCGAGGGCAGAGATTGCATGGTGACCTGGCGCGTCAGTTTCAGATCATAGACCCGGCGTTCCAGATCATCGCGGGCGGCACGCATGTCGCGCAGTTCTTGTGCGCGGATGACCTGATCCTGTTCCGGGGCGGCCTTGACCGACGCCTCTTTGGCGGGAATGTCCTTGCTGTCGACATCGGCCAGCTTGGCCTCGCCCGCTGCGATATAGATCGCCAGCTCATCATAGAACGTCAGGGTTTTTGCGTAGAGCAGATCGAGGCTTTTGATGTCCTTGAGCAGCGTCGTCTCGTGCATCAAGAGTTCTTCGGTGATGCGATCGATCTGGCTTTGGACATTCTCGTATTGCGCGACGAATTCGGCAAAGGGGGCAGCGCGGCCCAAAAGACGTTCCCACCAGCTGCTTTCGCGGCGGAGATCCAGTTCATCCACCGCAAAGCCGCGAATGGTCGTGACGATCTTGCGCAAGCTGTCACCCGCGGGGCCGACGTCCTTGTTCTTGACGTCTTGCAGCATGGCCTGGCTGATCACCTGCAATTCGGACTGCGCGGCAGAGCCGAAAGAAATGATCGACTGGGTGTTGGCCAGATCCAGCTCTCCCATGCGTTTGCGGATTTCGGCGGCCTTGTCGCCTGTTGCGGCCTCCAAGGGCACGATTTCGCCCATCGGTTCGGGCAAGATCACGGCGGTGACTTTTGCAACCTCCGACAAGAGGGTGGTGGCTTCGGCGCGGGCAATGTCGGTCATGGTGTCACTCTCACATTACGGGACAAGACGGGCGTGTCAGGTTTCCAGTTTCAACCGGTCACGCAACACGGCGATTTCAACATCAAGATCTGCGTGCGACGACGTGAGGAATTCCGTTGTGCGCGTGGCAAAGGTGGTTTCAAGATCGCTCAGCAACGCCTCGTAATCGGCGCGCGCCTTGGGGTCGCGGTTTCGGGCGTAGATGTCGGCGAATTTGATCGTCGCATCGCGCGCGCCCATCAGATAGACCGACAGGTACTTGCGCGCCGCCGTCAGGTCGCCGGGGTCGTTTTCAACGGTGCGAAACAGGTCGCGCGCGGCGCTGGCAAAGCGGTCAACGCGGTCCTCCAACTGGCGGTCACCGGCGCGCAGGACGGCATCCTTCATCGCGGCCAGATACTTTTCGCCCTCGGTCACGGCGCGCGCCACGCGGTCGGTCTGAAAGGCGTCGATGCCTTCCATACCCTTGTCGGCGGTGGGGTCCATGCCAAATGACAACAGATGCAGGCCTGCACCGACAAGGCCGAAAAGGACGGGGTAGACGAGGCCGATATCGGCGACCATGCCCCCCGTGGCCAGCGCAGCACCGATCACGACAGCCCCGGCAAGTTTTCGCGGAAAGGCCGGACGGCGTGCAACTTTACGGGCATCATACGCTGCATGCGCGCGCAGGCCTTCGCGAGTAAGCCAGGCCGCCAGCAGGATCAGACTGCCTGCACCAAGCCCCAAAAGCAAGTCGCGCGGGGTGCCGCGAAAGGCGGGAAACAGGAAGGTCAGCGCGGCAACATAAAGGACCGTGATCCGCCACATGCCGGGAATACGGGGGTCAGACGGGGCGATCGACCGGGGCAATGATGCCGTGGTTGCGTCGGGCCGGCTGTCGCCGGGGCTGTATTTTCCGCCGAATTTCTGCGCCATCACATGCCCCCTGAGCCCGAGACATACAAGATGAGCCCGATCAGCAGGACAAAGGCCAGGGTTCTGATCCCGCGTGTCGACATGTCCGCCCTCTGACCTTTTGCCGCTCTGCGAACCCTAGCCGATGCAGGGTGGACTGGCCAGTGCAGAGCAGGGGGAATTTGGTGTGCCTTTCCCCCCAAAATCGGCGACGTGCCGCCACGTCCGGGCACGGCCCGCCAGCGTTTCTAGCGCTTTGGCGGGGGTTTTTTTGTCGCGTGAGGCGACGCGGTGGCCGCGCTGCGACTGGTCGCTGAGGGCCGGGCGGACCTTGTGGACGCGGGCTTTGTGTCCGGAGCCCGGCGCTTTTTTTCGGCCGCTGCCTCTTTCGGGGAAAGCGCCTGCTGCCATGCCTGCGAAAGCTGCTTTAGCCCCTCACCCGGTTTCAGTCGTTTGCGCAGGGTGCCTTTGGGGGCGGGTTTGGCATCGCTGGCGGCGGCTGATGTGCGTTGGCGCGGCGCAGCGGTGGCGCGTTTCACCGGGCCCATATCGGTACCCTTTGCAATCTTTTGCGATCCGCGCCACGCGGGTTTTGCCTCGGCGGTGTCGTCGGTCTCCCCAAGCTGGTCACGCAAGACCTTGGGGCGGACCTCTTCGACGTCGCCGGGCTGCATCTCGCCCAGACGGAAGGGGCCATACGACACCCGGATCAGCCGGTTCACGATCAGGCCGATGGCGTTGATGGCGCGGCGGATCTCGCGGTTCTTGCCTTCACGCAGTCCCACGGTCAGCCACGCATTAGCGCCCTGATGGCGGTCCAGACTGACGATCATCGGCTGAAACCGCTCCCCATCGACTTCGATGCCGCGTCGCAGGGGTTCAAGGTCGGGATCGGTTGGGTTGCCCTTGACCCGCACGCGGTACTTTCGCAGCCAGCCGGTAGAGGGCAGTTCCAGCCGGCGCTTGAGTTCGCCGTCGTTGGTCAACAGCAGCAGGCCCTCGGAGTTGAGGTCAAGCCGTCCCACCGACATCACGCGGGGCAAGTCTTCCGGCAGATTGTCGAAAACCGTGTCGCGGCCTTTTTCGTCGGACGCGGAGGTCACCAGGCCTTCGGGCTTGTAATAAAGCCAGAGCCGAGCGGCCTCCTCTTCGGGCAGGGGCTGGCCTTTGATGGTGATCCGGTCGGCATTGGTCACGTTCAGAGCGGGCGAGGCGATCACGCGACCGTTTACCGAAACCTCACCCAGTTCGATCATCCGTTCCGCCTCGCGGCGAGAGGCAACGCCCCTGCGGGACAGGACCTTGGCGATGCGCTCGCCTGCGGGAGTTGGCGTGGCGGGGGTTGATTTCGGGGGCATCAGGTGACCTTCTGGCAGGGGTGCGGACACCCCCGGGGCTGTCTGCCCCGGACCCCGAGGATATTTGGGAACAGATAAAGGAACAAGGGTGAGCGGGTTTCGGTCCTTTATGGAGATCGCGTTGGCCGTAGCGCGCGCGGCGGGCGCGCGGGGAGAAGTGCCCGTGGGGGCGGTGATCGTGGCTCCGGATGGCCGCGTTGTGGCAATCGAAGGCAACCGGGTGCGCGAACTGCATGACCCGACAGCCCATGCCGAAGTGCTGGCGATCCGGGCGGCCTGTGGCGCTGCGGGCAGTGAGCGGCTTGTGGGCCATGATCTTTATGTGACGCTGGAACCTTGTCCGATCTGCGCAGGCACGATCTCGGCGGCGCGAATCGCGCGGCTGTACTACGGGGCGGCGGATGCCAAGGCGGGGGGCGTGGCCCATGGCGCGCGGGTGTTTTCGCATCCCCAGTGTCACCATGTGCCGGAGGTTTATGACGGGTTGTCGGCAGGGGCGTCCGAGGCGCTGCTGCGGGACTTCTTTGTCGGGTTGCGGGGCTAGGATGGCTGGCCAAGGCGGCCCGCCTGCGCCAGTTTTCGCGATCGGAGCCGTGGGGGCGTGATGTCAAGCCGATCTGGATCAAACCTGTTCTATCAGACCGGCAAGCCACGTCCGGTGCTGGACCGCGCGGATGGGATCTACATGTGGGACACCGAGGGCAACCGGTTCATCGACGGATCCTCTGGGGCCATGGTGTGCAACATCGGGCATTCCAACCCCGCTGTGCTGGCGGCGATGCAGGCGCAGATGGCCAAATCCACCTTTGGCTACCGGCTGCATTTCGTGACCGAGGCCGCCGAGGCGCTGGCGCGCAAGCTGGTCAGCCATGCCTGGCCCGGCATGGACCGGGTATTCTTCGTCTCGGGCGGGTCGGAGGCGGTGGAATCGGCGATCAAGCTTGCCCGGCAATATGCGGTGGCCGTCGGGCATGCCAGCCGCTGGAAGGTCATCTCGCGCTATCCGTCCTATCATGGCTGCACCTTGGGCGCGCTGGCGCTGACGGGGTATGATCCGCTGACCGACCCGTTCGCACCGATGATGGTCGCCATGCCCAAGACCCCTGCGCCACGCGCCTGGCTGGACGGGCTGGACCCCGGCGATCCGGCAACGGGCCTGCACTACGCCGCCATGCTGGAGGCGCGGATTCTGGCCGAGGGGGCAGAGACGGTGCTGGCCTTTCTGGTGGAGCCCGTCGGCGGGGCCTCGACCGGAGCGCTGGTGCCGCCGGCTGGGTATATGGAGGCAGTGCGCGAGATTTGCACCCGCCATGGCGTCTTGCTGATCCATGACGAGGTGATGTCGGGCGGGGGGCGGCTGGGCACGTTTTATGGCGGGCAGAACTGGGCGGCGGCGCCCGATATCCTTGCGGTCTCAAAGGGTCTCGGTGCGGGATATGTGCCGCTGGGGGCCGTGGTGGCGCGGGGTGCCATCGTCGATACGGTGTTGGACAAGGGGCCGTTTCAACACGGCTTTACCTATGCCGGCAATCCCCTGGCCTGCGCCGCAGGTCTGGCGGTCGTTGAGGAGATCGAGCGGCAGGGCATGATGGCCAACAGCATGACCGTGGGGGCGTTGCTCAAATCGCGGCTGCGGGGGCTGATGGACCGCTTTGAGTTCATCGGCGACGTGCGGGGCATGGGTCTGTTGCTGGCGTTTGAGTTGGTCGCGGATTGTGCGACCCGTGCGCCCTTGCCGCCTGAGATCAAAGCGTTCGAGCGGCTGACCGAACAGGCCTATGCGCGCGGGCTGATCATCTATCCGCGCCGATCGCGGGGGGGCTATGCGGGGGATCATTTCCTGATCGCGCCGCCAATGATCACGACAGCGGCACAGGTCGACGAGATCATGGCGCCGTTGAGCGATGCGCTGGCAGGGTTTGCCGCGCAAAGCGGTTTGGGAGGCACGGCATGAGCAAGATCATCATCTCTTGCGCCATCACGGGGTCGATCCATACGCCGTCGATGTCGCCCTATCTGCCGGTCTCGGGGGCCGAGATTGCGGCCGGCGCCATCGGAGCGGCCAAGGCGGGCGCGGCGATCCTGCATCTGCATGCGCGCCACCCGGAAACCGGGCATCCGTCGTCGGACCCGGCGCATTGGGCGGGGTTTCTGCCCGAGATTGCAGCGGGCTGCGATGCGGTGGTGAACATGACCACGGGTGGGTCGGCGATCATGACGCTGGACCAGCGGCTGGCGGCCCCCAAGGCGATGCTGCCCGAAATGTGCAGCCTGAACATGGGGTCGATCAATTTCGCGCTTTATCCGATGATCGCGCGGGTCAAGCACTGGAAACACGAATGGGAGCGGCCGTTTCTGGAAAACTCCGACGATGTGGTGTTCAAGAATACACCTCGCGATATTGCACATGTGCTGCACGAAATGGGTGACCAGCGCGGCGCGCGGTTTGAGTTTGAATGCTATGATATCGGGCATCTGACGATGCTGCGCCATTTCGTGGATCGGGGCGCGGTCAAGCCGCCCTACTTTATCCAGTTCGTCTTTGGTGTGCTGGGGGGCATGGCGGCGGAACCCGATACCCTGACGCATCTGAAACGTACGGCGGACCGGCTGTTCGGTGACGACTACCATTTTTCGGTGCTGGCGGCGGGTCGGGCGCAGATGCCGATGGCCGCGATGGCGGCAGCGATGGGCGGGCATGTGCGGGTGGGGCTGGAGGACAGCCTCCACATTGACAAGGGCGTGCTGGCGCGCAGCAATGCCGAGCAGGTGGCGCGGATCAGGGGGATCGTCGAGGGGTTGGGGCGTGTGGTCGCCACTCCGGACGAGGCGCGGGCGATGTTGGGGTTGAAGGGGCGGGCGGAGGTCGGGTTTTGATCCGCTATCGCGCGCTGAAGGCGGCGGATATGCCGATGCTGCGGGACATGCTGCAGGCGCTGTCGGATCAAGACGGCGGGCAGGAAGTGGCCTCGGTCGAGGCGCTGTTGCACGGTGGGTTCGGCGCGCAGTCCTTGTTTTCGGGGGTCGTGGCCGAAGCAGCGGGGCAAGCGCTGGGCATCGTCGTCTATTATCCCGACTATTCGACGTTGCGAGGAGAGGCGGGGGTCTACGTTCAGGACCTTTTTGTGACCGAGGCCGCGCGTGGCAAGGGGATCGGGCGTGGTCTGTTGGCGGCGGCCATGGCGGTGCAAGACTGGGGTGCGCGGTATCTGACGCTGTCGGTCAGCCCGGCAAATGCAGCGGCGAAAGTGTTTTATGACCGCGCAGGGTTTCGGGCGCGCGGCTATGAGTATCTGATCCTCGACGGGATAGCGCTCAGGGCGTTGGCACCGTGATCACGGTCTTTCACCCCGACCAGCGCGCGCATGACCCGCAATCTTTTCTGGCCTCGGGTGCGCCCACGCCTTGTCCGGAAAAGCCCGCAAGGATCGACGCGCTGTTGCAGGCCGTGACGCAGGTGGGCGGGCCGCTGACGACTCCTTTTGATGCCGGCATGGCGCCGATCCGGGCGGTGCACCCAGACCGCTATGTGGGCTTTTTGCAAACGATCCATGCGCGCTGGACGCGCATTCCCGGCGCCTCTGGCGAAGTGATCCCGAACATCCATCCGGGCAGTCGCAAAGATGGCTACCCCCTGTCCGCGGTCGGACAAGCGGGGTTCCACATGACCGACACCTCGTGCCCGATTTCGGCAGAAACCTGGGGGTCGGCGTATGCCTCGGCGCAAACAGCGGTGCATGCGGCGCGGTTGCTGCAAGGCGGAGAGCGGGCCGTCTATGCGCTGTGCCGCCCGCCGGGGCACCACGCCTTTGCCGAGCTTGCGGGCGGGTTTTGCTATCTGAACAACTCCGCGATTGCCGCCGGGGTGTTGACGGCGGCGGGGCGCCGGGTGGCAATCCTCGATGTCGATCTGCATCACGGCAATGGCACGCAAGGCATCTTTTACGATCGTGGCGATGTGCTGACCGTATCCATCCATGCCCATCCTGAACGGTTCTATCCGTTCTTTTGGGGCTATCCGACCGAGATCGGCGCGGGCGCGGGGGAGGGCGCGAACCTCAACCTGTGCCTTGCTCGCGGAACCACGGATGAGGGGTTCATCGCGGCCTTGGCCACGGCCTTGGACCGCGTCACGCTTTGGGGCGCGGATACGCTGGTTCTGGCGTTGGGACTGGACGCCTTTGTGGGTGATCCCTTTGCAGGGCTGGCGGTCACGACCGAGGGGTTTGCGCGCATTGGCGCGGAAATTGCGGGTCTGGGACTTCGGTGCGTGATCGTGCAGGAAGGCGGCTATCTTTGCCCCGAGCTTGGCGAAAATCTTGCGGCGGTCCTGCACGCCTTTGACTGACGCTCACGCATCAAGGAAAGCCCGCACCGTTTCCTCGAACGCGCGGGGCTGTTCGGCGTGCAGCCAGTGACCGGCGTCGTTGATCTTGGCAAAGCGTGCTTTCGGGAACTGCGCGAGGATGCCCGCGCGGTGGTCTGGCAACACGTAGGTACTGTTTTCACCGCTAAGAAAGAGCGTTCGGTGGTCAAAAACGCCGCCTGGGTCAGGCCAGCCGACAATCTTGTCCATCTCGGCCTCAAGCACGTCGAGGTTGAGCCGCCACTGTGGGGGTTGTGATCGCAGATCCAGTGATTGCAGGAAAAACGCCCGCAGGGCCGGGTCGTGGACATCGCGCGAAAGGCGGCGATCCGCCTCGCTGCGACTGGTGAGGCCAGTCAGGTCCAGCGCACGCATTGCGGCAATATAGCGTGTGTTGTCATGGGCATAGGCAACAGGTGCGATATCAGCCACGACCAGTCGGCGCAACAGGTCGGGCTTGGTCAGGGCCAACACCATCGCGGCCTTGCCGCCCATCGAATGGCCCAACAGGTCGACCTTGCCACCTGCCGCCGCGATCACCTCGGCAAGATCGGCGGCCATGCCGGCATAGCTGTTGGTGGTGGCGCGGGGGCTGGTGCCGTGGTTGCGCTGGTCCACGGTCCAGACGTCGCGCCGGTCAGCCAGCCGTCGCGCGATGGCCCCCCAGTTGCGCCCGGACCCAAAGAGGCCGTGCACGATAAGCAGCGGCGGCCTGTCTGCGGTCTGGGTCGCAAGGAAGGTTTCTGATGCAAGCATGCCGTTTTTCTACTCTGGCAAGGCAGACTTGGCCAGACCGGTTGATCCGCCGGCGCGACCCGCTTAAGATGCGCCGCAGCAAGCAAAAAAAGGACAGACGATGGGTGCCGCTGCGATCCAAGCGATGACCGACCGGGTGGCGCAGTTGATGGAGGAAAAGCTGCGCGTTCGCGGCAAGGGCCTGGGCGACAAGCTGAAACGCGGTGGTCGCCTGTTGCCGCGACCCGTGCGCGCTGCGGCCCAGTCGCTGGTGCAATCCAACGACATGGCGCAAAGCCCGCGGCTGGCGATGCAGGTCGATCATGCGCAGACATCGGCCGCCTACGATACCTGCCTTAGGCATCTGTCGACTTTGCCGGAGGCAAGTGGCTGGGGGAGCCATCTGCTGGCCAGTTTGCGGGCGATCGCATTTGGCGTTCTGGTCATCGGCGCGGGTCTGATCGCCTATCTGGTCTGGCGGGGATATATCTGAGCCGGCGGCAAGCCTGCAGGGTAAAGCGCGCGGCGACTGACCAGTGTGACGGTCACAAACGCCACATAAAGCAACAGATACCACGACCCCAGCTTGGTAAAGCTGACCCATTGACCGGGCATCTGGCCGGAATAAAGCCATGTGCCAGTAGCCGTTCCCACATTCTCGGCCACCCAGAGCGCCAGCGACGACAACAACGCCGCCAGCGGCAGGGGCATCCACCAATCATGCGTCGAGATCCGAAACCAGATCCGCGTACGCGCATAAAGGACCAGCGTTGCCGCGAACAGGATCAGCCGGATGTCGGGGCCGAAATGATGGGCGAAAAAGTTCACGTAGATCGCCGCCGCCAGCACCACAGTTGTCCAGAACGGCGGATAGGGGGCAAAGCGCATGTCGAAAATGCGGATGACGCGCGCCATGTAACTGCCGACCGCAGCATACATAAAGCCAGAGAATAGCGGCACGTCCATCAGTTTGAAGAGCCCGGGTTCAGGATAGGCCCATGACCCTGCGCTGACCTTGAACCATTCCATCGCCGTGCCGGTCAGATGGAAAAGCAAGATCACCCGCGCCTCTTCCCAGGTCTCCAGCTTGGCCCGAAGAAACAGCACTTGCGTGCCGATCGCGAAAAGGAACAACGCGTCATAGCGCTGGATCGGCCAGTCGGGTGACCAGAAGTATTTCGTGGTGACAATCGCAACCAGCAAAAGCCCGCCAAAGAGGCAGGCCCAGCCCTGTTTGAGGCCGAACATCACGAACTCGGCCAGCCCGTAATGAAGCCGCCGACGCGCCCAATCGCCCAGGCGACGCTCTACGGGTGTGTGGTCCATGGATCCTGTCATTGGGCCAACACCACACGTTCGCGACGCGCAATCAACATCTCGGGCGGGGCCAGATGGCTGCGGGCGGCAGCGTAGCCATCATGCACCGCATGCGCGATCAGCCCAGGCGCCCGTGCATCCCCGATACGTCCACGCCGATCGCGGCGCCAAAGGCTTCCCGTCGCGATAAGTACATGTGGCGCGCCGGTCGAGATCACATCGGCCGGCGTCATCGTGCTGCCGGCAAAGACCTCGACACGGGGCAGTTTCGAGATCTGACGCAGGCGCCAGTCGCGCCCCCACGCCCATTCCGAAAGGCCCGGCAGGCGCGTCTCGCGCGTGACGCGCCCACCGGGTTCCCCAGCCTCGGCCAGTATGACGGGCACGCCGCGCCGCCCGAGGGTTAGCGCCGCTTCCAGCCCTGCGGGACCTGCGCCGACAATCAGCACCGGCGCAACGCGGCCCGCGATGGCAGGCACGTGTTCGGGGCTGGTAAAGCGCCCGACACTGACCACGGGTTTAGCGGTCACGGCACGGACATGGGCGATATGTGCCTCAAGCGCGACCTCTTTCACGAAACGCGCGGCCCCCATTTCTTGCGCATAGTCGCGGATCGTCACGTAAAACACTTCCACCAGATGGGCACATCTTGCAAGAACCGGACGCGCGCGTCGTGACCACTGCCATCGTGTGCGGTCACGTCGATGCGGATCGCCACCGCGCAGCGATCTGCGATGGCGGCACGGGTATCCTCCAGCAACTCACGAACAAGTCGGGCGCGGTTGTCGAAACCGCCACCATAGTCGTCCCGACGCGGGTTCAGTGCGGTGTCCAGAAGCTGCGACAACAGGTAGGTATGCGCCGCATCGACATAAACCACATCGAACCCGGTCTCGCGCGCCCGCAGCGCCGCCGCCCGGTGCCACTCACGCAACGCCGCGATATCCGCGCGGTCCATCCGCTGGCTTTGCCAAGGCACGTTTTGGGCAAGCAGGCTTTCAGGCGCAAGCGGTGCCTCGCGGCTGAGCACCCCACCCGCGCGCTGGCCGCCATGCCACAGCTCTGCCCCCGCCAGCGCGCCGTGCGTATGCACGGCATCGGCCATGACGGCCATGTTGGCGACATCGCCTGCATCCCAGAGCGAGGCATAGGGTGCCGGAGTGTCGTCGGACGAGGGGTGGATCGAGCAATATTCGCTGTGGACGACGCCCCAGCCGCCCTCTGCCTTGACCCCGCGCATGGTGGCCATCGAGGCGGGGTCAAGATTGCCCATGCCCGAACAGTGTGGCACCTGCCAAAAGCGGTTGGGGGTGGTAACCGGCCCGATTTTCAGCGGCTGGAACAGCGTGTCGAACCGAGGATCGCGGGGCATCGTGCGCTTTCGTTCTTTGCCCCGAGGCTGGCCTGGCCGGGTCGCTTTGGTCAATGCAAAAAGGGCTGGCGTGCCGTGGCCCGCGCCCCTTTTCGGGATCAGTTGACCAAGATCACAGGCCCGGATAGATCGGGAACTTGGCGCAAAGGGCTTCGACCTTGGCTTTGACGGCTGCCTCGACGTCAGCATTGCCGTCCTCGCCATTGGCGGCAAGGCCATCGACGACCTCGACGATCCATTGACCGATCATGCGGAACTCAGCCTCGGCAAAGCCGCGCGTGGTGCCTGCAGGTGCACCAAGTCGAACGCCGCTCGTGATCGTCGGCTTTTCGGTATCAAACGGAATGCCGTTCTTGTTGCAGGTGATATGCGCGCGCCCGAGCGCCTTTTCGGTGGCGTTGCCCTTGACCCCTTTTGGGCGTAGATCGACCAGCATGAGATGCGTGTCAGTGCCGCCGGTGACGATGTCGAGGCCACCTTTCATCAGCTGATCGGCAAGCGCCTGCGCGTTCTTGATCACCTGCGCCTGATAGGTCTTGAACCCCGGTTCCAACGCCTCACCAAAAGCGACCGCTTTGGCCGCGATCACATGCATCAGTGGCCCGCCTTGGATCCCTGGGAAAATGGCTGAGTTGAACTTCTTGGCCAGCGCCTCGTCGTCGGTCAGGATCATCCCGCCGCGCGGGCCGCGCAGGGTTTTATGCGTCGTGGTGGTTGCCGCATGGGCATGGGGAAAGGGCGACGGGTACAAGCCTGCTGCCACAAGCCCGGCAAAGTGCGCCATGTCGACCAGCAGGTATGCGCCGACGGAATCCGCGATCTCGCGCATGCGGGGAAAGTCGATGACACGGGGGATGGCCGAGCCGCCGGCGATGATCATCTTGGGCTTGTGTTCGACTGCCAGCGCCTGCACCTGATCGTAGTCCAGCGTCAGGTCCTGTTTGCGCACGCCGTACTGGATGGCGTTGAACCATTTGCCCGACTGGTTCGGGGCGGCGCCGTGGGTCAGGTGGCCACCGGCATCAAGGCTCATCCCCAGAATGGTGTCGCCGGGCATGAGCAGCGCCTGAAACACGCCTTGGTTGGCTTGCGATCCCGAGTTTGGCTGGACGTTGGCATAGCCGCAATGAAAGAGCTTTTTGGCGCGTTCAATCGCGAGGTTTTCCGCCACGTCGACATACTGGCAGCCGCCGTAATAGCGCCTGCCCGGATAGCCTTCGGCATATTTGTTCGTCAGGACAGAGCCTTGCGCCTCCATCACGGCGCGGCTGACGATATTTTCCGACGCAATCAGCTCAATCTCATGACGCTGGCGACCCAATTCATCGGTCATTGCGGCAAAGAGTTCCGGGTCACGCGAGGACAAAGGTTCGCTGAAAAAGCCGGAGTCGCGGTGCGGTGCGTTCATGGGGCTGACCTCGGGGCAAGAATGACAATTGGGTTTGGGCGTTGACGGGGTATCTAGAGCACCGTTGGCCCGACGGAAAGGTAAGAAAACGACACTATCATCTCGTCGCGCGAAATATTGCTGCGGATCGGAAACCCGCAAGCCAACCGGAAACGCAAGGATAGTTTCGGCAATGGGCTTGCGATTGCCCGGTCAGAACGCCAAGACTTGCACCGCAACAGGAGTGCCATGACCCAAGCGAGGATCAGATTTGCCGCCAGCCGGGTTCCGGCAGCCGTTGAGGCCTTTGCAAGCCTCACCGCGCGCTACGGACAAGCGGATGCGCGGGTCGCCGATGTGATCGTGGCGCTGGGGGGCGACGGGTTCATGTTGCAGACCTTGCACAGCATTACCGGGCGCGACCTGCCGGTTTACGGGATGAATTGCGGGACCATCGGGTTCTTGATGAACGCCTATTCCACCGAGGACCTCGCAGAACGCGTCGCCGAGGCCGAAGAGACGCTGATCAGCCCTTTGTCGATGCGCGCTGTCAATGCCAAGGGCCGTGTCACCGATGCCTTGGCGATCAACGAAGTGTCCCTGCTGCGGCAGGGTCCGCAGGCGGCCAAGCTGCGCATCTTCGTGGACGGGCGGGAGCGGTTGACCGAGCTTGTCTGCGATGGCGCACTTGTCGCGACACCCGCCGGTTCAACCGCCTACAACTATTCTGCGCACGGTCCCATTCTGCCGATCGGGTCAGATGTGCTGGCCCTGACGGCCATGGCAGCGTTTCGCCCCCGCCGTTGGCGCGGTGCGCTGTTGCCGCATAACGCGGTTGTCCGGTTCGAAGTTCTGGAGCCGGAAAAGCGGCCCGTCATGGCCGATGCAGATAGCCGATCATCGGTGCGCGATGTCGTGTCGGTGGAGATCACCTCGGCACGGGACGTCAAGCATCGTCTGCTGTTTGATCGCGGCCACGGGCTGGAAGAACGTCTGATCGGCGAGCAGTTCACCTAGGCCGGTTCAGGCGGGGTTTTTCTGGGCAATGCCCCAACCCTCCATTTTGCGGTAAAGGGTCGAGGGCGCGAGGTCCAGAACCCGTGCTGCCTTGGGCACCGACCCGCCGCAAAAGTTAAGCGTTGCCTCGATCACCTCGCGCTCAATCTCGGCAAGCGTCTTGCCGACCAGACGGTCCAGGACAACATCCTTTGGCAAAACCGTCTGCCCAGAACCAAGGTCCGCCGCGATCCCCACCTCTTGGGCCAGATCGTCAGGCATCATCTCCATTGTTACCATCGTACCATCATTCAGCACCACGATATTGCGGATGACGTTCAGCAACTGGCGCACATTGCCGGGCCAGGGCAGCCGCAGGAACAGGTCTTTGACATCGACGGCGAGCTCTTGAAAAGACCTCCCCTCTTCGGCCGAGAAATGCATCAGGGCGGCAGTGGCGATTTCGATCACGTCGGCGTGGCGTTCGCGCAGAGACGGCATGTGGATCGGCACGACATAGAGGCGGTAATAGAGGTCCTCGCGAAAATGCCCGCGCCGAACGGCATCAAGGGGATCGCGGTTGGTGGCGCACACGATGCGAACATTGACCTTGCGGGGGCGTGTGGCACCCACGGGCTGGACGGTCGAGGTCTGCAGGAACCGCAAGAGTTTTGTCTGCAACGCTGGGGCCATCTCGCAGATTTCGTCCAGAAAAAGCGTGCCGCCATCTGCTGCCGCAGCCGCCCCCGGCTTGTCTGAAATAGCACCGGTAAAGCTGCCCTTCACATGGCCGAAAACTTCCGATTCCAGCAGATCTTGCGGGATCGCGCCGCAGTTCAGCGCGATGAACGGACCATTGGCGCGGTTGGAACCCGCATGCACGGCCAGCGCGCAAAGCTCTTTGCCGGTACCGCTTTCGCCGGTGATGAACACCGTGGCCATGGATTTTGCAACCGATGCAATCTTGGACTGGATTCGCAGCATCGCGTCTGACGAGCCGATAAAGGTCCCCGCGGTGGCCTCGGTGGTTTGCATGGGCAGCCCTGGCAACGGGCGCTCTTGCTGGGCAACTCCGGGACGCAAACGCACGCTGCGCGCCGGGACGGGCAGCGCTGCGTTGCGCACCGCGTCGAGAAAGCGGATTTCGTCAAAGGGTTTGACGAGGAATTCGGTCGCGCCCGCGCGCATTGCCTCGACCGCCTTGTTGATCGACCCGTTGGCCGTGATCACGATGATGACGGTTTCGGGCCGCAGGCTCAGGATCTCTTGCATGAGATCAAGGCCATCGCGGTCCGGCAAGACAAGATCCAAGAGCACAAGATCAAACTCGGCGTTGCGAAACAGCGCCATCCCCTCTGCCGCCGTATCCGCCAGATGCACGATGTGACCCGCCCCTTCAAGCACGGACCGGTACACCATCTGCAACGACTTGGTATCCTCGATCAACAGGATCGTTGTGGTGCGCCCGGCGACGGCGGTTGGTGTGCGGTTCATCCTTTGCGACCCTCGGACCAGATGCCTTTACCCATGCGGAACGCGACGATCTCTGCGGATAGCTGGGCCGTAAGCCGCAGAACCGATGCCGCCGGGGTGCCAAAGGCCGCAACGTTCTCGCCAAGCGCCAAAACATTGGCGGCGCGGGCTGCTGCCTCCAGCCTTGGCGACGCAACCGTCCCCGCAAGGGCTGAGAGTGTATGTGTCGCGCGCTGCAGTTCAGCCAGGCCCTGCACCTTGATCGCCACCGCCAGATCGGCAAGTGCTGCCGCCAGATCGGCCTGCAACTGGTCCAGAAAAACGCCGGATCTAGCAGCGCCTACGATCTGCAAAAGGCGCTCCAACGCGTCACCATGCAAAAGTGGAAAGGTTTCGTCCGGCTGGCCGATTGCGTCCTGCGAACGGGTTTCTGGCAAGGATGCGAGGTCTTCTTTCATGGCGCCCACAGGTTAGCGCAGTCCCGTGCAATGTCCAGTCGGGCCAGCCTGCCTGACATCACGCGCGCGGACCCCCGGCCAGCCCCAGACCAAGCAGCGCCGTCGTGATCTCGTCCAGAATCGCGGGATCATCGATGGTGGCGGGCATCTTCCACGGTTGGCCGTCGGCAATCTTGACCATCGTCGCGCGCAGAATCTTGCCCGACCGTGTTTTGGGCAAGCGGTCCACAACCACTGCACGCTTGAAATCCGCCACGGGGCCGATCTTTTCGCGCACCAGTGCCACGCAGTCGCGTACCACGTCGTCATGGGCGCGCGTCGCACCCTTGTTCAGGCACAAGAACCCCAAGGGCGACTGCCCTTTCAGCGCGTCCGCCACCCCGATCACGGCGCATTCGGCCACGTCCTTGTGACCGGCCAGAACCTCCTCCATCGCTCCGGTGCTGAGCCGGTGGCCTGCCACGTTGATCACATCATCGGTGCGCGCCATGATATAGAGATAGCCGTCCGCATCGAGATAGCCCGCATCGCCGGTCTCATAAAATCCTGGGAAATGCGCGAGATAGCTTTTGTGGAACCGATCTTCTGCATTCCAGAGTGTGGGCAGGGTTCCGGGCGGCAAGGGCAACTTGATCGCGATCGCACCAAGCGTTCCGGGGCTGACAGGATGGCCTGCCTCGTCCAGCACTTGCACGTCATAGCCCGGCATCGGCACCGAGGGAGAGCCGATTTTGACCGGCAATGCGCCAAGGCCCATTGGATTGGCAGCGATCGCATAGCCGGTTTCGGTCTGCCACCAATGGTCAATGACCGGCACACCGACATGGGCTTGTGCCCAGTGGATCGTGTCGGGGTCGGCGCGCTCGCCCGCGAGGTAAATCGTGCTCAGTTCCGACAGGTCATAATCGCCGACCAGCCGCCCCTCGGGATCTTCGCGCTTGATCGCGCGCAGGGCTGTGGGGGCGGTGAAAAAGCTGCGAACCTTGTGTTCGGCGATGACGCGCCAAAAAGCCCCCGCATCCGGCGTGCCGACGGGTTTTCCCTCGTAGACGACCGTGGTGCACCCAGCGATCAGCGGGCCATAGCAGATGTAGGAATGCCCCACGACCCAGCCAACATCGGACGCTGCCCAGAACACATCGCCCGGTCCGCAATCATAGATCGCGCGCATCGTCCAGTGCAGCGCGACAAGATGCCCGGCGGTCGGGCGGACCACGCCTTTGGGCGCCCCGGTCGTGCCGGAAGTGTAGAGCACATAGGCCGGGTGGTTGCCCTCGACGGGGACGCAGTCGGCTGGGCTGACACCGTATTGAAACTCGTGCCAAGCGACGTCGCGGCCGGGGACAAGTTTTGCAACCTCTTGTTCGCGCTGAAAGATCACACAAAACTCGGGCTTGTGCGTGGCTAATTTGATCGCCTCGTCAACAAGCGGCTTGTAATGAACAACGCGGGAGGGTTCGATCCCGCAAGAGGCGGCAATGATCGCCTTTGGGGTGCAGTCGTCGATGCGCACCGCCAGTTCGGCGGCGGCAAAACCGCCGAAAACGACGGAGTGGACGGCGCCAAGCCGGGCACAGGCCAGCATCGCCTCCAGCGCTTCGGGAACCATGGGCATGTAGATGATGACGCGGTCGCCCTTGGTGATGCCTTTGGCCCTGAGAGCACCAGACAGACGCGAGACGCGGGTCTGCAACTCCGCATAGGTGATGACGTGCTTGGTGCCGGTGACCGGGCTGTCATGAATTATCGCGGCCTGCTCCCCACGCCCGGCCAGCACATGCCGGTCGACGGCATTCCAGCAGGTGTTGACGGTCGCGTCGGTGAACCATTCGTAGAAGGGCGCACGGGTGGCGTTCAGGGCCTGGGACGGGGGCGTGACCCAATCGATGGAGGCAGCGGCATCGAGCCAGAAGGCTTCTGGGTCTGACTGCCAGCGGGCATAGGTTGCGGTATAGGTCATGCCTGGTGCCTCCTCCAAATCTATAGGAGTGTTACGCGACGCGGGGGGCCGGGCGCAACGCTGTTACCGGCAACATTCGTTTGGTCGCCGTGCATTCGCTGTCCGGTAAGGTTCGCGTCAGTTTTTCCCGCGCGGTGCTCCGACGACCAGCCGCGCAAATGTTGCGCTAAATGCACCGAAGGCGACAAATACAACGGTTGCGAGCAGTTCGAGCGACCAGCCATAGGTGGTGCGAATGCCATCCACTGCGATCGGGTTGGTCTTTGACCCGATCCAAGAGTAGTTACCCGTGTCCCGGCTTTGCGCGAAACCAAAAACCGTCGAGATCACAGTGCCAAGAACACTGATCGCCAAGCCGGCCAACACGCCCGCTAAAGCGAAACGCCAGATGCGAGGCTCAGCCAAAAGACCTGTCCTCAAAAAGAAAAACAGCGCTGTCGGCAGCGCGACAACGGCACCAATTGGCAACCCGAACATGATTGACAGCTGAAAAAAGCTGGACGACCTGCTCCAGCTTTGGCGCTGCGCCTGCGTTGCATCGTTGTTCCAGATAGCCCAAAGGATTTCGAGCGATCTTCGGTCAAATGCCTGACTGGCACAGTAAAGGACAAGGCCCAGAACAGTCGCTACAAGAAGGCCTATGCGGACCTGCCAAGCACTATACTCGCGCAAGTTTAGGCTTGCGGGAGAGGTACTATCCTCACCCATAATGCGCCACCGGCGTCCCCGCGATGGCCGACACGTTCAGCAGCCCGCGCGCCGTGATCGACGGGTTCACGATATGCGCTTTGTTGCCCATGCCCATCAGGATCGGGCCGACCTCCAGCCCATCGGCCTTCATCTTGAGGATATTGCGAACGCCTGATGCGGCGTCGGTTGACGCAAAGACCAGCACATTGGCCGCCCCTTCAAGCCGCGAATTGGGAAAGATGCGGTCGCGCAACGCCTGATCCAGGGCGGCGTCGACGTTCATCTCACCTTCGTAGCAGAAATCGGGATCGCGCTGGTCCAGCAATTCCAGCGCGGCGCGCATTCGCAGGGCGTTGCCGGTGTCCATGTTGCCGAACTGGCTTTGCGTGCACAGCGCGATCTTGGGCGTCTGGCCAAAGCGACGGAGATGGCGGGCGGCACCGATCACGGTTTGCATGATCTGCTCGGGCGTCGGTTCGGCATTGATATGAGTGTCGGCGATGAACAGCGGGCCATCCTCCATGATCATCAGGCTTAGGGCGGCGATGGGATGCAGACCGTTGCGCGCCAGGACTTGCCTGACATAGCCCAGATGCCAGAGATATTGGCCAAAGGTGCCGCAGATCAGGCTGTCGGCCTCTTCGCGGTGAACCATGATGGCGGCGATTGCGGTGGTGTTGGTGCGCATGACTGCGCGGGCGATGTCGGGGGTCACGCCACGACGGGCCATCAATTCATGATAGGTGCCCCAATAGTCGCGGTAACGCGGGTCGTTTTCAGGGTTCACAAGGTGAAAGTCGCGCCCCGGCCGGATCGGCAGTCCCGCACGTTCGCAGCGCGCCGCGACGACATCGGGACGCCCGATCAGGATCGGCACATCGTTGGTTTCCTCCATCATCGCATGCGCCGCACGCAAGACGCGTTCATCCTCGCCCTCGGCAAAGACGATCTTGCGGGCGGCGAGCTTTGACGCCTCGAATACCGGGCGCATGATGAGGGCGGATTTGAACACCGATCCATCGAGGTTGCGCTTGTAGGCATCCAGATCGGCGATGGGCCGTGTGGCAACCCCGGTTTCCATCGCGGCGCGGGCAACGGCGGTGGCCACGACCCCCATCAGGCGTGGGTCAAAGGGCTTGGGGATCAGATAGTCGGCCCCGAAAGCGAGCGTCTCGCTGCGATAGGCAGCGGCGGCCTCGGCGCTGGTCGTCGCGCGCGCAAGGGCCGCGATGCCCTCGATGCAGGCGACTTCCATGGCCTTGTTGATCTCGGTCGCGCCCACATCGAGTGCCCCGCGAAAGATGAAGGGGAAACACAGCACGTTATTGACTTGATTGGGAAAATCGGATCGTCCCGTGGCGATGATGGCCCCCGGGGCCACGCTGCGCACGTCTTCGGGCAGGATTTCCGGGGTGGGATTGGCCAGCGCAAAGATGATCGGGTCGGGGGCCATGGCTGCCACCATCTGCGGCGTCAGAACCCCCGGTCCCGACAGGCCAAGGAACATATCTGCGCCGTCGATCACATCGGCCAGAGAGGCGGCGACGGTGCCTTGGGCAAAGGCTGCCTTTTGCGGCGTCATCTGCGCGCTGCGGCCGTGATAGACCAGCCCCTCAAGGTCACACAGCCAGACATGCTGGCGCTGCACCCCAAGCTTGACCAGCATTTCGAGGCAGGCAATCCCGGCTGCGCCGCCACCGGTCGAGACCACCTTGATTGCCGCAAAGTCCTTGCCGGTTACGATCAGCGCATTGGTCGCGGCTGCTCCCACAACGATTGCGGTGCCGTGCTGGTCGTCATGAAAGACCGGGATGCGCATCCGTTCGCGACAAAGTTGTTCAACGATGAAACAATCTGGCGCCTTGATGTCCTCAAGATTGATCGCCCCGAATGTGGGTTCCAGCGCGCAGACAATGTCGGCCAGCTTGACCGGGTCCGGCTCGTTCAGTTCAATGTCGAAACAGTCGATATTGGCGAATTTCTTGAAGAGCACAGCTTTGCCCTCCATCACCGGCTTGGAGGCCAAAGCGCCAATGTTTCCAAGGCCAAGGACGGCAGTGCCGTTGGTCACGACACCGACAAGGTTGCTGCGGGTCGTATAGCGGGCAGCAGCGGTGGGATCAGCCTTGATCTCGAGGCAGGCCTCGGCCACACCCGGCGAATAGGCCCGCGCAAGGTCGCTGCCGTTCGACAAAGGCTTGGTCGCGCGGATCTCCAGCTTTCCGGGCTTGGGAAATTCGTGGTAGTCCAAGGCCGCCTGGCGTGCTGCATCCTGACGCTGATCCGACATGGATGTCTCTCTCCTAAAAGTAGTTTAGCCTTGAACTGGTTTCTTTCGCGCCACAACTGCGCCGATAATGGCGGCGTATCGGCAGGGTGCCAGAGTGCCCAGTTGATCATTCGGTTGGGGTCACGGCAAGCACCAACACGCCCGGATGCAGATCGCAGGATGCGCGGTCCGGCGGTTTCGCTGCAAAGGCCAGGTTTTCGTTCCCTTGCATAAAGGGCGCGGCTTGCCCAATGTCTTTGCTTGGACAACTGGAACGATGGGGATGTCATGATGCTCTTGTCTGCTGCGACAACCGTGCGCGAGAACGCCTACGCGCCCTATTCCAGGTTCAAGGTCGGTGCCGCCTTGCGCAGCACCACCGGGCAGATCTTTGTCGGTTGCAACGTCGAGAATGCCGCCTATCCAGAAGGCACCTGCGCCGAAGCCGGCGCGATTGCGGCGATGATTGCGGCGGGACAAACCCGCATCGCCGAGATCCTCGTGATCGCCGATTGCCCAAGCCCGGTCCCTCCTTGCGGCGGCTGCCGTCAAAAGATCGCGGAGTTCGCCGGCCCCGAGGTCGTGGTGACGCTGGCCACGACCGATGGCAAAAGCAAATCCATGACGGTGGGGGACCTGCTGCCGGGCGTCTTCACCGCCGCGCATATGGACCGTGACTGATGGATGCCCGCAGCGTCATCACCAAGCTGCGCGACGGCACCACGCCGAGTGATGCCGAAATCGGCTGGTTCGCGGCAGGCCTTGCCTCGGGTGAGGTAACGGATGCCCAGGCCGGGGCCTTTGCCATGGCGGTGGTTCTGCGCGGCCTGACGGATGCGGGCCGGGTCGCGCTGACGCGGGCGATGCGCGATTCCGGTGAAGTCCTGCGCTGGGATCTGCCCGGCCCGTTGGTCGACAAACATTCCACCGGCGGGATCGGCGACTGCATCTCGCTGCTGCTGGCGCCCGCGCTGGCCGCCTGCGGGGCCTATGTGCCCATGATTTCGGGGCGTGGGCTGGGTCATACCGGCGGCACGCTTGACAAGCTGGAGGCCATTCCCGGATTTCGCACCGGTCTGACGAAAGATCAGTTTCGCCGGCAGATGAGCGATGTCGGCTGCGCCATTGTATCGGCCAGCGCCGAGATCGCGCCGGCGGACCGCAGGCTTTATGCCATTCGCGATGTCACGGGCACGGTGGAATCCATCGACCTGATTACCGCGTCGATCCTGTCGAAAAAGCTGTCAGCGGGGCTGGAGGCTTTGGTGCTGGACGTCAAGGTGGGCTCCGGCGCGTTCATGAAAACCATGAAGGACGCCGAGGCCTTGGCCCGCGCCCTGGTGTCGACCGCACAAGGGGCGGGCTGCATGACGACGGCGCTGATCACCGATATGAGCCAGCCTCTGGCCACGGCTGCAGGCAATGCGCTGGAGGTGATCGAGGTGATGGAGACGCTGACCGGGACATCCGTAAACGTGGCCCTGTGGGACCTGACCGTGCGGCTGGGTGGCGAGGCGCTGGCCCTCGCAGGGATTGCTGCGGATGCCGCCGATGGGGGGGGGCGGATCGAACAAGCGCTGGAATCCGGGGCGGCGGTCGAGTGTTTTGGGCGCATGGTGACGGCCCAGGGCGGCCCTGCCGATTTCACCGAGCGCTGGCCGGACAGGCTCCCCTCGGCTGCTGTGATCCGCGAAGTGCCGAGCCCCTTGGACGGGTTTGTCACGGCGATTGATGGCGAGGCTTTGGGCCACGCTGTGGTGCATCTCGGCGGCGGGCGGCTGAAAGGGGGCGACAAGCTCAACCTTTCGGTGGGGCTTTCGGACTTGGCGGGATTGGGCGAAGAGGTCCAAAAGGGCGTGCCGCTGGCGATGATCCATGCAGCGACCGAGGCGCAGGCCGATGCAGCCGTCGCGGCGGTGCAGGCGGCGTACCGGTTTGCAGACATCGCCGAAGACGAGCCGCCGCTGGTTCACATGAGGATCGCCTGATGCCACGGGCGTTTCTTGTGGTGATGGATTCCGTCGGCTGCGGTGGGGCGCCGGATGCCGAGGCTTTCGGCGATGCAGGGTCCAATACACTGGGCCATATCGCGGCGGCATGTGCCGCGGGACGGGCAGAGGCCGGACGGTCAGGGCCCTTGGCGATGCCGCATCTGGACGCGCTGGGACTATCGGCGGCCGTCCGGTTGGCGTCGGGTGCAGCAATGCCGGGCGTGCTGCACCCAAAAGGACGCTGGGGCGCGGCGACCGAGGTCAGCCAAGGCAAAGACACGCCGTCAGGTCATTGGGAGCTGGCAGGGGTGCCGGTGCCATGGGACTGGACCTATTTCCCCGACACCGTTCCGGCCTTTTCCGATGACCTCGTCGCGCGGGTCTGCAAACTTGCGGGGACCGAGGGCATCCTTGGAAATTGCCATGCCTCGGGTATGCCGATCATCGCTGAGCATTTCGCGGCGCATCTGAAGACGGGTTGGCCGATCTGCTACACCTCGGCGGACTCGGTATTCCAGATTGCGGCCCACGAAGACTCCTTCGGGCTAGAACGTCTGCTGAAGCTTTGTGCCGACCTCGCCCCGCATCTGCACGCGATGAAGGTAGGGCGGGTGATCGCGCGGCCCTTTGTCGGGACGCCAGACAACTTTTACCGCACCTCAAACCGGCATGACTATGCGATAGCCCCCCCCGCGCCGACGCTGCTCGACTGGCTGGCCGAGGCTGGGCGCGAGACCCATGCCGTCGGCAAAATCGGCGACATTTTCTCGATGCGCGGGATCGGCGCGCTGCACAAGGGCAAGTCCGACGCGGACCTGTTTGATCATCTGGACCGGTTGGGCGTGGAGGCGGCTGACGGTTCCCTGACCTTTGCGAACTTTGTCGAATTTGACAGCCTTTATGGCCATCCGCGCGATGTGGCTGGGTATGCGCGCGCACTGGAATGGTTTGACGCGCGGGCCGGCGCGTTCCTGTCACGCGTGCGGCGCGGGGATCTGGTGATCTTCACTGCCGATCATGGCAATGACCCCACGTGGCGCGGCACCGAACATACGCGCGAGCGGGTGCCGGTGATCTGCGCCGGGGTTGGGACCGGGGCCTTGGGACATGTGGGCTTTGTGGATGTTGCCGCCTCGGTGGCGGCGCATCTGGGTGTCTTGTCGCGCGGGCCGGGGCGCAGTTTCTTATGACCGTCAAGGACCTGCCAAAGGTCGAGTTGCACCTGCATCTGGAAGGTGCGGCCCCGCCTGCCTTCATCCGGGGTTTGGCGCGGCAAAAGAAAATCGACCTGTCGGGGATCTTCGACGACGCAGGCAATTACAAATACCGGGATTTCTGGGATTTCATCAAGGTCTACGAGGCCGCGACCGCGGCATTGAAGACGCCTGAGGATTACGCGCGTCTGACATTGGCGGTGCTGGAGGAAAGTGCCGCCAGCGGCGTGGTCTATTGCGAGACGTTCCTTTCGCCCGACTTCTGCGGCGGGCGCGATTTGGGCGCGTGGCGCGAGTATTCCCAAGCGATCCACGAGGCGGCGCTTCGGGCCGAACGCGACATGGGCATCGTGCTACGCGGCATCATCACCTGCATCCGCCATTTCGGCCCCGACAAAGCACGGCAGACGGCGCGCTGTGCAGCCGAAACGGCGGGCGACTGGATTGTCGGCTTTGGCATCGCGGGGGACGAAAAGATCGGTCAACCCAAGGATTTCCGCTGGTCATTCGACATGGCACGGGAGGCTGGTTTGCGCCTGACCGCCCATGCCGGCGAATGGGGTGGGCCGGAGTCGGTTCGCGCGGCCTTGCGCGATCTTGCGGTGGAGCGGATCGGTCACGGGGTGCGCGCCATCGAAGATCTGGCGCTGGTTGATGAGCTTGCCGAAAAGGGCGTGGTGCTGGAATGCTGCCCCGGCTCCAACGTCGCCTTGGGCATCTACCGCGACGTTCGCGCCCACCCCATCGGCGAGTTGCACCATCGTGGCGTCAAGGTCACCATCTCGACCGACGACCCGCCCTTTTTCCAGACCACGATGGTGCGGGAATATCAGATGCTGCACGACGCTTTTGACTGGGATGACGGCGTCTTTCGCCAGATCGCCCGCACCTCGCTTGACGCCGCCTTTTGCGATACCGATACAAAGGCGCGAATTGCGAAACTTCTGGAGGCCTGAATGCTGGACCATCTGACTGTCGTGTCGCACCCGCTCGTCCAGCACAAGCTGACGCTGATGCGCCAAAAAGATACCTCCACCGCGTCTTTTCGCAAGCTTTTGCGCGAGATCAGCCTGCTGCTGGCCTATGAAGTCACGCGCGAACTGCCGATGACGACCAAGCGCATCGAAACCCCGCTGGAGCCGATGGACGCGCCCACCATCGACGGCAAGAAGCTGGCGCTGGTGTCGATCCTGCGGGCGGGCAATGGCCTGCTCGACGGGATTCTGGAGCTGGTTCCGGCAGCGCGGGTGGGCTTCGTGGGCCTCTACCGCGACCCCGAAACGCTGCAACCGGTGCAATACTATTGCAAACTGCCCGACCGGCTGGACGAACGGCTGTCGATCATCGTGGATCCGATGCTGGCGACAGGAAATTCATCGGTGGCGGCGGTCAGTTTGTTGAAAAAGTCAGGCGCGACCAATATCCGGTTCCTGTGTTTGCTGGCCGCACCCGAGGGAATCGCCCGGATGAAAGAGGCGCATCCCGACGTGCCGATTGTCACAGCTGCAGTCGACAGCCACTTGAATGACCACGGGTATATCGTTCCGGGCCTCGGGGACGCCGGAGATCGCATGTTTGGGACCAAATAGGACGCTTCGGGCTTTGACTCAGCTGCAGCACTTCGTCATCATCCCGCGGCGTGGTGCAGGGGTTTGGATGTTTCGCAAGATTTTGGCAGCAGCATTCTTCGTGGCAATGGTCTCGACGGGCCTTGCCTTTGCACAGCCATCGTCATTTGCCGACCCCGCCGAACTGCCACCGGCGAGCTTCAAGGGGCAGCAATATGTTGACAGCCGGGGCTGTGTGTTCTTGCGGGCAGGCTTTGGCGGCAAGGTGACCTGGGTGCCCCGTGTGACCAGTGATCGCAAACAGATGTGCAGCGGACCGCTCCCGCCTGCCGACACCGTCGCCGCCATCATCGAGGCGCCCGTCGCCGAAGCTCCGCCTGTGGCAGTGGCAAAAGCAGCGCCGGCGCCGGCATCGAAAAAGACCGTCAGGAAGGTCGCTGCAGTTGCACCGCCGCCACCGCCCGGCATGCGGATGGCCTGTCCCGCCAGCACACCCTATCTGGAACAGCTGCGCGGCCCGTCCGGCGACAGCAAGCTTTACTGCACGCGCGGAGATGGAACTGCCGATGGCGCGACCCTGCCGCGGCTCGTCGGCGCAGGCAAGGTTGTCGGACATATCTCGGGTGTCACGATCACGCCGCCAACCGATACCTTGCCGGTGGTTCCAAAAGGCTATGTGCGCGCCTGGAAGGATGACCGGCTGAACCCGTATCGGGCCAAGGGCACTGCGGAGGGTGAGGCCGCTCAGGACAAAGTCTGGACCCGCGAGGTCCCACTAAAGCCCCTAGCGGGGGCATCGACAACGCGAACCGTCAAGGCAGCGGCATCGGGAAGGATTCTGGTGCAGGTCGGCTCGTTTGCCGTGCCCGCCAACGCCGCCGGTGCCGAGGACCGCCTGAGCGCGATGGGCCTGCCGGTTGCCCGCTCCAAGACGCGGCTGAACGGCAAGGCGGTTCAGGTCGTCTATGCAGGCCCCTTTGCCACGGTCGCTGATGCGCAGGCCGGACTTTCAGCGGCGCGCCGCGCAGGGTTTGGCGACGCCTTTATCGTTCGCTGATCTGCAAACTCAAAAGCCGCAGATCGCCTGCAGGCTTAGCCAATCCCCGTCCGACATCAGCGGCGCGGGCAGTGTTCCGGCCAGCGGATCAGCCGCGATCAGCCCCTCGCGGGCAGTCCCCTCGGGCAGAACCGCGCTGGCATAAGGGCCGACCGGGACGCCCGCCGCAGCCAACCGGGCCAAAAGCCGGTCGGCTGTCAGTGCGACGGGCGCGCGCGCCAGCAAAACCTCGCCATAGCCCGCAAGACTGCCCTCTGGCAGATCGCCCGACGTCAAGAGCCGGAACGTCGACACCAGTCCTGACTGATCGAGTATTTCGATCATCGGATCGGACTGTGCGGCGCGCTCGGCCTCGGCCAGAACCGCACCGGCAAAGGCCTCGGGTCCCTTGGCATCGGTCAAAAGTGCATTCGAGGCGAGGATCAACTGGCCCGGCAAATGTGAACCGGTCGATACCCCGTCGCGCAGCACATAGACAATGGGCGTGTCCTTGGGGCCAAATAGCCGCTCGGACAGGGCCGCCAATGCCACGAGCCCGGGCTTTTCCGCGCAAGGCGCACCGGTCAGCCGGATCACGTCGTCCAGGGCCACTTGCCCGATTTCAGCCTGTTTGGCCGGCGGCAGGACCGAAGCAGTATGCGCCACCAAGGCTTGCGGCACCCAAAAGATGCCAAGACCCACAAGGGCCGCAGTTACACCTGCGACCAAGGCCCCGCGCAGTCGTCCGGGGCGCGGCACGGCCGCCGCAAGCGCCGCGCGCACTTTTTCCAACGCGGCGATCATGTCGGGGTCAGCCAGTTCCAGCGTCTCGCGCGAATCCGGGCCGGGGGTGTAGATCGCGGGCGATGTGCCGGGTGAGACGCGTGCCACCGCAGGCAGCGACCAATGGCTAAGCGCCACGTCGGTGCGCGGGTCCGACAGGATCAGTGTCGCCTCGCCCAGATGCACAAGCACCTCGCGCCGCTGATCCAACGGATCATCGCGCCATAGCCCCGAACTCTCCAGCCGCGTGTATTTTGTCAGCGCCGTCATGGGCGGATATGTCTCTGTCCTGTTTGGCCGCGATCTTAACCGCTTGGCGAAGGGGCCACAATCGTCTGTCCGGACGGCATGGCGGACGCAGATGGCTTCCCGATGTCGTTTTCTGGCAGGCGAATGGCGTGCAGGCGGGGCTCAGTCAGCCATGACAAATCTGATCCGAACTTCGGCTGCAAAACCTGATCGCACGGGGCAGGCGGCGCTATTGATCGCAGGCTATGCCGTCGTGATCGGTTTTACCGACAACTATGTCCGCGTGATCGCCGCCGAGGCGGGGCTTTGGCAGTTCCATGCGACCCGCAGCCTGATGGCGGCGGTTTTGTTGGCGTTGGCGGTGCCCGTTTTCGGCTTGCGCCTGCGGCCGGTGCGCTGGTGGGCAGTGGTGGGCCGGTCTCTGCTGCATGGGCTCGCAATGCTGATTTATTTCGGCGCGCTGGCGTTTCTTCCGGTTGCCATCGTCGCCGCGGGGCTTTTCACAGCACCGATTTTCGTCCTTTTGATCCAGCGGTTTGCCTATGGGCAGCGGGTCGGCGCGGTGCAGGTCTTGGCCGTTGCGGTTGGGTTCTTGGGGGTGGTGCTGGTCCTTGGTCCCGAGGCGATGGCGGATGCGTCGCTGGCCGCCGTGCTGCCGGTTCTGGCCGGGGCGATGTATGCCTTGGGCAACGTCGCCACCCGCGCCTGGTGCGCCGAAGAAAGTGCCGACACCTTGCTTGCGGGCTTCTTTGTCGTGCTCGGCCTGTTCGGGGTCGTTGGCATGCTGGTCTTGATGATCCTGCCGCTGGCGGTGCCGGAAGGGGCGGCAGGCTTTCTGCAACGCGGCCTGGTCTGGCCGTCTTGGACATTTCTTTTCTGGACTTTCGTGCAGGCGGCAGGGTCGCTGGTTGCCATCGGCATGATGGTCCGGGCCTATCAGATGACAGATGCCGGCCGCGCCTCGGTCATGGAATATGTGATCCTGCCGGCGTCGGCCTTCTGGGGCTGGATGCTGTGGGGGCAAAGCCTTGCACCTCTGGCGGTGCTTGGCATGGCGATGATCGTCGCGGCAGGGATGCTGATTGTCACGCGGGCCCCTGCGTCGCGTCCCCCATCGCCGCGCGCCAGTGGCGACGACAGAGGCTGACATAGGTCTCGTTGCCGCCGATCACCACTTGTTCGCCTTCGTGCAGTGCGCGACCGTCCGGGCCGCGCCGGATGACCATCGTGGCCTTGCGCCCGCAGTGACAGATCGTGCGCACCTCGCGCATCTCGTCTGCCCACGCGAGCAGCGCTGCCGAGCCGGGAAAGAGGTTGCCCTGAAAGTCGACCCGCAGCCCGTAGCACATGACCGGAATGCCGAGGTCATCCACCGCGCGCGCCAGTTGCCAGACCTGATCCTTGGACAGGAACTGGGCCTCGTCGATGAAAACACACGCGACCTCGCTTTGCTTTAGCCGTTCGGCAATCTTGACAAACAGCTCCTCGCTCAGACCAAAGGTATCCGCAGGCTCGGCAATCCCGATACGGTTTGCGATCCGCCCCTCGCCTGCGCGTTTGTCAAATTGCGCCGTGATGAGATAGGTCTGCATCCCGCCTTCGCGATAATTGTGCGAGGCTTGCAAAAGTGCGGTCGATTTTCCCGCATTCATCGTGGAATAGTGAAAGTACAGCTTGGCCATAAGCTGACTTACCCGATGGGCGCTCTGGCCTGCAAGAGGAGCTGGACACGTCCGCAAATGTGCAGTCGGTCCAGCCCAAGGTTTTCATGTCTACGTGCCGGCATTCGCACGGCTGCTACCCCACCCTTAACAACTGCCAGCACAAGCCCTTGGCATCGCACATACAACCCGGACAGGCCCGCTGTCGGACCATGGTCTGCGACCGGCGGTTAACCGGCCCCGGACCCAGATCCCAGCGGACCCTCAAGTTTGTCGGCGCTGGGGACGCCAACCACTCTTAACCGGCTCTGAATGTTCAGAACGCCGCATCATTCGCAAACTGGCGTCTTGTGCAAAAGGGGAAAACCTGAGACGAATTCCCCAGTTCTGGGCAGTCGGGTCACACGCGTATGAGTATTGAAACCTATCTCAAGAAACACAGTGAGGCCCTCGTCAAGGATGTCGGCATCGAGGCCGCGTGTGCCCTCACCGGCAAATCGAAGGCGACGCTGGGCCGCTATTACTCGGACTCAGATGAACATCGCGACCGGTTCATGCCGATTGATGTCGTCGCACAATTGGAGGCCGCGTCCGAGTTTCCCCATGTGACCGCTGCGTTGGCCGATATGCGCGGCATCACGCTGTCATATGACACTGATCGCAAGAATTCACCCGCGCATGGGGTCAATCAAGATGTCGTGGCCCTGGCACAACGGTTTGCGATGTTGATGAGCGAGTACAACCAGGCCATCGGGGACGGCAAGATCACCACGAACGAAGCCAAGCGGATGTTGCGCGAGACGACCGAGCTGCAAAGGGTCCTGCTGGAGATGAAACTTAACCTCGAAGACGAAGTCAGCTGAAGCGACGATGCGCGTCTGATCATGCACCTGGCGGACCAGTTGCCTGGCCGGAGGGTTTCACCCCCCCGGCGCCTTTGGTGGGATACTTTCATCAGTTGGAATAACCGAGTGACCAAGCCGCCCGAGCATTTCGGATGGCTTGATCAGGTTCATTTGGTCCGCGTTCAGCTTGGACGGCGCTGTTGTGCTGCGTACGGTTTGCCGCCTTCGGACCGGCGTGGAGTGAACGTGCCACCTTGCGGCTTGGCACCGGCGGGGCGACCCTGGCCATGGGCGGCAGGCCGTTGGCCTTGCGGCTTTGCCGGGGGTTTTGCCCCGGGTTTCTGGCCGCCCTGACGCTGCGGGCGTTGGCCGCGGTTCTGGCCCGGCTTGGGGCTTGCGGCCACAATATCGGCGGCCCAAGGTGCGCCAGCCAGCACTGGGATCGGCTTTTTCAGCATCTTTTCAATCGCCTGCAGTTCACCCATTTCCGCCGGAGCGCAGAACGCGACGGCGGTTCCTTCTGCCCCGGCACGGGCGGTGCGGCCAATGCGGTGAACATAGTTTTCCGGCACATTGGGCAGGTCGAAGTTATAGACGTGGCGCACCGTCGGGATGTCGATCCCGCGTGCCGCAACATCGGTTGCGACCAGTACGTCCAGCGCGCCGGAACGAAACTCGGACAAAGTGCGATCGCGCTGGGATTGCGATTTGTTGCCATGGATGGAGCCGACCTTGAAGCCCCATGTCGCGAGCAATTTCATCAGCTTTTCAGAGCCATGCTTGGTGCGGCCAAAGACCAGCGCCTGTTCGGTCGGATGCTTTTTCAGGTACTCCTCCAACAGGCGCGCCTTGTCGCCATTGGGGATGTAATGCACGCCCTGACTGATCTTTTCGATCGGTTTGCCCGGAGGAGCCACCTGCACCCGGATCGGATCGCGCAGATAGGTGTCGGCGATTTCCTCGATGTCTTTCGGCATCGTGGCGGAAAACAGCATGGTCTGGCGCTTTTGCGGGATGTGCTTGGCGATCTTTCGCAACGAATGGATGAAGCCCATGTCGAGCATGTGGTCCGCCTCGTCCAGCACCAGATAGGCGCATTTCTCAAGGCTCACATCGCCGCGTTCTAGAAGGTCGATCAGGCGGCCTGGGGTCGCAACCAAAACGTCGGTGCCCTTGCTAAGGGCTTGAGCTTGCTTGAACAAACTCGCCCCACCGACCACCATGGTGACCTTGACGGCGGTGCCTTTGGTGAACACTTCGAGGTTGTCCTTGATCTGTCCGATCAACTCGCGGGTCGGCGCAAGGATCAGGGCGCGGACGTTTTTCGGGCCGGGCGGATGGCCGAGGTCGAGGATGCGATGGAGCAGCGGCAGGCCGAACGCCGCGGTCTTGCCAGTGCCGGTCTGCGCCAGACCCATCAGGTCGCGGCCCGCCATGATGTGCGGGATCGCCTGCGCCTGGATCGGCGTCGGCAACTTTAGGGACGTCTTTTCAAGCGCTTTGAGGATTTGCGGGCTAAGGCCCAAGTCTGCAAACGTGGTCATTTCATATCTTTCCGGCCCCCCGAATGGCGGCCTGATCCGGGCCCATCGCGGGCGCGGCAGCGGGAAGCGTCACCCCCTCGCACCGGGCCCTTGCCCCGTACCGTGGATGCCGCGGAACCCCTGCGTGACGGTGGGAACCTTACGTCCGAGGCCTTTCACATGCTCACGCGGCACGGGCACAGGGACTGGGGGGGGAGATGGGGGAAAACGGGGGGGAAGTCAAGGGTGGGGGATGACAGCGGGAGAGTTCGATGGAAGTCATGTCGCAAGCAGAGCGGACGTATTCTTTGCCGCGCGGGCGGGGGCGTTGCTGGAGGGGCGGAGGACGTAAGGGGGGGAAACAATATACGGCGCGTGAAAATCTGCGCTCGGCGAGCGACAAACGCGGTTCGGACCACCATCAAATCCAAAGAAACTATGGGTGTGCCGGCAACTTGTATTTGGCTGGTACCATGATGACCGTCCCGTCGCCCAACGTGTAGCGATCATTAAGTCTGGACGCCTTGATTTTCCCTCGAGGTAGCTCGAACAAGGGTTTCATCGATCGGGCCCGAGCGAACCGCCCAGGTGGACACACAACATCGATCAGTTTTGTTCCCGACATTTGCCTTGCCATGGTCACGGCGGTCGTCATGTCCGTATCGGCCGAGATGATGATCGCTCGATCAAAAAGGTCTAGAAAAGTGTCTTGAATCAAATGAATAGCGATGTTGACGTCAGTTTCTTTTTCCTCATGTGTTTGGTACTGCGCCCCGCAAACCTTGCACTTGAGGAACTTCTTTTTGAAGTTGCCTTCGATGAACTTCACACCTTCGCACTGCAACGCAGAAACGTAAGCGCGATGACGCAACATCGCGTCGGGGATCCACGTAGCAAAAGCCGAGAAGTACTTTACAGTTCTCAGTTCTTCGTCAGCGCGGATGATGCTTTCCGAGAGTCTTCTCAGGCAAAGCCACTTCAAGCTATCGTCGTGCAAGTCATCGAGCGCGTGGTACAGATTGAAACCGTCAATGTAGACCATCACGCGTCGTCTTGTGTTACCTTGCATGAAATCCCCTAAGAAAAAGGCCGCGCCTTGCGGCGCGACCCTATCTCGCTGGATATACCAAACGAGGTGAATACACTCAATATGAGTTCCGTGACCGCCCTGTCAACGGAATATGTGGGAAAATGGTTCACAAATTGTGAACAAAATCTGAAATGTCCCCTCACCCCTGCAACGTCCTTACCCCATACCCCTCGCCGCGTGCCTTCATCGCCGCCACCACCGCGATGCTCGCCGCAGCCGTCGTGAAATACGGGATCTTGTCCATCAGCGCGACCCGTCGAATATCCCGCGAGTCCGACACCGCCTGGCTCCCCTCCGTCGTGTTCATCACCAGGGCGATGTCGTCGTTTTTCAGGCGGTCCACGATGTTGGGCTGGCCCTCATAAACCTTTTTCACCGGGGTGGAGGGCACGCCTTGCTCGGCCAGCCAGGCCGCCGTGCCCTTGGTCGCCACCACCTCGAACCCCATCGCGACGAGGTCTCGGGCGGCGGCTCCGAACGCGTCGGTTTTGTCCATGTCCTTGATCGATACGAAGACGCGGCCCGTGTCGGGCAAGACGGTGCCCGCGCCCATCTGCGCCTTCAGAAACGCCAGCGCAAAGGTGCGGTCCCAGCCCATCACCTCTCCGGTTGATCGCATTTCTGGACCTAGAACCGGATCGACGCCGGGAAAGCGGGCAAAGGGCAGCACGGCCTCTTTGACCGAAAACCACGGGGTTTGCGGGTCGGCAAGGGTGTTGGGGTCCATCAGGGGCAGGGGTGTGTCGGGGCCGACGCCTTGCGGGTAGGGCGCGCGGAGGGGGAAGTTTGAGAGGGGTTCCCCGGCCATGACCCGGGCGGCAATCGCGGCGATTGCGCTGTCGGTGGCCTTGGCGACGAAGGGCACGGTGCGGGAGGCGCGGGGGTTGACCTCGAGGACGTAGATATCGCCATCCTTGATGGCAAACTGGACGTTCATCAGGCCCACGACGTTCAGCGCCAACGCCATCTGCACGGTCTGGCGTTTCAGCTCCGCGATGGTGTCGGGGGTCAGGGAATGGGGGGGCAGGCAGCAGGCAGAGTCGCCGGAATGGACGCCCGCCTCTTCGATATGTTCCATGATTCCACAGACATGGACCTGTTTGCCGTCACTGAGGGCGTCGACATCGACCTCGATGGCGCCGGAGAGGTAGCTGTCGAGAAGGACGGGGCTGTCGCCAGATACCTGAACAGCCGTTCGGATATATCTTTCCAGCTGGGTGTCGTCACGGATGATTTCCATCGCGCGGCCGCCGAGCACGAAAGAGGGGCGGATCACCAGCGGGTAGCCGACGTCTGCGGCGACCTTGAAGGCCTCATCCCGCGAACGGGCGGTGCCGTTGACGGGCTGCTTGAGGCCAAGCTTGTGGAGGAACTGCTGGAACCGCTCGCGGTCCTCGGCGAGGTCGATGGCGTCGGGGGTGGTGCCGAGGATGGGGATGCCCTCATGCGCGAGGGCTTGCGCGAGTTTCAGCGGCGTCTGGCCGCCAAGCTGGACGATGACGCCGTGCAGGGTGCCGTTTTCACGCTCGACCCGGAGGATTTCGAGAACGTGTTCGAGGGTGAGCGGTTCGAAATAAAGGCGGTCGGAGGTGTCGTAGTCGGTGGAGACGGTCTCGGGGTTGCAGTTGATCATGATCGTCTCAAAGCCTGCGGCGGTGAGGGCATAGCAGGCATGGACGCAGCAATAGTCGAACTCGATGCCCTGGCCGATGCGGTTGGGGCCGCCGCCGAGGATGACGACTTTCTTGGCGTTCGAGGGACGCGCTTCGCATTCCACGTCGCCCATCGCCGGGGCCTCGTAGGTGGAATACATGTAGGGGGTTTGCGCCTCAAACTCGGCGGCGCAGGTGTCGATGCGTTTGAAGACGGCGACGACGCCGAGGCGCTGGCGGGCGCGGCGGACCTGTGCTTCATCCCGGCCCGTCAGGGTGGCAAGGCGGGCATCGGTAAAGCCCAGCATTTTCAGGCGGCGCAGGCCGTGTTCGGTGACGGGCAGGCCGGTGGCGCGGATATCGGCCTCCGCCTCGATGATCTCGCGGATGCGGGCGAGGAACCACGGATCAAACGCGGTGGCCTGGTTGATCTGGTCATCGGCGAGGCCGTGGCGCATGGCCTGGGCGATGACACGGATGCGGTCGGGGGTTTGCAAGGAGAGGGCCTTGAAGATCGCGGCGCGGGCGTCGGGGGTGAGCGCCACCCCACCCCGGCCCTCCCCCGCGAGGGAGGAGGGAGGCGCCAGGCCCGGGATGTCGATTTCGTCAAAGCCGGTGAGGCCGGTTTCCAGAGAGGCGAGCGCCTTTTGCAAGGACTCGTGGATCGTGCGGCCAATCGCCATGACCTCGCCGACCGATTTCATCGCGGTGGTGAGGTTTGGTTCGGAGCCGGGGAATTTCTCGAACGCAAAGCGGGGGATTTTGGTAACCACATAGTCGATGGAGGGCTCAAAAGACGCGGGCGTGACCTTGGTGATGTCGTTGTCGAGTTCATCGAGGGTGTAGCCGACGGCGAGTTTGGCCGCGATCTTGGCGATAGGAAAGCCGGTGGCTTTGGAGGCGAGTGCCGAGGAGCGGCTGACGCGGGGGTTCATCTCGATCACCACCATCCGGCCATCGGCGGGGTTGATCGCCCATTGCACGTTGGAGCCGCCGGTTTCCACCCCGATTTCGCGCAGCACGGCGATAGAGCCGTTGCGCATGATCTGGTATTCCTTGTCGGTCAGGGTCAGGGCCGGGGCCACAGTGATACTGTCGCCGGTATGCACGCCCATCGGATCGACGTTTTCGATGGCGCAGACAATGATGGCGTTGTCGGCGGTGTCGCGGACCACCTCCATCTCGAATTCTTTCCAGCCGAGCAGGCTCTCGTCGATCAGAACCTGTGCGACGGGCGATGCCTCCAGCCCCGATTTCACGATGGCCTCGTAATCGTCGCGGTTGTAGGCCACGCCGCCACCGGTGCCGCCGAGCGTAAAGGCGGGGCGGATGATGGCGGGCAGACCAACATATTCGATGGCCTCAACCGCCTCGCGCACGGCAGCGGCGATGTCGTATTTGCCGGTGGCCAGTTTCGGGGCGGCGATGATGGTGGCTTTGGGGTTCTCCAGGCCGATGCGGTCCATCGCCTCGCGGAACAGCTTGCGATCCTCGGCCATCTCGATGGCTTCGCGCTTGGCCCCGATCAGTTCCACACCGAACTTGTCGAGCACTCCCATATCGGCCAGCGCCAGCGAGGTGTTCAGACCGGTCTGGCCGCCCATGGTCGGCAAAAGCGCATCGGGGCGTTCCTTTTCGATGATCTTGGCGACGACCTCGGGGGTGATCGGCTCGATATAGGTGGCGTCGGCAAGGCCGGGGTCGGTCATGATCGTAGCGGGGTTCGAGTTGACGAGAATGACGCGATAACCCTCTTCGCGCAGGGCTTTGCAGGCTTGCGCGCCGGAGTAGTCGAACTCGCAGGCCTGACCGATGACGATGGGGCCGGCACCAATGATCATGATCGACTTGATATCGGTCCGCTTCGGCATCTGGCCCCCCACCTGCAGTGCAAAACTTCGCGGGTTATAGCCATGCGAGGGCAGGGCGCAAGGGGCGAATGGTGGTTGCCGGGCACGGAAGAAACCGCAGCGGGCGTTCGGGCGGGGCCGGTGGCGGACGGGCGCTGCAAGCAAGTGCAACACAGGGCCGGACCCGACCTCGGGCGGGTGCGCCAAGGCGGGTTCCGGGCGCTTTATGGTTCAAGGTCTTTTACAGAAGTTCTGCGGACACCGTCTCAAATGTGCCCTCCCGGGGGGAAGTCGGGCGCGGCCCGGTGGCCCGGCGGTCCGTGCCTTGAGTCCGGGCAAGTGGGGTCGACCGGACATTCGCAAACGGGTGTCTCTGCCGTTTTGCACCCACATCGCAACAAAAAAGCGCGCCGCCGGGGCGACGCGCTGTCTGCTTTAGGCTTGGCCGGGGACTGCCGCCCCCGGCCTTTCTAGCATTCAGACCGTCAGCCTTTTTCGCCGACGGCACGCTCGGCTGCCGCAATCACGGCCTTGCGAGCGGCGATGCGCTCACCCGTCGGCGGGCCTTCGAAGCGGCGGTTTTCAACCGTGACCCACAGGATAAGCGCCAAGGCGACAAAGCCCAGCACGACCCACAGAACCCGTTCGTTCGGAGGGGCAACGGCGATGAAGAGGATCACCGCCATGCCGACGACGGACAGAACCGTCACCAGTTTGTAAACGCCCGCAGACATTGCCCAAGGGCCGGGGTTCGGCCATTTGGAGGTACCGTAGGCAAAGAGCCCGCAGACCAGCGGTACGGTGAACGACAGAAACAGGAACACGAGGGTGGAGTTGACCACGATCACATAGATCGAGGTGCCGGCCACCTTGATCGACATCGCCAGCAGCACATACAGGATGCACAGCACGGTTGCGGTCCAGATCGCGTTGACCGGCGTGCGGTACTTGGGCGAGACCGAGGCCAGAGCCTTGGACCCGATGGGCATGCCATCATCGCGCGAGAAGGCAAAGAGCATCCGGCTGGCTGACGTGACGGTGGCCAGACCGCACAGGAACTGGGCGATCAAGATACCGATGTAGAGGATGTTCTTGAGCGCGGTGGGCAGGATCGCATCCATCGTCGCAAAGAACATGCCGAAGCCCTGGCTTGCGGCCACGGCCAGATCCGGAATGGCCAAAGTGATGGCACAGATCATCAGCCAGCCGATAAGCGACGACCAGACCACCGCGTTGACGATGCCTTTGGGCACCGACATGGCGGCGTTCTTGGTTTCCTCGGAGGTGTGGGCCGAGGCGTCATAGCCGGTGATCGTGTAGACCGGCAGCAACAGGCACAACAAGAACAGATAGCCCATGTTGTCGCTGGCCGGAAAGACGTTGCCGCCGGCTTCGCCCGAGTAGTTGGTGAAGGTCCAGAGCCGCGAGATGTCGATCGCCGGGGCGTAGTAGAGGCAGGCCAGCACCAGAACGGCGGTAGTTGCAAAGATGATATACCCCGACACGTCGGTCAGTATCGTGGTGATCTTGATCCCGAGATGGTTGAACAGTGCCTGGATCGCGGTGATCACGGCGACGAAGAGCACGACCTGCATGTCGGTGCCGGTAAAGCCGAACATCCCGCCGAAGGTGCCGGCAAAGAAATAGGCAGTGCCGATGTTGATGGCGCCCAGCACGGTGATCAGGCCCAGAAGGTTCAACCAAGCCGTGATCCAGCCCCAGAACCGGTTGCCCAGGATCGAGGCCCAGTGATAAAGCCCGCCCGCAGTTGGAAAGGCCGAGGCGATCTGCGCCATCGCCAGCGCGAACATGCCCGACAGCAGGCAGCCCACGATCCAGCCGATCCCGGCCCCTGCTCCGCCCACCGACGAGATGGCTTGGGCGAAAGAGTTGATCCCCCCGCTGAGGATGCAGATGATCGAAAACGAGATGGCGAAGTTCGAAAATTTGGACATCGAGCGCGAAAGTTCCTGCGCGTAGCCCATGCCGTGCAGGATTTTGACATCCTCGCTCCGGTCTTTGTCGTTGTAGTCTGACATGACGTTCCCTTGCTGTTGTATGCCTGGGCTCCAGAGCCCACAGGGCAGGTTGACCCGCCTCATGACGCACATTCAGCGCGAAAACTTTCAGTCGGGCAAGCGCTGAAACGATTATTACAGGATTTCTGATCGCACCTGTGGCAGCGAATGTCGGAAAATCTGGCAAAGGAGGGCGGGATTGCGATGGCGGCAGGCGGTGGTTGGTTCTAACTGACGAGCGGGAACTCTGGAGGAGCGGGGCGGAGACGGTGATCCTTTTGGAACATGGGCCTGCGGGGGCGCCTGCGCATTTTGACAGCGCGGCCGAGGTCGTGGTGGCGTGGACGCCAGACGAGCTTGGCCCGGCAATGGCGCGGGCTGAGGCGGCGCGGATGGCCGGTGGCTGGCTTGTCGGCTACGTGGCCTATGAGGCGGGCTATGCGCTGGAGCCGCGGTTGGCCGCGCTGATGCCGGATCAGCGCGCGGGGCCATTGCTGGTGCTGGGCGTGTTTGATGGCCCCAAGGATGGCGCGGCGGCGTTGGCGATTGCCGCTGACGAGGGGCGCGGCACCACGATGACAGCGCCCGAGCCCATGGTCCGTCGCGCAGATTATGATGCCGCGATGGCGCGGGTGCTGGCGTGGATCGCGGCGGGCGATTGCTATCAGGTGAACCTGACCTTTCCGATGGCCGCGCGGTTGATCCGGGGAACGCCGCTTGGTCTTTACGGCGCGTTCCGACGGACCGGGCCGGTGGGGCACGGGGCTTACGCCGATCTGGGCGTGGGACCCGTGGTGGTCTCACGCTCGCCGGAGTTGTTCTTTCGCCTTGAGGCGGGGGGCCGGATCGTCGCGCGTCCCATGAAGGGCACCGCCCCGCGGGATGCCGACCCTGTGCGCGATGCAGCGCTTGCGGCGGCGCTGCAGGCAAGCGTGAAGGACCGCGCCGAGAATCTGATGATCGTGGATCTTTTGCGCAACGATATCAGTCGGCTGGCGCAGGTGGGATCAGTCAAGGTGCCCGCGCTGTTCGCGATGGAGAAGTATACCACCGTGCATCAGATGACCTCGACCATCGAAGGGGTCCTGGCAGAGCCGCCGACCCTGCCCGGTCTGATCGCGGCGCTGTTTCCCTGCGGGTCGGTGACAGGTGCGCCGAAAATCCGTGCGATGGAAATCATCCGGGCGGTGGAGCCAAGCCCCCGAGGGGTCTATTGCGGCGCGATTGGCTGGATGTCACCCGACGGCCGCGCAGATTTCTCGGTGGCAATACGCACGCTGTCGGTCGCGGGCAAAGATATCGTGATGAATGTCGGCGGCGGGGTGGTGCATGGCTCCACCGCCGCGGGGGAATGGGAGGAGGCGTTGTGGAAAGCGCGCTTCGTGAAGGCGGCCGTCAGCCGGGGTTGAAGCTGATCGAGACGATGCTGTGGGATGGCGCTACGTTCCCGCGGCTGGCCCTGCATCTGGCGCGGCTGGAGGCGGGTTGCCGGACACTGGGTTGGGCGTTCGACCATGGCGCGGTTACCAGCGCGTTGCGTGATCCGTCCGACACGCCTGCGCGCGTGCGCCTGACACGGGATTGCGGTGGCGATGTGGCCGTTGAGGTCAGTGCGCTGCCGCCTGCCCGATCCGGTTGGCGGCTGGCGCTTGCGCCCGCAACCTTGGCGTCCGAAGATCCTTGGCTGGGCGTAAAATCGACCAACCGCAGGGTCTATGACGCTGCCCGCGCAGGCCTGCCCGACAGCATCGACGAGGTGATCTTTCTCAATGAACGCGGCGAGGTCTGCGACGGCACCATCACCACGCTGTTCTATGATCGCGGGCTGGGGATGCGCACGCCGCCCTTGACGAGCGGGCTGCTGCCCGGCGTCTTGCGGGCCGAGATGGCGGTGCGCCAAGAGGTGCTGATGGCCGAGGACTTGCCGTCGGTCCGGCTTTGGGTCGGCAATGCGCTGCGTGGTCTGATCCCGGCGGTCTGGGTAGGCTAAGGTCCGGCCCGGCGCGGGTCGCAGGCATCAATGATCGCTGGGCGACGCGCGAAAAGGGGTATAGCAGAGCAGATGCACCTTCAGGACCACCTGCCGGGTGTCTTACAGGCGTCTTGCAGATGACAATGCGGACCAAGGCCCTTTTGTTCTATGCCATTGCCTTCGGGCTTGCCGGTCTTGCGGCGGTTGCCGCGCGCTGGATTGGCGAGGCCAGCCTGTTGCTGATGATGCTCACGCCGACTGTCGCAGCCTTGGCGATGCTGGTGTGGATCGCGCCCGAGGGGGGGATCCGGGACTTGCCGCAGCTTTTGGGGTTGAACCGCAGCGGTATCCGCGTCTGGCCCCTGGCGATCCTGGCACCCTTTGGGCTGCATCTGGCGGGACTGGCATTGCTGATCGCGACCGGGCTGACGGTGTTTGCAGTGCCGGTCGGGGGCATGGGCGTGGACATGGCGCTTGGCATCGTGATCGGGCTGATCATCAGCAGCGCGCTGGCACTGGGCGAGGAGATCGGCTGGCGCGGCTATCTGTTGCCGCGTCTGACGGGCCTTGGTGCCCTGCGCGCGATGTTGATCGTGGGGTTCTTGCACGGTATCTGGCATCTGCCGCTATTGCTTGGGACCGATCTTTACCATGCGGACGGAAACCCCTTGATCGTGGTGCCTCTGTTCCTGGTCACCCTGACGCTGGCGGGCGTGTTCTACGTATACTTGCGGCTGAAATCGGCGTCGGTCTGGCCGGTGGCATTGGCGCATGGCGCGGTGAACATGGGCTGGAACCTGGCCGACCGGTTCAGTGGCGCGAAATCCGTGCTGGCGCAGGAATACATCGGCGGCGAAAGCGGCGTGATCGTGATCGCAGGGCTGGTGGTGTTGAACCTTTTCCTGTTGCGGGGCCGAGGCTGGGACCCTGACACGCGCGGCTAGGGGCGGCGCGGCCTCGTGTCAAACCGCCGAGAGGGCAGATCTCCGCGTGGTTTCAGCCCCGGGAGCGGCAACATTGCCCATTCTGCGCGGTGGGGCGGGCTTGACTTGGGGCATCTGGCATTGTGTATCGGCGCGATGACGCCAAAGCCCTTGGAAAGGGGACCGTAAATGCACGCCTATCGCAGCCATACCTGTGCTGACCTGAACACCGCCCATGTCGGCGAGGTCGTCCGTCTTGCGGGCTGGGTCCACCGGGTGCGCGACCATGGCGGGGTGCTGTTTGTCGATCTGCGCGACCATTACGGAATCACGCAGGTGATTGCCGACAGCGACAGTCCGGCCTTTGCGGGGTTGGATGCGGTGCGGGCGGAATGGGTGGTGCGCATCGACGGGCGGGTCAAGGCGCGGGACGCCGCGTTGGTGAACGCGAAACTGCCGACAGGCGCGATCGAGGTTTATGCGACGGGGGTGACGGTGCTGGGCGAGGCCGCCGACTTGCCGATGCCGGTGTTTGGCGATGTGGACTACCCCGAGGAGACGCGGCTGACCTACCGATTCCTCGACCTGCGGCGCGAAAAGCTGCATGCCAACATGATGCTGCGCTCAAACGTGGTGCGCAGCATCCGCAACCGGATGTGGGATCAGGGCTTTACCGAATTCCAGACGCCGATCATCACCGCCTCCAGCCCCGAAGGCGCGCGGGATTTTCTGGTGCCGTCGCGGCTGCATCCGGGCAAGTTCTACGCGCTGCCGCAGGCGCCGCAGCAGTTCAAGCAGCTGATCATGGTGGCGGGCTTTGACCGCTATTTCCAGATCGCCCCCTGTTTCCGGGATGAAGACCCGCGCGCCGACCGGTCACCCACCGACTTTTACCAGCTTGATATCGAGATGAGTTTCGTCGAGCAGGAAGACGTCTTTGCCGCCGTGCAGCCGGTGGTGCAGGGGATTTTCGAAGAGTTCGCGCCAGGCAAGAAGGTCTATTCGGACTGGACCAAGATCGCCTACCGCGACAGCCTGAAGTGGTACGGCAGCGACAAGCCCGACCTGCGCAACCCGATCCGGATGCAGGACGTGAGCGAGCATTTCGCGGGGTCGGGGTTTGCGATCTTCGCGAAGTTGCTGGAGGTCGAGGGGAACGAAATCCGCGCCATTCCCGCGCCGAAAGGTGGCAGCCGCAAGTTTGCCGACCGGATGAATGCCTTCGCCCAGAAGGAAGGCCTGCCGGGGATGGGCTACATCATCTGGCGCGAGAGCGAAAAGCAATATGTAAAAGGTGCTTCACCGATTGCTGACCTGCTCTGGGGTTGGTGCTCAGGAGAAGTGCCGAGGAACAAACTCGATATTTTGCTCAAGGAAGGGACACCGACCGAGGAAAGCAATGCACTCCAAGTAATCGCCTATATGGACTCCAATCGACCTGACCAAGCAAAGCCTGCCATTGTAGAGTTGTTTGGCATCACAGTTCTTGAAGCCGCAGGCCCCCTCGCCAAGAACATCGGCCCCGAGCGCACCGAAGCCATCCGCCAGCAACTCGGCCTCGGCCTTGGCGATGCGGCCTTCTTCTTGGGCGGCAAGCCGGAGACGTTTGAGGCCATCGCGGGACGCGCCCGCAACGAGATCGGGCGTGAACTGAAACTCACGGAAGAAAACTGCTTCAAGTTCGCCTGGATCGTCGACTTCCCGATGTACGAGAAGACCGAAGAGGGCGGGATTGATTTCAGCCACAACCCGTTCTCGATGCCGCAGGGCGGGCTTGAGGCGCTGAACGGTGATCCGCTGCAGGTCTACGCCTATCAGTACGACCTTGCCTGCAACGGTTATGAGCTGATCTCGGGCGGGATCCGCAACCACAAGCCGGAGATCATGTACAAGGCGTTTGAACTCGCGGGCTATCCGGCCAGTGAGGTCGACAAGCGCTTTGGCGGGATGGTCAAGGCGTTCAAGTATGGCGCGCCTCCGCACGGGGGCTGTGCCGCGGGGATCGACCGGATCGTGATGCTGTTGGCCGATGAGGCGAATATCCGCGAAGTCATCATGTTCCCGATGAACCAGCGCGCCGAGGATCTGTTGATGGGGGCACCAAGCGAACCCCTGACCAAGCAGTTGCGCGAACTGTCCTTACGCGTGGTGGCCAAGGACGCATGATGCTGCAAGGATTGCGGGACCAAGGCTTTGACGTCCTGACCCGCAACCATGCCGAGGCGATCCTGACCACGGACTTCGCCGAACCCTTGGCGGAACTGGTCTCGGTGCTGTCGGCGTTTCGCATTGATCTGGTCGAGGTCATCGGATCGGGTGGCGGCGAGGCGGGGCCGACGCAGCGCTTGCGCCGGGCTTTTGCCGCGCAAGGCTGGGGCAAGCACAATTTCCGGGTGGAAACGCTGGTCGACGGGCGGCCCAGATTCTCGCTCAGCCACGAGATCGACCATGTGCGGCGTGCCCCCGCAGGCGTGCTGGCGATGGAGATCGAGTGGAACAACAAGGACCCGTTCTTTGACCGCGATCTGGATAATTTTCAGCGGTTTCATGCGCATAGCGCGATCAGCCTCGGGATCGTGATCACGCGCGGGGCGTCGTTGCAAGACGCCTTTGCGCGGCGGATCGAGGATCGGTTGATCCGCGACGGGGTGGCGGATGCCCCCGGTTTGGCGATCTACGGGATCGAGGAGCGCACCCTGAAACAGCACCGGGCGGTGCAGAAATTCATGGATCAGGGGCTGGACTATCCGGCGGCGTTCACGCGGGTCTTTGTGTCCGACAAGTTCGGGCAGGCCAGCACGCATTGGGAAAAGCTGAGCTTGCGGGTGCGGCGGGGGGTGGGAAACCCCTGTCCCTTGGTGCTGATCGGGCTGCCGGACAGCATTCTGGAGGGGTAGGGGGCGGGCATTTTCGGCGGGCTGAAGCCCGTCCTGGGGGTCATCGCCATGTCATCCGCGCGCCATTTCCTGTCATCCCGGCGAAGGCCGGGACCCAGACCCGCCGCGATCAGGTAGGCCCGCGCCTGCGCCACGATGACCCCGCGCCGACCTACTCCGCCGCCAACCCGGAGTTATGGGCGTAGGTCTTCCAGTCGGGTTTGTAATCGGCATCGGCCTGATTGCCCCAGACCGTCCAGCCGTCACGCAAGCCGCGCCCGAACAGTTCCAGATAGGGACCCCACGAACAGCCCTCGATCAACCCGTACTGTTCATCCGGTTTGCGGGAATGCTCTCGTTTGCGGGTGGACAGATAATTCACCTGTCGCCGACCCGGGGCCAGCGTGCGGACGTTCTTGCCGCGTGTACCGAACAACAAGATCTCGGTCACGTTGCGAAAGTAAAACCCCACGCCGCGGCCATCCGATCCGCCGTCTTTGCGTTCCTTGTGCCAGACAAGGTTCGATTTGTAGTCAAATCCCCAGGCTGACAGCACGCGCAAGCCATCGGGCAACAAAGCGTTCGGCACCCACATGTAACAATGCGCGCGGTCCTCAAGGTGGCGGGCCACGGGCAGCGCGCAGATCTCGTCCAGGGTCAGCGTCGGATAGCGCGACAGCCGCTTGTGTTCAGGCGCGACCTTGCCGGTGCGGTTTTCAAACCGCCATGGCGGATCGGCCAGCACGCAAGCGAAGCGGTCCGCGCCGAGAAAGTCCTGCAGGTCTTGCGCCGCTGTTTTCTTCATCCCCCATATGTTGCGCGGTTTGGGTCGCGCTGCAAGCATTGACCTCACACAGGTGGCGAAAAGCCTGCGGCTTTTGCCGTGCAAAAACACGCTCGGGGTGCGGGGGCTGGCACCCCGTGACGCGTGGCCAAAGTCGCCTCCACTGGCAGGCCGGGCCATCCTCTGCCAGAGTACCGCCTCGGGCGACCCAGAAAGGAGCCATCCCTTGCGCCAGGACGCGGATACCCCACCGCTATATGCCGCTTCGGTGCCGGTCTTTCGCCATTTCCTGGAGCGCATTTCGGGGCTGGTGGCACGCGCCGACGAGGCGGCTTTGGCGTACCGGATTGCCGATACCTTTCCGGCGCGCCAGCAGTTTGCAACGGCCGCCGGGTTTACCTTGCGCATCACCTGCCCCTTGGCGGGGCGCGAATTGCCCAGCCTGCCCGAGGCGCTTGGTCCCCGGCTTGCCGTCGCACGCGCCCTTTTGGGGGGCATGCGGCCAGATGAGTTTGCCGGGGCAGAGGACTTGATCATAACCCATGTCGCGGGATTTTCCGAAGTCAGCCAAACCGGCCGCGATTTCCTGTTTCGCTTTGGCCTGCCGAATTTCTTTTTCCACCTGACGATGGGGTATGCTGCCCTGCGTGCGGCGGGTGTGCCCTTGGGCAAAGCCGATTTCGACGGGTTTCACGCCTATCCGGCAGATTTCCGCTTTCCCGATCCCTAAAGCGGCGGCAGGGCGACGGAACGCGGGTCTTGCGTCGTATGATCCGTTGCAAGGCCGACTTCCTGCGCGCCGACTGCGAGGCCACCGAGATGACGACCGACCCGACAGACCCGACGACTGCGATTGCCGCGTTTCGGTTCGGCTTTGGCCTGCCCTTGCCGAAAGGTGCCCCGGTGACGCCGGCCACGATGATCGGCCATCTTGTGGCGCCCGACCCGATGGATGCGGTCTATCCGCGATTGCGCCTGACCGAGGTGGCCGAGGCGACACGCACCGCCCATGAGGCGCAGGCCGCCGCGCGCAAGGATCGCAGCAAGGAAGCCGCCGAAAAAGCCGCAATCGACGTTGTGCTCACGTTGGCCGCGACCGGGTTTCGCCGCCAGCTTGCGCGCAGTCTCGACAGCCCGGATGGTTTGCGCGAGCGGCTGGTGCGCTTTTGGACGGACCATTTTACCGTGGTGACCCGCAACAAGCCGAATGCCGCGATTGTTGCAAGCTTTGTCGATGACGCGATCCGGCCACATGTCACCGCGTCGTTTGCACAGATGCTGACGGCAGCGACATTGCATCCGGCGATGTTGACCTATCTCGATCAGGTCGTCTCGGTCGGGCCCAATTCACGCTTTGGCAAACGACAGGGCAAGGGGTTGAACGAAAACCTGGCACGGGAACTTTTGGAACTGCACACGCTGGGCGTGGGCGGCGGATATGGCCAGGGTGACGTGCGCGAACTGGCCGAGCTTTTGACGGGCTTGCGCGTTGATCCCGGGGAGGGGGTTGTTTTCGATGACCGCAGGGCGGAACCGGGGGCCGAGACGGTGCTGGGACTGCGCTATGGTGGCAAGGGGATGGATCCGATCAAGGCGGTCCTGGCAGACCTTGCGCTGCGGCCCGAAACTGCGCGCCATGTCACGGGCAAGCTGGTCACCCATTTTCTGACCGATGCGGCGCGCCCGGAACTTGTAGATGCACTGAGCGAGGTGTGGATGCGGACATGGGGCGATCTTGCGGCGGTGACCGGGGCGATGCTGGACCTGCCCGCATTCTGGAGCACGCAGGCACAAAAAGCGCGCAACCCGGTCGAGTTTCTGGTCGCCTCGTTGCGGGCACTCGGGGTCAGCGGTGCCGACGTCATGGCCGCCACCGAAAAGGACTTTCGCCAGTTGATCATGGCCCCCCTGATCGCGATGGGACAGCCCGCGCGGGGTGCCGCCGGACCAGATGGCTGGCCGGAAGCGCTGACGGATTGGATCACGCCGCAGGGGATGGCCGCGCGGATCAACTGGGCCATCAGCGCGCCCAAGCGCCTTGGCAAGACAATGCCGGACCCGGTCGCGCTGGTGCCGGAGGTGCTGGGCCCGCGCGCCAGCGAACGTCTGATCTGGGCGGTAGCGCGCGCCGAAAGCCGCAGTGACGGCGTGGCCCTGATTCTGGCCGCCCCCGAATTCAACAGGAGATAGCGCGATGCCCGATCTGCACCTGACCCGTCGTGGCCTGATCAAAGGCCTTGGCCTGAGCGCCTGTTCGGCGGCGGCGCATCCCTGGCTTACCTCCGTGACGCTTGCAGGGTCCGATGGGCGCGCGCCTTTGGGTGACCACCGGCTGGTGGTCATCATCCTGCGCGGCGCGATGGATGGTCTGGATCTGGTCCAGCCGTTGGATGATCCTGCCTTTGCCACCTTGCGTCCGACGCTTGGGGCGGGCACCGGCAGCCATGAATTGACCGGGGGCTTTGGCCTGAACGCGGCGGCAGGCGACCTCATGCCGCTCTGGTCGGCGGGGGAACTTGCGTTCGTGCATGCGACCTCGACCCCTTACCGCGACCAGCGCAGCCATTTCACCGGGCAGGATCTGCTGGAAGCCGGGGGCGGAACTGCGGCAGGCGACGGTTTGCCGCGCGATGGCTGGTTGAACCGGATGCTGGGGGTCGTGCCGGGCCTGACTGCCGAGATTGCCTATGCGATCGGCACCGAGGCGCTGCCGCTGCTGCAAGGCGATGCCCCCGCGCGCAGCTGGGCACCGGATCAGGACATGCAGCTGTCGGCACAAGCGCGCCTGCTGCTGGAACATGTGCATCACGACGACCCGGTCTTTGCAGCCGCGGTTGCCGAGGCGCTGGTGCTGACCGAAGCGGGCATGACGGGCGATACGCGTTCCGCCAAGCGGGACAAGGTTTTTGCCGATGTCGATGCGCTGGTCGATTTCGCGGCTGACCGGATGTTGGCGCAGACCCGCATTGTGGCGTTTTCGCAGGCTGGTTGGGACACCCATCGGGGGCAGGCGCAGGCGATCGGGCGGCCCTTGTCGCGGCTCTCGCGCACAATCCTGCGGTTGGCGGAAAAGCTGGGGCCGCAGGTCTGGGGCAAGACGACGGTGCTGGCGATGACCGAATTTGGCCGAACGGTGCGCGAGAACGGCACCGGCGGGACGGATCACGGCACCGGCGGCGTGATGGTCGCGGCGGGGGGTGCGGTGAAGGGCGGGCAGGTTCTGGGGGCGTGGCCGGGTTTGCGCGACGGCGACCTTTACGACGGACGCGATCTGTTGCCGACCTCCGATGTCCGCGCCTGGGCTGCGCTGGCGATGCGCGATCTTTATGGTCTCGACCGGGCTGTGCTGGAAAAGACGGTGTTTCCGGGTCTGGATCTGGACTGGACCGGTGCAAAGATCGGCGGGTTGATCCGGTAGCCCAAAGCGCCGCACCGGGTTGGTGCGCGCAAGCGAGTTGCGCCGCCGTCGCCGCCGCCGCATAACGTCTTTGGGCACTCAAGCGGGGGTAATATGGGGACGGGTGACAGGCTGGGCGTGGTCGTCAGAGATTGGGTGCCGCCGCCGCCGCCGCAACAAGCGGTTCTTTCTGGCCAGCATGTGCGGCTTGAACGGTTCGAGGCGGATCGCCATGCGGCCGACCTTTTCCGCGCGTATCACGGGCATGACCCGCTTTGGGACTATATGCCGTACGGGCCGTTTGTCTCATCGGCTGCCTATCATCGCTGGGGCAAAGAGTTCGCGAGTGGCAATGATCCCGTCTTCTACGTCTTGCGTGACGCGGCCACCGGGCATTGCGGCGGCGTGGCCAGTTTCATGCGCATCACGCCCGAGCAGGGCGTCATCGAGGTCGGCGGCATCTGCATCGCCCCGGAAATGGCGCAAAGCCGGGCCTGGAGCGAAGCGATGTATTTGATGATGCAATGGGCTTTCGATGCAGGCTACCGGCGCTATGAATGGAAATGCAACGCGCTGAACATGGCGTCGCGGCGCGCGGCGCAGCGGCTGGGATTCAGCTATGAGGGCATTTTCCGCCAGATGATGATCATCAAGGGGCGAAACCGCGACACCGCATGGTTTTCGGTCATCGACAGCGAATGGCCGGCCTTGCGTGCCGCGTTCGAGGCCTGGCTTCAGCCGTCCAACTTTGATGCGGCGGGCCTGCAAAAGGAGCGCCTGTCGGATCTGACGCGGCTGGTGCGGCAGGCGTCTGACCCGGCGCTGTGACGCGGCTCAGCCCAAGGGCTGCGGACGGGCTTTGCCAAAACCTGCGGGCAAGGTGCCGACCTGCGCCAGACGGTCCGCAAGCAGACGGCGCAAAGGCGCAAGCCCGATGCCGCCGTTGCGGGCGTCCAAAGCGGCGCTGACCAGTGCAGGATCACCCGCGTGGCGCGCGATGCCCGCGACAAAGCCCGTCACATACTCCAGCGGCAGATCGTCTTGTGGATCGCCCAGCAGGGCTGCCGCCTGCATCAGGTCGTCGCGCAGTGCCACGGGATCCGGCTCTGGTGTGACCATGTCTTGATCTGCTGGCCGCGCGGTCGATGTTCCGAGATGGTCGAGGATCGCGCTCTGAAATGCCAGCAGTCCGGCAATCGGCTTTTCCACAAAGCCATCGGCACCGGCGGCCATCGCGGCGGCGCGGGCGGCAAGATCGCCGCTCATCCCCAGCACCAATGCAGGGCGTGTCATGCTTTGCGCCACCTCACGGATCAGGACCTCGCCCCGGCCATCAGGCAGGCCCAGATCGACCAGAACGACATCTGGCCGGTAAACGCCAAGATGCGACCGCGCGGCAAGGATGGTCTCGGCGCGGCGCAGGCGCGCGCCGGAACGCTGGCTCAGCAGGCGCAGCGCGTCGGCGGCAAACCGGCTGTCTTCGACCACAAGCAAGGTCAGACCTTGCAGCGGCAACTGTGCGCCGACGCCATGTGCGGGGCCGCCTGCGGGATACATCGGGCGGCCGAGCGCGGCGGGCAGGCAAATCGGGGGGGTAAAGGTAAGCGTCGGCATAGGGGCAGCTCCGCGAACGACAGGGGCGTTCAGGTAAGCCGAAACGTGTCAACAGGCGGTAAACGCGGTGTCAAAAATGCGCATCTGGCGAACATGTCGCGGTGCATGCCGCTTGCTCCGACGCGCGCCTCACCGCATAAGCGGGGTTGCGGATTTCGACAAAGGCAGATGCCCATGATCGGACGACTTAACCATGTGGCCATCGCGGTGCCGGACCTTGCGGCGGCAGCAAATGTCTATCGTGAAACGTTGGGGGCCGTGGTTGGTCCGCCGCAACCCGAGCCCGTCCACGGCGTCACGGTGATCTTTATCGAGCTGCCCAATACCAAGATCGAGCTTTTGCATCCCTTGGGCAACGACAGCCCCATCCAGGGCTTTCTCGACAAGAACCCGGCGGGCGGCATTCACCATATCTGCTACGAGGTGCCGGACATTCTGGCGGCGCGCGACAAATTGCTGGCGACGGGCGCGCGGGTGCTGGGGAGCGGTGAGCCAAAGATCGGCGCGCATGGCAAGCCAGTCTTGTTCCTGCATCCCAAGGATTTCAACGGCTGTCTGATCGAACTGGAACAAGCATGACCATCACCGCCGCCATCGTGTTGTTCTCGGTCACCTGGTTCATGGTCTTTTTCACGGTCCTACCAGTACGCTTCAAAAGCCAGGCCGATATGGGCGAGGTCGTGCCCGGCACGCCGAAATCGGCCCCGGCGGACCCGGACCTGCCGCGCAAGGTCAAGATCACGACGGTGCTGGCCGTGGTGATATCGCTTTTGATCTACGGGGTCATCCAGTCAGGCTGGATCACCCGCGACAACATGGATGTCTTCGGGATCATGTCCTGAGCCGGGCCAGCCGGTGAAAGAGGTGGGTGAACGTTGCGGCCCCCAGAACCGGGACCAGCAGGTTCACGAACGGAATGGATAGCGGTGCGGCCATCAGGATGCCGGCGGTCCAGATCGTCCCGCGGTGACGCTTGCGCATGTTCGCGGCCGCAACGCGACCCAGACGCGGCGTGGCGACGGTTGAAAAATACTCGCGACCCAAAAGATAGCCATTGACGATCCAGAACACCAAAGGTGCCGCAAATCCTGCAAAGAGATAAAGCACAAACGCCACCGCATTGACGGCCACCACAACACCCAGAAAGTTGACGGCCCCGACCACATTTTCTGCCAGGCGCAGTTTGGGAGCCGGGGGGGCATCGGGGTAGTGCCGATCCTCAACCGCTTCGGCCACGTCCTCAAGAAACAACCCGGCAAAGGCTGCCGCAACCGGAACCATCAAGAACACCGACAGCACGATCATCAGCCCGAACGACGCCCAGCCAAGGACGGCATCGACGCGTGTCACGCTGCCGATCCACGGAAGATCCAGCGTGTCGGGGGCAAACGCCTCGACGACCCACAGAAACGCAAACGACAGGCCAGCAAGCAGCGCCAGCGCAAGGACCGCCCCCAAGACCAGTACGCGGATAAAACGACCGTCGCCCATTTGGCCCAGTGCCTTGAGAAAGTCGCCGAAAATCACGCGGGCACCCACGTGACGACGCGGTCCAGATCGGGGCGCGGACGGTCGGGCGGCACGACCGTCGGGGTGGCGATGTGGACGATGCCCGCCACCGTCTCGCCCGGCGCGCAGCCAAACGCGCGGGCCGCGAATGCCGGATCATGCGCAGGCCAGCCGGTAAGCCAGCACGCCCCCCACCCGGCCGCCGTCGCAGCCGTGATCAGCCCCATGCACAGCGCCCCCGCAGACAGAATCTGCTCGGCTACGGGGATTTTGTCCGATGCTTTGGGCGACGAGATCACGACAACCGCCAAAAGCCCCGCATCGTACTGGCCACGCCCCTTGGTGACCTTTTCGGCGTCAGCCCCGACCTCATGTGCGCGCGCCTCGGCAAGGTCCGCCAGCCGCAACAGGGCCGGGCGTTCCAGCACGATCAGCCGCCATGGTTCCAGCTTGCCATGATCGGGCACCCTCAGGGCGGCGGTCAGGATCACGCCAAGTGCGGCACGATCCGGCACGGGGGCGGCAAAGGTCTTGGCCGGCAGTGACCGACGGGTCAGCAAAAAGTCGAGGGCGGCTTGGTTCAGGTCGGGCATGACGAGCCTTGTTGCAACGGGATCCGGCGTGGCAAGGGATAACGGTCCCGGAAGGAAAACGAAATGGCTGCCAGACGTGGCAAAGCTCTTTCCAACCGGTACCAGGGTCGCAATCGACCGGGGCGGACCCCCCGGTTACACTGTGCCGTCAGCGTCGATCCGGTAGCTGCCCTCGGGCAGGTTCAACGCGGCGGCCAGATCGCGCACCTGCGCCAGCGACAAGACCAGCCGCAGCGGCGTATCCAGCCGTGCGTCGAACTGCTCCACCGTCACGCAATCCTCAAAGGCCGAGATGATCACATCCTCCTGCAACGGCAGGTCGGCGCCATCATCGACCAGCGTGATGACCGTCGCGTCAAACTCGTGCTCGATGGTGAACATCGGAACAGATTAGGCGGCAAGTTGGTCGATCACAATGGATTTGGCGTCGGGCAAAGTCCGGATTCTGCGTGTCGAGATGAAAGCCGCGTGATCGGGGCTGGCCCAAGGGCGGCGTTCTGCTAGGCTTGCGGACAAAACATGTATTGAGGCAAGGCAGACGACATGCGCGCAGCCCTTTTGGCCGCCCTCTTCACCCTTTGTGGATGCGTCGGGATCACGGTTCCTTCCTCCGAACCCACGGCACCTGCGCCAGATGTCTCGGCGGGGCGGTTGCCTGCGCCAGCAGCGGCGCAGCTTTTCGTGTCGGTTGTCAATCGCGTGGAGCCGGTGGCCGAGGCGCTGTGCCGCGAACGCGCGCGGGGCGTGAATTGCGACATTCGCATCGTCGTCGATGACCGACCGAACCAGCCGCCGAATGCGTTTCAGACGGTGGATCGGACAGGTCGTCCCATCGTGGGCTTTACGCTGGCGTTGATCGCCGACGCGCGAAATGCCGATGAGATCGCTTTCGTGATGGGCCATGAGGCGGCGCATCATGTGCTGAACCACATCCCGAAACGCCAAGAGACGGCACGCGGTGTCGCGATCCTTGCAGGGGCGCTGGCGCGCGCCAATGGGGCGACGCCCGAAGGCGTCCGCGCCGCCGAGGCGTTTGGCGCAGAGGTTGGTTCGCGCAGCTATTCCAAGGAGTTTGAGCTGGAGGCGGACGCGCTTGGCACCGAGATCGCGACGATTGCGGGCTATGATGCGGTCCTTGGGGCCGCGTTCTTCAACCGCCTGCCCGACCCCGGTGATCAGTTCCTTGGCACCCACCCGCCCAACGCCGAACGCCAGGCACAGGTTGTCCGCGTGGTCGCAAGGCTGCGCGCGATCGGCTATTAGGGCAGAGGCGGAAACGCAACCGAGATCGGCGCATGGACAAGGTCCGCAGGGTCCGCTGACATCTCGCCAGCACAGGCTTTGCGCTTTTTGACGCGCGCGAGCATGCCCGGATGCGGATCGGCCCCGTTGGGTTACATCTGGCAAATCTGCGACGTCGTGCCTTTGGGGCAGTGCGCGTGGTTCAGCCGGATGGTGCGGATCACGGGGCACGCGATGGTGCGGTCGCAGACGTCGGATGGAAATTCCGGGGGCTCCGTTCGCGTCAAGGGCATCTGGGTTGCGTTTATCCGTGTCGGTCCGGATCTGGACGGTGAACGGGTCGTGATAGCGCAGGAAATCGGTGTGCTGGCTGGCGTGGCAGACGGCGTTGGAATTGTCGCTGCGCAGGCGTTCGACACCTTTGGACGCAATGATGGCGCGCGAAGTCGTCAGATCGGTGTAAAAGGCAGACTGCGTCCGGGCCGCCGCATCATGCGAAACGATGGCGAAAAGCTGGACAAGATGCGCGTCGATTTCGGCGCGGGAAAGTGGCACGGCATCCGCGCCGGTGCGGTCGTTCAGCGCGTTGAGACTGGCCACCCGGGTAACCCCGTCGCCGGGGTCGACGTCGGCATCTTCGCGCATCCGTTCCAGTTTGCGCGGCAACGCTTTGGCCGCGCGGGGTCCAAGCGTGGGAAAGAGGTCGCGGCCTTCGCGCCCGCCCCCCTTGCGGTCATCCTGCGGCCGCAACAGCCCGGTTTTGTCGGTCGACTTGAAGATGCGCGAGACGTCTTTGTGCGACACTGTGCGCGGGGAACGCGCGACAAAGATGCGTGACTGGTCGCGGGCGGACGTGGCGTCTTGCAGCCGGGCGTCAAGCACCTCGGCTTGTTCCGACCCGCGATAACTCACGCCAAAGGACGGGTCGATCAGAAGACCTCTTTGCCGTGGCCCGGCACGTCGGGGATCTTGTCGCCCCAGTCCGCGCAGGCCTGCGGCCCATAGGCGACCGCCCGCCCCCTTGCGGTGCCAGCGCGTTGCGGCCAGCACCAGCACGGTCGGCACGCGCATAAAGAGGATGCGCATTTCGGCCCCCTGCTCAGTTGTTCTGGCTTGCCAGACCATCGCATGAACATATCGACCTTGGGGTCTGGCCACGGCGATCTGACGATTTGGTCTGGGCCACGCCGAAGGGATGGATGACGTGCAGGCGAAAATCCCGCCCGCATGCCCCCAAGTCTGCGCAGCAGCAGCAAAAAGATCCTTCATCACCACCTTCCGCGGCTTGCCCGCGCCCAGCCCCGAGGCAAGCATGGCGGTCTCGTGCACCGGGTCGCCGGCGCGTGCCGCGCAACTGGTCAGCGATCTGCGACCCTGTGCGCCCCCTATTCGCGCCGATGCGTGGCTGCGACCCGCGCCACCTCTTCGCAGATGCCACAAAGCAGGTTCAGCGTCAGCGTTGTCTCGGCCAGCCGCGCCGCATACCCCGCAACCCCGGTGATCGGCGAAATCAACAGGCGGCGGCGCAACGCCCCGTAGTCCTCGGTCACCCGGCGACCTTCGTCGGTCACCTCATAGGTCACACCCGACCGACCCGCCCGCGCCGGACAACCAACCCGGCACCAATCAGTTTGCGCAACGAATACTGGATGTTCGGCACGTCATCACGGTTGGTCAGCCGCACAAGATCCTTGATCCCCTTTGGCCGTTCGTTCATCCGGATGATGTGCAAGAGCGCATTCTCCGGCCCGGTGGCGGCAAGTGTGCTGACGCTGGCAAGACATTCGGACTGCCAGCGCCCGAATCCCTCAAAGGTCCGCATCAACGCGAACTCCAGCTCCGTCGCGTCGACGTCGACAGCGCTTTGCGCCAGATGCCAGCGATAGTCCAAGCCAGCATGCCGTTGATCATCTGCCGTTTTCTTTGCCATTCCCGGCCCCCCGCAAGAGCACAAGACTGCCCCGCCAAGGCCATTGACCCACATTGAATTTACGATGGACTTTCAATCAAATAACACCTTTGAAAATATGGTGAATATCAAAATGATGGCACTGGGCCCGATGTTGTCGGGCGACCACTTTCGCCTTGGCACGTTTTCCACCCATTGCGCGTCCGGCATAACACCGACCAAGGCCCCGGAACGCTGGGTCAATTCATAGGACAACAATCTGGCACTGGCGAAACTGCTCGATGACGCGGGCATCGACTTCATGCTGCCGATCGCACGCTGGATCGGGTGCGGCGGCGCCACGGATTTTCACGGCGGCGTGCTGGAGACCATGACCTGGGCTGCGGCGCTGTTGGCCTCGACGCGCAACATCGCTGTCGTTGCCACGATCCATTGCGCGGCCAATCACTCCGTCGTCGTGGCCAAGCAACTCGCCACCCTTGACCAGATCAGCCATGGCAGGGCCGGGCTGAACATCGTCGCAGGGTGGAACAAGCCGGAACAGGAGGCACTGGGCCTGTCGCTGCCCGACGATCACGAAACCCGCTATGGCTATGCGCAGGAATGGTACGATCTGGTGCGCAAGATCTGGGCGTCGCAGAGCCATTTTGACGGGGACAAGCAGTATTTCAAGAACATCAAGGGCCTCAAGGGCGATCCCGCCCCGGTGCGCGGCGGCGTTCCGATCATCAATGCGGCAGGCAGTCCGCAAGGGCGCGAATTTGCGACCGACAACGCGGACGACCTCTTTACCCCCGCGATCGGCCTTGGCCGGTCGAAGGACGAGATTGCAGCACTCAAATTGCAAGCTGACGCCAAGGGTCGCAAGGTGGGCATGCTGACATTTTCGCATGTTGTCTGCCGGCCCACCGAGGCCGATGCAAAGGACTATGTGCATTACATCGTTGACCAAAATGCAGACCAGGTCGCCACCGACAACCTGATCAAGCTGCAACTGGCGCATGCATTGTCGTTCCCGCATGACCTGTTGCAAATGATCCGCCACACGATGGCGCTGGGCCATGGCGGATTTCCTTTGGTCGGCACGCCGGATCAGGTCGCGGCGGGCCTCGTTGCGCTGCATGCGGCAGGATTTGCAGGATCCACGCTTTCGTTTGTGGATTATCTGGTCGAGTTCCCCTATTTCGCACAGGAAGTGCTGCCGCGACTGAAAAAGGCGGGCATCCGATAGAGGAATTGACCTGTGAACGACGCCGCACCGACCGAACCGACACCGAAAGAATTTCGGGAGGCCATGCGCGCGTTTGTGGGCAATGTCAGCGTCATCACGGTAGGCGAAGGTGCGGCCGCGACGGGACTTGTGGTGACCTCGGCGATTTCGCTGTCTGCCGAGCCGCCGCTCCTGCTCGCGTGTGTGAACCGGACCTCGTCGAGCCTGCCGCTGCTGCAGGACTTGCGCCGGTTCGGCTGGTCTTCGCTGGGATCGGCGCATCAGGCGGTGGCCGAACGGTTCTCGGGGTTTGGCGGGGCCAAGGGTGCCGCACGCTATGACGGCGCGGACTGGCAAACTGCGGTCACCGGCGCGCGGCTTTTGGTGGGTGCACCAACCGCTTTTGACTGCACGGTGGACGAGATGATCGACCGCGCCACCCACACCATCTTGATCGGGCGGGTGCAGGCCATCCGCACCACACCCGGTGCCGGTGCCTTGATCTATTGGAACGGCGGGTATCGGAAACTTGCGGACTAGGCGGTCACGCGGCAAAGTATCCTTTGCCTAGGCATTGCGCCTGCACGCCAGAAGCGCCGGGATGACGTGCCGATACTGGGCAAAAGCGGTCACGCAAAGCTGGAGATCGTCTGAAGCGCGCCGTCGAGCGCCTTGCCCTCTTCGTCCTTCAGCGCCGCCTCGCGCAGACGCCGAGCCCAATCGGCGGCATCGGGCCGGTGGGCGATCCGGGCGATCCCGGCGATGACACGGTCATATTTCGACAGGCCGCGCGCGTGCGTGTCAGAGTAGCCCTTGATCAGGCGCCGGCAGCGGATGACCTCCACCGCGAGGTCATAGTTCTGGGTCAGGCAGCTTTGCGCAAGGTCCAGCCAGCGGTCGGTATGCGCGGTTTCCTGGGCGTGGCGCAGGGTGCGGGGGCGATATCCGCGCAGGCCCCCGATGAGATAGAGCGTGACATAGGCGCGCAGACTGTCGGTGCGCAGGCGGCGGCCCTTGTTGAACCAGCGATCAAGGCGCGCTATCCATTTGGGGTTGGCGGCGGTCTTCTCGCCCCAGCGTCGGGGCAAGAGGCCGGCAATTTCCTCGGCCCGGGGGTGGAAGAATTCCGTCAGGTGCAGCACATGGGCCTTCTGGACGCCCATCTCGTCGCGGATGCGGTCAAAGCGCGGGCCGCGGGTCTTGAGGTCGGCCACCCGGATCACGTCGTCATAGGCCATCGCGTTGGCCACGTATTTTGCGGCCTCTCGCGTCAGGTCATGCGGCGCGCGGTCAAGGGCCGCGATCGCCTGAAGGCGGGTGAGGTAGGCCGCACCGTAAGCAACATCCTGAAAGTTGACGACCTTTTGTAGCCCGGCGCGGGCAAGGGCGTGGGCCGGCTCCGGCAGACGGTCGATGCGGCCGATCAGGCCATCCCATTCCGCCACAAGCCGCGCCGGGCCGCGCAAGGTGGGTCCGGGTTTGGCCTTTGGGGCGACCTGCGCGGCATTGCCCGCAAGGGCGGCATCGTATCCCGCAGCAAAGGCACTAACCGAAGGTTCTACCCCCTTGCCGCCTGCGCGGATCGCGGCCTCGAATGCGGCGCGAGAGAAGGGCAAGGTCTCGGACGCGGCAAGTGCGCCGAACAGCGTCGCCGAAATGACCGAACCGCATGCCACCGCCACCGCGTCGAAATCGGCGGCAATGAAGCGGCGGGCGGCGATTTCGGCTGCCGCGATGACTTCGGCGCTGGAGGCGATGCCATCGCCGGGCACGGTCTTTTCGCTGACGGCAAGTGCGCGATGGGTCGAGGTGATCAGCGTGGTGCGGTCGGGGGTGACGAATCCCCGGATAATGGCGCGACCGGCCTCCATCATCTCTGCCGTGATCATGATGTCCACATCACCGGCAGCGGGCATCAGGCTGAAGACGGGTGCGCGGTCAGTCGCCGGGCACATCTCGACGTAATAGACCGTAGCACCGGTGCGCTGGGCGACGCCAGCGACAGAGGTGGCCTGGGCGGCAAAGCCATTGGCGCGGGCCAAGGCCTCGATCCAGCCGGTCAGCACGCCGCCACCCTGACCGCCCACCGCCAGCACGGCGAGTTTGACGATCCCGTCAATGCGGGGGTCCCGCGGGGCTGGCTCCAGCGCCTGATGCAGGGTCATGGGCGCCACTCCAGCCGCTTGGCGGCACGGCGGCGTTGCAGCCAGCCGATCACACGGGTGCGAAGATCGGCGCGCCAGCGTTCAAAGCCGGTCGGGTTATGCACGACGTCGGCGCGGTAGAAACTGGGGCACAGGATGGCGGCATCGGCGACCTCTCCGCAATTGCCGCAACCGACGCAGGACGCGTCGATCGCAGCCACGGGATCATCGCGCAGGGGGTCGTCAAGTTTTTTCAAGGACAGCGACGGGCAGCCCGACAGGCGGATGCAGGCGTGATCGCCGGTGCAGATGTCTTCATCGATGCCAAAGCGGGGAATGTCGACGCGGCGACCGTCCTTGATGGCCTGTGCCCTGAGCGGCTTTTCGCGGCGCTGTTTGTTCAGCATGCATTCGGATGAGGCGATGATGACCTTGGGTCCCGGTTCGGTGGTGGTCAGCGCCTCGCGCAGGGTGTCGCGCATCTTTGCCACGTCATAGGTGTGGTCGATCTGGCGGATCCAGTTGACGCCCACGCCGTGCATCGCCTTGGAGATGGAATTCTGCGTGGCCTTGGTGGCGTTGTCGGCGCGCGAGGACATCACGTCCTGCCCCCCCGTTGCGGCGGAATAGTAATTGTCCACCACCATCACAACGCCGTCGGATTTGTTGAACACCATGTTGGTGATCGAGGAGTTCAGCCCGTTATGCCAGAACCCGCCATCGCCGATGATGGCGATGGGGCGTTTCTCGCCACCGCCGTCAAAGGCGCCATTGGCGGCAGGGCCAAGGCCGTAACCCATCGTGGCCCCCCCGATCTCGAACGGGGGCAGCGCGCCAAAGAGGTGACAGCCGATATCGGCGGCGATCTGGTGTTTGCCAAGCTCTTTCTCCACCAGCTTCATCGCGGCGAAGATGGGACGTTCGGGACAGCCGGTGCAGAATCCGGGCGGGCGGATGGGGACGGTTTTGGTCAGGTCCGGGATCGCCGGGCGGTCCATGTTGGGTGCGCGGACGGCGGCGGGCAAAAGGTCGGGGGCGGCGGCTTTCAAAAAGGCGGTCACCCCGTCCAGCATCACCTGACCGGTATATTCGCCGGCCATCGGAAAGGTGCCCTTGCCGTAGAGCCGCACATGGGACCGTGCGCGATAGAGAAATGATCCAAGCTGGGTTTCGATGAATTCGGGCTGGCCCTCTTCCACCACCAGAACCGAATGCTTGGCCGCGCAGAATTCCAGGAACTCATCTGAAATCAAGGGGTAAGTGACGTTGAGGACATAGATCGGAACCTGCGTGCCGCCATAGATGTCCGCCAGCCCCAATCGTTGCAGCGCGCGGATCACACCATTGTACATGCCGCCCTGACAGACGATCCCGACCGTTCCCTGCCCGCCGAACACTTCGTTCAGGCGATGTTTCTTGATGAACGTTTCCGCTGCGGGCCAGCGGTTTTTCACCTTGTCCTGTTCGTGGACGTAAGACATCGGCGGCAGCACGACGCGGTTGAAATCGGATCGCGGGTTCGACAGCGCGTCCTTGACCGACAAGGCCGGGCGCTGGTTGTCGCTGGTGGCAAAGGACCCCGTCACATGGCACGAGCGAATGCGCATCATCAGCATCACGGGCGTGTTGCTGGCCTCCGACAGCGCAAAGCCGTCGCCGACCGCCTTGACGATCGACGGCAGGTTGGGCCTGGGGTCCAGCATCCAGAACTGTGACTTCATCGCAAAGCCGTGGCTGCGTTCCTGCATGATCGACGAGCCCTCGCCGTAATCCTCGCCGAGGATCACCAGCGCACCGCCTGTTACGCCGCTGGAGGCAAGGTTGGCGAGCGCGTCGGAGGCGACATTGACGCCGACCGGCCCCTTGAATGTCACCGCGCCCCGAATGGGATAATGCACCGAAGCCGCCAGCATTGCCGCCGCCGCCGCCTCGTTCGCATTCGCCTCGAACCGCACGCCAAGCTCTGCCAGCAGGTCCTGTGCATCCGCCAGCACGTCCATCAGATGGCTGATCGGCGCACCCTGATAACCGCCGACATAGCCCACGCCGTTTTCCAGCAGCGCCTTGGTGATCGCCAGGATCCCTTCGCCCGTAAAGGTCTGGCCCGCGCCAAGGCGCAGGTCTTCGACTTCGGCTTTGAAGGATCGTTCGGCCATGTCAGATCTCGTGCTTGCGGATGTTGGTCAGCATCTTTTGCAGCGTGCCGACAAAGGCGCGGCGTTCGTCGTCGGGGATGCCGCGGAACATGCGCACGTTGGCGGCTGCCATGTGGGGCCACAGATTGTCAAAGGCCGCGCGCCCGGCCTCGGTGATGTGGACGCGGGTGGCACGGCTGTCGGCGGCATCTGCGGCGCGGCGGATCAGGCCCTCGGTCTGCAACTGGTCCAGCGCGCGGCTGAGGGTGGAAGGGTCCGTGACCGCATAGACGGCCAGTTCGCGGATCAAGGGCGCATCGACGACCGACAGCACCGCCAGCGCGCGCATTTTGGGCGTGGTCAGGCCCAGCCCCGCCATTTCGTCGCGCAAGGACGCGTTATAGCGGCCCATGATGCGGTTCATGAGGTAAGGCGCGTAGTTGCTGAGGCCGATCTCGCCGAGGCGCTGCGCGGCAATGGGGGTTTCGTCGTTCATGCACCCAGCCTTTTTGCCGCGTTATAGCCTGAGCCGCCGCCGAGGCCGGGACCGGGATGTGTCGAGGCGCCGATATGGATCAACCCGCGCACAGGGCCAGTGCCGTTGGTGGTGTGCGCAAAGGGTCGCCAGATGAAGAACTGGTCGATGGCGCACGCGCCGCCATAAGGATCGCCGCCGACAAGGTTGATGTTCATGCGCGCCAGATCGGTGGGAGAATAGGCGCGGCGCTTGAGGATGATCTTGTCCAAGCCTTTGATATGGCGCGCTAAAATCCGCTCGATCCGATCCGAAAAGGCCTCGCGCACCGCGTCCCAGTCGCGGCCTTCTATCTCGTCTGCCGCGTCGCCCTTGATGATGCGGGGCGCGTCGGGGATCTGCAGCCAGAGCACCGCCTTGCCGTTGGGACAGCGGCTTGGGTCCAGCTTGCTGGGCTGTCCGACGCAGATCGTCGGGGTCGCTGGCAGCATTCCGCGTTCGGCCTCATTCGCGGATTTGGAGACACTATCGATCCCATCCGCAAGATGGATGAGCGCGACCTGATCAAGGCCGGGTGACAACCATTCAGGCACGGTGTCCAGCGCGTAATGCAGCTGGAAATTGCCGCGACCATGGCGGAAAGTCTTTGCCGCAGATATGTCGTCAGGCAGGTTCAAATTCATGAGCAATCGTTCGTATAATTGACCGGGAGCGACAGATGCCAGCACGGAAGTGGCTGAAACCATCGTCCCATCCGTCAGATTGACGCCGGTTACGCGGCCATTATGAACGTTTATTCTGTCAACATCCGCTCTGGTCCTTATGGTGCCACCTTTTTCTTCGATCAAGGCGCGGAAGGCGTCGACAGCGCGGCCAGATCCCCCCTTGATGACCGGTGTGCCCGCTGCCTCCAGCGCAAAGGCAATGACGCGGCCCATCTGGCCCGAATAGGCGCTTTCGGGGGTCAGACCGGTGTGCAGGACCCAAGGCGCCAACAAGGCCTGCATTCCCGCGCTGGAATAGCCGGTCTCCAGCCAGCCGCGCGCTGGATCCAGTGCGCGGCCAAACCATGTCATAAGCCCTCGCAGCCCCCGCTTGCGCATCTGGCCGAGCATGAGCTTGGCCATTGGCCACGACCAGAGCGCGCCACCGAGCAGCGCGAACAGAAACGGCGCGTCGGCGGCAATCGCGCCGGTATCGGCGGCAAAGCGGTCGCCATCGCCGGGGGCCAGCGCGTTGAACGCGGCAACGTTGGTGGCACGGTCCGTCGTCAGGACCACCGTCTCGCCACCGGGTCGCAGCACGGCGGTCGGGTGCGGGCTGTGGCAGTAGTCGAACCCGTGCCGCGTCAAATGGGGTGCCAGCGCGGCGCCCGCGGGCGACGTCATGAAGAGGACCCACGTCGTCGCCATCACGTCATGGACAAACCCCGGATGCCACTCTTCGGTCCGAAGGCAGCCACCGATCACATCCTCTCGTTCCAGCACGGTGACCTTGTCGCCCTTCAGCGCCAAAAGCGCTGCGGCGACAAGGCCGTTGATGCCGGACCCGATGATGACGTGATCAGTCACGCCTTACCCCCGTGGCACCAGCGCAAGCGCCCGGATCGGGCTGCCGGTGCCGTTCTTGATCTTGAGCGGCGCCGCAATCAGGATCGCGCCCTTGGCTGGCAGCTTGTCGAGATTGGCAAGACTTGCGAGGCCGTAGCAGTTGTTCTTGTGAAGCAGATTATGCGCCGGGAATGGCGGCGTCATGCCTCCAGCCTGACCCGCATCGGTGCCGATGCACTGGCTGCCCCAGCCGACGATGCCCTTGGCCAGAAGGTACTGAATGACTTCGGCGGTCGGCCCCGGCGTGTGCGGACCGGTCTCGTTGGCATTCAGGAAAAGGTCTTTGTCATGACTGCGATTGTCCCAGTCAGACCGCAGAACCACCCATTCGCCCGAATTGATCGGCCCGTTGCGCGACTCCCAGTCCTGCACATGCTTGACCGTGAGCAAGAAGTCCGGATCGGCCGCACATTCGCGCGAGAAGTCGAGCACATTGACCGGGGCCACCAGCCGCTGGACCGGCAGCGTGTCGGTATAGCCGTCGACATAGTCCTTGCCGGTGATCCAGTGATGCGGGGCGTCGAAGTGGGTGCCCGAATGCTCCCCCAGTTCAAGCCAATTCCATGCCCAGAAGGGGCCGTTCTGGTCATATTCGCTGATCTTGTGGATCTTGATCGGCGGCGTGTCCTTGGCGAAATCCGGCGGCAACTTCAACAGCGGTGTATCCGGCCCCAGAACGCCGGTGCAATCTACCACGTCGATGCCGCCCGAGGCGAGCATGCCTGCGAGGTCGGCCAAAACGGTTGCAGAGGTCATCCTTGTCTCCCTGTCAGATGGGGCGCATCCTCGCCCGCAATGAATCATGCTAGACAGAATTAGATGCATTTGCAAATATCCTCCGATAGACCGGGGCGGGAAATGGCAGACACGTATGATGCAATTCTGATCGGGGCGGGGCATAATGCACTGGCCTGCGGTGTGCATCTGGCGGCCAAGGGCTGGCGGGTCGGCATCTTTGAGCAGGCACCCGAACCAGGTGGAGCGGTCAAGACAGGGGAATACACGCTGGCCGGTTTCAGGCATGACTGGGCTGCGATGAACCTGTCGCTGTTTGCCGGATCGCCCTTTTTCAAGACGCATGGTAAGGAGCTGGTGGGGCATGGCGCGTCCTTTGTGCCGGTGGCGGCACCTTTTGCCTCGGTTTTTCCGGATGGGCGGTGGCTCGGGGTGTCCACCGACGTGGCGGCAACGACCGCGCGGATTGCGGCGTTCTCGGCGCGGGATGCCGAAACCTGGGGTCAGTTGCTGGCCGCATTTCCAGGTGAGGCCGAAACCATCTTTGGGCTTTTGGGCAACCCCATGAAATTACGTGCGCTTACATATTTCATGTTCAAAACACTACGCCGGAAAGGTCTCGCAGGGACCTTGGATCTGGCGCAGTTCCTGACGCAGTCGCCGCGCCAATGGCTGACCCAGACGTTCGACGCGCCGCAGATGCATGCCTTGCTGGGGGCGTGGGGGATGCATCTGGATTTTGCTCCAGATATCGCGGGGGGTGGACTTTTTCCCTATCTCGAAGGGATGGTGGGTCAGGCCTTTGGCATGGCTTTGGGGCAGGGCGGGGCCGATACCATCATCCGCGCTATGGTGGCCGCGATCCGGGCGCGGGGTGGCGTCGTGGAATGCAACGCGCCGGTCGCCAAGATTGTGCATCAAGATGGCCGGGCGCGCGGGATCCGGCTGGCGGACGGGCGCGAGATTATGGCGAAGCGCGCGGTTGTCGCAGGCGTTGCTCCACGCAGTCTAAGACGCCTTGCGGGGGTGATGACGCCGGCATTTGACCGTGCGATGACCAATTTCGTGCATGCGCCCGGCACGATGATGATCCATCTTGCGATGCACGATCTGCCAGATTGGACGGCGGGGCCGCCGTTGCGGCAGTTTGCCTATGTGCATCTTGCGCCAAGTCTTGACCAAATGGCGCGCACCTACAGCCAAGCGCAGGCGGGCCTCTTGCCCGACGAGCCGATCGTGGTTGTCGGTCAGCCAACCGCTGTAGACCCCAGCCGCGCACCCGAGGGCCGCCATGTTCTTTGGCTGCAGGTGCGCATGGCGCCGGGCACGATCAAGGGCGATGCGGGCGGGACGATCAGCGCCACCAACTGGGCCATGGCGGCGGAGCCGTTTGCTGACCGCGCGCTGAACATTCTGGAGCGTTATGCACCCGGAACCCGCGCGAAAATCCTTGGCCGTCGCGTGGTTTCGCCGCAAGAGTTGGAGGCCGAGAACCCCAATCTTGTCGGCGGGGACCAGCTTTGCGGATCGCACCATCTGTCGCAGCATTTCCTTTTCCGCCCGACGCGTGGCCATGCGGACGGATCGACCCCGATCATAGGCCTGCATCTGACCGGCGCCGCCGTCTGGCCGGGGGCGGGGACCGGAGCAGGATCCGGGTTTTTGCTCGCCCGCAAGCTTGCCGGAACCTGAACCATCGCCATTGTGATCAAAAAGACCAACCAACAGGGAAAAACACCATGAACCTCAACCGTCGCACGCTGTTACAACTGACCGCCGCCGGGGCCACGCTTGGCATCACCGGCCTGCCCGCCCAAGCCGCCATTGACGAGCTGGTGATCGCCTACAACGTCAACTTGCCGAGCTGGGATCCGACCGTGGGACCCTCGGCGGTGAACCCGACCATTCAGGGGCTTTACCAGTCGGTCTTTGACCAGTTCATCTTGCAAAAGCCGGACCTTAAACCCGCGCCGGGCCTGCTGACCGAATGGGGCTGGAACGACGACAAGACAAAGATCTCGATGACCGTCCGCGAGGGTGTGACCTGGCATGACGGCAGCCCGTTCACCGCCGAAGACGTGGCATGGAGCCTGACCCGTGCGGCAGATGAGAAAACCGGCAACCCGATCCAGTTCATCTGGTCGACGCTGGCCAATATCAAGGCGGATGGCAACGTCGTCACTGCTGATGTGGCGCGGTTCGAGCCGACGATCTTTAAATGGATGTATTTCCTGACCGGCTATGTGCTGCCTAAGGCCTATTACGAAAAGGTGGGCGCCGAAGGGTTCGAGGCTGCGCCCGTCGGCACCGGGCCATACATGGTGGAGAAGTTCGAGCGCAACGCCTTTGTGCGGCTGAAGGCGAATACCAACTATTGGGGCGGCAAGCCCGATTTCGACACGGTGACGATCAAGTTCGTGACCGATGCGGCGGCGCGGGTGGCCGAGATTGAGTCCGGCAACAGCCACGTCACGCTGGAAATGCCCTATGAGGAATATGACCGCCTGAAGGGCTCGATGAACGGCATTGCCGCGCCGATTTCGGATATCGGGATGATTTTCCTGAATGATATAGAGGTGATGACTGATCCCAACGTGCGCAAAGCCGCGGCCTGGGCGATCGACAAGCAGACCATCATCGACCGACTGTTGTCGGGTTACGGCGTCAAGATCGACACGCTGGAAACCCCGGAATACGACGCCTATGACGCCTCGATCACCGTGCCCTATGACGAGGCGGGGGCGATTGCGGCGCTGGCGGCATCAGGTTTCGGCCCCGACAACCCGGTCAAGTTCAAGATCCAGACCACCAAGGGCTTCAAGCCCAAGGATTACGAGATGATCCAGGCCATCGTGGGCCTGTGGCGCAAGGTCGGGATCGAGGCGGAGATCGAGGTTTATGAAATTGCCAAGCATTACGAGCTGCGCGCCGCCGACCAGCTGGCCCCGGCGGCGTTCTACAACTGGGGCAATTCGGTGGGCGATCCCACCACTTCGACCGGGTTCGCGATGTTCGGGCCAAGCCCGCATTCGGTCTGGGATGGTGAGGATCTGGCGGGCATGATCGGGCCGCTGTGGGGCGAGGCCGATGAGGCCAAGCGGATTGCGGGCTGGAAGGCGGTGGACAAGTATGTGGCCGACAACGCGCTGGTCATTCCGCTGCTGCAATATGTCCAGCCGATCCTTGCGGCGCAGGGGGTGACAGTGACGCCGCATGCTTCGGGTGCGCTGTTGGCGCATCTGATGAAACGCGCCTGAGGGCAGGTGCCCGGGGGGCTTGGCGCCCCCCTGATGCCACCGGTTCCTTGGACCGGTGGCCGCGCCGGTGGCATACCCTTGCGGGATATTTTACTACACAAGAAAACGAAAGATGGGCGTAGACCCCGGATATGAGGCTTTTGCGGGCAATCCTTGTGCGGCTCTTCACGACGGCGATCACGCTTTTGGGCGTGGCGGTGATCGTGTTCGTCGTCATCCGCGTGGTGCCGGGGAATCCGATTGCCATGATGCTGCCGCCCGGTGCGACCGAGGGCGACATTGCGCGCCTCACCGCGCAGTATGGTTTGGACAAGTCGATCCCGGAGCAGTTTGTGATCTGGGGGCGGGGCGTGGTTGGGGGGGATTTCGGCACCTCGATCACGGCGCGGCAACCGGTGCTGACGCTGGTGCTGGGGCGGCTGCCTGCGACGCTGGAGCTTTCCGTCATGGCGCTGGTCATCGCGGTGATCCTGGGGGGTGTGGCGGCGCTGACCGGGACACGCGCAAGAGAGACCAAAACCGAGGCCGCGATTGATGTGGCCAATGGCATGGCGCTGTCGATCCCGGACTTCCTGTGGGGGCTTTTGCTGATCCTGGCTTTTGGGGTGTTGATCCCGGTCTTTCACATCTCGGGCCGGGTGACGCCGTCGCTGGAGCTGCCCTTCACCACCAATTTCTATCTGTTCGAAAGCCTTGTCCGGCTGCGGTTCGACCTTTGGTCCGATATTGTCAGCCATATGTTCCTGCCCGCCCTGGCGCTGGCCATTCCGCTTGCCGCGATCATCGGGCAGTTGTTGAAGCAGTCCCTGAAAGAGACGATGCATCTGGATTACGTGACCCTTGCCCGCACCAAGGGATATGGCGAAAACCACGTCATCCTGCGCGAGGCTTTGCCGAATGCCATCCTGCCAACACTGACGCTGGTGGGGGTACAGTTCACCTTTCTGATCGGCGGGACGGTGATCATCGAGCGCCTGTTCAGCTATGAGGGACTTGGCAACATGGCCATTGATGCGGTGATCAACCGCGACCTGCCCTTGATTCAGGGGATCGTCATCCTGTTTGCGGTGATCTTTACCGCCGTGAACCTGTTGGTGGATCTCAGTTACGCGCTGTTGAACCCGAGGCTGCGTCATGGCTGATGCACGCAAGCTTGTGCGGCGCCGCGCGGGCCTGCGGCTGTGGCTGAGCGCCGGGTGGATCACGTTCGTTGTGGTGATGGCGCTGTTGGCACCCTGGATTGCGCCAAAGGATCCGCTGGCGCAGGATTTGTTTCTGGGGCGTTTGCCGCCCTTTTGGGTGGCGGGCAGCGAACCTGGCTTTTGGCTTGGCACCGACAGTCTGGGTCGCGATGTTCTGTCGCGCATCCTGCACGGTGCGCGGATTGCGTTGATCGTGGCCGTGGTGGCAGGGACGTTTACCTGTCTTATTGGTGCGACGCTGGGCCTTTTGGCGGGGTTCCTGCGCGGCTGGGTGGATGTGGTCATCTCGCGACTGATCGACATCTGGATGGCCTTTCCGCCGGTGTTGTTCTCGATCCTGCTGATCGCCGTGCTTGGCCCCGGCCTTACGTCGATCATCATCGCCATTGTGGTGATCGACTGGACCCGTTTCGCCCGCGTGGTGCGCGCCGAGGCAATGACGCAAGGAGCGATGGACTATGTGGCCTCAGCGCAGGTTGCGGGGCGCGGTCGGATTGGCACCATGCTCACTGAAATCCTGCCCAATGTGCTGCCGACCATCATCGTTCTTCTGACACTGGAGATGGGCATCGCGGTCATCGTCGAGGCGATCCTGAGTTTCGTGAACCTGTCCATTTCCACCGATGACCCGACATGGGGAGGGATGATCGCCGAGGGGCGCACGTCGATCCATCAAGCATGGTGGGTGCTGGTCTTTCCGTTGTTCACGCTGTTCCTGACGGTTCTTGCCTTCAGTCAGCTCGGCGAGGGGCTCAAGGACCGCTTTGATCCGGTGCTGCGGTGAGTTTTCTGGTCATCCGCAACCTGACCGCCCGATTGAAGGGCACCGATCACCGGCTGCTGCGAGGTATTTCGCTGGCGGTCGCAGCGGGAGAGGTGCGCGGGCTGGTTGGCGAAAGCGGCGCCGGCAAGTCGATGATCGGCAAGGCGATCCTCGGCACGCTGCCGCGGGCGGTCGAGATCACCTCGGGTGAGATCATATTGGATGGTTGCGACCTTCTGACCATTCCGCCCGCGCATCGCCGCACGCTGATCGGGGCGACGGCGGCGCTGATCCCGCAAGACCCGCTGACAGCGCTGAACCCCTCGCGCCGGACGGGTGCGCAGATCACCGACCGGTTGGTGGACATTCTGGGCTGGACCCGGGCGCGCGCCGATGCACGGGCGCTGGAACTTTTGGGCGAGGTGCAGATCCCAGACCCCGCACGGGTATTGCGCGCCTATCCGCATGAGTTGTCGGGGGGCATGCGGCAGCGGATCCTGATCGCCTCGGCCTTTGCGGCGCAACCCAAGCTGATCATCGCGGATGAACCGACAACCGCGTTGGATGTGACGGTGCAAAAGCAGATCCTCAAGCTGATCGCGGCAATGCAGGCGCGGCACGGGACGGCACTTTTGTTCGTCACGCATGATCTGGGTGTGGTGTCCAAGGTCTGCCAGAGCCTGTCCATCCTTTATGGTGGGCTGGTGGTCGAGGATACCAGCGCGCGCGATTTCTTTGCCGGACCGCGCCATGCCTATTCGCGTGCGTTGTTGGCGGCGACACCGAAATACTCCGACCCTGAGGCAAGCCTTGTACCAGTGCCCGATGGCGTGCTGGCGGCGGTTCAGGCCGAGGTCGCAGCCTTTGATCGGGGAACGGGATGAGCGATCTTTATGCCGTCACCAACCTGCGTCTGTCGCTGCCTGATCTGAACCGCAAGACGTTGCTGGGCGCGGCGCCGCGGATCGAGATCTTGAAAGGCGTCAGCTTTGCCCTGCCCAAGGGAGAGATTCTGGGCATCGTCGGCAGCTCCGGTTCGGGCAAATCGACCCTCGGTCGCGCGATGGTGCGGTTGTTGGAGCCGACCGGCGGCAGCATCGCGTTTCAGTGCCAGGACATCACCCATCTGCCCGAGGCCGCGCTGCGGCCCCTGCGACAGCGGTTCCAGATGATCTTTCAAGACCCGATGTCCGCGCTGAACCCCCGCCACCGCGTGGGGCGGATCATTCAAAGCCCGCTGGACTTGCACGGCTTTGCCGATGCGCAGGCCCGGATGCACGAAGCGCTGGATCAGGTGGGCCTCGGGCGCGCCTATGCCAGCCGTTTTCCGCATGAATTGTCGGGCGGGCAGCGCCAAAGGGTGGGGATTGCGCGGGCCATCGCCCTGCGGCCGGATTTCATCCTGGCCGATGAGATCGTGTCGGGGCTGGATGTGTCGAGCCAGGCGCAGGTGCTGGCTCTTCTGGAACGGCTGGTGCGCGACCTTGGCCTGACGCTGGCCTTCATCAGCCATGATCTGTCAGTCATCCGCCGTCTTTGCAGCCGCGTTCTGGTCCTGCATCAGGGTCGGATTGTTGAAAATGCCCCCACCGCAGAGGTCTTTGCCGCCCCAAAGGCCGACTATACGCGCGAGTTGCTGGAAGCGATCCCGCTGCCGGATCCTGACCAGCCATGGGTTTGAGGCAGCCGGATTGCCCCAGATACCGTCACAAAACCATGTGTTTTTCGTGTGAAGCCCCGCAAAGACAGCTTGTTTTCGCTTGAAATGCGCCCGTGGGAGGCGCATCTAGCGGCCTTATGCCCGCACCGTTCGTCGTGGGCCCAACCCCAATCGGAGTGACCATGGCCAAGGAAGACATTCTCGAATTCCCCGGTGTCGTCAAGGAACTCTTGCCCAACGCGACATTCAAGGTCGAACTCGACAATGGCCATGAACTGATCGCGGTAATGGCGGGCAAGATGCGCAAGAACCGGATCCGCGTTCTGGCGGGCGACAAGGTTCAGGTGGAAATGACCCCCTATGACCTGAGCAAGGGCCGCATCAACTATCGTTTCAAGTAGCCTGACATGCGGCTGATCCTGGGGTCCGCCAGCCCGCGTCGTCGGGAACTGCTGGCGACGATGGGGATCGTGCCTGACGTGATTTCCGCCTCTGACGTTGATGAAGACCCGCGCAAGGCGGAGCTTCCGCGCGTCTATTGCAACCGGATTGCCGGTGAAAAGGTGCGTTCCGTCGAAGCGGGCGAGGATGACATCGTGCTGTGCGCAGACACGACCGTGGCCTTGGGCCGGCGCATCCTCGGCAAGCCTGCCAATGCGGGTCAGGCTGCGGCCTTTCTGACAGCGCTTGCCGGACGGAGGCATCAGGTGATCACGGCGATTGCGGTCCGGCGCGGTTCGCGCATCTGGACCAGTGACAGCGTCAGTGCCGTCAAGATGAAGCGGCTGTCGGATATCGAGTTGAACGCCTATCTTGCCAGCGGTGAATGGCAGGGCAAGGCGGGTGCTTACGGCATCCAAGGACTGGCTGGCGCGTTGATCCCTTGGATATCGGGGTCTTATACCGGCATCATGGGCCTGCCGGTGGCTGAAACCGCTGCGCTGCTGACGGCGGCGGGCTATCCGGTCTGGAGGCTGGCATGAAGGGTCGCGTCGTCGTGCTGGATGAGATCGACGGGCGTCAGGCGGCCGCTCTGGTCGTCGATGGGCGCCTGGAGGATTTGCGGGTTGATCCGGCGGATGATCGCGCCATCCCCGGGGCGATCTACCGCGCGGTGACCGATCGCCCGGTCAAGGGCCAGGGCGGGATTTTCGTCAAGCTGCCGCAGGGATCGGGATTCTTGCGCCAGATTTCCGGCATCGCCCCCGGCCAGCGGCTGTTGGTGCAGGTCAGCGGCCCCGCCGAGGATGGCAAGGCCGTCCCGGTCACCGCGCGCCTGTTGTTCAAAAGCCGCTTTGCGATCCTGACGCCTGATGCGCCGGGCCTGAACATCTCGCGCCGCATTCGCGATGAGGATCGTCGCGCGGTGCTGGAAGGCATCGCCAGGGCGCAGATGGCAGGTGCCGCGGAAACCTTGGGCCTGATCCTGCGGTCCGCCTGCTGGGACGCCGAAGAGGACGCCGTGGCCGAAGACATCGCTGCGATGCGCGCGCTGGCCGAGGCAGTGCTTGGGGACCTCACGGGCGGGCCGGAGCTGCTGGTTGATGGGGCAGGGGCGCATGAGATCGCCTTTCGCGACTGGCTGGACCCGGAACCTGACGCTGTGGAAACCGAATCCGGCGGGTTCGAAGCCCAAGGTGTGCTGGATATGATCGACGACTTGCGCGCGCCTGCGGTGCCGCTGGAGGCGGGCTCCATGGTGATTGAGCCCACGCGCGCGCTGGTGGCGATTGATGTGAATACGGGCGGGGACACCTCGCCTGCGGCGGGCCTCAAGGTGAACATCGCTGCCGCCCGCGATCTGCCGCGACAGTTGCGCCTGCGGGGCCTTGGCGGGCAGATCGTGATCGACTTTGCACCGATTTCCAAGCGGGACCGCGGCGTTCTGGATCAGGTGCTGCGCGCGGCCTTCAAGACCGAAAGCGAAACGCATCTGGCGGGCTGGACGGCGCTTGGTCTCTATGAGATGACGCGCAAGAGGGACCGTCTGGCCTTGGCAGAGCTGCTGGCCTGACGGAACAAAATGCCAAAGTCATCGTGATGAGGTTGCCAAGATGAGCTGCCCGATCTGTGCCAAACCCGTCGATCCGCGATATCGGCCGTTCTGCTCGCGTCGCTGTGCGGATGTGGATCTGGGCCGCTGGCTGCGCGGCAGCTATGTGATCGCCACGGAAGAGGCGCCAGAGGACGAGGCACCCGGCCCGGGTCGCGATGATGACGGTCCGTTGCGGCCTTCGTAACAGGGGTTCTGCACGCCCCGTCGCCCTGACGGCTTTCGCAGCTTCGTATGGCAGTGGTCCGGTCGTCCCACAAAAGGCATTGAGCGATGGACGTTTGGCTGTCGTCGCCGGCCTGATCTCTTGGCAAATCACAAAGCGACAGCCTGTCCTTTTGGTGCAAAAACCCTCTGGACAGCCCTCAACCCCTGACGTATCACCCGCCCCAGCCAGACGGCTGCGACCAGATGGTCCCGGTGCCCAGATAGCTCAGTTGGTAGAGCAGCGGATTGAAAATCCGCGTGTCGGCGGTTCAATTCCGTCTCTGGGCACCAAAATTCTCTATTTTACTATGCATTATCAATAGTTTAAGATCTTTTCTTGTAAATGCGTTCCCCTAATAATCCCCCTTTATTTGCTGAATGGCTGACTGTCGTCGTACTGAAACTGGAGTTACTGCACTTTGCTTGTACAACCCGCTGATGGGCCACGCAGGACCGTCCGTTACAAGCTGACTTCCACCCCAACTGTACCTACTTTTTGCAGCGGCCGGAGAGCGGGACAACCTGCCCCGCAAGAACTCTCATGAGCCGGAAGTTCATTCGTCGTATGCGCAGGATGCTGCGTTCCGGTGCACAGGAACCCTGCAAACTGCGCTTCTGACGCAGAATGTACGCTTGCAAACCCAACATTCTGCAGCAGTTCAGTCGACGCAACCGCAGATGATGCGGGGATGTTGATGATATGCCTTGAGTCCGGTTGGTCGTGATTCCGATAGGCGCCAAGCTAGTATCTTGTTGTCTGGAGCCAGCGAGTGGTCTCAGCGGTGACCTTTCCGATGGGCTGGTCGGCGGGGATCTGGTTCAGCAGTTCGGGCAGCATAGGGGCATCCCCGACACGGCTGCCAGTGACCTCGATCGCCCTGATCTCCAGGGTTTCGGCATCAATCCCCAAGTGAACCTTGCGCCATTGCATAGGCTTGGAAGGCCCGTGTTTCTTGGCAAACCACTCGCCCTCACCTAAGGCCTTGATCCCGGTGCTATCGATCAACAGATTCAAGACAGCGGTGCTGGGGCGATACGGGATGACAACGTTCAGACCTTTTTGGCGGCCGACAACGTGCTGAAATCCGGCACAGCCCAATCGAGCCCGGCAAGTTCAAGCAGGCTGGCGACCAGCCCGGTCGGTTGCCGCAATGGCAGCCTGCGTGTTGGCCACGGACTCAAACGGGATTGCGCCGGGTTCATCCGGCACCCTCAGCTTGCGCTTTGTTTTCGTTTGGGAATTCAGCTTCTTCGCAATCGTCAAAAGCGCGGCCGCCCAGCGCCGCCACCTCATCGACTCGCCGCTGCGCGCCGGGGTGAACGCGGTGGAGGAAATGCTGAGGCCACGGTTGAGGATGGTGGGAAAACGACACCGGGTCCGTTTTTTTGACACCAACCGATCCTCAAGACGAAGGCCTAACATGCCGAGAGAAAATGCGCTTCATGTCGCGCTCGGCCCTTTGCGGCCATAGACGCGCCTGCTTGCGAAAGGCAGCTATGTGCCCTTAAGGTTGTCAACCATTCTGGCGACGTAGAGATGGCTTTCCGCCCGTGTGATCCGTCTCGCCGAGAGAAGCCGCGAGTTCAGTTCAAAACCTTGAAAACCGGCACGAAAGAGGCGGGCGCAAGGGATTCCGCCGTGCCGATCATGTCGATGTTCTCGAGTGTCAGAGTGACGATCCTTGGCCCGGCATGGCGGATTGTCAGCTTGCCTTCGATGGCGCGCACCGCAAGCTCGATCGCAAGCCGGCCTTGAAGCACGGCAAAGTCGGTGGGCGCTGCCAGAATGCGCGTCCGCTTGATGCCACGGTAGACGCCGTGACTGACATAGGTTGACACGATTCCGATCTTGTCGGTCAGCCCCCGGGCGCGCAGTATCGAAACGGCGGCTTCTGCCATTGGCCCGCTGCCGACCAGATAGTCGATGTCGGGCACCGTATCGAGCACGTCTTCGACCAGAAGCACCTGTTGCTCCATCCCGGTGTCACCAAAGCGGGTGGCGACGATCTCGGCCGAGCTTTCGGCCAGGGCCTCAAGGAACCCAGCTTCGACAAACTGCACCCAGCCGGCACCTTTGGGGCCGGGAAACCAGGCCAGACGGACCGGCGCGCTGCCTTTGGGGTGTCGCTTTGCGATTTCGCGGCCTGCGGCCAGCCCCATCTCGCGCCACGAGACGCTGGATTTCGCTGTGACGCCTGCGTCATCCATGTCGTTCACGGCTGCGATCACAGGCATTTGCCGGGCGATTTCGATGACCGTGGGGGTCAACCCTTCATACGACACGGCCCCAAGGATAAGCGCATCCATCTGGCGTTTGCCGCACGCCTTGACCTGTTCGATCTGGCGGGCAAGGTTCGGGTAACCTCCGGCCTCGTATAGATCGAACGACACGCCCAGCCGCCTGGCTTCTTCGACCATGCCGTAATTGACGCTAAGCCAGTAGGCATCTTTCAGGTGCGGATAGATGACGCATAGGCTCCAGGGTTTCGCGGCGCGGTCAAGCGGTTGATAAACCAGCGCTTCGGTCGGGCTGTCATCGTCGAAGGGCACCTTCGGAACCTGCAGGTCCCAAGTTTCGGCGCGCGCGCTTGTGGTGCCAAGCGCCAGCAGTCCGGCAAGGAAAAGGTGCCGCAGAAATTGCATGTCTTTGCCCGCGTCTCCTGTATTCTTTCCCCAGACAAAAGGTAAGGTGCACGGAAGATGCCGCACAAGTCCAGCCTTTCGCGCGCAAGCTTGGGCCGCATGCTGTTGACCGCCTTTCTGGTCATTGCTGGGCTGCCTGCCGTCACCGGCATGCTGGGCTGGTTCGAGTTGCAGAAGGTGGCGCGCAACCAGACAACGGTCGTCATCGAGGCGATCCCAGCGATCACGGAAGTGCGCGGTTTTATCGAGGAAAGCAGCCGCATCGTGGCTGTCGCGCCCGAATTGGCCGCCGTCACCACTGACGCCGCGCGCCGCGAGCGGGCGGATTATCTGTTTGCCCAGGTTGATGCGCTGACCGATCGGGTCGCACGCTATGCAGACACCGGCAATCCAGCGCCAGCAGGCCTTGCGCAAGCCGAAGCCGATGTCCGCAGCAGCATCGAGCAGCTGGACCGGCTGGTCCAGAACCGGATCATCGCGACCGAAGCGCAAGCGGCGCGATTGCAGGCGGGTCTTGGGGCCACAACCGAGCTTCTGGAAATTGCCGATACGCTGGTGGCCAATGCCCAGATGGGCACGGCGGCCGCGATTTCGAACCTCTATGATCTGGAGAGCACTGGCCCGGATACTGAAACGCGCCTCGACTCTCTCGACAAGCTGATCGAGGTCGATCTGTTCCAGCAAGGCCTGATGTCCGAGATGCGGTCGCATATCGGCGAGGTGGGGCTATTGCTCAACCGGATCGTAACGGTTCAAGACCGCGAAGAGATGGCACTGTTGCAGTCCGAGCTGGAGGCCCGGATCGACATCGTCAAACGCCGGATCCTGGCGGTGAAAGACCCGATCCGGGCCGAACGTGCTTTGGCCTTGTTGCAAATGATCCGGCCAAGTTCTGCCCCACCCCCGGATGCCGAGGACCTGTTCAACCTGACCAAGGGTATCCTTGACTTGAACCTGCTGATCGCCCTTGCGCAAGGCGAAGTCGCCAAAGCTGCGGGTCGACTGGACAGCGAAGCGCAATCCCTGGCGGACCTGATCACCACGCGGGCGGTGCAGGCCGGGGATGGGGCCACTGCCGCCATTCGTGCCACCCAGCAGCTTTACGCTTGGGGGTCGGTTGCGGCCTTGGCGCTGTCATTGGCCGTGGTCTGGTTCTATGTGCGCGGCAACATCACCCGTCGGCTGGAAGCGCTGTCGGGCACGATGGCCCGGCTGGCGCAGGGCGAAGAAGTGAAGCGCATCGTGCCGCAGGGCATCGACGAGATCGCCGAGATGGAGGCGGCGGTCGAAGTGTTCCGCCTTCAAGGCGTCGAAAACCACGCGCTTTCCACCGAACGCGACGAAAACCTGGCCGAGTTGCAGCGCCACCGGCTGGAGTTGCAACTGCTGGTCGCTGAACAAACCAAACAGCTGCGCGGCGAGGTCAGCGCTCATGCCGAGGCGCGCAAGCGGGCCGAAGCTGCCGACCGCGCCAAGTCCGAATTCCTGGCGATGATGAGCCATGAGATCCGCACCCCGATGAACGGGGTTCTGGGCATGTTGCGCAGTCTGGGCCGCGACGGGCTGACCCTGCGCCAACAGCACCAGCTGCGCGCAGCCCATGCCTCGGGCGAAGGTTTGATGACCATCCTCAACGACATTCTGGATTATTCCAAGATCGAGGCCGGGACAGCCACGCTGACCGAAGTCACCTTTTCGCCCGGCAACCTGATGCGCGACATTGCTGTGCTAATGGCGCCGAGTGCGCAGGAAAAGGGGCTGGCGATGCATCTGGACCTGCCTGCCGATCTGCCCGCCGCCATGATCGGCGACATGGGCAAGCTGCGCCAGATCCTGTTCAACTTGGTCTCCAATGCCGTGAAGTTCACCGAGCTTGGCGAAGTGCGCCTGAAGGTTGCGGCCACCGGGACCGAAGCCAGCCCTGAGCTTACCTTTACCGTCAAGGATACCGGCAAGGGAATTGCCGAAGATGCCCAGGGCAGGGTGTTCGGGGTGTTCGAGCAAGAGGATGCCCAGACCGCCCGGCAATATGGTGGCACGGGCCTTGGTCTTGCGATATGCAAGCGCTTTGTTGATGTGATGGGGGCCAGCCTCGCGGTGAAAAGCGCCACCGGTATGGGAACCACCTTCACCCTGGTTGCGGGGTTTGCTCTTGGCGATGCGTCAGGCCTGCCGGCCGACCCACCCATTGCAGCCCTGCCACCGGCGGGCCAAAAGCTGCAGGCGTTGGTGGTGGAAGACAATGATATCAACCAGATGGTCATCCAGACCTATCTGGAAGACATGGGCCATGCAGCAAAGGTCGTGGCCACGGCGGAGGCCGCATTTATTGCACTGCGCGATGCCCGTTTCGATGTGATCTTGATGGACGTCAATCTGCCGGGTCTCTCGGGAACCGCCGCGACCCGAATGATCCGGACCAGCACTGACCAGCGGATTGCCGGGCTGCCGATCATCGGCATCTCGGCCCATGTGCAAGAGGCGGATATTCTGGAAAATCTTGCGGCAGGGATGTCGGCTGTGCTTGCCAAACCGCTATCGCCCGAGGCCTTGCAGGCTGCGCTTCGCGAGCATGTACCGCAAAGGCATGTCCTGTTCGAGCTTGCTCGTGACATCGGGGCCAACCGCGCGGCGGCATTGGCGCGGCTTTTTCTCGACGGCCTGCCGAAGGGCCTTACCGCAATCAAAACCGCCGCAGGGTCCGCAGACCACGCGGCGTTGTCGCGTGCCGCCCATCATTTGAAAGGGGCGGTGGGCAACTTTGACCTGCCTGCCCTGGTAACCCGGCTTGACCGGATCGAGACACTTGCCGAACACGGCCCGTCAGACGCCCTTGATACCTGCCTGGATGAGTTGCCGGACGCGCTGGATCAGGCCCGTTCGGCAATTGTTGCAGCACTTGACCAGTTGGATGCCAGCCTCAGTCAAGCTGCGCAGTGAAGACGTAACCTTCACCATGCGACGTGGTGAAGATGCGCGGGGCCTTGGGGTCGTCGTCCAACTTGGCACGCAGCCGCTGCACCAGAACGTCGATCGTGCGCGTGTTGGTCCCGTCCTGCCGGTGCGTGATGGCTGCGATCAGCCTTTCGCGGTCCATCACCGTGCCGGGATTGAAAACGAAAACCCGCAGCAATTCGTATTCGGCCCGGGTCAGCGCGATCGGCTCTCCGGCGGCGTTGGTGACCTGGCGTGACCCGACATCGAAGGTAAACCCGCTGAAGTGCAGCACCCGGCGCGTCGGGGTGCGCATCGCGGCGGTCCGGCGTAACAGGTTCTTCACCCGTGCCAACAGCTCGCGCCGGTTGAAAGGCTTGCAGACATAGTCGTCGGCACCCAGTTCTAGACCCACGATGCGGTCGACATCATCGGTTCGGCCCGACAAAAGGATGATACCGATCTCGGACCGCGCCCGCTGTTCGCGGGTGATTTCCAGCCCGTCCTTGCCTTGCAGGTTTATGTCGGCAATCAGCAGGTCCGCCGTGCCCTGAGACAGGATCTTTTCGGCTTTCTCGGCGCTGTCGCATTCCGAGACCCGGTAGCCAAAGGACTCGAGGTAACCGGCCAACGCGCTGCGTGTCACCGGCTCGTCTTCGACAATCACGATATGCGAGGGTCTTGGCGACATTGGTTCCTCAGCCTGTCCCTTTCCTGCTGTTAACAATTTTTTACAATTAATGCGAGTCCGTTCACAGCGCAGGTCTGACGCGTTCACAACTGATGCCTAGCATCGATTCTCAGGGAGGAACTGAACTTTCCGCATTACGCAGCGCGCAAGCGCCACTCAACAACAGGGAACGCACCATGAAATCTTCCAGAATGATGCTTGCCAGCGCTGCCGCGCTGGCGCTGTTTGCGCCCGTCGCATGGGCCGAAGACTCTTCCGATCCGATTATGATCCCGCTTCACAACTGGTCCAGCCAGATCGTGATGAGCCATGTGGTCGGCGACGTCTTAACCTCGATGGGCAGTAGCGTCGAGTACGTCACAACCGACAGCCAAGCGGTCTACGAATCCGTGCGTCTGGGCGATGTGACGATGGAGCTTGAAGTTTGGGAAGGCGCGTTCGGCGCATCGTTTGACGCGGCCGTTGCCAAGGGTGGCATTCACGCGGCAGGCGCGCACAACGCTGTCACGCGGGAAGACTGGTGGTATCCGATTTGGACCAAAGAGGCTTGCCCCGGCCTGCCCGACTGGAAAGCGCTGAACGACTGTGCGGCCTTGTTCAAGACCCCGGAAACTGGTGAAAAAGGCCGCTTCCTTGGCGGTCCGGTGGACTGGCTGAAGCATGACGCCGAAAAGGTAGACGCGCTGGGCATGGACTTTGTCGTGGTCAACGCAGGCTCTGCTGCCGCGATCTGGGCCGAGCTTGGGGCTGCGGAAAAGACCAAGACTCCGATCGTGGTGTTCAACTGGACCCCGAACTTTGCCGAAGCCGTCTGGCCCGGCGAATTCGTTGAGTTTCCAAAATGGGAAGCAGGCTGCAACACGGACCCAGCGGTTGGCCTGTATCCCGACAAGATATATGACTGCGGCAACCCGGCCACCGGTTATCTGAAGATCGCGGCCTGGGACGGCATGAAAGACAAGTGGCCCGCCGCCTATGCGACCATTTCCAAGGTCAACCTGACCAACGCCCAGATCGCCGAAATGGCCAAACTGGTGGACATCGACGGGATGGAACCGGAAGATGCCGCCAAGGCCTGGATGGACGCCAATCCCGATGTCTGGAAGGCCTGGCTGGGCTGAGCCTGGCGGATCACGACCTTCGGCCCATCCGGCAGCTTGCCGGGTGGGCCAACGTTCTGAATGAACAGGGCCAACCGTGAGCAAAACCGTGATCTCCTGCCGCGGCGTCAGCAAGATCTTCGGCCCGGACCCGGTCGGCCATCTGGCCGCGCTGAAAGCGGACCCGCAGACCCCGACCACGGGATATGTGCAGGCGGTACGCGACGTCGACCTTGATATCCGGCGCGGCGAGATGCTGGTGGTGATGGGGCTGTCCGGCTCGGGCAAGTCCACGCTGGTGCGCTGCCTTTCGCGTCTGATCGAGATCACCGGGGGCAGTGTTGAGATCGAAGGGCAGGATATCGCTACCTTGTCCGAGGCAGGGCTGATCGACCTGCGCCGCCGCAAGATGGGGATGGTCTTCCAAAGCTTTGGCCTTCTGCCGCACCGGACTGTGCTCGACAACGTGGCATTTCCCCTGGAGATGCGCGGGCAAGACCGCAGCACCCGCTATGCCCGCGCGCGCGAAATGCTGGAATTGGTGGGCCTGAAGGCGCGCGAAAGCTATTTTCCGCGCGAACTTTCGGGCGGCCAGCAACAGCGTGTCGGAATTGCGCGTTCGCTGGTGGTGGAGCCGGACATCTGGTTTCTGGATGAACCCTTCTCGGCGCTTGACCCATTGATACGGCGCGAGATGCAGGATGAATTCCTGCGCCTGAAGGGCCTGCTGAACAAGACCATCATCTTCATCACCCATGATTTTGATGAGGCTTTGCGCCTGGCCGACCGCATCGCCATTATGAAGGATGGCCGGATCGAGCAATGCGACACGCCTGACCAGATCGTGCTGCACCCGGCCACCGACTATGTCGCCCGTTTCACCGCCGATATCGACCGCGCGCGGGTGGTGCGGGTCGGCAGTCTGGCGCGCGCCTTGGTAGGAGCGCCCGAAGGCACGGCCTGGTCGTCAAGCCGCACCATCCGCGATGTCGCACGCGATCTGGTGGCAGACAGCCGCAACGTGATCCCTCTGGCCGATGCCAGCGGTGCAGTCATCGGCGGGTTGAGCCGGCAAGAGGCGCTGGATGTCCTTCTGGGGGATGGGGGCTGATGGGGCCTTTGGTGCAGGCAAAGAGTGTCGGCCAGGTGCTTCTGGCCGTGGCGGTCGGCCTTGCATTGACCAAGGCCCTGTTGCCACCAGGCCTGATCCGTCCGCCGGACTGGCTGGTTCTGCCGTTTGCCGACTGGATCAACGCCGCCTTCTATTTCCTGCAAAACGACCTTGGCCTGATGGCTGTGACGCGCGCCTTTTCCGACGTGGTGGAGTGGCTTCTGGATGTCACGGCGAACCTGCTCTACGGCAAAAGCCGCTGGCCGAACCTTGGCCCCATTCCATGGACCGTCGTTGCCGCAACAGCCTTTATGGCAGGCTACGCGCTGAAAGGCTGGCGGCTGGCAGCGCTGTCGGGCGGGACATTCGTCTGGATCGCGCTGATGGGTCAATGGAAATGGGCGATGGAGACGCTCTCGGTCATCGTGGTGGCTACACCCTTTTCAGTGATGCTGGGGCTGGGGATGGGGGTGCTAGCCTGGCGATCGCCAAGGTTCGAGCGGGTGTTGAACCCTGTTCTGAACATAGCGCAATCCATGCCGCATTTCGCCTACATGATCCCGGTGGTGGTGTTCATCGGCGTTGGTCCCAAGGCCGGTGCCATCGTGACCATCATCTTCTCCGTACCGCCGATGATCCGCATGACGCTTCTGGGTTTGAAGAAAGTGCCCGAAGAGGTGATCGAGGCTGGAAAAATGGCAGGTTCGACCCGCTGGCAGCTGCTGACCCGGGTGCGGATCCCCACCGCACGGTCCGAGATCCTGATCGGGGTCAATCAGGTCATCATGCAATGTCTGGCCATGGTGGTGCTGGCCAGTTTCATCGGCATGCCGGGACTGGGGCAGAAGCTGTTGCAGTTGCTGCAGTCGCTCAAGATCGGGTTGTCGGTGGAAATCGGCGTGACCATCGTGCTTCTGGCCGTCACCCTGGATCGGCTGTCCAAAGCCTGGGCTCTACGGCTGCCCGAACATGGCGAACCAAGCGCCCAGTGGCTGCACCGCAACCGTCTGCTGGTGATCTGGCTTGCGCTTTGTGCTGCGGGTTTCGTGCTGGCGCATTTCGTGCCGTATCTCCATGAGGTGGAGCGCAAGCAGGCGCTGTCGGTCGCCGAGCCGATCGATGCGGCGATGGATCAGGTCATCCGGCTGATCGCGCCGGTGACGGCCTGGCTGCGCTGGTTCCTGATCACCTGGGTGCTGATCCCGATGCGCGATGCGTATCTGTGGCTTCCGTTCACCGCAGTTCTTGCGCTGCTGGCGGCCCTAGGCTGGGCCATCGGGGGGCTGCGCTCGGCCCTCGTTTGCGTCGCCTACTTCGGGCTGATCGCCCTTTCGGGCTGGTGGGACCGCGCGATGATCACCGTCTACATGGTCAGCATCTCGGTCGCCATCGCGGCGGTATTCGGTCTGCCTCTTGGCATCTGGGCCGCGCGCAAACCGGCCCGTGCCGCACGGATACTGCTGATCTGCGACACCGCCCAAACTTTCCCCAGCTTCATCTACCTGATCCCCGTCATCATGCTTTTTGGCGTCAACGACGTGGCCGTGGTCGCGGCAGTTGTCGTTTTTGCCGCTGTTCCGATTGTGCGCTACACGATCGAGGGCCTGTGCAACGTGCCCCCCGAACTGATCGAGGCCGCCGAGATGAGCGGCGCGACCCGGCAGCAGACCCTTTGGCACGTGCGCCTGCCGATGGCGCTGCCCACCATGCTGGTTGGGGCCAACCAGTCAGTGATGTTTTCGCTGTTCATGGTGATCATCGCAGCCTTCATCGGCACGCAAGACCTCGGACAGGAAATGCAGCGCGCCCTGTCGACAACAGATGTTGGCAAGGGACTGGTCTTGGGCTTTGCGGTGGCCTTCATGGGGCTGATGACGGACCATCTGATCACGCGCTGGTCGGAAATGCACAAACGCGCCTTGGGAGTGTAGCGGCGTGCCAAAGTCACCACCCATGACGCGTGATGCCTGGCCAGAACACGGAAGCGAGTCCCAATCCGCATGCTTTCCGATCGGCATCTGATGCACCTCCATTATGAATGTCTGGTAACTACGATCTACAATCTAACGGTCGGGCCTGTTGCCGCGAACGATTTACCGCCCATTGCTTCTGGTTGGCAGCCGATCGTGCCTCGCCGAAAATTGCGGGTTAACAATAGGTCAACCTGTTTAACTACTTTGTTCCCCGTTTGGACTCGTCCGCTGCGGTCGGCTGCGGCAAGATGCGGTTAGAAATCGTTGTCAGTTCAGAGGGTTGTCGCGTAACCTGTTGAAATCAAAGGATAGCCGTTTTTCCGGGAGATGGGACGCATAACCTGAAGGTCACAGGTTCAAATCCTGCCCCCGAAACCAAAATAATGAATGATATCAATGCCCTGTAAAACAAATCTTGTGGGGTATTTGGATACCGCCAGCTCGGGTCAACAATAGGTCAACAAAGCGGGGCAAGTTGCGCAGGATTCGTAAGCGATGGGGTGGACGCCGCCCGGCGGCATCGATGTGCCATGGTGGCGGGTGTTGAAGCACCGCTACAGAGGGGAGCGTCCATGGGAGAAGTTAGCATCATCGGCCTGGATTTGGCCAAGAACGTGTTTCAGGCGCAT
>JANNES010000021.1:0-446736 GCA_031378845.1 Rhodobacterales bacterium
TGCGATGTTTGAATGGTTGAAGATTGAAGCCGCGTTCAAGATCACTTCGAAGGCCAGAACCGCCACGGCAGGCGCGCCAATTGCCAGCACAAGTGCAAGCTTTACCGTCATGGAAAGCACAATCTCGGCCGGGTGAAAGCGCAAACCGGTGGTCGCATCAAACTCGAGATCGGCATGATGCATCCGGTGCAGACGCCACAGGCCCGGCACAGCGTGAAAGACGATATGTTGAACATAAGTCGTGAGATCCAGTAGCATGATCGCGAGGATCACAGCCACCCATAAGGGCAGATCGATCATGTTGAACAAACCCCAGCCGTTTATCTTTGCGGTGCCCGCTAGACCCACCGCAAGGACCGGAAAGGCAAGTCGCAAGATCGCCGTGTCTATCACAACCAGGCTCAGGTTGTTCGTCCAGCGCAGCACCTTGGGGATTTCTTGACGGCGACGGGGGTTAGCCACCTCCCAAACCATCATGCTAATCAGCACCGCCAGAAAGGTGATCAGACGGATCGTTGGTTCGTGGTTCAGCAGAAAATCACCCATCGCGGAGTCCCATCTTTTAACTGAAGGTCGGTCTTCACAAACAACCTTCGGCTGCGTTTGCAGGTCAAGGCAGCGCGCGTTTCTTATGGACCAAAGCGGGTCAGCGCGCGATTGTTCGTTGTGCCCGGCCCATTGCCAAGATCTGCAAGGATCGGACAGTCTGGCCGATGGTCGCCGCAGCAGGCGTCGGCAAGGTGTTGCAGGGTGTCCTTCATCGCCTGCATCTCGGCGATCTTGCGCTCCAGCCCGCCTATCTGTTCTTGCGCCAGACGCTTAACGTCGGCACTTTGGCGGGAGCGGTCGCGCCATAGGGCGAGGAGTTCCTCAATTTTCTCGACCGGAAAGCCAAGGTCGCGCGAACGGCGAATGAAGCGCAGCATCTGCACCTCGATGTCCGAATAAACGCGGTAGCCTGCGTCTGTCCGCCCCGCCGCCGGGATCAGGCCTGTGGATTCGTAGTAGCGGATCATTTTCGCCGACACGCCCGAGGCTTTGGCAGCTTCACCGATGTTCATGGTCTGGCTCCTTCAAACGTGGCGGGGGAATAGCGCCGCAGCCGAAGCGCGTTGCCAAGTACAAAGACCGATGACAGCGCCATCGCGCCTGCGGCAAAGACCGGCGAGAGGAGGATGCCGAAGGCTGGCCACAACACCCCCGCCGCCACCGGAATCAGCGCTGCGTTATAGGCGAACGCCCAGAACAGGTTCTGCCGAATATTGCGCATCGTGGCCTTCGAGAGCGCAATGGCATCGGGCACCGCCGTCAGCCGCCCCGTCATCAGGACCACATCTGCCGCCTCGATGGCGATATCGGTGCCGGTGCCGACGGCCAGACCCACGTCCGCCTCGGCCAATGCCGGGGCGTCGTTGATGCCGTCGCCGACATAGACCAGCGGGCCAAACGCCTTCAGCCGCTTGACTGCCGCTACCTTGCCATCGGGCAGCACTTCAGCCATCACCTCGTCAATGCCCAACTGGCGTGCGATGGCTTGCGCTGTGCGGGCGTTGTCGCCGGTGATAATCGCAACCTTCAGGCCAAGCGCATGCAGGGCGCGGATCGCCTGCGGTGTGGTTTCCTTGATCGGGTCGGCCACGGCAATGATCGCGGCAATTTGACTGTCGATGGCGGCATAAAGCGGCGACTTGCCCTCATTCGCCAGTCTGGTTGCGATCTCGGCAAACGGTGCAACGTCCAGACCCAGTTTCGCCATGTAACGATCTGCGCCGATTTCGACGCGGCTTTCGCCTGCCAGCGCCTTAACGCCGAAGCCGGTCAGCGAGGCAAACTCGGTCACCTCCGGCAGGGTCAGGCCCTCTTCAACTGCCGCAGCCACGATGGCGCGGGCAATCGGGTGTTCGGATTTCGCCTCGACCGCTGCAACCGCCGCCAGCACAGACGCCCGGTCAAAGCCGGGGGAAAGATGCAGGTCGGTCAGAAGGGGTTTGCCCATGGTCAGCGTGCCTGTCTTGTCAAACGCCACAACGCGCACGTCCTGCAGGGCTTGCAACGCCTCGCCCTTGCGGAACAGCACACCAAGTTCCGCCCCGCGCCCGGTGCCGACCATGATCGAGGTGGGCGTGGCCAGACCCATGGCACAGGGGCAGGCGATGATCAGGACAGCAACCGCATTCACCAGACCAAACGTTAGCGCGGGATCGGGGCCGAAGATCAGCCAGACTGCAAAGGTCAGTGCGGCAAGCCCAATCACGGCGGGCACGAACCACAGGGTGATCCGGTCCACCACCGCCTGAATGGGCAGCTTGCCGCCCTGCGCCGCCTCGACCATGCGAATGATCTGAGCCAGCATCGTCGCCTTGCCCACCGCAGTCGCGCGGAAGGTGAAGGCGCCGGTCTGGTTGATCGTGCCGCCGGTGACGGTGCTTCCGATGGTCTTTTCGACGGGCAGCGGCTCACCAGAGATCATGCTTTCGTCAATCCAGCTGGCGCCTCTCGTCACTGCGCCATCCACCGGCACCCTCTCACCGGGACGCACCTCGACAAGATCACCAGGTCGCACCTCGGCAATCTGCACCTCGAGGGCATTACTGTCTCTGACGACGCGGGCGGTCTTAGCCTGCAGTTTCACCAGCCGCTTGATCGCCTCGGATGTGCGGCCCTTGGCGCGGGCTTCCAGATACCGGCCGAGCAGGATCAGGGTGACGATCACCGCGGCCGCCTCATAATACACGTTCACCGTGCCTGAGGGCAAAAGACCCGGCGCAAAGGTCGCGACCAGCGAATAACCGTAGGCGGCGGATGTGCCGACAGCGACAAGGCTGTTCATGTCGGGGGCAAGCCGGGCCAGCGCAGGGTAGCCCTTGGTGTAGAACCGCCGACCGGGGCCCAGCAGTGCCGCTGTGGTCAGGGCAAACTGCAGATACCAGCTGTTCTGCATGCCGATGGTGTTCATCACCGCCATGTGGACCCACGTGAACAGGTGCGATCCCATTTCCAGCACAAAGACCGGCAGGGACAGCGCTGCCGCAATCCACAGATCGCGTTTCAGAGTGCTTTCCTCGGCTGCCTTCCGGTCTGACATTGCATCTGATGCGGCAGAGGCCGACACCGCCAGCCGCGCTTCATAGCCAGCCCCCTCGATGGCGCGGATCAGGGCCGTTGGATCGGCTTGTCCCATCACATGCGCCCGCTCGGTCGCAAGGTTGACGGTGGCGTCGGTTACGCCCGGCACGGATTTCAGCGCACGTTCCACCCTCGCGACGCAGGACGCACAGGTCATCCCGTCGATTGCCAGATCGACGGGAGGCGAGGCGACGTCGTAGCCCACATTCTCAATCGCCGTGACAAGCGCTGCACGGTCAAGGCCCACTCCGTTGACCTGTGCCCGTTCGGTGGCAAGATTGACCGATGCGGCCGTGACACCCGGAACGGCCTTCAACGCGCGCTCGACCCGACCGACGCAGGACGCGCAGGTCATCCCCTCGACGTCGAGGACAACTGTCGCAGCCAGGTCAGGCTGCATGTTCCTGGGGCTGATGTTCATCGCGGACCACCTTTTCGACTTTGTTCCGCTTACCCAGATAGTCCTTCCCATCATGGTAGGGTCAAGGGGTTTGATGAAAGAAGTGTATCACGGTCTTGTGCTCTTGACCTTACAACCGTTGGAAGCCCCATCTGTAATTGCATGAGGCGAAATCCAAAAGGAGTTACTCATGCAGTTCCATATCGAAACCATGACCTGCGGCGGTTGCGCGCGCGGGGTCACCAAGGCCATCCAGTCCGTCGATCCTGCGGCACTGGTGAAGGCTGACACGGCAACCCACACGGTTGACGTAACCACAACCGCCCCGCGTGAGCGTCTGGTGGCCGTCCTGGCCGATGCCGGCTTTGCGTCGGCGTAACTGATCACCAATAGAAGGAAAATGATGATGAAAAAGCGGAACCTCGCGCTGGTCGCTAGCGCAATTGCAATCGTGGGCGGGCTGGCCTTTGCCCAGACGACGATGGAGAGCATGGATCATTCGGGCATGGCCGGAATGGACGGCATGGGCATGATGACCACTATGATCCCGCCCGAACTGGCCGACGACGCTGCCGTTAAGGCCTATGCAGCGGCAATGGATGTCATGATGAAGGACATGATGATCCCCTACACCGGCGACGCCGACGTTGACTTCGTCAAGGGTATGATCCCGCACCACGAGGCTGCTGTGGCAATGGCCAAAGTGCAGTTGGAGTTTGGCAAAGATCCCGAAATCCGCGCACTGGCCGAAGCCGTGATCGCGGCACAGGAGACGGAGATTGGACAGATGAAGGCCTGGCTTGCTACGAAAGGCATATAAGGCAGTAGGCACGGTCAAGTGGGTAGCTCACCTGACCGTGCCAAAGCATAAGGACCTACGGAGGAGTGTCAGGCAGCCTCATATCGCGAGAAGGTCGTGGCACGACCATCCAGTTGGATGAGAATGACCTCATACGCCTCGCGCTCGGTTTCCTGCCCCATGCCGGGAGAGCCGTAGGGCATGCCGGGAACTGTCAGCCCGATGGCATCAGGCGCCTCGGCCAGAAGTCTGCGGATATCGGCGGCGGGCACATGCCCCTCGATGGTGTAGCCGCCGACTGTCGCGGTATGGCAAGACACAAGCGCGTCAGGGATACCTTGCTGACGTTTGAACGCGGCAAGCTCTTCAATACTGCGCTCTTCAAAGCTGACCGCAAACCCGTTGTCACGCAGATGGCCGATCCAGGCGTTGCAACACGGACAGCCCGGATCTTTGACAACGTGAATGGACAGATCACCTTCTGCAAGGACAGGGGGTGCCAAAACAATGGCCGATGCGGCAAGCAAGAACATTCGTCGAGTTGGTTGGGTCACACACTTTTCTCCGTTTCGCGATAGCATACAGCAGCGAGGCAAATCTGTGCAGTCAACAGTTCGGGAAGCAAAGTCTTTCGCTTAGGGCAGCATCCAGATTGGTTTTCTCACGCGAACGCGACTTGCCACTATCAATAATTTCGCGAATTGGTGATGTATGGGAAAATTGGGTCGAGCAATCTTTGCGCTGTTTATCGTCGTCGCCGTTCTGGCGTCGGCGTCAACGCAGCCTGCTGCCGCCTTGACCCAGTCAATCGCTGTCGCTGCAATGCCGTGTTGTGACGACGACTGCCCTGACAACCCGTCTTGTGACACGGCCTGCATGACGATGGTTCGGTGCGCTTCCGGACCGACTGCCCTTGTCCCTGCCACGACACCTGCGATGGTACACACAATGGTTCAGGTCGCACTTGCCGTGCCCGACCCACCCGTGATCGTTATGGGTGAACACCCTGAAGGATTGAAACGACCACCCCGCTTCTGACCTCGTTGCGTGCTTGTCCACGCGTGAGAGGTCAATGGTTTCTGTGCCGAGCAGGTACAGCAGCGCTGGTCAATTTAATCCTATGAAGGTCTTCCCATGTCTGACGTAACCCGCTGCCTCCGCAGTGCTGCACTGCTGTTTGCCTTATCCGTCTCCACCGCATTCGCCGGTGCAGACGACTACCGTTTCGATCTCGTGTCGACCGACCACCGCGTCGGAGCGGGCACGATTGTCCAAGTTCGCCTAACCGACCTGCGCACTGGCGCGCCTGTCGAGGGCGCTGTGATCTTTGCCACCCGAATGGACATGGCACCGGACGGGATGGAGACGATGACGACGCCGATCACTGCGATGCCCGCCGAGGCACCGGGCCAGTACCGCTTTGCGGCCGATCTGGTGATGGCGGGAGGTTGGCGGTTTTCCGTCGCGGCCAAGGTTCAGGGCGAACCGGAAACCGTATCTGCGGAAATCGAGTTGCGGGCCGAGCTATGAGCTTCACCGCAAAGGCAGTAGCAACCGCCACAGTGGCGGGTGCTGCCGCATGGGGCGGCCTGGTTGCAGGAGAGCGGGGGGTTACCCTCGCCGACCTGAAGATAGCCGCGTCCATGCAGGTTGCGATGCTTCTGGGCAGAGACGACATTACGCCGTCCGCAGAGCGCACCGGGCCGGTGATCTATTGGCGGCATCCGGACGGGCTGCCGGAATGGTCGGTGACGGCGAAGCAGACCGACGATGGCCGTTCATTCCTGCCCGTGATGGCAAGCGAAGATGTGACCTTAGGTCCTTTGCCGATGTCTAAGGCCGAGGAGACATCCGAAGCCACGGGCGAACGGCGTATCCTCTATTACCGCAACCCGATGGGCCTTGCCGATACATCGCCGGTCCCCAAGGACGACTCGATGGGGATGGCCTATATTCCGGTCTATGAGGGCGAGAGCAGCGACGATGGCGCGGTCACCGTCTCGCCCGGCAAGCTGCAGCGCACCGGTGTACGGACAGCGTTGGCGGAGTTGGCCCCTGTGGCAGCGTCCCTGCGCGCGCCGGGGATAGTCACCCTCGATGAACGGCGTGTCAGCGTGATCGCACTCCGAGCGGATGCCTTCATCGAAACTGTGGCCGATGTGACCACCGGCAGCATAATAGCCGAAGGCGCGCCGTTGGTCACGCTCTACTCGCCGGAGATTGCCCAAGCCATCGCCCAGTTTATGACCGATCTACGCAGCGAAGGGCGTGGGCGGGATGGCGCGCGGCAGCGACTGAAGAACCTTGGTGTGCCAGCTGAGGTCATCGACCGGATCGCAGCAGACGGCCGAGCGACCGTCAGCATCCCAATCATGGCCCCCCGCAGCGGTGTGGTGCTGGAACGGATGGCGGTCCAAGGGATGATGTCAGAGGCGGGCGAGACGTTGTTCCGCATTGCGGACACCTCGGTTGTCTGGGTGATCGCCGAAGTGCCGGAAAGCGCGCTGATGGAGATCATTGAGGGGGCCGAGGTGCGGGTAAGCTTTCGGGGCCTGGCGGGTGCCCCGATGACCGGGCGCATCGATACGATCTATCCTGAACTGGACATGATGACCCGCACCGGAAAGCTTCGGATCGAACTGCCGAACCCGGATGGCCGCCTACTCGCCAATATGTTCGCCGAGGTCGAGATCATGTTGGGTCAGGAGCCGGTCGTACAGGTGCCGGAAGGTGCGGTGATCGACACCGGCGACCGGCAGGTGGTGATCCTCGATCTGGGCGAGGGGCGGTTCCGGCCAGTGCCTGTAACAGTCGGTCGCCGGGGTGGTGGCATGGTGGCAATCGTGTCGGGCGTGGCAGAGGGTGACCGCGTGGTCAGCACCGCCACCTTCCTGATCGACGCCGAAAGCAATCTCAACGCCGCCCTGGCAGCCCTTGCCGCGCCGGAGACCACACCATGATCGCCAACATCATTGCCTGGTCGGCGCGCAACGTCCTGTTGGTGCTGTTTGCCACCGCCTTCACGGTGGCCGCTGGGGTGTGGTCGCTGCGCACGCTGCCGATCGACGCCATTCCCGATCTGTCAGATGTGCAGGTGATCGTGCTGACCGAATACCCCGGTCAGGCCCCACAGGTGGTTGAGGATCAGGTGACCTACCCCCTGACCTCGGCCATGCTGACGGTGCCGAAGTCGCGCGTGGTGCGGGGGTTTTCTTTCTTTGGAATCTCGTTCGTCTATGTGATCTTCGAGGACGGGGTGGACCCCTATTGGGCGCGGTCCCGTGTGCTCGAATACCTCAACGCCGCCGCCGCACGGCTGCCTGATGGTGTGACACCGACACTCGGGCCAGATGCAACGGGCGTAGGCTGGGTCTACCAATACGCGCTGAAAGGCGAAAACCTGAGCCTTGCCGAACTGCGGTCCCTGCAGGACTGGGTGATGCGCTTTGCGATCAGCCGCGCCGATGGCGTGTCAGAGGTGGCGAGCGTCGGCGGTTTCGTCAAGCAATACTCGATCACCGTCGATCCGTTGCGGATGCGGGCGCTGAATGTAACACTGTCGGACATCGGCGATGCGGTCGTGGCCAGCAACATGGATTCCGGCGGGCGCACGGTAGAGTTGTCTGAGTTCGAGTTTATGGTGCGTGGGCGCGGTTATCTGGGCGGCATTGCCGATCTGGAAATGGTGCCGATCCGGGCGGAGGGCGGTGTGCCGATCCTACTCAGCGATGTCGCGCGGGTCGAGATTGTGCCAGACGAGCGCCGGGGCATCGCCGAACTTGATGGCGAGGGCGAAGTCGCCAGCGGGATCGTGCTGCAGCGTGTCGGTGCAAATGCGCTGGACGTGATTGACAACGCCAAGGCCGAGATTGACACCGTCAGGCAAAGCCTGCCGGAGGGGGTGGAGATCGTGACGGTCTACGACAGGTCCGACCTGATCCTGTCGGCGATCAAGACGCTGCGCACCACACTGATCGAGGAAAGCCTGGTCGTGGCGGCGGTGACGTTTCTGTTCCTGCTGCATGTCCGCTCCTCCCTTGTCGCGATCATCATGCTGCCGGTCGGTCTGCTGATGGCCTTCACCGCGATGCGTGCGCTTGGGATCGGTGCCAATATCATGAGCTTGGGCGGCATCGCCATTGCCATCGGTGCCATGATCGATGCGGCCATCGTGATGATCGAGAATGCCCACAAGCACCTGGAACGCGCCGATCCGGGCACGCCAAGGGTCGAAGTGCTGATCAAGGCGGCGTCCGAGGTGGGCCCCGCGCTGTTCTTCAGCCTACTCATCATCACCGTGTCCTTCTTGCCAATCTTCGCGTTGGAAGGGCAGGAGGGACGGTTATTCGGCCCCCTCGCCGCGACCAAAACCTTTGCCATGGCGGCGGCAGCGCTGTTGTCGGTAACGCTAGTGCCTGCGCTGATGGTGCTTTTCGTGCGGGGTCGCATTGTGCCCGAGCACAAGAACCCGGTGAACCGCATCCTGATCGCGCTCTACCGACCCATCATCGCCTGGGTGCTGAAGGCGCGGGTGTTCACCATCTTCATCGCCGTCGTGGCGCTTGTCGCCACCATCTGGCCCGCGCGTCAACTGGGGTCAGAGTTCATGCCTGCATTGGATGAGGGTACGCTCATGTATATGCCCACCACGCTGCCGGGCCTGTCGGTCACAAAGGCGGCGGAGTTGATGCAGATGCAGGACCGCATCATCCGCACCTTCCCTGAAGTGAAGACGGTTTTCGGCAAGGCCGGCCGCGCTCTGACTGCGACAGACCCCGCACCGACCGAAATGTTCGAGACGATCATTCAGCTTAGGCCCAAAGACGAATGGCGCCCCGGCGTCACGATGGACAGTTTGCGCGCTGAGATGGACGCGGCGCTGCAATTCCCCGGCGTGTCGAACGCCTGGACGCAGCCAATCCGCGCCCGCATCGACATGCTGGCCACCGGCATCCGCACGCCGGTCGGGGTCAAGGTCTTTGGCACAGATCTGACCGAGATGGAGCGGGTCGCGCGCGATGTCGAAGCCGTGCTGTGCAACGTGCGTGGAACCACCAGCGCCTATGCCGAACGGGTGATCGGCGGCTACTATCTGGATATCGTGCCGGACCGATCCCAGCTGGCCCGCTACGGTCTGTCCATTCAGGACGTGCAGGAGGTGATCGCCATGGCTCTCGGGGCCGAAGCGATCACCCAAACAGTCGAGGGGCGCGAGCGGTACAACGTGGCTCTGCGCTACCCGGCCGCCTTGCGGCAAGACCCCGATGCCATCGCACGCGAGGTGCAAGTGGCCCTGCCCGGCGGTGGCACCGTCCCCTTGGGCGAAGTTGCACGGATCGAGCGCACTCGGGGAGCCACGTCGATCCGAACCGAGAACGGGCAGTTGGCCGTTTACATCTTCGTCGATATCGCAGGCCGTGATCTGGGCGGCTACGTTGCTGACGCACAGGCGGCGGTGGCGGGCGCGGTGATGCTCCCACCCGGCTATTCGCTGGGGTGGAGCGGGCAGTTTGAATACCTTGAACGGGCCAAGGCGAGGCTGGCCATCGTGGTGCCGCTGACACTGGCGGTGATCTTTCTTCTGCTGTTCCTCAACTTCCGCAGCCTGACCGAAACTCTGATCGTGATGCTGTCACTGCCGTTCGCCTTGGTCGGCGGTGTATGGCTGATGTGGTGGATGGGCTTCAATCTGTCCGTCGCCGTGGCGGTCGGCTTCATCGCCCTTGCCGGGGTAGCTGCCGAAACCGGGGTGATCATGCTGATCTATCTCGACCATGCCTTGACCGAACAACAGGCAAAGGTCGCGCAGGAAGGCCGCGCCTTTAACCGCGCCGATCTGAACGCGGCCATCATGGTGGGGGCAGTCGAGCGCGTTCGGCCCAAGATGATGACCGTCGTGGCTATCATGGCAGGCCTGATGCCGATCCTCTGGGCGACCGGCACCGGGTCGGAAGTGATGAGCCGCATCGCCGTGCCGATGATTGGGGGGATGGTGTCCTCGACCATCCTGACGTTGGTCGTGATCCCGGCAGTCTATGCCTTGGTCAAATCCCGAGGATTGGCGCGAAAGGAGGCCACGACGACGCAGGGTGCACTTGCTGCTGAGTGAAGGTTGGGGCCATCGAACGGGCAGTCACCGTCAATCTGGGAAGCCTTGACCGCTTCGCCATGGACGGCGAGCGCCGCTATATATCGCGTCCCGCAATGTCCGCCGCCACCTGAAGTTAAGCCAGGCGTCGCGTTCCCGCCGTGCCAGATCGAACACCATGGCCGTGGCCAGGGCCCGGTCGATCACCTCGGTCTTCATTTTTTCCAGCCGAACTTTGGCGGTCTGGGCCTTCAGCACCTCATTCGCCATCTGGGCGCGCAGGAAGGACACCTCGCCGCCGGTGGCCTCCGGGTTGCCCGGATCGGTTCCGGCGTCGCGCAATGTACCGGCCACTGCCCTGATCGCCGCCTGAGGAATCGGGTTGGTGGCCGCCGCCCTGGCCGTCCCGGCGGCCGTTTCCGCGCCCCACTCGGAATCCGCCCGCGTGAGATCGATCCTGCCCTCCGGCACGGTGGTAATGCGCCCGGTTGCGCTCGCCTTGCAGACCACAGCTTCCGAGACCCCGCGCTGTGCGGCATAGCTTCGCCGGGACACTCCCATTCTAACCGAAACCTCATCTATTCAGTGACTTAGAAGTTGCTCTCTTTTGGTCTCAGCGGCTGTCTGCAGCCATTGCAACGCAACGGAGACCGCCATGAAGCCCCTGACAACACACGAAGAATTCTGCCTTAAGAACGCCGCCCACTTTGTGGCCGCCCGGGGGCGGACGCCCGCCACCCGCACGCGGGAGCAATTCGCGACCCTGCCCGAAGCGCAGGCCTTTGGCGCGGCGATCGGCGACGGCCGCACGATGATCTACGCGGTCACCGGCCTCGGGCATTGCGCCCACATCACCAACGCCTGAAGGACCGAACCCATGAAAACCAAAGCCCTCACCGCCGCGCAGATCGACACGCTCGCCCAGCGCCTTTCCGACACGCCGATCGAACCGGCCACCAGCGCCAAAAAGGCGGGTGACAACTTCGCCCGCTTGCTGACGGCAAGGATTGGCGCCGAGCGCGCGGCCCTCGCCTTCACATCGATCATGACGGCTGACACTGCCGATCAGGCAGAGGCCCGGCTTACCTTGGTGCTGGAGTACGGCAACAACGAACCGTTTGCCGAGGCGAGCCCGGCGGTTACCGAAGAACCGAAGGCCGTAATTGCCCCGGTGATCGGCAAGCGGCAGGCCGTCGTCGATCTTGCGCAGAGCGGCACCCTACCGAAGGTCCCGGATTTCTCCAAACCGACCCACGCCCGGTTTCGCACCAAGCTGGCTCAGATCGTTGTCTTGGCCGAAGCAGGCGATGTCGTGGCCCTGCAGGCTCTAGAGATCAACCCGGTTTCCTCCAGCCCCAAGGCGATGGCGCGCTACCGCGACCTCTGCGTGATCGCCATCACCGCCCGTGCGCAGGTGACCGCATGAAGATCACCCGTGAGTTCGCCCCCGCTGATCGCTACCTCTACGATTTCGGGCTCTGCAGATACGCGAACGGCTGGGCGCAGGTCGACACGGCGCAGGATGCTTCCTGTTTTGGCACTTGGGCGCACCCGACCCGGTTGCTGATCTTCAACTATTGCGAGGGCGATACGACCTTGAAGGAGGCCGCATCGCCCGAGGAGTTCGCCGCCGAGTTACGCGAAGTTGATGCTTGGAACCGGGCGCATGGCTACGGCCCAGCGCGGATCGATCCGGGGTATGATCCGGCAATGAAGGCGGTGCTTGAGGGGCTGGGACTGGCGGATATGCTGCACTGATTGGGTCGCGTTTGCCTTGTGTGTTTCGGCAGCCAGCGGTGCCGAAGCGATCAGTTCACAGCACCCGCCAGACTGTCCGAAGATCATGATTGGTTTAATGCACACCCCGCGCCCGCAACCGCTCCGGCGTGACGAGACTGCGGGACAGCATGGCGTCACGGATTGTGTTGCTGATCGTGTTGGCGGGCAGGAAACCGTCCGAATTGACCATGTCGGCGTAGAAGGCTGCTAGTTCGTCGTCGCTGGGCCGGGCGCCCTCCGTGTGCTTGGGCTGGCGTTTGCCGGTCGGGGGCTTCGGGGAGGACGCCGCGACCTGCGCATCGCGTTTGGCGGCGCGCTCCATCGGGCGGTCCAGCGCCTTGGGGCCGTCAGGCGGGATGGGGTGGTCCCTCCGGGTTTCCTGGGCGGTTTCGATGATCTGGTTTTCGGTGAGGCCGAGGTCGTCGATCCAGCGGCGGACATGGGTTCTGGCGGGCCAGCCCTGCCACCAGGCGGGCAGGGTGCTGTTCGGATCGATGCCCAGCGCGGTCAGCAGCTCTTCGAAGAAACGATCAAAATCGATCTCGCGCGCTTGCGCGTCCTCCTCCTCCTTTACTGGTTTAGTTAAAGGTTCTCTTACAAGGTTATACTCCGGATTCCGGAGATGGCTTTGGGGAAAATCCGGAGATGGAACGCCCGGAAATCCGGAGATGGCCCCATCTGCAGTTTCCGGAGATGGGTCATCATTTTCTTCCATGGTTTCAACAACGCCGTCTCCGGATTCCGGAGGTGGTTCCTGCGGAAATCCGGCCTCGAACCCAAGGATGTATCGCGTTGGCAGACGCCGGTGGCTGCGAGGATTTTGGGTGCGGATGCGGTGGATCAGGCCCAGTTCCTCCAGCGTCGCGAGGTGGTCGTTCAGGGCGGAGATCGACATTTCCGCATCCTCGGCCAGCCGGGCTTGGGTTGGAAAACAGCCGAAATCCGGGTTATGACGGTCGCAGAGGAACCACAGGACGATCTTGGTGGCAGGCTTCAGCCCGCGCTGCTGGATAGCCCAGGTGGTGGCGGCGTGGCTCATGGGCGGTCTCCGGACATGGAAAAAGGCCCGGTGATGAACACCGGGCCGGACAAGGTGGGGCGGGGTCAGGAACGCCTAGGTTGGGCGGTTCCGTGGCGGGGCAGGGACGGGAGGGCGGGCCGGGCAGGGCGGCCGCGGTGTTGATCAGCTTTAGGGCGCGCACTCAGACGCAGGGTGCGCACCTGCGAACCGCGCACCCAAAGGTGCGAACCCAGAAAAAATGTTTGACGCTAGAGGCTTACCGCGCCTCTGCCCCCCGCATACAGGTCCGGCCAGGGTGGAACCAAGGCCGGGGGAGCGAGGGGCAGCGCCTGATAAGGGCTTGGGGAAGCGGTCGATCTGTCGCCCATATGTTCCACCAGCCTATTGCCTTTATGCCTCAGATCTGGGCGAAATGTCTCGCCTGAAGTTCAACGTGTTCTGCGGGTTATCCTGCGCGTTCACCACGCTTTCGCGCGGGATTGTGCGGGGTTCATCTGGCACCCTCAGCTTGCGCTTTGTTTTCGTTTGAGAATTCAGCTTCTTTGCAATCGTCAAAAGGGCGGCCGCCCAGCGCCGCCAGGCGTTTGATCGCACGACACCGGCCCGAATGCAGACCTGCCGCCAGCGCATGCCGTCGGCTCGCAGCCAGACGATGCGCGCATCCTCGGGGGCGATCAGCATCAGCCAGTCGAAGCATTCCTCCATCCGCGTGATCGCGGCAGCGCTCGGGATCACCCGCATGGGGGCCTCGGGCGTGTAGCCGTAGGCATGCTTGGCCTCTTGAACGACCGATGGCCACGACCCGCCATAGCCACGGGGGCGATCCTTCTCGGGCAGGCGTCGCAGGGTGTAGGCCGCCTCCGCGAAGCGATCCTCGATGGCGCGGGGGCTCAGGGGCATTCGGTTCTCCTTCGGGTGGTCAATAAATCTGGCGGCCACGCAGCGCGGCTTCGGTCACCAGCCCGGCCCGCAGCAGGGCATCCCGCGTGGTGTTGTTCACGGCGCTGGGCGGGACGAAGCGGCCGGAGTTGATCCATTCCGCCGTTCGTTGCAGGATATTCTGTGGGCTGATTGGGGAACTCGCCGAGGCAACCCGTCGACGGAGCCCTCTTGTGAACGCAGATAGGCGTACATCTGGTACAGATATCCGCTCCGGAGACTTTCTTCCCGATACCAACCCGTCGTCACAATCGCATTAAACTTGGTGTCGATGACAATTCTTCGACGGGCGACGTTGTCATCCAGAACGATGTCCATTCTCATTCCTGGGAGAATTCTAGCCATTCCGTCCGAGCCTGCTGTTATCGGCCAAGCCAAGGCGCCGCCGGTGCTGACCCTCCATTCTGTTGATGGCAAGACAACCTGAAAGAAGCCGCCGACAGCGCGCTCGAACAGTCTGCGCACCCAGTGCTCATCGCGGTTCGACATTGGCATTTTCTGTGGTCCGGCGACTTCGGTGGGAATGGCCAGCTCGAAGGCCAGCTTCGCGGCCGCGACCATCTCCTGATCTTCCGCGTCGTGTCGGCCAAACCGGTCTGTGCTCAATTCGCTCAAGGTCTGCACAGCACCGGACATGCCCATCAAGCACGGCAAGCGCCTCTACAAACACCACAACAGGATTGAGATCATGTTCGGGCGACTGAAGGACTGGCGCAGGGTTGCAACCCGCTACGACCGATGCCCCGAGGTCTTTCTCTCAGCCATCGCTCTCGCGGCAACCGTCATGTTCTGGCTATGAAACAAGAACGAGTCCTGGCCCAATGACCCAACGATAGCAACCAAACGGGGTGGCTCGTGAAGGTTCCAAAGTTTGGAAAATCAGAACCATATGGTCAGGAAAACGAGACCTTACGTAACAAATCCATGAGGCGCCTCCAACGAAAAAGGCGCGCCAGTTTCCCGGCGCGCCCCCTTCGTCTCACCGCAAGGGGATCACATCCCCAAGGATGACTTGTACAGCGCGATCTGGCTGTCGCGCCCGATCTCGTCGGTGATCTTTTCCCAGGCGGCGGCAATCGCATCGGCGGTTTCCTGTGCCGAGGCATAGCCCCCCGCGACACCCTTCATCAGTTCGTCCTCGGCAATCGAATAATACTGGAAGATGCCGGGGATTCGCGGCTCGATGGCGGCGTTAGGATGGTTGTAGCTGTCGGCGTTAGACCCGAGATAGTCTTCGAGGAAGGCCCTGTCGTAGCCGGCCGCTTCATATTCCTCATAGTTGAAGTGGCTGTTGCGGTACGGCTGGAACCCAGAAGGATAGGCAGCCATCCAGAGAGACAGGTCCTTGCCCCCAAGGTGCGCTGCAACCGACCATGCAGCCTTGCGCTTCTTCTCGTCAGCGGAAACGCGGCTCGTCACATAGACGCCCCATCCGATATAGGCGTTGTTTGGCGCAAAGTTCGGGGTGTCGGGTGTTTCCCATGCGGCGGTTTTGGAGTTCCAGACCTTTTCGGCCCCCGGATTGATGGTGAAGCCGGTCACGTCGCCAACGACCGAAGTGTCGAGCGTCTTTGCCTGTGACCCGACATCGCCCCACCAGCAGACCATCGCACCGGTTCCGGCTAGGAACTGCGAGAACGCCGTGCCGTTTGGATCGGTATTCAGTTGATCGGGCGGGTAGGCTCCTTCGGTTGCGACGAGGTCAAATACGTCCTGGATCGCCTGCACCCAGCCTGGGTTGTTGACCCTCGGTTTCATCGTGTCGGGGTCGAACAGCCAAGCCGGATCGCCAGGATGCTTGGCATAGGACGCAGCACGGTCCGCCATGAAATAATAGCCGAAGCCGCCCCAGCCGTACTTCAGCGGATCAAGGAAACCATATGCCGGAAGGCCGCTCAGTGGATCCTTTTGCCCGATGACGGCCTTGGTGAACGCGTTGACCTCTGCCCAAGTCGTAGGGGGTTCAGTCCTCCCGGTTGCGGCCACGATTGCCGGATCGGTAAAGTAGTCCTTGCGATACGACATGGTATGACAGTCGCCGTCGATCGAAATTCGGTAGGTCTTGCCATCCCAGGTGCCCACGGGGGCTTTAAGGTAATTCACGTAATCGTCCATGTCGATCTGGGTCTTCACCCGATCCGGCATCTCGTCCAGCAGGCCCTTGCTGGCCGTGTCGCCTTCTAGAGGCGCGCCCATGGCCAGAATATCGAAATCGACCGTCCCTGCGGCAATCGACTGCTGCAGCCGAGGGTTGTAGTCTGCCTGGGAAAGGTCGATCCAATTGAGTTTTGCGCCGGTATAGATCTCCCATGACGCCAGCATCGCGCGGAACAGGACGTTGTGAAGGTTCTGGTTGTTGATCCCGAAAAAGGTGAGCTCGACACCGGCAAACTCACCCTCGGCGACATTGGCCTTTGTCGGCCCAAGGCAAAGCTCGCCGACTTTCCGCCAGTCAGTTTCCGATGGAGAACCCATGTTGACCCCGGGGATCTTGAGGATCTCGGCGCGGAAATTGTCTTGGGCCACAGCGCGGCGTGCCGACAGGGGCAGTGCGGACAACGCCGTCATTGCGGTCGCCCCTTGCAGCAGGCCGCGGCGGCTCATCTTGGCGCGGACCATCGCGTCATAAATTTCGACTTTCACAGTCATTCCTCCCTGATGTTTCGCCCGGCATGTCGAACGACATCGGGCACAGTTCTCGATCTTGGTCGAAAGATCTGCCGTCTTTCCCGGTGATGGCGGTCGCAGCGATCTGTGGCCACGACGCTTCTTCTGTCTGTCCGGCGGAATACCCCCGGTCACCGCGTGCAAGCAGAGCCTCCCGTCTCTGTCGTGTCCGACCTTCGCAAGGGCCAAGGGGCCTGTCAAGATTCTAACATGTTAGCATGACAGCTGGTGGACAGGCTCCGCGCGCTCCGCTACTTCTTGGCGCAAAGTCGGGGTTGGGGGTGGCGCGTGGCCGAGGTTACGATCCGTGATCTGAACAAAAGCTATGGCGGCATGGAGGTCATCCACAGCCTTGACCTCGACATACCCGATGGCGCCTTTGCGGTTCTGGTGGGGCCATCGGGTTGCGGCAAGTCCACGCTTTTGCGGATGATCGCGGGGCTGGAGGAAATCTCGGGCGGCAAGATCGCCATTGGTACGCGCGTGGTGAACAACCTGCCGCCGTCCGAACGCGACATCGCGATGGTGTTTCAGAACTACGCGCTTTACCCCCACAAGACGGTCGGCGCGAATATGGGCTTTGCGCTGAAGATGCGCGGCGAGGCCAAGGCGGTGATCGACCAGAAGGTCAGGCGCGCGGCCGAGATTCTGGGTCTGACGCCCTATCTGGAGCGCTATCCGCGCGCCTTGTCCGGCGGCCAGCGTCAGCGCGTCGCCATGGGCCGCGCCATTGTGCGCGACCCGCAGGTGTTCTTGTTCGACGAGCCGCTCTCAAACCTCGACGCGAAACTCCGCGTGCAGATGCGCACCGAAATCCGCGAACTTCACCAGCGGCTGAAGACCACCACCGTCTACGTGACGCATGACCAGATCGAGGCCATGACGATGGCCGACCAGATCGTTGTCATGCAGGCAGGTCGGATCGAACAGGTCGGTGCGCCGCTGGAATTGTACGACCGCCCGGTCAACACCTTTGTGGCGGCGTTCATCGGTAGCCCCTCGATGAACATGATCGACGCAACCGTATCGGGTGATCTGGTGCATGCAGGCCATGCCCGGCTGCCGTTGCCGCCCGGTCTGGCGCTTGCTCAGGGGCGCGAGGTCATCTATGGCATCCGCCCCGAGCATCTGGCCTTTGGGTCCACGGGATTGACCGGTACTGTCTCCGTCGTGGAGCCGACCGGATCGGAAATGCATGTAATGAGTCGCATCGAGGGCCACGAGATCACCGCCGTCTTTCGCAACCGCGTGACGGTTCGTGCGGGCGATGCGATCACGCTGGCACCGATGGCAGAAAATGTGCATGTCTTTGACAAGGCGACCGGCCAGCGCTTGAACTGACCTACGGAGGATACCATGCTCAAAGGCATCGACAACCGCCTGAATGCCGAGGTGCTCGGTTGTCTGCGCGCGATGGGTCACGGCGATGTGCTGATCATCAGCGACACGAACTTTCCCGCCGACAGTATCGCGCGGCAGACGACGCTTGGCACATTGCTGCGGATGGACAACCTGACGGCGGGGCAGGCCGCCGAAGCCGTCCTGTCGGTGTTTCCGCTCGACACCTTTGTCGATGATTTCGCCGGCCGGATGGAGATCGTGGGCGATCCGCGCACCACGCCCCCCGTGCAGGCCGAGGTCCAGGCCGCCATTGATGCCGCCGAAGGCACGTCGCGCCCGATGATCGGGATTGAGCGCTATGCGTTCTACGACATGGCCAAAACGGCCTATGCCGTGATCCAGACGGGTGAGCGGCGGTTTTACGGCTGCTTCATGCTCCGCAAAGGTGTAATCCCGCCGGAGGCTTGACATGACACGGCCAAGCGGGAGGCGCTGTTGAAACCCATTGTAATTCTTGGCATCTTTGTCGCCGACACCGCCTACCGCGCGGAACGCCAGCCCCGGATGGGCGAGACCATCTTGGGCAATTCCTTCGTGCTCGGGCCGGGTGGCAAGGGGTCGAACCAGGCTGTCGCCGCCGCGATGGCGGGGGGGAAAGTACACTTCATCACGCGTCTGGGGCCGGATGCTTTTGCCGACATCGCCCGGGCCACATGGTCCAAGGCCGGCGTCCATCCCGAAGTCACCGTTGACCAAGAAAGCTACACCGGAGCGGCCTACATCTTCATCGAAGAGGCGACCGGCAACAATGCGATCATTGTCGCTCCCGGTGCGGCAGGCCGTGTCAGCGTGGCCGATGTCGAAGGGCGCCGCGCCCTGATCGAAAGTGCCGCCGTCTTTGTCACCCAACTGGAGCAGCCGATCCCCGCCGCCCATCGCGCGTTGGAAATTGCGCGCGCGGCAGGTGTGACGACGATCCTCAATCCGGCACCAGCTGCGCCTTTGACAGATGCGATGCTCGCCTTGTGTGATTACGTGACGCCCAACGAATCCGAAGCGGAAAGTCTGACCGGCATTCCGGTGCGCACGGTTGCCGATGCGATGCGTGCCGCCGACGCACTGATCGCGCGCGGCGTTGGTGCGGCGCTGATCACGCTGGGGGCCAATGGGGCGTTTTACCGCGACAAGACCCGCTCGGTGCATGTGCCGGTGATCGTGGCCGGTCCGGTGGTCGAGACGACCGGCGCGGGCGATGCGTTCAACGGCGGTTTTGCTGTCGCCCTGTCCGAAGGCCGCGACGTGGTCGATGCGGTACGCTTTGGCTGTGCGACGGCGGGAATTTCCGTCACCCGCCCCGGCACCGCGCCCTCGATGCCCGCGCGCGCCGAGATTGACGTCTTGCTCGCGCGCCTCTAGGCGTTTCGCCTTTGCGCAAATATCCTGCGGGTGGTCCGGAGGGTGCAAAACCCTCCGGCGATCGGCCAGACACCCGCCATCTGGATATATCTTCGCGTTAAAGCTGGTCCTAACGTAGCCTTGGACGATCCTCGATGATATGATCAAACCCGATGCGGCATCTTTCGGCAAAGGACAGGCACATGGACGGACTTATGAACGACATCTCGGACGTGATCGAAGCCGACCGCGCCCATGTCTGGCATCACCTCAGCCAGCACAAGCAATATGAAACCGTCGATCCCCGCGTCATCGTCGAAGGCCGCGGCATGCTGGTCTGGGACGCCAAGGGCAAAGAGCACCTTGATGCCGTCTCGGGCGGGGTCTGGACGGTCAATGTGGGCTACGGGCGCGAAAGCATCGCCAATGCGGTGCGCGACCAGCTGATCCAGATGAACTATTTTGCAGGGGCCGCAGGCTCGATCCCGGCCTCGCGCTTTGCCAAGAAGCTGATCGAAAAGATGCCGGGTCTGTCGCGCGTCTATTTCGCCAATTCGGGGTCCGAGGCGAACGAGAAAGTCTACAAGATGGTGCGCCAGATCTCGCATCGTCACCACAAGGGCAAAAAGTGGAAAATCCTGTACCGCGAGCGGGACTATCACGGCACCACGATCGGCACCCTTGCCACCTCGGGCCAGCTGGAGCGCGCCGCGATGTACGGGCCTTACCCGGACGGGTTCGTGATGGTACCACATTGCCTTGAATACCGCGCACAGTGGGACGTGGCCGATTACGGTCGCCGCGCTGCGGATGCGATCGAAGAGGTGATCTTGCGCGAGGGCCCCGATACCGTCGGCGCCCTGGTGCTGGAACCCGTGACCGCAGGCGGCGGCGTGATCGTGCCACCCGAAGGTTACTGGGACCGCGTGCAGGAGATCTGCGCCAAGTACAACATCCTCTTGCATATCGACGAGGTGGTCTGTGGCGTCGGCCGCACCGGCACCTGGTTCGGGTACCAGAATTATGGCGTGAAGCCCGATTTCGTGACCATGGCCAAGGGTGTCGCCTCGGGCTATGCGGCAATTTCGTGCACGGTCACGACCGAGGCGATTTTCGAGATGTTCAAGGATGATGCCAGCGATCCGATGAGCTATTTCCGCGACATCTCGACCTTTGGCGGCTGTACGGCGGGACCGGCGGCAGCCTTGGAAAACATGCGCATCATCGAGGACGAGGGGCTGTTGGCCAACACCCTCAGGATGGGTGACCGGCTGATGGGCAACCTTGCCGCACTGATGGACCGTCACAAGATCATCGGCGACGTGCGCGGCAAGGGCCTGTTTTGCGGTGCCGAACTGGTCGCAGACCGCGCGACCAAAGAGCCAGCCCCCGAAAAGATGGTGCAAGCTGTCGTGGCCGATTGCATGGCGCAAGGCATCATCATCGGCGCGACCAACCGGTCCGTGCCGGGGTTCAACAACACGCTTTGTCTGTCGCCTGCGCTGATCGCTGCGGCGGACGACATTGATCACATCACCGACGGGATCGGGCGCGCGCTGACAAAGGTGTTTGGCTGACCAGGGGGGAGCCTCCGGCGGGGATATTTTGGCAAAGATGAAAGGCCTCGGCGGCCGGGTTGCTTGACACAAGCGATGTGGCCGTACCCATATAAGTCCAGCACATCCGCGCCGATGAGGCCAGAATGCCGATCCCAGCCGAAGCCTTTGTCCTGCCCCCGGCGACGCGCGGCAGCCTGCAGCAGCGCATCCGCCAGATGGTGACCGAGGCGGTCGTCACGGGCCGCTTTCGTCCGGGACACAAGATGCCGTCTTCGCGCGGGTTGGCGCTGCATCTGGGGATCAGCCGGATCACCGTGACCCTCGCCTATGCGGAGCTTGTCTCGTCGGACTACCTGACGGCGCGGGGGCGGTCGGGGTATTTCGTCTCCGAGACCGCGCCGCGCGCACCGGACCTGCCGCAGCGGTCGCATCGGGCCGAAGGCACGGATTTCATTCGCCTCTTGCGGTGCACGCCTCTTGTAGCACACGTCAACCGACCCGCAGACTGGGAGCGGTATACCTATCCCTTCATCTACGGGCAGGTCGATGCAAGCCTGTTTGACCACCAGAACTGGCGGCTCTGTGCGGTGCGGGCACTGGGGCGGCGGGATTTCGGGGCGCTGACGCAAGACTTTTACGATCAGGACGATCCGTTGCTGGTGGAGCATCTGTTGCGATCCATCCTGCCGCGCCGGGGCATTGCGGCGGAGCAAGATGAGGTCTTGCTGACCTTGGGTGCGCAAAACGCGCTGTGGATCACGGTTGCCGCACTCCTCGGGCCGGGACGACGCGCGGTGGTGGAAAACCCCGGCTATCCGGGCTTGCGCAGCATCCTTGGCCCCTCGGGCACCGAGGTTGTCTCGGTTGATGTGGATGCTGATGGCCTGCCCCCCGACCGGCTCCCGCAGGGCGTCGATGTGGTCTTTACGACGGCCTCCCACCAATGCCCCACCAACGCGACGATGCCGTTGGAGCGGCGCATGACCCTGCTGGAGGCCGCGGGGCGGGACGGTTTTGTCATCGTCGAGGATGATTACGAGTTCGAGATGAGTTTTCTCAAGCCGGTCGCGCCGGCGCTGAAATCGCTCGATACTGAAGGCCGGGTCGTCTATGCGGGGTCATTCTCGAAATCGGTCTTTCCCGGCCTGCGGTTGGGCTATCTGGTCGGGCCGCCCGCGTTCATTCGTGCCGCGCGGGATCTGCGGATGATGATGTTGCGCCATCCGCCGGGGCATCTGCAGCGCACGATGGCCTATTTCCTGTCGCTCGGGCATTACGACGCGCTGATCGCCAAGATGCGCAACGCCTATCGCCGCCGACGTCAGGTCATGGACGAGGCGATCACCGTTGAGGGGCTGACGGTGGCCGGGCAGGGTGGTTTTGGCGGCTCCAGCATGTGGATGCGCGCGCCCGAAAACGTGGATACCGAGGTTCTTGCCGAACGGCTGCAGGCGTCTTCGGTGCTGATCGAGCCGGGCCGTGCGTTCTTTGACCCCGCGCATGCGCCATCGACCCGGTACAGATTGGGCTATTCATCGATCCCGCTCGCGCGCATCCCCGAAGGCATCGCGCGGATCGCGCGGGCGATCCGGATGGGTGCGGGATGACGTCCGACGCAGCGCTTTGCGTCAGCGGCACTATTCTGGTCTTATGGCGCCATATTGACTGGCCCTAAGCCGCGTCTGGACGCAAGGCTAGAACAGATCAACAGACATGCTGCCGACAGGAGAACTGCCATGAAGATGACCACCGAAGAGGCCTTTGTGAAGGTCCTGCAAATGCACGGGATCGACAATGCCTTTGGCATCATCGGCTCGGCCTTCATGCCGATCTCGGACATCTTTCCCAAGGCCGGCATCACCTTCTGGGACTGCGCGCATGAAGGCTCGGGCGGGATGATGGCGGATGGATTTACCCGCGCCTCGGGCAAGATGAGCATGATGATCGCGCAGAACGGGCCCGGGATCACCAATTTCGTGACACCGGTCAAGACGGCTTATTGGAACCACACGCCCTTGCTCCTGGTCACACCTCAGGCGGCCAACAAGACCATCGGCATGGGCGGCTTTCAGGAGGTCGAACAGATGGCGCTTTTCAAGGACATGGTCGCCTATCAAGAAGAGGTTCGTGACCCCAGCCGCATCGCCGAGGTGCTGAACCGCGTCATCCTGCAGGCCAAACGGCATTCTGCGCCTGCACAAATCAACGTTCCGCGCGACTACTGGACCCAAGTCATCGACATCGAACTGCCCGCAATGGTCGCGTTCGAACTGCCGAGCGGCGGCGCCGACGCGATCCAGGCCGCGGCAAGCCTTTTGTCGTCGGCCAGCTTCCCGGTCCTCTTGAATGGCGCGGGCGTGGTTATCGGGGGGGCAATCGCGGCCTCGATGCGGCTGGCAGAGCGTCTGGATGCGCCGGTTTGCGTCGGCTACCAGCATAACGATGCGTTTCCCGGGTCGCATCCGCTGTTTGTGGGCCCCTTGGGGTATAACGGCTCCAAGGCGGCAATGGAGTTGATTTCCCAGGCCGATGTGGTACTATGTCTTGGTACCCGATTGAACCCGTTCTCAACGCTTCCGGGCTACGCGCTGGACTATTGGCCACGAGAGGCCAAGATTATCCAAGTCGACGTCAACCCGGATCGGATCGGGCTGACCAAGAAGGTTACTGTTGGCATCGTCGGCGACGCATCAAAAGTCGCCGAGGCGGTTTTGGCGCGTCTTGCCCCTACCGCCGGTGACCATGGGCGAACCGAACGCAAAGCAAAGATCGCACAGACGAAATCAGCCTGGGCACAGGCGCTGTCGTCGATGGACCATGAGGATGACGATCCCGGCACCAGCTGGAACCAGCGCGCGCGCAAGGCAAAACCGGACTGGATGAGCCCCCGCATGGCATGGCGGGCGATCCAGTCTGTATTGCCGCGCGAGGCAATCATTTCCAGCGATATCGGCAACAACTGTGCCATCGGCAATGCTTACCCGACCTTCGAGGCGGGGCGGAAATATCTGGCGCCGGGGTTGTTCGGGCCTTGCGGTTACGGTTTGCCCAGCATTGTCGGCGCCAAGATCGGCTGCCCGGATGTGCCTGTGGTGGGGTTCGCCGGTGACGGGGCGTTCGGGATTGCGGTGACGGAGTTGACGGCCATCGGGCGGCCCGAATGGCCAGCGATCACCATGGTGGTGTTCCGCAACTACCAGTGGGGCGCGGAAAAGCGCAACTCGACGCTGTGGTATGACGACAACTTCGTCGGCACCGAACTGGACGAGGGCGTGAGTTACGCAGGCATCGCCAAGGCTTGCGGTCTGCAAGGCGTGCAGGCGCGGACGATGGATCAACTTCGCGACGCGCTGGCCAAGGCGGTCACCGATCAGATGCATCACGGCAAGACCACGCTGATCGAGGCGATGATCAATCAGGAACTGGGCGAGCCGTTCCGCCGCGATGCAATGAAAAAGCCGGTCGAGGTGGCGGGGATTTCCAAGGCGGATATGCGGGTGCAGCGGGTATGACGCTGCCCTTCGATCTGGGGCCATGGGCGGCGGTCTATATGGCCATCGCGGTGCTGATCGCGGCCTTCGTGCGCGGCTATTCGGGCTTTGGGTTTTCGGCGCTGGTGATCGCGGCTTCGGCGCTGGTGACCAATCCACTGAACTTTATCTGCGTCGTGATCCTGTGCGAAGCGTTGATGACGGTGCAGGCGTGGAACGGTCTGTCAAAGGACGTCGATTGGCGCCGGGTTGGGTTGCTGATGGCGGGGGCGGCGGTGGGGATGCCCTTGGGGTTGTGGGCGCTGATCTCGATCCCGGAAAACGCGGCGCGCGGAGTGATCTCGGGCTACATCCTGCTGATGTGTCTGGTGATGCTGGCGGGGTGGAAGATGCGCGCCGAAGCGGGGACCGGCGCTAATCTGGCGGCCGGTCTGGCCTCGGGGCTGGCCAATGCGCCGGGAATGGGCGGGCTGCCGGTGGCGGCGTTTTTCGCTGCCCAGCCGATGGCGGCCCCGGTGTTTCGCGCCACCCTTGTGGCCTATTTCCCGGTTTTGGACATCTATTCGGCGCCGCTGTACTGGTACGGCGGTTTGATTTCGATGGATACGCTGTGGGCCTCGTTATTGACGCTTCCAATGGTATTTTTGGGCAACTGGTTGGGGGGGCGGCATTTTTTCAACACCGATCCGCAGGATTTCCGCAAATTCGCCATCGGGCTGTTGGCGCTTTTGGCGGTGATCGGGCTGGCGAAGGCGGTGTTCTAGATGCTGTTGGTGGTCAATGCAGGGTCATCTTCGCTGAAGCTGGCGGTGTTTGACGCGGCGCTGGTGCAGGTGGCGCGCGCCACAGTCGAAGGCATCGGCCCCGGTGGTCATGCAGAGGCGCTAAGCGCGGGGGTAGCGCAGGCGGGTGTCGATTTGGGCAGCCTGACGGCGGTGGCGCACCGGGTGGTGCATGGCGGCGCGGCACTGGTGCAGCCGTGTCGCGTGACGCAAGCGGTGCTGGCCGGGATCAAGGCTTGTGTGCCGCTGGCCCCGTTGCACAACCCGGCGAACCTGACGGGCATCCGGGCGGTGGCGGACCTACTGCCGCAGGTGCCGCAATATGCCAGCTTTGATACCGCGTTCCATGCCACCAACCCGGAGGTGGCGGTCAGCTATGCCTTGCCCTTGGCAGAGCGGGCGCGTGGCATCCGGCGCTATGGCTTTCACGGGATCAGCTATGCGGCGCTGGTGCGGGTGCTGGCGGCGCGCGGGCCGCTGCCGCAACGGTTGCTCGCCTGCCATCTGGGCAACGGCGCGTCGCTTTGTGCTATCCTTGACGGGCGGTCGGTGGCCACGACGATGGGCTATTCGCCGCTGGATGGGCTGACCATGGGCACGCGTGTGGGCAGCATCGACGGCAATGCGGTGCTGAGATTGGCCGGCCTGCATGGGGTGGACGGTGCCGCGCGCATCCTGAACCGGGAAAGTGGGCTGTTGGCATTGGGTGGCAGCAATGACATGCGGCACTTGCCAGCCGGGGCCTTTGCGGTGGACCATTTCATCTATTGGGCGGTGCGGCACGCGGGGTCGATGGTGGCGGCTATGGGGGGCCTTGATGCCGTAGTGTTTACCGGCGGGATCGGCGAGAATGATCCGGTGGTGCGGGGCGGAATTCTGGGCGGCCTGTCCTACCTCAGCGCGGTTGTGAATGATGCGGCGAACCGGCAGAATGCGGCGGTATTGCATGATACGGCATCTTCTGTCGCGATCTGGAAAGTGGGCGCCGACGAAGAACGCCAGATTGCCCTTGAGGCGCAAGTCTTGCTGGCCGGGGAGGGCCGATGACGCATCAGCCAAGGATCGACACGTCGCCGCCCGTCTCGGACGAGGTGCGCCGCACCACATGCTACATGTGTGCTTGCCGCTGCGGGATCAACGTGCATCTGAAATCCGGCAAGGTGTCCTATATCGAGGGCAACCGCGATCACCCGGTGAACAAGGGTGTGCTGTGTGCCAAGGGCGCGGCGGGGATCATGCAGATCACCGCGCCCAGCCGGTTGCGCGCGCCGTTGCGCCGGATTGGCCCGCGAGGATCGGGGGCGTTCGAGGAAATCAGCTGGGACGAGGCGCTTGCACTGGCGGTGGCGTGGATGAAGCCCCTGCGCGAAACGGCACCGGAAAAGCTGGCCTTTTTTACCGGCCGCGATCAGTCGCAGTCTTTCACGGGTTGGTGGGCACAACAGTTCGGCACACCCAACTACGCGGCCCATGGCGGGTTCTGTTCGGTCAACATGGCGGCGGCGGGCATCTACACCATCGGTGGCGCGTTCTGGGAATTTGGCCAGCCGGACTGGGAACACACCAAGCTTTTCGTGATGTTTGGTGTGGCCGAGGATCATGACAGCAACCCTATCAAGATCGGTCTGGGGCGACTGAAAGAACGCGGTGCGCGGGTGATCGGCGTGAACCCCATCCGCACCGGCTATAACGCGGTCGCCGACGAATGGCTGGGCATCACGCCGGGGACGGATGGGTTGCTGATCCTGTCGCTGATCCATTGCCTGCTGGAGGCGGGCAAGATCGATCTGGAGTATCTGGCGCAATTCACCAATGCGGGGTTGCTGGTGAATTCCACCGAAGGTGCGGAAAAGGGCCTCTTCGTCAAGAATGCGGAAAGCCAGCCGTTTGTGATCGACAAGACCACCCAGCATCCTGCTGCGTGGGACGGCAAAGGGGTTGAGCCTGATCTGGGGGCGGTCTGGCAGGGGCACCGCACCGTCTTTCAGCATATGGCCGAAACCTATCTTGCCCCGGAATATGCGCCCGAAGCAGTGGCAACCCGGGTCGGAATCCCCGCCTCGCGCATCCGCGCGTTGGCGGCGGAACTGGCGGATGTGGCGTTCAATCAGGCGATTGATTTGCCGCAACCCTGGACCGATTTTCGCGGCAACCATCACGCCTCGATGCCTGGTCGACCCGTCTCGTTCCATGCGATGCGCGGGATCTCGGCGCATTCGAACGGCTTTCAGACGGCGCGCGCCCTGCATCTGTTGCAGATCCTGCTGGGCACGGTCGAAGTTCCCGGCGGCTACCGCCTCAAACCCCCATACCCCAAACCGCTGGAGGCGCATCCGACGCCGCATTTCGTCACCACCCCCGGCAAACCCCTGTCCGGCCCGCATCTGGGCTATGTCCGCAGCCCGGACAACCTGTGCCTTTTGCCCGACGGCTCACCCGCGCGGATCGACAAGGCGTTTTCCTGGGAAAACCCGTTCTCGGCCCATGGCATGATGCATATGGTCATCCCCAATGCCCATGCCGGGGATCCTTACAGGATCGACACCCTCTTTCTCTACATGGCCAACATGGCGTGGAATTCCTCGATGAACTCCGCCGCCGTGATGGCGATGCTGACCGACAAGGACGACGCCGGCGAGTACGTCATCCCGCGTATTATCTATTCGGATGCCTATGCGTCCGAAATGGTGGCCTATGCCGATCTGATCCTGCCTGACACCACGTATCTGGAACGCCATGACTGCATCAGCCTTCTGGACCGCCCGATCAGCGAGCCCGATGCGGCTGGCGACAGCATCCGCTGGCCGGTGGTGGAGCCTGACCGCGATGTGCGCGGGTTCCAGTCGGTCTTGTTGGACCTTGGCGTGCGGTTGGGTCTGCCGGGCATGACAAACCCCGATGGGTCGGCCAAGTTCAAGGGCTACGCAGACTACATCGCCAACCACATTCGCCGTCCGGGTGTCGGCCCCCTGATCGGCTTTCGCGGCGATGGCACCGCCGAGGGGCGCGGCGACGCAAACCCGGACCAGATTGCGGCCTATATCGCCAATGGCGGGTTCTATCAAGCGCATGTGCCGGACGAGGCGCGCTATTACAAACCCTGGAACGCGGCCTATCAGGACTGGGCGGTGGAGACCTCGTTCTTTGAATCGCCCCAAGCCTACCTCTTCAACATCTGGTCCGAACCGATGCGCAAGTTCCAGCTTGCTGCCGAAGGTTTCGGCGACCGCCAGCCCCCCGATCACCTGCGCGAACGGCTGAAGCAGTCGATGAACCCGCTGCCCGTCTGGTATCCGCCTTTCGGCGATGAGTCCGATGGTTATCCGGTCCATGCCCTGACCCAACGCCCGATGGCGATGTACCATTCCTGGGGCAGCCAGAACGCATGGCTACGCCAGATCCATGGCAAGAATTTCCTCTATGTGCCGTCAAAAATCTGGGCCGCGCAGGGGTTTGCCGATGGCGACTATGCCCGCGTGACCTCGCCCAATGGCCAAATCGTGGTGCCCGTGGCCCATATGGCGGCGCTGAACGAAAATACGGTCTGGACATGGAACGCCATCGGCAAGCGCAAGGGGGCGTGGGCGCTTGATGATGCTGCCCCCGAGGCGGTCGAGGGTTTCTTGCTGAACCATCTGATTTCCGAGCTTTTGCCCGAACAGGGCGACGGGCACCGCTATTCGAACTCCGACCCGGTGACGGGGCAGGCGGCGTGGTTTGATCTCAAGGTGCGTCTTGAACGCGTCGCCCCACAGGATCATGCTGAACCAGCCTTCCCGCCCATTGCGCGCGTCGTGCCGCAGGGGGGCCAGCGATGAGCAGCCAAATTTCTTCGAAGAAATTTGCGATTCTTTTCGAAAAGAATTGGGGCGCGCGATGACGGCTTTGCCGCAAACAACGGCCAGGAAACTGGGTCTTGTCGTCGATCTGGACACTTGCGTCGGGTGCCACGCTTGCGTGACCGCCTGCAAGGGCTGGAATGATCAGGGCTACGGTGTCCCTCTGTCTGACCAGAACCCGTACGGCGCTGACCCGTCGGGCGTGTTCTTGAACCGCGTGCACAGCTATGCGGTGCAGCCCGTCGAGGGATATGCGCAAACCATCAACTTTCCCCGCTCCTGTCTGCACTGCCAGGACGCGCCTTGCGTCACCGTCTGCCCCACCGGCGCCAGCTACAAGCGCGCAGAGGACGGCATTGTGCTGGTCAATGAGGATGCCTGCATCGGTTGCGGCCTGTGCGCCTGGGCCTGCCCCTACGGCGCGCGCGAGTTGGATGGCGATGCCGGCGTGATGAAGAAATGCACGCTGTGCGTGGACCGTATCTACAACGAAAACCTGCCCGAAGAGGACCGCGAGCCTGCTTGTGTGCGAACCTGCCCAACCGGCGCGCGGCATTTCGGCGATTTCGCCGATCCCGATTCCCATGTCTCGCAACTGGTGGCCAAACGCGGTGGTTATGACCTGATGCCGGAAATGGGCACCAAACCCACCAACAAATACCTGCCCCCCCGCAAAAAGGACCGCCCGCAAGAGGCGAGCCTTCTGGCCCCATTGTTGGACATCAAGGCCACCGGCTTTGCTGGCTGGCTGGACAAGATGCTGGGGAAAATCTGAATGAATCCGGCCCCATCGGTCATCATCTTTTCGGTTCTGTCAGGACTTGGCTTCGGTCTTTTAGCCTATCTGGGGTCCGGGATCGTCGCGCCCGGTGGCTGGAGCGCGTTCTTCTGGTGGGGGCTGGGCTACGGATTGGCCGTGGCTGGCCTCTTGGCGGCAACCTTTCACCTTGGCAATCCAAAGAACGCGCTCAAGGCCTTTTCGCAATGGCGCACAAGCTGGTTGAGCCGCGAAGCCTGGGCATCGGTTGCGACACTTTCGCTGCTTGCTCCGGTGGCTTTGTCGGACTGGCTCGGGCTCGGATGGCCACGCGGCGTGGGCTATCTGGGCGCCGCCCTTGCGCTGTTCACCGTGTTCACGACCGCGATGATCTACACCCAGATCAAAGCGGTGCCGCGCTGGCACCATTGGGTGACGCCGGTGATGTTCTTGGGCTTTGCGCTGGCAGGTGGCGCGATTCTTGCGGCGCAGAACCTGATGGCCGCGATCCTGTCGGCGGCACTGACGGTCGTCATGCTTTTGGTCTGGCGGATTGGCGACGGCCAGTTTGCCCGTGCCGGGGTGACGCTTGGATCGGCGACAGGTCTTTCGCAGATCGGCGACCCATCGGTGTTCGAACTCCCCCATACGGGCGGAAACTACCTCATGCGCGAGATGATCTATGTGGTCGCGCGCAAGCATGTGCAGACGCTGCGGATGCTGGCGTTGATCCTTGCGGGGGCGTTGCCGGCGGTGCTGCTGATCCTTGTGCCGCAGGGTCCGCTGTTCATCGGCGCGGTCGCCGTCATTCATCTGATCGGAGCCTTTGCCGCGCGCTGGCTTTTCTTTGCCGAGGCCGAGCATGTCGTTGGATTGTATTACGGTGCGCATGCGGGCTGAGGCGTTGCCCCAGACCCTTCGTTTGCGCAAATCGCCACTCTGCGGTAATCGTCGGCTTTGTTCCGACCTGCGAAAGGTGCCTTGTCCGTGACCCTGACCTGTTTCAAAGCCTATGATATCCGCGGAAAACTGGGCGCGGAATTGAACCCCGCGATTGCCACCCGGATCGGTCGCGCCTTTGCCGAGACGCTTGCCGTGCGTCGTGTCGTCGTCGGGCGTGACTGCCGCGCCTCGTCCGAGGCGCTGCTGGCGGCGGTTGTCGAAGGGCTGCTTGGCGCAGGCTGCGAGGTCATCGATCTGGGGCTGTGCGGGACCGAAGAGATGTATTTCGCCACCACCCACCTTGCGGCCGATGGCGGGATCGAGGTCACCGCCTCGCACAATCCGATGGACTACAACGGGATAAAGATGGTCAAGGCAGGCTCTGCCCCGTTGGATCCCGCGACGGACATGGCAGCGGTCAGGGCCTTGGCCGAAAGCGAGGGTTTCGCGCCCGCGCGTTCGGGCGGGTCGGTCACCCAAGATGTCGGCACCCGTGCGGCCTATGTTGACCGGGTGTTGTCGTTCGTCGACATCGCCGCCTTGCGTCCGATGCACATCTTGGTCAATGCCGGCAACGGTGCGGCGGGTCCGACCTTTGATGCCATCGCGGCTGAATTGACCCGGCGGGGCGCGCCCTTGCGGTTCACCCGCATGCACCATGCGCCCGATGGCCGCTTTCCCAATGGCATCCCAAATCCCCTGCTGCCCGAAAACCAGCCCGTCACGGCACATGCGTTGGTTGCCAGGGGCGCGGATTTTGCGGTTGCATGGGACGGCGATTTCGACCGCTGCTTTCTGTTTGACCAGACCGGGGCCTTTGTTCCCGGCGAATACATCGTGGGGCTTTTGGCAGAGGTGTTTGTGGCAAAGGAACCCGGTGCCACCATCGTGCACGATCCGCGCGTGGTCTGGAACACGCGCGACCTTGTGGCCCGGGCAGGGGGCGTGGCGCACCAATCCAAGACGGGTCACGCCTTTCTCAAACAGGCCCTGCGCGAGACGGGGGCCGTCTATGGCGGCGAGATGTCGGCGCATCATTACTTTCGAGACTTCATGGCCTGCGACAGCGGCATGATCCCGTGGTTGCTGATTGCCGAACTGATGGGGCGATCCGGGCAGTCGCTTGCGGACCTTCTGGCCGCACGCCGCGCCGCGTTTCCCTCGTCGGGAGAGATCAACTTCCGTGTTGCAGACGCCAGGGCCGCTGTTGCGCGTGTGCGTGCGGTCTACCAGCCGCAGGCGCAGGTGGTGGACGAGACCGATGGCCTGAGCCTTGAGTTCGACGCGTGGCGGCTGAACCTGCGGTCATCAAACACCGAACCGCTTTTGCGGCTGAATGTCGAGGCGCGGGGTGATGCCGCTCTGGTGGACGAAAAAGTGGCTGCGATTTCTGCGTTGCTGGTGCCCTAAAGCAGTTTAGGTTTGAGCGGAATCGGAAATCGCTGCCTCTCGCTTTGTTCGAACGCGTTTTCCGATGCTTCAGTTTCCGTCAAAACCTGAACCGCCCTAGGACATCGGGGCCTAAAGAGGTCCGCCTGAAAAATAGGCAGTCACCGCCGCGACGGGGCACAAAAGCACAGGTTTGATCTTGGCATGCCGGTCCGGGTCCGACACTGGCGTTGCCATCGCGCCGATCCTCTGGTCACGTCGGCACGGGATGGATCATGTCGTGACAGCAATACCAGCGATCAGACACCAACATCAGCGCAGCCACGGCACTGCGTCGGTCAGTCTTGCGCGACTGGATGGCGTGACGCGCTTGGGCCGATTGCGCCAGATCGGTTCAGCCAAGGCGATCTTGCCCCAGATCCACCGCAATGTTCCCGAAGTCGTCTTTCTGAACACCTCGGGCGGGCTGACCGGCGGGGACCGGCTGTCTTATAGGCTGGAGCTTGGACCGGGCACGCGCGCCATCGCAACGACCCAGACCGCAGAGCGTGCCTATGCGGCAGGCAACGGCCATGCGCAGGTTTCCGCAAGCTTTCGGGTCGGCGCGGGCGGTCATCTGGATTGGCTGCCGCAAGAAACCATCCTTTTTGACGCCGCTGCACTGGCGCGGCAGACGGTGGTCGATCTGGAGGTTGGTGCAAGCTGCCTCATGCTGGAATCCGTGATCCTGGGGCGGCGCGCGATGGGCGAGACCATCGCAACGATCGACTTCCGTGACCGCAGGATCATCCGCCAGGATGGCCGATTGGTACATCTGGAACCGACAACGCTTGCTGGCGTGATGCTGGGAGATCGCGCGGCGCTGCTCGGCCCTGCGCGGGCCTTTGCAAGTATCGTGGCGGTCGGCAACCTAGTGCCCGACCGGCTCGATGCGCTGCGCGCCGTGTTGACCGACGCTGGCGTTGCCTCGGGTGCATCGGTCATGAACAACAAGCTTTGCCTTCGGATGATGGCGACAGATGCGTTGGCGATGCGCCGCCAGATCCTGCGCGCCCTGGCGGTGCTTCGGGGCAACGCGCCCTTGCCGCGTGTCTGGCAGATCTGAAAAGGAGACGGCACGTTGAACCTGACACCGCGCGAGAAAGATAAACTGCTGGTCAGCCTTGCGGCGATGGTGGCGCGTGGGCGGCTGGCGCGCGACGTCAAGCTGAACCATCCCGAGGCGATCGCCCTGATCACCGATTTCGTGGTTGAAGGGGCGCGCGACGGGCGCAGCGTTGCCGACCTGATGGAGGCTGGCGCCCATGTCATCACCCGCGACCAATGCATGTCCGGCATCCCCGAGATGATCCCATCGGTGCAGGTCGAGGCCACCTTTCCCGACGGCACCAAGCTGGTCACCGTCCATCATCCGATCCGCTGAACAAGGAACCTGCCGATGCGCGCCCTTTTTGTCTTGTTGTTGACCATCACACCCCTGGCCTCTTTTGCACATGACGGCGGGCATCTTCACCCCCACGGGATCGAGTACGGCTGGATCATCGCGGCGGCCCTCGGTCTTGGGGCCGGGTATGCGCTTGCCCGGTGGCGCAAATGATCCCCGGCGAGGTTTTTCCGATGCGCGGCGAGATCACCTTGAACGCAGGTGCACCGGTGACGACACTTGTGGTTGCCAATACCGGTGACAGGCCGATCCAGGTCGGCAGCCACTATCATTTTGCCGAAACCAATCCCGGCCTGACCTTTGACCGGGCCGCAGCGCGGGGCCAGCGTCTGGATATTGCCGCAGGCACCGCCGTGCGGTTCGAGCCGGGCCAGACGCGCGAGGTGCGGCTGGTGCCCCTCGGTGGCGCACGGGTGGTTTACGGGTTCAACGGCCAGGTCATGGGGGCGTTGTGATGGCGTACAGGTGCCGCCTGCTGGTCGCGACAGACGATAGACGCTGAACAAAGAAGAGACACCTATGCCCGCCCTTATCTCCCGCGCGACCTATGCCGACATGTATGGCCCGACGACGGGCGACCGCGTGCGTCTGGGCGATACCGACCTGATCATCGAGGTGGAGCGCGACCACACCACTTACGGCGAAGAGGTCAAGTTCGGCGGCGGCAAGGTCATCCGCGACGGCATGGGGCAATCGCAGACCAGCCGCGCAGGCGGGGCGATGGATACCGTCATCACCAACGCGCTGATCGTGGACTGGTCCGGCATCTACAAGGCCGATGTCGGCCTGAAGGGCGGGCGCATCGCGGGGATCGGCAAGGCGGGCAATCCGGATACGCAGCCGGGTGTCACCCTGATCATCGGCCCCGGCACCGAGATCATCGCGTGCGAGGGACGGATCCTGACCGCGGGCGGCATGGACGCCCATATCCATTTCATCTGCCCCCAGCAGATCGACGACGCGCTGCATTCCGGCATCACGACGATGCTTGGCGGTGGCACCGGCCCGGCGCATGGCACGCTGGCCACCACCTGCACGCCCGGCCCGTGGCACATCGCGCGGATGCTGCAAAGCTTTGACGGCTTTGCGATGAATATCGGCCTGTCGGGTAAGGGCAATGCCAGCCGACCCGAGGCGCTGGTCGAGATGGTCCATGGCGGTGCCTGTGCGTTGAAACTGCACGAAGACTGGGGGACCACGCCCGCCGCGATCGACTGCTGCCTGACCGTCGCCGACGACATGGACGTGCAGGTGATGATCCACACCGATACGCTGAACGAAAGCGGGTTCGTCGAAAATACCCTTGCCGCGATCAAGGGCCGAACGATTCATGCGTTTCACACCGAAGGGGCGGGCGGCGGTCATGCGCCCGACATCATCAAGGTCGTGTCCAGCCCGAACGTGATCCCCAGTTCGACCAATCCGACCATGCCCTACACCGTCAACACCATCGAGGAACACCTTGATATGCTGATGGTCTGCCACCATCTGGACCGTCGCGTCCCCGAGGATGTGGCCTTTGCCGAAAGCCGGATCCGGCGCGAGACGATTGCCGCCGAGGACATCTTGCACGACATGGGCGCGTTTTCGGTGATCTCGTCGGACAGTCAGGCGATGGGCCGCATCGGCGAGGTCATCACCCGTACCTGGCAAACTGCCCACAAGATGCGCCAGCAGCGGGGCAGGTTGGCCGAGGAGGTCGGCGACAATGACAATGCGCGCGTCAAACGCTACATCGCCAAATACACCATCAACCCGGCGATCACGCATGGCATGTCGGCCCATATCGGCAGCATCGAGGTCGGCAAGCGCGCGGATCTGGTGATGTGGTCGCCAGCCTTTTTCGGCGCCAAGCCCGAAATGGTGCTGTTGGGCGGCATGATCGCCGTGGCGCAGATGGGCGATCCCAACGCCTCGATCCCGACACCGCAGCCGGTCTACACGCGCCCCATGTTTGGCGCCTTTGGCGGCGCGCGGCATGCCACTTCGGTCAGTTTCGTGTCGCAAGCCGCCCAGGCAGACGGGTTGGCGGCACGACTGGGGCTGGCCAAGGAAACTCTTGCCGTCAGCGGCACACGGCATATCGGCAAGGCCGACATGCGCTTGAACCACGCCACGCCGCATATTGAAGTGAATGCAGAGACCTACGAGGTCCGCGCGGATGGAGAGCTGCTCATTTGCGAACCTGCCAGGGAGTTGCCGCTTGCCCAGCGTTATTTTTTGTACTGACGCGTTCTTGTCGCCGCACATCGCGCAGCGTCCGCCATCACCGAAAACGGTCGTGCAAGGTATCAAACGCCGTGCATCTCGCGCGCCGGCTGGGGATGCACGCTGCCGCGCTGGATGGGCCATCCCGGCCGCGACACCGGGCCACCCGATAGGGCATCTGCCGTCTGGCACAAGATCGCCTCGCGCGCGGCGAGCCGAACCATCGCGGCGCGGATTTCGGCCAGTTCATCTGCAGGGGAAAGGCTGTGCATTGTCGCGCTCCTCACATATCGCTTTGAACCAAGATGCTGCCTTGTCTTGGTTAAAATTCAGCAAAGGTCTGACCGCATGATGCTGCCGACAGCTTTGATCGTTCACCGCACAGGTGCCTGGCCGCGCCTCGCCACGGGCCGCGTCGTTCTTGGCTACGACGCGCGGTTCTTGCGGCGCAAAAGGCTCATGACGGCCTCGCAAGAGCCGTTCATGGTCGATCTGCCGGAAACCACCAACCTGCATGCGGGCGATGCGTTTGAGCTGTCGGATGGGCGTCTGATCGAAGTTGTCGCAGCCGACGAGGACGCCCTGATCATTACCGGGGATCTCGCGCGCCTCGCCTGGCATATCGGAAACCGTCACACACCCTGCCAGATCGAAGCGGATCGCCTGATCATCCGGGCCGACCATGTGCTGGCCGCGATGCTGGCTGGGTTGGGGGCAGGGGTGACGGCGGCGCGCATTCCCTTCACGCCCGAAGGGGGTGCCTACGGGATCGGGCGCACGATGGGCCATGCCCACTGACCAGGACGCGCCCGGATCGGGTGCGATGGATCGCCTGAGCCTCATGCAATGGCTGTCACCCGCCTTTCCCACGGGCGGGTTCGCCTATTCGCATGGGCTGGAGCACGCGATTTCCGAGGGCGGTCTGCGCAAGGCTGCAGCGGTGCACGAATGGATCACAGACGTGGTCCTTTATGGTGCGGGGCGCACCGACGCGCTGCTGCTGATCGCGGGCTTGAACCCGCAGGCAGATCGTCAGGGTCTCGACGATCTGGCGTGCGCGCTGGCACCATCTTCGGAGCGTTTGCATGAAACCCTCGCGCAAGGCACGGCCTTTGCGCAGACTGTCGCTGCAATCACCGGGCGCACGCTGCCGCCGCGCCCTTTGCCGCTTGCTCTGGCCGAGGCGGCACATGCGCTGGGACTGCCCGCGACAGAAATTGCCGCCCTGTACCTGCATGCCTTTGCCGCCAACCTTGTGGTCGTCGCGGTGCGCTTTGTGCCCTTGGGCCAGACCGAAGGACAGCGCATCCTCGCCGACATGCACCACGCGATTGCGGACTTGGCGGCTGAGGCAACCGTCCTTGGAGCAGGGCGGACGCCCGAGGATCTGATCCCGATCTTGACCTCGGGGGCCTTGCGCGCCGACCTGTCTGCGATGCAGCACGAAACCATGGATGTAAGGATATTCAGGACATGAGCGGACATGGGCCATTGCGCGTCGGTATCGGCGGGCCGGTAGGGGTCGGAAAAACCACATTGACCGAGCATCTGGCGCGGGCTTTGGCGCATCGCTGCTCGATGGCGGTGATCACCAATGACATCTATACACGCGAAGACGCCGACTACCTCTTGCGCGCGCAGGTCTTGCCTGAAAACCGCATCCGGGGCGTCGAGACCGGGGGCTGTCCGCATACCGCGATCCGCGAGGATGCCTCCATCAACCTTGCGGCGGTGGCGGACCTGAAGGCGCTGCATCCGGGCCTGGATCTGATCCTGATCGAAAGCGGCGGCGACAATCTTGCGGCGACCTTTTCGCCCGAATTGGCGGATCTCACGATCTACGTAATCGACACGGCTGCGGGGCAGGACATCCCGCGCAAACGTGGCCCCGGACTTGCGCGTTCGGACTTGCTGGTGGTCAACAAGACGGACCTCGCACCGCATGTTGGCGTTGATCTGGTGCAGCTTGAAGCCGACACCAAGGTCGCGCGGGCGGAGCGCCCTTACATCATGGCCCAAATCCGCCAGGGCGTCGGCGTCGATCAGATCGTGGCATTTCTGGAGCGCGAGGGCGGGCTGGTTTTAGCCCAGGCCTGAATGCAAAAGGCGGACCCGAAGGCCCGCCTGATCACTGTGTGCCAAATGTCGCGTTTACTCGGTTGCCGGAACCGCGGGCGACAGAGACACGATATAGGCCCAAACGTTCGCGGCATCTTCGGCCTTGCCGAGTTTGAACGCCATCTTGCTTTTGGCCTTGGTGTCATCAAGCTTAGTCTTCAGGAACTTTCCCGGATCGGCGGCATATTCGACAAAGCTGGCTTCATCCCAGACGAAACCCGTCGCGCCCAGTGCCACGATCGATTCGCCGTACTTGAAATCGGGATAGGACCCCGCAATACGACCCGGCATCCCGTAAAGGTTTGGCCCGGTCTTGGAGTTCTTGCCGCCCAGCACTTCACCCGCCTCGTTGGCGATGACATGACAGGTCTGGCATTTGGCAAAGACCTTTTCGCCAGCAGCAGCATCCCCTGCCGCAAAGGCGGGGCTACCGGTCACAAAGGCAAAGGCGAGGGCAGTTGCAGTTCGTTTCATTATCTTTCTCCCGGAACGTATTCTTTTGATGTAAATTAGCCTGCCAGACCCGAATGGCAAGCGGCGCTTGATCACAGGTAACGGCTAGGGATGCGCAAACGGATCACGCCACCGCATGTGCCAAGGCGCAGCGCGACCACAGCGCCGTCAGCGCGGTCACCAGGTGGTCAATATCCGCCTCGGTGTGCAACGGACCGGGCGTGATGCGCAGCCGTTCCGTCCCCTTGGGCACCGTGGGATAGTTGATCGGCTGCACATAGATGCCCCAGTCATGCATCAAGATGTCGCTGATCATCCGGCATTTCACCGGATCACCGATCATCACCGGAATGATGTGGCTGTCATTTTTCATATGCGGAATGCCTGCGCGGTCCAGACGTGCCCGCAACTGCGCGACCCGTGCTTTTTGGGTATCACGCTCCACCGCGCTGGTCTTGAGATGCCGGATCGACGACATCGCGGCTGCGGCCACCGCCGGCGGCAGTGCGGTGGTAAAGATGAACCCAGAGGCAAAGCTGCGGATGAAATCACACAAGTCCGCCGTGCCGGTGATGTATCCGCCGACAACGCCGAACGCCTTGCCCAGCGTCCCCTCGATCAGGTCGATCCGGTGCGCCAGGCCCAGCTCTTCGCTGACGCCGCCACCGTGGGGGCCGTACATGCCGACCGCATGAACCTCGTCGATGTACGACATCGCGCCATGTGCTTCGCAAACCTCGACAATCTCGCGGATCGGCGCAACATCGCCGTCCATCGAATAGACAGATTCAAACGCCACGATCTTGGGCCGGTCACCCACGGCATGCAGCTTGCGGTCCAGATCGCGCCAGTCATTGTGCTTCCACAACACCTTGTCCGCGCGGCTGTGGCGTATGCCTTCGATCATCGAGGCATGGTTGCCCGCATCCGACAAGATGACCGCACCCGGGATCCGGCTGCCCAAGGTCGACAATGCGGCCCAGTTCGACACGTAGCCCGACGTGAACAAAAGCGCCTTTTGCTTGCCATGCAGATCGGCAAGCTCCTCCTCCAGCGCCAGATGATGCACCGAATTGCCCGAAATGTTGCGCGTCCCGCCAGCGCCGGTGCCGCAAGACTGCACGGTGTCGATCATGGCCTGGACAACAGCCGGATGTTGACCCATCCCGAGATAGTCGTTGGAACACCAGACGGTGACGCTTTCGACCTCGCCGTCCTTGTGACGGTCCGCGCGGGGAAAGGCACCGCGACGGCGTTCCAGATCGGCAAAGACCCGGTAGTTGCCTTCGGCCCGCAGGGCGTCAAGTTGGCTTTTGAAGAGGCTGTTGAAGTCCATCTCAGTCACTTTCTGCTAGAGCGGATCGCATCCGGCGCTGCGGCACCGGATGCGGATTGAGGATAGGCCACCGCTGCTGTGGGAAGCAACCAGCGCCAGAGTTTTTGATCGGGAAGTGGCAAGACCATGAACCAGTGTTCCAGTAGTGCCAGAACGGTCAGCGCGGCCAGCAAGACATGACCAACGAATGCGGCATCCGACGCTGCCGAATAGGCCCGCTCCATCCAGCAGGCGGCCGCAAAGGAAAGCGCTGTGATCGAGATCGGGAAAACCCAGTTCATTGGTGCAATTCTAAAATGGCTCGCAAGGTGAGAAAGAGGCGTGGGCAAAAATTCGGTATGGATGCGCGGCACCCCGAAAAAGAGGTTCAGTTTGGCTGAAATCCGCGCAAAAAACAAGATGACAAAGGTCCAGAGCGCAGTCAGGTTCGCCACACCCTGCGACATGCTGACGATCACAAGCAGGGCAGCGATCAGGGCAATCTCGTGCCAGGCGATCGTGCCGACCGCGCGCAAGAACCTCTCGCCCTCGCGCGCCGAGGCTGGGCAGGGTCTGGTGTTTGGCCCCGTGATGACGCCCGACAGGAACGCAAGCTCGATATAGCCCCAGATCGCCAGTGAAGACAAAAACGCGATGTAGACGCCTTTGACGGTTTGATCTCCAAGCGTCGAATGCAGGCCCCAAAAGCCTGCCAGCAACAGCGGAAGCGCCAAGACAACCGACCACAGATGCGCATTCGGTCCTTCACGATCAGCCCGTTTGACGCGCCACAGGATCGCCCCGGTGGAAAACCACCACACGAACAGCGCAGACGTGGCCACGATCCACGGATTAGTCATGCGCGGCACCCCTTTTGACGGGGGTGCCGCACCGGCCTGCAAGACGCGCCCATCTTGCAAACCAACCCGCTGCCGGAACAGCGGTATGGGGATTGACGGTCAATAGGTCGGCTCCAGCCGCACGTTTGCTGGCAGGGCGTGGCGTTTGACCGGGATCGTGTAAAGAGCGGCAAAGGTCAGGGCGGCTTTGGCACCCGCAGCCCAGCCTTTCAGCTTGCCCGCGACGCCGCCCTGACGTTTCGCTGCGTCCATGGCGATGAAGGCGCGGTTCATGCGTTCAAGGTTCGGGATCCAGCGCGGGTGGTCGATGTTCAGCTCCATCGGAAAGATCTGCCGCGCGATGGTAGAGGTCTTGCGGAACACCTCCTGGTCATACCAGCCGATATCGACGCCAAGCGCCTTGTGAAACTCGGGCCGCGCATGGTCACGCACCCACATCGTCGAATAGACGGCGGTCAGAAAGAACTTGATCCAAAGCTTGTTGGCAAAGCCGGTGGTCAGTTTCGGATCGGTCTTCATGATCAGCGCGAAAGCCTCGCCATGGCTGAACTCGTCGTTGCACCATTCGCGGAACCACTTGAAGATCGGGTGGAACCGCTGCTCGGGATGCGCCTCGAGGTGGCGAAAGATCGTGATGTAGCGGGCATAGCCGATTTTTTCGGACAGATAGGTGGCGTAGTAGATGAACTTGGGTCGGAAGTAGGTATATTTCTTGGCCTTGGTCAGAAAGCCAAGGTTCACCGCGACGCCCGCCTCGCGCAGCGCGTCGTTGATGAAACCGGCATGGCGGGCCTCGTCACGCGACATGTAGCTGAACAGCTCGCAGATGTCGGGGTTCGACCCGCGCCGCTTCATTTCTTTGTAAAGCACACAGCCGGAAAACTCGGCGGTGCACGAGGACACCAGGAAATCGATGAACTCGCGCTTCAGCGGCGGGTGCATGCCTTCCCAATCGACCTTGTCCCAGGCTTCGGTCTTTTTGAAATGGCCCTTGTTGGGGTCGGATTTCATCTGGGCGATCAGCTTGTCCCAATCGGCGCGGATCGGGGTGACGTCAAGCCGGTCCATCTCGTCGAAGTCGGTGGTGTAAAAGCGCGGGTTCAAAAGTGTGGTCTCGGTGGCCATCGCGGTGGTATCGAGCGCCTCGGGCAGGATTTCGGCGTGCTCGGGGTAGAGATCCATCGGGGTCGCGTTCATAGCCTGATCTCCTCGGAAAACGAAAACTCGCACAGCTCCATAAAGTCGAGATCGCCCGTCATTCGCGTCCACTGACGCTCCAGCCAGGTGGCGCGGGTAATGGTGGCGGTGCGATCCTCGACGACAACCTCGCCGTAGGCGGCCATAACCGGCGCACCGTGCACCAGCACCTCGTCACCCGGATTGACCACAGCACCATTGTTGAACCGGACATGCGCATGCAGTGCGTCAAAACGGTGGCTCACCTCGACGGTGCAAGGCACCCTTTCTTGCGTTCTGGTAAAAAAGGTCATGATCTTGTTTCCCTACTTTGTTGCCAGCAGCCGTTCGAACGCGGCTTTGTTATCCCCGCCAAAGGCATAAAGCTCGGCGCTCCAGCCTGTCTGGGGGTCTTCGGCCACAAGGCGGCCGTTGGCATATTCGACGATCCGAACGGGCAGCAGCGGGTCGATCCCGCTTTTGCGACGCTCGGTAAAGATCCCGCTTTGGATGACCGTGATGAACCCGCCATGCGGCAAATCCAGCAACACGCTGCCATCGGTGTTTCTGACGATCACGGATTGCGCGCTGCGGCCTTCGAGGATGATCCACTTTTCGCGCACCATCGCGGCGGCCTCAGGTACTGCGACCGGAGGGCGACCACTGACAACGGCGGCCGCAACGATGACAAGCGAGGTAAAGGCCAGCAGCGCCATCGCCCTGAGCAGGGCCTTTGGCACCATTTCAGGGTTGGAACTGCGCAGCGCGGGCCGGCGGACGCTTGGGTCTGATAGGGTCATGGCATCCCTCCTATTGTGCGGCGACAGCGGTCGCGCCGGTCGGCGCGCGGCTGATCACGGGCACGGAAAGGCGCGTTTCGGCAGCGTCGGCCAACAGCTTTGCGACGGCCGCCGCATCCGGGATCGAACGCAGCGCAGGCTGCGTCTTGCTCATGTACCAGGGGCGCACATGCGGCCAGGCAATCAGATAAGAGATCCGCGTCTCGCCCAATGTCTGCAGGGCAATCGTGCCGGTCCCGTCGCGCCGTAGCGCGGCAGAGGCCGATCCGATCTGCGCAAAGGGCAGGTTGAACGTCACCGGCAAGGCGGCACCGATGCGCTGTACCACGCGTGCGGTAGTGATCGTGTAGATCGTGGTGCGTGCCTGAACCCATGCCAGCCCGAACACCACCGACAGGCCCAGTACGGCCAGGATCGCATAGGGCAGGCCCATCGCCAGCGCCATCTGCATCCCGCCTTCGGCATAGCCGGTCGCGGCCCGCCACAGGATGATCAGGGCAAAGTAGCCAGCGATCCAGTAGAGCCCGTAGGCATCGCGCGCCAGCGCACGGGCGCCAGGACGGCCCTGCCAGAGGATATCTTCACCTTGCGGAGGCCGTTCCGGCAGTCCTGGCAAGGCATCAAACGCAAAATCATCATGGCCTGACATTTCAGACCCTCCGTTGATTGGGGTGAAAGGCGCGGCCCGGGCGCGGGCCACACCTGTCATCTTGGTTCAAAAGCCGCGCTTGCGCTTGGCCGCGTCATACATCCAGCCACCCGCGACATAGCCCGAGATCTTGTCTTCCTCAAGCTTGGTCACTTCGGTTGACGAACGGGTCGCAGGGATGCCGGCAAACCGGTCCGACGTGATCGCGTTGATGCGCACGCGGTCGGCCCAGATCACCGCCATCGTCATCGGGATCAGCCGCTTGCCGCCCGAATTCAGATCAACCTCCAGATACCGCACCAGTTGTTCAGAGCCGTCAACCCACATGTCGCTGATGCTTCCGACAACTTCCAGATCGCCCGCCTGCACCGGCAACCCACGCGGATCGCGCCCCGCCGAGACCATGAACCCCTCAAGTCGTCCCATCGGCACGATCTTGTTGTGGCCATGGCCGTCCAGCTCCGGCTCGTCCTTGCGCTGTGCCCACGATGCCGGGCCGACACCGTCGGTCATCGCATCGCCTGCGGGCGCATGGGGAAAGCCGTCGCTGACAGCCGTGCGCGCCAGCGCCAGATTGGTGCGGCGATGCTCGGCCTCATTCGCGGCCGACGGCACCGTCACTTCGCCCCGGCCATGCGGCAGCTTGAAGGTCTTGGGCTTGGGCAGCCCAAAGGGACCCTGGTTCGGTGCAGGCAGCCCATCCTCGGTTTCCAGCGGGTAGCCTTCCCGCATGTTTTCGGTCTGCAGATAGTAGATCAGAAGCGCGAAAAAGCCCCAAAAGAGCCAGATCGCCAGCGAGGCGAGATCGAAGTTACCAAAGAACGTTGTACCGAGCATTGCGGTATCCTCCAGAGTCAGGTGGGAAATTCGGAGATGGCCAGACGGGCCACACCGGATTTTTGAGACGTGTTTAGCGCGCCAAGCCGCACCAGCGGACCAAGCGCAATCAGGCTGGCAAAGAGCAGAACGATTTCAATCTGGTAGACAAAGGAATAGGCGACCGACGGATCGGTCAGCCCGCGGCCAAGGCTGCCACTGGCGACAAGGCTTGCGAACACATCGCGCAAGGTGCCGCCGACAAAGATCGCCAGCCCCGCAGCCGTCGCCTGCGCTGCACCCCAGGCACCAAGCGCCAGCCCGTGGCCCGATGCGCTACGCTCTGGCAAGGCCATGGCAGCGGTCAGGGTCGACACCGCAAAGAGACCCGCGCCAAGCCCGATCGCACAGGCCCCGGCGAAAAACAGCACGATGGATCCGGTCATGCCTGCGAAAAGCACCGCGCAAAACGCCCCGATCCCGATCAGGATGCCGCGCGCGGCCATCCGGAACTCGCATTTCCCATTGCTCATCCAGCGCCCCGCCAGAACGAACCCGGTCAGCGCGCCAAGGGCATTTGCAGCTGTCAGCCACGTTGTGGCACCGACCGACAGGCCCAGTATCTCGCCACCATAGGGCTCCAGCAGCACATCTTGCATCTGGAACCCCAGAGTGCCGATCAGCACCAGAAACAACAGCCGCCCCGCATCCCCCGCTTGGATAAAGCTGCGCCAGGACTCCAGAAATATCGGCTTGATTTCTGCCATCTCAGCGGCATTCATCGGCTTGACCTTTTCTTGCTTCCATAGCGCGATCAGGTTCAGCACCATCGTCATGACGGCGCAGCCCTGCACCACACGGATCAGGGTTATCTGGTCAAAGTCGTGCAAAAGCCAGCCAATGACGACCGAAGAAAACGCCATCCCCAGCAAGAACATCACATACAGCAGCGCCACCACCTTGGACCGCGTCTCTTCGGTCGCGCGGTCAGACGCCAGCGCCAGTCCCGCGGTCTGGGTCATGTGCAACCCGATGCCCGTCATCAGAAAGGCTAGCCCTGCCAGCGCCTCGCCTGCCCATGCCGGACCATGGATATGGTCACCCGACAGCACGATCAGCGCAAACGGCATGATGGCCAGCCCGCCCATCTGCCACAATGACCCGAACCACAGATAGGGAATGCGCTTCCAGCCGATGTAGGAGCGGTGGTTGTCGCTGCGATGGCCAAGCATGGCACGGAACGGCGCCGACAAGACCGGCAAGGCGATCATGAATGCCACCACGGTGGCGGGCACCGACAGCTCCACGATCATCACGCGGTTCAGCGTGCCAAGCAAAAGGACGGTGGCCATGCCCACCGATACCTGAAACAGCGACAGCCGCAAAAGCTGCGCCATCGGCAGGCCCTCGGACGCCGCATCCGCAAAGGGCATCCAGCTCTTGGGCAGGCTTGCGAGATGTTTCTTGCGCAAGATCAAGGCCGGTACTCCAGACATTCCGAGATGTAGAACCCCCGCGACACGCGGCCGACCATTGCCAGTCCGGGGCCGACTTGTGTGGACAGCGTGGCAAAGGCATGCGGGATCATCACCGGCGATCGGTCGCTGCGCGGGAACAGCTTGCCCATTGCGAAAAACGCCATCAGGAACGGCGTGCGTGGTGCCACGGTAAAGACCACGGACTGCGACGTGCGTTGGCCCAGCTTGTGCAAGACCGATGCGATGTCGCTTTCACGATAGTAGATGAGGCTGTCCATCGCGACAACGAAGTCAAAATGCCCGAGGTCGGGCGCCGTCATGTCACCGGCCTGAAACGTGACCCGGGCGCGTAAATCCTCGGCAATGCGCTGATCTGCAATGGCAATCAGTTGCGGCGAGATATCGACGCCATGCACCCGCGCGCCCCGTGCTGCAAGTTCTGCCGCCATGAGCCCGGTGCCGCAACCTGCATCCAGCACGCGCGCGCCGCGCAGATCCCCGGGTAGGCGCGACAACATGAGGCTGCGCATCTTGTCGCGACCCTCGCGCACGGTCTGGCGTATCCGGCTGACCGGCGCATCCGAGGTCAGACGCTCCCAGACCTTGGTCGCTGACTTGTCGAAGTATTCTTCGACCCGGGCGCGCGTGGCGGTGTAATCAGCCATTCCTAGTCAAACCCCAGAAGTTCGAAGATCTCGCGGTCCGGCAGCGGCGCTGGCGTGGAGCCTTCGCCCTGCACGGACCGCCAGAGCGTATCGGCCAGCCGCATGTATTCGGCGCGGGCCATCACGATGTCCTCGCTGTCATCCATCTCGAACAGCGTCTTTTTCTTGAGCCGCGAGCGGCGGATCGCGTCGATGTCCGGCATGTGCGCGATGCGGTTGAACCCGACACGTTCGCAATAGCGGTCCACCTCGTTGGTCTCGCGTGAGCGGTTGGCCACACAGCCCGCAAGACGCACCTTGTAGTTGCCCGATTTCGCCTGCACCGCCGCGATGATGCGGTTCATCGCATAGATGCTGTCAAAGTCGTTCGCCGTGACGATCACGGCACGGTCGGCATGCTGCAGGGGCGCAGCAAAACCACCGCAGACGACATCGCCCAAAACGTCAAAGATCACCACGTCGCTGTCTTCCAGCAGGTGGTGCTGCTTCAACAGCTTCACCGTCTGCCCGACGACATAGCCGCCGCAGCCCGTGCCGGCAGGCGGCCCCCCCGCCTCGACGCACATCACCCCGTTAAAGCCGACCGCCACGTAATCCTCGGGCCGCAGCTCCTCGGTGTGGAAATCCACGTCCTTCAGGATGTCGATCACTGTCGCCTGCAACCGCCCGGTCAGGGTAAAAGTGCTGTCATGCTTTGGGTCGCAGCCGATCTGCAAGACCCGCTTGCCCATCATCGAAAATGCAGCTGACAGGTTCGACGAGGTGGTCGATTTGCCGATGCCGCCCTTGCCGTAAACCGAGAACACCTTGGCATTGCCGATCTTCAGCGCGTCGTCCTGAAGCACCTGGACGGAGCCTTCTCCGTCAAGGCCCTTGAGGTTCGGAATTTCATCACGCGGGCTCATGTCTGATCCCCTTTTTCTGTTCTAAAATATCCCCGCCGGAGGCGTCTGCCGTTGGGGCCTGTGATGCGGGTGGTCGCGGTCATTCTGCTGCGATCCCTTCCAGCCGGTCTTCAAGTTCATCCGCAGCGTTCTGCAGCGCAGCAAGCGTCGCGGCATCGGGCTGCCAGTAATTACGGTCCGACGCCTCCAAAAGCCGCCCGGCCATGCGGCTTGAGGCTTCGGGGTTCAATTCAGCCAGACGCCGGCGCATCGCCTCGTCCAGCACAAAAGTCTCCGACAGGCGCTGATAGACCCAAGGATCGACGTGGCCGGTGGTGGCTGACCAGCCCATCGTGTTGGTTACATGCGCCTCGATCTGGCGCACGCCTTCGGCACCATGGCGCAACAGGCCCTCGTAGAATTTCGGGTTCAGACTGCGCGAACGGGTCTCAAGGGCGATCTGGTCTTTCAGCGTGCGTACCTGCCCGCCGCCGCGCGTCTGGTCGCCGATATAGACCGGGGTATCCTGCCCGCCACGGGCGCGTTTGACGGCACGCGCAATCCCGCCAAGCGTGTCAAAGTAGTGATCGACCGAGGTGACACCCAATTCCACCGATTCAAGGTTCTGATAGGCCAGATCCACATCCTTCAGTGCCTTTTGCAGCAGGGCCGCGTTCTTGACCGGTTTGCCATTGCGCCCGTAAGCAAAGGATTTGCGCGCCTCGTAGGCATCCGCCAGCTCGTCCTCGCGGCCAAAGGCCGACGATCCGACCAGCACGTTGACGTTCGATCCGTATGCCCCCTCGGCATTGGAAAACACCCGCAAGGACGCCACATCCATGTCGACGCCCATCTCCTCGGCATAGGCCAGCGCATGCGCGCGGATGAAGTTCTGCGCCAAGGGCTCATCTGCGGTTGCGGCCTTGTAGGCGGCTTCGGCCAGCATCCGCGTCTGCAAGGGCAACAGGTCGCGGAAAATCCCCGACAGCGTCATCACGACGTCAATGCGCGGGCGGCCCAGATCCGGGAGAGGGATCAGGTCCGCCCCCGACAGGCGGCCATAGTGATCGAACCGCGGCTTTGCCCCCATCAGGGCCAGGGCCTGGGCGATCGGACCGCCATCGGATTTGATATTGTCCGACCCCCAGAGCACCAGTGCCACGGTGCGCGGCAACCGGTCATGGGCGTCAAGGATGCGCTGCGCCTGCAACGCGCCATCTTGCATCGCAAAGGCAGTGGGCATCCGGAACGGGTCAAAAGCGTGGATATTGCGACCCGTTGGCAAAATTTCCGGCGCGCGGATCAGATCACCGCCGGGCACCGGGCTGATGAAACGTCCCGCCAGCGCGCGCAAGATTGCGGTCAGTTCGGTTTCCTCTTGCAACATGAGGTCGGCCTTGGCCCGCGCCACCGGATCCGCAGGCATCAGCGCGATCATCGCCGCGCGGTTCTCATCGGTCATCTTGCGGCCCACGACATGCAGCCCGTCTGTGATCAATGCGCCTTCGGTTTCCAAGAGCTTGACCCACAGCTGATCAGGGGCAAGTCCGCCCAGATCGACCACCTTGGCCTGCTCGGCAATCAGCACCGCCAGATCGTCCCGCTCCGGCGCATCCGGAGCCGCGGCGCGCCAGCGGCCAACGCTGTCCTTGAGATCCGCGAGGCCCTTGTAGAGCCCGGACTGCGCCAGCGGCGGGGTCAGATGTGTAACAGTGATCGCGTTCGAGCGGCGCTTGGCCAGCGTCGCCTCGGAGGGGTTGTTGGCGGCATACAGGTAGATGTTCGGCAGATTGCCGATCAGCCGGTCAGGCCAACAGCCGCTTCCCGCGCCAGCCTGCTTGCCCGGCATGAATTCCAAGGCGCCATGCATCCCGAAATGCAGCAACACGTCAGCCGCGAAATCCTCGCGTAGCCAGCGGTAAAAGGTGGTGAAGGCATGCGTGGGCGCAAAGCCCTTTTCGAACAGCAGGCGCATCGGGTCGCCCTCATAGCCGAACACCGGCTGCAGGCCGACAAAGACATTGCCGAACTGGTGGCCCAGCACGAAGACGCCGCGCCCATCGGTCTGGTGGCGACCGGGCGCAGGGCCCCAGGCGGCCTCCACATCCTTCAGCCACCGGGTCTTGGCGACCATCTCGGCGGCGGGCACGATGGCTGCCACGTTGGCTGGCTGGCCATAGCGGGCGGCATTGCCCTGCAGCACCATCTCGCGCAGATCGTCGACCGATGCGGGCGGTGTCAGCGCGTAGCCGTCCGCAGCCATGGCGTGCAGCGTGTTGAAAAGGCTCTCGAACACGCCCAGATAGGCGGCCGTTCCAGCCGCCCCGGCATTGGGTGGAAAGCCGTAAAGCACGATGCCGACTTTGCGGTTGGCGACATCGGATTTGCGCAAGGTGGCCAGCCGCATGGTCTTGTCAGCCAGGGTCTCGATCCGCTCGGGGCAAGGCGCCATGGCGCGGGTTTCCAGCGCCTGTGCCGTGGCTGCCTGACACTTGTGGTGGCAGCCCGTGCAGCCGTCCACGCCGTGCCGCCCGGCATAAACCGTCGGATTGGTGGCGCCGTCAATCTCGGGCAGGGCGATCAGCATGGTGGTTTCCACCGGCCCAAGACCGCCACCCGAGGCGCCCCATTGACCCAGCGTCTGGAACTCCAAGGGATGCGCCGCAATATAGGGCACATCCAGCGCCTCAAGGGCGGCCACCGCTGCAGGACTGTCGTTATAGGCAGGCCCGCCCACAAGGCTGAACCCGGTCAGCGAGACCATCGCGTCGATGCGGCCCTTGAAATAGGCGTCAATCGCAGGCCGACCGTCAAGGCCCCCGGCAAAGGCCGGCAGCACGGCGATCCCGCGGGCCTCGAACGCGGCGATCACGGCGTCATAGTGGGCGCAATCAGCTGACAGGATGTAGGACCGCAGCATCAACAACCCGACCGTCGCGCGCGTCTCTTTGGGGCGCGGCATGTCGGCGATGCTGGTGGTGATGCGGGCGGCAAGCCTGGGGTGATAAAGACCGACATCGGGGTAATCGACCGGCGCTGCCGCCTTGACCGCGTGCCATTTGCGGTCCGGCGAATAGCGGCTGACCAGAAACCGGATCATCGCCTCAAGGTTGTCATCCGACCCGCCCAGCCAATATTGCATCGACAGGAACCACGCGCGCAGATCCTGCGCCTTGCCGGGGATAAACCGCAGGATTTTCGGCAACCGCCGCAGCATCGCCATCTGGCTTTGCCCGGTCGTCGATTTCTCCCGCGACGGCTTTAACTTCCGGAGCAGCGCCATCGCACCGCTCGCAGGCCGCGACATGTCCAGATCGCCCATTTTCGTCAGCTTGACGATCTGGGGATCGGCAATCACGCCGACAAACGCATCCAGACTGTCGCGTACCCTGTGCAGATCGGGCAGGATCGCCGTGATGTGCTCTTCAATGAACAACAGGTTCGCGACGACGATGTTGGCATCGTTGATGGCCGCCTTGGCACGCGCAAGGGCCGCAGGGTTCTCTGCCCATTCGGCAGCAGCATGAACCGATACTTCGATGCCCGGGAAATCGCGGGCAAGGCGCGGCGCGATGCGGGCAGCCGGACCGGCCGCATGCGCGTCCAGCGTGATGACCACGAAACGGTAGCCCGTTCTGGCCTTCACCTCCGCCTGATAGGACCGGTCATCGCGCATAATGGGCCTTTGCCTCATAGAGGGTATCGACGCTGATTGCCGCCACGCCACGCTCGGCGGCAAATTTCTCGGTGTTGCGCTTGGCCTTGCCGCGCACAAAGAACGGGATTTTCTTCAACTCGCGTTCGGCATCGGGCAGCCAGGACGGCGCGTCTCCCGCCTCGGTGAGCTTTTTCTGTTCATAAATATCCCCGCCGGAGGCTTCCCCGTTCTCCGCAGGCGCCTCGCTCCGGGCGGATGCCTTGCCACCATGATGGCTGGCTCCCGCGTCGTCATGAAATTCGAAGTCCTCGCGGAACATCGTCAAGAGATGCTCTTCCAGACCCATCACCAAGGGATGGATCCAGGTGTCAAAGATCACATTCGCGCCCTCGAACCCCATCTGGGGCGAATAGCGCGCGGGAAAGTCCTGCACATGCACCGGTGCCGAGATCACGGCACACGGAATGCCCAGACGCTTGCCGATATGGCGCTCCATCTGGGTCCCAAGGATCAATTCTGGCTGCAGGCGGGCGATGTCCGCCTCGACCTCCAGATAGTCATCGGTGATCAGCGCCTCGAGCCCGTAAGCCTTGGCGGCGGTGCGCATCGGCCGCGCATATTCGCGGTTGTAACATCCCATGCCCACGACCTCGAACCCGATCTCGGTGGCGGCGATGCGGGCGGCGGCCATGACATGGGTGGCATCGCCAAAGATGTAGACGCGTTTGCCCGTCAGATAGGTGCTGTCGACGCTCGCCGACCACCAGGGCAGGCGCAAGCCCGTTTCATCCACCTTGGGAGAAAGCCCTGTTATCCCTGCGACTTCATGCAAGAAATCGCGTGTGGCGCCAACACCGATTGGCACCACTTTGGTAAAAGGCTGTCCGCAGGTCTTTTCCAGATGCCGCGCAGCGGATTCTCCCGTTTCAGGGTAGAGCAGAACATTGAAATGCGCCGTCCCCATGCGGGTGATGTCATTGGGCGTGGACCCCATCGGCGCGCAGACATTGACGGTGATGCCCATGAGGCCCAAGAGCTTGGTCACTTCGGCCATATCGTCCCGGTGCCGGAACCCAAGGCCCGTCGCGCCCAAAAGGTTGCACGTGACGCCTTGCGTGCGCGCCATCGGTTTGGCCAGTGCGCGCACGATCTGCAAGAACGTCTCATCCGCGCCGAAGTTTTCCTTGCGGCTGTAGGACGGCAGGTCGAGCGCAATCACCGGGCAGGGCAGCCCCAGCGCCTCGGCCAGACCGCCGGTATCATCCTGGATCAACTCTGCCGTGCATGACGCGCCGACAATCATCGCCTGCGGCTTGAACCGGTTGTAGGCGTCGCGCGCGGCATCCTTGAACAGGTTGGCGGTATCGGCCCCCAGATCACGCGCCTGAAAGGTCGTGTAGGTCACCGGCGGGCGATGGGCTCTGCGCTCGATCATCGTGAACAACAGATCGGCATAGGTATCGCCTTGCGGCGCGTGCAGGACGTAATGCAGACCCTTCATGCCCGTCGCCACCCGCATCGCACCGACATGCGGCGGGCCTTCATATGTCCAGAGCGTCAGCTTCATGCCGCAACTCCCTGACGCAGAACCGCTTTGCGACGCAGGGGCCGTGCGAAAAGACCTGCGAGATCGCCGGCCTGTTCATAAAAATGCACCGGCGTGAAAACCAGCTCGATCGCCCATTTGGTCGACAGCCCCTCTGCCTCCAGCGGATTGGCAAGGCCGAGACCACAGACGGTCAGATCGGGTCGTGCGGCACGGACGCGGTCCAGTTGCAGGTCGACATCCTGACCTTCGGAAATCACCGGCCCCTCGGGCAAAAGGTCCAGATCCGGGCCCACGATGCCGGTCTGCAGAAAAGGAGTGCCAACCTCGATCGCCGTCATGCCGCATTCGCGGACAAGAAAGCGCGCGAGCGGGATCTCAAGCTGGCTGTCGGGAAAGAAGAACACCGACTTGCCGGAAAGGGTTGTCGCAGCCGCAGCGATGGCCTTCTGCGCGCGGGCGCGAGGGGCGGCGGTGATGGCTTCGAAATGTGCGCGGTCGACGCCGAACTCATCCGCTACGGCCCGCAGCCAGGCGGTCGTTCCCTCTTCGCCAAAGGGAAAGGGGGCTGGCAGGTGCCGTGCGCCGCGCCGGGTCAGCGCCGCATGGGTATCGCCCAGGAACGGCTGCACCAGCGCAAAGACGGTGTTTGCACCAACCGAAGGCAGGTCAGCCGAGCGGTGCGCAGGCAGTGTGCGGGTGACCGGAATACCAAGCAATTTCAGCAGGCTCAGCGCCTGATCCTCCACCACGTCCGGCAGCGCGCCGACAATCAGCAATTCGCGCCGGTCGGTGGCAGGCAGCGACGGCACCATCGCTGCAAGGCAGGCATCCTCGCCTTGGGTAAAGGTCGTCTCGATGCCGGAGCCGGAGTAGTTGTAGACCCGCACATGCGGGGCATGCAGCGCGTTCATCCGCTCCGCCGCGCGGGCGAGATCAAGCTTGATCACCTCGGACGGGCAGGAGCCGACAAGGAACAACTGGCGGATGTCGGGGCGGCGGGCCAGCAGGCGGGCAACCTCTCGGTCAAGTTCGACATTTGCGTCAGCCAGACCGGCCAGATCCTTTTCTTCGAGAATCGCCGTGCCAAAGCGCGGTTCGGCAAAGATCATCACCCCGGCGGCGGCCTGCAACAGATGCGCGCAGGTCCGCGAACCGACCACCAGAAAGAACGCGTCCTGCATCTTGCGGTGCAGCCAGATGATCCCGGTGAGGCCGCAAAACACCTCGCGCTGGCCGCGCTGCTTCAGCACGGGGGTGTCGCGGCAGCCGCGGTCGGCCAGCTTTGCGGGCAGATCGAGGCTCATGCCGGCACCCGCTGATCCAGCCGCGCGAGACGCAGTTTCCAGATGAACTGACCGGCATTGATGACATAGGTCAGGTACGCCGCAAGCGCCACGAACATCATCTGATGCGGCGTCATCGACCCGGTCAAAAGCGCCCAAAGATAGAGCGTATGCAAGGCGATAACGGCGAAACTGAAGACATCTTCCCAAAAGAAGGCGGGGGCGAAAAGATACTGCCCGAAGACCACTTTTTCCCAGATCGCACCAGTGACCATGATCAAGAACAGTAACGCTGTCTTGACCAGGATCGAGATTGTTGCCGCGTCGTAACCAGTGCCGGTCCACAGAAACCGAAGCACCAGAACCAGCGACACGCCAAATGCCAGAAACTGGATCGGTGCCAGGACCCCCTGAACCGTGGTCCAGATGCTTTGATCGCGCCGCGCACGCTCTGCGGTTGTGTAAAGTGGGCGGCGCGCTGCGGTGCGGCTTAGCGCTGTCATTCTGATCCCCCCCACAGTTCTTGTCGCGTTATCGTGAGCCTAGTAAATTGGCGCAGAGTGTCAATCTAAACTTACACCTTCTGCAACAAGAAAAAACATCAGCCGAGCCTGACTGCCGAGCGTCCAAGGGCGTGCAGTGCCAACAAAAGCAGCGTTTTCGGTGCAAAACAGGAATGAGATCCGCCCCAGACCTGCGCTGGCGAGAGCAAAGTGTCAATTTTCTTTGACATTCCTGAGCGACTGATGAAAGGTGCAAAAAAGGGCGTCCGCGGGTTGCGCATGCCGGGTGCAACGGGCATGGAAGCTGCCTTGCGTGCTGCGCCGCCGACCGCTCAGGAATTCGTCAATGATGGAAGACTTATCCAGAGGGCTAGAGCTGCCAACCGAACGCGCGACTGTCGGCTTGGCTGGTTTCGCGTCGGAAGTTGTCGCATTGATCTTGTCGCGCGGCGGCGAGCGCCCCGCTGTGCTGGACGAGGCGCTGCTGCAGCAATTCATGCAAACGATTATTACGGGCAATTCGGCCGGGCTTACCAGCCTTCGGGTTGAGTTCCGTCGATTGCACGTCACGCCGGCGGTGCTGGCGGAACTTTATATCCCGGCGGCTGCGCGTCGCTTTGGCGAGGCCTGGCTGCGCGACACCTTGAGTTTCTGCGACGTCACGATGGGATCAGCCCGGCTGCAGGCGATCTTGCATGAGATGACGCGCAACTACTTTGACGAAGAGATGCGCGGCGACTTGACGGGCGTAGTGCTGGTTGTCGTGCCCGCCGACGAGCAGCATACCCTTGGCGGGTTGTCGCTGGCGTGGCAGTTGCGTCGCCGCGGCGTGTCGGTTTGTCTTCAGATCGGCCCGACGCTGGAGACACTGCGATCTCTGGTGGCCAACCGTCGTTTTGATGGGGCGCTTGTTTCAATTGCGTCATCGCGGCACGTTTCTGGATTAACAGAGCTGGTCAAGGCCATGAAAAGCTGTGCAAATCACAAATTGTTCGTGGCGGTCGGCGGGGCATTGAGTGCGCAGAATGACGTGACCGATTGTGGTGCCGATATCATTACAAGTGATCTGAACCTAGCATTGACAAGAATGGGTGTCGTGACGATGCGCCCGAAAGCCGGACGCTTCTAACGGCCAATCGAGGTGGCTTTAGAGTTGGAGAACATGTGACTACGGACGGTAGACATTTGATGAGTGCGGGACGCGTGCCGGTGCTGGCACCCGAGATTTTGACCCAGGTGATCGCCTCGGCGTCAGATATCGCGCTATTGATTTCTCCGAAAGGCAAAGTCGACTCTGTCATCGTGAACCCGCAACATCGCTTTTTCGGGCAACTCGCCGAATGGGAAGGCATGGCGCTTGTCGATACACTTGCGCCCGAGAGTATCAGCAAATTCAACGCCCGTCGGGCGGACAGCATCAGCAAGGGTCAGCCGATCCTGGGCGTCGAGTTGAACCATGCCGATGTCGCGATGTGGGCGCATCCCGTCCGCTACAGCGTGCACCAGATTTCCCAGGACGGCACGCTTTTGATGCTTGGGCGCGACCTGCGTCTGGTCGCCGAAGTGCAGCAGCAGCTTGTCACCGCACAACTGGCGCTGGAGCGCGACTACGAAGCACAGCGCGAAACCGACACGCGCTACCGCGTCTTGATGGAAGTGTCGCGCGATCCGATCATGCTGGTCTCGGTCCTGAATGGCCGAATCATCGATCTGTCGCAGTCGGCGGCGCTGCTGCTGGGCGGTTTGCGCGTCGAGTTGACGGGCGCGCCTCTGGCACAGGAGTTTGACGGTCGCCGGCGTGGTGAGCTTTTGGTGGGGCTTGCCAATCTCGCCACCTCCGAGCGAAAGACGCCGTTGGAGCTGACATCGCGCCGCTCGATGCGCCGCGTCTTGGTGACGCCGACGGTTTTCCGCGCTGCGGGTGAACGCATCTTGCTGTGCCAGCTTGAGGCCGCAAGTACGGCGATCGCGCGCTCGGATGATTTGGCCGATGGCCTGACCCAGCTATATCACGAAGGTGTCGACGGGATCGTGTTCACCGATGCCGAAGGCAACATGCGTGCCGCCAACGAGGCGTTCCTCAACCTGACCGACACATCGAATTTTGCGGCCATCCGTGGACGCTCGATGGCCAATTTTCTCGCGCGCGGCGAGGTCGATCTGCGTTTGCTGCTGGACAATGTCAAACGCACCGGCCAGCTGAAATTCTATGCAACCCGCTTGAATACCGACTTTTCGGGACAGGTTGCTGTCGAGATTTCAGCGACTTGGCTGAATGACCGCCCCGATCCTCTGCTGGTCCTTGTTGTCCGCGATGCCAGCCGCGCCGAGGCGATGCGCCGCTCGCACATTCCCGGCCACGACGAAGGTGCGGGCAACGTGATGGAGCTTGTCGGCTCATCGCCGCTCAAGGACATCGTGGCGGAAACCACCGATGTCATTGAAAAGATGTGCATCGAAACCGCGCTGGAGCTGACCCGCAACAACCGGGTTGCCGCAGCCGACCTGCTGGGTCTGTCGCGCCAGTCGCTTTATGTCAAACTGCGCAAGTTCGGTCTGATCAATCGCGACGACGAGTGACGGGCCGCTTCTGCTGAGATTGACACGCAAAGCCCGAATGCGCACGCATCGTGGCATCGGAACGGACGCCGGTCTTGACCAGTGCGGATCTGTCGCAGAAACTGTCAGAGAAAATTTACACTTTTGGCCCCAGAGGCCTTGTCCGACTCCGGGTTGTCCTGTTTACTTGACATATGAGCATAGGCATAACCGTTCCGACCCGACGCTTGCCCGAGCCGCGCGCCATGCTGCGGCTGATCAAGCCGATCACTTGGTTTCCGCCGATCTGGGCCTATCTTTGCGGCTCTGTCGCTGCCGGGGTACCTTTGGCGGATCAATGGCACATGGTCGTCTTGGGGATGGTGCTGGCGGGTCCCATCGTCTGCGGGATGAGCCAGGCCGCAAATGACTGGTGCGACCGGCATGTCGATGCGGTGAATGAGCCCGACCGCCCGATCCCGTCGGGACGGATCCCGGGTCGCTGGGGGCTTTGGATTGCTCTTGCGATGACCGTCTTGTCGCTGGGTGTCGGTTGGCTTTTGGGCCCATGGGGGTTTGGTGCCACGGTTGTGGGCGTCATCGCGGCATGGGCATATTCGGCCGAACCGGTCCGGCTGAAACGGTCGGGCTGGTGGGGGCCGGGCCTTGTGGGTCTGTCTTATGAAGGCCTGCCATGGTTTACCGGCGCGGCGGTTCTGTTGAACGCCGCACCATCCTTTCAGACCGTCACGATTGCCGCCCTTTATGCCTTTGGTGCGCATGGCATCATGACATTGAATGATTTTAAGGCGCTGGAGGGCGACCGCCAGCATGGTGTCCGATCACTGCCCGTGGTTCTCGGCCCCGAGGTTGCTGCCCGCATCGCCTGCACCGTGATGGGCATGGCGCAGGCGCTGGTCATCGCGATGCTGCTGGTCTGGGACAAGCCCTGGCACGCGCTGGGTGTCTTTGCCGTGCTCTTGGGCCAGTTTGCAGCGATGCGCGTCTTGTTCCGCGACCCCAAGGGCAAGGCGCCGTGGTACAACGGCACCGGTGTCGTCCTTTATGTGACCGGCATGATGATCTCGGCATTTGCGCTGCGCGGGATGGGGGCCTTGTGATGGGCCTGGGCTGGATCTCGATCGTTCGGCTGGGTCTGGTCCAGATGTGCCTTGGGGCGATCGTCGTCATCACCACCTCCACCTTGAACCGGCTCATGGTGGTCGAGCTTGGCATGCTTGCCGTGCTGCCGGGCCTTTTGGTCGCCTTGCATTACGGCATCCAGATCACGCGGCCCCAATGGGGGTTTAGGTCCGACACCAAGGGCAACCGCACGATGTTCATCATTGGCGGCATGGGCGTGTTGGCCTTGGGAGGCTTTCTGGCCGCTTTGGGTGTTGTTGTCATGGCCACGTCCTTTGCGCTGGGGCTGTCCCTGTCGATCCTTGCCTATGCGTTGATCGGGCTCGGAGTGGGGGCCTCGGGCACCTCGCTTCTGGCGCTCTTGGCCACCGCGACCGCCCCGCATCGGCGCGCCGCCGCCGCCACGATCACATGGCTCATGATGATCCTTGGCATTGCGGTGACGGCCACCGTCCTTGGCAAACTGTTGACCCCCTACTCGCCCGCCCTTCTTTTGAAACTCGTCGGCATCATTGCGGTGGGTGCGGTCATCCTGACCATCCTTGCCGTGTCGGGGATCGAGCGCCGCCATGCCACCCTGACGCCTCGGCCCCAAGCCATGTCCTTTGGCCAAGCACTGCCCGAAATCTGGGCCGAGCCAAAGGCGCGGGTCTTTACCATCTTCGTCTTTTTGTCGATGACCGCCTACTTCATGCAAGAACTGATCCTGGAGCCCTATGCGGGCCTTGCCTTCGGCTTTACCCCCGGTCAGTCCACCCAGCTGTCCGGCACGCAGAATGGCGGCGTCTTTGTCGGCATGCTGCTGGTCGGGATCGCCGCCACGGGCCTGCGCCTTGGATCGTTGCGGGTTTGGGTGACGGTCGGGTGCCTTGGCTCGGCAGCAGCGCTTTTGGCGATTGCGGCCTTGGGACAGCTGGGCGCAAACCTGTTGACACCCGCCACCGTCGCCTTGGGCTTTTTCAACGGCATGTTCGCGGTGGCTGCCATCGGCTCCATGATGGCACTTGCGGGCGAGGGGCGGGGCGGGCGCGAAGGCACGCGGATGGGTCTTTGGGGGGCGGCACAAGCCCTGGCGGCAGGGTTCGGCGGTCTGCTGGGTGCTGCTTCGGCAGATGTCTTGCGCCTATGGCTGGCCCCGGCGCCTGCCTTCGGGCTGGTCTTTGCAGCCGAGGCTGCCCTTTTCGCTGTCGCCGCAATTCTGGCGATGCACATCATAGACGGGCGGCGGCACTTGCCGCAAAACCCCAACCTTGTTCCGGGAGAATGACATGAACTTTGATGTCTTTGTGGTTGGCGGCGGGCCGTCCGGTGCGACTGCGGCCTGGGATCTGGCGCGGGCGGGGCGGACGGTGGCGCTATTGGACCGGGCAGGGCGCATCAAGCCGTGCGGCGGCGCCATCCCCCCGCGCGCGATCAAGGATTTCGATATTCCCGATCATCTGCTGGTGGCTAAAGTCGAAACCGCGCGGATGATTTCGCCGACCGGCAGGTCGGTCGATATCCATATCGAGAACGGCTTTGTCGGCATGGTGGATCGTGACGATTTTGACGAGTTTTTGCGCGTGCGCGCGGTGGATGAGGGGGCGGTGCGCCTGACCGGCACCTATCTGCGCATCGAGCGGGACCGCGACGGCACCCATGTTGTCTGGCGCGACAAGGCGTCTGGCGAGGAACGGCGCACGAGGACGCGGCTGGTGATCGGCGCGGATGGCGCGCGTTCTGTCGTCGCCCGCGACCATGTGCCGGGCGGCGACAAGATCCCCTATGTGATCGCCTATCACGAGATTGTTCGCGCCCCCAAAGCCGTGGCGAACTACGACCCCAAGCGGTGCGACGTGATCTATGACGGCCGCATTTCGCCCGATTTTTATGGTTGGGTCTTTCCGCATGGCGAGACCGCCTCCATCGGCATGGGCAGCGGCGTGGACGGCGTGGACCTCAAGAAGGCCACTGCAGATCTGCGCGCGGCAAGCGGTCTGACGGACTGCGAGACGATCCGCAGGGAAGGTGCGCCAATTCCTTTGCATCCCTTGGACCGCTGGGACAACGGTCGCGATGTGGTGCTTGCGGGTGATGCCGCAGGCGTGGTTGCCCCGTCGTCGGGCGAGGGCATCTATTATGCGATGGTTGGCGGGCGCGTGGCAGCCAAGGCCGCGCGCGAATTCCTGAATTCCCGGATGATCCGCGATCTGGGCCTGGCCCGAAAACTGTTCATGAAAGAGCACAAGACCGTGTTCAAGGTTTTGCGCAGCATGCAGGACGCCTACTACAAAAGCGATGAGCGCCGCGAAAGATTCGTCAGTCTCTGCCATGACGAAGACGTACAGAAACTGACGTTTGAGGCCTACATGAACAAGAAACTCGTCGCGGCGCGGCCGTTGGCGCATCTCAAGATCGGGGTCAAGAACATGGCGCATCTCTTGCGGCTGGTCTCGCCCAACTGGACATGACGGTGACGGACGCGACCCTGGAAGAGCAGATCCCCGCTTGGGTGAACGGGCGTTTGACGCCTGTGGGCAAACTGGAGGTCCATCAGCGCGGTCTGCGCCACAAGGCCGTGTCGGTCTTTGTCAGGCACGGCCGCCGCGTCCTGATCCAGCAGCGCGCCCTGGGCAAGTACCACACGCCGGGCCTGTGGGCGAATACCTGTTGCACCCATCCCCGCTGGGACGAGGAACCCGCCGCATGCGCCGTGCGCCGCCTACGTGAAGAGCTTGGGATCACTGGACTTTTGCCCGCCTTTGCCGACCGCGTGGAATACCGCGCCGATGTTGGCGGCGGTCTGATCGAGCACGAACGCGTCGATATCTTTGTGGCCGACGCCGCTGTCGACCTGGCGCTGCGCCCGAACGCGGATGAGGTCATGGCCACGCGCTGGATCGAGCTGTCCGACCTTGCGGCCGAAGTGCTGCGCGCCCCGGACAGGTTCACGCCCTGGCTGCGCATCTACATGACCGAGCATATGGGCCGCATTTTCGGCGCAAGTGCAGGCCAGGGACGCTGACGTGTCGCAGGGTGCAGGCGCCGGAGGGTTTCACACCCTCCGGACCTCCCGCGGGATATTTGTGCAAAGGCGAAGACGAAAGGATCAGCGGAACTGCTTGGCCAGCTTCAGCCCCTGGCCCTGATAGTTTGACGCAATCCCGGTACCGTAAAGCTGCTTGGGCCGTGCCTGCATACGCTCATAGACCAGCCGCCCGACGATCTGCCCATGTTCCAGCGCAAACGGAGCCTCGTGGCAGCGCACCTCCAAGACGCCGCGACTGCCCGCGCCGCCCGCCGGGCCATAGCCAAAACCGGGGTCAAAGAACCCCGCATAATGCACCCGAAATTCACCCACCATCGCAAGATAAGGCGCCATTTCGGCAGCATAGTCGGGTGGGATCGTCACCGCCTCGCGGCTGACGAGGATGTAGAATGCACCCGGATCAAGGATCAGACGACCCTCCGGGCTGCGCAGCTCCTCCCAGAATTCGCGCGCATCGTATTGGCCCACGCGGTCCAGATCGACCACCCCCGCATGCGGCTTGGCACGGTACCCGACAATGCCATGTTGCGGTGACAACAGGTCCACCGAAAACCCCAGGCCCTCGGAGATCACGGCCTTGCCCGGCACCAGAGGCTGCACCGCGTGCAAAGCCGCAAGATCGGCGTCCGTCAAAGTCGCCTGGCCCGCACGAAATCGGATCTGGTTCAGCCGCATTCCCGGGCGCACCAGCACCGAGAAACTGCGCGGGCAGACCTCGGCATACAAGGGGCCGTGATAGCCGTCGGGGATGCGGTCGAACTCGACCCCGCCATCGGTGATCGTGCGCGTCAGCAGATCCAGCCGCCCGGTGGAGCTTTTGGCGTTTGCAACTGCGGTCAGTCCCGGCGGCAAGGCCAGCCGCTCGGCCAGCGGGATCACATAGACGCAGCCTTTTTCCAGTACCGCACCTTGGCTGAGATCCATCCGGTGCATCTCGAATGTGTTCAGACGCGACGCAACCGACTGACCCGCACCCGCCAGAAAAGACGCCCGCACGCGGTAAGCCATTGTACCCAGGCGCAAATCGAGACTTGCGGGCTGGATCTGGGCAGGCTCCACCGCAAGATCGGCGGCAATGTGACCTTGCGCGATCAGATCGACCAAGGCTTCAGCCGAAAGCACTCCCGGTATCATGCGGCACTGACCTTCCATCGCCAGGGCATAAGCCCGATATGAGACCGCCCGCGCTGCACCGGGGCAGGCGGGCGGTTTCTCGATATGGTCGGGCCGGAGAGATTCGAACTCTCGACCTCCCGCCCCCCAGACGGACGCGCTAACCAGGCTGCGCTACGGCCCGAACGAGGCGATACATACCCGTTTCTTGGGCCGGAGCAAGCCTGAAAGCGCACCTTGTCGCCGTGGATCAGCCGCCGCCACGGGCGGACGGGTTCATCCGGTCGGTCAGGGCGCGCGCGCGCAGAACCCAAGCTGCGACCTCGGCGGCTCGTGGCGCGAGTGCACCTTGCGGCAGGGCCCGCAGCCGCGTTGCCATTGGCATTTCCTCACCCATGGCCAACGGCAGCGATCGCCAGCCATCGTCGCCACGCGGCGGGGGTGATGGGGCAATCGGCGCGGCAATGCCCGCCGCCTCCAGCACCGATCCGATCAGCACATCATCCGTTTCCGCCACAGGACGTCCGGCGGGTTCGCCAGGCGCCAAGGCGGCGGCCGCGGTCTCGGGCGCCGGGTCCGAGGCCTCGACAAGGCGTGCCACCAACTCCGCATCGTCGGGTGGCGCGCTGCTGAGCCGCATCCCGTCATCGACAGCCTCCGGGTCCCGCAAGTGCAAAACCACGGCACCATCATCATCCGGCGGTGGCAAATCCGCATCGGGCCACAGATCGGCGGTGTCGATTGCCGCCGCACCGTTCCGCGTTTGCGGGTCCTGATCCGATGCAGTGTCACGACTGAGCGACACGATGGAAGCCTGTTCCACGCCATCATCCTGCGCAATATCGTCCATGATATCAAGGGGATCATCAAGCCGGCTGCGATAGATGCCGTCATCGCCGCCAAGTGCCGCGACGTGACGCACACCTTGTTGACGCAAAATTTTCTGGACCCCGCGAATGGTCAGCCCGTCATCATGCAGCAGGCGCTTTATGCCCGTCAGCAGTGCCACATCGGTCGGCCGGTAGTAGCGTCGGCCGCCCGCCCGCTTTACCGGGCGGATCTGGGGAAAACGCGTTTCCCAGAACCGCAAGACATGCGCGGGCGTGTCAAGCGCATCGGCCACCTCGCTGATCGTGCGAAAGGCGTCGGGTGATTTATCCATCCCTGCGCCTCCTCAGCGCATTCAGCGTTTCTTGCCAGCGGCGACGCGATCTTTCATCAGATGCGACGGACGGAACGACAGCACGCGGCGCGGACTGATCGGAACCTCGTCGCCGGTCTTGGGATTGCGCCCGATCCGGGCCGTCTTGTCGCGCACCGAAAATGTCCCAAACGAAGAGATTTTCACCGACTCGCCCGAGGCAAGCGCATCAGACATATGCTGCAGCACGCTTTCGACCAATCCGGCAGATTCGTTACGGCTCAGCCCGACTTCGCGGAACACGGCTTCGCTCAGATCCATGCGCGTTAGTGTCTTTTCACTCATTCCATCCCCCTGGCGGTTTTTTCCAAGATGCGCGGGTTGGAATTGCGAGTCAATATCAATGACTTGGGGCGCGCCTTTCCAGTGGCATTACCAGCGTAAAACGACTGATCCCCAGGCCAGCCCGCCGCCGATGGCCTCGGTGACGATCACATCGCCTTGTTTGATCTGGCCACGCGCCCGCCCGACTGACAAGGCAAGGGGGATCGACGCGGCTGAGGTATTGCCGTGGTCCTGCACCGTGACGACAACCCGGTCCATCGACACGTGCATGCGCTTTGCGGTGCCTTCGATGATGCGGATGTTGGCTTGGTGCGGCACGATCCAGTTGACATCGTCCGGCGCAAGGCCAGCCTTTTCCAATGCGGCATGCGCTGTTTGTACAAGTTTTTCAACGGCATGGCGAAAAACCTCTTTGCCTTGCATGCGCAGATGGCCGGTGGTGCCGGTCGAAGTGCCGCCATCGACATACAAAAGCGCGCGGTGCCGCCCGTCCGAATGCAGATCGACAGCAAGGATGCCGCGATCGCTGGTCAGGCCCATCGCGGGTTCGCCAGTCAACACCAACGCGCCCGCGCCATCGCCAAAAAGAACGCAAGTTGAGCGATCCGACCAATCCATCAGGCGACTGAATGTTTCCGCCCCGATGACCAGAACGGTTTTGGCCTGACCGCAGGTGATCATCGCCTGCGCATTGGCCATCGCGAATACGAACCCCGCGCAGACCGCCTGCACGTCATAGGCAAAACCCGACGACATGCCCAATCCGGCCTGCACCATCGTGGCGACCGAGGGAAACGTCAGATCCGGGGTCGAGGTTGCCACGACAATGGCATCGATCCCGTCGGCGGTCATGCCGGCATCTGCCAGCGCCGCTTGTGCTGCTTTGATCGCCAGCATCGAGGTTGTCTCGCCCGCGGCCGCGAAGTGGCGCCGCTCGATGCCGGAGCGCGACCGGATCCATGCATCGGTCGTATCGACCAGGGTTTCCAATTCGGAGTTCGGCACAATGCGTGCGGGCAGATAATGCCCGACGCCCTTGACCACGGCGCGTATTGTCATTCAGTCAGTCCGTTGCTTGCGCCGGGGATGCGCGTTTGTGCGACATCATCCTGCCCGGTGCGCCCGGCAGATGCAACAAGGGCAGCCAGATTGGCCTGAAATCCTGACTGGGAAAGCTGATAGGCAAGCGCCACCGCCGCCGACACGCCGGTGGCATCGGCACCGCCATGCGATTTGACGACGGTGCCGTTCAGGCCCAGAAACACGCCCCCGTTGACGCGCCGCGGATCAATGCGTTTTTGCAGGCGTTTCAGGGCGTTCAGCGCAAGAAGTGCCGCAAACCTCGACAAGATGCTGGCGTTGAACGCCTGCTTCAGAAAATCAGAGATCAGCCTGGCGGTACCTTCGCCGGTTTTCAGAGCGATGTTGCCGGTAAACCCGTCGGTGACGATCACGTCGACCCGGTCGGACGGAATGTCACCGCCTTCGACGAAACCGATAAACTCGAATCCCGCCTTTTCGGAAACCACCGTCAACTGGTCATGCGCCAGTTTCAGTTCGGCGCGGCCCTTGTGTTCTTCGGTGCCCACATTCAGCAGACCGATCCGTGGGCGGGCAACCTTGAGCCCGTTCTTGGCATAGGATGCGCCCATGATGGCATATTGGACCAGATCATCCGCCTCGGCACGGATATCGGCCCCGACGTCCAGCATCATGTTGAAGCCGCCTGGATTGCGCGATGGCCACAGGCAGGCGATGGCCGGGCGGTTGACGCCGGGAAGTCGGCGCAGGCGGATCATGCTCAGCGCCATCAGCGCGCCGGTATTGCCGCAAGAGACGGCTGCACTTGCCGCGCCTTGCTTGACGCTTTCGATGCACGACCACATCGAGGTGCCCTCGCCATGTCGCATCACCTGACTTGGCTTGTCGGTCATGGTGACGGTTCGGGGGGCATGCTGCAAGCGGCACCGCCCCTGAAGGACTGCATGACGGGCAACCATCCGCGCAAGCACGGCCTCGTCGCCATGCAAGATCACACCAAGGTCGGGGTTGCGCGTCAGACAATCAACAAGACCGGCGACAACTGCCACCGGCCCGCGATCACCGCCCATTGCATCAACGGAAATGACGTGTCGCGCGGCGCCGGACAAAGACGGGATCTGAGATCCGTTGGCCATGGCGCGCGCGGGCGATCTTACGCCGCGTCGTCGTCCAGATCGACGGCTTTGGCAACCGCCACAACCTGACGGCTGTCATAGTGACCGCAAGACGGGCACACATGATGCGGACGCTTCAACTCGCCGCAATTGGAGCATTCGTTGGGGTTTGCCGCGACCAGCGCATCATGCGAGCGACGCATGTTGCGACGTGATTTCGTGGTTCGGTTCTGTGGGACGGCCATGTCTTACCCTCGGTCATAGAGGGGACATGCCCCTTTTTCACATTCTTTACAACATCTTGCATCGGCGTGCCGTGCGAAAAAGCCGGTCTCGCGGCGATGCCGGAACGAGGCGCGGAAAATACTCGGATTCGGCGGCGGCGCAAGCCCCTTTGTGCCGGTGCCGCGCGTCAGCCCTTTTCGCCGGTTTCCGGCGTCTTCAGGGCCATCCGGGCGGCCAGTTCGGCAAGCCCCGCAAAGGGCTTTGGCCGCGCGGACGCATCCGCATCACCGCGCGCTGTCGCGTCGTGCAGAGGCACAAAGACCGCCCCCGCGGCGCGCGGATATTCTGGCAACAGCAATGCCAGCGCCTCACCTGCGACGGTGCCAATATCAATCACCTCGGGCAAGGCTTCCACGGTATCGTCGCCAGGCACTTCGGCCTCGTCAGCGGTGGGTTCGGTGAAGTCACGCACAAACCGGCGCACGACATCGTCCGCAAGGTCGGTGACGACCGGCTGCAGCGAGACCACGCACGGCTGCACGACCTGTGCGATCACTCTGGCGTGCAACGTGAAATCATGCCGCCCAACGGGCATCAGCGTGCCCCGAAAGCTCAGCTTTTTGATCGCGCTGATGCCGAGGTCTTTGGCCAGGGCGGCGCGCAATGTGGCATCGGGCGCCAGATCGAACGTCGTGGCCACCTTGCTGGACAGGCGCGCCACGCGCAACGGATGGGTCAAGGCAAAGCCTGCTTTGGTCATCGAAAACCTCTGATCTCAGTCCGCGACGACGCCCCGGCACGAGTTTCCCCCAGCCTTGCGCGTTCCATCCTTGAATTGCGGCACAGGGTTCTGGTATCCCGGCCAGGAAGGAAGCGCCACAGCGTCTGCCGGGAGACCCCCGATATCAAGGCTTGGGCGGCAAATGCAAGGGCTGGCAGGGCGCGTCCGATCCGGATACCCTGCGCAAGCTGCGCGCAAAAGGGCGAAAGGGCGGGAATGGTCACGGTGGGGCAAAAGGCGGGGGGCAGTCAGCCCCACCCGACAAAACAGGGGCTGCTGCGTGGGTCCCGTTTGCGGTTGGGTCTGGCAGGCCTTGGACTTTTTGCAATGATCGCCTGTTCCCCGGTGTATCGCAATCACGGCTACGTGCCCGCGCCTGACGAGCTGGCGCTTGTCGAGGTCGGCGTCGATACCCGCGAAACCGTGGGCCAGAAGGTCGGGCGCCCCAGCACGTCGGGGCTCCTGAACGATGTCGGCTGGTTCTATGTCCAGAGCCGGTACAAGAATGTCGGATACCGAGAGCCGCAAGAGATTGACCGTCAGGTTCTGGCCATCACCTTCAACGAGGCAGGCATCGTCGACAACATCTCCACCTACGGGCTGGAGGATGGCAAGGTGGTCGCGATCTCGCGCCGCGTGACTGAATCCAACATCAAGGGCATCGGCTTTATCCGCCAGCTTCTGGGCAGCCTTGGACGCATTTCGGCAGATACCGCGGACTTGTGACGCGGGCCAGTAATGGGGTGACGGCGTGCCCGTCACGCCTTGGGTTCAAAGTTGAGCGCAACGCCGTTGATGCAATAGCGCAATCCCGTGGGCGCAGGTCCGTCGGGAAAGACATGGCCCAGATGCGCCTCGCAGCGGTTGCAGTGGACCTCGGTCCGGCGCATGAAAAATCCGCGATCTTCCTTTTCGCCAACCATCTCGGGATCGGCCGGGGCCCAGAATGACGGCCAGCCGGTCCCGGAATCGAACTTGTGCGCCTGATCGAACAACGGGGCTGCGCAGCCGACACACCGGAACATGCCGGGGTCCTTGGGGAAATCATCATGCGTAAAGGCGCGCTCGGTTCCATGATTGCGGGTCACCTTGTAGGCAAGGTCGGACAACTGCGCCCGCCACTCCGCGTCGGTCTTGTTCACTTTGTCCATTTACAGCGCCTTTCTTCATTCGTCAGCTTGTCGGCGATTGCACAGCGCGCGGCGACTGCGCAAAGCTATGGGGGAACTGTGTCAACGCCAAGTGGGATGGAGTGATCGTGAACGTTGTTACAGCGGCCCGCTACTGCGCAAGGTTGGCACGTGATGCCGCCGACGTCGCCCGCGCCCTGAAATTGCGGCAAAGCTGCTTTCGGGCGACGGCTCCGGGCCAAGACGACCGTGATGCCTTTGATGCGGTCTGCCAGCATCTGTTGGTCGAGGATGCCCAGACCCACGATATCGTCGGATATTGCCGCGCTTTGATAATGCAAAATGGTGCTGAGGTCGCGCGCAGCTATTCGGCCACGCATTACGACCTGCAAGGCTTGGCCCGGCATGCCGGCCCGATGATCGAGATCGGGCGATTCTGTCTCGCGCCGGGCGTGCGCGATCCTGACATCTTGCGCACGGTCTGGGCCGCGCTGACGCGTCTGGTGGACCAGTCGGCCACCAAACTGCTGTTTGGTTGTTCGTCGTTTCATGGCGTGACACCCGACGATCATCGCGCGGCCTTGGCGCATCTTTCAGCCTATCACCTTGCGCCCGCGCAATGGCGGCCGGGGCGCAAGGCGCCCGAGGTCTATGATTTTTCCGTCCTTGCGCAACATACTGCGCCCCCCCCCCGCGCGGCGCTCGCCGCGATGCCGCCGCTTTTGCGCAGCTATGTCGTGATGGGTGGCTGGGTCAGCGACCATGCGGTGATCGACCGCGACCTCGGGACGACGCATGTCTTTACCGGGCTTGAGATTGCAGCCATCCCTGCGGCCCGCGCGCGGCTTTTGCGTGCCGACGCGGCAGAGATCGGGCGCCCGTGACTTTTCAGACGATTGACCTTTCTCACCGCGCACCGTACCTCGACGCCCGACATGGCCCGCGCACCCCTCCTTCAGCTATCCGACATCCGCCTGACCTACGGCGGCAACCCGATTTTTGAGGGCGTCGATCTTGTCGTGCAGCCCGGCGACCGCATGGCGCTGGTCGGGCGCAACGGCTCGGGCAAGTCAACCTTGATGAAGGTCATGGCGGGCAAAGCAGAGTCCGACAGCGGCACCATCACCATCCCGCCCGGCACCCGCGTGGGCTACATGGAACAGGACCCCGACCTGTCGGGCTTTGCGACGTTGGGCGATTTTGCGGCCAGCGGTCTGGATCATGGCGACGAATACCGCATCGCGATGGTGGCCGAGGGCTTGCATCTGCGCATGGACGCGCCGGTCAGTTCCGCCAGCGGCGGCGAAAAGCGGCGCGCCGCCCTTGCCAAGCTTTTGGCCGAAGAACCTGACGTGATGCTCTTGGACGAACCGACCAACCATCTCGACATTCAGGCCATCGAATGGCTGGAGGCGGAACTGTCGCAGACCCGCTCCGCCTTTTTGCTGATCAGCCACGACCGCGCCTTCCTGCGCGCGCTCAGCCGGTCTGTGTTGTGGATTGACCGGGGCGTGATGCGCCGTCGTGATTCCAGCTTTGCAGGTTTTGAGGATTGGCGCGACGAGACCTGGTCCGCCGAGGATGACGCCCGCCACAAGCTTGACCGCAAGATCAAGGCCGAGGCGAAATGGGCCGTCGAAGGCATCTCTGCCCGGCGCAAGCGCAATCAGGGCCGCGTCCGCGCGCTGGCCGAACTGCGCGATGAACGGGCCGCCCAGATCCGCCGTCAGGGCACCGCAGCACTGACGATGGAAAGTGGATCCACCTCTGGCAAGATGGTGATCGAGGCGCGCGGCATCTCGAAATCCTTTGGCGATACCGTCATCACCAAGGGCCTCGATCTGCGCGTGATGCGCGGCGACCGGGTGGCCTTTGTCGGCCCGAACGGCATTGGCAAGACGACACTTGTCAAATGCCTGTTGCAGCAATTGCCCGTCGATGCCGGGACCGTGCGCCTTGGCACCACGCTGGACATTGCGGTGCTGGACCAGAACCGATCCGCGCTGGTCCCCGAGGCGAGCCTGTGGGAAAACATGACCGGTGATCCGATCCTGCGGGTCAGCGGGGCCTCTGATCAGGTCATGGTGCGCGGCACACCGCGCCATGTCGTGGCCTATCTCAAGGACTTCCTCTTTGACGAACGGCAGGCCCGCGCGCCGGTCTCGTCGTTGTCTGGCGGTGAAAAGGCACGGCTTCTGTTGGCCAAGATCATGGCCCGCCCGTCCAACCTTCTGGTCTTGGACGAACCGACCAACGATCTGGACGTCGAAACGCTGGACCTTTTGCAAGACGTGCTTGATGCCTATGACGGCACCGTCCTTCTGATCAGTCACGACCGCGATTTCATCGACCGCGTCGCCGCCCAGACTGTCGCGCTTGAGGGTCAGGGCCGCGTGACCGTCTATCCCGGCGGCTGGTCCGATTACGCCCGCCAGCGCCCCGCGCAAGGATCAGCGACGGCACCGCCCGCCGAGGTCGCAAAATCCAGCCCCGCGCAAAAGTCAGCCCCGCAGGCCAAGCGCGCGGGCCTCAGCTTTGTCCAGCAAAAGCGCCTTGAGGGTCTTCCCGACCTGATCGTGCGCATCGAGGCCGAGATTGCCAAGCTTACGGAGTTTCTGTCTGCCGAGGGTCTTTACGAACGCGATCCCGCAAAGTTCGCCAAGGCCTCGGCTGCGATGATCGAACGTCAAGCCGCCCTTGCCACCATCGAAGAAGAATGGCTGTCGCTGGCCGAACGCGCCTGACAGCATCGTCGGTCAAACCGCGCGGGCCCGATCTTTCGCGTACCGAGCCGCCCGATGCAACCCAAGCGTGGCTTGCTTTGGTTCCTACACAATGGTGTCATGCGTCCGTATCGGCCAAACATTGCCAGATCCCGTGCCGTCCATCGGCATGATGCTGCGAGACACGCAGCTGTGAGCATTTCGCAAAGATTTGACTGCAACCAAAGGGTTGGCTCCTGCGTTAAACTCTCCACATGACGGATCATGGCCCGCCCGTTCGGCAGGCCGATCAAAACGGAGATGGACAAGAAATGAAGAGCAATTTGATTGCGCTGCTGCTTGCATTCGCCCCGGCGGTTCCGGCGTTTGCCGGTGGGGCCGGAGAGCCGATCCCCGAGCCGGAGGTTATGGCGACGCCCATGGTGGTCGCCCCACCCTCGGTGGACTGGACCGGATTTTATGCCGGCGCGCAGCTTGGCTATGGCAATGTCGACAGCAATGGCGGCGGGCTCGATGGCTATGGCGCGCTTGGCGGCGTCCTGGGCGGTTACCGGTTTGACTTTGGCAAGACCGTGGCGGGCGTCGAAGTGGACTACGATGTGTCCGATGTCGACCTGAATGCGGGCGCGGGTTCCATCGACAATGTTGCCCGGCTCAAGCTGATGGCGGGTTACGAGTTTGGCCGTGCGCTGGTCTATGGCACCGTCGGGGCGGCGCAGGCCAGTGCAACGGTTGGGGGGGCCGACCTTTCCGACACCGGGTATTTTGGTGGCGTCGGCGTGGACTATTCCATCAACGACCGGCTCGGTGTCGGTGGTGAGGTCCTGCAGCACAGCTTTGACGACTTCGACGCCAGCGGCGTCGATCTTGACGTGACCACCGTCAAGGCGCGCGTGTTCTTGCAATTCTAAGCAGCCTCGGCCCATCCGGTGAACGGGTGGGCCGATCCTTTGAAGTGCCCGCTACCAGCGCCCGGTAGCACCGCCCCCGGACGAGCGACCGCCCCCAAACCCCGAAGACCCGCCGCCCCCGCCCGAAGATTTTGACCTGCTTGCAATCGCATAGGGCTCGGTGCGGTCATGGCCGCAACTGTTGCAGTGATCGCGCAAGATACCTGAGCCTGCCGCCGTGCCGGTGGCGGCAATGCGCACCTCGCGCGTGCGGTGCAGTCCGCGATGGTTGCAGTTCTCGCACCGCCCGAGGCGCGCCGTCTGGTCCCCCAGAAACCGACGAAAGACAAACGCCAGAAACACCGTCACCATCGCGATGGGAACAAGGAACATGTACGACACCGTCTCCTTGAACCCGGAGTTTTCGGTGACCGCCTCTTTGGCCACAAAGGGGGACACCAGCCGCTCCACCGCCGAGATGACGCCCGCCTCGATCCCTTCGGCGTACCGGCCCTCCCGGAACTCCGGCAGCATCGCAGTGTCGACGACGCGCGTGGCCCGCCCGTCATAGACCGCGTCATAGCCCGACCCCAGAGCGATCCGCGTCACTCGGTCATCGCGCGCCACGAGGATCAAGATGCCATCATTGCGCCCCGCATCCCCGATGCCCCAGGTGTTGAACAGCAACTTGGCATAGGCCTCGATGCTCAGGTCAACGGCCCCGTAATTGGCGATCCGGTACATCGTGACAACGACGATATGCACACCCTGCTCGTCACGGGTCTGCTGAAGCCGGGCCGCCACGCGCGCCTCGGCATCAGACGGCAAAAGATCGGCAAAATCGCTGACGGCGTCCGACAGCGGTTGCGGCAGATCCTGCGCGACGGCCATGAACGGCAAGACCACAAACAGCAAAAGACCACGCAAGAACATCGGTTATCCCACCAGATCGCGCACCACGGTTGCCACCATCATGACATCCTCGCGCGCGGCGTCAAACTGGCCGACCACCACGCGGATGACATAGTGGCTGTGATGTCGCGTTTGCGTCAGCCAGATGCGCGCCGCGTCGTTGATCCGCGTCAGCAACGCCTTGGTCGCCGCAACACAGGACCACGCCTGCGGGGCGCATCGCGGCGGCAAGGTTGGCAGCGATGGCGGCATCCAGTGCCCAGGTGGCCATGCAACAGGTTGCATCGGTCGCCACCTTGACGCGGTTGCGTTGGCCAATCGCGGCGACACGGATCGCCTCGATGGGGTCGGGCAGTTCGGGGGGCGCCGCAGGCAGTTGGCGTGCGATTGCGCCGGGGATCAGCGGCGCGCGCACCGCGCGGTCGCGCACCGTCGCATGATTGTCATGCGCCCGGTCGGCGGCGACCTTGGACCAGTGGCGCAGATCTTCAGGGCTTATGGCATGGGCCCCAGCTCCACCTGAACCTTTTTCGGCAACGCCGCACGGATCAGCCGGTATGAGGTGTCGAGCCGCTCGGTCACCTCGTCCAGCCCGACCGCATCAAAGGGCACGCGCACCCAACTGGAATGCAGATACGGCGCGCGCGTGCCGTGGCCCATCTCAATGATCAGGTGCGCAGTGTTGGTATCGGCGGTCTTGACGGCCACCGCCTGATGATCGCGGTCGAGGATCGCGAAGATCTTGCCCGCGACCTTCCAGACATCCACGCCGGAGCCAAATGGCTGCGATACCCCCGCGCCGGGCAGGGCGACGCAAAGGGCGATGACAAGGTCAGAGATCTGCATGCCCCAGAGTACCGAATTCGTCTTGGCGCGAAAGGGGTTTCGCGCTATGCACAGGCGCATGACAACGAAGCGCATCATTTGCTGCTGCATTCCTCGCTGACCATCGGTCGCGGGTCTTCTTTGCCATTTCCCTGAGGAAAGACGAAGTTTTCAGACCCGCACGACAGCGGCGTATTGCAGGCATTCCAAGGGGTTCTGCCATGGTGACGATCAAGCTGCACAACACGAAAACCCGCCGCGAGGAGGTTTTCACCCCAATCGATGCGTCGAACGTGCGCATGTATGTCTGCGGCCCCACCGTCTATGACCGCGCGCATCTGGGCAACGGTCGTGCGGCAGTTGCGTTCGACGTCCTTTACCGCTTGCTGCGCCATGTTTACGGGCCGGATCACGTCACCTACATCCGCAATTTCACCGACGTTGATGACAAGATCAACGCAGAGGCTTTGCGCCGCCAAAAAGCCGGCGACCCCGGCAGCCTAGAGGCGCTGATCGCTGAGCGGACCGAAGAAACCATCGGCTGGTACCACGATGACATGGACGCACTGGGAACATTACGCCCCAGTATAAAAGGCGTCGTGTCCAACCGCGCCGAACCCCGCGCCACCCAATATATCGCCCCCATGGTGTCAATGATCGAAACCCTGATCGCGACAGGCCACGCCTACGCGAAAGACGGCCACGCCCTGTTCCGCGTGCGGTCCTACAAAGACTACGGCAAACTCTCGGGCCGCAGCATCAACGACATGATCGCAGGCGCACGGGTCGAAGTGGCCCCGTTCAAAGAAGACCCGATGGATTTCGTACTCTGGAAACCATCCGACGCCGATCAACCCGGCTGGCCAAGCCCTTGGGGCAGAGGCCGCCCCGGCTGGCACATCGAATGCTCCGCCATGGCGCACGAATTGCTGGGCGATCACTTCGACATCCACGGCGGCGGGCTGGACCTGCAATTCCCCCACCACGAGAACGAACTCGCCCAAAGCACCTGCGCCCACCCCCACGGTGGCTTCGCCAACGTCTGGATGCACAACGAGATGCTACAGGTCGAGGGCAAGAAAATGTCCAAAAGCCTGGGGAATTTCTTTACGGTCAGGGATTTGCTGGATCAGGGCGTGCCGGGCGAGGTGATCCGGTTTGTGTTGTTGAGCACCCATTACGGCAAGCCGATGGATTGGACGCAGGAGAAGGCGGAGCAGGCGCGTGAGACATTGTTGGGCTTCCTTGAAATCACGCGGGGGGTGGATGCCGTTGCGCCCGATCCTGAGGTGGTCAACGCCTTGACTGATGACCTCAACACGTCACTAGCTATTTCGCGCCTGCATGCTTTGAAAAAAGAGGGGCGAGGTGCTGAGTTACTTGCGAGCGCAAGATTGATGGGAATGCTTGATTTTCACCCGACGGCAGGGACCATGGGATGGGGTGAACTGTCAGAGCCTGTCAGAGAACAACTTATGTCGTTGGCACATCGTTGGGCCGCGTTGCGGGCCAATCGTGAATATGATGCCGCTGATGATTTGAAGGTGCGCGCGGAAGCTGCGGGTATTTCTTTGCGAGCTACGAAACAGACCGTTGGTCAAGGTTCGATAGCTGAGCGCACTTCTAATTTCGACCCCGCCAAACTAAAGGTCCTGATATGACCCGCCTTTCCCAACCCAAGGGCCGCGCCCGCCCCGTGGGGGCGGTTCGGGCGCTGCCCGGTCATAGGGACCGGGCAAGAAGAATAGAACACGCAGGGCAGGTGGCATATGACTAAAGACCGCCTTTATTTCTTCGACACCACCCTGCGCGATGGCCAACAAACGCAGGGCGTCCAGTTCTCGGTCGCCGAGAAACTCCAGATCGCCGCCGCCCTCGACGCCCTCGGGGTCGATTACATCGAAGGTGGCTGGCCGGGGGCCAACCCGACCGACAGCGATTTTTTCGCCAACCCGCCCCAGACCCGCGCCACGATGACGGCCTTCGGGATGACCAAGCGGGTGGGCCGCTCCGCCGACAACGATGACGTGCTGGCGGCGGTTCTCGACGCCGGAACCCCGGCCGTCTGCCTCGTCGGCAAGACCCACGACTTTCACGTCACCACCGCCCTCGGGGTCACCCTCGATGAGAATCGCGACGCCATCGCCGCAAGCTTTGCCCACCTCGCTACCAAAAAGCGCGAGGCCCTGTTCGATGCCGAACATTTCTTCGACGGTTTTCGCGCGAACCCCGACTATGCGCTGTCCTGCCTGCGCGCCGCATACGACGCCGGTGCCCGCTGGATCGTGCTGTGCGATACCAATGGCGGCACCTTGCCGGATGAAATCTCCCGCGTGGTCACCGAAGTGATCGCCAGCAGCATCCCCGGCGACCGCCTCGGCATTCACTGCCATGACGACACCGGCAACGCGGTGGCCAATTCGCTTGCTGCAATCTCGGCGGGGGTCCGGCAGGTACAGGGCACCCTGAACGGGCTGGGTGAGAGGTGCGGCAACGCCAACCTCACCACGTTGATCCCGACGCTCCTGCTCAAGGACCCTTTCGCGCGCATGTTCGAAACCGGCGTCACCCACGAAGCGCTGGCAGGCCTGCTGCGCACCAGTCGCATGCTGGACGACATCCTGAACCGGGTGCCGCAGCGGTCGGCCCCCTATGTCGGCGCGTCGGCCTTTGCCCACAAGGCGGGCCTGCATGCATCGGCGATCCTCAAGGACCCCACCACCTACGAACACGTGCCCCCTGAGGTCGTGGGCAACGCCCGCGTCATCCCGATGTCTAATCAGGCCGGGCAGTCAAACCTGCGTGCGCGGCTGGCGGCGGCGGGGATCGTCGCGGACCCAAAGGACACGCGTTTGGGCCGCATCCTCGATGTCGTCAAGGAACGCGAGGATCAGGGTTATGCCTACGACGGCGCGCAGGCCTCGTTTGAACTGGTCGCGCGGCGAGAGCTTGGGCTTTGTCCAATTTTTTTCGAGGTCAAGCGCTACCGTGTCACGGTGGAACGGCGCAAGAACAAGTACGACCGCATGATCAGCCTGTCCGAGGCTGTGGTGGTGGTCAAGATCGGCGAGACCAAGATGATGTCCGTCAGTGACAGCATGGATGAGGCCGGATCTGATCGCGGGCCTGTCAATGCGCTGGCCAAGGCGCTGGCCAAGGATCTGGGTCCCTATCAGGCCTGTATCGACGGCATGAAACTGGTGGATTTCAAGGTCCGCATCACCAATGGCGGCACTGAGGCCGTCACCCGCGTCATCATCGACTCTGAGGATTCACAAGGTCGGCGGTGGTCCACGGTCGGGGTCAGCGCAAACATCGTCGATGCCAGTTTTGAGGCGCTGCTGGACGCCATACAGTGGAAACTGATCCGCGATGTCGGGGCTCCGGTGTGAGTATCGATGCCTGTGCGGCACTGGTGCAGCGCGGCGACCCGGACCGCTTTGCCGCCGTGATGGCGGCAACGATACCTCAGCGCGCGCGGCTTTTCCCGATCTATGCCTGGAACCTCGAAGTTGCGCGCGCGCCTTGGGTGACCAAGGAACACCTGATCGCCGAGATGCGCCTGCAATGGTGGCGCGACGTGGTGGAAAACGCAGCATCGGGTGCCGCACGTGCGCATGAAGTCGCGGGCCCGTTGCATGTTGTGATCAAGGAATGCGGCTTGCCTGTCGATGTCATGGACCGGCTGATCGCAGCCCGGCGCACCGATATCGACACGGCCCCGTTTGCCGACCTTGCAGCGTTTGACGCCTATATCGAGGCCACCGGGGCGGGGCTGATGTGGTTGGCGGGCTGTGCTTTGGGCGCACCTGCAAGTGCGGAGCCCGCTTTGCGCGATTATGGTTGGGCCATGGGGCTCGCGAATTACTTGCGGGCCGTACCGGACCTTAAAGCGCGCGGGCGCGAGCCGTTGGTGGACGGATCACCACAAGGAATTACCCGCCTGGCCGAGGCGGGGCGCGCAAGGCTGCGCCGCGCCAGATCGCTGCGCCATACCATCTGCGGAGCCGCACGGCCGGCGCTTTTGGCGGGCTGGCAAAGCACTGTGCTGTTGGCCCAGGCGGCGACGGATCCCGACGCAGTGATCAAAGGTCGGCTGGGTCTGTCGGAATTCTCAAGGCGCGGGCGGCTCTTGTGGCAGGTCACGACGGGCCGCTGGTAGTCGATCAGCCCTGCGTGTCGGCAGGCCTGCGCCACAGCCAGATAAGCGCACCCCCGGCCAATGTCAGGAATGGCAGCATCGCAAGATTGACCATCTGCCAGCCGGTCTGCACCGACCCGCCCGAGCAGTTCATCAAGCCACCCGACGACAAGCTGGCAAGCGTCACCCCGCCAAACACCACAAAGTCGTTCAGGCCTTGCAGACGGCCACGGTCCTCCGGGCGCTGCACCGAGGTCAGCAAGGTGGTGGCTCCGATAAAGCCAAAGTTCCAGCCGATGCCCAACAGGATCAGCGCCACAAAGAAATTCTCAAGCTGGACACCGGCGATGGCGACAGCCCCGGCGCCTGCAAGGATCACCAGACCAATCGCGATGACACGCTCAGCGCCAATGCGCGCGATGATGTGACCGGTAAAAAAGCTGGGCGCGTACATGGCCAAGACATGGGCTGTCACGACATCTGCAGCATTCGCGGTCTGAAAGCCGCAACCGACCACGGCAAGCGGCGACGAGGTCATCACGAGGTTCATCAAGGCGTAAGAAACAGCCCCGCAAATCATCGCCACCGCGATCACCGGCGTGCGGATCAGCTCTGCCCGACTGCGGCCTTGCGGGGCGCCGACCACTGCTGCCACCGGTTTGGGAATGGACAAACCGGCAAACAGGAACACACCGACCAGATTGAGCACGATGACCGCAACATAGGTTCCCATGAAGGGCACGACCATGCTGTCTGCTGTCACCTTGACCAGTTGCGGACCGATGACTGCGGACAAAAGTCCGCCCGCCATGACCCAGCTGATAGCCTTGGGGCGGAACGCTGCTGACGCGGTATCTGCGGCGGCAAAGCGGTAAAAGCCCTGCGCCGACATGTAGATACCGGTGCAAAGCGCGCCAAGACAGAAAAGCCAGAACGAGCCAATCATGAGGCCAAACGCCCCGATCCCACTGCCAAGCGCCCCACCAAGCGCCCCGACTGCAAACCCGGCCTGCCGGCCGAACCGCTGCATGAACGCCGAAATCGGCGTCGCCGTCAGCATCGAGCCGACCACCATGCAGGTGATCGGCAAGGTCGCCCAGCAATGATTTGGTGCCAGCGTGTTTCCCGCAAGCCCCGCCACGGTGAAAACCATGGGCATCTGCGCGCCGAGAATGGCCTGTGCTGCCACCAGAACCGCAACATTGCGTTTGGCAAGTCGATCATCAGAAGCAAGGGCGTAGGTCATGCGAAAAGGGGGTAATCTGATGGCTGCGGAACGGCAAGGCAAATGCGGCTGATCGGCGGAAAGGATCGAGCTTGCTCTTTCCCTTTCGACGAAATTGCCCCAAGCCTTGCGCAGAGCATCAAAAGCTGAACGGCGGGCTGCATGGTTGGACGCATCATCATGACGAACGACTGCGTGGCCGAGGGGGCTGCGTGGCTTGCTGGGCAAGACCGGCGGTTTGCCTTGGCGCTGACGCTGACGGGTCCGCTGCCGTTGCGGCGTCGACCGGATGGATTTGCGGCGCTTCTGGACGCGATCGTCAGCCAGCAGGTTTCCGTCGCCAGTGCCGATGCAATCTGGGCAAGGCTGGAGGCGGCCGGATTGACGGTGCCCGAGGCCATGGCGACAGCGTCGGACGACGCTTTGCGCGCGGTGGGCCTGAGCCGACAAAAGGCACGCTACGGGCGCGCACTTGCTGCCGCCGGCATCGATTTCGGGGCGCTGCGCGCCGTTTCGGATGGCGAGGTGATTGCGACTTTGGTCAAGGTTCCGGGCATCGGGCTGTGGACGGCCGAGATCTATGCGATGTTTGCGCTTGGCCGGGCGGATGTGTTTGCGCCGGGCGATCTGGCGCTGCAGGAATCGGCACGCGCGATGTTCGATCTGGCGTCGCGGCCCAGCGAAAAAGCGTTGCGGGCGATGGCCGAGGCGTGGTCGCCTTGGCGCGCCGTGGCGGCACGCATTCTCTGGGCCTATTACCATGTCGCCAAGAACCGCGAGGGGATCCGCGCGTGACAGAGCTTCGGTTCAAGAGGCGCGACGCAGCTTCTGGGCACGCCGATAGCATGGTTGTGTTCGTGCATGGCTATGGTGCAGATGGTGCGGACCTTTTGGGATTGGCCGATCCTTTGGCGCCGCATCTGCCCGACACGGTATTTCTTGCCCCTGATGCGCCGGAAGTCTGCACCGGCAATCCATCCGGGTTTCAGTGGTTCGCGATCCCGTGGCTTGATGGGTCGACCGAGGCTGCGGCGGCCGCGGGCCTTGCGGCGGCATCGACCATGTTCAATGCCTTTGTGGACACCTGCCTGGCGCGTGAAAATCTGACGCCGCACCGCCTGGTCCTGGTCGGGTTCTCGCAAGGTGCGATGCTGAGTTTGCATGTTGCGCCCCGTAGGTCCGTCGCGGTTGCAGGGGTTGTGGCGATCTCTGGCCGCCTTTTGGCCCCGGAACGACTGTTGGCCGACACAGTGGTCAAACCGCCGGTCCTGTTGATCCATGGTGACGTCGATCCGGTAGTGCCGTTTGCCGATATGGCCAAGGCCGGGAGCACATTGATGGCGGCGGGCTTTGAGACCTTTGGCCATGTGATGCGCGGAACGGGGCATGGCATCGCGCCGGATGGTTTGGGCGTGGCGCTGCAATTCATCAAGGAACGTCTGGCGACCTGAGGCCGGGGTCAGCCCTGTCCACCGGCCGCGAGATAGGCGGCGCAACCGATCAGGGCGGCAAAGTCGTCTTCGACAACCGTGACGGAAAAATCCTGCACCAAAAGGTCCACGCGCCTCAGTTCACGGAACGTGGTGCCAAGACCAAAACCCGCAAAGTGCGGCGTCATCGCGCGCGCCATGCCGCCAATAAGGAAAATACCCGCGTAGGGCAGGTGGATCAGCGCCAGATCCGCCAGCATCTGCCCCAAGATCCGCGTATAAAGACCCGCCGCATGCCGTGCCACGGGATGACCGGCGGCAAGAGCGCCAAGAATCTCGGCAGAGGTCATCTCTGACGGATGCCCGGCCTCGTGTGCGGCAAAAGCGTAAAGGTTCACCAAACCGCGTCCCGCGAGCACTTCTTCGACACCGGCATGGGCAACGTCGCCATCACGGGTCAACCGGGCCTCGACAAACCGGACAATCCGCAAATCCTCTTCGGCCCGCACAGGCATGTTCATGTGGCCGCATTCCGAGGGTGCGACCACGCGACCCCAAGGCGTGTTGTGCACAGGTGCCGCATTGACGCCGGTGCCAAGCCCGACGACCAGCATCGTTGAACCCGGCTTGGCGGGGCCCTCGATCACCGGGGCCAATTTATCCGCCGCGATATGACCCAAGGCGTGACCCTGCGCCTGCAGATCGTTCAGGATGGCAACCTTTGTCGCACCCGTCGCAGCCGAAAGCTTGGCTGCATCCATGGTCCAGTCAAGGTTGGTCATCGTCGCAATGCCATCCTGCACCGGTCCTGCCGCAGCGACGCAGACACCGCCAACCGTCGCACCCGTCCGTGCGAGGTAATCCCCGAGGATATGCGCGATATCCTTGCCGGCGGCCATATACTCGGCATTGGAATATCGCGCGAGGCTGCCCGGCAGGAGGGTTTTGCCGTCTGCCAGGGCCACGCGTGTGTTGGTGCCGCCGATATCGGCAAGGATCACATGCGTCATTTCGGGTCCTTCCATCGGTCCTGCGGGTCATCATCGCAGGCACCGGGCGCAATCAAGCCCAAGTGCAGGGCAATGCCAAGATCAATGCGGCGTTTGTGTCGGGCGAGGGAAAACGTGCTTTGCATCACAACCGACCGGGCGCGGGGCCGGTGGATTGGCCAATGATCAGTTCCGCCTCAAGCAGCCTTTGCTGGGGTGCCACCTGCGGTTCTGCAATCACATGCAGCAGCATCTCTGCCACCAGACGACCAGCCTCACGCACGGATGAACGCGTCGCGGTAAAGATCGGGACAGCTTCGCCGTTCTGCAGATAACTCAGATCATCATCGTGAATGATCACCGAGACATCGCGCCCCATCACCAGCCCGGCAGCTTCGATGGCGCGCCGCACACCCATCGCCGAAATCATCGACGCCACCAGAAACGCCGTCGGCGCGTTTGCCATGGCAAGCATTTTTTGCGCGGCATGAAAGCCCGCGACCTCGGTCATCTGATCAGAGGTCATGAATGCCGGGTTCGCCGCGATGCCGCGCGACGCCAGCGCATCGACATAGCCGGACCTGCGACGCACTGCGAAATCCATGTATTCCAGCCCGTTGATCAGGGCGATGCGCGAATGACCAAGGTCCAGCAGAAATTCCGTTGCGCGATGAAACGCGCGTCGGTTGTTCACGTCGACCCAGCTATAGGGGATCGAGATGCCCGAGGCACGGCCATGGACCACAAAAGGCAGCCCGATATCGCGCAAAAGTTCAATGCGGGGGTCGTGCGTGCGCGGCGAATGGACGATCACGCCGTCGACGGCCCCGCGCAGTTTCAGTTCCCGGTAGGTCGTCTCTTCGGTGTCGTCCGCCACGACCGACAAAAGCATGTCATAGCCGTTGCGCGAATATGTCTCTCCGGCGCCAGCGATGAAATCGGCAAAGATCGGGTTCACGATTTCATGGCGCGTTGCAATCGGGATGACATGGCCCACGGCAAGCGACCGCCCTGTCGCAAGGCGGATCGCGCGGGTGTTCGGACGGTAGTTGGTACGCTTGGCTGCAGCCATCACGCGCTCGCGCGTTGCCTCATTGACCTCCGGATATCCGTTCAGCGCACGACTGACGGTTGTGGGGGACAGACCCAGCTGTGTTGCAAGCTCCTTGAGGTTCATCGGGGCTTTCTCAAAACGGTTTCAAACGCAAGCAAGCTATTCAGCCTGTCCCCCAAGGTCAAAGCCCATTCCGCGTGATCGGCGTGATTTTCGGGCATTGAGGAGCGGTTCGCCATGAATTGTGGCCAAGTCCGGCTCTGAAATCCTGTGAAGCACGCGGCATCTTGATTGACTTGCGGGGTCAGTTGGGTGATTTTGAGAAATCCAAAGCGGTTTGAGATGATTCTGACCTGTCTTGGGACTGACCCGCGAAAAGCGGATAACGGGAGGAAAATCAATGAAGACACGACTTCTCGCAAGCGCTGCGGCGCTGGCGCTTTTGTCCGGTGCGGCAGTTGCCCAGGACTTGAAGTTCCCGGTTGGCGAAGGCGCCTTTAACTGGGACAGCTACAAAGCATACGACGAGGCTACCAATCTTGATGGCCAGTCGATCACGATGTTCGGTCCTTGGCGTGGCGAAGATCAGGTTCTGGTTGAAACCATGCTGGCTTACTTCACCGCCGCTTCGGGCGTCACGGTGAGCTATTCGTCGTCGGAAAACTACGAGCAGCAGATCGTCATCGATACCCAGGCAGGCAGCCCGCCGAACATTTCTGTCCTGCCGCAGCCCGGTATCATCGGTGACCTTGCATCCAAAGGCCTGATCACGCCTTTGGGCGCTGAAACCGAGGCCTGGCTGGCAGAGAACTACGCCGCAGGCTCAAGCTGGGTCAGCCTTGGCACGTACAATGGTGCGGATGGTGCGCCAGCACTTTACGCGTTCCCCTACAAGATCGACGTGAAATCGCTGGTCTGGTACTCGCCCGACAACTTTGCAGATGCGGGCTACAAGATCCCGGAGTCCATGGAAGACCTCAAGGCCCTGACGGAACAGATCGTCGCCGATGGCGGCACGCCTTGGTGTATCGGTCTGGGTTCGGGGGGTGCGACTGGTTGGCCTGCAACCGACTGGGTCGAGGACATGATGCTGCGCACACAGTCGCCAGATGTCTATGACAGGTGGTACAAGCACGAGATCCCCTTCAACTCCCCCGAAGTGGTGGCTGCGATCGACGAATTCGGCTTCTTTGCCAAGAACGACAAGTATGTCGCTGGTGGTGCCGGTGCCGTTGCGTCAACCGACTTCCGCGACAGCCCCAAGGGCCTCTTCTCGTCGCCGCCCCAGTGCTACATGCACCACCAGGCGTCGTTCATCCCGTCCTTTTTCCCCGAAGGCACGGTTCTGGGTACGGACGCTGACTTTTTCTACATGCCGGCCTATGCGGGCAAGGATCTGGGCAAACCGGTCTTGGGTGCAGGCACGCTCGCCTTCATCACCAAGGACAGCGAAGGCTCGCGCGCGTTCATCGAATGGCTTAAGACGCCGATCGCGCACGAGATCTGGATGGCCGGTTCGGGTTTCCTGACGCCATTGAAATCGGCCAATGTGGAGCTTTACGGCAGCGCTGCGGCGAAAAAGCAGGGCGAGATTCTGCTGAACGCAACGACCTTCCGCTTTGACGGATCGGACCTGATGAACCCTGCTGTTGGTGCGGGGACCTTCTGGACCGGCATGGTCGACTATGTTGGTGGCAAAACGGCCCAGGAAGTGGCGGATACCATCGAAGCCGGCTGGCCGAAGTAAGCAACAAACCACGGGCAGGCGCGGCAGAGGATCCGCGCCTGCTTTAGGCTTACCGGTTCAGGTTTTGGGAGGGGCAAATGAATCCAGCATTTCAAGCATTGCTGACAATTGTCATCGGCGTCGGCGGCTGTATCGGATACTTTTATCTGTCGAATATTTTCCTCGACAAGGTTCTGTTCCCGATCAGAGGGCCGAATGCCGGGCGCAACATTAACCGCGCCAACATGATCCGTCCGTGGCTTTTCTTGGTGCCCGCCCTTGTGGCCCTTGGTCTTTATCTGGCCTATCCGGTGTTTGCGACTGCGTGGCTGTCGCTGACCGACGAAGGACCCGGCAATACGCGCCAATTCGTCGGGTTTGCCAATTACTCCCAGATGTTCACCGAAGACAAATTCTGGGAATCGATGAAAAACAACATGCTGTGGCTTATCGTCGTGCCGGCGATGGCGACGGCCTTCGGCCTTTTGGCCGCACAACTGACCGACCGGATTTGGTGGGGAAACATCGCCAAGTCCCTGATTTTCATGCCGATGGCGATCTCGTTCGTCGGCGCGTCGGTGATCTGGAAACTGATCTACGATACCCGCCCCATCGAGCAGGCCCAGATCGGCCTGATGAATGCTATCTGGCTAAAGCTGGGTGGCGGGTTCTGGTCGGTTCTGGTTGTCAAGGTCCTCCCCGCGATGACCGTGGCGGCCTTGGCGGTGGGTATCTTGTGGGTGCTTTGGATACTCGTTCGGCCGCTCATCAAAGGCCAGACCGGCAATCTGTGGATGCTTGCCGGACGTCTTTTGGGATTGGTGATCGGTGGTTGGCTGGTCTATTCGCTGCTGGCATGGCTTTACGGCATCTACGCCGCTGATCTGCCTTACGGCAAAGAGCAGACATGGCTGACAATCCCGTTCTGGAACAACTTTTTCCTGATGATCGTGCTGGTCTGGATCCAAACGGGCTTTGCCATGGTGATCCTTTCCGGCGCGCTGCGTGGCGTCCCCGAGGACACTATCGAGGCCGCCATTCTGGACGGGGCCAATCCGTTTCAGGTGTTCTTTCAGATCAAGATCCCGCAGATCATGGGCACCATCGTGGTGGTCTGGACAACGATCACCATCACGGTGCTGAAAGTGTTCGACATCGTTCTGGCGATGACCAACGGCCAGTGGGAAACCCAAGTGCTGGCCAACTACATGTTCGACAAGCTGTTTCGTGCCAATGACTGGGGCGTCGGGTCGGCAAGTGCCATGATCATCATGCTCTTGGTCATGCCGATTCTGGTGTGGAACGTCTACAACGCCCGCAAAGAGATGCGGTAAGGGGCTGACATGGACAATATCGTTGGAAAGAAATCGTCGCTGACCTGGGCCGTCCATATCTCGGTCATTTTTCTGGTTGCCTTGTGGGTGCTGCCAACGTTTGGCCTGCTCGTATCCTCCTTTCGTTCGGGTGATCAGATCTCGGGCTCGGGTTGGTGGCAGGCGCTCAGCACGCAAGAACAGCAACTGCCCGCAATCCGTGTCGAAGGTGATGAGGTGCAAAAGGACGGTGGCTTTGTCATCGAGGGCCGCCTGTTTGAGGGCGCGGATTCGGTGGTCAGTGCCTGGGGGACCAGTTCGCGCGAGCCCACGGCCTACAAAGCCGGCGACGTGGCGACACTGGAGGGCGGGCAAAGCCTGACCGTTCAGGCGGATGGCAGCTATGCCTTGGCTTCGCCCACGACAATGGCCGAGCTGCGGTTGCCGCGCATCTTTTCGACGGCGGCCACCCCGCCGGAAGCCACCTTGAACAACTATCGCACGGTGCTGTTCAACCCATCCGCCGGCCAAAGCGTGGGGCAGGCCTTCCTGAACACGATGACAGTGGCGATCCCGGCCACGTTGATCCCGATACTTATCGCAGCATTTGCCGCCTATGCTTTGGCATGGATGGATTTTCCGGGGCGCGCGCTCTTGGTGGCGGCCGTTGTCGGGCTGCTTGTCGTGCCGTTGCAACTGGCGCTGATCCCGCTGCTGCAGTTCCACAACGCCATCGGGATCGGCAAGGGATACCTCGGGATATGGCTGGCTCATACAGGCTTTGGCCTGCCACTCGCGATCTATCTCTTGCGAAACTACATGGTCGGTCTGCCCAAGGATATCATCGAAAACGCCAAGGTTGACGGTGCGACCGATTTCCAGATCTTTACCAAGATCATCTTGCCTCTGTCTTTCCCAGCACTGGCCTCGTTCGCGATCTTTCAGTTCCTCTGGACGTGGAATGACCTGCTGGTGGCCCTCGTGTTCCTTGGCACGGGCGACGACCAACTGGTGCTGACTGGCAGCCTTGTGAACCTGATGGGATCGCGCGGCGGCGACTGGGAAATCCTGTCGGCGTCGGCCTTTGTGTCGATCGCGGTGCCTTTGGCGGTGTTCTTTGGCCTGCAGCGCTTTCTGGTGCGCGGTCTGCTTGCAGGATCGGTCAAGTGAGCATGATGGACCTCGAGAACCGGACGGTGCTTGCGGCCGATCCGGACTGGTGGCGCGGGGCGGTGATCTATCAGATCTATCCTCGCAGCTATCAAGACAGCAATGAAGACGGCATCGGCGATCTGGGCGGGATCGTGACGCGCCTGGCGCATATTGCCAGCCTCGGGGCCAATGCGATCTGGATCAGCCCGTTCTTTACCAGTCCGATGAAGGACTTTGGCTACGATGTCAGCAACTATTGCGACGTCGATCCGATGTTCGGCACGATGGCCGATTTCGACGAGGTTGTCGCGCGGGCACACGGCCTGGGTCTGCGGGTGATGATCGATCTGGTGCTGTCGCATACGTCCGATCAGCATCCCTGGTTCAAAGAAAGCCGCACGGACCGCACGAACGCCAAGGCCGACTGGTTCGTGTGGGCGGAACCAAAAGGCGACGGGACGCCGCCCAACAACTGGTTGTCGATCTTTGGCGGTTCTGCCTGGCAATGGGACAACCGGCGAGAGCAGTATTATCTGCACAATTTTCTGACGTCACAGCCGGACCTCAATTTCCATTGCGATGCGGTGCAAGATGCGTTGCTGGACGTGGCGCGGTTCTGGCTCAAGCGCGGTGTGGACGGGTTCCGGCTGGACACAATCAACTTTTACATCGCGGACAAGTATCTGCGGGACAATCCACCCTTGCCGAAAGAGCTGCGCAACAACTCCATCGCGCCGTCGGTCAACCCGTACAATCACCAGCTGCACATCTTTGACAAGAACCAGCCGGAAAACATTGAATTCCTGCGCAAATTCCGCGCCGTGCTGAACCCCTATGGCGCGGTGGCAGTTGGTGAGGTGGGCGATGCGCAGCGCGGCTTAGAGATCATGGCCGAATACACGTCTGGCGGCGACAAGGTGCAGATGTGCTATCCGTTCGAGATGTTGCAGCCGACGCGCCTGACGGCCGCGGCCCTGCGCGAGACGTTCCAGCGCATGACGGACACGGCCCCGGACGCGTGGCCGTGCTGGGCCTATTCCAACCACGATGTCATCCGCCACGTCACCCGCTGGGGCCTGACGGATGCGGCGGCGCGCGCCTATACAACGCTGCTGGTCTGTCTGCGCGGGTCGCTTTGCCTTTATCAGGGCGAAGAGTTGGGTCTGCCCGAGGCCGAGATCAGCCATGACGAACTGCAAGACCCCTACGGGTTGGAGTTCTGGCCCGAGTTCAAAGGCCGCGACGGGTGTCGCACGCCGATGGTCTGGGTTACCGACAACGCCAATGGCGGGTTTTCAGCGGCCAAGCCTTGGTTGCCCGTCAAACCCCAGCATCTGGCGATGTCGGTCGCAGCGCAAGAGGCCAACCCCGGCTCGATGCTGATGCATTACCGCGCCGCTCTGGCGTTTAGACGGGCGCATCAGACGCTGCGCGTGGGCGCGATGACATTGCCCGACGTGGTCGACGACGTCGCGTCGTTCATCCGCACGGGCGATGAGACGATTTTCTGTGCCATCAATCTGGGCGCAGAACCGGGTGAGGTCACTTTGCCCAACGGGACGTGGGAGACAATCGCAACAGAACTTGGCAGTCGGACGGCAACGGGCGGGCGGATTTCGCTGCAGCCCTGGGGCGTCAGTCTGGCCAGACGGGTCTGAGGGAGGGACAAAATGGCTGACCTATTGTTGAAGGGCGTCGAAAAGGCCTATGGCGAGGTAAAGGTCCTCAAGGACATCAACCTTGACATCAAGACCGGCGAGTTGATCGTCTTTGTCGGCCCATCGGGATGTGGCAAGTCCACGCTTTTGCGGATGATCGCGGGGCTGGAGCGGATCACGGGGGGCGATTTCTCGATCGACGGCGTGCGCATGAACGATGTGCCGCCTGCCCAGCGCGGCATTGCAATGGTGTTTCAGTCCTACGCGCTCTACCCGCATATGACGGTGCGCGACAACATGTCGTTCGCGTTGAAGATCGCCAAGAAATCGGATGCCGAGATCAAGGCCGCCGTCGACAAGGCCGCCAAGATCCTGCAGCTGACGCCTTATCTTGACCGTCTGCCCAAGGCGCTGTCGGGCGGGCAGCGTCAGCGGGTCGCGATTGGCCGGTCCATCGTGCGCGACCCCAAGGTCTATCTCTTTGACGAGCCGCTTTCGAACCTTGATGCCGCGTTGCGCGTGGCCACACGGATCGAGATCGCCCAGTTGAAAGAGGCGATGCCAAACTCGACGATGGTCTATGTGACCCACGATCAGGTCGAGGCGATGACGCTGGCGACCCGGATCGTCGTACTGGCCGGCGGCGGGATCAGTCAGGTCGGCAGCCCGTTGACGCTGTATGAAAAACCGCAGAACGAGTTTGTGGCGCAGTTCATCGGCAGCCCGTCGATGAACCTGATGCCGGGTGTGGTGACCGAGACCGGAGCCGTGACCACGATCAAGCTCGACAATGGCGGCATCGCGCGCTCTACGGCGCCAACGATGGCCGCAGACAAGGGGCTTAAGGTCAAGATCGGTGTGCGCCCCGAGGACCTTCTTGAAGTCGGCGGTGCCGCTGGCAACGATGCTATCTTTACCGGCGAGGTCGAGATCACCGAGGCCTTGGGTGAGGTGACGCTGCTGTATTTCAAAAAGCAGGGCGATGCGGCTGCCGTGGTTGGAAAACTGCCCGGTATCCGCCCCGAACTGCGCCACAAGTCAGTGAGCCTGACGGCGCATCCTGAAAAGGTGCATGTCTTTGCGAACGGAACCTCGCTTTTGTACCGCTGATCCTGGGGGGATGAGCGGATCAGCACACGCGGCGGTCAGCTAGACCAGCGCCCAAAGACATAACCAGAGGCAAGACATCGCCCCCGCGACCAGCAACGGGACCCAAAGGGTTGCGCGCGGCGCGGGGGTGATGGGACTTCGGTCAGAGGCCGTTTTCATGACAGGCATTAAGCACGCGGAAACCTTTCTCGCGCGTTAATGGATCATGCTTGATTTTTCTCCCGGTGGCCCTGATCTCACGCCGTTTCCGCAAAATGCTGCATATGCTGCGGCCATGCGCGCTTGTGGGGCGACGGTGTTCACGGCGGAATTGGCCTGTGGCGAGGCCCAGGTCGTGCAGCGCGGGCGGTTGCGTCTGATAAGCCGCGGGCCGGTCTGGCACCCTGACGGGTCAGACCGCGACCATCGTGTGGCGTTGCGACAGTTGGCACGATGGGGTGGTGCCACCTTGGTCACACCTGAGACCGATCTGCGCGGCTGGGGCCTTGTGCCGCTGATCACGCCGCTGCACCACGCGGTCTGGGACCTGTCTGGCGATCCGCGCGGCAGGATGGAGCAAAAATGGCGCAACCGGCTTTCCGCTGGCGAACGCGCCGGAATCTTGCCAAAGCAAGCGGCGCGGTCCGCGCTTGCAGGCCTTGTTGCACGTGAGTCTGCGCAGCGCCGCGCGCGGGGCTATGCAGCCTACACCGAAGAATTCACCATGGCGCTACCACGTGAAAACATGCGGCTCTGGGAATGGGTCTGCGCCGGAGAAGTCGTCGCGGGCATGGCCTTTGTCGTAGAGGGCGCAACGGCCAGCTATCATATGGGCTGGGCAGGGCCTGTTGCGCGCAAGCATGCCGTTCACAATGTCATGCTGTGGCACGCAGCGCTGGCTTTGCGGCGTGAGGCAGTTCGGTGGCTGGACCTGGGATTGGTCAATGATATTCGGGCGCCCGGCCTCGCTCGATTCAAGCTGGGCACCGGGGCACAGTTGCGGCGGCTTGGCCACACCCTGCTGGTCATGCCTGCGTAAGCTGCGTGAACAAAGGTATCTTGGCAGCCTGACGCTTACAGGGCAGGGTGGGGGCATCTTTCGCGACCTTCTGTAAGGACGGCTCTATGGCCCCGCAGCTTACCGACCAGACGATCGCCGCCTATCAGCGGGACGGTGCCGTCTTGATCAAGGGACTATGGGCGCAATGGGTTGACGTCTTGCGAGCCGGCGTGGCACGGAACATCGCCGATCCAAGCCCCGGCGTGATGGCGGCTTTGAAACCCGGAGAGGCGGGCAGCTTTTTCGACGATTATTGCAACTGGGCGCGCATTCCCGAGTTCAAAGACGTCATCTTCGGGTCGGAAGCCGCCGATGTGGCGGGCGCGCTGATGGGATCGGCGAGGGTTCAGCTTTTTCATGACCATGTGCTTGTCAAGGAGCCGGGGACCGCAAAGGCCACGCCTTGGCACACGGATGGTCCGTATTATTTTGTGCATGGTCGCCAGACCGTGTCTTTCTGGTCTCCCCTTGATCCGGTGCGCGAGGCGTCTCTTCGGTGTGTTGCGGGCAGCCACCTTTGGCCCAAGGATGTGCTGCCAACGCGCTGGGTCAGCGAGACAAGCTTTTATCCCGATCCATCCGAATACATGCCCATCCCGGATCCAGAAGCCGAAGGTATGCGCATACTCGAATGGGAGATGGAGCCGGGCGATGCGGTCGCGTTTCACTACCGGACCTTGCATGGCGCGCGTGGCAATCTGACAGGCGCGCGCAGACGTGCGTTTTCCTTGCGGCTGGTGGGGGAGGATGCGCGCTACGTTGACCGGCCCGGGCCGACCTCGCCGCCGTTTCCGGGGCATGGCATGGTGGCTGGGGACCGGCTGCGCGAGGACTGGTTTCCCGTCCTGCGATCCTGAGTCATGGCGCACGACAACGCCTTGCCGACGAGGACCGCGCCGCCGGAACATTTCGGGGGGGGCGCGCTTGTCAAGGTGTCGTTGGGGTTGTTGGCCCTGGCGCTTGCCTATCGGCAAGCTTCGGTCCAGTTCGACATTTCTCCCAAGGGCGCTGAAATGCTGGCGCTGATAGCACTTGGATTGTTGGGTTTCGCGATTTTGCGTGTTGCCAAGCCCGGGTGGCAAACGGCCCCGGCAGGGGTGTATGTCGCGCCGTCCGAGCCGGTTACGGCAGTCGTCTGCGGCACCCTCGTCGCAATCATCTTGGTCCCGCATGTGCCCGGCGTTGCGTTCGGCGTGGCGGTCTTGGTATTTGGCGCGCTGGTCTACGTGGCGAGTGGTCTTTTGCACGACGCCAGCGGGCGCGCGGATGAGCGGTCGCGCGATCCCGTGCCGGAGGTTCTGATGGTGACGGGGTTTGCGCAACTGGGGCAAGCGGCATGGACATTGGACGCCTCTCCCATCGCGGGTCTGCTTTTGTGGCTGACCTTGCCGCTGGGATGTGTGGTTCTGGTTCGGTCGGCCCTGCGTTTTGGCGGAATTGCAACCCGTTTACGCCCGCCGCTGCTGTCAATTCTGACAGGGCTGGCCGGGACGCTCGGCACCCTTGCCGCAATGATCAGACTGACGGATCTGGCGCAAGGTCTGGTCGTCATCGGGATCGGTTTTGCCATGGCCCTGATGCTTTCTGGCGTTCGAAAAGCGTTGGCAAACCCGTCCCGTGTTGGCGCAATCGTCTTTGGACTAAGCCAGCTTGCGACCAGTTGTCTGACGCTTGGTGGGGCCTGGGCATGGCCGGGATTGCTGGCGTTGACCCTGGCCGCGGGCGTCATGGCCGCAACCTTGGGCCGCATGTTGTTGGTGTTTGCGCATGGCGAGCCTGTCCGGGCGACTGGCGATTGAACGACCGGTATCAAATCAGCCCAACCCGCGCGCGCGCTATGGCCAGACCGTGCGCATCGGCGGCCACGCCCTCACGCTTGGCAACGTCGGCAAAGCGCGTCAGCCAGTCCGGCGCCAGCGATTGTATGAGTTCTGGGAAAGTCTGCGCCCAATCCGCTGCCACGGCGCGACTGGCCTCGAAATGAAACTGCATGCCATAGGTCGCGCGGCCAATGCGAAAGGCCTGCTGCGCTGCCGCTGTGGAGGTCGCCAGTTGCACGGCGTCTTGTGGCAGCGCGAAGGTGTCCGAATGCCACTGGAAGATCGGAAATCGGTCAGGCAAGGCCCCCAGAACCGGATCGCACTGGCCCGCCTCGGTCAGCGCCACCTCGGTCCAGCCGAATTCGAGTTGGCGTCCCAGATGGTTGTCGGCCCCGAATGCGCGTGCCAGCACCTGTGCGCCAAGGCAAATACCCAAGACCGGGCGGTCATGCGCCGCGAAGTCGGCCATGAGCTGTGCCAAATCTGGCAGGTAAGGATGCGTGTCGTCATCGCGTGCAGATTGCTCGCCGCCGAAGACGACGAGCGCGTCGGCCTCGACCCTGCGGGGCAGAGGTTGTCCCGACCACGGCTTGTAAACGTCGATCAGGGCCGCGGCCTCATGCAGGGCCACGCCGACCTGACCGTGATGCGTGATCTTGGTGTTTTCAACAATCGCGACACGCATGGCACAATCCCTTTGGCACTGCCTCACAATCTGCACGGGGTCTCGCGGCATGCAAGCGCAAGATGCAGCATTTCTTCTTGCACTTTGTACGGCCCCGTGAAACAGGGAACCGCCAAACGATGCCACTCCGAGGGGGAAAACCATGGAGATTCGTGAGGCCCTGACGTTTGATGATGTGCTACTGGTTCCGGCCGCGTCGAGCGTGTTGCCGCTGGATGCAGACACATCAACCTTTGTCACCAAACTGATCCGGCTGAATATCCCGCTTCTGTCGTCGGCCATGGACACCGTGACCGAAGGCCGCATGGCGATCGCGATGGCACAGGCCGGCGGGATCGGGGTAATCCACCGCAATCTCGACACCGAGGCGCAAGCCCGCGAGGTGCGTCGGGTCAAGCGGTTCGAGTCCGGCGTGGTCTATGCGCCCATTACCCTGACGCCGGACCAGACTCTGGCCGACGCAAAGGTCCTGATGGAACGCTACAACATCACGGGCTTTCCCGTGGTGGACGATCTGGGACGCGTCGTCGGGATTGTGACCAACCGCGACATGCGCTTTGCCAGCGACGACAAGACCCCGGTGCGGGTGATGATGACCTCTGACAACCTCGCCATCTTGCGCGAACCTGCTGACCGCGCTGAAGCCATCAGCCTGATGAAAGCCCGCCGGATTGAAAAGCTGCTGGTGACCGATGGCGCAGGCAAACTGACGGGTCTGTTGACGCTGAAAGACACCGAGACAGCCGTTTTGAACCCGCATGCCTGCAAGGATGCGATGGGCCGGTTGCGGGTTGCGGCGGCCTCGACGGTCGGTGATGCGGGTTTCGCGCGGAGCGAGGCGCTGATTGACGCGGGTGTCGACATGGTGGTGATCGACACTGCCCATGGTCATTCCGAAGGCGTCGCGCGCGCGGTGGAGCGGATCAAGCGGCTGTCCAATGAATTGCAGGTGATCGCAGGCAACGTGGCCACCGGTGAGGCCACGCGCGCGTTGATCGGGGCGGGTGCCGATGCGGTAAAGGTGGGGATTGGCCCAGGCTCCATCTGCACGACGCGGATCGTGGCCGGTGTGGGCGTCCCGCAGTTGACCGCAATCATAGATTCTGTGCGGGCGGCGGGCGACATCCCGATCATCGCGGATGGCGGGATCAAGTATTCGGGCGACTTTGCCAAGGCGATTGCAGCCGGAGCGTCTTGCGCCATGGTGGGGTCCGCGATTGCCGGGACGGACGAATCTCCCGGCGAGATGATCTTGTGGAATGGCCGCAGCTTTAAGGCCTATCGCGGGATGGGCTCACTCGGTGCGATGGCACGCGGCTCGGCAGACCGCTATTTTCAGAAAGATGCGGCCAGCGACAAACTGGTTCCCGAAGGCATCGAGGGTCAGGTGCCGTACAAGGGTGCTGCCGCGACCGTCATCCATCAGATGGTGGGGGGCTTGCGGGCCGCCATGGGCTATACCGGCTGCCGGACGATTGCCGAGATGCGCAACAATTGCGAGTTTGTGCGCATCACCGGCGCTGGTCTCAAGGAAAGTCATGTCCACGACGTCCAGATCACCCGCGAAAGTCCCAACTACCGGGTGATGTGACCCTATGACACCGGGTGCGCGGGCGCAGGCTGCCATCGACGTGATCGACCAGATCCTTGCCGGTAGCGCCGCGGAAAAGGCGCTGACCCGTTGGGGGCGCGGCGCGCGCTATGCAGGCTCCGGTGATCGCGCGGCAGTGCGCGATCTGGTCTTTGACGCGCTGCGATGTCGCCGCTCGTTTGCAGCCATCGGTGGCGCAGAAACCGGGCGCGGTCTGATCTTGGGGCGGGCAAGAGCGCGTGGCGAGGACGTTTCCGGCATTTTTCAAGGGCCGCCACACAGCCCAGTGCCCGTTGGTGCCGACGAGACTGGTCGCCCGCCAGCGGGTTGGGAACAGCATGATATTCCCGACTGGCTTGGCACCCTGTTCACCGATGGCTTGGGCGCATGTGCGGTCCCGACCCTGACCGCATTGCAAAGCCGCGCGCCGGTATTCTTGCGGGTCAATCAGCAACGGTTGTCGCGCGATGCGGCAATACAGTTGCTGGCTGAACAAGGAATAGTGGCACTGCCCCACGGGCTTGCAACTTCGGCGCTCGAGGTCATTGACGGCGCGCGGCGCATCCAGACCTCGCCCGCCTATCTTGACGGCGCGGTTGAATTGCAAGATGCAGCGTCTCAGGCGGTGGTCGAGGATCTGCCGCTGCGGCCCGGCGACAAGGTGCTTGATCTCTGTGCCGGGGGTGGCGGCAAGACACTTGCCATGGCGTCCCGGATGGCGTTGCGGCTGGTTGCGCATGACCACGTACCCCGGCGGATGCTGGATCTGTCCGTGCGTGCGACGCGGGCAGGCGTTGAGGTCAAGACGACTGACAATCCCGAGGATCATGCGCCCTTTGATGTGGTTCTTGCAGATGTGCCCTGTTCCGGCTCTGGTAGCTGGAGGCGCGATCCCGAAGGCAAATGGCGCCTGACGCCTGCGCGGTTGCACGAGCTATGCGCGCTGCAGGCCCGGATTCTTGATCGAGCCGCACCGCTGGTTGCGCGGACTGGAAAGCTTGCCTACGTCACCTGCTCGGTGCTGCGTTCAGAAAACGACGACCAGATTACCAGCTTTCTGTCGCGTCACTCTGGCTGGACTGTGGAAAAAAGGCGTCAGCTCACACCTTTAGACGGCGGCGACGGTTTTTTTCTGGCGGTCCTTGCGCGTCTCTGATTCAAGGGATGCAACCAGAGAGGGAATATTTGGCGAAGTTAAACTGCGATTAACGATTTGCCTGCCGTATGGAGGATGAAAGCGAATCCGAATTCGACGAGGGATATTTTGGCCACCGGCTTGACCGACCACGCCACCATCGCTGAAACCGCGCGCGGGCTTGCTCCGCGGGCCTGGTATTTGTTGATCGGGGCGGTTGCCTGCCTTGCGGCGGCAGGTTTTGCACAAGATCAGATGGCGCGTCTGACGCTCAGCGCTGCCGGGGTGACACTTGCGGTGTTGGTTGTCGTGATCAAGGTCAGCCAGATGCTTTACCAGCGTCGCCTCGCGCGCGAGGAGGTGCTACTTTTCCGACTTGTCGGAGAGGACGCAGCACCCGCATTTACCACCGACCGGGTGGGCGAGATCCATCTGCGCAACAAGGCCGCCGATGAACGCTTTGCCGGCACCAGTGCGACCACCCTGATTGCCACGCTCAGCGATCATTTCGCCTCACCCGGAGCGGTGATGTTTCGCCTGCAATCGCGCGCCGAACAGCGCGGCGCTGCGCGCGAGGATGTGGTCACGCGGCGCGGCCATCTGCGGTTGTCCTGCACCGCGATATCGTCGGGCAGGTTCTTGTGGCGTCTCGAAGAGTTTCAGGATCGTACCGGTGTCGGACGGGGAGCCGAGCAGTTGAGTTTGCCGATGCTGGTGGCCAACAAGGCGGGCGTGGTGCTGTTTTCAAACGAAGCGATGCGCAGGCTTTTGGGAGCGCGCCCCAAAAAGCTGGATCGCGTCTTTGTTGCGCCGGTTGTGCGCAATGGCGAAGAGGTTGAGGTCAGCGCCGCCAATGGTCTGGTGCGTGCGATTCTCTCGGAAATCGAAGGCGCCGGGGAGCGGCGCGAGATATTCCTGTTTCCAGTGCCAGCGGACCGTGCGGACGATTCCGTGCTTGCCGAGTTCGAACATATGCCCGTGGCCCTCATGAAGTTCGCGCATGACGGCACCCTGACCTCTGCGAACAAATCTGCCCGTGAACTGGCTGGCTTGGAGGCGGGTTCTTCGGCGGTGTTTCACGACCTTTTTGAAGGACTGGGCCGGCCCGTCGGTGACTGGCTTGCAGACGTCGTGGATGGGCGCCTGCCGACAACGTCCGAAGTGCTGCAATCCCGGGGGGGCGCGGAGAAACGGTATCTTCAAGTCACCCTGCGCCGAATGGTCATTCACGGAAACCCGGGCGCCTTGGTGGTTCTCGCGGATGCAACGGCGCTCAAGGAACTCGAGGCGCAGTTCATCCAGAGCCAGAAGATGCAAGCCATCGGGCAGCTTGCTGGCGGTGTCGCGCATGATTTCAACAACCTTCTGACGGCTATTTCAGGGCATTGTGATCTTTTGCTGCTGCGGCGGAGCCGGTCAGACACAGACTATGCCGACCTGATGCAGATCCAGCAAAATGCCAATCGCGCCGGTGCGCTGGTCAGCCAGTTGCTGGCCTTTTCGCGCAAGCAGACACTGAAGCCGGAACGTGTCGATCTGCATGATGTCCTGTCTGATCTTACGCATCTCTTGAATCGCCTAGTTGGCGAACGCGTCGGGCTGAAATTGATGCAGGACCCGCTTTTGGGACCAATCCGTGCTGACAAGCGCCAGTTGGAACAGGTCATCATGAATCTCGTGGTGAATGCCCGCGATGCCATGCCCGACGGGGGCACGATCCGCATTGAGACCGAGGCGGTTACCTTGGCAGCCGAAATGCGCCGAGATCGGGCCGTTGTACCTGCTGGCGAGTATGCGGTTATCCGTGTCGTGGATACCGGCACCGGCATTCCTGCGGACAAGTTGCAAAAGATATTTGAACCCTTCTTTACCACCAAGCGGTCAGGTGAAGGCACCGGACTCGGCCTGTCGACTGCCTATGGCATCGTCAAGCAATCGGGCGGCTATATCTTTGTTGACAGCGAGCCGGGGCAGGGCTCGGTGTTTCAGCTTTACTTCCCGGTCCACGAGATCAAGCCAGAAGATCTTGTCAGCCCCGAAGTGCCGCGCAAGGTCTTGATGAAGCAAGGTGAGGGCGTTGTTCTTCTCGTCGAAGACGAGGCCCCGGTGCGGGCCTTTGCGTCGCGGGCATTGCGCATGCGTGGCTATACCGTGCTTGAGGCTGAATGTGCCGAAGATGCCTTGCGCATGCTCGAAGATCCGACGCTTCAGGTCGATATCTTTGTGACGGATGTGGTCATGCCAGGCATGGACGGACCAAGCTGGGTGCGTGTGGCGCTCAAGGAACGCCCCGACGTCAGGGTCATCTTCGTGTCAGGCTATGCCGAAGATTGCCTGTCCGAAGGCCAGGCACGCATCCCGAATTCGGTTTTCCTGCCCAAACCGTTTTCCTTGACCGAACTGACCACCACGGTACAAGGCCAGCTGCATTGACGTGCCAGACGACGCGACGCGATGTCTTTTCCGAATTGAGGTCCGCGTCTGGCGCTCGGCAGATGGATGAACGGCAGATCTCGGAACCCGTTCCCGGTTCCGCGCACATCCAAACTTAGCAGCAAATCGACAGCGTCAGCGTGCGTCTGCACTATGCGCCAACCATCCGGTCGGACGAATCTGCCTTGGGGAGCGCGCCATAAGGGTGCGCCTGGGCGGCAACCAGATCGGCATAGAGCGCGAAATCGGCGGCTGCCACCTTGCGCAATCGTGCATCCGTTCGCGCAGACAGATCCAGACGCGCCTCTGGCGAGACATTCAGGCGCGGCAGCACGATTTCGCAATCCAGGCGGTCTTCAAGAAAGTCTACAAAACCCTCGATCGCCTCGTAACGGAAAAGCAGGTCAACGCGACCGCCGTTGTTCGGCGCCAGAAACCGCGCTTGCGATCCCACGGCCGCAAACTCCGGCACCGGATCTGCACACCAGGCCGCGACAAACTCATCAAAGGACCTTTCGTTTGTTTGCTTTTGCGGATCGGTCACGATATCGCGCTGACGATACCGATACCAGCTGCCCAGCCAGTCGCGCGGCTCGCGCATCAAGGCCACGACGGTGAAGGGCGCGCCGGATGCTGCCGCAAAATACGGGCCGAGAAAACGATGATAGCGATGCACATTGGTATGCTTGAGAACCGGCGGGCGCTGGATTGACACCTGCGAAAACGATTCGAGCGCTGCTGCAATCGCCGTCGATCCGGTCTTGGGCGTCGCCAGGATCACCAGTCTTTGCTCGTAGAGTACTAGCATATCATCTCTTTTCTTGTCGTATTTTCGTCGCTGAGCCGCTTTTCAGCGTTGTTGTAAACTATCCCTTAACGGTTCACAGCAAAAGTTAAGGCACCAAATTTGATTTGATTTGTTCTCTTTTTGATCTCATAAGGGTGAGAACACTTGGGGAACAAGCGCAACAATTGCCGCCAACCTGCGGCTGTGAAATAAGGAAGCATAGAATGTCGGTGGCAAATCTGCTCGACCTGAACGGGAAGCGCGAAATGGACAAAAGCAAAGCCCTCGAAAGCGCGCTGGCGCAGATCGAACGGCAATTCGGCAAAGGGTCGATCATGCGGCTGGGCGCAGACAGCCCGGCGATGGATATCGAGGCAACCTCGACCGGATCACTGGGTCTGGACATCGCCCTGGGCATCGGTGGCCTGCCAAAAGGACGCATCATCGAGATCTATGGCCCGGAGTCTTCGGGCAAGACGACGCTGACCTTGCATGTCGTCGCGGAGGAGCAAAAGAAAGGCGGCGTTTGCGCCTTTGTCGATGCAGAACATGCGCTTGACCCGCAATATGCCAAAAAGCTCGGGGTGAATCTGGATGATCTGTTGATCAGTCAGCCCGACACCGGCGAGCAGGCGCTGGAGATTGTCGATACGCTGGTTCGCTCCGGCGCAGTGGGGTTGATTGTGGTTGACTCGGTCGCAGCCCTGGTCCCGAAATCCGAGATCGAAGGCGACATGGGCGACATGCAGATGGGCAGCCAGGCCCGCCTGATGAGCCAGGCCATGCGCAAGCTGACCGCCTCGATCGGGCGTTCGAACTGCATGGTGATCTTTATCAACCAGATCCGCATGAAGATCGGCGTGATGTTCGGCAGCCCTGAAACCACCACGGGTGGTAACGCGCTGAAATTCTACGCCTCTGTGCGCCTCGACATCCGGCGCATCGGGTCGATCAAGGAACGTGAAGACATCGTCGGCAACACCACCCGCGTCAAAGTGGTCAAGAACAAGGTGGCACCGCCCTTCAAGCAGGTCGAATTCGACATCATGTACGGTGAGGGCATCTCCAAGACCGGCGAGCTGGTCGATATCGGCGTAAAGGCCGGTATCGTCGAAAAATCCGGCAGCTGGTACTCTTATGGCGACGAACGTATCGGGCAAGGTCGCGAAAACGCCAAGCTTTTTCTCAAGCAGAACCCCGCAGTGGCAGCCGAGATCGAAGACAAGCTGCGTGCGGCCAACGGACTTGATTTCAACATCTCGGGCGGTGGCGAAACCGAAGACGTCGTTGACATGTAAGGACTGCGTTCGATTGACTTAGGTGTGAAAGGCCGGGATGTTGTCCCCGGCCTTTTGCATTCTTGCGCCAACGCGCCTGTGGACAGCCCGCAACCGGGGGGCTAAACGGGCTAAATCTGCAGAATTCGCTGATGAAAGGGCCTGACATGGCGTCGCTGAATGACATCCGTTCCACCTTCCTCGACTTTTTTCAAAGGAACGGTCACCGCGTTGTCAGCTCCAGCCCGCTTGTTCCGCGCAATGATCCGACCCTGATGTTTGCAAACTCGGGCATGGTGCAGTTCAAGAACTGCTTTACCGGGGTTGAAACGCGTGACTACAAGCGCGCGACAACGGCGCAGAAATGCGTGCGGGCAGGGGGCAAGCACAATGATCTGGACAATGTCGGCTACACCGCGCGTCATCACACATTCTTTGAAATGCTCGGCAACTTTTCGTTTGGCGACTATTTCAAGGCCGAAGCGATTGCATTTTCGTGGGAGCTGTTGACCAAGGATTTCGGCATTGATCCGTCAAAGCTCTGCGTGACGGTCTATCATACCGATGACGAGGCCGCGGGGCTTTGGAAAAAGGTGGCAGGCCTTTCGGATAGCCGGATCATCCGCATCCCGACCGACGATAATTTCTGGCGCATGGGGCCGACGGGCCCCTGCGGGCCCTGCACCGAAATATTTTACGATCACGGCGACCATATCTGGGGCGGCCCGCCGGGCAGCAAGGACGAAGGCGGCGACAGGTTCATCGAGATCTGGAACAATGTCTTCATGCAAAATGAACAGTTTGCGGATGGCAGCTTGCGCCCGTTGGACATGCAGTCGATCGACACCGGCATGGGGCTGGAGCGGATCGGCGCACTGTTGCAGGGCAAACACGACAATTACGACACTGACCTGATGCGTAGCCTGATCGAAGCCTCGGCCCATGCGACATCCACAGACGCCGACGGTCCCGGCAAGACCCATCACCGCGTGATCGCCGACCACCTGCGGTCAACCTCGTTCCTGATTGCCGATGGGGTGATGCCGTCCAATGAAGGACGTGGCTATGTCCTGCGCCGGATCATGCGTCGGGCGATGCGCCATGCGCATATGCTGGGGGCGGCGGATCCGGTCATGTTCCGTCTGGTGCCGGCACTCGTGCGCCAGATGGGGGCCGCATACCCGGAATTGCAACAAGCCCAGGCATTGATCGAAGAAACCCTGCGGCTGGAAGAAGCACGTTTCATCCAGACCTTGGACCGTGGCCTGAAACTTCTGGATGATGAACTTGCCCGAATTCCCGAAGGTGCAAACCTGCCGGGCGCTGCTGCCTTCAAGTTATACGACACTTACGGCTTTCCTCTGGACCTGACGCAGGATGCCTTGCGGGAAAAAGGTCGTGCCGTGGATGTTGGCGGATTTGAGGCCGCCATGGCCGAGCAGAAAACCAAGGCCCGTGCAAGCTGGTCAGGAACTGGTGACGCAAAAGATGCGCGCATCTGGTTTGACATTGCCGAAGAACATGGTGCCACGGAATTTTTGGGCTATGACACAGAACGCGCCGAGGGGGTCATTACCGCTCTGGTCCGCGATGCTGCCGCCCAGACAAGCGCCGGAACCGGCGAGGCGATCCAGATCGTTGTCAACCAGACACCGTTTTATGCCGAAAGCGGTGGCCAGGTCGGCGATCATGGCTGGATCATCACTGACACTGGCAAAGCCGAAGTCACCGACACGCGCAAGACGGCGGGCGTCTTTATTCATGTCGCCACCGTGCGAGAGGGCAGCATTGCCAACGGGCAGGCCGCGCGGCTGACGGTTTTGCATGACCGCCGCAGTGCCATACGCGCCAACCACTCGGCCACCCACCTTTTGCACGAAGCCCTTCGTCGCGCGCTGGGTGATCATGTGGCGCAGCGTGGTTCCCTCAATGCCGCAGACCGGCTTCGGTTTGACTTCAGTCATGGCAAGGGGATGACGACCGAAGAACGGCAGGTGGTCGAACGCGAGGTGAATGCCTTCATTCGCCAGAACAGCCCCGTCGACACGCGGATCATGACCCCGGACGATGCCCGCGCGATCGGTGCGCAGGCCCTCTTTGGCGAGAAATACGGCGATGAGGTCCGGGTCGTTTCCATGAGCCAACTGGACGGTTCCGGCAAAGGTGCCGATGGTGCGACCTATTCGCTGGAACTTTGCGGCGGCACGCATGTCAAACGCACAGGCGACATCGGCGCCTTTGTCTTGCTGAGCGATTCAGCCTCCAGCGCCGGTGTTCGGCGAATCGAGGGGCTGACAGGGCAAGCCGCATTGGACCACCTTTTGGCCCGCGACACCCTGTTGGTGGATGCCGCCGCGATGCTGAAGACCCATCCTGAAGATGTGCCCGCACGCGTCAAGGCCCTGGCCGAGGAGCGCCGTAGCTTGCAAAACGAAGTGGCACAGCTGCGCCGCGAACTGGCGATAGGCAGTAAGGCGGCAGGGCCAGAGGCCAAAGAGATCAACGGCATCTCGTTCGTCGCGCAGGTCTTGTCAGGCGTCTCGGGCAAGGATTTGCCGGGCCTGATTGATGACATGAAGGGCCGGATTGGTTCGGGCGCGGTTCTGTTGATCGCGGACACGGGTGGCAAGCCCGCCGTTGCAGCCGGTGTCACCAATGACCTGACAGATCGGCTCAGTGCCGTCGCGCTGGTCAAGGCAGCCGCCGAAGCGATGGGCGGCAAAGGAGGCGGCGGGCGTCCGGACATGGCGCAAGCCGGCGGTGCAGATATTGCTGGTGCGAACGCGGCTATTGCAGCCGCAGAAGCCGTGATCGGGGGATAGGGCCTTGCCGTCAGCTTTGTGGATTGCCCATGTGCGCGTCACCGATCCCGAGGCCTATGGCCGCTATGCCAAGCTTGCCACCGAGGCCATCGCGGCCCATGGCGGCGTGTTTCTGGCGCGCGGTGGCCGCTATGTGCAACTGGAAGGCAACGACCGGCCCCGCAACGTTGTGGCGAGGTTTCCCTCGTTGGAACATGCCGTCGAATGCTACAACTCGCCCGCGTATCAAGCCGCCCTTGCCCATGCCAAAGGCGCGAGTGTCAGGGATCTGATGGTCGTCGAAGAGGTTGAATAACGGCTGACAAAACCATGATCCGAAATGAAAATAATCCGTCCCGACGGGCGGTCTTTGTTATCCTGCCGCGCGCGATTGGCGCTTGCGGTCGTTCGGGTCAAGAAAGCGCTTGCGCATCCGCACCGCCTTGGGCGTGACCTCGACCAGTTCATCATCGTCGATATAGGCAATTGCCTGTTCCAGCGACAGCTTGACCGGCGTGGTCAGCCGCACCGCTTCATCGGTGCCGCTTGCCCGGACGTTGGTCAGCTGCTTTCCCTTGAGCGGATTGACCTCGAGGTCATTGTCGCGGTTGTGCTCGCCAATGATCATGCCGGTATAGACCGGTTCCTGCACGCCAATAAAGAAATGCCCGCGATCCTCGAGTTTCCACATCGCATAGGCGACTGAAACGCCACTTTCCATGGAAATCAAGACGCCCTGGCGACGGCCCTCGATCGGTCCTTTGTGGGGCGCCCATTCGTGGAACACTCGGTTCAGAACGCCGGTGCCGCGCGTATCGGTCATGAACTGGCCATGATAGCCGATCAGCCCGCGCGATGGGACATGCGCGATGAGACGGGTCTTGCCGACGCCGGCGGGCTTCATCTCGACCAGTTCGCCTTTGCGCGGACCCGTCAGCTTTTCGATCACAGGTCCGGTATAGTCGTCGTCAACGTCAATCGTAACCTCTTCGATCGGTTCGCATTTTACGCCGTCAATGTCGCGGAAAAGCACACGCGGGCGGCTGATCGACAGCTCGAACCCTTCGCGGCGCATGTTCTCGATCAACACGCCCATCTGCAATTCGCCACGTCCCGCGACCTCGAAGGCATCGCCGCCGGGGGTGTCGCTGACCTTGATCGCGACGTTGATCTCGGCCTCTTTCATCAGGCGTTCGCGGATCACGCGGGACTGCACCTTGTTGCCGTCCTTGCCGGCGAGGGGGCTGTCATTGATCCCGAATGTGACAGAAATTGTAGGTGGATCAATGGGTTGTGCAGGCAGGGCAGTTTCAAGCTCCAGCGCGCAAAGGGTGTCGGCAACGGTTGCTTTGGACATGCCTGCCAGCGTGACGATATCGCCCGCTTCGGCGACCTCGATGGCCGTCTGGGTCAGGCCCCGGAACGCCAGCACTTTGGAGACGCGGAACTGCTCCAGCTTGTCGCCATCACGGCTGAGCGCCTTGATCGTCTCGCCCGCACGCAGGGTTCCTGCTTCGACACGGCCGGTCAGAATACGGCCAATAAAGGGGTCGGCGGACAGCGTCGTCGCCAGCATCTGGAACGGCTCGGCCCGGCGCGACAGCTGCGCGGGCTGCGGCACATGGCTCAGCACGAGGTCATAGAGGGCGGACAAGTCTTTGCGTGGACCGTCCAGGCCGACATCTGCCCAGCCCGAGCGTCCCGAGGCATAGAGCACGGGGAAGTCCAGCTGGTTGTCATCTGCACCGAGGTTGGCGAAAAGATCGAACACCTCGTTCAGCGCGCGGTCTGGTTCGGCGTCGGGTTTGTCGACCTTGTTCAGCACCACGATCGGCCGAAGGCCCAGGGCCAGCGCCTTGGAGGTCACGAATTTCGTTTGCGGCATCGGACCTTCGGCGGCATCGACGAGCAAAACGACACCATCGACCATGGACAAGATCCGCTCCACTTCACCACCGAAATCGGCGTGGCCGGGCGTGTCCACGATGTTGATGCGCTTGCCTGCCCATTCCAGCGACGTGCATTTCGCAAGGATGGTGATGCCGCGTTCGCGTTCGATGTCATTGCTGTCCATCGCCCGTTCGGAAACCGTCTGGTTGTCGCGAAACGCCCCGGACTGTTTGAGCAGCTCATCTACCAGCGTGGTTTTGCCATGGTCGACATGCGCGATGATGGCGATGTTGCGGAGCTCCATCGGGAGGGTCACTTTCGGATCATTAGGGTTCGCTGGGCCTTATAGGGTTTCCCCCGGAAACGCCAGAGGGTTGCCGCGCCCTTACTCGACCGAGCGGCGACCGATGATCAGCCTCGCCGGAAGCATGGCGATTGTGCCTTCGCGCACCGTAAAACCAGCCTGCTCCAGCGCATCCCGGGCTTCCTCAATTGTCCATATCCGCCCGCCGAACCTCGTGACACGCAGATTTAAGAGGGCCTGCGAAAGCGGGTCTGGCGGTGCTTCGAAAATACCGAATGCCAACCAGCCGCCAGGCTCCAATGATGTCAACAACTTTGGCAGGGCAGCGCGGATCACTTCTTGCGGCATAAAGGGTGCTGCAAGGAAGGCCATTGCATAGCTGTTGCTTTCGGTAAGCGCCGTCACGTCTTGATGACGCAGAGTAACCCGTGCGTCCAGACCGTTGGAGGTGACATTCCTTTTTCCTAAGGCTAGCGCAGGATCGAAAAGGTCGATTCCGGTAACATGCAAATTGGGCCACCTGCGCGCGGCATCAATGGCGATCCAGCCAACCCCCGTGCCTGCGTCCAAAAACCTCGCCGGCTGCGCAAGCCGATCGGCAAGCGCCGGTTCTTCTTCGGCGAGAAGCGCCAGACCTCGCACGATTGAGCGCGACACCTGACCGATATTCTCGAGAATGACCGGATCATCGAAAGACCAGCCCATGTCCCGGCTTGGATGTTCGACAAGATCGACAGCCTGATGCAGGAAAGACCGAAGAAAGCCGTGGAGAATCAGGGATTCATCCGGCGAAAGATCTGTAAATGCACTGGCACCAAGTTCTTCCACAACCGCCGCAGCTGCCTGATCGACTCCTTGCGACAAAGGTGCTGCAGTAGCCCCAAGCCGGGCCGTTAGCGCAGCAGCAGCCTCAATCTGAGAAACGAGATTGGCTGCAACTTTCATTGCTGGCTGAAATGGCATTCCCACCTCCACAATCAGCCATTAACTATAGCAGGATCGGCTTAGAATGTCAGCTCCCCAATGCCTTGTTCAAATATTCATCGCTGTCCATCGCCCGTTCGGAAACCGTCTGGTTGTCGCGAAACGCCCCCGACTGTTTGAGCAACTTATCCACCAGCGTGGTTTTGCCATGGTCGACATGCGCGATAATAGCGATGTTGCGGAGCTCCATCGGGAGGGTCACTTTCATTTACAGTCGTTGAGGGGCGATCGCGCAGACCGGTAGGAAAGGCCATCGGAACCTTTTGTAGCGCCTTGTCGGACGTCAGGTCCGCGCAGGTACGGACGGTTGCAATCGCCGGACTGCCGACAATATGACGGTGCAAAGTGCCACCACTTCAATGATCCTGTGCAATCGCAATGACATGAATTCAAGCCCAAACACGATATCCAGATGATGCAGGCTGATGGCGCGCAACAATACGAAAACGACGAGCAACGACAGGCTGAGCACAAACGCAAAGTTGCCGGTCATGGCGCGCCGAAAGGCAAGCACGATTGCTGGCACCAAGATAGCTGCCCCCAGAACAAGGCCGACGACCACCTCTGTCTGGTATTCCCGACGTGTCTCATACCAGCCTTGCGCCTGGGCAATGCACCGCGCTGCCGCAACGAACATGGTTTGCAGGTCCAGCTGCTTGTTGACCGCCAGCGCCACCAGAACGCTGGCACTGAACACCCAGAGCACGCGTTCGCTGCGCGGAGCCCGGCTGCGAAAAGGGCCCTTGAATGCCACTGCCACCGCAAGTCCCGCCGCCGCGAGGTAAACAAACGTCATGACGATGCCGTAAGTATCGCGGTCCCCAAAGCCCGGAGCCCAGGCTTTGGCGGCACATTGAAAATAAAGATGAATGTCCAAGGTGTCGGGTGGCTCCGTGTCGGTTTACCCGGCAAGTGCCTTGTTCAGGTACTCATCGACCTTTTCAAGATAACCCATGGTGGTCAACCACTTCTGATCTGGTCCGACCAGCAGCGCGAGGTCCTTGGTCATGAACCCGTCTTCCACGGTATCAACCGTCACCTTCTCCAGCGTCGCCGCAAAGCGCATCAGCGCATCATTGCTGTCGAGCTTGGCGCGGTGCTTGAGGCCGCCGGTCCAGGCGTAGATCGAGGCCACCGAGTTGGTTGACGTGGCCTTGCCCTTCTGATGTTCGCGGAAATGCCGCGTGACGGTGCCGTGTGCTGCCTCCGCCTCCACGACCTTGCCATCGGGGGTCATCAGGACCGAGGTCATCATGCCAAGGCTGCCGAAGCCCTGCGCCACCAGATCGGACTGCACGTCGCCGTCATAGTTCTTGCAGGCCCAGACATAGCCGCCCGCCCATTTCATCGAACTTGCCACCATGTCGTCGATCAGGCGGTGTTCGTAGGTGATACCCTTCTTTTTGTACTCCGCCTCGAATTCTTCCTCATAGACCTTGGCAAAGAGGTCCTTGAAGCGGCCGTCATAGGCTTTCAGGATGGTGTTCTTGGTCGACAGGTACACCGGCCAGCCGAGGTTGAGGCCATAGTTCAGCGAGGCGCGGGCAAAATCGATGATGCTGTCATCAAGGTTGTACATGCCCATGTAGACGCCCGAGGACGGCGCAGAATAGACGTCCTTTTCGATCACGGTGCCGTCGTTGCCGACGAATTTCATCGAAAGCTTGCCAGCACCGGGAAAGCGGAAGTCGGTGGCGCGGTACTGGTCGCCGAACGCGTGGCGGCCGATCACGATGGGCTTGGTCCAGCCGGGCACCAGACGGGGGACATTCTTGCAGATGATCGGCTGGCGAAAGATCACCCCGCCCAGGATGTTGCGGATCGTGCCGTTGGGCGATTTCCACATCTGTTTGAGGCCAAACTCCTCGACCCGCGCCTCATCCGGCGTGATCGTGGCACATTTGACGCCCACGCCGTATTTCTTGATCGCCTCGGCGCTGTCGATGGTGATCTGGTCGTTGGTCCGGTCGCGTTCCTCGATCCCGAGGTCGTAGTATTTAAGGTCCACATCCAGATAGGGCAGGATCAGTTTCTGCTTGATGAAATCCCAGATGATCCGGGTCATCTCGTCGCCATCAAGCTCGACGACGGGGTTCGCGACTTTGATCTTGGTCATGTCTGGCCCTTTCAGGATGGATTCGGTTGCGCGCTGCATAGCGGAACTGGGGCGCGGGCGATAGATGGTATGCGACGGTATACCAATTCTGATGACTAAGTCTGAAAGAAATGGTGCGTCTTTTCACGCACCCATTCCCACAACCGTGGCGCGCCCTTGGCGATCTTTGTCCCGACACGGCTCTCCAATTGCTCTGCCGTGACGTCATACGTCACCCAGGTGCCGCCACCTGACCTCAGGTTCGCCATCACCGGCTGCACTCGGTCGAGCGACTTGGCAAAGACCGCATCCGGCGTCTCCGCTGCCTCAAACTCATCCCACAGCGCCCGAAGATCATCCGCCAAATCACGGGGCAAAAGACCGAAAACGCGATCTGCCGCGCGCTGTTCCGCTTCCACCGTCTCGGCACTCGCATGCGCTGCGCCATTCGCCGAATGGATCGGCACATCGCCCACGTCGATCTCCACCAGATCGTGGATCAGCAGCATCCGGATCACCCGGTTGATGTCCACCCCCTGTGCCGCCTGATCGGCCAGCACCAAGGCATAAAGCGCCAGATGCCACGAATGTTCGCCGGAATTCTCTGGCCGCGAGCCATCACATAGCGTGGTGGCGCGCAAGACCGATTTCAGCCGGTCGGCCTCGTTCAGAAACGCGAACTGTCGTGTCAATCGTTCGGTCATCTGAAAATGGTCATCTTCCTTGCCAGAAGGCGGTCGCGCCAGGCAAGAATCAAGACAATCGCCGTGATCGGCCATGTCAGAAAGGGCAGCGCATAGATGTTGACCGCAAGTATGCGCAGCTTGGGGTCGATGAGGTGGAATGCGTCATAGACCAGCCAGAACGTGTCGATCAGAACCGTGCCCCAACCAAGCCACAGCCAGAACCAGCGTGTCATCGGAGTCAAGAGGTGCACGCATGCCAACGGCAAGGCAGGCCGCAGACTGTGCCAGACGCTCAACGGGTCCAGCCATCCCGGCGGCGTGTCAAAAGCGGCATTATAATTCCACCGGTCGATCTGGTAGGCGGTCACCAACGCGAGTCGATAGGCCGCAAATGCAGCGATCGGCGGGGCAAACTGTGCGACTGACAGATGCCCTGACGCACGCATCAATGCCCGCTATCGCCCCCGATCGGGGCTTTGAGCAACGCTTTGCCGGTCCGCTTGGCCTCCAGCGCCTTTTCGAGAAAGGCCCGGCCGCGTTTTTCCGCGACGCGCACACGGATCGCGGTCATGAACGCCTCTTGCATGGTGGGCGACGCGTCGGCGAGTACTTTTCCGACCTTGTCGAACAACCGGTCGTCGCCAATTTCCTCCATCGCCTCAAGCACATCACGGGCCAGGCTGTCACCCAGATCCTCGATCACCCCCATCAGCGCGTGCCTTCGGTCATCCGCCGGCGAACATAGTCGCTGACGGTCTGAATCATCGGCTTCATATGAGCCTCTTCGTCTTTGAAGAAGTGGTCGGCTCCTTCGACTTGGGTATGCGTGATGGTGATGCCCTTTTGCTCGTGCAGTTTGTTGACGAGGTTGATCGTGTCCTTGGGCGGCGCGACCTTGTCGGCAGTCCCGTTGATGATCAACCCCGACGACGGGCAGGGGGCGAGAAAGCTGAAGTCATACAGATTGGCGGGCGGCGACACCGAGATGAACCCGGTAATCTCTGGCCTGCGCATCAAGAGCTGCATCCCGATCCACGCCCCGAAGGAGAATCCCGCCACCCAGCAATGGCGCGAATTCGGGTTCAGCGCCTGCAGATAGTCCAAAGCCGAAGCCGCATCGCTAAGCTCGCCAATGCCCTGATCATACTCACCCTGACTGCGCCCGACACCGCGGAAATTGAACCGCAACACGGTGAAGCCCAGATTGTAGAACGCGTAATGCAGGTTGTAGACGACCTTGTTGTTCATCGTGCCGCCATACGCAGGATGCGGATGCAAGATGATCGCAATGGGTGCGTCGAGCTCCTTTTGGGGATGATAACGGCCTTCAATGCGCCCCTCAGGGCCTGCGAAGATTACCTCGGGCATGTTCCTCGCCTATCGTTGAGCACAGCGATTGTTGACGATTTCGCTTGGCTAACTTAGAATAATTCCAAAGGCGGGGATCCGCCTTGTCGACGCTTTGCAGGTAATCGTCCCTGCGGATGCAGTCAATGGGATAGCGCAGCCCGTCTGTCGCGCATGGGGATTACGGGGCAGGGGACGGGCATGAAGCTTTCCACCAAGGGACGCTACGCAATGGTGGCATTGGCGGATCTCGCCATGGCCAAGGGGGATGAACTGGTATCATTGGCCGAAGTGTCGCGGCGTCAGGACATCTCGTTGCCGTATCTTGAGCAGTTGTTCGTCAAGCTGCGCCGCTCTGGTCTGGTGGAGGCGGTGCGCGGACCGGGCGGCGGCTACAAGCTGGCGCGCAGTCCAAACGACATTCGCATCAGTGAGGTTCTTGAGGCAGTCGAAGAAACCGTCGATGCCATGCATACCGGGGCAGGCGCCAGCGGTGGTGTGTCGGGAAGCCGCGCGCAAAGCCTGACCAATCGTCTGTGGGAGAGCCTGTCGGCCAATGTCTATGTGTTCTTGCACCAGACGAGACTGTCCGACGTGGTGCGCAACGAATTGACGCCATGTCCGGCCGTGCCGCACCTTTTCCGCGTGGTCGACGACGAATGACGCGACGCCGCTATCTTGATTGGAACGCCACGGCACCGCTACGGGTCGAAGCGCGGATTGCGATGATGGCAGCGATGGATATCGTCGGTAACCCGTCTTCGGTACATGCCGAGGGGCGCGCGGCCAAAGCTTTGATGGAACGGTCCAGGGAACAGATCGCCGCAGCGATTGGTGCAGTTGGGGCTGATATCGTGTTCACCTCGGGTGCAACCGAAGCCGCAGCCATGGCCTTGGCAGATCGAGGCTTGCACTGCGCCGCCGTTGAACATGATGCGGTTCGCGAATGGTGCGCTGCTGTCCTGCCGGTGGATGTAAATGGCCATGTTCACGTCAAGGATCCGGGCAAGTCCTCGCTACAAATGGCCAATTCGGAAACCGGCGTCGTACAAACCCTGCCGCAAGGCATCGCTGTTACGGATCTTACCCAGGCCTTTGGTAAGATACCCGTGGCCTTTAATTGGCTTGGCGCGGAGACCGCGCTGATATCTGCGCACAAGCTTGGCGGGCCCAGAGGTATTGGCGCGCTTATCTTGGCGCGCGGCAAGGACCGCGCAGCGCTTTTGCGCGGCGGCGGGCAAGAAATGGGTCGGCGCGCCGGGACCGAGAACCTCGTCGGGATCGCTGGTTTTGGCGCGGCGGCCGAAGCAGGCATGCGCGATCTTTCCAACGGTGTCTGGGACGAAGTTGCCGAAATTAGAAATATTCTAGAACTGGCATTGTCCTCGGCGGAAATGGGAACTATTTTAGTCGGGAATGGGGTCCACCGCTTGCCCAATACGACTTGTCTTCTTGCCCCTGGCTGGAAAGGCGAGACGCAGGTCATGGCGATGGACCTTGCCGGTTTTGCCATCTCGGCGGGCTCGGCGTGTTCAAGCGGCAAGGTTCGCGCCAGTCGGGTTTTGGGGGCGATGGGTTTTAACGGGAGCTTGGCTGCGCAAGCGGTCAGGATCTCTATCGGGCCCGGTGTCAGCCGCGAAGATGTGCTCCGGTTCGCTGATGCTTGGACAGGCGCCTATGGCAAAGTTCGCGCAAGGGCCGCCTGAGATGATAGGAGAGACGACGATGACATCCGCCGTATTGGAACCCGAACTGCGCGACGGCGTCGATCAGGAAACCATCGATACCGTTCAAGCCATGTCGGGCACCTACAAGCACGGCTGGACCACCGACATCGAGATGGACTATGCGCCCAAAGGCGTTTCCGAAGATATCGTCCGCCTGATCTCTGACAAAAACGGCGAACCTGACTGGATGCTGGACTGGCGGCTGACTGCCTATCGCCGCTGGGTCAAGATGGAAGAGCCGCGTTGGGCGATGCTGCACTATCCCGAAATCGACTATCAGGACCAGTATTACTTCGCCAAACCCAAAAGCATGGCCGTCAAGCCAAAGTCACTGGATGAGGTCGATCCAAAGCTTTTGGCAACCTATGCCAAGCTTGGCATCCCGCTGAAAGAGCAAGCTTTGCTGGCCAGCGTGGAACCGGTCGAGGGCGAGCGCCGTGTGGCGGTGGATGCCGTCTTTGACAGCGTCTCGCTCGGGACGACATTCAAGGCTGAACTCGCCAAAGCGGGAGTTGTGTTTTGCTCCATCTCTGAAGCGGTGCGTGAGCATCCCGAGCTTGTGCGGAAATATCTTGGCTCGGTCGTCCCGCAATCGGACAATTTCTTTGCCACGCTGAACTCGGCGGTCTTTTCGGATGGGTCGTTTGTCTACATCCCTCCGGGCGTCCGCTGCCCGATGGAGCTGTCCACCTATTTCCGAATCAATGCTGAAAATACCGGGCAATTTGAGCGGACTTTGATCATCGCCGACAAGGGCAGCTATGTGAGCTATCTCGAAGGCTGCACCGCGCCAAAGCGCGACACGCATCAGCTCCATGCGGCCGTAGTCGAACTGGTGATTCTCGAAGATGCCGAGATCAAGTATTCCACCGTGCAGAATTGGTATCCGGGCGACGAAAATGGCGTTGGCGGCATCTACAATTTTGTCACCAAGCGCGCAGATTGCCGGGAAGCTCGGGCCAAGGTGATGTGGACGCAAGTGGAAACCGGATCGGCCATCACCTGGAAGTATCCGTCTTGCATCCTTCGCGGCGACGACAGCCAGGGCGAGTTCTATTCCATCGCGATCGCCAATAACTATCAGCAAGCCGATACCGGTACCAAGATGATCCACCTGGGGCGCAACACCAAATCCCGAATTGTTTCCAAAGGGATATCGGCGGGCAAGGCGCAGAATACCTACCGTGGTCTGGTCTCGATGCACCCCAAGGCAACCAATAGCCGCAACTATACCCAATGCGACAGTTTGCTGATCGGTGACAAGTGCGGTGCCCATACCGTGCCCTATATCGAGGTCAAGAATAACTCCTCACGCGTGGAGCATGAGGCAACCACATCCAAGGTGGACGAAGATCAGCTTTTCTATTGTCGGTCGCGTGGCATGGACGAAGAAGAGGCTGTGGCGCTTGTGGTGAACGGCTTTTGCAAGGATGTCTTGCAAGCCCTGCCGATGGAGTTCGCCATGGAGGCACAGAGCCTGGTCGCCATCAGCCTCGAAGGCTCGGTGGGCTAGAGACAGAACGCGAGGCGGCACGAAATGGTTCCTTTTCGATCTTATTGTCGCCACGGTTCACGGGCTTTCTCGCCTGCAACTGTTGGTGGTGAGGCTGTCGAACATGTCCCTGGCAAATGCAGATTTCGACGCCCGAATCGCGCGCATCACGTCAGGCAAGGCCTCGTCAAAGTCCACGCTTTATGTTGGCCTCGACGAGATTTACCACGTGAGCTATTCGGGTCGGGGCAAGCCAAGCAGTGCAGCGACAGCCGTAAACAATTTTCTTTTTCCGTTCTACGTGATGATCGCGATGGGATTTGGGATCGTCGCGTTTGGCATTGCCAGCTGGGTCCGGTTTCGGTTTGTCGGTCTCAGCGCAGGGTCAGGCGATCCGATGACGGAAATGGCCATTCAGGCGGGGGCCGCCTTGGCCGCCGCGATCGTTCTGAACATCGTGCTGCCGTTCCGCTCGCGCCCGCTCAAGGTTGCGATGGCCATCGGCGCGATCTCAACTACGGTGTTTTTCCACAACGCCGTTCATCTCTATCCCGAAACGTTCGCGCGCGTATTCTCGCCCGATTGGGTCGAGGTCATCCAAGCGACCACCAAACCGCAATCCGTTTTGTGGCAGGGCAGGTCCTATACGTTCTGAAGACGGGCGAGCCGTCCCGCAACCGATCCCTTGCGACTGCCCCTCAATCCGCCCGCAGCAATACGCTGACGGCGCAGTTTCGCGTCTGGAACCCAAGTGTTCGCCCGTCGCACCGAGCGGCAGGCTTCGACGTGCCCGAAAGCCAACACCACCGATCTCTTTGCCGATCATAAGGACCTGAGCATGCTAGAAATCCGCAATCTGCACGTCCGCCTTGAAGAAGAGGACAAGGTGATCCTCAACGGCGTTGATCTGACCGTCGGGGCGGGGCAGGTGCATGCGATCATGGGGCCGAACGGGTCTGGTAAATCCACGCTTTCCTATGTCTTGGCAGGTCGTGAAGGCTACCGCGTCACCGACGGATCGGCGCGGCTGCAGGACCAGGAACTCTTGGGTATGGAGCCCGAAGATCGCGCTGCGGCGGGACTGTTTCTGGCCTTTCAATATCCGGTTGAAATTCCCGGCGTCGGCAACATGACCTTTCTGCGCACCGCCGTAAACGCGCAGCGCAAATCGCGCGGCGAGCCTGAAATGAGTGCCGGCGACTTTCTGAAAGCCGTTCGCGAAAAGGCCAAAAGTCTCAAGATCGATGCCGACATGCTCAAACGCCCGGTGAATGTCGGCTTTTCCGGTGGCGAGAAAAAGCGCAACGAAATCCTTCAGATGGCGATGCTCGAACCCAAGATGTGCATCCTTGACGAGACCGATTCAGGATTGGACGTCGACGCGATGAAGCTGGTTGCCGAGGGTGTGAACGCATTGCGCGATGCTGGGCGATCATTTCTGGTGATCACCCACTATCAGCGCCTATTGGATCACATTCAGCCCGACGTCGTGCACATCATGTCGGCCGGGCGGATCGTCAAGACCGGTGGTCCGGAGCTTGCGCTGGAGGTCGAAGCCAATGGTTATGGCGACCTGATCACGGAGACGCTTTGATGGCTCTGCTACAGGCACGGCAGGATGTATTGTCTCAGCGGGTTGCCGGGTTGGACATGCCGCGCGGCGGGTGGCTCGGTGGCGCACGCGCAGACGCCTGTGGACGACTTCTGGCAATGGGCCTGCCCACACGACGCGATGAATACTGGCGCTATACGGATCCCGCCAGCCTCAATGAGCCTGAACCCGTTCGGGCCGCAGTTTTTGACCCGCAAGACGAAAGTCCGGCCTATGCGGGAATTGACTGCCTGAAATTCGTCTTTGTCGACGGGGTCTTTGACGCGTCCGCGTCGGATGCGCTGGCTGGCAGCGGCATCGAGATCGAACGACTGGCGCTGGCGGGCGGGCCGGACATTCATTGGGCGCGCGACCTTTACGGTGTTCTGGAGTCAGCGGGGCAAACGCCCGTGGCGCGCCCCTTTGGCGCCCTGAACACGGCCTATGCGACAGATGGTCTGCTGATCCGCGTCACGGGCAGGGTGCAGCGCCCTGTTTCGCTGATTTATCATCATAAATCAGAGCATTCCGATGCTATATTGCACCATTGCATCAAGCTTGAGAAAGACACCGAACTGACCATCCTCGAAAGCGGGCCAGCCGCCGCGCGTTTCAACAAGGCGATGGAGGTGGAGGTCGGAGCGGGTGCGCAGTTCCATCACGTCCGCCTGCAGGGGCGAGATCACGAACGCCGCGCAATCACCCATATCTTCGCGCGCCTCGGGGCAGGCGCTTTGTTCAAATCCTTTACCTTGACTGCCAACGGTCTTCTGACCCGCAACGAGGTTGTTCTGGACCTGGCGGGCGAAGGGGCCAAGGCTCATGTCGCCGGTGCTGCCGTGGGCGACGGCCAGTTTCATCACGACGATACCGTCTTTGTGACCCATGCGGCGCCGCGCTGCGAAAGCCGTCAAGTGTTCAAGAAGGTTCTCAAGAATGGTGCCGTTGGCGTGTTTCAGGGCAAAATCCTTGTCAAGCAGATCGCGCAGAAAACCGATGGCTACCAGATCAGCCAAAGCCTCCTTCTGGACGAAGATAGCCAGTTTCTGGCCAAGCCGGAGCTTGAGATCTACGCCGATGACGTAAAATGCAGTCATGGCTCCACGTCAGGGGCGATTGATGAGACAGCACTTTTCTATCTGCGGTCGCGCGGGGTCCCAAAACGCGACGCACAGTCCCTGCTCGTGCTGGCATTTCTCGCCGAGGCCATTTCCGAGATTGCGGACGAGGCAATTGCTGAAGACATCCGCATCAGGCTGGAGGGCTGGCTTGCCCGGCATGCGCATTAATTGGCGATCACAACAGATATCGCACAAAGCTGGCGCCACCCGCGTTCCGTGATCCGCCGCGTGCTTGATGCTGGTGTCAACGAAGGGCGCGCCTTGGCAATCCTGATGGGGGCTTGCGCGCTGATCTTTGTCGCCCAAGGTCCGAGATTGGCGCGCGAGGCACATTTCGACCCGGCGATCCCGCTGGATGCGCGCCTTGGTGCGACCTTGTTTGCCCTGATCTTTATTGCGCCCCTGGCGTTCTATGCCTTGGCCGGGGTCAGCCACCTGATCGCGGGCATGCTCGGCGGCAAGGGGACCGGATACGGTGCCCGGCTTGCGCTCTTTTGGGCTTTGATATCGACGACGCCGGCCACGCTGTTACATGGCTTGATGGCAGGTTTTCTTGGCCCCGGCGCTGCGGCGACGGGGGTGGGTATAGCCGTGGCGCTCGCCTTTGCGATACTTTGGATCAACATGCTGATCGAGGCGGAAACGTAGTGAACCCAACTGCAAAAGACCTGCTGGCCCTTGCGCGGCATACCGTGTCAGAACCCCGGGTGGCGGCGCGTGCGTTGATGTCGTTTCGACTTGACATGCAAACACGCTGGATCGGGCTGGCCCTGACATCCGTGCTGTCGGCATTGACCCTTTATGTCTCGCTGCAATTCTTTTCGCCTGCAGCGCTCTTGCTTCTGCCCTATGTCCCGGGACCGTTCGAAAGCGCGGTATCCGAAGCGATCTTGATCGTTTTGGCGGCGGTGCTGGCCCACCGCATCGGTCGTTGGCAAGGCGGGCAGGGGTCCTTTGCCGATGCTTTGCTTTTGATGATCTGGCTGCAAGCCATATTGCTGGGGATTCAACTGCTGCAGATCGCGGCTTTGTTGGTCTTGCCGCCACTGGCGAGCATCCTGGGGTTCGTCGGGATGGGGTTGCTGCTGTGGATGCTGACGGGATTTGTCGCCGAGTTGCACGGCTTTAGATCACTCGGCAAGGTGCTTGCCGGGATCGTCGTTGCGGGTGTCGTGGTGTTGATGTTGGTGTCTGTCCTGTTGATACCGTTCGTTTCGGCAGGAGGTTGACCGATGTACGATATTGGTGCCATTCGGTCAGACTTTCCGATCCTGTCCCGGCAGGTGAATGGCAAGCCGTTGGTCTATCTCGACAATGGTGCCTCGGCGCAAAAACCGCGCGTTGTGATCGACGCAGTCACCCACGCCTACGAAATGGAATATGCAAATGTTCATAGAGGTTTGCACTATCTTTCTAACCTTGCGACCGACAAGTACGAAGCGGCCCGGCACACCATTGCGCGTTTTCTGAACGCACCTGCAAGTGACGAGATCGTCTTTACCAACGGCACGACCGAGGCGATCAACCTTGTCTCCTATGGCTGGGCCGCACCGCGTTTTCAGCCTGGCGATGAGGTCGTGCTGTCGATCATGGAACACCACGCCAACATCGTGCCCTGGCATTTTCTGCGTGAACGTCAGGGCGTCGTGCTGAAATGGGTGGATGTTGATGGCAATGGCGATCTCGATCCGCAGGCAGTCATCGACGCGATTGGTCCGCGCACGCGGCTGGTGGCCGTGACGCATATGTCAAATGTGCTTGGGACGATTGTCGACATCGCCGCGATCACCGCCGGTGCGCATGAAAAGGGTGTCCCGGTATTGGTCGATGGAAGCCAGGCGGCCGTTCATATGGCTGTGGATGTGCAGGCATTGGGTTGCGACTTTTATGCAATCACTGGACATAAATTATATGGACCAAGTGGTTCCGGTGCGATCTTCATTCGTCGCGAGAGGATGGATGAGATGCGGCCTTTTCTTGGTGGCGGCGACATGATCCGCGATGTTACCCGCGATGCGGTCACCTACAACGACCCGCCGATGAAGTTCGAGGCCGGCACCCCCGGCATCGTGCAGCAGATCGGTCTTGGCGTTGCACTGGACTATCTGACGCATGTCGGGATGACAAACATCGCGGCACATGAGCGCCACTTGCGCGACTACGCGCAAGTGCGGCTTGACGGTCTGAACTGGCTGACGGTGCAGGGCAAATCCGCGACCAAGGGCGCGATATTTTCGTTTACGCTGCAAGGTGCTGCGCATGCGCATGACATCTCAACCGTGTTGGACAAGCGCGGTATCGCGGTCAGAGCGGGAACCCATTGCGCGATGCCCTTGATGAACCATCTGGGGGTAGGGGCGACCTGTCGTGCGTCGTTTGGCATGTATAACTCGACCGACGATGTCGACGCGCTGATCTCGGCGCTGGAGCTTTGCCACGATCTCTTTTCATAATGCGCCGATCGACAAGTCTGTTGCGGCGCATTGTCGGAGCCGCTATAGACCGGCGCAGGCACCCATAGCTCAGCTGGATAGAGCGTTGCCCTCCGAAGGCAAAGGCCGCACGTTCGAATCGTGCTGGGTGCACCAAAATTTCCTTTAAAATCATAGAATTAACGGTCATTCTTAATGTCAAAACTATCTTTGAAAGTTGTGGCTTTGAAGGCGACGATAGCGCCGCGAAAGTAGTTTCGTATCCTGGTTGGTCGATTGCTCAATCTGCGCCGATTGGCGGTATCCCATCCGTCATGTTGTATCGGCGAACGATTGCAAGAGCCCGACCCGATCAGCAAGTGTAAAACGTAGCTTAAATCAGCCGGAATTCTATCCAAAGGACTGGGATGCGCCTGAAGGTGCAGGCAGGCAAAGTCAGCAGCCTGGTCAAAGCACTGATCGCTGACTGCGGGACAACAACCGCGAAACGCTCAATCCGGCCCGGATGGCATAGGGGGGCAGCGAGAGCGAGTAGTGGCCGCAGTTAAGCTCCAGAATGCTCGGTGCCACGCCCGCGGTCTTGAGCTTCGCGATCAATTGCCGCGACAGCTCAGGCAACACCACCGTGTCCCGCGTGGCGAAGACAAACTGAAGGTCAAGATCGGTTCGCGCCAGTTTGTCGGCATGGTTTTCCAGGTTGAGCGGGGCCCAGGCACGCCGAAGGTTGGACAATCCTACCTCAGCCTCGAGGCTGGCACGGATGTGACGTGTGGCGCGGCCGGTCCAGACCATATCCGCAAGGCTTCCGGCCGAGAGGAGCAGGGCAGCCCTTCTGACAGCGAGATCATGCGCGGCAATCAGTCCGGCGACCCAGGAGCCCAAGCTCATGCCGAGAACCGAGATGTCTTGATATCCTTCGTTCTTCAGCGCGCGTATGAGCTTTCGTCCATCCAGCACAGCCTGTCGCACGGACTGAATGGTGCGGCCCAGATTCGGACTGAGCATATGGTCGGCGTGACTGGAGGACGGACGGCGACGTTCAAAGTGATAGGGCAGAGCCATCTCGACAACGGTTGTTCCGCGCCGCGAGAAGAAGTTGGCGAGTTTGGGTGACCGAGAGCTTGCGTTCCAATGGTGGAAGACCACGAGGGCTCGGTCGGACGATCGTGCCTCAGTTACCTTTGCCAAGACAAGATCGTTCTCGTCGAGTCCCGTCGATACGCTTGAGTTGAACCTGATCCATCCGTCTTCTCGATCAACGACCGGATTCTGCGAGCTCGGGTCTGAGAAGAAGGTCGGGTCTGCGGCGGTGCGGTCCGCGAGCGCACAGAATTCAGCGAGACTGGGGACCCCATGCGAGTCCGGAAATGCGAGCGCCGCATCGAGGGCGAAAGCGGTCTGCTCCTTTAGCTCGTCTCCGCGCTGCGCCCGTCGTTCAACTCACTGATCAAGCCATCTATGGTACATTCCGGCGACCTTTCAGGTGGGTCGTCTGCCGGGTCCCAAACGCTGGATCGAAGAGACCGTAGATCGCCAGAATGACCGAAACGCCCAGCAATATCGAGAAGCCCGCGAACGCTCCGATCAGGATACAGGCGATGCCTGTCAGGGTCACGACGGCCACCATCTTCCCCAGTGGTGCAATGAATCGGCTTCCGAGCCCAATTCGAATGAGCCCATAGAGAAAGACCACATTGGCCGACAATGCAACCAGAAGGCTGGTATATTGCGTCGGCGTGCTGAACCGCATTCGATCGTTCGCAGCGTCCTGGCCAGCAAGGACGGACAGCAAATCGCGGAAGAGCCAATCCAAAATACTCTCGGCATTTGTTGTCAGATACACGCTCTGCAGCTTCATGCAGGCCGCGATCAGCGCCCCGCAGATCGTGCAACGAAAAATGCCTCGCATAATCCGATGGCGGATTTCAACGATGTCCGGCTGAGGTCGTCGATAGTCGAAGGGTGGCTGATGGTCGATTTCCCAGAAATCATGCACCAAAGTGTAGAGCAAAATGAGGCCGACGAAGAAAAGGTAGAAGCACAGGCACATGTAGAGATACGCGAAACCGGTGAACGCGATGGCCTGATGCACTGAATAGGTTTCAGGGCGTCTGATCGCCACAGAACCCCAATCGATGGCAAAATCGCCACCGCCTTGGAGCAGGGGAATCAAGCGGACACTGATCCACTGAAACAGACCAGCGAAGCCCAGGCAGATGAAGAATACTGCCCAGTATGTGGTGGCCGAGCAATCGACCTTCCGCCCCCAACCGGCGTCGCTCTCCTCGCCGCCACTGGCGGCCAAGACCTTTGTGCGCGCTTCATTCTTCCAGAAAACCACCTGGTCTCCCGCGAACGCGAAGAAAAGTGGCATGAAGACCATGAAGAGGACGGTCCAGTTCGGAGACCAGAGGAAGCCCACCTGCTTGGTGACGCCATCTTCCCGGTCAAATGTGACGCTGTGAATTCCGAGGAAGTATGAAAAGAACCCAAGTGCGACGGCGCCGGCAAAGACGGAGGCGGGAAGGTCCAGGGGAGATTGGCGGCAAAAGAACGCTTCGGATTTCCTTGGGAGACTGAATTGCCGCTGCGGTTGCTTTGAAGTTTGCAGATTCGGAGACTTGAGGGGTGGCGAAGTGTCATCGTTCGGCGTCAGGAGATCGGCGTCCGGTGGGTCTTTTGAGGGTTCCTCGGCGGCTTGTCGTTTCCGTCGCCTCCTGGCAGCGAGACGAGACTGCGACGCACTGAGCTCCGCCTGCCATGCGCTTGTTGCTTCCGGGTCGTCACACCCGAAGATCCTGGCCAACCACCGAATGTTGTCCGAGCTGATGCCGGTGTCGTTGTCCTGGAACCAGAGTTGAACGGTCCGCAACTCGACCCCTGACTGGTTCGCGTCGATCTGTGAGATGGCCGTGGCAAGAAGATCGGGTGTCCGGGGCTCTTGCGGGAACCCACTCTTGTCCACGGGGCGACCGGCACCGGCAGACGCAAGGCGCTGGAACAGTGCCTTGAAGTCCCCACCGTTCGTCTCGTGCAGGACGAAATATTTGCCGTTCTTGATCAATGTCTTGAAGGGCCTTGTTTCGTTCTGTTTCGCATTGCTTCGTATCACGTCGTGACTTGTTTTTCCATGACGGCACAACCTGAGCGTGCGGGACTCCGCTTAATCTGATGGGCCTTACCCTACAGAATCAAAGTGATCGCTGATGGCGCAAGATCGATTACTCGGACCTTCTCAAAACTGGATTTTGACGGCCCGACAAGCGCCGCGGCCAGATCGGTTTGTGTCTGACCGTCTGACACGTTGCCTCCCCGTGCAGGACGGACAGTGAAAGGTGGCCATTGAACTGAGACATCTGCATTATGTTATTGCTGCCTCCCGGTGGGGCTGCTTTCGGCGCGCGGCCCTGTCTCTTGGTGTCGAACAGTCCGCCATCAGCCGGCGTATTCGCGATCTGGAGGATGACGTAGGAGTGGCTTTGTTCATCCGGCATTCGGGCGGCGTCATCCCGACGCAAGCTGGAAAGAAATTCTTGCGCCACGCCAGGCAAGCGTTGAACGAAATCGCCCATGCCGCCGCCAATGTCGGGCCGATCGGTCGCGGAGATGAAGGCTTGGTCCGAGTCGGTATCTTCTCGTCGCTGGCGTCCGGCTTCCCTACCTGTATGTCGAGTTCGGTTGGCTGGAAGCTATTTGAAGATAATTCCGTTCTCTGGCCGAACGATGCCCGCGTTCGGGAGGCCAGCGTAACTGCCAACCCTCGCCTCCCTTACGCCGGGTCTGCCTTGACGGGCGGAGCGGCTCGGCAGGCATTTTGGGGGGAAAGCCGCCGTTCGCTGCATGCGCGAGGACTCAGGCCAGTTTCGCCGAAGCGGTCGTTGAGAAAGCTGCAGCCGGCCGGTAGGATATCCGCGTCGCGAAGGGCGGAAAGCGGACCGATTTTGGGACATAGGGTTTTGAACATTTCAGCGAAAACAGTCATTCGTCTTCGTCAGGAATGCTCCCCTATTGAACGCTTCAAACGACCTTCAATCCGACAATACCGGTTTCACTCATGTCATCCTTCTAATGTATTGCCAGCAGTCCATGCTATCGCCGAATGCCCTTCCCAGTCTGCGGAAGGAGCGCTCTCGCAATTCACCCACGCCAAGGCCAGTTCGATTCTGATAGACGGCCTTTCATAGACAAGTCACCAGGTTCAGAATCGGTTGAGCGCGATAAAAGAAAGGAACTCTGTGAGCAAGTACCATCTGCCAACCTTGGACCTGTTTCACACTTTCGAGGCGGTCGCGCGTCATCGCAGCTTCACGCTCGCGGCTGGCGAACTTTGCCTGACGCAAAGCGCGGTCAGCCGACAGATCAAGACGCTTGAGGATGCACTTGGCCTGCGGCTCTTTCGCCGCCTGCATCGTGCCATTGAGGTTACGGCAGAAGGAGAACGGCTATTCGGGTCAGTGACAAGCGGGTTGGAAGACATCAGCGCCTGCCTTGCAGCACTTGGCGCAGCGGCGAAGGCGCCGCAGATCACGGTCAGCGCCTCAGTTGCCTTTGCGTGGTTCTGGCTGATGCCGCGACTGGAACGCTTTGGCGCGCTGCAACCGGATATCGATTTGCGGGTATTGGCGACCGATCAGCAGGTATTGCCGGGCACAGGCGACGTGGATGTGGCGATCCTGTTCGGGTCGGGCCAGTGGGAGGGGCTGGAGGCACGGCTTTTGTTCGGCGAACGGGTCTATCCGGTGTGCAGCCCGGCCTATCTGCGTGACCATCCGGCTTTGCACCGGCCCGAAGATCTGCTGGACCAGACGCTGTTGCACCTGGAATACGGCAAGCCGTCCTTTGGGGGCGTGGACTGGCGCAGCTGGTTGTTGCGGCAGGGGGTCCACGGGCAGCCGGTGCGCCGGGGGTTGCGGTTCAACTCTTATCCGATGGTATTGCAGGCGGCCGAGGCGGGCCATGGTGTGGCCTTGGGCTGGAGCTATGTCACCGATCCGTTGCTGGCAGAGGGGGGGTTGGTCTGCCCGGTGGATCGCCCGCTGGAAACGCGGGACGGCTATTACCTGTGCACATCCAGCAATGCCGCCCTTGCCTCCGGTATCAGCATTTTTCTAGACTGGATCAGTGAAGAGGCCGCAGGTCAGGACAGGCTTCGCATGATAGCTGGGAATGCGATACATACGAAATGATCGTTTGAACGGCGCAAGGATGCAGTGCTAGCTGGCATCGCAGTATTCCTTTGGGGGCCGTGCCATGACTGAACTTTCCCCGCGACGCTCCGGACGCCGCACCCGTGTCGAAGCAGCACCCGCCGCATCGACTGTGCCCGCGGGCATGGTGGGTGGCCGGTACAAGCCCCTGACCGATGCCGAGATGTTGAAGGTTCACGAGCTGGTCTTGCGGCTGCTGGAGGACCTTGGCCTGTCGCAACTGACGCCCAGCCTTGAGGCGCGGGCGGTGGCGGCGGGCTGCAAAGTGGATGGCGACGGCCGTCTGCGCTTTCCCCGGGCGCTGGTCGAGGATGTGATTGCGCGGACGCGGCGCAAGTTTACGCTGCACGGCATTGACCCCATGCATGACATCGAGATTGGCGGGCGGCGTGTGCATACGGGCACTGGCGGGGCGGCACCGACGATCATGGATTTCGAGACCGGCCGCTACCGCGAAAGCACGGTGGCCGATCTTTACGACATTGCCCGGCTGGTGGACCGGCTGGACAATATCCACTGGTATCACCGGTCGATCGTGGCGCGGGATGCGACAACTATTCTCGATCTGGACATGAACACCACCTATGCCTGCCTGTCTGGCACCACGAAATCCATCGCCGTCAGCTATACCGACAGCGCCTCGGTGCGCGCGGTGCAGCTGATGCTGGATGCCGTGGCAGGGGGCGAGGGCCGTCACCGCGACCGTCCGTTCTGCACCGCCGTCTGCTGCCATGTCGTCCCGCCGATGCGCTTTGCGACCGAAAGCTGCGATGCGCTGGAGGCGGCCGTGCTGGCCGGCATGCCGATCCTGCTGGTCTCAGCCGGCCAAGCCGGGGCCACGGCCCCCGCCGCGCTGGCCGGGGCCGTGGCGCAAGCCTGCGCCGAGGTGCTGGCGGGGCTGATCCTGTGCAACATCATCGCCCCCGACTGTCGCGGTATCTTTGCCGCCTGGCCCTTTGTGTCCGACCTGCGCACTGGGGCGATGTCCGGCGGATCGGGCGAACAGGCTCTGTTGTCGGCAGCCTGCGCGCAGATGGCGAATTTCTACGATTTGCCGAACTCGGTTCCCGCGGGCATGACCGACAGCAAGGTGCCGGATTCGCAAAGCGGTGGCGAGAAGGGGTATACCGTGTCGCTGGCAGCACAAGCGGGGGCGACGATGATCCATGAATGCGCGGGCATGCAGGGCTCGCTGATGGGCACGACATTTGAAGGCTATGTCATCGACAACGACCTTCTGGGCGCGATCCTGCGCACGGTAAAAGGAATCGAAGTCACCGAGGACGCGTTGAACTTCGAGGTGATCCGCGACACGGTGATGGGCGTGGGCCATTACCTTGGCCATGCGCAGACTTTCGCGCGGATGAAGACCGACTACGTCTATCCCGATATCGCCGATCGTCGCAGCATCAGCGAATGGCAAGACGCCGGGGCACGGGACACGCGCGATGTCGCGCGCGACCGGGTGCGCAAGATTCTGGCCGAGCATTACCCGCGCCATATTGGCGAAGATGTCGATGCGGCGATCCGGGGCAATTATAATATCATCTTGCCGCGCGTGCGGATGCAGGCCGGCAACGGCGTCTGGTAAGGGGGCATCATGCAAGCCCAGGCAAAAGTGGTGATCATCGGCGGTGGCATGATGGGCGTGGGGCTGGCCTATCACCTTGCGGAGGCGGGCTGGACGGACGTGCTGCTGATCGAGAAGGCCGAGTTGACCAGCGGATCAACCTGGCATGCTGCTGGGCAATGCCCGTCGTTTATCGGCAATTACAACATGGCCAAGATCCACCATTACAGCAACACGCTTTACCCAAGGCTGGAGCAGTTGACCGGCCTGCCGACCGGCTGGCACGGCTGCGGCGGCATCCGCATCGCCACCACGCACGAGGAGGTAGACTGGTTCGCTCATGTCGCGGGTTTTGCCGCCAATGTGGGCTTCGAGATGGAGATCATCGGCCCTGACCGCATCCGCGAGTTGAACCCCTGGCTTGAAGTCGAGGGCATCGTGGCCGGGGCGCATACCACGCTGGATGGCCATGTCGATCCGTCGAGTGCCTGCAATTCCATGGCGGCGGGTGCTCGGGCCATGGGGGCGACCATCCAGCGCCATACCCGTGTGACCGGCATAACCCGGCTGCCTTCCGGCGAGTTTCGGGTCGAGACGGAACAGGGCAATGTTATCTGCGAGCATGTCGTCAACGCCGCAGGCTGCTTTGCGCGCGAGGTCGGCAAATGGCTGGGCGTCGATACGCCGATCACCAACATGGAACATCAGTATCTGGTGACCGAACCCCTGGCTGAGTTTAAGAACAGCCCCGTTGAATTGCCGGTGATGCGCGATCCGGCGACGGCGGGCTATTATCGGCAAGAGCAAAAGGCGGGCCTTGTCGGCATCTATGAACACACCGGCGCGCGCGAGGCCTGGGCAACCCGTGGCGGTTGGCCAGAGTGGTCCAGCGAAAACGAGCTGTTCGAGGGCGACCTTGACCGCATCGCCCCCTGGCTGGAAAAAGCGCTGGAGCGCATGCCAATCTTCGCCAACGCGGGCATCAAGCGCATCATCAACGGCGCCATCCCGCACACGCCCGACGGCAATCCGCTGGTCGGCCCGATGCCGGGGGTGCCGAATGCATGGCAATGCTGCGGGTCGTCCATCGGCATCGCCCAAGGGGCGGGCTGCGGCAAGTTTCTGGCGCAATGGATGATCCACGGCGATGCCGAGATCAACATGGGCTCCGTCGATCCCCGCCGCTTTGGCGCCTATGCCGATCAGACCTACACCCGCGCCAAAAGCTTTGACGACTATCACAACATGTTCGAAACCCCGCTGCCCGGGCGAGAGGTTCAGGCCGGCCGCCCGCGCCGCGTGACACCGCTTTATGAGGTGCTGAAGGCCAAAGGCGCTGTGATGACCGAGGTGCACGGCTGGGAGCGGGCAAAATACTTTGCCCGCGCAGGCTTTGTCGAAAAGCTGCAATTCCGCCGCACCAACACCTTTGATCTGGTCGCCGCCGAATGTCGCGCAGTGCGCGAGCGGGTGGGGATCATGGACCTGTCGAGCTTTGCCAAGTTCGACGTGTCCGGTCCAGAGGCCGAAGCGCTTTTGGATCGGCTGACCGCCAATCGCCTGCCGAAAAAGCAAGGCGGCATCGGGCTTACGCAGGTTCTGTCGGACAAGGGCCGCATCCTGGGCGAATGGACCATAACCCGCCTTGGCCCCGAGCAGTTTTACCTGTTGACCGGCGCAGGTGCCGAACAGCAGACGCGCGACGAACTGGCTTTTGCTGCCGGGCCGGATGTGACGATCAGCAACCTGACCGACGCCATCGGCATGTTGGTTGTCGCAGGCCCGAAATCGCGCGAGGTGCTGCAAGGGCTGACGGATCCCGATCTGACCAACGCCGGTTTCCGCTGGCTGTCGGCGCAGGAAATCACGCTTGCTGGCATCCCGGTTCGTGCATTGCGGGTTACTTATGTTGGTGAACTTGGCTGGGAAATCCATGCGCCAATGGCTGATTTGGCCCGGCTTTACGCCGCGATATGGGCCGCAGGGCAGCCGCATGGCATAGCCGATTTCGGCGGGCAGGCCGTCAATTCGTTGCGCATGGAGAAGGGATATCGCGGTTACGGGTCGGAACTGACCAACGAGATCACCCTGATCGAGGCCGACTGCACCCGCTTTTATGCCCCCGACAAGGGCGATTTCCGCGGCCGGACTGCGACCGAGGCTGTGCGCACGGCAGGCGTCATCACGACACTGGTCTATGGCGAGGTTGCCGCCACCGACTGCGACATCTGGGGCGGCGAAGCGGTGATGCAAGGCGACCGCGTGGTCGGGGTCTGCACCTCGGGCGGCTATGGCCATTCCACCGGCAAAAGTCTTGCCTTCGCCTATGTCACCCCCGGGGCCGACACGGACCTGGAGGTAGTCATTCTTGGCCAGCGCCGCGCTTTGAACTTGCTTAACGCCCCCGCTTGGGACCCAACGAATGCGCGGCAAAAAGCATGAAGGCAAACCGACCCAAACCCACTCTATCCGGGAGACTGCGATGACCGATGCCGCATTTGGCCGGCTTGCTCCCCGGGCCGGCCAGCCGACCATGAAGGCCGTGGTGACGATTGGAAACGGCGGCTATGATCAACTTGTCTACTGCGATGTCGCGCGCCCCACCCCGGGGCCCGCCGACGTACTTGTGCAAGTGCGCGCTGCAGGCATGAACAATACCGAGATCAACACGCGCCTCGGGTGGTATTCATCCGCAGTCCGGGAAAGCACAGAAGACACTGCCAGAACCGAGCAGGTCGCGCCCACCCAAAAGGCCGACGGCGGCTGGAATGCGGCGACGCCCTTTCCCTTCATTCAGGGCACGGATTGCTGCGGGATCGTGGTCGAGGTCGGCCATGCTGCCAACCGGCACCTTCTGGGCCAGCGCATCCTTATCCGCGCCTGCATGCGGCCGAACGGATTCTCCTCTCCCGAAAGCATCTGGATGGCGTCAGACTTCGATGGAGCCTTTGCCCAGTTCGTCAAGGTTCCGGCAGACGAGGTTTTCCCGGTCAACTGTGACTGGAGCGATGCCGAGCTTGCCACGATCCCCTGCGCCTATGGCACCGCCGAAAACATGATCCACCGTGCCGGCGTTCACAAAGGAATGCGCGTGCTGGTGGCTGGCGCTTCCGGTGGCGTCGGCTCTGCCGCCGTTCAGCTGGCAAAGCGGTGCGGCGCACATGTGATCGGCATAACGACAGCTGCGAAGATGAATGACGTGCGCGCGGTGGGTGCGGATGAGGTCATCGACCGTGGCGCAAATCCGGTCGAGGCGTTGGGCAGGGAGTCGGTCGATGTGGTGGTCGACAACGTCGCCGGGGCGGGATTCGGCGCGATGCTGGATGTCCTTCGGCGCGGCGGCAACTATGTTTCGTCGGGTGCGATAGGCGGGCCAATCGTCGGACTCGACATGCGGGTGTTTTACCTGAAAGACTTGACCCTGATCGGCTGCACAGGTTGGGACGAGCCGGTGTTTCTGAACCTGATTTCCTACATTGAGCGAGACGAGATTCGTCCGCTTCTGGCCAGGACTTACCCGCTTGAACAGATCGTTGCCGCGCAGCAGGAATTCCTGAAGAAATCACATGTTGGCAATTTTGTTCTGATCCCGCCCCGGATCTGAGGGGTCAAATGGACCGCAGGTACTTGCAGACAACCTCGACATCGCGGGAATATTGGCAATCACAAGGTGCCGCCACGAAAGGACGAACGCACCACAAGCCACGTTGCTGAGCGTCTGCTTTGCCTGATTGGTCAGTGTAATTGGAACGGCAGGTAAGGGCCGTCTACCTTCGCTGTGCGTGCAACCGCGCCAGCGTCAGTCCGGTGGTGACCAGTGTTCCTGCTGCAAGGCCGAACCAGACGCCCGTGATTCCAAGCCCTTGCCATGCACTCAGCCAGATCGCGAGCGGTGCACCTACGGCCCAGTGCCCAACGATAGTATAGAGCATTGCCGCCCGGGTATCCTTGCGCCCGCGTAGCAGCCCGGCCGCAGCGGCACCGGGGCCGACGACGAGTTCCATAAACCCAAGCAGGATCAGGAGGCCGATTGCCAGGTTCGCGGTTGCCATGCCAGTCGGACTGCCATCAAAGAACCCATTCGCGATTGGCGCTGCCCCAGTTGTCAGAATCAGACAGAGCACCGCGCCCAGACCTAGCGAGAGGATCAGGCTACCGGCCGTGACGGCAGCCCGGATGGCAGGCAGGCCAATCGCCTCGGCCCGTGCCATCCGCACCATCGACGCCTGCAAAATTGCCGCCGGAATCGCATAGGCGACACCCGCCATCCGCAGCGTCAGGGTATGGGCTGCGACGTCCTCGGCCCCCAGCGTGGCCGCATAGATCGTTGCGGCCAGAAAGATGCCGACCTCGCCCACGGTGGCGATCCCGATCGGCAGGCCCACGCGCAACACCGCCGCCATACCGCGCCAGTCCATCGCGGTGGAGATCCGTGCTCCACCAGAAGTGCTGTTGCGCGCAATAAGGGCGAGAATACTCAGACTTGTCGTTGCCACGATCAGCGTCGAGACGCCGGCACCCGTCGGGCCAAGGGCAGGGAACGGCCCGATGCCCAGCATCAGCACCCAGTTGCCGACAGCATTCAGCGGCAGCATGGCGAGGGTGACCTTCAGAAAGGTCTTGGGCTTTTCAGCCGCCGTCAGGATGGTGCGATAAAGCGCGACTCCCAGCATCGGCACCAGGGTCAACGCCATGGCACGCGTATAGCCCTGGCCGGCGTCCAGTAGGGCCGGATCAAGCCCAAAGGATTTGAGCCATTCTGGGGCGGTCCAGACAACAGCGACCAGAACGCTCGCCAGCAATGCCACTGTCGCAAAGCCGATCCGCGCCAGCCGCGCCAGTTCAGCCGGGTCTTTGCGCACCGCTGCGGCAGTGTAAAACGGGCTGATCCCGGCAAGCACACCGGCGCCCAGATAGAACAGGATCGAATAAAGGTCGCTGCCGACCGCAACCGAGGCCAGTGCCTCGGCCCCGAACATCGCCGAGACCATGGCCGTGTCGGTGATGCTCATCCCCATGTTCACGAGGGAGATCAGCATGATCGGTGCGGCAAGCCTGAGAAGGGCGCGGCCCTCTTCAAGGATAAGGTAAGGCCGGGCGCGCGCGGTCAGTGCGGGTGCCGGCGCAGGAATTGCGTGCGTGGCGGACATCGGAAGTCTCCAGTGCAAATTGGGCCGAGACCGGTTCTTGGACCGGCCTTCGGGGATGTGAAGGTTGAGAGATGGGGGCGGCCTGATCAGCCACCCCCGGTTGGGACTGTCAGCCCCAGTTCAGGTCATGCTCGGCATGGGTCCGCAGATAGGCGCCCGGGCCGTAATGGGTGTCGTAGAACCCGGTATCCAGCCGGTGCGCCTGAAGGTAGGTTTTCAGGAACACGGCGGGCACCGTGGCGGGGAACCGACCGAAGGTCGAAAACACGTAATCCGCCATCAGCGTGGTGATCTCGCTTGCTTCGGCATCGATCTCGGCACCACTTGAGCGCATGGTCGCGTTATTCTTGTACGGACCGCCGAGCTTTGCATCGAACGGACCGCCTGCGTCAAACTTGCGCGCCACCACCGCCTCGACCGCTGCGCGCATGTCGGCGTGGTGCGGCGGCACATGCGCCTCGAATATGCCCGGCAGACCGGTGAAATGCGGCAGCGGGTTGCCCGGGATCATATCGAACTTGAACCCGAGGCCTGGCACCGCCGGATCGCCGCTTGCCCCCATCACGGTGAACGGGCTGAGGCCGGTAAACATCCAGCCGCCCAACCCCAAGGCCTGCAGCATCAAAGCGCCCGCGTAGCAGGCGGTGCCGAGTTCCACCGATACGTCTGTGATCGCGATCTGTTCGACGAAAGTCATCGGATAGGCCACGTCCATATTCAAACGGTGGGCGTAGCGTTCGATCCCCGGGATCATCCGACCATTCACATCGTCATAAATCCCGGTGCCATTCTGCACGAGGTACAAGAGCAGCAGGATCACATGCTGGGCGACATCGGCCACCGGCATCACCAGGGTCGAGCCGGGCACGTTGGCGGACCAGGTGTTGTGCCCTTCCATATGCGGCATCGCGGCCGGAATGGTCAGCCGCCCGTCCGCCAGCTTGACAATGCGGGCGCGGTGCGCATTGACCCAGGCATGCAGGTCGGTGTCGTTGCCGGGTGCGGGCGTCATGTCGCGCGTCGGTAGGAAGTAGACGCCGGTATCGTCCGTAAAGAAGAACTCCGACGTGTTGAACCCGGCGGATGACGGAAAGCTGCGTCCACCGGCAGCGGTGGTGTAGTTCGGCAGCTTTGGCGCATAGCCCGGATGATGCGCGAACAACTCCGCCCAGCCGGTGTTCCCGGCGATGGTGGAGATGAGCAACATCTGTTCCACCGGGTCCAGCGCCTGGGGTGCCTCGGTCGAGGTATAGGCAAGGGGCCCGGCGGGAATGGACGCGCCCTTGGCAAAGCGGCGCGAGCGGCGGCCGTGGATCGCCTCGATCAGGGGAAAGGTTGCGGCCTGAACAAGACCACGGGTCGGGTTGGTGTAAGCGTCAAGCATGATCTTACCTTTCTGGGTAAGGGTCTGGCCGCTGGCAAAGCCAAGGCCGGTAAGGATCGCGCCGGAGGCTGCGAGCGTGCTGCCAAGAAGCCGGCGTCGGGAGAAACGGAATGTCATGGGCTACTTCCTCTTCATCCTGAGTAGCGCATGGCTTCGTGGAGTGAATTGATCGCCGTCTGGTCGATCTGGTTGCGCCGCAGCCCGATATCGCGCAGCTGGTGGTCGCTAAGCGCATGCAGCACGTGCGCTGTCTGGCGCGATTGCCGCCAGTTCTTCCACGAAAGCTGCAAGCGACGCACAGCACGGAGGATATGCCCGGTCGCATCTGGGGCGGAGTGGGTTTCGGTCAGGATGGTCATTTGGCTTCTCAGTCGTTGCTACGATCTGATTGACCGCACCGGCTCATTGTCACAGCCCGCAACCGGACTGTGAGGCACAGACTCGACGAAAACGGCTCAAATGTGCCATACTCGCGAAATGAGTACGCCGTTTTCCCCCGCCCGAATCTCCGTCTGCCTGATCGCGGTGCCCGAAGTCGCCACCGGCGTTCTGAACGGACTTTACGAAGTGCTGTCCTTCGTGGGCTCTGGCTGGGAAATGTTGACCGGCTGGCCGCCCGGCCCGCGCCGCTTTGTCCCACGCATCGTGGCCAGGGACCGCGCCCCGTTTCACAATCTGGTCGGTCTGCCGATCACACCTGAACACGCCTTTGCCGATGTCAAACGCACGGATATCGTAATCGTGGCAGACCTCGCCATCGGCCGGAGCGAGGACACGCGCGGACGCTGGCCCGAAGCGGCGGCGTGGTTGAAACAGCAGCACGATCAGGGCGCGCTGATCTGTTCGGTCTGTACGGGGTCGATGATGCTGGCCGAAGCGGGGCTTCTGGACGGTGAAGAAGCGACCTGCCATTGGGCCGCAGTCGATCAGATCCGCGCGCAATACCCGTCCGTCCGTCTGCGACCCGAACGGGTGATCGTATCAGCCGGAACAGATCACCGGGTGGTCACGTCCGGCGCGTCCGCCTCGTGGACCGACCTGGCGCTTTATCTGGTGTCGCGCTTTTGCGGCGAGGACGAGGCGCGCCGCACGGCAAAGCTGTTTCTGTTCGGCGACCGCAGCGGTGGGCAACTGCCCTTTGCCGCCCGCGTCAGGCCCCCCCAGCATGAGGATGCCGCGGTCGCAGCAGCACAGTCATGGATCGCCGAACATTACGCGGCACCCAACCCGGTGGCGGGCATGACCAAAATCTCGGGTCTGGCCAATCGCACCTTCAAGCGCCGGTTTGAGGCGACGACCGGCTACGCCCCGCTGGATTACGTACAATCCCTGCGGATCGAAGAGGCCAAGCAGATCCTGGAAACCAGCGACATGGCCCTTGAAGATATCGGCTCCGAGGTCGGCTACACAGAGCCCGCCGCCTTTCGCCGATTGTTCAAACGTACGACCGGCATCACACCGCAGCAGTATCGCCAACGCTTTCGGAGGGTTGGCTTGAGCTAGGCCATTTGGCGGCTGTTCATCCGTTACATCTCGACACCTTCCGAAATCTCAAGCGCATCTTCGAGTTCGATTCCGAGATAGCGGACAGTGCTGTCCATCTTGGTATGGCCAAGCAAGAGCTGCACCGCCCGCAGGTTCCCGGTCTTTTTGTAAATCTGCGCGGCTTTCGTCCGGCGCATCGAATGAGTGCCGTAGGCACTTGGCTCCAGACCGATCGAGGTCACCCAACCCCGCAGGATCCGCGCGTATTGCCGGGTCAAAAGATGTGGGCTGTCATGGAAGCGGCTCGGCCAAAGGTCATCACATCCGAATATCGCCGGACTTTCAATCCAGCGCTGGACAGATTTGCGCGTCTGTTCCGTGATCTCGAACTGGACGGGTCGTTGCGTTTTGCTCTGCATGACTGAAGCACGCTCTTTCATGTGGCCGGACACAAAAACATCCCGCACCTTGAGCCGCACGAGATCGCAGCCTCGAAGCTTGCAGTCGATGGCCATGTTGAACAGGGCAAGGTCGCGGATATTCTCGACGATCTCGAGACGCACCCGGATCGCCCAAACGTGTTTGGGCAGAAGCGGCCGTTTCTGACCGATGATCCGGCCCTTGTTCCAGGCCGGGGCTATTGGACGAACGATGGGGAGGTGAGTTGCGGACATGGCTTTTCCTCCGTCCGCCAAGCCCACCCGACACCAACACTGTGATGATGTTAGATGATAGCACGGATCAGGTCGAATGACCGGTCTGGGGAAGCCGCACTGCAGCATCCTGTCAGGGCAGAACGGCGGGCTTGGGCCGAACCCTACAAAAATAGTGGTCGTTGAGGGCCACGATCAACCACCCCTTTCGCCGCAAGCTTGTGCCAGAAAAAGCCCAGAATCACTCAGGTTCGTTGCTGTCGACCAACAGGAAACCTGTTGTTGGTGTTCCGATGGCGCATGACGTCTTGGGTTCACCCGCTTACAAGACGCTTACACTAGTCTCAGCAGTACCAATGTATGCAAAAAGCGCCCCGGAGGGCGCTTCTTAAAGCCTTGATACTGCTAATCAAAACTGGAGCGGGCGATGAGATTCGAACTCACGACCCTAACCTTTGCAAGGTCATATTACCGCTTCAAAGAACAACTTGAGAATTGAGCAAGTTTTTTGCAGCTAACCCATGATGCGAGCGTGTTGATGCATGCCGGCGAGACTGATGCGTGTTCTGTCGGCAACCGGACCAATACACGGCGCGAACTGGTCCTTTGCGTCAGCCCTTGCGTGGTCTTCGCCGGCCGCTTTTTGCAGATAGTGCGCGAGCGCAGCTTTCCGGGAATCTCGATCAAATGCGTAGGCGGTCTGTTTGAACGCAACCCCGTCAAGCAGTCCCTGAATGTAGCCCGAAATCGTATCTGCGGCCATGATCAGTGCCGTATCAAGAGTGTGGATGTATTTGCTGGTGACCGAACCCGTCGCGTGGCCAATGAGGGCGGCAATGGTGCTTTCAGTGAAGCCAAGATCATTTGCTACGCTGGCAAAGCTGTGGCGCAGAATATGGGCGGTTATGTCCTCCAGCGGCGAATCTGCAAAGATGCGTTTCCATTGATTTGGGAAGCCGCCTAACGGCCCGGCAGTGCGTGACCCCGGGAACACGTAGATTTCGGTCTGCGTTTGCTTGTGTTGTTCGAGAAACTCTACGACGGGGATGCCGACAGGGCGCGTCGATGCGCCCTCTTTCGATTCCGAAAGCCGCAAACAACTGTTCTGCAAGTCTACGTCGTTCCACTTGAGCGAGACGATTTCGTTCCTGCGGCACCCTGTCAATGCAAGTTGGCGAATGATCGCCACGGTAAATGCATACCTTTCGTTCTTGCCAGCCTCCCGCAGCATCTTTCCGAGAACCCGATATTCATCCTCGCTCAGCCTCCGGTCGCGGATCCTATCTTTCGGTTTTCGTATGCCGTGGGCAACATTGTGCTCAATAATGCCGGCATTTATCGCGTAGGTGAGCATCGAGCCGATCAGGCCGACAGACCTGCTCGCCGTTCCGGGCCCACCTCTCAGCATAGACTTGCCGCGTAGCTTGGCCGATTTCCTAATAGCGCGGGTCTTTCCGGCATGAATGTCATTCATCGCCCTGGCTATGTCGGCCTTGGTGAGGTCTTGAACTCGTCTTTTGCCGGGAGGGGGATAATGTGGCCATTGACGCAACCGATGTCGGTTCCGATCGTTGACTGCTTTTTCGGTCGGCCGCCTTTTCCCAGGATGAGGTCTGCGCGCATGTCGCTGATGTATCGCTCGCACAACTCCTTGACGGTCACGGCGGTAAGTTTGATCTGCTTTTCTTCGGCCGGGTTGTCGCCTTGTGCCACTTTGCCAAGCTGAATCTTGGCCTTTTTCCGGGCCGTTTCGGGCGACCAGATACCGTGCAGGCCGATCGCATAACGGCGTGAACGACCCGCCGATCGATATTGTATGACGTAGCTGCGCTTACCGGAGGCAAAAACGCAAAGGCCAAAGCCTGGGAGTTCATCGTCCCAGATGACGTAGTCGCGCGCGCGGACAGCAGCGCTGTCAACGAGCCGTTTGGTAGTTTTTGCCATGGTGTATCTCCTTTCCGGGCCTAGGCTCGCGTAAGCACCACGTAAGCACTTGAGCGAAAACCGTGGCGCGGTTTCGGATAGAAGCTTCAACGCAGCCGTCTAGAAGTTCAATTATTGTCAGGGGGTTAGAGTACTGCAGCGTGCTCTATCGCGTTTTTCGGAAGGGTGAACTTAATACCTCCGAAGGCAGAGGTCGCACGTTCGAATCGTGCTGGGTGCACCAATCTTTTTTTGCAAGACGCACCAAGTTTATCGCGTTGTGATTTCCTGAGCCTCGGGTATTTCAAGGCAGCCCTGCGACGCCTCAGCTGCACGGGGTAATGCGGACGTCTTCGACCATGTGAAAACCGCAATCATGTACGCGATGACCGACGGCATCCTCTGTTCCAGAGGTAATGCACTTTGTGAAGGAAGGCGTCGAGGGTGAAGCAGGTCATGACGGCAGGATAGTCCGGGATACCTGACCTTTGCCTTTTTGGCTGGTTGTGTATTCGCAAAGTCTCTCCACGGTCAAAAACCAGATACCGCATTCGGCGCTGCGCGCCTTTGCGCCTGAAAAATCGACCAGATCACGCTGTTTCCTGGGAGATTTGCGCGAGCGCGGGTAGAAACAGCATGTTCAGCATCGCGCCTTTTGCGACTGCCAGCGCCGTGGTTTCAACATCAAGTGCGGTCCGGGCCAGGCGCAAGTGCTTTTCAACCATTGCCGGGGTTACACCCATCAACAGGGCGACATCCTGCATCGTCTTGCCATCCGCGACCCATACCAGCGCCTCGCGCTGGCGGATGGTCAGCGCGCGGCGGCGCGTGGCTTGCGGCAGCGAGATGATCTTGAGGTTTGCACAATGCGCAACCGCCAGTATCGCGTCCCGCTGACCGGCAAAAATGCAATCAACATCCGTATGATCAAGGCTGACATCCACAATCAGACCAAGCGCCCCCTTGGTCCGCGAGTTCGCAGGTGGAAAACTGACGGAGATGCCTGCAACAATGCCGATCGACGCATTCTGGCGGACTGCGGCCTCTTCCTCGGCTGTCAGATGCCCCGCCGCCATGGTGTCATGCACCCAGGCCCAGGTGCAGGCGCCAACATTCTGTTCTGCCCAGCGAAACACCGGCGGACGCGCGTAAAAGCTGCCACTGAAATAGCGCTGTGCGTAATCGCCACCGAGCGTTGTCAGGAAAAGCGCGTCTTCGGGGTCACCTATGGTTTTGTCGTGGCGGAACCGCGTAAAGCCATAGTTCGCGCGCGCAAACCCAAGGCCTGCAAAATAGCCGGTTGCCTGCGCCCACGCGTCTTCGATCGACTGCGCCTCGATGATCTTGGTTATCAACGGCAAAACGTCTGTCACAATGTCCCCACGCGATCGGATAAAGGTCCGGTTTTACGCCCGGCCTTCAGCCTGTGGCATGAGCGGTCATAGCGGCTTCAACCAGCGCTTGTCGAGATCAGCTATGACGGGTGGCGGCTTCCGGCAAGACCTTGCTTGGTGCGCGCCACGTCATCAGGTGCGTACAAAGGCCACGGTAGTCTTCGAAAATCCAAGCCGCACCAAGTGCTTGTGCTGCGCTCTTGCGGTAACCCTTGGTGTACAGCCAGAAAGGCAGTTCGGCCGCGCTGGCGGTTTGTGCATCAACCTCGCTGTCACCAACGAAGATTGCGGCGCCGCCTCCTAGTTGTGTCTTCGCCCATTCAAGGGGTGCAGGGTCGGGTTTTCGCGTGGAAAGAGTATCCCCCCCGACAATTACATCAAAGAGCTGCAAAAGACCGAAGTGGCGTAACACCGCCTGCGTTGGTGCAGTCGGTTTATTTGTGCAAATCGCAATGGAATATCCTTTATCAACAATGTGCTGCAGAGAGCTCTTGACGCCCGGATACAGAGTGGTCAGGTGCACTGCGTCTTGGTATTCGTGGGCAAAGATGGCCGATAGGTCTGCAATCCTCGCGGGATCTGCTGAAAGTGCATGCGCTGCGATACAACGCTCGATCAGCACAGAAACACCGTTCCCGATAAAGCTGCGGACCTGATCAAAGGGCAGGGGGGGCAACCCCTCTTGTCCGAACACCCGGTTGGCCACCGCATGAATGTCGGGCGCGGAATCGATCAAGGTGCCGTCCAGATCAAAAATGACGACAGGTTTTGGTGCTGTCATCTGGCCGCCGCGCGCAAAGCATCGATGTTGCGGCCATAGGCTTCAGGCGCGCGCGCTGAACCGCCGCGGAAAATAGAGGACCCAGCCACAAAGACATCAGCTCCGGCGGCGCGCGCCAAGGCCGCCGTTTCAGTCGTAACGCCGCCGTCAACCTCCAGGTGGATCGGACGCGCACCGATCATGGCCCGCAAAGCGCGGATCTTGTCGAGCTGCGACATGATGAAGGACTGACCACCAAACCCCGGATTGACCGTCATGACACAGATCAGGTCGATGTCGCCGATTACGGGATAAACCGCGTCTGCAGGCGTCGCAGGATTAATTGCCAAGCCAGCTTTCTTTCCTGCGTTACGAATGGCTTGCAAGGTACGGTGAAGGTGTGGTCCGGCTTCGATATGGGTCGTGATGATGTCTGCGCCCGCCGCCGCAAAGGCTGCGACGTAGCCGTCAACAGGTGCGATCATGAGATGGACATCCATGACGGTCTTTATGTGTGGCCGCAACGCGTTGCACATTTGCGGACCAAAACTGATGTTCGGCACGAAATGTCCGTCCATCACGTCAACATGTATCCAGTCCGCACCTTGCGCCTCAAGCGCGCGGCATTCGGCGCCAAGATCTGCAAAGTCTGCCGCGAGGATTGACGGGGCGATTTTGGTAGGTCTGGTCTGATCCATCGGCGGTGATCCTTGCTGTCAACGGTCAAGGTGGTAAGCCTCTTGTAGCCTCCGCACCAGATGGATTTAGATTACATAATATGTATTACACGCTTTAATGATGCTCGCATCGTGGTCCCTGCAATCTACAATCCAGGACGCCGAGACCAGAGCTGCGGGGGTTCCCCCTCCCACAGGCTCAATCGATTGGGTGCAAGTTTTCCTCCCCAGGGCTTGCGCGCGAAAGAAAACGGTGCGGTCATCCTCTGTGACCGCACCGTTGTATTTTCAGATTCCGCAAAAGGTTCGCGATCAGCCCTTCAGGGTCTTTGCAACCTCGGCGGCAAAGTCCTCTTTTTCTTTCTCGATGCCTTCGCCCACGGCCATGCGGACAAACCCGACAACCTCGATGCCTGCATCTTTTGCTGCTTGCGCCACGGTGATCTCGGGGTTCATGACGAACATCTGGCCCATCAATGTGCTTTCGGCGATGAATTTTTTCATCCGGCCGGGGATAATGTTGTTTTGGATGACGGCATCAGGTTTCGGCTTGGCCGAGGCCGCATTTTCTTCGAGTGCCTTCTGGGTCTGCACCGAAAGCTCGCGCGATACCACAGTCGGGTCCAGGTCGGCTTCGGACAGGGCCATTGGGCTGGTTGCGGCGATGTGCATCGCAATCTGTTTGGCAATCCCGTTGTCGGTGCCCTTCACCGCCACCAGAACCCCAATCCGGCCCATGCCGTCAGCGGCAGAATTGTGAACGTAATGGGCGACGTGGTCGCCCTCGACGCTTGCCATCCGGCGAAGATTCATGTTTTCGCCGATGACGGCAACAGTTTCTGCGACGCTGATTTCAACAGAGACACCGTTCATGTCGGCGGCCTTCAGGGCGTCGACATCTGCGCAGCGAAGTGCGGTTCTGGTAATGTTATGCACAAGCGTCTGGAAATCAGCGTTCTTGGCGACGAAATCAGTTTCGGAGTTCACTTCGACTGCGACACCGCGATGTCCTGAAACAGCGACCCCAACCAGACCTTCGGCAGCGACGCGGTCAGCTTTCTTGGCGGCCTTTGCCAGACCCTTGGTGCGCAGCCAATCAACGGCTGCCTCCATGTCGCCGTTGTTTTCCACCAGCGCCTTCTTGGCGTCCATCATGCCTGCGCCGGTGCTGTCGCGCAGTTCTTTCACCATTTGTGCGGTGACGGTCATGTCACTGTCTCCTGAAAAATTCGAAAATGCGCTGGCGGGGCATATCCCCGCCAGGTCTCCGTTTTGTGACGGTCGGGCCGCGCGTCCGACGCAGCCCGCAAGATCAGGCGTCGGATTCCGCCGCAACGGTTTCGGTCACAGCCTCTTCTTCGGGGGCCGTTTCCAGTGCGCCAAGATCAACACCGGCCGCACCCAGCTGGGCCGACATACCGTCAAGGGCTGCACGCGCAATCAGATCGCAGTAAAGGGCGATGGCACGCGCCGCGTCGTCATTGCCCGGGATCACATAGTCGATGCCCTTGGGGCTGCAGTTGGTGTCGACCACGGCCACGACCGGGATGCCCAGTTTCTGCGCCTCAAGGATCGCCAGATCCTCTTTGCCCGCGTCGATGATGAAGATCAGGTCGGGGGTGCCGCCCATCTCGCGGATACCGCCCAAGGATGCCGTCAGCTTGGACTGGTCGCGCTCCATGCCAAGGCGCTCTTTCTTCGTCAGGCCTTCGCTGCCCTGCCCCAGCACTTCGTCCAGCTGCTTGAGCCGCTGGATCGACTTGGACACGGTCTGCCAGTTGGTCAGCGTGCCACCAAGCCAGCGATAGTTCATGTAGAACTGCGCGCATTTCTCGGCGGCCTCGGCGATCGGCTTTTGTGCCTGCCGCTTGGTGCCGACGAACAGGATGCGCCCGCCCTTGGCGACGGTGTCGCGCACGACTTTCAGCGCTGTGTCCAGCATGGGCACGGTCTGCGTCAGGTCAAGAATGTGAATGCCGTTGCGGTCGCCGTAGATGAACTCGCCCATGCGGGGGTTCCAGCGGGCCGTCTGGTGGCCGTAGTGAACGCCAGCTTCCAGCAGCTGACGCATGGTGAACTCGGGAAGAGCCATGCCGTATCCTTTTCCGGTTTGAACCTTGATGAGGCCGTCTTCACCCCCGGATGGGGGCAACCGGCGGACCGAACGGGATTTCTCCCCGCGACAGCCCAAGCCTCACCTGTGAAGTGGGGGTGCATTAGATGCGTCCGGCATCTTTTGCAACCCCCAAGTGCCAACCGACACCTGCGAGACGTCAGGACGCGTGATGGTGGTGGAAGTGTTGGGATGCTGCACCCACATGCCGGTGATCGGACCCACAGCAGCCACCGATCAGCTTCAGGTTCGGCAACAGGTCCCCAAGGTCGCGGTAAAGCGTGCCGAATTCTGCCGGGTCGCCATCGTCCAGTTCCGTCATGGTATCCAACTCAGCATGGCTCATCCGTGAGGCATTGGCGCGGATACCGCCGATACGCCTGACCCAATCGCCAACCAGAACACCCTGGAAATGGGTCGGGTGCGCGCAATTGACCATGTAGAACAGCGCGCTGCCCCCTGTCGCCGCATCCACCTCGGCGATGGCAGTAGCCAGCGTCTGCCCGTTTGGCAGGCACCCGTCAGTCTCCAGCGTAAACGACAGGACATGCGGCAGACCATGGCGCGCGGCGGCGCAAGCAATGCCAATGGCCTCCGCCGGATAGGTCATCGTCACGGCCGATATCAGGTCGACACCACCCTCAGCCAGTGCCGCGATCTGAGCCCCATGCAGATCGTCAGACTCTTTTGCAGTCAGCGCCGTGTCGATGCGGTAACCATCGCCTGCCGGGCCGACGACGCCGTTGATCAGGATGGGCAGACTGTCCGTCCGGTGTTGGTCACGATAGCCGCGCGCAAACGCCACCGCGCGCAGATTGGCATCGCGGATCGCTGAAGCGTCCATTCCCATCGCCGCCGCCCAGCCCATATTGGCCCGCCAGGTCGCGGTATCGAGCACAAAGCCGGTTTGGCCGTTGCGCGCGACGTGGACGAAATGATCGAAATAGCGGGTCAGCGCCGCCCTGCCCGCCTCGCTGTCCAGAAGGGTGAAGGATGCGAAATGCGGCAGGTCGATCCCTTCGAGGAAGATCATCACCGTTTCAAGCCCCGCATCGGCAATCCAAGGCGTCTTCGCTTTCATCAACGCTTCAAGACGTGACATGGCAGTTTCCTTTCTCTGAACTTTTTGGGTCGCGAACAGAGTGTCGCCAGCGCTGCTGTTTCTCCAGCCGACTTGTGGTAAAGTGCAGTCAGAAAAATTTGCGCCCCCGCATCATGGGGTTGCCCCCTCAAGTCCTGACATCCCGCAATCAGCGCCGCGTCCCACTTTACCGCGAGTCAAGCAATGAACGAAACAACCGTCCTGCGCCCTGCCCGAACCCCGACGCGCGAGCGCATTCTTGCGGTGGCCTATGACGCCATCATCGAAAAAGGTTTTGAGGCCACCTCGGTCGAAGAAATTGCGGCGGCGATTGGCATCAGTCGAGCGGGCTTTTTCTACCATTTCCCCGACAAGAACGCGCTCGCCCGTGCCCTGATCGAAGCCCAGGGCGTCGAAGAAGGCGAGATGCTGGCCGGAATCCAGGCGCGGGCCGCGGAACTGTCGGATGACCCGTTGCAACAGATGCTGATCGCCCTGCGCCTGATGGCCGAGCGCTATCACGGGCTGCCCGGCGGCTATACAGGCTGCATCCTGGCCAGTGCCATCTTTCAGGACCGCCTCTTCGATGCCGAGGTCAGGGCCGCAAACCAGCAGTCACAATTGGCCTTCCGCGAAAGGTTCCGCGGCCCCTTCGCCGCGATTGCCGCCGCCTATCCCCCGCGCGAACCGGTCGATCCTGGCGACATGGCCGACCTCTTGAATGCAGTGATCACGGGCGGCATCGTCGTCTCGCGCGGCCTGCGCGATCCGCAGGTGCTGGTGCGGCAGATGCTGCTGGCCCGGGCGATGATCAAGGCGGTTTACCAGCGCGGTTGAGGATGGCACGCGCTAGTCTTGCGACTTGGCCTGCGATCAGTCGGGGATCCCGAGGTCATGGAGCGACTGGCGCACCAGGGCCTTGGTATCGGCATTCTCGAATTTCGCCGACAGAAAGTACGGCGCTGCGGTGGCGTCGGGGCGCAGCATGCGCAGGTGCGTAGCCCAGCGCATCGCTTCGACCGTATCGCCCGCAAGGTGGTTCACGACGGCGGCGGTTGTCAGAACCAGATAATGCACCTGATTGCTGCGCACGGCCTTCTGGCTCCATTCCCGCGCCAGGTCAAACTTGCCGTCCACGAAGTAGGACAACGACTTGAAGGTCAGCATCAGGCTCAGAAGCGGGTCCAGCGGGCTGAGGTGCATGGACGTCTCCAACCCCGCACGGGCCAGGTCCGTGCGCCCCATCAGCATGTCGGAAAAGCTGCGTGAATAATGACCCTTGACGAAGTTCGGGCTGACCTCGATGGCCCGGTCATACCAGAAAAGTCCATCATCGGGCCGACCTGTAAACTGGAGAACCCGGCCCATGACCATGTGGGCAAAGGGGTCAAAGGGATCCAGCTCCACCGCCCGTTCGGCCATGCGCCGCATTTCGGCAAGCACGGGTGCGGTGTCGGTCTTGAAAGCCTGCGACGCCTCTTGTTGCAGCGCAAAGGCCCGCCCAGCGAAGGCGGTGGCGAAGTTCGGGTCCAGACGGATGGCGCGTTCGAAAAGCCCCTCGGCAATGGCGTTGTCATGCGCATTGAAGCGCAAGACATGACTCATCCCCAGGTGATAGGCCCCCCACGCGTCCAGCATCTCGGTCGACTTGGTGCGCGCCGTCGCCGCCTCGGCCTGCGAGATCTGCAGGTCCAGCGCGCCGATCACGGCGGCGGTGATCTCTTGCCGGGCCGTGTGCAGGTCGTCGAGGTGCGGGCTAAGGCGATCGGCCCAAATCACCGATCCGCCTTGCGTCTCGATCAGTGTGACAGCGACATTCAAGCGCCCCGCCACCAGTTCGACCTGTCCGTTCAGCACATAGCCCGCGCCCAGCACCCCGCGCAGCCCCGCAAGGTCAAGGCCGTCCTGCCGAAAGCGGAAACTGGAGTCGCGGGCGATCACCCGCAGCCAGCGCAGCCGCGCCAGTGACGCGATGATCTCGTCCGCCAGTCCCTCGCCAACCTGCACCGCATCACCTGCGCCTTGGGCAAAGGCCAGCACGGCAATGGTCGGCTTGCGATCGGTCTGTTCCGGCAAAGGGTCCACGCGCTGAACTGCCGTCGTCGCATCGACCCGCCGGTCTACCGGGGCCACGAACCGGTGCCCCAGCCCGTGCAGGGTGCGGATCATCGCTTGCCGTTTGCCATCATCCCCCACGGCCTTGCGGGCGAATTTCAGCGCTGTTGAGACAGCGGCGTCGGAAATGAACCGCCCCCCCCAGATGACCTCGATCATCTCTTCGCGCGACACCACCCGTTCGTGGTTTTCCACCAACAGGCGCAACACGGCAAAGGCTTTCGGTTCCAGCCGGACAAGGCCCTTTGGCCCGACAAGTTCGGCGCGCTCGGGGTAAAGCGCGTAAGAGCCAAAGACGTGATGCATCCTGAAAAGCCCCGTCCTGCGATCCTTCAGAAATTACCCCGCCATGAGGTATTTATCAAACGCCATCGGTCGTCTCCGGCAAATCCCCATCTTTTCCCCAAGCGTTCCTCAAGCAGCGTTCGGCCGTTCGGGCAATCTTGGTCTATCGCATCCCATCGCAATCCAAGGAGAGCCCCATGTCCCGCCTCGCAAACGTCGTATCCATCCATGCGGTCGTCACGACCCTTTCCCGCCCCGCGAACCTCTTTGACCGCTTTCACCGCCACATGGCCCGCATCGACGCGGCCTTTGCCGGTCAGTCACGCATGTCCGCGATCCAGCCCGAGACTCTTCGCGACACCGGGCTCTCGGCAGAGGCTCTGACCGGCGCATCCGCGCATGATCCCGACCTGCCCTTCTTCTTGCAATCGCGCTATGGCCGCGACGACCGGTGACACTCGGCCCTTGTCATGGCGTGCATCCTGCGCAAGAACCGCGACATGACACCCGACATCCTTTGCATCGGTTCCATCCTGTGGGACATCATCGGTCGCTCGCCCACGTCGATGCGGCTTGGATCTGACGTGCCGGGACGGATCACGCGGCTGCCGGGTGGGGTTGCGATGAACATCGCGATGACGCTGCGCCGGTTCGGGATGACCCCTGCCCTGCTGACCGCGATCGGACGCGATGCCGAAGGGGATCAGTTGGTTGCGGATTGTGACCGGCTGGGGTTGCTGACGTCCCACATCTACCGCTCTGACGACCTGCCCACCGATCGCTACATGGCGATCGAGGGCGCGAATGGCCTGATCGCCGCCATCGCCGACGCCCACTCGCTGGAGGCCGCGGGCGACAAGATCTTGCGCCCCTTGGCTGATGGCCGCTTGGCGACGCGCGATGCACCTTGGCCTGGCCTCATCGCACTCGATGGCAACCTGACCGAGGCCCTGTTGGCCGAGATCGCGCAATCACCCCTGTTCGCGGCGGCAGATCTGCGGGTTGCGCCAGCCAGCCCCGGCAAGGCCGAACGTCTTTTGCCCTTGCTGTCCCATCCCACGGCAACGCTGTATGTGAACCTTGAAGAAGCGCGCATCTTGGCCAAATCTACCGCAAGCACGGCGCAAGGTGCGGCCGAGGCGCTGCTGCAACGCGGTGCCGCGCGGGTTCTGGTGACCGATGGCGGGCGCAGCTGTGCCGACGGACAGCGCGGCGCGGGTGTCATTACCGGCACGCCGCCACAGGTTTTGGTGACGCGGGTCACTGGGGCGGGCGATACGTTCATGGCCGCCCACATCGTGGCCGAACGTCAGGGCGCCGCCCGCCTCGGGGCGCTTGCCGGTGCCTTGCGGGCCGCGGCTGAGTATGTGTCGGGCGAGATCGGATCTTGACCCGTTGCCGCCCCGACTGCGGACCGCACGGCATCGCATTTCCCACATATGAGTGATCCAGCCATGACCCCCTCCCTCCCCCTGGTGTTTTCTCCCGAAGTTGCGGCAGCACGTGCATCCGGCCTGCCCATCGTGGCACTCGAGTCCACGATCATCACGCACGGGATGCCATTTCCGCAAAACGTCGAAACAGCGATGTTGGTGGAGGCTGAGGTCCGCACCCATGGGGCCGTGCCTGCCACGATCGCGATCATGGACCACCACATCCATATCGGCCTGACCTCGCAAGAGTTGCAGTCCCTGGGTCAGACAAAAGCTGTTGCAAAGCTGTCGCGCGCGGACCTCGCGGCCTGTCTTGTAACGGGTGGCACAGGCGCCACCACGGTCGCCGCCACCATGATCTGTGCCCGTCTGGCAGGCATCTCGGTCTTTGCCACAGGCGGCATCGGCGGCGTGCATCGCGGCGCGGACACCAGTTTCGACATTTCGGCAGATCTTTGCGAATTGGCCGAGACTGCCGTTACAGTCGTCGCCGCTGGCGCCAAGGCGATCCTCGATCTGCCAAAGACACTGGAGTATCTGGAAACCCGGGGCGTTGCGGTCATCGCCTATGGTCAGGACGACTTTCCGGCCTTCTGGTCACGGGCCTCCGGTCTGCGCGCGCCCCTGCGGATGGATCGCGCCGCCGACATCGCTGCTGCGCATCTGATGCGCGCAAGGCTGGGCCTGCCCGGCGGGCAACTGGTCGCAAACCCCATTCCGCACGATGCCGAGATCCCGCATTCCGAAATAGGCCCCGCGATTGAGACCTCGCTCGCCGAAGCCAGATCAAAAGGGATTGTTGCCAAAGCCGTCACCCCATTCCTTTTGCAGCGGATCTTTGAATTGACCAAAGGTCGCTCGCTTGCCTCCAACATCGCCCTCGTTCTCAATAATGCGCGGTTGGCCGCAGCCATTGTTGTTGAGATCGCCGCATTGCAGAAATCCTGACGCGATGACCCTTGCAAAAGCACAAGGCCCATTGTGCCAGTGGCGCGCGTTGCTTATCGTTGGCACTGCTACGAGGGGCTGACATGACCGAACCATCGCCGAAGGGCAAACGCGGCCTTTTGGCCAATCTGCGCGCGAGTTTTCTGACCGGGCTCGTCGTCGTCCTTCCGGTGGGTCTGACGATCTATCTGATCTGGACGGTGATCGGCTGGATTGATGGCTGGATCCTGCCCCTGATCCCCGGAGCTTACCAGCCCGAAGCCTGGATCAAGCACTGGTTCGGACCACAAGCCAACTATCCCGTGCGCGGTGTCGGCGTCGTTGTCTTTCTGGTGTTCACGGTCTTTGTCGGCTGGTTGGCCAAGGGCTTCATCGGCCGGTCCGTCCTGCGTTCCGCCGAGCGCCTCGTGGACCGAATGCCCGTCGTGCGGTCGGTCTACGGCGGCATCAAGCAGATTGCCGAAACCTTCTTTGCCCAAGCGGAATCCAAGTTCGACAAGGCCTGCCTGGTCGAATTTCCGCGCAAGGGCATCTGGGCAATCGGCTTTGTTGCCACGCGCGCCAAGGGCGAAATCAAGGCCAACATCCCGGTCGATGACGAAATCTGGACCGTCTTTGTGGCGACAACGCCCAACCCCACTTCGGGATTTCTGGTTTATGTGCCGGTCCGCGACATGATCATGCTGGACATGTCGCTCGAGGATGCGGCCAAGCTGATCATATCGGCGGGCCTCGTCTATCCCAACCCCAAGGACCCGACCCAACCCCCGACCCAACCCCTGATCGAGAGTTGATCAGCGGTACATTTCGCGCAAGCTGACCGAGGGCTGTCGTCCGATGTTTTGCCCGCTTTCGGTCAGAAAAACTTCTGCCGCCGCGCGTCCTGCATTTTTCATCCGCTCCAGCAACTGGCGGCTGGGTGCCAGTTTGCTTGTTGCCGTCAACTCGGTCATCAGCGCGTCGTCCGAGATCATGTGAACACGGACGTCCTTCATCACACCGCGTTCCATGCGCCCCTCGGCAATCAGACGGCGGACAAAATCAATGGCCCGCAACTCACCCAGAAGGCTCGCGTTAAAGCTGATCTCGTTGATCCGGTTCTGGATCTCGATCGGCGTGTCGGGGACCGCATCGCGAAACAAGGGATTGATCGACACAATCACCACATCGTCCGGCAAGGACGGCTCATAAAGCGGAAACAAAGCCGGATTGCCCGTATAGCCACCGTCCCAATAGGTCTCCGTCCCGATCGTGACGGCCTGAAACACCGTCGGCAGACAGGCCGACGCCATCAGCGCCTCGGGTGTGATGTCGGTTCCTTCGAAAATCTTGATCTTGCCTGAGCGCACATTGGTGGCGCCCACAAAAAGGCGGGGCGCGTCGCCGGCACAGACGTGGACAAAATCCAGATCGCGGACCATAGGTTCGAGCGGGTTCGACCAGGCGTCTCCCCACGTGTAGGGCGAATATAGCTGCGCAGCGATGCCTTGGGATGACACTGGCCACAGAGACGTCGCCAGGTCCTGCCAGCCCTGCCAAAACGGCATCATCGCGCCCATCCATGGCACCAGCCGCAGGTCGCCCACCTCGCCGATCCGGTCCCAGAGCCGGTCCAGACGCTTGCGCGCAGCCAGCCGACCGCTGGCCACGATCCCGGCTTTGAGCGCCGCCCCGTTCAGCGCTCCGGCAGAGGTGCCAGAGATCGCCGCAATCTCGGGGCCGTCATCCTCCAGCAGCCTGTCCAGCACGCCCCACGTAAACGCCCCGTGAGCACCGCCACCCTGCAAGGCCAAGCTGATCGGTGCGCCCCGCACATACGAAGGTTGGGTTGCGTCTTTCATCCTGTGGCCCCCGTCACATCGCCGTCCATCCGCCATCGACCGAAATCGAGGTGCCTGTCACCTGGTCCGCCGACGCGCTGCAAAGGTAGACGACGGTCCCACCGATTTGCGCAACCGTCGCAAACTGCTTGCTGGGCTGGCGGTCCAACAGGACCTCGCGGATGACGGTCTCACGGTCCATCTTATGGGCTTTCATCTGGTCGGGAATTTGCGCCTCGACCAGCGGTGTGAGTACGTAACCGGGGCAGATCGCGTTGCAGGTGATCCCCTGACCCGCAGTTTCCAGTGCGACGGTCTTGGTCAGGCCCAGAACACCATGCTTTGCCGACACATAGGCGGATTTGAACGGCGAAGCGGTCAAGCCATGCGCCGATGCGATATTGATGATCCGGCCCCAACCCGCCTTTCGCATCCCCGGCAAAGCTGCCGCAGTGGTGTGAAAAGCCGATGTCAGGTTGATCGCTAGGATCTGGTCCCACTTTTCGGGCGGAAAATCCTCGATCGGCGATACGAACTGGATGCCCGCATTGTTGATCAGAATGTCGCATCCCCCCGCCGTGGCGATCAGCGCGCGGCAATCGGCCCCTTTGGACATGTCTGCCGCGACGTAAGTGACTTTGCTGTGATGCTTGTCGGACAAAGACTTCGCCAAGGCATGATCTTCGTCACGGTCAGTAAAGCTGTTGATCACAACCTCGACGCCGACCGCTGCCAAGGCCTCCGCAATGCCGAGGCCGATGCCAGAGTTTGACCCCGTGACGATGGCTCGTTTGCCCTTGATATCCGTCATGCCAACCCCCTGATCGTGCCGGCGCAGCCTACATGCTGCACCTGCAAATGTCATCGGAACATGGTCGTGATATCAAAAAAAACGCCGGCACAAGGCCGGCGTCTAGTTATTGAGGCAGGTTTCATACAGGCAAGAAACCTATCGAGCAGTGCCCTTCTTATAGACCTACGTGCATGCAGCGCCAAGTTAAAAGTTTGAAAAGGCCAAGCCCTCGGCATAGGCTGAGAACACCGATGCGCATCGAAGAAAGGTCACCGCAATGACAACCCATTCTGCATTCTGCTTGCGTATCTTCTTGGTATCCGTGCTGTTGGCCGGTGCGGGAAGCGCGTCGATTTCTGACCCGATGCACGGCATAGCTATGTATGGGGAGCCCGCCCTACCCCCGGATTTTGTGTCGCTGCCCTATGCCGATGCCGATGCGCCCAAGGGCGGAAACATCCGATTTGGCGAATCCGGGACCTTTGACAGCCTGAACCCGTACATCGTCAAGGGCCAGTCGGCGACCGGTGTGTCATTGCTGACGGTCGAGACGCTCATGGGCCGATCCTATGACGAGCCCTTCTCGCTTTACGGGGTCTTGGCCGAATCGATCAACACCGACGATTCGCGCAGCTACGTGGAATTTACCTTGCGTGAGGGTGCGGCGTTCTCGGATGGCACGCCGGTAACGCCCGAAGACGTGCTCTGGTCGTTCGAGAAACTGGGCGTCGAGGGCAACCCGCGATACGCCACCGCGTGGAAAAAGATCGCTTCCGCCCAAAAGACCGGGGACCGCTCGGTCAAGTTCACCTTCAATGTCGTCGACCGTGAACTGCCCCTGATCCTCGGTCTGCGGCCGATCCTGAAAAAGGCACAATGGGAGGGTAAGGATTTCACCGAAAGCAGCCTTGAGCCGGTGATCGGGTCCGGCCCCTACATCGTCGACAAGGTCGATGCCGGCAAATACATCACCTACAAGAAAAACCCCAATTGGTGGGCCAAAGACCTGCCCTTTTACCGCGGTCAGCACAATTTCGACGCGATCCGCTATGACTATTTCGGCGATGCCGGGATCGTTTTCGAGGCATTCAAGGCGGGCAACATCACCACCTACCGCGAGGGCAATGCCGCCAAATGGCTGTCGAATTACGATTTTCCGGCCGTTGCCTCGGGCGATGTCATCAAATCCGAAATTCCGCATGGACGCCCGTCAGGGATCGACGGCTTTGTCTTCAACACCCGCAAGCCGATCTTTGCCGACTGGCGCGTGCGCGAGGCACTGATCCATGCGTTCAATTTCGAGTTGATCAACGCCACCATTACCGGCGGCACGCAGCCGCGCATCACCTCCTATTTCGGCAATTCGTTTCTGGGGATGCCGCCGGGGGCGCCAGCAGAAGGGCGCGTGAAGGACCTCTTGGAACCCTTCAAGGCCGATCTTCTGCCCGGCGCGCTAGAGGGCTATGTCCTGCCGATATCGGATGGCACGGAGGCCAATCGCGATGGCTTGCGTGCGGCCACGCGCCTCATGGAAGAAGCCGGTTGGACCGTTCAGGACGGCGTGATGAAGGACGCCTCCGGCACGCCTTTCACGTTCGAGATCCTGTTGCAGACCGGGGCCGACGAAAAGATCTCCATCGCCAACATCTATGTCGAGGCGCTCAAGCGTCTCGGGATCAACGCCACCATCACCACCGTCGACAGCGCCCAATACAAGGAACGCACCACGGCCTATGATTTTGACATGGTCGACTATATCCGCTCGTTGTCGCTATCGCCCGGCAACGAGCAGACGCTCTATTGGGGATCGGCCGGCGTGAGCGAACCCGGCACGCGCAACTGGATGGGCATGAATTCACCCGCTGCCGAGGCGATGATCGCAGATCTGCTGGCGTCGCCGGATCAGGCAGAGTTTGTTGCCGCGACCCAGGCGCTTGACCGCATTCTGACCACCGGGCGCTACGTCATTCCGTTCTGGTACGCGGAAAAGTCGCGCATTGCGCATCGCAAAGAGCTCAGGTTTCCGCAAAAGCTGCCTCTATATGGGGATTGGCTTGGCTTTCAGCCCGAGGTCTGGTGGTATCAGGAATAGTGGGCAAGAAACGGGCGAGGCAGTGATGAAAGGGATGATCTGGGTTGCGGTGGTGACACTGTTAACAGGCTGCGCCACGGTCGAAGGACTGGGAAGGGACATTTCCGGCGGTGCCAACCGTGTGAACGGCTGGATCAACTAAAGCCGCAGCTTCGCATCAACGACGTGACCAACAGGACTGTCGCATCCTCGTCACGCAGGCGGATGAGGTTGTGGCCTATGGCGGCACCGGAATGGGCGCCGTGACGGCTGCCCAGGTCGGAATGTTTTGCATCCCGTCGCCTGCGCCGTGCATCCGGGTCATGCGGGCGCTTATGGCCATACAACCCTGGACATCTAACCGCTCTTGCCTTGCAACAGCCACCAAGTCGTCGTAGCGACGGGTCAGAGTCTTTGCTGTGTCACGGTGCGCACATGATCCAACTTGATATCTTTTCTGACCCGGTCTGTCCGTGGTGCATGATCGGCAAGGCCAACCTTGACCGCGCGCTGGAGGCCGCCCCAGACCATCCCTTTGTCATTGCCTGGCATCCGTTTCAGCTGAACCCGGACATGCCACCCGAGGGCATGGACCGCGCGACCTATCTGGAGGCCAAGTTCGGCGGGCGCGACAAGGCGCATGCCATATACGCGCGAGTCGAAGAGGCCGCCCGGCAGGCGGGTATCGAAATCGACGTCGCTTCTGTGCCCCATGCATCAAACACTATGGACGCCCACCGCCTGATCCATTGGGCGGGCATCGAAGGGCGTCAGACGGCGATGGTCAGTGCGCTGTTCCGCGCCTACTGGAGAGAACGCCGTAACATCGCGGATGCGCAAACACTTGCCGATATCGCCGGTGAGGTCGGCCTTGATCGCGCCGCCATCGCCCGACTTTTGGCCAGCGACGCCGACCGTGATGACCTTTTGGCGCGCGATCTGGACGCGCGGGCCAAAGGCGTAAGCGCCGTGCCGACTTTCCTGATCGCGCGGCATTATGTGGTTTCGGGTGCGCAACCGCCGGAGTTCTGGGGCAAAGTAATCGCGGACCTGCGCACACAGGCGGCGCACTGAGAATGGGGATTGCGCATTTGCCCGCCGGGGACGCTCTTGGCCGCAGCCTGTTGGTCGGACGCGGCCCCCTGCCGTGGGCAGCCCTTGCCGGGTCGATTTTTGCCTGATCTGGACATGATCGGCGGCAGGATCATGGGGGGTGGCCCTTCTTTGACCACCTCTTTATGAAGGTGGTGGTTCGCGCAACACAATCCCATTGGATAACGTGATTCATCGTTCACTGGACCTTTTGGGCCAAGGTTGCCATCATCGCATTGAGCGCGGGTGTCCTGCTGCGCTAAGGAAAATCCTGACATGAGCCCTGCTCCCATGCGTTCTCATGGCGAGTTCATCGCGCTGATCGCTGCGCTGTTTGCAACCATTGCGCTGTCCATCGACGCCATGCTGCCGGCCTTGCCGGAGATTGCGGCGCAGCTATCACCGGACATCACCAATCTGGCGCAATTGGTCATCACCAGCTTTGTCCTTGGCATGGGCTTGGGCACGTTGTTCGTGGGCCCGCTATCGGATGCCTTTGGCCGCAAATCGGTGATCTTGTGTGGATCCTTGCTGTATGCGGTGGCGGCACTGATCTGCTATGTCGCACCCAGCCTCGAAACCCTGCTGGCGGCGCGCGTCTTGCAGGGTTTGGGCGCAGCAGCAGCGCGCGTGGTGTCTGTCGCGATGGTGCGCGATCAATTCAGCGGGCGCGAGATGGCCCGCATCATGTCCTTTGTGATGATGGTCTTCATGGTTGTTCCGGCCGTTGCCCCGTTGATGGGGTCGGCGGTGATTGCGGTCGCGGGCTGGCGCGAGATCTTTTTGGTCTATGTGGTGTTCACGGCGCTGACCTCGGTTTGGCTTTGGTCGCGGCAAGCCGAAACACTTCGGCCCGATGCAAGGCGCCCGCTCTCTTTGGCCGTGCTATGGGGATCGCTTGGCGAGATCTTTTCGCAGCGTATCGTTGTCATTTCGATCCTGGCGCAGACGTTGACCTTGGGGATGCTTTTTGGGACGCTGTCGTCGATGCAAGGCATCTTTGATCAACGTTTTGACCGCGCCGCGACCTTTCCCTATTGGTTTGCGTTCATCGCCTTGGCTTCGATGCTGGGATCTGCGCTGAACGCGCAGATCGTGATGCGGTTGGGCATGCGGCGTGTCATCCTTGTGACCTATTTCTGGATGCTGATCCTGACGCTGGTTGTGTTGGCGCTGAATGCAAGCGGTGTCATGCCGGAACTCATGGCATTTGCGAGCCATATCCTGTGGACGAGTTGCCTCTTTGCGATGCTGGGCCTGACCATGGGCAACCTGAACGCTTTGGCAATGGAACCGTTGGGTCACATCGCCGGACTTGCCGCCTCTGTCGTTACCTCGATCTCGACTGTAGCGTCCGTGATGTTGGCGGTTCCCATCGGGCAGATGTTTGACGGCACCGCCATTCCGCTGATGACCGGTGTTGCGATCTACGGGGCGCTGGCATTGATCTTGATGCGCTACTGTGTCGCCGAACGCGCGCCTGCCTGAGGTGCGGCCTTGGCCGCCTCGGCCAGATCGCGGGCGATGTTGAATGCGCCCTTGATGCGGTCGCCTTCCGACTTCATCTCGCCTTGCAGGACGATCTTGTTGCCTTGGACGCGGGCGGCGGCCCCTTGCGCCTTGATGAAGGTCACAAGGCCCGCCGGATTGGCGAACTTGTCATTGTGGAACTGCACTGTGGCCCCCCTGGGCCCTGCATCCAGTCGCGCAATACCTGCGCGTTTGCACATCGACTTGATCCGCACGATGAGCATGAGCGTGTTGACCTCCCGAGGCAGCGACCCGAAACGGTCGATCAATTCCGCCGCAAAGCCCTCAAGCTCCACCTTTGTCCCCAGCGAGGACAGCCGACGATAAAGCCCAAGGCGCACATCCAGATCTGCCACATAGGTCTCCGGGATCATCACCGGCACGCCGAGGTTGATCGTCGGGCTCCAGTCATCATCGACAGAGGCAAGGCCCTGCAGCTCGCCCGATTTGATCTTGGCGATCGTCTCTTCCAGCATCTGCTGGTAAAGCTCATAGCCGACTTCCTTGATGTGGCCGGACTGTTCCTCACCCAAAAGATTGCCAGCACCGCGCAAGTCAAGGTCGTGGCTGGCCAGATTGAATCCCGCACCCAGACTGTCGAAACTTGCAAGCAAGCGCAGCCTTTTCTGCGCCTGAGGCGTCATGGGCGCGCGGGGTTTGGTGGTGAGATACGCGTAGGCCCGCGTCTTGGACCGCCCCACCCTGCCCCGGATCTGGTAAAGCTGGGCCAACCCGAACATATCCGCGCGGTGCACGATCAGCGTGTTGGCGGTGGGGATATCCAGACCCGATTCCACAATGCTCGTGGCCACCAGCACATCATACTTTCCATCGTAGAATTGATTCATCCGCTCATCCAGATCGCCTGCCGCCAACTGCCCGTGGGCGATGACATAAGTGACTTCGGGGACGTGGTTTTTCAAGAAATCTTCGATCTCGTGCAAGTCGGAGATCCGAGGCACCACATAAAAGCTTTGCCCGCCGCGATAGTGTTCGCGCAGCAGCGCCTCACGGATCGTCACAGAGTCGAACTCGCTCACATAGGTGCGGATCGCAAGCCGGTCGACGGGGGGCGTGGCGATGATCGACAGATCCCGCACACCGGTCAGCGACAGCTGCAACGTGCGCGGAATGGGCGTCGCGGTCAGCGTGAGGACGTGGACCTCAGAGCGCATTTCCTTTAGGCGCTCCTTATGGGTCACACCAAAATGTTGTTCCTCGTCGATCACCAAAAGCCCGAGTTCCTTGAACCGAATTGCCTTGGCCAGCAAGGCATGCGTGCCCACCACGATATCGACGCGACCCTCTGCCATTGCCGCGCGCGTGTCGTTGGCGTCTTTCTGGCTGACAAATCGTGACAGCGGTCGAACGGTGATCGGGAAACCACGGAAGCGTTCGATAAAGCTGCGGTAGTGCTGGCGGGCCAAAAGCGTCGTGGGGCATATGACCGCCACCTGCAAGCCCGACAGGGCGGCGACAAAAGCCGCACGCATTGCCACCTCGGTCTTGCCAAAGCCGACATCACCCACGATCAGCCGGTCCATGGGCGAGCCCTTTTCAAGGTCCGCCACGACATCGGCAATCGCCGAAAGCTGATCATCGGTTTCCTGATAGGGGAACCGCGCGGCAAAGGCCTCCCAGATCGAATGCGGCGCCTCGAGGATCGGCGCATGGCGCAACGCGCGTTCCGCAGCGATCCGCATCAGCCGGTCGGCAATCTCGCGGATGCGCTGTTTGAGTTTCGCCTTTTTGGCCTGCCATGCGCCTCCGCCCAAGCGGTCCAGAAGCCCCTCTTCGTGGCCGTATCTGCTGAGAAGTTCGATGTTCTCTACCGGCAGATACAGCTTGGCATTCTCAGCATATTCCAGCGCGACACAGGCATGGGGCGCTCCCAGTGCCGTGATCGTCTCAAGCCCGAGATAGCGCCCGACACCGTGTTCGACATGAACAACCAGATCACCGGGGCTCAGGGTATCGACTTCGCGCAGAAAGTTGTCCGCCTTGCGCTTGCGGCGCGGACGTCCCACCAGCCGCTCGCCCAGCACATCTTGTTCCGAGATCACGGCCAGACCCGGCGCGACAAAGCCCGCTTCCAGCGCCCAGACCATCAGGTACAGCCCACCCTTGCCTGCCGGCACGTCGCGGAAGTCGGTCGCAAGTCCCGTGGCGGCAATGCCTTGATCGGCCAACAGCCCCTTGAGGCGGTCGCGCGCACCGTCTGACCATGAGGCAATCACAACCTGGCGATCCTTGAGTGCCGCCTTCAGATGATCTGCCAAGGCCTGGAACAGATTGACGTTCTCTTGCTGTCGCTCGGGAGCAAAGCTGCGCCCGGCACGCCCTTGGGCATCCACCACGCCGGGCCCCGGAGCGTGTGGCAGGGGCGACAACTGCACAATGCGGTGCGTCGCCAGCGCGGCTTCCCAAGCGGTGTCATCCAGATACAGCAGTCCCGGCGCTGCGGGCTTGTAGACAGAATCAAGTCGTCCCTTCTGGCCCAAAGCCTCGCGCCGGGCATCATACTGATCGTCGATCCCCTCCCAGCGCGACAGGCGGGCTGGTGTCACCTGATCGTCCAGCATCACGGTTGCGTCGGGCAGATAGTCAAAGATCGTCTCGAGCCGGTCATGAAAGAAGGGCAGCCAATGCTCCATGCCCTGGTGCTTGCGCCCCGCGCTTACGGCCTCGTAAAGCGGGTCGTCGGAACCTGCCGTGCCAAACTCGCCGCGATAGGTCTGACGAAACCGCGCGATCGAGGCAGGGTCCAGCAAGACTTCGGACATTGGGGCAAAGGCGACTTCGGAAAGCTTTTCCACGGTCCGCTGCGACATTGGATCAAACCGGCGCGCGCCGTCCAGCTGGTCGCCGAAAAAGTCCAGCCGGATGGGTCCACCGCGCCCCGGAGGATACAGATCGACGATGCCACCCCGGATCGCGTAGTCGCCCGGTTCTGCCACTGTCGAGACCGGAGAAAACCCCATCCGGGCCAAGAATGTCCTCAGCTGTGCCTCGTCCACACGCTGGCCCACGCGCGCATGAAAGGACGCCTCACGCAGCACAGACCGCGCAGGTATCCGTTGCATTCCGGCATTGAGCGTCGTGAGCAACACGAACGCACCAGAGACAGCCCCACCGGCCAGCGTGGCCAAGGTCGTCATCCGGCGCGCAACAATTTCAGGATTGGGCGAGATGCGGTCATAAGGCAGGCAATCCCACGCGGGAAAGTCCAGCACGGTGGCGCCCGGTGCCAGCACACCAAGGGCCGTGCGCATCGCCTCCATCCGTTTGTCGTCGCGCGCGATATGGATGACCGTCCCGGACGTCTCGATCTCGCGCGCCAGCAGACGGGCGTCAAAGCCTTCAACGGCCCCGCCAAGGTGGATGCGAGTTGCACGCGGTGTCATCATGAGATCATCTTGCCTGAAATGCCGTTCAGCGCAGAACGCCGATCGACAGATTTTGCCACATCCCATACATGCCGGTCAGAAAAATCGCCAGCATCCCGATACCTTGGATGGAAAAACGGTGGCGCGTGATGATCTTGTAAAGTTCCGGCCCGGTGGCTCCGGAGGTCTCCACCCGTGCCGCGGTGCGCAGACTTAGCAGCCCCACCACCGTCAATGGCGACGCAAACATAAATACGGCCTGAGCAAGTTCGACGTCATAGAAAAAGCCAAGACTGCCAAGAACCGCGAGAACGAAACTGACAAAAACCACCAGCCACACCCCCGATGTGCGCGCGATGTACAAAAGCCGCCGCACATTGATCTGCAGCATCGTCTCATAGTCCGCGGCTGCCTGCCCACTCTGGCGCCGTGCGCGGATGAACATGTCATGCGGGACGCCCAGCACCCAGTGGCTCGTCGATGACCAAACAACCGCCAACATGATCCAGTACCAGAGGTTGGAGAATGATCGCATGTCGATCACCTCGAAGATTCTCAGGTGCAAGTCCAACGATAGTCCCCCAACCAAGCCCGTGCCGCGCAATCGCGACTTGAGGCACGCGCTTTTCCATGGCAGGCAAGGCATGAAACCGCAAGACCCTGACAAGGCCTGTGGTGCCGCAATGGGAGCCGTTCATGCCACATAATTCAGCGCCGTACCCGGCGGCACGGTTTCGCCGCCTTCGTCGCTTGCCGGCGCTCAGGACCTTGGTGCAGGAAAACCAGCTGGCGGCGGGGGATCTGATCTGGCCGGTGTTCGTCCGGGAGGGCAAAGATCTGGTCGAACCCATCGCCTCAATGCCCGGAGTGAACCGACTGTCGGTCGACCGCGTCGTACGCGCCGCCGAAGAGGCGATGACGCTTGGCATTCCTGCCATTTGCCTGTTTCCCTATACTGACCCCGCAACCAAGACCGACGACTGTGCCGAGGCCTGGAATCCCGGCAATTTGGCCAACCGTGCGATCCGGGCGATCAAGGCAGCAGTCCCGGAGATTGCCGTGATGACGGATGTCGCGCTGGACCCGTACAATGCCAACGGTCATGACGGTCTGGTGCAGGGCGGTGTCATTCTGAATGACGAGACGATCGTCGCTTTGGTCAAGATGGCGCTGGCCATGGCCGAAGCCGGGGCGGACATTCTGGGGCCGTCGGACATGATGGATGGCCGCATCGGGGCAATACGGCAAGCCTTGGAGGCGGCGGGGCGCAAGGACGTGGCAATTCTGTCTTATGCCGCAAAATATGCGAGCGCCTTTTATGGCCCGTTTCGCGATGCCGTCGGGGCCAGCGGCGCCCTGAAAGGCGACAAGAAGACATATCAGATGAATCCTGCCAACAGCGATGAGGCGTTGCGGCTGGTTGCGCGTGACCTCGCAGAGGGTGCGGACATGGTAATGGTGAAACCGGGCATGCCCTATCTGGACATCTGCCGACGGGTCAAAGACACGTTCGGTGCGCCGACGTTTGCCTATCAGGTTTCAGGCGAATTCGCGATGATCCAAGGTGCCGCTGACCGCGGCTGGCTTAATCGCGACGCGGCGATGATGGAAAGTCTCATGGCGTTCAAACGCGCTGGCTGCGACGGAATCCTGAGCTATTTCGCGCCTGACGCTGCGCGCATTGTGGGGCGCGGTCGCTGGTTCTGACCCGCAATCACAGATCGTCTCGGCGACCAAAAACGGCAGAGGCGTTCATCACGCGTGCGACAGCCGTGACAAGGCACAGACCCCCAAATACGGTCGCCGCCGCCATGAAGATCTGGGGCCAGATGCAAATCAAGACGAAGAAGGCAATTGTCTCGGTGCCCTCCAGAAGGCCCGAGGTAAAGTAAAGCGACTTGAGCCCGCGATGGCTGGTTTGCAGGTTTGCCTTGGCCGCCAGGACCGAATATCCCAAGAACGTCGCGCCATTGATGTAAAAGGTGGCCAGCAGAAACGCGCCCGCCAATCCATTGGCCGCCGGATCACGATAGACAAAGGCCAGTGGAATGGCCGCGTAAAAGATCATGTCGCAGACAATGTCGAGATACCCTCCCCAATCGGAAAGGCCGCGCGCGCGCGCAACGGCGCCGTCAAGGCCATCGGCCAGCCGCCCAAGCATCAATGGCAAGATTGCCGTCCATGCCGGCGCCCCTGACCCGATCAGGGTCGCTGCCACAAGACCCGCTCCAAGCCCCAGATACGTGATCTTGTCCGCACGGTGCCCGCGGCGCGCAAGTACGATCCCGGCACGGTCCAGACCCGGGCCGACGATCTGGCGCATCTTGCCATCAAGCATGTCAACGTCCTTTTGAAGGGGCAAGATGTCATTGCGACAAAGTCACCCCGTCTGGCAAGTCCACATCGTCATCGCGCGATCACGTCTGCGTCGTTCGTTCGGGAGCATGCGCTACCGCGCCAAGTCAAGCTCGGCCCGCAGTCCACCGAGTTTTGGGCCATCATGCAAGCGCAGCGCGCCGCCATGGCTGCGTGCGATGTCGGCAGCAATCGACAAGCCCAACCCAACCCCACCGCCGCGGTTGGGGTCGCGTGCCTCCGACAGGCGGACAAACGGCCGCATCGCGTCTTCGCGCTGTTCTTTGGGAATTCCCGGCCCATCATCTTCGACTGCAAAGCGCACAACGCGGTCGCCGATGGCAAGCCCGACTTCGACACGCGTCCCGTATTTGAGCGCGTTGCTCACAAGATTCTCAAGCGCACGTGTCACGGCCATAGGCCTGAGGCGCACCAGGCCCTCCCCGGTGACCGCTCCTCTGGAAACGTTTCCGCCGCCGCGCACCGCGCCTTCAACCACGCGGTCCAGCAGCGCAATCGGATCAACCAGTTCTTCGTTGTCCAAGGTGTCGCCCCGCACGAAAGCAAGAAACTCGTCCACCAGCCTTTCCATATCTGCGACATCAGACATCAAGGCGTCGGTGTCTGCGGTTTCAGGCTGCATGGCCAGCCCAAGGCGCAACCGGGTCAACGGCGTGCGCAAATCATGGCTGACGCCCGATAACAGCAGTGTGCGCTGTTCGATCTGGCGTTCGATGCGCGCGCGCATGTCAAGGAATGCGGCCCCCGCCGCACGAACTTCCAACGCGCCGCGCGGTCGGTAAGGTTCGTGGCGGCCCTTGCCAAATGCAGCTGCCGCCTCCGCCAGACGGGTAATGGGACGCAACTGGTTGCGCAGAAAGAAAGACGCTATCAGCGTCAGAAGAAGGCTGGTCAAGACCATCAGAACAAGCAGTTGGTGAGGATTTGAGGCTGAGACCCGCCGGCGGTCAATGCGCACCTCCAAAGGCCCCAAGGCTGTGGAGGTGACCAGACGGACGGTCCTTTTTTCGGTCATCAGATCGATCATCCCGATGCCCGGGCGCACCTCTTCGCGCAGTGTGCTGATCACGGCCCTGCCAGACCAGTCGTAAATGTAGCGACGTTCGGCTACGGCCAGCTCACTTGACTGGCCCGGCCCGACTTTCAGACCCATGGCAGCAGCGCGGCGCGCGCCTTCGGCCAAAGACTGATCCGCACCTTGCAAGACATAGCCAAGCTCTACGGCGATGCCTTGGGTCATCTGCCGCGTCACACCGGCAAAGTGCCGTTGCAAGAACGCGGTTGAAACAACAAGCTGGATGGCGACAATCGGCAAGATCAGGATGAGGGCGGCCCTGCCAAAGAGTCCACGCGGAAAAAGAGACTTCATTCGCATGAAAGATAAAACCCTGTCACGCCCCGTGATCCGACGTGTCGCACCGCGTGTTCAGATCGGCAGGTCCATTTGAGACGCCGGCAGCCGGACCTTTGACTGGTTGAACCGGCGCTGCATCCCGCAGGTTGGTATCCACCTACCGCCCCAGACGCCGGGTCACGCGCGCGATGTCTTTTGCGCGTTTTGCCAGCTCGCGGGCCTTACGGGCCTGTTCCTTGTCCTCGGGCGTCATTTCTGCGTCCGTTTTGCCTCTGCGTGCAAGATAGTCGATGCCGATTTTCATCAGCGGCCCTAGCAGCATCCGAAACAGGGTTCTCAGCGCACGGTTGATGTCCATCTGGATCGTCCCCTCTTTTGCAAGGTTACACTACTCGGCAAACATTTCGTCCTGATCGAGGTCGTCATCGGCGCTGTCGGCGTCATCGGCCTCTGCCCCCGGAGGTGGCCGGTTGTCGAGCAGGCCAGCCGCGCGCAACTCTTTCAGTCCTGGCAGATCTCGCGCCGATTCCAGACCGAAGTGATCCAGGAACGCCTCGGTTACCACAAAGGTGCCCGGACGTCCCGGGGTCATGCGTCGCCGTCCAAGCTTTATCCAGCCCAGTTCCATAAGCTGGTCGACGGTCCCGCGCGACACCGCGACGCCACGTATTTCCTCAATCTCGGTGCGGGTGACGGGTTGGTGATACGCGATGATCGCCAGCGTTTCGATCGCTGCGCGACTAAGCTTGCGCTGTTCGGTCATGGAGCGTTGCATCAAGAAACCGAGATCCGGTGCGGTCCGAAAGGCCCAGGCGTCGCCGACCTTGACCAGATGAACGCCGCGTGCCTCGTAGCGCCGCCGCAACAGCTCCAGCGCTGTGGCAGGATCAGACCCATGTGGAAGCCGGGCCGCGAGTTCCGACAGACCTACGGGATCAACCGACGCAAACAAGATCGCTTCGATCATGCGTTCCTGTTCACCCAAAGGCGGAGCTTCGAACAAAGGCGGTGTGTCGAATTCGGGCACGATCATGCCGAACCCTCGCGGCGCCGGATCTCGATTGCCTCGAACAGTCCCGTTTGCCGCAACGCAATCTGACCCGACTTTGCCAACTCCAGAACCGCCGCAAAGTGTGCCGCCGTAGCCGAACGCCGCCGTGCCGGGGTTGTGTCCCAGCCCTTGGGCAAAAAGCTGGTCAGATCGGCCCATTCGCCGGTAAATCCGATCAGCCCGCGCATCCGCGACAACGCCTGTTCCATTGTGAAAATGCTGTCTCGATCATAGGCATAGGGGCGAAACTCGTCTTTGGTCCTGATCCGCGCATAGGCCCTCATCAGGTCCAGAAGTGTCGCACGAAACACTGTCTTGCGGTCAAGCGTCACCACATCGGGCAACCCGCGCACAAAAAAGTCTCGTCCCATTTGGTCGCGCGCCATCAGTCGGGCTGCTGCGGCCCGCATCGCCTCCAGCCGTTCAAGCTGGAACGCAAGATGTGCTGCAAGCTCTTCGGCTGAAGGACCGTCCTCACCGGGTTCGGGCGGTAACAGAAGGCGGGATTTCAGGTAGGCAAGCCAGGCTGCCATCACCAGATAGTCCGCCGCCAGTTCAAGCCGCAGCTCACGCGCCTGTTCGACAAAGATCAAGTATTGCTCGGCCAGTTGCAGCACCGAGACACGCCGCAGATCAACCTTTTGCGTGCGCGCCAAGGCAAGCAAAAGGTCAAGCGGTCCTTCATAGCCGGTGACATCAACAATCAGTGCTTCCGCCTCTAGCCGTTCGGCGGGAGAGGCGCGCAGGTCAGTCGTCCAGTCATCATCCGGCATTATCGGCCCCCCGCGCTCGCCTCTGCCAGCTTGGCCGACAGAGCCGCAATGTCAACCAGCGGCGCTTGGATCCGGCGGGCAAGTGCAGCGTGCGCGCGGGTACGCGTCGGCTCTGACATATCGCCCGCGGCCCCGGCAACGGCAATCATCTCTTGCATATCGCCTTTGCAATGCAGGGCAAGATCACAGCCCGCCTTTCGCGAAGCCACCGTGCGCTCTGCCAGTGTGCCGGGCAAGGCCTGCATATTCAAATCGTCGGTCACAAGCAGCCCTTCAAACCCGATGACCTCTCGGATGACCTTGATCATTGTCGGCGACTGGGTCGCCGGATGGTCACGATCAAAGGCCTCGAACACGATATGGGCAGTCATCGCCATCGGCAGATCGGCCAAAGCGTGAAACGGTGCGAAGTCGCTTGCGATCAGCGCGTCGGCACTGGTCGTCACGCGGGGCAAATCGTGATGCGTATCGGCCATGCTTCGTCCATGCCCGGGCACGTGCTTCATCACCGGCACGACACCGGCGGCCAGATAGGCATCGGCCACGGCGCGCGAAATCAGGCTGACCGCCTCTGCATCGGTCCCATAGCATCGGTTGCGCAGGAACGGATGCGTCGTCTGCAAAGCAATGTCTGCCAAGGGCGCACAATTTGCATCGATTCCAACGGCGCGCAGTTCTGCCGCGATCAGCGTTGCCTGCAACGCCAGTAAAACCGCCGCACGTTCGGGACTACCTGCCGCAAGTGCTGTGTCCAAAGGCGGTGCCCATTCTCGCCAATGCGGCGCGCGTAGCCGTTGGACCCGGCCCCCTTCTTGATCGACAAGGATCAGCGCGTCCCTGCCAACTGCCGCGCGCAAATCCGATGTCAGCCGGCGCAGTTGATCTGGCGTGTCCACATTGCGCGCGAAAACGATGAAACCAAATGGATCGGCATCGCGAAAAAAATCGCGTTCGCGCGCGCCAAGCGTCAGGCCGTCAAAGCCAAAGATCGCGGCCAGACGGCCGATGCTCATCGATGTGCCACCGGAATACAGGCGGCATTTTCGGTCTGCATCGCCGAACAGAAGCGCCGGGCCTCTGTTTCGTCGGCAAAGCCGTGCCCGCGCAACCGGTAGAACTGACGCCCACCACTGGTTGCAGCCTCGATCACCAGCGATTTGTCCGACATCAGATCGCCGAACCGCGATTGCAACAGGAGCCATTCCGCGCGGGCAGCCTCGGCAGTATCAAAGGCACCGAACTGGACAAGTCGCGTGCCGGGTTCCAGCGTGGCCGGATCGATCTCGACAATAGCGATCGCGGCGGTGGAGGAGACATCTGCCACCGCGCCCACGCCAACTGTAACCGCGCCCACGCCAGCGCCCGGGCGCGACACAGGCCGCAAAGACCGTGAAATAACGCCCTCAGGCAAAGCTTCATCGACAAGTGCTGCGCCCTCTTCGTCCGCAAGGGCCTCGGCCAAGGCCATCGCAATTGTATCTTCGGTTTCGACGGCTTGCGGCGTTGCAGACGGCTCCAGCGCCGACTGCACACTTTCGGCAACGACCGCATTTGTATCGGGAGTGGACATCGGGCCCAATCCCGCCATGTCGTCCAAAGCAAGTTCTGCGGGCCGCGGGGCCAGCATCAGCCGCTCTGGAGGTGTTGAGGCTGTACCGACTGCCGCGATTTCATTGACGGCCAAACCCTGATAGTCGGCGATATCGCCGCCGGGTTGTTCCGGCGTGACGCGAATAGGGCCTTCGATGGCCCGCACAACGGGAATGCCGGACACATCGCGCACCGCCAGGCGGTATCCCCAGACCGCCAAGCCGATTACCAATGCGGCCGAAATTGCCGCACCTGTCAGGCTTACACCCAGTCGCAACCGACCAAACTCGGTGCGAGGGGCATCAAACTGCCGAAAATCGCCGTCTAGTCCCGCCATACCGCGCCTCATCCTGTGGACTTTGGACCGAGGCCCCGACCACTTATTGTCTGCTCTGGTCCGGTGAACATGCGTCTGTCAGCGCATCTCCTCCACCGGCGTGACGCCAAGAATACCCAAACCGGCGGAAATCACAACGCCTGCCGCCCGCGCAAGTGCTATTTTTGCCGCCGTTGTGGCCGGGTCACCGTCCTGGAAAAAGCGTAGCGTGGGGTCATCATTGCCACGGTTCCAGTGCGCGTGCAGATCGGAGGCCAATTCGTAGAGGTAAAAGGCCACGCGATGCGGCTCATTTCCGCGCGCCGCGATATCCACAAGACGCGGCCATTCGGCGATCTTGGCCGCCATGCCAAGCTCGGACGGATGGTCCAGCCGCGCCAGATCCGCAGCCGCAAGATCGGCATCGCTGCACGGCACCCCCGCCTCGCGCGCGCGGCGCAGGACCGAATTAATGCGCGCATTGGCGTATTGGACGTAAAACACCGGATTGTCCTTGGATTGGTCCAGCACTTTGGCAAAGTCGAAATCAAGCGCGACGTCATTCTTACGCGTCAGCATGATAAAGCGGGTGACATCGGCGCCCACCTCATCAACGACATCGCGCAGGGTCACAAAGGTCCCTGCCCGTTTCGACATTTTGAACGGTTCGCCGTTCTTGTAGAGCTTGACCAGCTGGATCAGCTTGATGTCCAGCGGCACCTTGCCTTTGGACAGCGCAGAAACTGCGGCCTTCATCCGTTTGACATAACCGCCGTGATCCGCCCCAAGAATGTCGATCAACTGATCAAAGCCGCGCTGCACCTTGTCGAAATGATAGGCGATGTCGGGCGCGAAATAGGTCCAGCTGCCGTCAGATTTCTGCACTGGCCGGTCGACATCATCGCCATATGCGGTCGATCGGAACAGCGTCTGCACACGCGGCTCCCAATCCTCGGGCTCTTTGCCTTTGGGTGGCTCCAGCGTGCCTTCGTAGATCAGGTCCATATCCCGCAGGGTCTGGATCGCGGCCTCGATCCGGCCGGTACCATAAATCGCGCGCTCGGATGAATAGACATCCATCCTGACGTCCAGGGCGGCCAGATCGTCGCGGATCATCTGCATCATCATATCAGTGGCGAAATCGCGGATTTCGACCAGCCAGTACTGCTCGCCCTTGTCGAGAAGCGTATCGCCGTACTTGGCCTTCAACGCCTCGCCCACGGGAATAAGATAGTCGCCGGGATAAAGACCCTCGCGGATTTCCGGTGACAGGCCATGTGCCTCGCGATAACGCTCATAGGCCGAGCGTGCCAGCACATCGACCTGCGCACCACCGTCGTTGATGTAGTATTCCCGCGTCACCTGCCAGCCCGCAAACGCCAGCAGACGTGCCAAAGCATCGCCGACCACCGCGCCGCGCACATGCCCGACATGCATCGGGCCGGTCGGGTTGGCCGAGACAAACTCGATGTTGACCTTTGATCCTGCGCCTATTGTTGAGCGTCCGTAGTCGCCGCCCAGGGTCAGCACCGCGCGCACAAGATCGCGCCAGATGTACGGTGCCAGCCGCAGATTCAAGAACCCCGGTCCGGCAACCTCAGCCGACACGACGCGCGGATCGCCCAAAAGCCGCGCGACAAGTGCCTCGGCAATGGCGCGCGGCGTCTGGCCGGCAGGCTTTGCAAGGACCATCGCGGCATTGGTCGCCATTTCGCCATGGCCTGCGTCGCGCGGTGGCTCGACCGTGATGGCCGCGTAATCCAGACCTGTTGGCAAGGCTCCCGACGCCACAAGGGCGTCAATCTCTTTCAGGATCAGGACGCGCATCTCGGTGAAAAGGTTCATGTGTCATTGTCCTGTCTCGCAGCCTTTGGGGATGCCAGAGGCGGCAAGGCAGGTCAAGGCGCGCACCGAACGGCAGCGCGCACAAAATCGAGGGCGTCTTTACCCGATCAACGGCCCCGAGCGCCCGTAAGTCTCGTCGTAGTGGCGCTGAAGCCGCTGCAGCGCGATGCGCAAAACGATCTTGCCGGAACGTGCCGCCCAGCCCATCCGCTTTTCCGCAACCTCCAGCCCTTCGAGAAAACAGCAGCAGCGCAACGCCACGTCCCCAAGTCCGGGGCCAAGATCGCGCAGCGCTGCCGCCACGCGGTCGCGCGCGGCGTTCGGACCCTCGGCAAGGCCACTATCGCCGCGAAAGCCGCCGCGATCGCCCCCCGTCAGGAACCTGTCCCAATTCTGTGCGACCCGAGGGCCCATCTGCGCCAGTTCGAAATCCTCGCGCAGGCGTTCCGCCGCGGTCACCAATTCCGGCTCCAGAAACACCCGGCCATCCTTGTCACGCCGACGACCCAGAACCGCCACCGGACTTTCGGCCAGATTGTAGCGCAACCGGCGAGAGGTCCCGTCTTCCATGACAGTGCGCGTCGACCACTCGCGGTGCTGATCGGCAAAGGGCGTTGCCGCCTCCGACATGCCATGCGCACGGCGATCATCCAGATCGATCATGCGCCGCAACGCCGCGCGACCCATCGTCGTGATCTCGTACGTGACGATGCGACCGACCTTTTTCGGCGTGATCCAGTCTTTCAAGACGAAAGCCTGGGCGGCATCGCGGTCAAGGACGGCAGTTCTGACGGACCTTCCGTCAGGCAACTCGCGCAAGACCACGGCCTTGTCCATGTCCGGCGCCACCACGAGCACGGCACCGTTTTCTGCAAGGCGTCGCAATATGCGGCGTCCTTCAAGCTCGATTGCGGCATCATCGATGCCAAACGCCTGGTTGCGCTGCGGTGCACTCATGAGGCTTGGGTCCTTTACGGTTGCGGGATCGTTGGGGAGGGCGGCGGGGCGGCGGACAAGGCGCGACAGCGCGGCATCCAGCAATGGGTCATCGCGGCGGTTCTCGTATCGGCGCACCTGACGCAGGATCGTCGAGGCATGCACGCCTTCTTGTCGCGCCAAGGCACGCAAAGACACCCCATCCTCAATGTGATGAAGGTACAGGCGTACAGAACCGGGCAGCCAGGCAGGCAGATCAGTAGGACCAGGCGATACGAATGACGACATCTTGCACTTTCCGTCGCCCCGCAGTCAGGTCGCAACCGGTCCGGGGACAGGATCAACCTAGAGACGAAAATGGTTACTCGTTCGTTAAAGAACGCTTGGAGACACAATGGTTTCCAATTCCTAAATTTCTTGGATGCGAGCGCGCGCTACAACCAAGGATTGAGCAACGCTTGGTTGTGCTGACGCATGGTGGTCTCCTTGAAAGAACGGAGACCAGAATGCCTCATCCTCTGTCGGACCTGCGCACCATGATCGACAACCTCACACGCCCCCGGCTCTTGATCCGTGCCGCACGGTTCGGGTTGTCGGATTATCGACGCGAGCGTGACTTGCGACGCCTGATCGAGGCCTCGGTGCCACCCGAAGCCGCGCTGTCACGGCTTTTGTCGGTCGAGGACCGGATGGAGCAGACCCGCCGCGCAGGTGATGTGTCGTATTCCATCGCCCGGCATATCGAAGTCCTGATTGCCCTGATGGCCGAGGCGCGGACAGTCTTGCGAAAAGTGCCGGTCTGATCGCGACATCAATGACATGATGCAACCAAGCCCGGGGAACGACCCCGGGCTTTTTATCGCAAAGTCGGTTGGTTAATCAAACAAATGCATCCGGCATCTGCGACTTTCGCCGGACCACATACTCATCAAGCGCCTCGCGAACGCCCTCATCGAGCGCCGGTTGCTGATAATCGCCCAAAAGCTTTTTCACCCTTTCGCCTGCGAGGGTCTGGGTGTCGCGTGCACCCTCTTCGGCCCAGGTTTCAAAGGGTTTGTAGTCAAACAGGTCGCTGCGCCAGAACGCACTCTTGAAATTCGCCTGGGTGTGTTCGCAGCCAAGGTAATGCCCGCCCGGCCCAACCTCGCGGATCGCATCCATCGCCTGACCATTGGTGTCCATCATGATGCCCTGGGCCAGATGGTGCAGGGTCCCCAACTGGTCGGCATCCATCACGAACTTTTCGTATGACGATACCAGACCGCCCTCAAGCCAACCGCAGGCATGCAGCATGAAGTTCACGCCCGCCAGCAGCGCCATGTTGAGACTGTTCGCCGTCTCGTAAGCCGCCTGCGCATCGGGCAGTTTTGAGCCGCAGAATGAGCCGCCTGACCGGTAGGGCAGCCCCAAACGACGCACAAGTTGCCCTGCCCCATAGGTGATATGCGCGGCCTCTGGTGTCCCGAACGTCGGCGCCCCCGAATTCATGTCGATCGATGTGACGAACGCCCCCGCGATGACGGGCGCTCCGGGGCGAACCAATTGGCTATAGGCGACACCGGCCAGCACTTCGGCCAGCACCTGCGTCAGCGTGCCCGCAACCGTGACCGGTGCCATTGCGCCGCCCACGATAAACGGGCTGATGATACTTGCCTGATTGGCGCGGGCATACACCTCAAGCGCGCCCATCATGATGCCATCGAACGTCATCGGCGAGTTGATGTTGATGAGGCTGGTCATCACCGTGTTTTGATCAACGAAGTCATCGCCGAACAGCAGCTTTGACATTGCAACCGAATCCTCGGCGCGGCTGGGTTCCGTCACCGATCCCATGTAAGGTTTGTCTGACAGCACCATATGGGCGTGCAACATATCGAGGTGGCGCTTGTTCACCGGGACATCGGTTGGCTCGCAGACCGTACCGCCGGAGTGGTGCAACCACTTCGACATGTAGCCTAGCCGGACGAACTGCTGGAAATCGTGGATCGTGGCATAACGCCGCCCGCCCGCCGCGTCGCGCACAAAAGGCGGGCCATAAACGGGTGCGAGAACCAGATTGCGTCCGCCCACATCAACGTTGCGGTCGGGATTTCGGGCAACTTGCGTAAAGGTCGCAGGCGCCATGGCGCAGAGTTTGCGCGCAAGGCCGCGTGGAATGTGAACACGTTCGCCACGGACATCCGCACCTGCACCGCGCCAAAGGTCAAGCGCAGAGGGGTTCTCGACGAAATTCACGCCGATCTCTTCAAGCACCGTCTCGGCGTTCCATTCGATGATCTGCAGTGCTTCTTCGTTCAGGATCTCGAAATTCGGGATGTTGCGCTGAATGAACCGGGCGGTGTCCAGTGAAACTGCCGTGCGTTCTGCGCGGCGTGCCGACCCGCCACCGCCGCGCGCACGACGCCCTGCGCTTGCCACATCCATATCGCCCATTTCATCGCCTCCGCCCATTCGCTGTCGTTCTTATGCCGCCTCGACCGCGACCAGCCCCCGATGATTGCGTCGCTTGCCCGCCAAAAGCGACACGTTCCCATCCCGTTTGCGACGCATGCGAAAAACCTGTGGCCAACCGGCCTGGGCGTCTTTCCCTTGCGCGCCCTATCGCCTATGACCCGAGGCGTCCCCAAAGCCAGCGCAGAGGCTGCCATGACCGACCCCGTGATCACGCCAGCACTTGTTGCCGCCCATGGGCTGAAGCCGGACGAGTATGACCGGCTGCTCGGGATCATCGGGCGGGACCCTACTTTCACCGAACTTGGCATCTTTTCGGCGATGTGGAACGAGCATTGTTCGTACAAATCGTCCAAGAAATGGCTGCGCACCCTGCCCACGACAGGCCCGCAGGTGATCTGCGGTCCCGGAGAAAACGCAGGTGTCGTCGATATCGGCGATGGCCAAGCCGTGATCTTCAAGATGGAAAGCCACAATCACCCCAGTTATATCGAGCCTTATCAAGGCGCTGCGACGGGTGTTGGAGGTATCTTGCGAGATGTTTTCACAATGGGCGCACGGCCCATTGCGGCGATGAACGCGCTGAGTTTCGGCCTGCCAAGCCATCCCAAGACCGCGCATCTGGTCAAAGGTGTGGTTGCAGGCGTCGGTGGCTATGGCAATGCGTTCGGCGTACCGACCGTCGGGGGCGAGGTCCGGTTTCACCGCAGCTACAACGGCAATTGCCTGGTGAATGCCTTTGCCGCAGGTTTGGCCGATACCGACAAGATTTTCTATTCGGTCGCGTCGGGTGTCGGCATGCCGGTCGTGTATCTGGGGGCCAAGACCGGCCGCGATGGCGTTGGCGGCGCGACGATGGCGAGCGCCGAGTTTGACGACAGCATCGAAGAAAAGCGGCCGACCGTGCAGGTCGGCGACCCCTTTACCGAAAAGCGCCTGCTAGAGGCCTGCCTTGAACTCATGCAGACCGGCGCAGTGATTTCCATCCAGGACATGGGGGCGGCTGGCCTTACCTGCTCGGCAGTTGAAATGGGCGACAAAGGCGGATTGGGCATCCGGCTTCAGCTGGATGCCGTTCCTCAGCGCGAGGCGTACATGACCGCCTATGAAATGATGCTGTCGGAATCCCAGGAACGAATGCTGATGGTGCTGCGCCCCGAAAAAGAAGCCGAGGCGCGCAAGATTTTTGTCAAGTGGGACCTCGACTTTGCCATCGTGGGCGAAACGATTGCCGAAGATCGCTTCTTGATTTTGCATGGCAATGACATCAAGGCGGATCTGCCGCTGTCAAAACTGTCGTCCAGCGCGCCGGAGTATGATCGCCCTTGGGTCGAACCCCCGCAAGCCGCACCCTTGGGACCGGTCCCCGACATTGATCCCATCGTGGCCCTGCAAGCGTTGATCGGCAGCCCCAGCTATGCCCACAAGGCGTGGGTGTGGGAACAATACGACAGCGAGGTCGGGGCGGATACCGTGCTGTCGCCCGGTCACGGCGCCGGGATAGTACGGGTGCATGGCACGAACAAGGCGCTTGCGTTCACCTCGCATGTGACGCCGCGCTATGTGAATGCCAACGCGTTTGAGGGTGGCAAGCAGGCGGTGGCAGAGGCTTATCGCAACCTTATCGCCGTCGGCGCGAAGCCGCTTGCCACGACTGACAACCTCAACTTCGGCAACCCCGAAAAACCCGCGATCATGGGTCAATTCGTCGGCGCAATCAAAGGCATAGCCGAGGCAGTTCGCGCGCTGGACATGCCCATCGTGTCTGGAAATGTCTCGCTCTACAACGAAACGGACGGCCAGTCGATCCTGCCCACGCCGACAATCGGGGCGGTGGGACTGATCGTTGATGTCGCTGACCGTATCGGCGGACAGCCGCAGGCCGGGGATGTGGCCCTGGTGATCGGGGCAACGCTTGGCCATCTGGGCCAATCGGCATTGCTGTGCGAGGCGTTCGGGCGGGAGGAGGGCGATGCCCCGTATGTCGACCTTGACGCCGAAAAAGCCTCTGCTGCGGTCATCCTGGCCTGTCGAACGTCCTTGCATGCCTGTACGGACCTTGGCGACGGCGGACTTGCCTTGGCGGCGTTCAGGATGGCCGAGGGTGCAGGCCTCGGCATGACACTTTCCGCAGACGACATCCCCACCCTTTTTGGCGAGGATCAGGCCCGCTATCTGGTTGCTTGCGCGCCGGACGCTGTGGCGCAGGTCCAGGCAAAGGCGGCCAGACTGGGCGTCACCGTTAACGTGATGGGGGAATTTGGCGGCAGCGCGATCCGGCTTGGCGCGTCGGCGGCCGCATTGAGCGACCTGTCGGCACGCTACCGAAGCGCCTTTGCCGAGGCGGTGGGATGACGCTTCGTCCTGGCACGCCGCAAGACTTCGGCTTCATCCGCGCTTTTGCCAGCCGACCCGAAAACAAGCCTTTCCTCACCGATGAGGACGACGCGGTGCTTGCCAGCTACATCACAGATGTCTCTGCGCGGCTGCTGATCTGGGGATCGGACACCCCGCGCGGGTTTGCCATCTTTTGCGGCATTGGCGATCCTTCGGGCACGGTGAACCTCATGCGGCTGGCACTGGACAGTCCGGGACGCGGCGAAGGGGCGGTCTTTCTGCGCACGCTGATCGACTTTGGCTTTGGCCCATTGCAGGCCAATCGGCTCTGGTTTGAAGCTGCCGGAGAAAACCTGCGCGCACTGCGGGTCGACACAAGGCAAGGTTTCACGCTGGAAGGCCGCCAGCGGCAACATGCCTACTATCGGCCCGTCGGGCGGGTCCAGGATGTGCTGCTTTACGGCATGACGCGCGAAGAATGGGTGGCCCTGCCGCGCTAGACGGCGGCCTTCAAGCTGGCAGGACCACTTTGCACCCTTGCAGCCCCCCTGCCCGCGCCTTACATTTTGCACAAGACAGGACGGGGACCACTGATGGCCATCGACGCCCATGATATCGAAGCTCTGATCCGCGCAGCCTTTCCCAAGGCAAAGATCAGCGTTCAAGGTGACGACGGCACGCATTTTGCTGCAGAGGTCATCGACGACAGCTTCAAGGGCATGAACCGCGTGCAACAACAGCGCGCCGTCTATGCCAGCCTCAAAGGCAAGATGGACGGACCGCAGGGGCAGTTGCACGCGCTGGCGCTGACCACCAGAGCCCCCGATTAACGCCAAGGAACCAAACCATGACCGCACATGACCGCATCCACGAGACCGTCACGAAGAACGACGTCGTCCTTTACATGAAGGGCAGCAAGATGATGCCGGGCTGCGGCTTTTCCAGCCGCGTGGCGGGCGTCTTGAACTTCATGGGCGTCGAATATGTCGATGTCGACGTGATGTCTGATGCAGAAATTCGCCAGGGCATCAAGGACTATGCCGATTGGCCCACCATCCCGCAGCTTTACGTCAAGGGAGAGTTTGTGGGCGGCTGCGATATCGTCACCGAGATGACGCTGTCCGGAGAACTGGATGCCTTGTTCGAGGCAAAGGGCGTAGCCTACAACAAAGATGCCGCCGAGCAGATCCGCGCGGCAAACGGCTGATCGCAAAAAAGTCCATGAGCAGCGCCGTGCCAAACGTTCCGATATGACTGGCGCGACCCTTCAAGGGGTGATCTTTTCCTCGATGCTGGTGGCAAGAGCCTCGGCACGGGCGGCGATTTCGGCAAGATTGTCGACCACCTGACGCGGAATGACCGGCACTTCGACCCGGTCGCGGTCGGACTTTGGGCGCGCGTTCGTATCGGCCAGCTGGGCCTTGAGCGCGCGGATTTCATCCTCGACTGCGGCGGTCTTGTCAGCCAGCATCAATCCCGCCATCAAAAGTAGCCTGCTTTCGGGCAAACGGCCCAGTTGGGCGACCAGAGGCTGGGCTTCCGCATCCAGCATCTGGGCGGCACCGCGCAAGAAATGCTCCTCACCTTCCTGGCACGAGACTTGAAAGGTGCGCCCCCCGATCTTGATGTCGATATCAGGCATGGGTCGGAGCCTCCTCGAGCAGCGGGGACAGCTCGGCAATCAGTTCTTCCATTTCCGCCATCTCGGTAAGGCGCGTCGCGCGCAGGGCTTCAAGCTCGGCCAGCATGGCCTTGTTGATCAGGTGCGGGTCAAGGTCGCGCAACTGCGCCTCGCGGATTTCACGAAGCTGTTCGCGCAGTTGCACGGCAGTCTTGCGCATCCGCTGCAGCTCCAGCCCCTGGGTATCAAGCTGCCGGGTCAGGCGTTGGCATTTCTCATCGAGTTCGGCGCGCAACAGCGCTTCCTTCTCTTTGACAGACTTCAAACGCTCGTTCAGCTGGGCCACAACGATCCGCTCTTCGTCTAGTGCCGCCTGCGCGCGGCCAACCTCTTTCGCGCTTTGATCAGGCGGTCCGGCATTGTCGGCAAGTCCAACGGGCATCCGGTCCAGCCCTTGACCGATGCGGTCCAAAGCTGCGGTGATGCGCCGTTCAAGCCCTGCGATATCTTGCATCGCCATCCTCTTGTTGTGCCGCAGCTATTTCATTGCTGCGGGCATCTGCATTTCCATCAGAGTGCGAATCGTTGCCCGTCCCGTCAACCCCAAACATAGCGCGAATTGACGAAAGGCGTCTCACCTTTCCCGCCAATGCGTTGCGGGGCGTGCTTGATCTTGCCGGTCAGGGTGGGTAACAGCCTATTGCAACCCCGATTTTGCCCCTGACCGAGGATCACCGCCGTGGACATTGCCACCTTGCGCGACCGTCACCCTGATCACTGGATGCGTGCTTGTGCCATCCGGACCCTGACGCTGGACGCCGTCGCTGCGGCCAATTCCGGCCATTCGGGGATGCCGATGGGGATGGCGGATGTGGCCACGGTTTTGTTCGAAAAGCATTTGAAATTTGATCCCGCTGCGCCGCGTTGGCCGGACCGCGACCGGTTCATCCTGTCGGCCGGGCATGGCTCGATGCTGATCTACAGCCTGCTGCACCTGACCGGCTATGCCGACGTCACCCTGCAGCAGATCAAGGATTTCCGCCAATGGGGCGCGATCACTGCTGGCCATCCCGAATACGGCCATGTCGCGGGCGTCGAGACGACGACCGGGCCCTTGGGTCAGGGCATCGCCAACGCCGTAGGTTTTGCGATCGCCGAAGAGTCGTTGCGGGCACGCTTTGGCGCAAAGATCATGGACCACCACACCTATGTCATTGTCGGCGACGGCTGCCTTATGGAAGGTATCAGTCAAGAGGCGCTTGCCCTCGCTGGCAAACAGCAACTCAGCCGTCTGATCGTGCTTTGGGACAACAACGGGATCACCATCGACGGCAAGGTCTCGATGTCCGATGTCACGAACCAAAAGGCGCGGTTTGCGGCGTCAGGTTGGGACGTGTTTGACTGCGACGGCCATGATCCCGTCGAGATTGACCGCGCACTAATGGCGGCCAAAGCAAGCCCCGGTCCTGCGATGATTGCCTGCAAGACGCATATCGCGCTTGGGCATGCCGCTCAGGATACGTCCAAGGGGCACGGCGCGCTGACGGACGCGGCCCAGCTGAAGGCCGCAAAAGAGGCTTATGGCTGGGATCACGGCCCGTTCGAGGTGCCAACAAACATCGCGCGATGGTGGGAAGGCCTTGGCGTGCGCGGGGCGCGCCGCCATGCGGAATGGAAGACCCGTCTCGACGCGCTGCCTGCCGCAAAAAAGGCAGAGTTCGACCGTGTCTTTGCAAACATCGCCCCGGCAAAACTTGGCGCGACAATCCGTGCCGTGAAAAAGCAGGCTGTGATCGATGCCCCCAAGATTGCCACGCGGGCAGCCTCGGAAAAGGTGTTGGTTGCGATCAATCCCATCATGCCTGAAACCATTGGCGGTTCGGCGGATCTGACCGGATCGAACAACACCAAGACGCCCGACTTGGGCACGTTTGATGCGACCAACCGCAAGGGGCGCTATCTCTACTACGGCATTCGTGAGCATGGCATGGCCGCTGCGATGAATGGCATGGTTTTGCACGGTGGCGTGCGTCCTTATGGCGGCACATTCATGTGCTTTACCGACTATGCGCGTCCGGCAATGCGCCTGTCGGCACTGATGGGCGTGCCGGTGGTTTATGTGATGACCCATGATTCTATCGGATTGGGAGAGGACGGGCCAACCCACCAGCCGGTCGAGCATCTGGCCATCAGTCGCGCAACACCCAACACCTATGTGATCCGCCCCGCCGATCTGGTGGAAACTGCAGAGGCGTGGGAAATTGCCCTGTCCTCGACCACGACGCCGACCGTTCTGTCGCTCAGCCGCCAGAACCTGCCAGCGGTCCGCAAGGTCCACACCAACAAGAACATGGTCGCCAAGGGCGGCTATGTGCTGCAAGATTCCCTTGCAAAGCGGCAGGTGATCCTGATGGCGACGGGTTCGGAGGTTGAGATCGCCCTCAAGGCGCGTGACCGGCTGGAAGCCGACGGCATCGGTGCCAGGGTCGTGTCGATGCCCTGTTGGGAGCTTTTTGAAGAGCAAGACGCCAGCTATCGGCGCAAGGTGCTTCCGCCCGGCCCGGTGCGCGTAGCCATCGAGGCCGGCGTGCGGTTCGGCTGGGATCGCTGGCTCTTTGGCGAAGGTGGCAAGCGCGAGAAATCGGCGTTTGTGGGTATGCACGGGTTTGGGGCTTCGGCCCCTGCGGACCGGCTTTACCACGAGTTCGCGATCACCGCCGAAGCTACTGTGGCCAAGGCAAAAGCATTGCTTTAGCCGCCAAAACCCGCAGCAGGATTTTCGCGATTTCCGGCGCGCGAAATTGACTTTCACGGTATGCTCAGTGGGCCGCCTTGGTGCCTGTGGCTTTGCGCCATAGCGGGGCGACAAAGCGCATTGCAACCGGGATCAGTGCAAGCCCCAATGCCAGACCGATCACGCCGTCAAAGGCGGCGGTCACCGCCCATTTCACAAATCCGGCACCCCAGCCAATATTGGACGCAGCCGCCTCGGCAAGATGATGGATGTGATCGTAAGCCCAGGACCAACCCAACACATCAAGCCCATGGATCACGATGTTGCCACCGACCCAAAGCATCGCCGCGGTTCCGACCGTCGACAAAAACGACATCAGCTTGGGCATGGCAATCACCAGCCCGCGCCCGAAACTCCGCCCCGCCTGCGTCCGTCCGGCGCGCGCCAGAAACAACCCGACATCATCCATTTTGACGATCAGGGCGACCGCACCATAGACCAGCACCGTGATCATCACTCCGACGACGGCAAGCGTGATGGCCTCGAGCCAGAAACTGCCCGACGTGATGGTTGCAAGGGCGATCGTCATGATTTCGGCGGACAGAATGAAGTCGGTCTTGATCGCGCCTGCAACCTTTTCTTCCTCAAGATGCAGCGGATCCTTGGTGTCAAAGTCCGCCTCGACGCCGTCGTCGCCGTGCGGAAACATCAGGTGATAGACCTTTTCGGCACCTTCGAAACATAGATAGGCGCCCCCGATCATCAAAAGCGGCGTGATCACCTGCGGCAAAAAGTAATTGAGCGCCAGCAGACCCGGAAGCAAGATGATGACCTTGTTCTTCAGCGATCCCAGTGCGATGCGCCAGATGATCGGCAATTCGCGATCGGCGGAAAACCCGTGCACGTATTTTGGCGTGACTGCTGCATCGTCGATCACGACGCCCGCAGCCTTGACCCCAGCTTTGGCCGCAGCAGCGGCTATGTCATCGACCGAAGCCGCTGCGACCTTTGCGATTGCCGCAACGTCATCCAAAAGAGCCAACAGTCCGCTCATCTCAGTTCCTTTTCCCGCACGATGCTCAAACTAGACAACCTTTGCGTGACGGCAAGTCCGGAACTTTGCCCCATCCAAGTAGCCAGCTTAGCCCATGTCACTAAGATGTTGTCTTTGCGTGAGTATTATCGGAACAAATCAGGAGGAGTAAATGACCAGCAATTGGATCGAGGATCTCGTGCCACCCGATGGCACAGTGAACCAGCATCTTGGTGTTCGTTTTGACGCCTCCGGGCGCTTTTTGCCAGAAGCCGGCAACACCGTGGTGGCGCACGTCGTGCCGGGGTCCGTCACGGAGCGGGCTTTGATCTGGCTTCGCGGCGAGATGACGACGCTGTCGCAGGCCCATCGTTTTGCCTTTACCGAGATCGCAAGCTATCACATGACAGTCTTCGAAGGCGTCACGACGACCCGGCGCGCGCCGGACGTTTGGCCTGCGGCGGTGTCGTTGCAGTCCACGATAAACGAAGCGACCGAGGCCATGTCGGCGATGCTGGAGGCATTTGAGGCACCGCCTGATTTCTCGATCAGGCCGGTAGACGTTACACCGAACGGACTGATCCTTGCAGGGGCGACACCGCGTGACGACGCCACGGCGCGGGAATGGCGAGATCGGCTGGCGCTGGCATGGGGATTTCGCAAGCCCGATCACGACAACTATTTCTTTCATGCAACGATGGCTTATGCGCGCTCGTGGCTGCCTGTGGCCGCCCTGACCGAATACGAGACGGCGATGCAAAGACTGACCGCGCAATTTGTCGCAAAGGTTCCCGTGATGGACCTGCAACGCCCGGCCTTTTGTCGCTTTTCCGACATCAACAGCTTTCCACCGCTGCGATTGCTTTAGGACAGGCTCGCCAGTCAGCGCAGGATCGCCTATTCAGTGGTAGCGCCCCGTCTGAGGTATATCTGCAATGCAATCCCGCCTGCCCGCCCTGCCCTGTTGCCGCGATCCCAGAACCTTCGACCAGCGAGGGCCGGGATGACAAACCGCCTTGCGCTTGTCCTTGGCGTGCTGATCGTCCTTGCGCTGGCGGTGGATGTTCTTGTCAACGACAGCGTCGCCCTGTTGTTCCTGTTGCGGAAGTTCTTTGACTTTGTCGAATGGGCGGCCTTTTGGCGCTGAGGGGGTTAAACTCATGTTGAAATCGGGCACGATCTGGCGTTGTTAGCACTCTGACTGCCAAAAGCCCTTTGAGCAGACGCACACATTATCGCAACTTCATCGAAACGTCGGAGGAACTGTCATGGCCGTAAAGGTCGCCATCAACGGATTTGGACGCATCGGGCGCAACGTTCTGCGTGCCATCGTGGAATCGGGCCGCATGGATATCGAGGTCATTGCCATCAATGATCTGGGACCTGTGGAAACCAACGCGCATCTGCTGCGCTACGACTCCGTGCACGGACGCTTTCCGGCGACAGTCACGACGACAGCCGACACGATCAACGTTGGCCGCGGCCCGATCCGCGTGACCGCGCTGAAGAACCCCGCCGAACTGCCTTGGAGCGACGTCGATATCGTGCTGGAGTGCACCGGCATCTTTACCTCCAAGGTAAAGTGTCAGGCACATCTGGAAAACGGGTCCAAAAGGGTGCTGATCTCGGCACCCGGCGATGGCGCCGACAAGACCATCGTCTTTGGCGTGAATCACAAGACACTGACCAAAGATGACATCATCGTCTCGAACGCATCTTGCACCACCAACTGCCTGTCACCCGTGGCACAGGTGCTGAACAATGCCATCGGGATCGAAAAGGGGATGATGACGACGATCCATTCCTATACCGGCGACCAGCCCACGCTCGACACGATGCACAAGGACCTCTATCGCGGACGCGCGGCGGCCTTGTCGATGATCCCGACCTCGACCGGGGCGGCAAAGGCCGTTGGCCTCGTCTTGCCGGAACTTAAAGGCAGGATGGACGGCTTTGCCATGCGCGTGCCGACGCCAAACGTGTCGGTCGTCGATCTGAAGTTCATCGCCAAACGCGCCACCAGCGTCGAGGAAGTGAACGCGGTGATCAAGGCTGCGGCGGATGGTCCGATGAAGGGCATCCTGGGCTATACCAACGAAAAACTCGTCTCGTCGGATTTCAACCATGATCCGCATTCGTCGATCTTTCATATGGATCAGACCAAGGTGATGGACGGGACTTTCGTGTCGATCCTCAGCTGGTACGACAACGAATGGGGTTTCTCCAACCGCATGGCTGATACGGCCGTTGCAATGGGCAAGTTGATCTAAAACCCTTGCGATTCAACACAAAGGGCGCCTTTTGGCGCCCTTTTCGTATGCCGCAGCCATGCAAATGACGCATAGCTGCACCGCAGCATTGATCATTGTTAGCGATACCACATTGGCTACATTACAGCCACGCAAGGAGAACAAGCAGACCCTTGCCGTTGAAAGGATACGACAATGATTACCGTGTTAGACATGCTGAAGACATCCGCGCGCAACTACGTGGCTTACCGCAAGACCCGCGACGAAATTGCAAATCTGCCGATGGACATCGCGCTCGACCTGAACATCTACCCCGGCGACGCTGACCGCATCGCCCGCGAAGCGGTTTACGGCAAAGCGGCCTGAACGCCGTGCCGCACCGCGACGACGCAAGGGGGCCAATCGGCCCCCTTTTCATATGCGCGGTGGCCGTCAGCCAAATTTTGCAGTGAGCGCATCGTGCACCGGCGCAGGTACGAACTTTGACACATCCCCGCCCAGCCGCGCGATCTCTTTGACCAGTTTGGATGCAATCGCTTGACGGCGTGCGTCAGCCATCATGAACACGGTTTCGATCGAGGCATCCAGCGCACGGTTCATGCCCACCATCTGAAACTCATATTCAAAGTCCGCGACAGCCCGCAATCCGCGCACGATGATCGTCGCACCAACGTCGCGCGCGCAGTTGATCAACAGGTTGTCGAACGGATGCACGATGATCTCGCCACCTGTCTTGGCGATAATGGCTGCGCACTCTGCCTCGACCATCGCCACACGCTCTTTCAACGTGAACAGCGGTCCCTTGTCGCGGTTGATGGCAACGCCGATCACCAATCGATCGACGAGTGCCATGGCGCGCTGGATAATGTCGGTATGACCAAGCGTCACGGGGTCAAACGTTCCCGGATATAGCCCTATGCGCATCGACAGTGAACTCCTTGGTCGCCTGTTGCGATGCAACGATACTTCGCACCGCACCACAAGTGCCAATGGTTTCGGGACATTTTGGGCCTGCAGGTGCCGCTAAAAGCCCTTGATCATCCCTTCAAGCGCATCTTTTTCGGCTGAGAGCTCTTCGAGCCGCGCCTTGACAACATCCCCGATCGAAATCAGCCCCACCATGACCTCTCCCTCCATGACGGGCATGTGCCTGAACCGGCCATTGGTCATTTTGTGCAAGACGCTGTCGGTCTGGTCATTTCGCGAACAGGTGACCAGCCGCGCGGTCATCAGCTGGTCAACGGTGTCTTTCAGGCAAGCAGGCCCTTTGCGGCCAAGTTCCCTGACGATGTCGCGTTCCGAGACGATCCCTTGCAGGTGTTTGCCATCGGGAGAGACGATGACCGCACCGATCCGGCGCGTCGACAATACCTCGACAGCTTCGGCAACGGTGGCCGTTGCGGGTATCGTTACAACACCATCGTCAGATTTTGATTTGAGGATCTGGCTGACAAGCATGGGCGTCCTCCCTGAATGTCTGGGCAAGGGTCGTCGCGTGATATGAGTCTGTCAAGCAATCGTTTTCCCAGAGAACATCCACCAGAGATTCGAGCCGCGCCATTTCCGCCCGAACCTCGCGCAGCAAGAGATCGGCAAATCGGTTCAGTCGCGCACTGCGCCCGTCATCCTGGTGCCGGATCAGCCAGAATGTGCGGCGCAGGCTGATGTCTGCCGTCAGCACGCGCCGCAGCTCTGGCGCAGCCGGCAAGGCAAAGTCATGCACAACACCCAAACCGGCTCCCTGACGCAACCAGTTCAACTGAACTGAAACCGAATTGGACGTAAGTTGCGCCGCCTGAACGCCGATCTCGTCAAGGTAATCCAGCTCCTTGTCAAAAATCATGTCGGGGATATAGCCGACCATTCTGTGCCCTTGCAGATCGGCGCGTGTGACAATCGGAGGCGCACCTGCAAGGTAATCCCGCGAGGCGGCAAGATGCAGCCGGTAATCGGTCAACTTCTGGACCGTCAGCCGCCCGGCGTCAGGTCGTGAGACGGCAACCGCCATATCGGCTTCGCGCTTGGACAGGTTAAAGACACGCGGCAGCGCCACGATCTGCGCATCCAGACCTGGATTGCTGTCGCAAATCCGTGCAAGCACCTGTGGCAAGAGATAGTTGGCACAGCCATCGGGTGCACCGATCCGGATCTGCCCCGTCAACCCCTCGGGGCCCGTCAGCGCCTCAGCAGCACCACCCAATGCTGCCTCGACACGTTCGGCGTGTGGCAAAAGGCGGCTGCCTTCCAAAGTCAGTGCATAGCCTTGGGGCGACTTGACGAAGAGCCGCGTCGCCATCGCGTCTTCAAGCCGCGCCACCCGACGCCCGACAGTGGCAGGGTCGATCTTGAGCCGCTTTGCCGCCCCCGACAGGCTGTCAGTCCGCGCGACCGCCAGAAAGATTCGCAGGTCGTCCCAGTCCATTTTGCATTCCTGCAATATGCTTTTGATCTTTTGCCTCTTTGTCTCGCGTTTGTGCAAGGGTATTCTGCATGCAACCCTCAGGAGGAAACGCGATGAAAGAGATCGGTCACTGGATCAACGGCAAGCATGCATCGGGTACCTCTGGGCGCTTTGCCGATGTATTCAACCCTGCCACAGGCGAAGTGCAGGCGCGGGTTGCGCTTGCGTCAAAGGGTGAGCTTGATACGGCAGCGTCGGATGCGGCGGCGGCCCAAGTAAAGTGGGGCGCCACAAACCCGCAACGTCGGGCGCGCGTGATGATGGAGTTTGTGCGCCTTTTGAACCGGGACATGGAAAAGCTGGCGGTCGCACTGTCGTCCGAACACGGCAAGACGGTGCCCGATGCCAAGGGCGACATCCAGCGCGGGCTCGAAGTGATCGAGTTCTGCATCGGTGCGCCGCACCTACTGAAGGGCGAGTTTACCGACAGTGCCGGACCCGGCATTGACATGTATTCCATGCGCCAACCCATTGGCGTTGCAGCCGGCATCACGCCGTTCAACTTTCCCGCCATGATCCCGATGTGGAAGATGGGACCCGCACTTGCCTGCGGCAACGCCTTCATCCTCAAGCCGTCCGAGCGCGATCCCTCGGTTCCGATGATGCTGGCCGAACTGATGCAGGAGGCAGGACTGCCTGATGGCGTGTTGCAGGTCATCAACGGCGACAAGGTGTCGGTCGATGCGATTCTCGACAATCCGCTGATTGCAGGCGTCGGCTTTGTCGGCTCCACGCCCATCGCCGAATACATCTATTCGCGCGGCACCGCGAACGGCAAGCGCGTGCAATGCTTTGGCGGTGCCAAGAATCACATGATCATCATGCCTGACGCCGACCTCGACCAGGCTGCAGATGCGCTGGTGGGTGCAGGCTATGGTGCAGCGGGAGAGCGCTGCATGGCGATTTCAGTCGCAGTGCCGGTGGGCGATGCCACGGCCGATGCGCTGATCGAAAAGCTGATCCCGCGGATCGAAAAGCTGAAGGTCGGCCCGTACACCGCTGGAAACGATGTGGATTATGGCCCGGTGGTCACCGCGGCGGCCAAGGCCAACATCCTGCGGCTGATCGAGTCGGGCGTCGCGCAAGGGGCCAGGTTGGTCGTCGACGGGCGCGGGTTCAAGATGCAGGGCTATGAAGACGGGTTCTTTGTCGGACCGCATCTTTTTGACCATGTGACAACGGACATGGACATCTACCGCAAGGAGATATTCGGCCCCGTCCTCAGCACAGTGCGCGCGAAAACCTATGAAGACGCGCTGAAAATGGCGATGGACCACGAATATGGCAACGGCACCGCGATCTATACCCGCGATGGCGACACGGCCCGCGATTTTGCCAACCGGATCAATGTGGGCATGATCGGAATCAACGTGCCGATCCCGGTGCCTTTGGCCTATCACACCTTTGGCGGTTGGAAGAAATCCTCGTTTGGAGATCTCAACCAGCACGGACCGGACAGTTTCCGGTTCTATACGCGGACCAAGACGATCACCGCGCGCTGGCCAAGCGGGATCAAGGAAGGCGCGAGCCTGAACTTCAAACCGATGGAATAGGACGGCAAAACGCCGCCCTTCAAGGCGGCCGTTTTCCCTTGTCATCGTGCGGGCAACGGCGCTTTGATGAACCTATGGGATGGACCCCCAACATTGCGGGACTGCGAGCCGACCATGCCGAGCAGCTGGCCGGGCTGGTGCCCCGAGACGTGCCAAAAGGTGCCGTATTGTTCCGCCACGGCGATCCGGCAGCAGGCTTTGTCGTCGTTTTGGAGGGACGGATCGAGGTGTATCTCACCGGCCCGACGGGGCGGGAGATATTGCTTTATTCGGTGGGGCCTGGGCAGTCTTGCGTGCAGACGACCTTGGGTCTGATCGGGGATGAACCCTATGCGGGCGAAGCGCTGACAGCGACTGACACCAAACTGGTGATCATTCCAAAAGCGTTGTTCCTGACCTTGATGGACACCGATGCAGGCTTTCGCGGCTTTGTTCTGAAAGCCTTTGCACAGCGCATGCAGGATGTAACGCAACTGCTTGAACGCGTTGCCTTTGGCCGGATTGACGGACGCCTCGCCGCAGCGCTGCTTGAACTCGCAAGGGCCGACGAAGTGCACGCAACCCAAGCTGAACTTGCCGCGCGCATCGGATCGGCGCGCGAGGTGGTGACCCGTCGACTGGATGCGTTTGCGCGTGCACGCTGGGTAGAGACCGATCGCGGCTCGGTCAGGATCACCAATGCCGCTGCCCTGCGGCAGTGTGCCGCATCCGTTATGTGACCAGATCACAGATCGAGCCCGCGCAACGGCTTAGCGTCGATCTGTGGCCCGGCGCCGATCCGGGCGGTGTGGATAAGGAGAACAACCATGTTCAAGACCAATGAAGGCACGCTCGACCGGATACTCCGGGTCGCTGTAGGTGTAGCACTGCTGGTGTGGTTTTACGTCGATCAGGGTCAGGGATTTTGGCACTATGCCAAGTTGATCGGCATCGTGCCGCTGTTGACGGGGATCGCCGGAACCTGCCCGGTCTATTCGATCCTTGGCATCTCGACCTGCCCGATGAAGAACGCCTGACGGGTCGCAATTGGCGTGCGGCGGCGGATCACTCCGCCGCCATCTTTCTTGGCTTCAGCATGTCCTTGAGATATTTCCCCGTGTAACTCTTCTCGACCATGGCGATGTCTTCCGGCGTGCCCACGGCGATGATCTCACCGCCGCCGTCGCCGCCTTCGGGACCGATGTCGATGACCCAGTCAGCGGTTTTTACCACGTCGAGATTGTGCTCGATGACCACGACGGTGTTGCCCTGCTCGACCAGTTCATGCAAGACTTCCAACAACTTGCGCACATCCTCGAAATGCAGACCCGTGGTCGGCTCGTCCAGAATGTACAGCGTGCGCCCCGTGGCGCGACGACTGAGTTCCTTGGACAGTTTCACCCGCTGCGCCTCACCGCCTGACAAGGTCGTGGCCTGCTGGCCAACCTTGATATAGCCCAAGCCGACTTCGCAGAGTGCCGCCATCTTGTCCCGGATCGCCGGCACGGCCTGAAAAAAGCCAAGTGCTTCTTCGCACGTCATATCAAGTATATCTGCTATACTCTTGTTCTTGAATTTAACTTCCAAAGTTTCACGGTTGTACCTTTTGCCCTTGCAGGTCTCGCAGGTCACATAGACGTCGGGCAAAAAGTTCATCTCGATCTTCAGCACGCCGTCGCCTTGGCAAGCCTCGCAGCGCCCACCCTTGACGTTGAAAGAGAACCGCCCCGGCTGATAACCGCGCGTCTTGGATTCCGGAAGGCCGGCAAACCAGTCGCGGATCGGGCCGAAAGCACCGGTGTAGGTCGCAGGGTTAGACCGCGGCGTCCGCCCGATCGCGCGCTGGTCAATGTCGATGACCTTGTCGAGGTGCTCAAACCCTTTGATCGTCTCGCAAGGCGCGGGCGTCTCATGCGCGCCGTTAAGGCGCATCGCGGCGGTCTTGAAAAGCGTCTCGATGGTCAGGGTAGACTTGCCGCCGCCTGAAACCCCCGTCACGCAGACAAACCTGCCCAGCGGAAACTCTGCCGTCATGTTCTTGAGATTGTTGCCAGAAGCCCCCACAACCACAACTTTTTTTCCGCTGCCTTTGCGGCGGACCTTGGGCACTGCGATCTCGCGGCTGCCTGACAGGTATTGCCCCGTCAGACTTGCCGGGTCCGCCGCGACCTGCGCAGGCGTTCCGTGGCTGACAACATGCCCACCATGCACCCCTGCCCCCGGCCCCATGTCAAAGACATAATCCGCCTCGCGGATCGCGTCCTCGTCATGCTCCACCACCAGCACGGTATTGCCAGTGTCGCGCAGGCGTTTCAGCGTCGTGAGCAACCGGTCATTGTCGCGCTGATGCAGCCCGATGGACGGTTCATCCAGCACATACAGCACCCCCGTCAGCCCGGAACCAATCTGGCTCGCCAACCGGATCCGTTGTGACTCTCCGCCCGAAAGCGTGCCCGCATTGCGGCTGAGTGTCAGATAGTTCAGACCGACATTGACAAGGAATCCAAGACGTTCACGGATTTCCTTGAGAATTGCCTTGGCGATGGTGTTCTTTTGTTCGCCGAGGGTTGCGGGGACGGAGCCAATCCATTCAAAGGCCTCGGTAATCGACATCCGCACCACTTGACCCACATGAAGCCCTGCGATTTTTACCGCAAGCGCCTCTGGCCGCAGACGATAGCCGCCACAGGCCCCGCAGGCGCGGTTGTTCTGATACCGCTCCATCTCTTCGCGGCTCCAACTGCTGTCGGTCTCGCGGTAGCGGCGTTCCATGTTCGGGATGACGCCTTCAAAGACGCGCTTGACCTGGTAGACCCGGCCTCCCTCGTCATAGCGAAATTCGATCTCGGTGCCGCCCGACCCTTGCAGGAACAACTGCTGGACACTTTCCAGCAGGTCGCGCCACTTGGCTTTTTTGTCAAAGCCATAGTGCTTTGCCAGCGACTCAATCGTCTGGGTGATATAGGGGCTTTTCGATTTCGACCAGGGCGCGATTGCCCCTTGAACCAATGACAGACCCTGGTCAGGAACGACCAGTCGTTCGTCAAAGAACAGCTCCACGCCGAGGCCGTCGCAGACCGGACAGGCGCCAAAGGGGGCATTGAACGAAAAGAGCCGCGGCTCGATCTCGGCGATGGTAAAGCCGGACACCGGGCAGGCGAACTTTTCGGAATAGGTAATGCGCTGCAGCTCTGTGCCCTCGGGGACATCTGCCGGTTCCACAACCGCAATCCCGTCGGCCAGGTTCAGGGCCGTACGAAAGCTGTCGGCAAGGCGTGTCTCGATGCCTTCCTTGACCACGATCCGGTCGACCACAACATCGATATTGTGGCGAAACTTCTTGTCCAGCGTCGGCGGTTCTTCCAATTCATAAAACGCGCCGTTGACCTTGACGCGCTGAAAGCCTTGCTTGCGCAAGTCTATGAATTCCTTTCTGTATTCACCTTTTCGGTCCCGGACAATGGGCGCGAGCAGATAGGCGCGGGTACCTTCCGGCATTGCCATGACGGCATCGACCATGTCCTGGACCTGCATCGCCGTGATCGGCAAGCCAGTGGTCGGGCTAAACGGCGTTCCGACCCGTGCGAAAAGAAGCCGGAGGTAGTCGTAGATCTCGGTCACTGTCCCGACGGTCGAGCGCGGATTCTTGGAGGTCGTTTTCTGCTCGATGGAAATGGCTGGCGAAAGGCCAGAGATGTGGTCCACATCGGGCTTGCCCATCATGTCGAGAAACTGGCGCGCATAGGCCGACAGGCTTTCGACATAGCGGCGCTGGCCTTCGGCATAGATCGTATCAAACGCCAGCGACGACTTGCCCGAGCCTGACAGGCCGGTGATCACCACCAGCTGATCGCGCGGAATGTCGACATCCACATTCTTGAGATTGTGTTCGCGCGCGCCGCGCACCTCGATGAACTTCTGCTCTGCCATGGCCCGCCCCGGTTGACGGAAGAGACATAGGACGCTTTGCCTGAGTCTCCAACTGAAAAGAGCGAACGAAATGTGAACACGAAAAGGAAACGCGTCAAGTTCGGGTCAGAGCGACGCCCGGCGCCGTGCCTGCAACGAATGCAGAGCAATGCCTGCCAGACAAAAGGGCAATCCGAAAACCAAAAGCGCCCCAGCCTCGCCATGCGAAAAGGACCATGCCATGATCGGGGTCCCGGTAACGGTGCCAAGGTTACCCATCTGCGCGATTGCCCCCGCCGCCATGGCGCGGTCATCGGGTGCCGCGTTCAGCTCGGCGATCGCGGCAAAAGAGGCACCTTGCACCAGTCCAAAAGCGCCCGAGATGGTCAGCGCCGCGATGGCCATCGGCCAAGGCGCACCCCAGACCGCCCAGAGCAGCACAAAGGCGAATGCCGCCAGCGCAAAGCCGATCTGGACCGTGCGGACTGCGGACAGATGGCGCAGAACCCAGACGCCTGCGGTCAGTGAAACGATGATGGCCGCAAGCGGCATCCAGAACGCCACCGTTGGGCGCACCTCAAAAGGTACATGTGCTGGAAGCAGGGTCAAAAGAGCCACGAACAGGATGGTATAGCAAAAGAACCCCATCGCGGGCGCCGCTAACCGGGGCGACGCATAAATCTTCAGATGCCGGGCCAGCCAACCGCTGCGATGGATCGGCTGTACGGGCGGGTCCGCTGGCAGCAAGACCCACAGGATCGCACCGCAGACCGTCATCCAGACGGCATGCCATAAAAACACGTGCGGCATCCCTTCGGCGGCGACAATCCGCGGGACGAGATAGGCAAGCCCGGCATAGCTGAGACCGAAAAAACTGCCCCAAAGCGCCATCACAAAGCCCAGCGTCCCACGCGTCGCCGCCCGCGCCATCAGAACCGGTCCGACGACCACAATCGCCAGATGCGACAGGCCTTCCAGTACGCGCAAAACCATCATGATCGGGTATGCCGGCAGAACCGTCTGCGCCGCGCTGCATCCGGCTGCCATTGCCAGCGCCAGAATGAGCACGCGCTTCGTTCCAAGAGGCCCGATAAGCATGCCCGCCACCGCCCCGAAGATTAGGCCGACCGATCCGACAATGCTGACCATCCAGCCCATCGCGACAACAGACTGACCTGAATAGAAGGCGCTAAGATCCGCAAACAAAACGGAAATCTTGCCGAACTGCGCGGCAGCCCCAAGGCCCGCGCAAAAGACGGCAAGTACGATCAAGGCGCTGCGCATGTTGGGGATCCGAAAGGCGTTAAGCCTTTTAGCCGAACCGGTCCGGAAATGACAATCGATGTCGATCTGAACGACCCACGCGATCCAAGAAAACCTTTTGATCCACATGTCTATGACCTGGTTGATAATTTTCCATCACGGTTCAGCAACCTTATCCTTAAAATTCCGGGCACGTTTCTGCTGGCCTGCCAGGTCAGCCTTGCTGGTGCTGGACAGGCAGATGACCTTTGCCCGCTGGTGGCGAAGGTTGAACATCCATCTGACTGCCAACACCCCTTACACCGCAGGGCCATGCCCGGAGACAGGCTTTGCCGCACTGACAAAACAAGGCGTGGCGCGCTTCCGAACAGGGGCGCATCTGCCGGAGGCGGGTCGCACCGAGCTTACCCCTGACCTCGATCTGACGACGACGTGTGGGCAGAGTTTTGGCTGCATGAACTGGTTCATGCAGCGCAGTTCGTCGCAGGCGCGGATCAGCCTGCGCGTTGTCCCGCCGCACTTGAGGCAGAGGCCCGCCGCCTGCAAGCGGAGTTTCAACGCGCTGCGGGCCTTTCGCGCGATACAGGGCCGACCGGTTTTCCAGCCGATCAACCGGGCAGCGCCGGGGCTATGCTAAAATACTAGAAATGGATGACCCGGCCATATGCATCGAGCACGGATTCATGCATCATCTCGCTCAGCGTGGGATGCGGAAAGACGGTGTTCATCAGGTCTTCTTCGGTCGTCTCCAGCGTGCGGGCGATGACATAGCCCTGGATCAGTTCGGTCACTTCGGCCCCGATCATGTGCGCGCCCAGCATTTCGCCGGTCTTGGCGTCGAAAATCGTCTTGATCACGCCGTCGGCCTCGCCAAGCGCGATGGCCTTGCCGTTGCCGATAAAGGGAAAGCGACCAACCTTGATGTCGAAACCCGCAGCCTTGGCCTTTTCCTCGGTCAGGCCAACGGATGCGATCTGCGGCTGGCAATAGGTGCAGCCCGCAATGGAGTTCGGTTTGATCGGGTGCGGATGCTTGCCCGCGATCAGTTCCGCCACCATCACGCCTTCGTGGCTGGCCTTGTGCGCCAGCCAGGGTGCACCCGCGATGTCGCCAATGGCATAAAGCCCGGTCACACCGGTCCGGCAGTATTCGTCCGTCACCACATGCGTGCGGTCGATCTTGACCCCAAGTGCCTCCAGCCCGAGGCTTTCGACATTGCCGACGATCCCGACGGCAGAGACGACGGTATCGAACTCATGCGTCTCGACCTTGCCGCCAACCTCGATATGGGCAATCACACCCACGCCCGGTTTGCGGTCAAGTTTCATGACGGCCGCCTTTTCGAGAATCTTCATGCCCTGCTTGACAAACGCTTTCTTGGCAAAGGCACTGATCTCGGCATCCTCCACGGGCAGAATGCGGTCCATGACTTCGACCACCGTCGTATCGGCCCCCAAGGTATTGAAGAAAGACGCAAACTCGATCCCGATCGCACCCGACCCGATCACCAGCAGTTTTTTCGGCATCCGTTTGGCCACCAGCGCGTCGCGGTAGGCCCAGACCAGATCGCCGTCCGCCTCCAGTCCGGGCAGTTCGCGCGCCCGCGCACCCGTTGCGAGGATGATGTTTGGCGCGGTCAATTCTTCGGCACCCTTGTCGGTTTTCACCGACACGGTGCCAGACTTGGGCAGCGTCGCTAACCCCATAAAGACAGTGACCTTGTTCTTTTTCATCAGGTGACCGATGCCACCAGACAGCTGCTTGGCCACACCGCGCGATCGCGCGATGACCGCCGGCAGATCATAGCTGATGCCGCTGGCCCCGAGCCCAAATTCCTTGGCGCGGTGCATCAGGTGAAAAACCTCGGCGCTGCGCAGCATCGCCTTGGTCGGGATGCAGCCCCAGTTCAGGCAGATGCCGCCCAGATTCTCCCGTTCGACAATCGCGACTTTCAGACCCAGCTGGCTGGCGCGAATGGCAGCAACATAGCCGCCGGGGCCAGCGCCGATCACGATCACGTCGAATGCAGTTGCCATCTTTTCCTCCCTGGAAAAACTGGTTTGGCCTTAAACTATTTTGTCAAATCGAGCAACAAGACCTCTGCCGCAGGCCCATGCATCGGGCGCATGACTAGCTTTGCAGTGATTTCACGAATGCGGGATAACTGCCGGCTGCGATGAATTCCAACTCGGCCGGTGTCATCTCGCGACCCAGCACGGCATTTCGAAAGGGAAATCTGCCATAGCGAAAAATGATCTCGCGGTGGGCGCGGGCGTGAAGAAGCAAGTCGGGATGGTTGGGCATCCGTTCGGTGAACAGCTGAACAGAACGATCTTGATCTGTTGACGATTCGGAATGCTCAAACGGAAGGTAGAAGAACATCCGCTCCGGCTCTGGTGCGTTCATGTCCAAGCCTTCATCAACGGCACGTCGCGCGGCGGACAACGCGAGATGGTCGGTTGCAAAGGCATCGGCGCTGCCGCGAAACATGTTGCGCGAAAACTGATCGGTGACGACCAGATAGGCCAAGGTGCCAGCGGTGCCGTCCACCCAATGATCAAGCCCGCCATCGCGTGCCGCGTGCCACAGATCAAGAAACCGGTCCCGGCAGGCGTCATCGACCGCGTCACCGCCGTTGAACCAGCCGGCGGGACCTATCTCACCGAGCCAGAAGTCCAGTACCTCAACAGGATCCGCCATTACCTACGCCCCCAAAGAACCGTGAGCGTGACAGGCTTTGTCGTGTGGAGCAACGGTTGGATCATCTTTCCTGTGTTGCGCTCTTGGTCATTACGGCGCCAACCGCGAGCGAGCTTGCGCCTTGTGCAACACCGCGGAACGACCCCGTCGCAACAGGCGACGCCCGACGCGTCATGCGCCACAGCCCGTAGACGGCCAGCACAACATACAAAAGGCCGATGAACAGGAAAAAGCCCGATGGCCCGACTGTCTCCATCATCCAGCCGGTGATCAGAGGGCCGAAGATAGCGCCGAACCCGTTCAGGAAGATCAAGCCGGCAGAGGCGCCTGCCATGTCCTCGCGGCTGAGAAAGTCGTTCGTGTGCGCGATAAGAAGCGAATACACGGGATTGGTAATCCCACCCAAGAAGAATGCAGCCCCGATCATGACGGGAAACGCCAATGGCAAAGCCGCCGCCGCAAGCATGATCATCGCGCAGAACGCCGACATGCCCAGAATCAGCTTGCGCCGGTCAATGCGGTCCGACAGCCAGCCGATGGGATACTGCAAGATCAAGCCGCCGACATACATCGCACCCACGAAAATCGAAATCTGCTTGACGCTCAGTCCCTCGGCAGCGCCCCAGACCGACGCCATCCCGAACATCGCGGAAAATACCCCCCCCGTCAGCAGCATGCCAACACAACCAAGCGGCGAAGTTCGGAAAAGAACGCGAAACGACAATCCGCGCGAGCGGTCAAAATCTGGCGCCGGGGTGGCGGCCAGCAAGACCGGCATGAACGCCAGCGACACCAGAACCGATGGCACGATGAACAAGGCAAACCCCGTCGGATCCGGCAAGTTGATCAGGACCTGGCTTGCAATGATCCCCAGCATCTGCACGATCATATAGGCCGACATGGCCTGACCTCGCGTCTCGTTTGTGGCGGTATTGTTGATCCAGCTTTCGGCGGTGATGTAAATGCCCGAAAAGCAGAACCCCGCGAGAACCCGAAGCAGCGTCCAGCTCAACCAGTCTGGAAAAACCGGATAGACAACCAGAATCGCCGAGATCAGAGACCCCAAAGCCGCAAAAACGCGCACATGCCCGACGCGATGGATCATCTCCGGCGCGGCGCGCGATCCAAACAGGAAGCCAAGGAAATAGGCCGACATCACGATCGAAAGCTGATAGGTCGAAAACCCCTCTTCAGTCCCCCGAATGCCAAGCAAGGTGCCTTGAATCCCGTTGCCGACCATCAACAGCATGACGCCCATCAACAACGGCCAGGAGTGAGACAAGACACGCAGCATGACGACAAAAACCTTTGCGTTGCGGTAACCGGATCAGAGCCGGATGCCAAGACGTGGGGCAATCCACACCAGCGCCAGATACAGCAAAATCGTCAATGCACAACCGACCGCAAGCGACAGCCAGAACCCCCATCCCGACCGCAAGAGCACAGGCACCAGCACAAACATCGGCAACGAGGGCAAGACATACCAAACGGTCGCCTGCATATGATCGGCAATCCGCCCAACATCGCCCGTATCACGCCAGAGCCAGATCACCCCGAGGATCGAAATCAGCGGCAACGACGCGATCAGCGCCGCAAAGCCCGGACTGCGCCGTGCGATCTCCGAGATCAGTGCGATGAGGATGCCTGACAACACCGACTTCAAGACGAAATAGGACATGCGGCCTCTTACACTGTCGCTGTTGGTTCCGGTTGTTTTTGCGATGGTAGCAGCAAAGAGGCATCGCCATAGGAAAAGAACCGATACCCCTGCGCGATCGCGTGATCATAAATCCGATTGATCCGGTCCTGCCCCATTAACGCCGCGACCAGCATCATCAGCGTCGATTTCGGCAAATGAAAGTTCGTCATCAGTCCTTCGGCAATCCGGAACCGGTAGCCGGGATAGATGAAGATGTCGGTGTCGCCCGACCAAGGTCGGACGACGTCGTCCGGGCCGGCGGCACTTTCGATCAGGCGCAGCGCGGTCGTGCCAATCGGGATGATCCTGCCCCCCGCTGCACGCGTCGCATTTATTTCATTGGCCGCGGCAGCAGTAACTTCACCCCATTCGGCATGCATTCTGTGGGTGGTGACATCATCGACCTTGACCGGAAGAAAGGTACCCGCACCCACGTGCAAGGTGACCTCGGTCAGGGCCACACCTTTTGTCACCAGCGCCGACAGCAATGCAGCGTCGAAATGCAAGGACGCGGTTGGTGCCGCAACCGCCCCGGCATGGCGGGCAAAGACGGTCTGATAGTCGGTGCGGTCCTGCTCATCAGCGGCGCGTTTCGCGGCGATGTAGGGCGGCAAGGGCATTGCGCCTGCAGCGTTCAGGGCCGTGTCAAAATCAGCACCGCGACAATTGAAGTTCAGTTCAAGATCGGCGTCGCCGCGCGCAGCAACCCTTGCCGACAGATCGTCGGAAAAGCGGATTTCTTCGCCCAGCTGAACCTTGCGCAGTGGTTTGGCCAAGGCGCGCCAGCCCGTCGCGAGGGGTTCAAGCAAGGTGATTTCCACCTTGGCGATCGCATCGCCCCGCTGGCGGTGTCCGAAAAGTCGCGCCGGGATGACTTTGGTATTGTTCAAGATCAACCTGTCACCCGGACGAAAGATATCCACCAGATCATAGACATGAGCATCGCGGATGCGGTCTCCGTCGGCCAGCAACAAACGCGCATGGGTACGTGGACGGGCGGGCCGGGTCGCGATCAGCGCGTCAGGCAGTTCAAAGTCGAAATCGCCAAGCTTCATTCCTTGCGATCCTTGAGCGTCGGGGGGCCTGAACGGAAAATGTCTCTGAACATGGCGGGGGTTAGAATGGACAACGGGTTCACCGAAACCTGCGGGTCGCGCGCGTTGCCTTTCAGCCGGTAGTTGAAGCCGAAAATTCCTTCGCCCCGTCTCGTGAAGATCGCGCCGACGCCGTTCAGCAGATAAAAGGGGGACACCACTCCTTGCAGGTTCAAAGCCTCGGTCTCGCTATCGTAGAGCCCTGCAAAAGAAACCCCCATGGATGCACCTATGGCGGCGCCGCGTTTGATCTGGACCGCGCCGGTTTCCATGCGGAAATCGAGATCAACGTTGGAAAACAGTAGCCCGTCGCCGTTGAGCTGTTCCAAAATTCCGATCACACTGACGGCGTTCAAAAGCTCGGCCAGGACAGGTGCATCAACGACCCGCATCTTTGAGATATTGGTGGTGCCGTCATAGGCTCCGGCAACCCCGCGTGATCGCAACACCAGCTCCAACGCACCGCCGCGCCCTGATGCAAATATGCCTGCCGCCGCAAGGATCTCGCCCGCATTCTTGGAACGGATGCGTATGGCCGTGCCATCGTTTTGCGGCACGACGGTTCCCTGCAGGCGACCGCCGCCGTTGACAGAGGCGACAAAATCCCCCGACATCCCCCCGCGGTTCGTGGTCTCGCCGCGAAAATCGGTCAGAACGATGCCCCGCGTGACGATAACGCGGTCCAAGCGCAGGGAAACTGGTTGGCCGTCGCCACTGCCGCGCCCCTGTTCGGGCAGTTGCCGCAAGTCCAGGGTGCCGCCGGTCAACGCGATCAGCGCAGCGCGCCCGGCATCCTGGCCGGTTACATCGGCTGTCGCGTCAAGCCAGTCACCGACCTGCAGCGTCGAAAATCGGGCGACATCCAACCCACCACCTGCGCGCAGAGTGATCGCTGCCTCGGCGGTAAGCCCTGCCGCGACGATTTTCAGCGATGTAACCTCCGGGTTCGGCCCCAAGAGCATCTCAAGAGCCAGATTTGCGCCAGCCTCAGGGCCTTTGCGCCAGCCAAGCGGGGGCACCGAAACCGACATCCCCTTCAAGTCGCTTGTGATGCGCAACTGGCCCGGCGCGCCTTTTTCCAGATCGAGCGTCAGATTTGCCTCGGAGGTTCCTTGCAAGGTGCCTTCAGGCAAGTTTACGCCGAAACTGCGCAAACCAGCGTCTGTAAGTTCTACCCGCCCTTCGACGCGGGACTTGCCTTTTGCTTCGGGACCAAAGCCTTGGATGAAGGCGACGTCAAATCCGACACCATCCAAATTGCCAGGTCCCGTCAGACGCAGACCTTGCCGCGTGACGTCCAGATCCAGAGCTTTGGCTGTCAAAGTCCGGCCCGGTACGACCACCGTCGACACAAGGTCGCTTATCTTGCCGGTCGCTGAATAGGTGACGTCCGCAACCTGCACCTTCGGGACCAAGGGCAATGAAAGCTTCGTCACGACATCTGCGTGGCCCTGTCCGATGGCAACCGGCTGGCCCGCCTTTGTCGCAAAGAGAAAAGGCGGCTGGTCCAGCATAGACAAAGTTGCGGTCAGGCTTGCCGAACTGACCAATGTAATATTGGCCCGGGTCGGGCGTACTGAGATGTCGGGCACTTCAAACACCGACCGATCTACCACGACTTTGCCGCCTGTCGGTGCCATGACGTAGCCGCGATCCAGCGCCATCACATAGCGCTGACCTTCGATCGACGCGCGCCCGTAACCTTCCTTGATCGGTGGAAGACTGCGCAAGAACCGCACGTCGATCGCCGCAAACTCATAACCGAGGCTAAACGTTGGTTCTTTGCCCGGCGCGGTGCGAAGCGCTGCGTTGACGTCAAACAGATCCCCCGCCTGCACATTTTCGGCCAACCAGCTGCGGGTCTTGGGGACCAAACGCAATGGCCACAACTTTAGCAGCCGGTCGTGACGAATGCGGTCAAGTGCGACATCGATCTCGCTGGTCCATCCTTTCGCATCAGCGCCAAAACTGCCCGACAGCAGCAAATGCTCACCGCCCTCCTCCAGGGCCAGCTGGCCGATCTCGACTGCAAACGGGTTCAAGGTCAGACGGATGTCCAAAGCGCCAGATGAAAATCGGACCGGTGCCGCAAACAAACCTTCGGGATCGACCTGCACGTCATCAAAGCTGAGTTGCCCCAGGATCGCTTCCGGCAGGACACCAGACGCAATGGCACGACCATCCGCGCCACGCAGGTAGATATTTCCTGCGGCGTTCAACTTGACGGAACGGCTTTCGACTTGCAGACGCCGCAAAACGACGCCTGCCGTCGATGGATCATAGACCAAGGCTATGCCCGCCTTTTCAAAGGTCAAAGGGGCCACACTGCCTTCGGGGCGCAGGGCGCCCGCGCTCACATCAAGCTCACCCTCCAACGCGGCGAGACTGCCCTGCGCATCAAACTCGCCCGCGATCCGGCCAGAAATCGGCGCGTCCAGGACGGCGAGAAATGCCAATGGCGGGGCGATTGCGGCGACGTCGTGGGCGGCCATGCCGGTCACCGTTGCGGTCAGCTTGGCGGACGAATCCCCCAAGGCGGTAACGATCCCGATCGTGGCAAGCGCCGGCGCTCGACCACCCTCGATGAGCGTCACGCTCAGCTCGCCCGCTAAAGCGTCGGCACGGCGTTCGATCACAAGGCGTCCGTCACCGAGTTCCCACCGACGACCCGCGCGCGCATCGGTCATCGTGAGGCTCAGCCCTTCGACATCGACCCGGTCCAAAGACGCAAGTGCTGGTGACGCAAACACCGCATCCCCTGCATCCAAAAGCGCGGCAAAACTTCTTGCATCCGCGATCGGCGCATCAGAGCCCTCCACGGCCAGGTCAAACTGCCCCTCTGCGTCCCGGCGGATCGACATCTGCGGCCCCACCAGCGCAAGCGATTTGACGCGCAGCTGGCCTTTCGCGAATGACGCCGGATCGACCTGAATCCGCGCCTCGGGCAGACTGACAAGCGTCTGACCATCGGGCCTGCGCAGGCGAACGTCCTCAAGCTGAAAACGAGGCACCCAGTCGTCCGGCACAACGATCAAGACACCCCCGACCGACAGCGCCATCGTCGTGCCCGGAACCGCATCCGCCCTGATCGTGGTGTTGAGCCGCGCTTCCACTTCGGCGACAGCCCAGACCGGCAACCGGATTGTCTTGCCGGACAACGCCAGCACAGCGAGCACGCAGAACCCCAGGAACAGGAAAAAACAGACGCTGATGACAAGCCCGGCCACGCGTTGCCAGCCATGATGCCGCGAAACCGGCTTGGCGCGCCCTTGCGGGCGGCTCTGTGATACAGCGGGATCTTCAGCCCCGTTCATTTCTGCCTCTACCTCGCACCCGCTCTGGATGTCCCTTTAACTTGCCTGAAAAGATACTAGAACCCCTCGGGAATGTAACATCGTCAATCAGGAGCCTCTAATGATCGCCCCAGGAACCCTTGCACCTGATTTCACGTTGCCCCGCGATGGTGGCGCAACGGTCACTTTGTCGACCTTGCGTCCCGGCAAAGTCGTCTTGTACTTTTATCCCAAGGACGACACTCCAGGATGCACCCTTGAGGCGCAGGACTTCAACGCCCGGATCGCGGCTTTTGCAGCAGCAGATACGACCGTGATCGGCGTGTCCAAGGATAGCGTCAAAAGTCACGACAAGTTTTGCATGAAACACGGGCTTGGCATCGTCCTGGTGTCCGACGAAACCGGCCATACCAGCGAAGACTATGGGGTTTGGCTGGAAAAGAGAATGTATGGCAAGACCTATAAGGGCATTGAGCGGACCAGCGTACTGATTGATGGCACAGGCAAGGTGGCGCGCGTCTGGAACAAGGTCAGGGTCGAAGGACATGCTGATGAGGTGCTGGCTGCGGCACAGGCGCTTTGACTCAAGGCATAACCCTTTCCGCGATGGCCGTTGAGGTACTGACAACCGCAGGTGGGCGCGAAAAGGCCGCCCTGAGCAGGCGCCACGCGAGCGCATGGTTTGCGGCGCGCGCCGATGGGACCGCCTTGCCCGTCGGAATCGCCATACCACCCCTTCGGCCAAGCCGCCCGCCGCAGCCCGAATTGCTGAACCCCCGCGATGTCCCGCGCCGAAAGCCTGGCAGCCCAGCCGGGCGCATCGCGATGCTGCACGCCGTGGCGCATATCGAGTTGAACGCCGTTGACCTTCACTGGGACATCATCGCGCGCTTTACGGGCGCCGGTATGCCTTTGGGTTTCTTTGACGACTGGGTGCGCGCCGGCGATGACGAAGCAAAGCATTTCAATCTGTTAAGTGACTGTCTGGAGGTGATGGGCAGCCATTACGGGGCCCTGCCCGCGCAGAACGGCATGTGGCGCGCCGCCGAGGATACGGCTGATGATCTACTCGGTCGCCTCGCGGTTGTCCCGATGGTTCTGGAGGCACGCGGTCTTGATGTCTCACCGCACATGATTGAACTTTTTGCCGCTGCCAAAGAGGCGCAGGCAGTGGCTGCGCTGAACGTCATCTACGCTGATGAAGTGGCACATGTCGCGTATGGCTCGAAATGGTTCAACTGGCTTTGCGGGCGCGATGGGCTTGACCCAAAAGACGCATTCCACGCACTGGTCCGTCGTTACTTCCATGGCGATCTGAAACCCCCGTTCAACGACGCCAAACGCGCCGAGGCAGGCTTGCCGCCCGATTTTTACTGGCCTTTGGCCGCGGGAACTCCTGTGCCCGGCGGTAAGATTTAGCGCAAGATCGGCACTTCATCGGCGGGTTTTTGCCGATTGAACCGCGGGATCGAAAGCGATCAGGTCCGAAAAGGTCAAAGCGGTTGCGGCACCGGGAACCGGTGGTTAATCAGGGTTGAGGCTCGCCTCGGCGGTTACCGGGGCCGGGGCCATCGGAAATGGATCGGATCTGAACCACGTGCCGACGCATCTCTCCTATCGAATCAATTCGACGCTGGACCGGTACTTGCCGGAACGTCGGCTGTTTCTGAAATCCGATACCGAAACGCGCTTCATCCGGCTTCGTCCAGCGACCCAGGCAATCGCCATAGCTGTCGGTACGATCGTGTTCAGCTGGACGGTTCTTGCAACAGCCATCTTGTTGCTTGATGCGATCAGCGCAGGCACGTCGCGCGACCAGACCTTGCGTCAGCAGGCACTTTTCGAAGAACGGCTAACCGTTTTGTCCTCTGATCGCGACCTGCGGGTCGACGAGGCGGCGCGCGCGCAAGAACGCTTCAACCTTGCTCTTGAACAAGTGTCCATGATGCAGGCGGCGCTGCTTGCGTCAGAGGATCGCCGCCGCGAGCTTGAAAAAGGCATCGACGTCATCCATTCCACGCTCAGCCGTACCATTGCGGAGCGAGATGCAGCACGTTCGGCACTGGCCGGGTTTGAACTGGCAGGAGACGGCACCGCAGGAACCTCGGACGTGGGTCGCGCCCGCGATGCCGTCGCGACGGTTGCCTTGCTGACCGACGCGCTTGGCGACATTGCGGTCGAACGTGACATGATGGAACAAGACGTCGTCCTTGCCCAGGAAGAGGCCGAAAAGGTTGAGAACGCATTGAAGGCTGCGGAACTGCGGACCGATGCGATCTTTCTCAAGCTCGAAGAAGCGGTGACCGTTTCGATGGAGCCGCTAGACAAGATGTTCCGTGCGGCCGGCCTCTCGCCCGATGAGCTTCTCGACGAGGTGCGACGCGGCTATTCTGGTCAAGGCGGACCTTTGACCCCGATCAGTGTCTCGACCAAGGGGACAGAGCTTGCGCCCGAAGAGTTGCGGGCCAATGCAATTCTGAACGGGCTGGACCGGATGAACCTGTACCGGCTGGCGGCGGTGAAAACACCTTTTGCGATGCCGGTCACCGGCGCATTCCGCTGGACCTCCGGGTTTGGGTATCGGCGTGATCCCAAGGGGGCGGGCAATCGGATGCACGAGGGCACCGACATGGCGGGGTCTTACGGCATGCCGGTTTTCGCCACCGCAGATGGGATTGTCGTGCATGCAGGTTGGGATTCAGGCTATGGTCGACTGGTCAAGATCCAGCACGAGTTTGGAATTGAGACCCGATACGCGCATCTGTCGCAGGTCCGCGTCGAAGTTGGACAAAGGGTATCGCGCGGCGACCGGATCGGTGATATGGGCAATTCCGGTCGGTCAACAGGGACGCATCTTCACTATGAAGTCCGCATTGGCGGCGCCGCAATAAATCCGATGACCTTCATCAAGGCAGGCAAAGATGTTTTCTAAGAGCCGCATCAACGAGCCCGGGCAAAAGCCGGCCGAAACCGAAAAACCAAAAAGCGAAGGGATGCCCGTGAGCAAGCCTGCGATGGATTTTACGCCGACGACCCCCAAGGTCAAACCCTCGCCCTCGGTCCTTTCGGCCGACCTGACCGTCGTGGGCAATGTCCGCACGACCGGCGACATCCAGATTGAAGGCACAGTGGAGGGTGACATCCGCGCCCATCTTCTGACCGTCGGTGAAACCGCCACCATCCGGGGCGAAATTGTCGCTGATGACATCGTGGTGAATGGCCGCGTCGTTGGTCGGGTTCGCGGTCTCAAGGTGCGTTTGACCTCGACCGCACGCGTTGAAGGCGACATCATCCACAAGACGATCGCAATCGAATCCGGCGCCCATTTCGAAGGCTCGGTGCAGCGGCAGGAAGACCCGCTTGCCAATGGCCGCCCGACCGGTGCCGCCACGGCGCGCAGTGCCGAACCGCCGGCGGGCGACGCAACCTGATCCGACATCACGCATGAACCGGTTGGAACGGACATCAGGTGCAGACCCGATGTCCGTTTCTTTTTGTGCCGCCAAGGATCGCGGCTGGATTCTGACGGCGGCGATTCTGGCCTCGGCGCTGGGGTTCATCGACGGCTCGGTGGTGGCCATCGCGATGCCCGCGATGCGCGCGGGGTTGGGGGCGTCCCTGACCGGTGCGCAATGGATCAGCGCAGGCTATCTGCTGGCGCTGTCGTCGCTGGTGCTGACCGGCGGCGCGATGAGCGACCGGTTTGGTGTCGCGCGGGTGTTCGGGCTGGGCATTGTTGTGTTCATGCTGGCCTCGATGGCTTGCGCGGTAGCCCCCAGCACCACGACTATGATCGCATCGCGCATGGTGCAGGGCCTTGGTGCGGGGTTGATGGTGCCGGGCTCGATGACCATCATCGCGCGCGCCTACCCGCCCGAGGACCGGGGCCGCGCGCTGGGGATCTGGGCGGCAGCGGCATCGGCAAGCACGGTGGCCGGACCAATCCTGGGCGGACTTGTCTTGTCGTCTGGCCCGGACTGGGTCTGGCGGCTGATCTTTGCCATCAACCTGCCGGTGGGGGGATTTGCGCTGTGGATCCTGTGGACACGCACCCAGCCTGACCCGGGCCGCCCGGGCACAGCTGTCGATGTCGTGGGGGCCGGGCTTGCTTGTGCGTCGCTGGCGTTGATGGCGCTTGGCCTGACCGAAAGGCCTTGGGGTATCGCGCTGGCCGGGCTGGCGCTATTTGTCGCGTTCATTCTGTGGGAAATGCGAACGCAAGCACCGATGGTGCGGCTGGCACTGTTTGGCAACCGCCGTTTTGTGGCTGCCAATCTGGTCACGCTGTTCTTGTGGTTTGCGCTGGCGGCGGTGCTGTTCTTTCTGCCGATGACGGCGGTCACGGCGTGGCGCGCGCGCGGCATCGAGGTTACCGCCGTCTTGTTGCCGCTGGGCGTGCTGATCGGTATCGTCTCGGCCCCTGCAGGCCGCATGGCCGACCGCGTTGGGCCCTGGCCGATGATCGCGGCCGGGGCGCTGCTGGTCGCAGTGGCTGATGCAGGGCTGGCCTTGGCGGCACCCGTGGCGGACATGTGGCGGCACATCCTGCCACTGATGGCCCTGATGGGCACCGGGATGGCGCTGGTCGTGGCCCCGCTGTCGGCGGGTGTCATGGCCGCCGCGAACGAAGACGAACAGGGCGCTGCATCGGGCATCAACAACGCGGTGGCGCGGGTCGCGAACCTTGTGGCGGTGGCGCTGATGGGGGGTGTCGCGGCGGCGGCCTATGCACGCGCGGGCGGGAGGACCAGTTTTGCCGCGACCGACGTGATCGCGCCTGCGCATCTGGCGGCAACGGCGTCGGGATTCGCGGCCGTGGCGTGGATTGCGGCGGCGGCGGCACTGGTGGCCGCGTTGATCGCCGCTGCGCAGTTGCACCGCCGGGTCTGAAAGCCCGCGGATTTACGCGCGGAGATCGCCGCGCCCGGTCAATCGTCAAGTCGTGCGTCAGCCCGGCTTTTGCCTGCGACATCCTTGGCAAGGGTCGCCGCCATGAACCGATCAAGATCGCCGTCCAGCACGCCGCCGGTATCGGAGGTTTCAACTCCGGTCCGCAGGTCCTTGACCATCTGATAGGGCTGCAGGACGTAGGATCGGATCTGGTTGCCCCAGCCTGCATCGCCCTTGGCTTCGTGCGCCTCGTTGATGGCGGCGTTGCGCTTGTCGAGTTCCATCTGGTACAGGCGGCTCTTGAGCGCCTTCATCGCGATATCGCGGTTCTGGTGCTGCGACTTCTCGGACGAGGTCACCACAATGCCACTGGGAAAGTGCGTGATCCGCACCGCAGAGTCGGTCTTGTTGACATGCTGGCCGCCCGCACCGGATGAGCGATAGGTGTCGATGCGGATGTCCTTGTCCTGCACGTCGATATCGATCGCATCGTCGACCACAGGATAGACCCAGACCGACGAAAAAGAGGTGTGCCGCCGCGCTGCGGAGTCATAGGGCGAGATCCGCACCAGCCGATGCACGCCGGATTCGGATTTGAGCCAGCCATAGGCATTGCGGCCAGAGATCTTGTACGAGGCCGATTTGATCCCCGCCTCTTCGCCCGAACTTTCGGACTGCAATTCTACGGTATAACCCTTCTTCTCGGCCCAGCGGACATACATGCGCGCCAGCATCGACGCCCAGTCACAGGACTCCGTCCCGCCTGCACCGGCATTCACCTCAAGGAAAGTGTCGTTTGCGTCCGCCTCACCGTCAAGCAGTGCCTCAAGCTCTTTGGCCGCCGCCAGTTCAACCAGCGCTTTCAGCGCGGTTTCGGCCTCCGTCACGATCTCGGCGTCGCCCTCGGCCTCACCCAGTTCGATCAACTCGACATTGTCGCGCAGGCCACCGTCGATCAGTTTGTAGGTCGACAACGCATCCAGCAATTGCTGGCGTTCACGCATCAGATTCTGCGCCTTGGCAGGATCGTTCCACAGTCCCGGTGCCTCGATCATAGCGTCGAACTCTTCCAGACGATGAGGTGCTGTTTCCCTGTCCATCCGCTGCGCCAAGAGCGCCAGCGATTTGCGGATCGCCTCCACATGGTTTTGGGTTTCGGCGCGCATCTGGGCGAGGCTCCTTGGGTCAAGAGATCAGCGCCGGGGTGATAGCGCGCAGCGCGCCTCCCGGCAAGGGCCGCACCATTTGCATGCCGCGATGATCAGTAAAGTCCGCCCGATGTGACCGTTCCGAAATCGGCCTTGTCAGGGACCAGGACACGCTCGCCCGATGACGTGGTGAGCGTATCTGCCCCGTCGCCGCCGCCGGTTTCACCATAATCGAACAACGGCAGGTTCGATCCCATGCCGAAGCCGCCATCAACCAGCCCCCCCAAGCCAAACAGGGGATCTTCGCCTTCACGAAAGTATTCGGCCACAACATACTCACCGCTGGCATCATCTGGCAATCGCGCACCGGTAAAACGGTCGATCTTGATGAAGTAGCCACCGGGCGGCACGGCGAACTCCGCGCCGCCATACTTTTTGACCGCCGTGTTCATGAACCGCTCGAATACCGGACCACAAAAGCCCCCGCCCGACGCCCCGTCGCCCAAGGATCGTGGCTGGTCATAGCCGATGTAGCAGCCGGCCACGATGTTGGACGAATAGCCGATGAACCAGACATCCTTGGCATCGTTCGTCGTGCCGGTCTTGCCGGCAATCGGCACCGGCAGATTGATGCCCGCCGCAGTACCACGCTGCACCACGCCTTCAAGCATCGAGGTCAACTGATACGCGGTGATCGCATCCATAACCCGTTCACGGTTGGAGGTGATGGTCAACTCGGCACCTGGATCAAGGCTGGCAAACTGGCAGTTTTCGCAAAGGCGTTTGTCGTGGCGATAGACGGTCTTGCCATAGCGGTCCTGGACGCGGTCGACGAGCGTTGGTTCCACCCGCTCACCACCATTGGCAAACATCGCATAGGCTGCGACCATCTTGAACAGCGTCGTTTCCTGCGACCCAAGCGCATTGGCCAGAAACGGGTTCATCCGGTCATAGACGCCAAAGCGTTCGGCATAGGCAGCCACGGTCTCCATGCCGATTTCCTGCGCCACGCGCACGGTCATCAGGTTACGGGACTGCTCGATGCCCGTGCGCAACGGGGTCGGACCATAGAACTTGTTCGACGCGTTCTTGGGTGTCCAGAGGCCTTCGGCTGTTTCCACTTCGATCGGAGCATCGATGACAATGGTGGCAGGCGAAAACCCGGAATCCAGCGCCGCTGCATAGACAAACGGCTTGAACGACGACCCCGGCTGACGGGTTGCCTGCGTGGCGCGATTAAAGACAGAATCCTGATACGAAAAGCCCCCCTGCATCGCCAGCACGCGGCCCGTATTCACGTCCATCGCCATAAAGGCACCCTGCACCTCGGGCACCTGGCGCAGCGACCATCTGTCAAAACTGCCGTCGTCCTTGGTGACGGCGCGCACCAGCACGACCTCTGCAACGGCGACAAGATCGGACGGTGTTCGGGCTTTCTTTCCCAAACTGCCATCGCCCTGTCGTTTGCGCGCCCATGTCACATCCTCAGCGGGAATGAAGTGACCGTCCGCGTCCTCGTCAACACCTTCAATGCCGATACGGGCAGAATTTTCCCCGAGTTCCAGAATGACGGCTGGCGACCAACCGGCGATGTCGCGGGGCACGTCAACGGCGGCCAGCGCGACGCGCCACTTGGCCTCGGACCCAAGCTGCTCCACCGGGACGGTCTTGCGCGTGCCCCGCCAGATACCCAGACCTCGGTCGAACTTTTCCAGACCCGCGCGCAAGGACGCCGCGGCCGCATCTTGCAAAAGGGGATCGACAGTGGCGCGGATGGTCAGGCCGCCGCCAAAGAATTCTTCTTCACCAAAGGTGCCCGACAACTGGCGGCGGATCTCGTCGGTGAAATAGCCCCGCGGCGGCAGGGAATCGCGAAACGCGGCGAAATCACCGTTCTGCACCGTCATCAGCGGCTGTTCTTTCTCCGACAGATAGGTTGCCTCATCCAGATAGCCGTTCTGCCACATCTCGCGCAGGACATAGTTGCGCCGCTCGGTCACGCGTTCCTTGTTGGTCACCGGGTCATACTTGCCGGGCGCTTGCGGCATCGCGGCAAGCATGGCCGCCTCGTGCGGTGCAAGGTCGGTCAGCGCCTTGTTGAAATAGGTCTGCGCGGCCGCGGCGACACCGTAAGAGTTCTTTCCCAGAAAGATCTCGTTCAAGTACAGCTCCAGAATCTTGTCCTTGGACAGCGTTTCTTCCAACCGGGTTGCGAGGATGATTTCCTTGATCTTGCGCTCTACAGACCGACTGCCGTCGAGCAAAAAGTTCTTCATCACCTGCTGGGTGATGGTCGATGCCCCGCGCATGGATGCCCCACGCGACTGCAAGGCCTCGACCAAGGCCGCAACCATGCCGCGCGCGTCATAACCATGATGGGTATAAAAGTTCTTGTCCTCGGAACTCACGAAGGCGTGTTTGACCAGATCTGGAATATCCTCGGTCGCGACGAACAAACGCCGTTCCTCGGCAAACTCGTCGATGATGTTGCCTTCGCCCGAATAGATCCGGCTGATGGTTGCGGGCGTGTATTGCGCCAGACTGTCATGGCTGGGCAAGTCGCGGGCATACATGTAGAAAATCGCACCGACGCTGAACGCGCCAAAGAACAGGCCCAGCGTCACTGTGGTAAAAATCGCCCCAAGGGCAGAGCTTATGAACCTGATCACGCGCCACCCATTTGCGGAACCCTTCTTCGTTATACACGGGTCCGGCCAACAAGGTCAAAAGGAACGCCATCCCATCAGCGTGATCAGGTCTGCATGCCTTGGACCGGTGACGTTTGCAGCTTTTAATTCCGACACATCCAGAACGCCTAGCCGCCGTTGAGATCCCTCAACGCAATGTCCTCATCGACCCACGCAATCAGACCGTCGCGCAACGCCTGTGCCATCTTTTCGCGCCACGTCTCCTCCAGCAACCGCGCCAGATCACGCGCCGAGGACAAAAACCCAAGCTCGACCAGGATCGAGGGGATGTCGGGCGACTTCAGCACGGAAAACCCTGCAAACTGCCTTGGATGACGATGCATCTTGATCCCGGCCTCCTTGATCGACACGGCCAATGCATCGGCCAGTCGGTCCGTGCGTGGCGCGGTCGACGTCCGGGCCATGTCCATCAGCACTGCTGCGACTTCGTCATCTTGCTCGGTCAGATCGACGCCCGACAAGAGATCATCGCGGCCGTGACGCTCTGCCAAGGCGGCGGCGGCGGTATCGGATGCCTCATCCGAAAGGGTGTACAGGGTTGTGCCGGTGGCCTCGCCCTCGGCCAAGGCGTCGGCATGCAGCGACAAAAAGACTTCCGCTCCAGCAGCCCTCGCGATGGAGATCCGCGTCTCCAGCGGCACAAAGACGTCTTCTTCGCGGGTCAGCACAACCTGAAACCGCCCATCACGGAGCAAAACCTCCTTTAGCTCGCGCGCGAATGTCAGCATCAGGGCGGCCTCTGTTTCGCCGTCTCGCTCGGCGCCCGGATCAATGCCACCGTGACCGGGATCCAGCACAACGACAATTGGCCCCCCGCCGGCAGCTTTCGCCCTTGGCAATTGTGCCGCGACCGGTAATTTCCAGCTCGGAGGGTCAGGCTGGGCCGCCGCCTTGGCAAAGGCCTCGGGCGTGGCTGGATCCAGACGGATCAGCACGCGCGCGCGCGCGTCAGGCGTCTGCATTTCGGCCTGCACAACCAGCATTGGCTGAGCCAGTTCCACCACCAGCCGCGACCAGCCCGGACGCAGCGCCCCTGCCCTCGCGCCAAGGACCAGATTCTTGGGAACCTTCACGGTCCGGATGCCACGCCAATCGACCTCGCGCAGGTCCAGCACAAGACGTGCCGGCGCATCCAGGACCCGCACGCGCCACGGAACCGGCTGCGACAAGGCCAGATCAAGCAAAAGCGCCGTCCCATCGGTCGTGATCGCCGACGCGTCGGCATCCAGACGCGCGAGCGCGGACAGCTCTTGCGCCAGCGCAGGCGGACCCGGCAACGCAAAACAGAGACAGGCCAAAGCCGCCCGCAACCACCGCATCACAGGTCTTGCCCCAATCTCATGCCTTCAAGACCCCGTCGATTGCGATATTCCTGATGAACGATACCATCTATAGAAATCTACGAAAAGTCCAACCGGATGGCAGCAGAAAACGCAGGAAGCTGCAGGAACCGCGAACCCCGGTCTTCACAATCAGGATACGGGCTGTACCTTTGCTTGATTTTCGCCCTGTTCGCCCCTTAAGGTTCGCAAAATGTTGCGACGACCAAACACCTCACCGACGGGCAAGATGAGACGGCGAGCCCGACCATATCAGCCACCCACGCCCAATCGTGCGTGTTTGAAAGGAAATTCCCGAAATGCGCCGCATCGCCGTGACATGCGCCCTTTTTCTGGCCTGTAGCGCCACGTTTGCCGCCGATCTGGGGGAGATGACCGAAGACGAACGCGCCGCCTTTCGCGCCGAGGTCAAGGCCTATCTGCTTGAAAACCCCGAAGTGATTGTCGAGGCGATGGATGTCCTGCAATCGCGTGAAGATGCGGATGCCGCCGCGCGCGATGTGCAACTGCTGCAAACCAACGCACCGGCACTTTTCAATAGCCCATCCGATTGGGTTGGTGGCAATCTCGAAGGCGACATCACCGTCGTTGAGTTTATGGACTATCGCTGTGGCTATTGCCGCAAGGCCCATTCCGAGGTGAAGGAACTCATCAGCTCGGACGGCAATATCCGATATGTGGTCAAAGAATTTCCGATCCTTGGGCAAGAATCGCTGCTTTCAGCGCAGTTTGCCATTGCTGTGCGCATGATCCACGGCGATGCGGCATATCTGGCCGCGCACAACGCCCTCATGACGCTTCGCGGCGAAGCCAATGGCGACAGTTTGGCGCGGCTTGCCCAGGACCTCGGCTTTGATCCCCAGGCGATCCTCGCAAAAATGGGCACTGCCGAGGTGAAGGCGGTCATCGACCTGAACCATGCGCTGGCCTCGACGATGGAGATCTCGGGTACGCCGACCTTTGTCGTCGACAAGACCATGATCCGCGGATACGTACCCTTGGACGACATGCGCCAGATCGTGGCCGACCAACGCGCCGGCTAGCGCCCTGCACTTACACAGAAAAACAGACGCAGCCCCCCCGTTCCCGAAGGTGCGGCAACCGTTGTAGCTTTACCCAGACGCGGTCTGTTCATCCTGTTTCCTTGCCGTGGAAAAAGCGCGGAAGATGTCATTGAGACTGCTTTTGTCCGCCGTCTGGCTGGGCGGGCTGTAAGGGACGAAAAGAGTAGCCAACACCCCCCGCCGCCCCAGAGGTTGCGGGCAAGAACCGGCGCGCGGGCTGTGACCACGGTTCTGAGGCTCCCGCCAAGCTTTGCGTTTCTTTTTTGGGGACACACACGCCGGAAGGATCCGGAGTTCCGGCCACCACGCCAAAGCGTGCGTGACGTGCGCCGCGATCTCCGGGACCGGGGGCTCGTTCATTCCTTTGTACGATCTTTGCGGCCCTGATGGCGCGCGAGTTGTAACGATGCCTATTCAGCCGCCTCTTGGGACGCGATCAGCTCGATCTCTGCGGCCTTCTTCTCGACGAGTTCCACGATGTGGTCGATCATGCGGTCATTGCCCATCGTGTGGACCTGCTTGCCAGCCAGATAGACCATGCCCTTGCCCGCCCCCCCGCCGGTAAAGCCGATATCGGTCATCAGGGCTTCGCCCGGACCGTTGACGACGCAGCCAATGATGCTGAGGCTCAGGCTGGTCGTGATGTGGGCCAGCCTGTTTTCCAAGGCAGAGACGGTCTTGATGACATCAAATCCCTGCCGGGCGCAGGAGGGGCATGAAATGATCGTGACCCCCCGATGGCGCAGGCCAAGCGATTTGAGGATTTCGAACCCGACCTTGACCTCTTCGACCGGATCCGCGCTCAGCGACACACGGATCGTGTCCCCGATACCCATCCACAACAGGTTACCAAGACCGATGGCCGACTTCACCGTGCCAGAAACCAGACCGCCCGCCTCTGTGATGCCAAGATGGATCGGTGCGTCCGTTACCTCGGCAAGCTGCTGATAGGCCGCAGCCGCAAGGAACACATCGGATGCCTTGACCGAAATCTTGAACTCGTGAAAATCGTTATCCTGAAGCAGCTTGATGTGATCCATCCCAGATTCCACCATCGCCTCAGGACAGGGCTCGGCATATTTTTCCAGCAAGTGCCGCTCAAGGCTTCCCGCATTTACGCCGATCCGGATCGAACAGCCGTGGTCCTTGGCCGCCTTGATCACTTCCTTCACCCGTCGCGCATCACCGATATTGCCGGGATTGATCCGCAAACAAGCCGCGCCCGCCTCGGCAGCTTCAATCGCACGCTTATAGTGGAAATGAATGTCCGCGACGATCGGCACCGGGCTTTCCGCGATGATTTCCCGCAACGCGCGGGTGCTTTCCTGGTCCGGTGTCGAAACACGCACGATGTCGGCCCCGGCGATCGCGCAACGCTGGATTTGTTCGATTGTGGCGGCAACATCGGTGGTCAGCGTATTTGTCATCGTCTGAACCGAGATCGGCGCGTCGCCCCCGACCAACACCTTTCCCACACGGATCTGGCGCGAGGTTCGACGATAGACATTGCGCCATGGTCTGATGGAATTGTGAGTCATTCTGGCCTCCGACATCGCCTGGGCCGAAAGATAGGCGCGCAAGGGCGCCGGGGCAACGCCCAGAGGCCAGCTTTTTGAGTTCGAAACGTTGCTTAGTCGGCTACCGCAGCCGGCAAATCGGCCAGTGACCCCGCCTGGGCGGTCGCAAAAAGTGCCAGATCATCATCAGCCGCGGGATCGGCAGCGGCGTAGCTGACTGTCAAACTGTCGGGCAAAAGCGAAATGTTGCTGACAACATTCGCGCCGGGTGCAGCCGGCCCATAGGTGGCGCCATTCACGACGAAGTAGATCGATCCCGAGTTGCCGGTGCGAAAGAGCGCGCCTTCTTCAAGAGGTGGCACGGCATAGCGTTCGCCCGCATCAAGAATTTTCTCGAACAGGACAGTTCCATCGGCCGAGGTGACCCGAACCCAAGACGGACGCACAGCAAGCACCTCGACGCCAGGCTTTACATCCGCCACGACCTGAATGTTATCGTCCAGCGCTTCACCCAAGGCGGCCTCGACGGCGGCATCAGTGCCGGCAGCGACAGCCAATACACCAGTTTCGCGCGGATTGATCGCCGCGATGGGTCCATCACGCGATGTCAGGACCGGCACATCCAGCGCCTTTGGGCGATAGAGGCGGTCCAGCGGATCGGCCGCAACGCCCGCCTCGGCGGCAGCTGCAACCGCTGCTTCATCCGGCTTTGGGGCCGACCGTACCAAAGACGGACCTGCGGAAACATTTCCCAACGGATCAATTTCGGCCACGACTCTCGGCGCCTCGTCCACCGGGGCCAATTGCACGCGCTGCACTTCTTGCAACAACGACCAGCCGCCGAATCCCAGCGCGCCGATCAACAGCAAAAGCACCGCGATTGACCCAACGGCTCCGGGCTCTACCTGCGCCATCACGCTTTCCGCGCGGGGCACAAAAGTGGCATTCGGATTGGCCAGGGGGTCGTCATATTCAGCCCGATTGCGCGATGCGGAAATCCGCTGCGTCGAGGCCGCCGCACTCATCCCGTGCGCGACCGAGAACTTTGCTTCGGTGCAGAACCGTTGAAAGCTTTCTTCGGGGTCCATGCCCAGATAGCGCGCATAGGATCGGACGTATCCCGCCACGAAGCCCGGCGTTTCAAAGGCGGAAACATCGGCGTTTTCGATTGCAGCGATATAGGTCGCCTTGATCTTGAGCTCGCGCTGGACATCCAGAAGGGACTTGCCCAGCGTCGCGCGCTCGCCCCGCATGAGGTCGCCAAGACGCAGTTCAAAGTCGTCGAAACTTTTGGGTTTCTCGACCTCCGCCTGCGAAGGCTTTGACCTCCAGCCAATCATGCGCGTCCTGTCCCTACTGCCCCTTGTCGTCGCAAAGCCACCCCCGCGACTCAGCGACCTTCGTATTGAGGGAAAATTAGCACAGGGCAAGGGGTTTTGCACAGGCCGAAGGCGTCATGCCGAGGCTAGCGCGCGATTAAGCGCACAATGCGCCCACAAACCGTCCATTGCCTTGATCAGAACGTCAATCTCATCGGTCCCGTGCAGCGGCGAAGGTGTCAGTCGCAGCCGTTCGGTGCCACGCGGAACTGTCGGATAGTTGATGGGTTGCACGTAGATACCGTAACGCTCCAGCAGCATGTCGGACAACATCTTGCAATGGATGGGGTTGCCAACATGGACGGGCACAATATGTGACCCGTGATCGATGATCGGCAAGCCCAGCCCTTTGAGGCGCAGCTTCAGGATTTTTGCCTGGGTCTGATGGGCGTCGCGCAGGCCTTGGGCTTGTTTCAGGATCTGAACGGATGCCGTGGCACCGGCTGCAACCGCAGGTGGTAAAGAGCTTGTAAAGATAAAACCAGGGGCGTAGCTGCGCACGGCATCGACCATTTTTGCAGAAGCGGCGATGTATCCGCCAAAGACCCCAAACGCCTTTGCAAGGGTGCCGTTGATGATGTCCAGCCTCGCCATCTGGCCATCGCGCGCAGCCACACCCGCACCCCGTGCGCCATACATTCCGACGGCATGAACCTCGTCCAGATAGGTCAGCGCACCGAACTCTGCGGCGAGATCGCAGATCGCGGCAATCGGGCCAAAGTCGCCATCCATCGAATAGATCGATTCGAATGCGATCAGCTTGGGAGCCTTTGGATCATCTTGGCTAAGCAAGCTGCGCAAGTGGGCGACATCATTGTGGCGAAAGACCCGCTTTTCCCCACCACCGCGACGCACACCTTCGATCATCGAGGCATGATTGAGGGCGTCGGAATAGATGATCAGACCCGGAAAGATCGTCCTGAGTGTCGAGAGTGTCGCGTCATTGGCGATGTAGGCCGAGGTAAATACCAGTGCCGATTCCTTGCCGTGCAGGTCGGCCAACTCTGCCTCCAGCGCCCGATGATGAACCGTGGTTCCAGAGATGTTGCGCGTACCGCCGGACCCGGCCCCCACAGCGTCCAGCGCATCATGCATCGCCGCCAGCACATGCGGATGCTGCCCCATGCCGAGGTAATCGTTGCCGCACCAGACGGTAATTTCCCGCGCAGTTCCATCGGGCCGCTGCCAGATCGCTTTTGGAAACTGGCCCCGACGACGTTCGATGTCGATAAAGGTCCGGTAGCGGCCTTCGTCATGCAGACGTGTCAGGGCGAGGTCGAGGGCGGTATCGTAGGTCATGGCCTGCTGCTCCGGGCCGGCTTGGCCCATAAGTGGCAAAAGATCATCAGAGATCTGGATTTGGGTCATGGACCCGGGGATGCCCAGTGGTCAAATTGACGCTGCATCAACGTCCGGGGCATCAGTCCGCGACGACGACACGACAGTCCGTGTCTGCAGACTTGGCCGCGCAAGCCTTGACAGCAGCATCGGCGGCCCCTGGCCCGACCGCAATTCCCCACGCCCCGGTTGAGCCCGATATTGCAAGTGCACCTGCAGATTTTGGGTAGTCCTTGACAAAACCCGCTGTCGCATCCGACGACAGCGACAAAGAGCGCTTTTCCCAACCCTTGGGACGGATCAGGGCGACGACAACGCAGGCAGATTTGCCTGTCCGAAGCGCGTCGCATTGGCGCAGCGCCTCTGCCGACGCGGCTTCGGTCGAATGAAAGTTGGCGACCGCAATCGTTGCTTTGGATTCCAACAGCTTTTCGTCAGGCGAAACCGCGATCGCGCCAAAAAAGGGCTGATCGGCCACCACCACTGTCAAAAGCTTGGCCTCGTCCTCGCTCAGGGGACCGCCCGAGATGATCTGAACCTGCGCCTCTGCTGCATCAAACAGCATCGACTTTGCCGCGGCCGCCGCAATCGGCTCAGCCTGAGCGACACCTGCCAGCGTGATACCGGTCACCAAAGCGATCATCACGTGTTTCATAGCAAGCCCCTTTTTGCAATTTGCGCGGCCAATACCGCGATACGGCAGCTCTGGACAGTCCCCTCCCGACTGATAGGCTTGGCCTTGCCATCACGAGATAGAGAGTTGCGCGATGTCCAATATGCTTGACCCCGTCCTTGCGCGGATTGATGCAAACCTGCCCGAGTCGCTGGATCGACTGATGGCATTGTTGCGGATCCCGTCGATCTCGACCGACGCGGCGTATGCCAGCGATTGCGCGCGCGCGGCGGACTGGTTGGTTGCAGATCTGCAATCATTGGGATTTGATGCCGCCAGCCGACCCACTGCAGGCCATCCGATGGTTGTGGGACATGGTGGGACCGGCGGTCGGCACCTCTTGTTCTACGGACATTACGACGTGCAACCTGTTGATCCCCTGTCCCTTTGGAATCGTGACCCCTTCGATCCCGTGATCGAAGAGACGCCCGCGGGCCCGGTCATCCGCGCGCGCGGGGCGTCTGATGACAAAGGCCAGTTGATGACTTTTCTGGAGGCCTGCCGCGCCTGGAAGGCAGTGCATGGCACTCTGCCCGGCCATCTGACGATCCTGTTTGAGGGCGAGGAGGAAAGCAACTCCCCCTCATTGGTGCCGTTCCTGAAAGATAACGCGGACGAACTCAGTGCCGATCTGGCCCTGATCTGCGATACAGGGCTCTATGCTGGCAAAAGCCCCGCGATCGTCACCATGCTGCGCGGCCTTTTAAGTGAAGAGCTGACCATTCATGCGGCCAGCCGTGACCTGCATTCGGGAATGTATGGCGGGCTCGCGGCCAACCCGATCCGGGTGCTGGTCAACATTCTCGCGGGGCTTCATGACGCTGCGGGGCGGGTTCAGGTACCGGGTTTCTACGACGGCGTGCATGACCTGTCGGACGCCGTGCGCGCGCAATGGCAGAACCTGTCTTTTGATCACGCGCAATTTCTGGGCGATGTCGGTCTGTCGCATCCGTCCGGTGAAGTGGACCGCACCCCACTTGAGATGATCTGGGCGCGACCGACGGCCGAAGTCAACGGCATCTGGGGCGGCTATACCGGCGATGGCTTCAAGACAGTCCTTCCCGCCGAGGCACATGCGAAAGTGAGTTTCCGACTGGTCGGAGATCAGGATCCGCATGTTTTGCGCAACGCGTTTCATGCCTGGGTCACCGCCCAACTGCCACCAGACTGCAGCGTCACGTTCAAGGCCCATGGCACCTCACCCGCCTCCGTCATGGCCATATCCGATCCGGCTTTTGAGGCTGCGCGTGCCGCCCTGACCGAGGAATGGTCGTCGCCTGCGGCTTATGTCGGCGCGGGCGGGTCGATCCCGATTGCGGGCTATTTCAAAACGTATCTCAATATGGACGCCATGCTGATCGGCTTTAGCAACGATGACGACCAGATCCATTCCCCGAACGAGAAGTATGACGTGAAAAGCTTTCACAAGGGCATCCGCAGCTGGGCGCGAATTCTGGCGCGGATCGCAGGGACGCCGGTGTGACCAACGGTGTTGTCATTCGTGACCTGCAGCCTGCGGACGAAATCGAATGGCGCGCACTTTGGGCGGACTATCTGGCGTTTTATGAAGTGGCACTTGATCCGACCGTCACCGACCGGACCTGGGCGCGACTTCTTGATGCGGGGTCAGTCGTGGCTGCACGGGTCGCTGCAGTACCCGGCGGATTGCTGGGGTTTGCGATCCACATGCATCACCCCTCGACCTGGGTCATGGGCGAGGATTGCTATCTGGAAGATTTGTTCATTGCTGCCAACGCCCGTGGCCTCGGGATCGGGCGCGCCTTGATTGGCGACCTGCAAGCGCTGGCACAGGATCGCGGCTGGCACCGGCTTTACTGGCATACGGATGAGGGCAACACGCGCGCGCGGGCCTTGTATGACAGCATCGTGCCCAGCGATGGACACATCCGCTATCGGCTCAAGCTGTAGGTAATCTGGCGCGGTGGACGGGGCTCGAACCCGCGACCCCCGGCGTGACAGGCCGGTACTCTAACCAACTGAGCTACCACCGCGCATCCCACCCGAGTGTCCCCGAGCGTTCCGGCGTATTACGCAAGGCCATGGATGAGGTCAAGCGCCGCCTGTCAGTTCCAACCGCGACCGATCATATTTCAATCGCTTCCCGGGCACCCGGTCTCTAGCGATCCGGCACCGGGATGAACTCCGCGTCGTCCCCCGGTGGCAGCTTGAACCGTCCATGCGCCCAGTCGCCCGCGCGCCATGCTTCTTTTGCTGCATCAATCCGTTCGCGCGACGAGGCGACAAAATTCCACCAGATGTGGCGCGGCCCGTCCATCGTGTCGCCGCCAAGCGTCATGACGCGCGCACCTTCCGGGCCTGCCTTGATGCTGATCCGGTCGCCCGGACGAAAGACCAGCATCTGCCCGGTCGGAAACGTCTGGCCACCCACTGTGATCTCGCCCGACAGGATGTAGATGCCGCGATCCTCGTGATCATCCGGCAACGGCAGCGACGCACCCGCGGCAAGGATGGCATCGGCATAAAAGACACGCGACGGCATGCCGAGTGGCGCCTTTTCGCCCCACGCATCGCCAAGGATCAGGCGCACCTTCTTGCCCTCACCCTCCAGTTCAGGCAACTCCGTCCGGGCAACATGCCGAAAGTCCGCCGGATCATCCTCGCGGTCTTTTGGCAAGGCGAGCCAGGTCTGCAATCCAAACAAGCTGTGCGGCGTGTCGCGCATCCCTTCATCCGTCCGTTCGGAATGGGTGATGCCATAGCCCGCCTGCATCCAGTTGACGGCACCCGGTTCGATCCACTGATCCGTCCCGAGAGAATCACGATGATGGATGCGCCCTTTCATCAAATAGGTGACAGTCCCGAGGCCAATGTGCGGATGTGGCCGCACGTCGACGCCTTGCCCCGTCAGAAATTCCGCTGGACCCATCTGGTCGAAAAAGATGAACGGCCCGACCATCTGTCGCGCGGCCGACGGCAGGGCTCGTCGCACCTCGAAGCCGCCAAGGTCACGGGCGCGGGGCACAATCACCGTGTCAATGGCGTCGACCGCATCCCCGATCGGGATCGTGGGGTCAAGCGCGGGGTTCCAGCTCATCGTGCATCCTCCAATGTGGTGCGTCACACATGGTGCGCGTCCACGGCGTTCCAATTGCGCCTGACCGCGCAAGACCTGTGCAGAACGGCAAAGACCCGCGTCGAACAGCCGGGCAAAGACACGAAAGCAAGAAACTAGGCAAACGCATCCGGGTCTGGTTTGGTGTCAAGAAAGGACAAGGGCAGCTCCTGGACCTCTTGCAAAAGGCGCACCAGCTGCTGTGCGGCGTGATCCAGAACCGCCCTGCCCTTTGCAACCGTCGCCGCAGCGGCGTTGCCACAAGCCCCCGCCGCGTTCAAATCCTGCATCTGCCAGCCCAGCTTGCCCGCGGGCGTCAGACCAAGATGCCTGTAACGCAAGGCCAGCGCGCCATTTCCCGGCGTAAAGTCCCGTGCCTGTTCCATCTGTACAAGATCTGGCCAAAGCGCACGCATCACAGATGTCTCCATGTCGCCCGCATGGATGCCGTGGCGTTCTTCATCGGGACCGAACAGCCCCGTCGGCATGCCCATCGCAAACCAGTTCGCCGCCACCGTCATCATTCCATGCGATATGCGCAGATCGCGCGCCACGATATCCATTGGCGCAATCTGCCCGCCGTGAGAGTTCAGCAAGACCAGCTTGCGCACGCCCGCACGTGCAACGGATGCCCCTATCTCGGTCCACATCGCCATCAAGGTCGCCGCTGATAAAGTCAGAGTTCCGGGCCAGGCGGCATGTTCGTTCGACTTGCCGATCGGGATCGTCGGCAAAAAGAGCGCGGGGCAATTTTCTGGCAGCAGCGGGATCGTGGCCGCAACCACCCCATCAAGGATCGCCTGATCGACGGACATGGGCAGATGAGGCCCATGCTGCTCAGACGCTCCGACTGGCAGCACGGCAATCAGGTTTGCCCGATCAAGCGCTGCAAAATCTCGCGCGGTGAAAGCCGTCCAGAACCTGTGTTTCATCGCGTCCACCTTGCCAGTTATGCACACCTACCCGTGCCTGTCGTCGCCTCCACCATGACAGCGCGAACTGATCGACATGGTCAATCCTGCACGCACCGCTTTCGCAAGAAGAGAGGCCGATCTGATCAAAGCGAGGGCGGATGGTGGGTGATGAGAGACTCGAACTCCCGACATCCTCGGTGTAAACGAGGCGCTCTACCAACTGAGCTAATCACCCGACGCTCGGCGCTTTACACCGAGCGCGGCCGGGATGGCAAGTCATGGCATCGGATCACCGGAAAAAACACGCTCTTACCGTGACGACGGCTGTCGTTCAACGTGCAACTGCCCGAGATCAGTTTTGCGCGCCTTATGGCCGGGCCAAAAAAAACCAAAGGCGCGCCAGCAAGGCACGCCTTTGGTCAAAGATGGTGGGCGATAACGGATTTGAACCGCTGACATCTTCGATGTGAACGAAGCGCTCTACCGCTGAGCTAATCGCCCGGTCGCAGGGTTTTTAGTCGTCATCCCCGCTATCCGCAAGGCCCTTTTGGCCGGGCTTGGCCGTCGCCTTCGCAGCGCCTTGGCGCAGCTTCAGCGTCATGATCGCCGTGCCGTCCCTGTCGTCCGTCTTGACGATCCGAACCTTGCCAAACCCCGGCAGGTTAAGCTCATCGCCGCGCGCCAAGGCCTCGCCCAAGCGCGACAAAGTCGCCTCCACCAGTTCCTTGACGCCCTTTTTCTTGCTACCGGTTGTCTTGACCACTTGATCGACCAGCATGCGCAACTTGAAGCTGTCGCCCTTCGGCTGTTGGCGTGTTCTTGCACTGACAACAGGCTTGTCCCGCGCGGAAGGTGCAGCGACGGCAGCCGCTGGCTTTGCAGCCTCGCGCGGCGCTGCTTTTGGCTTTGCGACAACCGGAGAAGCTTTGGCTTTGGCTGACGCCGGTTTTGCCACGCGCGCGGTGGGCGCGGCTTTTCGTGCCGGCGCCGCGGTCAAAGACGTCGCAATCTTTGCCTGAGGCGGAGTTGCCTTGCGCGCGCCCCCCTTTTGCGCTGCCCCCACGGGTTTCGCAGATGTGCTCTTTGCAACAGAGCCGGTTTTCGTCGGCTGTGGCCGCGCCACGCGCCGCGCAGGTGTCTTTTTTTCGGTCATGTCACGTCACTTCCCGTACTGACTGTTCACTTCTGAGAAACAGCTTAAGGCGCAGCGATCAATCAAACCACGAAAATCTTTCGCCCTTGTCGAGAACCGTTCCCGCGCGGACTGTGCGGTGGCAAGGGGCGGTCGTTTATGAACACAATAATGCCGCCGAAAGGCGGGGGCGATCCACCAGATTTTCGCCCGAACGATCCGCCAGGAATCTCACGCTGTTCTTCTTCTTGACGCAATCCGTGAAGTAGTTTTCAGTCACATCAAGACTGGGATCACAACCTGGCGATTTGAACCTTGCCCGATCTGCTCCGGGCGCTTCCGCGGGATGGGACACATCATGAAGAAAGTAGTTGCGGCATCATCTGCCCTTGTTTTTGCAGGCACTCTGACGGCGTTTGCCGGTGGCTTGGCGGAACCCACCATGGAACCTGAGGTCATCGAGGCTGCCACCTCGTCTGCATCCCATGACTTTCTGGTGCCACTTTTCTTGCTTCTGTTCATTCTCGCGGCGGCAACTTCAGGTCCTTAACCTGCGGTGCGATCGCTCCGTGACAAGACAGACCTGATCGTGCGTTGGTGTCCGGGTTGCGTGGCTCAAAGTGCAACCGGGCGCGGTATTTGTGCTTTGGATGCGGAAAAGTTGTTTGCCTGTCAGGGCGTGTCTTGACACCACAGACACCGTCGTCTGCGCTGTTGCTGTGCACAGCGCCGGCGCACAGCCCCGACCGCTGACTCGACGAAATCTGATGCCTTCACCAACGGGTAAGTCAGGTCCACTGCCTGCGAAAATTTTGCATGATCTGAAATCAAGAAACGACCGCTGCTTTTCTTGGCGGTGTTGTTGTCGACGTCCATCTCGGCCTCTGCCGGTGGCTTGACAGAACCGGTGATGGAACCCGAAGTCGTCGGGATGGCGCCCTCGTCTTGGTCGGCAGGAGTCGCTGTGGCCTTGCGTTTGCCAGTGATCATCACATCCGTTGTTACGGGTAGCTCAGCTTCGCCTTCGCTGGTGGTTTCGACGCGACCTGAGGCCAGGACTGTGGCCGGAAAAAAGGGCGTGCTTTGGGTTGGCGCGCCGTTCTGGTGTCTCTTTCAACCTTCTGGGTCATTGCGCCATAGATGGATTGACAAGAATTACGCCATTGACGCCGCGCGTTTTGTTAACGACGTGTTGCCCAGACTGCAACGACAGTCGCTGCCCGAAGCCGGACTGGTTGGTCTGGCTTTAGATACCGTTCCGTCTGACGTCTCCTGAAAGGATATCAAATGAAAAAAGCACTGCTACTCTCTGCGGCGCTCGTGCTTGCAGCGTCGACTTCGGCGTTTGCCGGTGGTTTGGCTGAGCCGGTCATGGAACCCGATGTGGTCGAGGCCGCAACGTCGTCTTCGTTCGGCGGGATTGTCGTAGCTTTGCTTCGTTAGCTAGTGATCGCGGCCGCAGCATCCGGGGGCCGTCGCAACACGCCGCCCCTGCCATGCAACATTCGCCTGAAGGACGACATCACCCGCGCGGGCACCACGCATCTCGGCTTGCCGCTCTGCCAGTATCGCCAAAGGGAATGCCCGGCGTTTGGGCGTGTGTCATGGCGCAGGATGTCGACATCCTGCATTCAAAATCAACAAATCCGCTGCCCTATGGGTACAAGGCGGTGGACTGCGCGCCGCTTGGACGGACACCGCAGCGCGTGCACTAAAAATCACTTTCCGGCCGACAAAGGCGCACCAATCTGGTGCGCCTTTGTCATTTCAGTGCCGTCAATGCGCAGTCTGAACCGGCGGATGGGCCGACGCCGCACGCGCCGCAGCCGCCGCCTCTTCAGCCAGCTCGTCCCATTCAACGGGCTCTGGCTGCCGGACCAGCGCTTGGGCCAGCACTTCACGGACATTGCTGACCGGGATGATCGTCATGCCTTTGGTGACGCTCTCGGGGATCTCCGTCAGATCTTTGGCGTTTTCCTCGGGGATAAAGACCGTCTTGATCCCGCCGCGCAGCGCGGCCAGAAGTTTCTCTTTCAAACCGCCAATCGGCATCGCATTGCCACGCAATGATACCTCGCCGGTCATCGCGATGTCCTTGCGGACCGGGATGCCGGTCAGAACCGACACGATGGCCGTGACCATCGCCAGACCCGCAGAGGGCCCGTCTTTTGGCGTCGCTCCGTCCGGCACGTGGACATGGATGTCCATCGTCTCGAACTTAGGCGGTTTCACCCCGATCTGGGGGCTGATCGAGCGCACGTAGCTGGCCGCGGCATCGATCGACTCCTTCATCACATCGCCAAGTTTACCGGTCGTTTTCATCCGACCCTTGCCGGGCAGGCGCAACGCCTCGATCTGCAACAGATCGCCGCCCACCGATGTCCAGGCAAGACCCGTCACGACGCCCACCTGATCCTCTTTCTCGGCCAGACCATAGCGGAACCGTTTCACCCCGAGGAAGCTTTCAAGGTTTTCGGGCGTGACCTCGACCGTCTTGGCCTTTTTGCCGACGATCTGGGTCACAGCCTTGCGGGCAAGCTTGGCGATTTCGCGCTCCAGGTTCCGCACGCCTGCCTCGCGCGTGTAGGTGCGGATCATTTCCATCAGCGCGTCATCGGTGATGCCGAACTCGCCCTTTTTGAGGCCGTGTCCCTCGGTCTGCTTTTGCACAAGATGCCCCTTGGCGATCTCGCGCTTTTCATCCTCGGTATATCCGGCGAGCGGAATGATCTCCATCCGGTCAAGCAGCGGGCTGGGCATGTTGTAGCTATTCGCCGTGGTGATGAACATCACGTTTGACAGGTCATACTCGACCTCAAGATAGTGGTCGACAAACGTGTTGTTCTGTTCGGGGTCCAGCACCTCAAGCAAAGCCGACGCCGGATCGCCCCGGAAGTCCTGGCCCATCTTGTCGATCTCGTCGAGCAATATCAGAGGGTTGGTCGTTTTGGCCTTTTTTAGGTTCTGGATGATCTTGCCGGGCATCGAGCCGATATAGGTCCGCCTGTGACCCCGGATCTCAGACTCGTCGCGCACACCGCCGAGCGAGATGCGGATAAACTCGCGCCCCGTCGCTTTGGCAACCGAACGACCGAGGCTGGTCTTGCCAACGCCGGGAGGGCCGACAAGGCACAGGATCGGCCCTTTGAGCTTGGTCGAACGTGCCTGTACTGCCAGATATTCGACGATCCGCTCTTTGACCTTGTCGAGACCATAGTGATCTGCGTCCAGCACCTTTTGTGCTGCGGCCAAATCCTTCTTGACCTTGGACTTGACCCCCCAAGGCACGCCCAAAAGCCAATCGAGGTAGTTGCGCACGACGGTTGCTTCGGCGCTCATCGGGCTCATGCTTTTCAGCTTTTTCAGCTCGGCATCAGCCTTTTCGCGCGCCTCTTTGCTCAGCGCGGTTTTCGCGATGCGGGCTTCAAGCTCGGCAACCTCGTTCTGGCCTTCTTCGCCGTCGCCAAGCTCCTTCTGAATGGCCTTCATCTGCTCATTCAAATAGTACTCGCGCTGGGTGCGTTCCATCTGTGACTTCACCCGCGTCTTGATCTTTTTCTCGACCTGCAGCACGGACATTTCGCCCTGCATCTGGCCGTAAACCTTTTCAAGCCGCTCCGCGACGTCCAGCGTCTCCAGCAGATTCTGCTTTAGACCAACGTCAATGCCCAGATGCCCCGCCACGAGGTCGGCAAGACGTTGCGGATCGCGCGTTTCCGACACGGCGGCCAGCGCCTCTTCGGGAATGTTCTTTTTGACCTTGGAGTAGCGTTCGAACTCGTCGGTGACGGCACGCACCATCGCCTCTACCGAAGCCGGATCGCCGGGCGTTTCCGTCAAGAGCTCGGCCCCCGCTTCGAAGAACACCGGGTTTTCGATGAAATGTGTGATGCGCACGCGGGCCTTGCCCTCAACCAGCACCTTGACGGTGCCATCGGGCAGTTTCAGCAGTTGCAGGACATTGGCCAGCACACCGATGCGGTATATGCCTTCGGCAGTTGGATCATCGATCGAGGGGTCGATCTGGCTGGATAGCAGGATCTGCTTGTCATCGGCCATCACTTCTTCCAGCGCGCGCACTGATTTTTCGCGACCCACGAACAGGGGCACGATCATGTGCGGGAATACCACGATGTCGCGCAACGGCAACACGGGGTAGCTGGGGGACAGGGTTTCGGTCATCGGTCTATCCTTGCTTGCGGCAAAAGGTGCGGGCCCCGGTCATCGGCAGCCCCCGCCATCTCCATTCGGATCAGGACTGTTAACTTGTGTGCCCTTGATCGGGGTTTCAAGCGTCTCTGATGTGCTTTAGTTTGCCCCGCGCATCCGACAGCCGCAAGGCAGGAATGGGTCAGTTTTTTGGTGTATTTCGTTTGTCGTCAGCCGCCTTCGCCAATATTGCACCCAACTGTTCTGGCCCTGTTTGAGCGAAAGCAGGATCAAGGATGGCAAAATGTTCAATCTTTTCCGCAAGAAACCCGAAACATCCGCACCCGTTCGATCAGCGCCAACAGCACCCCTGCGTGCTCTGCCCGCAACATATCCGGAACGTGGCTTCGATCCCTTCTTTGTGATCGACGTTGCGCATCACCTGCTGAGCGGCCTTGTCAAGACTGGCGTATTTCAAGGCGGACTTGCGAAAGCCCCGGGGTTCATGTCGCAGATGATGCCGCAAGGGCCGGAAGTTGCTGCGCACCCACAACGTCGCGCGGGTGCCGTCATGGCCGAACGCAATGTCGGCGTTTCCTTTGCCGGCGGAACATCGGCGCAGATTGCGGTCGTGGCCATTGACACGTTCTTCGCCCGCGACCTGTCAGGTGCGCCGAAATGGGTTTTTGACAAACTGTCCCCGAATGCCAAAATCACCGGCATCGCCGAGTTGGGTCCGAAGGCGTTTTTTGACATACACGTGGAGGAGGGTCCGGTCGAGCCGCTGTTTGACGGACAGAAATTCGCCGGTGCGACGATGATACTCACCGGGCGCGCACGGAACTAGAGCGCACTGATATCCCCCTGCGCCCGCGCCGCGTGAAACTGCGCCACAAAAGCCGCCAACTCCCCTGCGCCGATGGCATAGCGCAGGCCCTGCATCAGCACCTGATAGTAATGCAGATTGTGCCAGGTCAGCAGCATCGAGGCGATGATTTCCTGTGCGCGCAGCACGTGGTGCAGATATGCGCGACTGTACCCAGTGCAGCATGGGCAGGTGCAGGTCTCGTCCAAGGGGCGTGGGTCGTTCTGATGGCGCGCGTTGCGCAGGTTGACCTGCCCCCGATGCGTCCAGGCCTGTCCCGTGCGCCCGGACCGCGACGGCAGCACGCAATCCATCATGTCGATGCCGCGTTCCACTGCGCCCACGATGTCGTCAGGCTTTCCCACGCCCATGAGATAGCGCGGCTTGTCTTCGGGCAGCATCGCCGTGGCATAGTCGAGAACGCCAAACATCGCCTCCTGCCCTTCGCCCACAGCCAGACCGCCGATGGCATAGCCGTCAAAGCCGATGGATTTGAGGGCGGTCGCCGATTCCTCGCGCAGATCGCGCGTGACCCCGCCCTGCATGATGCCGAAAAGCGCATGACCCGGACGGTCGCCGAACGCATCGCGCGACCTTTGCGCCCATCGCATCGACAGCTGCATGGATTTGACCACGACTTCGTCGGTGGCTGGCAAAGCGGGGCATTCGTCAAAGGCCATCACAACATCACTGCCCAGCAGTTTCTGGATTTCCATGCTGCGTTCGGGGCTCAGCATGTGTTTGGAGCCGTCAATGTGGGATGAAAACCGAACGCCCTCTTCGGTCAGCTTGCGCAACGATGCCAGGGACATGACCTGAAACCCGCCACTATCGGTCAAAATCGGGCCGTCCCAGTTCATGAACCGGTGCAGCCCGCCAAGCGCCGCAATGCGTTCCGCGGTCGGTCGCAGCATCAGATGATAGGTATTGCCCAGCAAGATGTCGGCGCCGGTCGCCCGCACCGATTCCGGCAGCATCGCCTTGACCGTTGCCGCTGTGCCCACCGGCATGAATGCTGGTGTTCTGATTTCCCCCCGCGGGGTCGAAATCACGCTAGAGCGCGCTGGACCATCCCGCGCCAATACGTGAAATGCAAAGTTTTGCGTCAACTGGCTGCGTCCCGATACGACATCATGCCGGACTTCTGCGCGAAAACGCCGCAGATGCCAAGATGATCCCGAAAATACAAAACCTTTACTTGACCTTTCCATAGGGTCTTCTATTTCAGCGAATGAACGTTCATTCACTCGCCGAGGCGTTGGTTCTGCCCATGGATTACTCCGCCACCCTGACGTTGTCGCCCTCCGAGGGCCGTATCGCCGAGATCCTCGTACTGGTGCGCAAGGCCTTTGTCGAAAAGGGATTTGATGGCGCGTCCATGCAGGACCTCGCCCGCACTGCCGGCATGAGTGTCGGCAACTTTTACCGCTACTTTCCGTCCAAGGACGCCATCATCGAGGCCCTGGTCGCGTGGGATCTTGAAGAAATCGATCAGGAATTTGCGATCATAGCACAATCGCCTGATCCGATGACCACCTTGCGCCATATCATCGCGGCGCGGGTTGTGGAGGGAGCGTGCGACAAGGACGGCGTTCTTTGGGCCGAAATCACCGCTGCGGGTCTGCGCAAGCCACGCATCGCAGAGGTAAATGCGCGGATGGAACGCGCTATCGTCGACCGGATTGTCGCGGTTTTTCAATTGGCCACCAGGAATACTGACCCCGCGAGATTGCCGTACTTTTCGACAGAGGCTCGCATGGTCGTGCTTCTGGTCAAGGCTTGTGCCATGAGCGCAATCGACAACACCGACGGTGCCGATGAACTAAGACTGCGCGTGCAGCGTACAATTGACGACATTCTGAATTCACTCTCCAAGGACGATCAATCGCGATGAAGATGACCATGAAACGCCCTATTGTGATCGCCGTAGCTGTAGTCGGCCTCGGGCTGGCGGGCTGGAGCGCCATCGCGGACGAGGTCGCTGCCAGCACGGATGCCGTCGCCGAGGGTGCAGCCATTCTGCCCGCGATCACGGTGACAACGGCGACAAAGCGCGTGCTGCAAGACCGGGTTCTGACCTCCGGACTGATCGGACCAGTCGAGCGTGTTCAGGTGCAGCCGTTGATCGAGGGGCAGCCGATCGAGGCGCTCGAAGCGGATGTCGGCGACTGGGTTGAAAAGGGTCAGGTCCTTGCCGTGCTGTCACAACTGTCGCTGGATTTGGAAGAAAGCCAGTTCATCGCTTCGATGGCATCGGCGCGCGCCACGGTATCGCAAGCCGAAGCCTCCAAAGTAGACGCCGAAGCGACCGCCGCAGAGGCCAAGCGCGTCGCGGACCGCACCGCCAAGTTGCGCATACAAGGGTCTGCGACGCAGGCCGCGCAAGACACCGCACAGGCGAATTCGATTTCTGCCGCCGCACGCGTCGCGGTTGCCGTCCAGACCCTGGAGGCTGCCCGCGCGCAACTTGCCCTGACCGAGGCCCAGTTGGACAATGTCAAGCTGCAGCAAGCTCGAACCGAAATTCGAAGCCCGGTCGCGGGCGAAATCCTCGAGCGAAATGCGCTGGTTGGCGGCATCGCAACTGCCTCAGGCGAAGCGATGTTTGTCATCATGCAAGAGGGCGCTCTGGAAGTCAGCGCCGATCTGGCCGAGGCGGACGTCTTGAAGGTTGCCGCCGGTCAGAAGGTTGATCTGAACTTTAGCGGCAGCGATGCGATCTTTGCCGGAACCGTCCGGCTGGTGGAACCCGACATCGACCTGACCACCCGGCAGGGCCGCGCCCGCATCACGGTCGATGACCCGCAAGCCCTTCGTTCGGGGATGTTCATGAACGGTGAGATCATCGTGGCTGAACGCGAGACGCTGGCTTTGCCCGTCACCGCTGTCAGTTCCACTGCGCAGGGCGTCCGTGTGATGCGCGTCCAGAACGGCATCGTGGAAACCGTGATCGTAAAGACCGGAATACGTCAGGGCGGTCTGATCGAAATTGTCGAGGGCCTGAGTGAAGGTGACGAGGTCGTAAAGAAAGCAGGCGCGTTTGTGCGCCCGGGTGACGCCATCAAGGCAATCCTAGACGATACACCTGTGAACTGAGGAATCTGCAATGTTCAATTTTTCCGCCTGGTCCATCCGAAATCCGGTCGCGCCGCTGCTGGCGTTTTTCATGCTTATGGTCCTCGGCTGGCAAAGCTTTAACGCATTGCCGATCACGCGGTTTCCGAACATCGATGTCCCTCTGGTTGCCGTCACGGTGACCCAGTCCGGTGCTGCGCCAGCCGAAATGGAAACGCAGGTCACCAAGGAAATCGAGGATGCCGTTGCCGGCCTGACCGGCGCGAAAAGTGTAAACTCGACGGTGACGGATGGTGTCTCCACCACCGTGGTTGAGTTCCGGATGGAAGTTCCGACCGAGCGGGCAGTTCAGGACGTCAAGGACGCCATCGATCAGATCCGTGGGGACCTTCCCGGCAGCATCGATGAGCCGATCGTCACCAAGATCGACATCGAAGGTCAGGCGATCATGACCTACGCGGTGACCTCACCCGGCAAAACGCTGGAAGAGTTGTCGTGGTTTGTCGACGACACTGTCACGCGGGCCTTGCAGGGACGTCCCGGCATCGGGCGGGTCAGCCGTTTTGGTGGTGCAGAACGTGAAATCCAGATCGACCTGGACCCGACGCGCTTGAACAGTCTTGGCATTACGGCGCAGCAGGTCAGCAGCCAGCTCAGCGCCACCAATGTCAATCTTGGTTCGGGCACGGCAGAACTGGGCAGTTCCGAACAGGCGATCCGAACCCTCGGCGATCAGGCGACCGTTGCGTCACTCCGCACGATGACGATCGCACTGCCATCGGGACGCAATGTGCGCCTGGAAGAACTGGGCACGATTACCGACACCTATCAGGATCTGAAGTCGTTCACCCGCTACAACGGCGACCAGATCGTGTCGTTTGCCGTGTTCCGCTCCAAGGGTGCCTCCGAGGTCAGCGTGGCCGAGCTTTCGGAAAAAACGGTCGAAGAACTGCGCAAGTCAAACCCCGACATCAAAATCAAGTTGATCGACGATACGGTCTTTTACACATACGGCAATTATGAAGCAGCCATTGATACCTTGCTGGAAGGTGCGCTTCTTGCCGTTCTGGTCGTGTTTCTGTTTCTCAAGAACTGGCGCGCGACGCTCATCTCCGCGATTGCGCTGCCATTGTCTGCGATCCCGACGTTCTATGCGATGGATCTATTGGGATTTTCGCTGAACCTGGTGTCTTTTCTCGCCCTGACACTGGCGACCGGCATTCTTGTCGATGATGCAATCGTCGAGATCGAGAACATCCAGCGCCATATCCGCATGGGCAAGACGCCGTATCGTGCCGCGATCGAAGCCGCTGATGAGATCGGCTTGGCAGTCATCGCCACCACGTTTACCATCGTCGCCGTGTTCGTGCCGGTCAGCTTCATGCCCGGCATTCCCGGACAGTATTTTCGACAATTCGGCATGACCGTCGCGATCTCGGTTCTGTTCTCTTTGCTGGTTGCGCGTCTGATCACGCCAATGATGGCCGCCTATCTGATGCGCCAGAAAGACGGTGACGAAGGCCATAACGCCGACGGTTCGTTGATGCGCGGCTATATGTGGTTCGTCAAAGCCACAACCAAAAGCTGGAAGCTGCCGGGGGTCAAACTTCGGTTCCGCAACTACTATCTCACCCTCGTGGTTGCCTTGGCTCTGGTCGGCATCTCGATCTTTTTCATGCTCAAGGTCCCCGGCAGTCTGTTTCCGCCGGAGGACGTGAGCCGCATCAGTATTTCGGTCGAATTGCCACCGGGGTCGAGTCTGGAAAGCACGGATGAAACAACTGACGTAATGCGCCAGCGCATCGTCGGGATCGACGGCGTTAAATCGGTTCTGATCGTTGGTGGCGCAACCCCAACCGGCGACCGCGACATCAGGCGCGCCAGTGTTTCGGTGATTTTGGATCGTCTGGACAACGGCTTGCTGCGCAAGTTCTCGGACCTTGGGCAACAGATACCTGTCCTGAACGCGGTCCTGCCCGAAGCCCCGATCAAAGGTCGTATCCGGCCGCAAAACGAGATCGAGGCTGAAATCTTCGAGGCAATTATCGACATCCCGGACGTGCGCGCCTTCAAGCTGAATGACCGCGGCGAGCGTGACCTCAGCTTTTCGATCTTGTCGTCAAGCGAGACCGATCTGAACAAGGCCGTGCAGCAACTCGAAACAGCCCTTTCGGGGGATCCGCTTTTGGCCAATATCGCCAGTGAAGGGGCTTTGCCGCGTCCCGAGGTGCAAATCACACCGCGTCCCGACGAGGCCGCGCGCCTTGGCATCACGACCGCCGACATCGCCGCCGTCGTGCGGGTGGCAACCATTGGGGATGTTGAGTCGTCGTTGGCAAAACTGTCGATCGACAATCGCCTCATTCCCGTGCGCGTTCAGCTATCGGACACAACATTCAAGGACATCGCGCGAATCGCGGCCCTGCGGGTCAATACCGCGACCGGCGCATCGGTGCCGTTGTCGGCAGTCGCCGACGTTGTCCTTAGCGAAGGGCCAAGCGTCGTCAATCGTCTGAACCGCGAGCGCCTTGCCACAATCGGCGCGAGCCTGCCCATCGGTGTCGCCCTGAACTCCGCCACGGACCGGTTCAACGAGATCGTCGCTTCGGTCACGCTGCCCCCGACAGTGCGCCTGGCGCCAGCGGGTGATGCAGAGATCCAAGGCGAGTTGATTGGCAGTTTCGTGGACGCCATGGTCATGGGCTTGATGCTGGTGCTGGCCGTGCTGATCTTGCTGTTCAAGTCGGTCATTCAACCCTTTACCATCCTGTTCTCGCTGCCTTTGGCGATTGGCGGGGTGGCGGCGGCATTGATCTTCACATCCTCGCCGCTGTCGATGCCGGTACTGATCGGCATTTTGATGCTGATGGGCATCGTGACGAAGAACGCCATCTTGCTGGTGGATTTTGCCATCGAGATGCGGATCCGCGGGATGGACCGACTGTCGGCCATCGTCGAAGCTGGCCACAAGCGCGCGCGCCCCATCGTGATGACCTCCATCGCGATGTCAGCGGGCATGCTGCCCTCGGCTCTGGGCGTCGGCGAAGGTGGGGCTTTCCGCGCGCCGATGGCGATCGCCGTGATCGGCGGTATCATCGTCTCGACGGTGCTCAGCCTTGTCGTTGTGCCATCGTTCTTTTTGATCATGGACGATCTGTCGCGAATCATTGGATGGATTTTCTCGCGCATGATCGGCAAGAAGGAAGAAGAACCGGCGGTTCCGTCGCCAGAGGTTCTTGCCGAGCGGATCGCGGCACGGGAAAGCGATCTGTCATTGCTCAATGCGCGCATCGGAGAGTTGGAAGACCGCCTCAGCGAACGTCGCAGCCCGGGACCTGCCTTGCACGTCGCTGAGTGATCTGGTTCGCACGGGCGCGCCGGTCTTGGCGGGCGCTCGTCTCACCTGACGGGCGAATGCCAAGCGGCCAAAGCGGCAGCACAGAAGGCGGCTAGTTTTGTTCGGGCCAGAGGCGCCGCGCATCCTCTTGACTATAGCGACCAAGACGGACGTCTTCGGCAATTGCCGCCCGGTCACGTTTGCCTGCCGCACCATACCCGCCCCCGCCCGGCGTGCGCACCCGCACGCTGTCGCCCGGATTGAGGACAATATCCTGTGCCTTGGAAAGATGCTCGGGCACCGAGATCACGCCGCCTTTCGTGATCTCGACGTGGTTCACCGCGCCGTCCTGGCCCCCAAGCGCACCCTGCGGACCGACGCGCCCGTGATCCATGACAAACGAGGCCCGCGCCGTGCCGCGCAACAGCTCGATCTCGTAGTCCAGACCAAAGCCACCGCGATACTGACCCGCCCCGCCGGATCCTTCATGCAGCGCATAGTGGCGGTACAGAACGGGATAGGCCTGCTCCATGATCTCGACCGGCGGGGCCTTTGAAATACCGATCGTGGAACAGCCGTTGGACAACCCGTCATGTCCCGAGTTGCCGCCATACCCGCCGCCCGAGATCTGATACATCACATAGTCGCGGCCTTTTTCGGGATCGTACCCGCCAAGGCCAAAGTTGCCGCTGGTCCCGGCAGGCGCCGCCGTAACCATGGTCGGGATCACCTGCACAAGCGCGGCAAAGACCGCCTCGGCAATGCGCTGGCTGACCTCGGCGGCACAGCCCGAGACCGGACGCGGATACTGGGCATCAAGAAACGTTCCTTCGATGCCGGTGACGCTCAGAGGCTCAAACGCGCCCGCAGATATCGGCACGTCGGGAAAGATGTGGCGCATCGCGAGATAGACCGCCGACAGTGTCGTCGCGCGAACCGAATTCATCGGCCCCATGCAAGGCAGACTGGATCCGGCAAAGTCAAACGTCAGACCACCGAGGGTCTTGCTTACCGCCAAGACCACGCGCAACGGTTCGTTCACCACACCGTCGCTATCCACAATCGCTGTCGCGCGATAGGTGCCATCCGGGATCAGGTCGATCATCGAGCGCATCTGCCGTGCCGCAAGGACCCGCATCTGGGCAATCGCCTCGGTCACGGTCGCATCGGTGTAGCGATCCAGCAGAACCACAAGGCGCTCCACGCCCACCATCAGCGCCGAAGCCTGCGCCTTTACATCGCCAATACGCTGTTCTGACACGCGGATATTGGAACAGATGATCTGCCAGATCTCGGCATCCAGAACACCGCGCTTGAACAGCTTTACCGGTGGCAGGCGCAGGCCTTCTTGTTCCGCACTGATGGCACTTGCCGAAAAGCCCCCCGGCACCGCCCCACCGGTATCGGGCCAATGACCCGTATTGGATAGCCAACAGAAGATCCGCTCGTCGCGCCAGACCGGCATCGCAAAGCGCACGTCCATCAGATGCGTGCCGCCAAGATAGGGATCGTTGACGATGTAGATATCGCCGGGCTCGGGTGGCGCCGTGATGCCTTCTGCGATCCGCGCAATGAGGATTCGCGTTGAAAACTGCATGACGCCCACAAAGACCGGCAAGCCCCTTGACCCTTGTGCGATCAGGCTGCCGTCACGGGCGGAATAGATGCCATCGGAGCGGTCATCGGCTTCGGCGATCACCGGCGAAAAGGCAGCACGGCTGAAGGTCAGGTCCATCTCGTCGCAGACCTGCTGCAGACCGGCCTGAATGACGGCAAGCGTGACCGGATCAAGCATGCCCCACCTCGATGATCAGATTGCCATCCAGATCCTGGGTGGCCCGCCACCCGGGCTCTATCAGCGTTGTCGCATCCATCTGTTCAATGATCGCGGGCCCCGTCAGCACCGCATCCAAGGGCAGGTGATCGCGCCAATAGACCGGCATGTCCATCCAGCCGTTGACCCAGACGGGACGGTGACTTTGCGGCACCGCATGCGCGTGGCGACCTGCCGGATCAATCAGCTGCCCCAGATCCAGCGCGCGCCGTACCCCCACGACCGAGCAATTGAGATTGACGAGATTGGCCCGGATCATCGGCAGATCCACACGAAAGCGCGCATGATAGGCCGCCTCGAACAGCGCTTGCAATTGCTTGCGCGTGGGATCCGCAGACGGCAGGGCAACGCGCAAGAGATGCGTCTGCCCGACAAACTGCATGTCCGCAGAGACCTCTGCCCGCACGTCGGTAAGTGCGATGTCCTCTGCCCCGATCAGCCTGCGCCCCTCGGCCTCTTGTGCTGCAAGGATGCCGTAGACAGCGTGCATATCCGCGGTATCCAGAGGCCGGTTAAGCGTGCGCACAAAGTCATACCGAAGGTCCGCCACAACGCACCCCAGTGCATTGGTGATGCCGGGCCGCGCCGGAACCAGCACGCGCGGAATGGCCAGCTCTTGCGCCAATGCCACCGCATGCAGCGGCCCCGCCCCGCCAAAGGCAAAAAGCGCAAAGTCGCGCGGATCTGCCCCCATCGAGATGGATACCATCCGCACGGCGCCCGCCATATGGGTGTTGGCGATGCGGATCACCGCCTCGGCCGCTGCCTCTATCGACAGGCCCAAGGGCGCGGCAATCTGCGCGGCCATTGCATCACGCGCCGCACCTGCCGCCTGACCAAAGCGCGCGGCGGGCAAACGTCCAAGGATCAGGTTGGCGTCCGAGATCGTCACCTTGGTGCCGCCCTGCCCGTAACAAACCGGCCCGGGCGATGACCCCGCCGACTCTGGCCCGACACGGAGCATGCCCCCCGCATCGACCCGCGCGATGGAACCACCCCCTGCCCCCACTGTGCGCACATCGACCATCGGGACATGGATCGGCATCGCGTATTCGACCTCGATCTCGTTGCTGACCGGCGCCACACCCGCCTTGATCATCGCGACATCCGTCGAGGTGCCGCCCATGTCATAGGTCAAAAGATTGGTCATCCCTGCCCGACGCCCGGTCGCCAGTGCCGCCATCACCCCCGACGCAGGCCCCGACATCACGGTCTTGACCGCCTCTGCCGCGACCTTGCGGGCCGAAACCATCCCGCCATTGCCGTTCATCACCAAGAGGTCCCGCCGGTAGCCCCGTGCCGCAAGCTCATCGGCCAGCCCCGCCACATACCGCTCCAGCAAGGGCTGGACCGAGGCATTGACCGCCGCTGTCACGCCCCGCTCAAACTCGCGGCTTTCGGACAAAAGCGCGTGGCCCATGGTGATGTATCCGTTTGGCCAGATCCCGCGCGCGATCTTGGCCGCGCGCAGCTCATGCGCGGGGTTTGCGTAGGCGTGCAGAAAGTGAATGACAAGGCTTTCACAGCCCTGATCGCGCAGCGCTGTCACAGCCTGTCGCACGGCATGCTCATCCAAGGGTGTCAGCACGCGGCCGCGCGCATCCATCCGCTCGGGCACTTCCAGCCGCAGATCGCGCGGGATGACGGGCACGAATTGCCCTGTCATGCCGTAAGCTTGCGGGCGTGTCCTGCGGCCAAGTTCCAAGACATCGCGGAACCCTTTGGTGGTAATCAGGCCCGTCCGCGCCAGTCGCCGTTCCAAGACCGCATTGGTTGTGGTCGTCGTGCCATGCACGATCAGATCGATCTCTGGCAACGCCGCACCTGCCGCCTCAAAGGCAGCCAGGACCCCTGCGGCCTGATCGGGCAAGGTCGTCGGCACCTTGGCCAACCGCACGGCACCTGTTGCGGGGTCAAAGATCACGAGGTCCGTAAAGGTCCCGCCAACATCGACGCCTGCGACCAAGCCGGTCATTCAAACCCCCACAAATGTGCGAAACTGCGGCGCGCCTGCCACAAGGTCGGCCCCCGCGACAACCTCGGCCACCGCACCATGCGCCATGAAGGCGACGTGATCGGCCAATTGCAACACCGTCTCCTCCTTTTGCTCCACCAGCACGACCGCAACCCCGGCGGCGCGCAGTCGCAGCACAACATCCCGGATGAGCGCGATCATCGAGGGCTGCAACCCTTCGGTCGGCTCATCCAGCAGCAAGACGCGTGGCTGCAGGCAAAGCGCGCGCGCAATCGCCAGCATCTGCTGCTCTCCGCCCGACAAGGTCGAGGAGACCTGCCCCAGCCGCTCACGCAGGCGGGGAAACATCTCCAGCACGCGGTCACGCGTTGCCGGCTCGTTGCCGTGCAAAAGCCCCCCGACATCCAGATTCTCCGCCACCGTCAGCGCACCGAAAAGCCGCCGTCCCTGCGGCACATAGGCAATGCCGCGCCCCGGCACCTCATGCGCGGGCAGGTCCTGAAACGACACCCCGTCCAAAGTCGCAGTCCCGCTGGTCGTGCGGACCAGACCCATGATGCATTTCATCAAGGTGGACTTGCCCGCCCCGTTGCGCCCCATCACGCAGGTGATCTCGCCTGCGGCCGCGCGAAAATTCAGCGCGCGCAAGACCGTCACCGGCCCGTAGCCCGCCGTGATGCCGGACATCTCAAGCACCAAGATAGGCCTCCTGCACCGCAGCATTGGCCCGGATCTCGTCTGGCGTTCCCGTCGCCAGAACCCGGCCGAAATTCAGGACCGTGATGCGCGTCGCCAGATCCATGACAACATCCATATTGTGCTCGATCAAAAGCACCGTTGTCTCGGGCACCAGAGCTTTGACCAGCGCCCTGAAGCTGTCGATCTCGCCCGCCGCCAGACCTTGGGTCGGCTCGTCCAGGATCAAGATGCACGGGTGCAGGGCCAGACCCATCGCCAGCTCCAAGAGGCGCTGGTGGCCATAAGACAGCTGCGCCGCCGTCCGATCGGCCAGCCCGCGCAGACCGACCCGCGCCAAGGTCCCATGGACGGAACTGGCAAGGTTGCGGCCGCCCTGCGATTGCGCGGCCAGCGCCACATTGTCAAAGACGCTGAGGCGCGGAAAGATCGAGGTGATCTGAAACGTGTAGGCAATCCCCCGGCGCACACGGGCATGGGCAGGCAAGCGCGTGATATCCTCGCCCGCCAGCAGCACCCGGCCCCGATCCGGGACAATGCGCCCCGACAAAAGCCCCACCAGCGTTGTCTTGCCAGCGCCATTGGGACCGATCAGCGCATGGATCTCGCCCGGTTCCAGCACCAAATCCACGCCATCAACCGCATGCAGCCCGCCGAAATGGCGCACCAATCCAAGCGCCTGCATCAAGGCAGCCATCTGGCCCACCTTTCGCGCACGGCACCCAGCACCCCGCGCGGGGCAAAGATGACCAAAAGCACAAGCGCCAGCCCGACCAGAAAAAGATAGGCCGAGGTGACCGAGGATGCGTAATCGATCAGGTAGAACATCACCGCCGCCCCGACCAACGGCCCCAGAACCGTCCCCGCACCCCCAAGCAGCACGTAAAGCATGGGCAGGATCGAATACTGGATGGTGGCAAAACTGGCGCCCACATAGCCAAAAAGAAGCGCATAGCTCGCCCCCGCCGCCCCCGCATAAAGGCCGGAAATCACAAGCGCGGTCAGCTTTATCGTGAACGGGTTGTAGCCCAGCATCCGGCTGCGCTCTTGGTTTTCGCGCATGGCAACCATGATGCGACCAAAGGGGGATCTGACCAGCCACAGACAGCACACCAACGCCACCGCGAACAACCCCAGGGCAAGCCCGTAGCGATAGCCGTCCAGCGCAAGATCAAGCCCCGCGATGGTGCGGCGGGCGGCATCCACCACAAAGCCTTCGTCACCGCCGGTCAGGCTGCCGAAATACAGAATTGACAGGTATCCCGCTTGGGCGAACATCAGTGTCACGATCATGAAGCTGACGCCCGCCGTGCGCAAAGCCAGGAGGCCCACCACCCCGGCGACGACGCCACCCGCCATCAGGCCCGCAAGCAGCGAGGGCAGCGCGGACCATTCCAGAAAATATCCCGCCAGACCCGCGCCATACAACCCTGCGGCAAAGAACAGCGCATGCCCAAGGCTCAGCAGGCCGGTATAGCCAAACGCGATATTGTACCCCATCGCAAAGACGGCCAGCACCATGATCCGCGCAATGTTGGTGACGTGATAGGGCGGCAAGATGAACTGTGCCGCGTAGAGGCCCGCAATCACGGCCAGATGCAGGACCCAGACTCTGGCGTTTGGATTCATGACTTGGCCCCGAAAAGGCCTTGCGGACGAAAGACCAGCACCATCGCCACCAGCAGAGTCGCTATGATCTTGGCCAGAGTGGGCGAAAAGAACATCGAGATGACGCCGTCGCTCAACCCGATGATCAGCGCCGCCGCCACCGTCCCGCGCAGGGACCCCAATCCGCCGATGATCACCACGATGAACGACAACAAAAGCGGGTCGCCCCCCATCAGGTAATGCGCTTGCTGGATGGGGACGACCAGAACGGCCGCCAATGCCGCCAATGCCGCCCCAAGGGCGAATGTGCCGGTATAGACGCGGTCGACATTGATGCCAAAGCTGCGCGCCATATCGCGGTCCACCTGCGTGGCGCGCATCACAAGGCCCGCCTTGCTGCGCGCCAGGAACGCCCAAACGGCAAGCAAGATTGCCGTTGCCGCCAAGATGACAAAAAGCTTGTAGCCCGAATAGCCAAACCATTGCAGTTGAATGCGCCATTCAAACGGAGCCGCCACCGGTCGCGCGTCCGGCCCATAGATCGTCAGAGCCGCCTGTTGAAGCATGTACAAGAGCCCGATCGTCGCAACGATTGTGGCCTCAGGGTCGTACTGCAACCGCTTCAGGATCAGCCGATCCGCCAGTGCCGCCATCATGGCGACCAGTGCCGGTGCGATCACCAGCGCCGCGATGAACCCGACGGCGGCAGGGCCCGGCACCAGCGTGGTCACAAACCACGCGATCACCGCGCCCGCCATGTAGAACTCGCCATGCGCCACATTCACGACGCGCATCACGCCAAAGACAAGGCTCAGCCCCACCGCGCTCAGCGCCAGCACGGCAGAGGTCACCATCCCCTCCATGAGGGCCAGCAAAAGAAAGGGTCCAAACGCCATGGTCTGCGCAGGCGGGGTTTCCCCCGCCCGCTGATCACTCAAAAGGCCATGGTCGTGTAGTCGGCGGCGTCCGGATAAGCACCATCGGCCATCGAGGTCTGGTGCACCCGGATCAGCTTGCCACCCTGCACCTGGCTGATGTTCTGGGTGCCAAAAACCTGATGCGTCTTGCCGTTGAACATCTTGGCGCCCTGCGGACGTTCGATGCCGTAGGGCAGGTCGGTCATCGCCTCCATGGCCTCGACGAACTTTTGCCGGTCCGCAGGCCCGGTATAGGCCGACGCCTCCATCCCGGCCTTGATCGCAAACAGCGTCTCCCAGGTCGAAAACATGTGGCTGAAGGTCGAGACATCCGCCGCATCACTGACCGAGGCGCCATTGTCATCGACGCCAACTGCCGCGCGGTAAGCCGCTTCATGCGCGCCCGCATCGGCCGGTCTGACGCGGTTATGCGCCTCCCAGAAATGGCTGCCTTCGAGGAATTCCAGACCCGCGCTGGCGGTATCTACCGCCTCAAGGCTGTCGATGAAACCAAACATGGCCGGCTTGGCCCCGGTGCCGTAGAACTCGCCCAGTTCCTTGACAAAGGTCAGAACCGCAGGGCCGACCATGACGTGATACAGCACCTCCGTCTCTGGCGGGATCTGCGGGAAATAACGGGTAAAGCTGGTCTCGGTCGGGGGGATGGCAATCTGGGCGATGACTTCGCCACCCTGCGCCTTCATTGCTTCGGTAAAGAAATCTCGGTGATCATAACCAAAGGCGAAGTCGGGGAAAATCATGGTGATCTTCTTGCCCAGATTGGCGCTGATCCAAGGCGCCATCGACGCAATCTGGCTGCGCACATCCGTGATGCCGGGCTGCAGGGTCCAGCGGTTCAGCATGCCGCTTGCAACGTGATAGCCTTCGGAGCAAACCAGATACGGCACTTTCAACTCCGCCGCGCGGGGGGCCGAGCCGATCACGACATGGCTGAACAACGTGCCCGTCACGACATCGCAGCCCGCCTGCACGGCAAGCTTTTCAACGACTTCAGAGCCGCGCTTGGGATCGGTCGCATCATCCTCGAACAGGATCTCCACGGGGCGTCCGTTGATGCCGCCGGCGTCATTGATCAACGTCAATGCGGCCTGCGCGGTGCGTTCATACCACCGACCATAAGAGGCGCCGATGCCGGTTCGGTGCAGTTGGAACCCGATCCTGATGGGGGCTGCCTGCGCGCCGACGTAGCTTGGCAACGCCGAGGCCATGAGGCCCGCCCCCACCCCTTTCAAGAGGGTGCGCCGGGTCGCTGCAAAGAAGGTCTGTCCTTTGGTCATGTGTCGCTCTCCACTGTTGAAAGGCGCATCCTTTGCGCCACTATTATTATTTTTCCGTAACTTACGGAACTTTTCTCAACCATCATCCTGTCTTGGCGGTGGACAGAATCCACAAACCGAATATCGTGTAGCCCACCATCATCAAGGTCAGCGGCAGATGCGCCATCGTCCCGGCGCGACCGGCCAGCCGCAGGGACAATACCACCGCCAAGAGATGTGCCCCCAACACCGCCGCGAACTGCAGCGCGTAGATCAGCGGCATCACATCGGGGTCGGTCAGGAACCCGAACGAGACGTAGAACGGTGGCAAGCCAAGCCAGCTGTCGCCCTGAAAGAAGGGATCATTCAGGGCGGCCAGCGCGTACTGCCCTGCCGTCAGCAGCATCACGACGTAATGCGCCGCATGATAGCCCGCCGCAATCGCCAGAAACGACAGCATCACCGGCCCGGTCGCAAAGCCTTTGCCGCCCATTCGCCGGGCCAGCGCAAAGACGGCCAGACAGGCCCCCAGCGTCAAGGCCCAGACCGCAATCAGGCCCGCTGTATTCACCCACGCAACACCCGACCGCCCGACCGGCTCCAACGGGTTATCGCCGATCAACCCATGCCATAAAAACGTCTGCGACAGCCCGTCAAAGCTCAGTGCCGCAAGCGCCAGCGTCACAAACACGACCGCCGAACGCGACAAGGGTGCCATCCGCAACACTTGCGCGCCGGGCCAGCCGCGCATTATCCGTACCCGCGCCCCGTCCCGCTCCAGCCAGAACGGCGCGACCTTTGCAATCAGCCCGAACAGCACCGTCAGAAACTCGCCCTGCGCCAGCCAGTCCTCACCCTCAAGGACAGCAAGAACGAAAATCAGCAGCCAGTAAAGCCCTGCCGCTGTCGCCAGAATCGCAGGATCATCCGGCGCCGATGAGATCATCTGGAACCAGACAAATCCCGCATAAAGGCCCACAGCCGGCCAATGCCCCAGCCGCGAAAGGCCGACCCCACGGCTTCGCCGCAACAGCACCCTTGCGATCCGCACCGGCCCGGTCCAGGGATTGACTGGCCGCCACAGATTGCCAAAGAGCATCGACCCCAGCGGCACCGCAATCCAGACCCCGGTCCAAAAGATCAATGTCATCAGATTGTGCATCGGGTCGCGGCTGCCAAACCACCCGATCAGCAGAAGTCCCAGAAAACACAAGAAACTGATGTAAGAGGTCACGGTGTCTGACAGCAGAATGCGCCGCTCAAACATCATGACCGCGGCCATTGCCGGCAGTCGCGCCGCCATCGCCCCAAGCGTCGCGGTCAACGCCACCGTCAGTGCGGCGGCAGTGATGTAGTGCCCGGTCGGCAGCGTCAAGATCACCGAAGGCGGCAAGGCGCAGGCAAAAGCCGCACCCGGCAGAACACAAAGACCCGCCGCCAACAGTCTCACCGCAAGCCGTCCTCCCCCTTGACCTGATGCACTTCCAGACCGCCCATCCGGCTGTGAACGCGCCCGCCTTTGGCCATTGCCAGCACAAAGACGATCTCGCCCGCCTTGGGGCCATCCGGGACCGACACGGCAAAGGCATCAAAATGGCTGCGCACATAGGCCGCGTTGATGTGGCCAAGCGGCACGTCAAGGACAGCACCCATACCCGCAACTTTCATCGCCGAAGGCACGATGGCACGGCTTTCGCCAAGCCGTTCGCGCATCGCGTAGCCACCGGGGACATGCCACAGCGCGCCGTGCTCGACCTCGCCCGCCTCGCCGACAATTGCCCCCTTGCCGTAGCTGTCGATCCCGTCACGCCCGCCCAAGGCCGCGATCAGTCGGTCCGTCAGCATCAGGCCCAGCGGTTTCAGAACCTCCATCGCCGATTGCAACTCCATCGCGTGCCGCCCGGCAAAGGGATTTGCAACCACCGCGAGGATTGCTGCCCGCAGGCGAGGCTGTGGCGGGGGCGACCCGCCATCATGATGGATCTCGTCGATCTGAACGGTCACTTTGCGCAAGCGAAAATCTGTCACGATGTTACTGCCTTCATGGTCATCGGCCCCACAGTCACCATGTCACCCTGCAAGAAAAGTGCCGCCGCTTCAATCAATCCCCGCGAACGGTACGCTTCTGCCGCAATTCGCCCCCGCATCAGTGCCGCGGTGATCTCGGCACGGTCAAGCGAGCCGACGCCGACGGTCACCTGCAGGTCCCAAAGATCGCTATCGGCCTGCATCGCGCGCGCGGGCTTGCGCGTGATCTTGGCATGCCCCGGCACGTCCACGGCATTGGCGATCATCGTCGCCGCTGCATCGGCCATTGCTGCCGTCCGCGCCAGCACCGTCACGGCATCGGCAATCCCAAGCGACCAACTCCTTCCGCGCCATCCCGACGTGGCGATGCCGCGCACCGGTGCTGCTTCGTCAATGTGAACCTGACCGCCAGTCCCCGCGATCGCGCAAGTCAGACTTTCACCGGGTTGCATAAAAAGCGCGATGTCGCCGCCATTGTTCACAAAAGCGCGCGCCACATCCGGTGCTGTCAAGGCGGCAAGAACCTCTTCGGCCACAGCACCGGCAACTGCCGCCATCGGCGTCACAAATACGGGCCGGAAGGGTGCGACAGCGGCCGCCATGCGCTGTGCGATGCGCCCCGCTACTGGCGCGTCCACAGACCGCAATGCGGGCAACTCTGCCACCAACTCCGCAAGCACGCCGTCAAATCGCGCCGCGGCGCGACGATAGCCCGCGTGTGCACCTGGCCCCCACGCCGCGCAAATGAGGTCGATCGGGCCATGCTGCAGGTGCAGACGACCGTCCGGCAGAATCGCACCCAGCGCACCCTTTGCATCTGACCCAATCATCCTGGCCACAGGCACCCCGTCGGGAGGCACAGTTTTCGTCCATGGGACAAGAATGCTCATCTGTCGTCCCTCTGCCAGCCTTCGATGCGCACAGCCGTCGGATATTCGCCCCCAAGTTTCAGCATGTCATCGAGACTGCGGATCGCCTCTGCATGTCCGCCAAGATCCAGATAGTCTGCGCGTGTCATGGTGAACTCCAGGGGTGCCACCAGCGCGGGTGTGGGCACGTACCCAAAAGCACCCTTGGGCAGACGGGTCACATCGACCATGAAGGTGATCCCGCCGCCTGGCCACACATAGCATTCTGCGCCGCCAGAGGTCAGTCGTGCGCCCTTGGTCTGAACCGCCCGCGTCAGACGCACCGGGTTTTGCGTCACTCCTGCCCTGAGGCTCCCCCCCGCGCCGCCCATGAACAGCACCGTGCAGAGCGACGGCTCACAATTTTCTGCAATCCGTTCGACAGTTGGGCCCAGATGGGCAGGCATCTGATGTGCGACCGGTTTCAAGTCACCATCCAGCACATAATACGCCGCCTGCTCGCCGGTGGTGGAGATCATCAGCAAACTCAGCCCCGGTCGCGCGCCCTTTTGGGGGTTCCAGTTGCCCAGAATTTCCAGCGGATCTGTCAACTTTGTGCCGCCCCAGCCCAGCCCCGGCCCGGAGACCTTGAAATAGCGCCCGGGCGTAGAGCGATGCCCGTTGATCTTGATGCCGGTCGGCTGCCAGCCGATGACCTTGCCTGCCTGGTGCTCGCTGACGACCCCGGTGATATGGTCATCCACGATGACAACTTCGTCTACCAAACCCCTCCATTGGCTGGCAAACATGCCAATTGTGGCTGATCCGCAGCCAACCCGCATACGGCGTTCAGTCACGCCATCGACAATCGGGGCGGCCCCTGCCTGCACGGTGACACGCGCACCGCCGTCGATCACCATCTCGACCGCCTCGCAGGTACAAAGCGCCAACATCGCGGCGCAGCTTACGCGGCCTTCGGCCTTGGTTCCCCCGGTCAGGTGATGGACACCACCCAACGACAGCATCTGGCTGCCATATTCCGCCGTGGTGACATGGCCTACCGCCTCACCCTCCACCCGCACCACGGCCCCTTCGGGACCGAGATAGCGGTCGGTGTCGATCTTCACCTTGACCCCGCAATAGGAAAAGATCGCCTCGGTCACCACGGTGACCATATCGGCCCCCGCCACGGTCGACGACACGATAAAGGGCGCGGGCTTGTAATCGGGGTAGGTCGTGCCCGACCCGATACCCGTCACCACCGTATCGGCGGGCATCGGATCGCCGTCCCAGTCGCGCGACGCAAACGGCACGATGCGCGCGCCGCCTGCCAGCGCATGGCTGAGCATCACGACCGGGTCCGTGCGCACGATCCTCCCGCCCGCATTGGCATAGCGGTCGCATGCGCCGGTTTGCCCCGGCGCGATGTAGCACATCACTGGACACGCATCACAGCGCAGCTTTTCGGGCGCATCGGTCATTGTGACACCCGGTGCAAGGCATCCAGCACCCGATGCGGCAAGGCGGGCAGACGGGTGATCACCGCGCCCGTCGCATGGCGGATCGCGTTCAGGATCGCAGGCGCAGTCGGGATCAGAACATGTTCCCCCAAACCTTTGGCGCCAAAAGGTCCTTCGGGATCAGGGACCTCGATCAACAGGCTTTCTACCGGCGGGACATCGCCAAACGTCGGGATCAGGTAATCATGCAGGTTTTCGGTGCGACCGGGGATGTATTCCTCCATCAGGGCCATGCCGATGCCCTGGGCAATCCCGCCCTCGATCTGGCCCTCGGCCAGCGTCGGGTTGATTGCGCGCCCGACATCATGGGCCGCCGTGATCTTGATCAGCCGCACGGTGCCGAGTTCGCGGTCCACGCACAGCTCCACCAGTTGCGCGCCGTAGCCATAGAGCGCGTATGGGTTGCCTTGCCCGTTGGCATCCAGTGGGGTCGTTGGCGGATCATAGGTTTCCTCAACCGACAGAGCATAGCCGTGCGCATCAAGCGGCAAGCTGGCAAGGTCGATCTCGCGGCGCACGACGCCTTGCTGGACCTGGACGGTCGCATTGCGGATCGTGACCGCCGCGCCGTTGCCCGCATTTGCCATCTGCAAGATCTTGACCCGCAGCGCGTGCCCTGCCGCCATTGCCGCACGCCCGGTGACAAACGTCTGCCGGCTGGCCGAAGTCTTTCCGGCATCCGGCGTCACACCGGTGTCCGGACCGACCAACGAGATTGCGGCAATCGGCACCCCCAGCGCATCCGCTGCGATCTGCGCGATCACGGTATTGGAGCCCTGCCCGATATCTGTGGCCCCTTGATGCAGCACAACCTCGCCCTTCGTTGTTATACCCATGCGGATCGTCGACGGATTGGGCAGCGCCGTATTGCCACATCCATACCAGCACGACGCCACACCGATCCCCCGCCCCGGCTGACCCTTGGCCTCTGCCAGCGCGCGTTGCCAGTGCGGACGCAACGCCTCAAGGCAAGCGCCGATCCCGACGGCCTGCAACATCTGCCCGGTGGCAGACCGCTCGCCATCAACAAACGCGTTCAAAATCCGGAACTCCAGCCGGTCAATTCCGGCTTTGTCCGCCAATTGATCATAAAGTGTCTCTTGCCAAAGCGCACCCTGTGGGACGCCAAAGCCGCGAAATGCCCCCGAAATTGGCCCATGGGTATGCACGGCGCGCGCTCTGGCTGTGATATGAGGGGTGAAATAAGGGCCCGAAACATGCACCGGCACCCGGTTGGCGACCGTCGGGCCCCAGCTGGAATAGGCGCCGGTATTGAACCGGCCTTCAAACACCAGTCCGGTGATCTTGCCGCTTGCATCGCAGCCGATGCGCCCCGACATCTCGGCCGGGTGGCGTTTGGTCGTCGAGGTCATGCTTTCGCTGCGAGAATAGACCATTCGGCACGGACGCCCGGTTTTCAGCGTCACCAACCCAAGCAGCGGTTGCAGGCTGACATCCAGCTTGGCGCCAAAACCGCCACCGACCGCCGACGGGATAATCCGTACGTCGGCAAGTGGCAGGCCAAGGATGGCCGCCGTTTCCTCACGGTCCATCGCGGGCGCCTGGGTACTTGCCCGAATGACAAGTGTCTGGCCATCCATCCACGCAGCGCCTGCCTCCGGCTCGATATAGGCATGCTCTACAAAGGATGTTTCCATCGCCACTTCGACAACATGCCGCGACGCGGCAATCGCGGCGGCCGCATCGCCTTTGACCACCCGCCCCTCGATCAGGAGGTTGCCGGGGCGCGTTGGATGGACGAGCGCGGCGTCCGGACGTTCAGCCTCGGCAGGCGTATAAAGGGCGGGCAAGGTCGACCACGTGACCGGAAAATCAGCAATATCGGGATCGGCATCCGCCTCAAATGCGACAAGTGCCACGCATTCCCCCCGGAACCGCGCGGGCGACGCGGCGATCGCAGGTTGATCGGCATAGGCGGGGATCACCGAAAACGCATTGCGCCCGGGGATGTCGCCAGCAGCAAAGACGCCCGCCACACCCGGACGCGCGGCAAAGCCTGCGATGTCGCCGAACGCAAACGCCGCATGCACATGGGGCGAGCGGATCGCCCGCAAGACCAGCGCACCATCCGGCGCTTCATCGGCCCCAAAGCTGTCACCGGCCATCTTCGCCGCGCCGTCCAGCCGCGCCACCCGCTGGCCGACGGCGGGCCCATTTGCCAATGCCTGCGCCGGACCTGCGACGTCACAGACTGCCGCGATGATCTTGCGATACCCGGTGCAACGGCACAGCACACCACCGAGCGCGGCCTCGACGTCCTGCGGCGTCGGGCGGGGCGTGTCCGACAGCAACTCCACCGCCGCCATCAGCATGCCGGGGGTGCAAATCCCACACTGTGCTGCGCCATGACGCAAAAATGCAGCACGAAGGCGCGTCAGGGCGTCGAAATTATCCTCGATCGTCTGGACCCTTGTCCCCGCCACGCGCGCCACGGGCACGAGGCAAGCGCAGACCGATCGCCCGTCAATCAGCACTGTGCATGCGCCGCAATCGCCGGCATCGCAGCCGACTTTGGTGCCCTTGTGCCCCAGTCTTTCGCGCAAAACCTCTGACAGACGCTCTGTCGCCGGAGCCTCGACCGCGATCTGCGCGCCATTCAGTGAAAACCGGATCATGGCGCCAGCCTCGCGGTCTTGGCCAGCGCGCGGCGTACCAGCACGGTCGCAGCCTGCCGTCTGTAATCAGCAGAGGCCCGGACATCATCGATGGGTGCAATGTCGCGCGCAACATCCTCGGATCGCACCGCTGCACCCATTTCTGCCAGCGTCCGCCCGACAAGGGCGGCCTCAACCTGGCGCAACCTCTGGGCCACACCGGAACAGGATCCGACCGCAAGAGCGACCCGCTTCACCACGTCGCCCGCAACCTCCAGCCGTGCGGCAACCATCGCAATGGAGATCACCAGATGCGCGCGCGCGCCCAGCTTTTCGAACGCCGACACCCCCGACAATCCCGACGCCGGAATGATCACGGCGGAGACAACCTCACCGACCCCAAGGCTGACCCGACGCGGTCCGAGAAGAAACTGCGACAAGGCAACACGCCGCGTTTCACCTGATCGGGCAATCTCGACCTCGGCATCGACCACCAGAAGCGGCGGAATACCGTCTGCTGCTGGCGATGCGTTGCACAGGTTACCCCCAATCGTGCCGGTATTCTGAATCTGCCGCCCGCCCACCTGCAGGGCGGCAGCCTGCAACGCCGCCAGCGCCGGGGGCAATGCTTCTCTGGCGATCTGCCCCCACGTCACCGCGGCACCGATGCGCAAGTGGTCGCCCGCCAAGCTGATCTGGCCCAGCTCTCGCACTGCCGTCACATCCACCACCGCCCCGGCCAGACGCGCGCCCGCACCGGGATAGAGATCCGTGCCGCCCGCCAAAATCCGGGCACGCCCATCTGCAAGCAGCGCCAGCGCTTCGGCAAGATGCGTCGGGCGATGGTACGCGGTCATCTGGACCCTGAACTTGTTTGTGTGCGTATAAGTGTGCCGTGACAGAAAACGCGTGTCAATCACGCTGCGGGGACAGCGGTATCTTGCACGACGAACGCGCCAACGATATCCCTGAATGTGATGAAAAAAGCTGCCTACGCCTTGGACGAACAGATCGGATATGTGCTGCGCCGGGTCACCCAGCGGCATCTGATGATCTTTGCCCGGGCCATCCCCGAGGTCACGACGACGCAGTTTGCCGTGCTCGCCCGTCTGGCGGAACTTGGACCGCAGTCGCAAAACCGTCTTGGTCGCGAAACCGCGATGGATGCGGCGACGATCAAGGGCGTGGTAGACCGGCTGGCGCGTCTTGGGCTATTGGCGACGTCGGCTGACCCAAGTGACCGCAGGCGACTGACCGTCGCCCTGACGACAGCAGGTGAGGCACTTTTTCGCGCGCGCGCCACAAATGCGATGGAGGTCAGCAGGGCAACTTTGGCCCCCCTGACCGAGGCCGAAGCTGCAACCCTTCTGGCACTCTTGGCGCGGCTGGCCTGAGACGGGGCGATCCGGCACCCAGATGTCGCATTTCTGCGATGGATGTGGCCGGGCGCACCTTAGGCTTGGTCCCAAACACCGAAGGTGCGCCCATGTCGAATGATCCGCTGCTTCAGACCTATCACCTGAAACACCTGACCCTGCGCAACCGGATCATGACAACAAGCCATGAACCCGCCTATCCCGAAGACGGCATGCCCAAGGATCGCTATCGGCTGTATCACTTGGAACGCGCACGCGCCGGGGTCGCGTTGACCATGACGGCGGGGTCGGCGGCCGTGTCAAAGGACAGCCCACCCGTCTTCAACAACATCCTGGCCTATAAGGATGAGGTCGTGCCGTGGATGCGCCGTCTGGCCGATGATTGCCACGAGGCAGGCGCTGCGGTGATGATACAGCTGACGCATCTGGGTCGGCGCACGCGCTGGGACAAGGGAGACTGGCTGCCGGTTGTGGCACCAGGCAAATCGCGTGAACCGAGCCACCGCGCATTTCCCAAGATCATCGAAGACTGGGACATAACCCGCATCATCAGCGATTACGCCGATGCCGCCGAGCGCATGAAAGACGCAGGGCTCGATGGGGTGGAGTTCGAATGCTACGGCCATCTGATGGATCAGTTTGTCAGTCCTTTGACCAATGATCTGGACGGCCCCTATGGCGGAAGTTTCGACAACCGCCTGCGCTTTGCCATGGAGGTGCTTGCGGCGTGCCGTGCCCGCGTTGGCAGCAGTTTCCTGCTAGGCGTCCGCTATACTGCGGACGAGTCCACGCCGGGAGGCATTTCGACCGAGGACGGGGTCGAGATGGCACGTCGGTTCAAATCAAGCGGCCTCGTCGATTTCGTGAACATCATCCGCGGGCGCATCCATACCGACGCCAGCTTGACGGACGTGATCCCGCTACAGGGCATGCGGTCGGCCCCGCATCTTGATTTGGCTGGTCGGATCCGCGCAGAGGTAGGCCTGCCCACATTTCACGCCGCGCGCATCCCCGATGTGGCCACCGCGCGCTATGCCATCCAGTCCGGACAGCTTGATATGGTCGGCATGACACGCGCCCATATGGCCGACCCCCATATCGTGCGCAAAATCATCGAAGGCCGCGAGGCCGACATCCGCCCCTGCGTTGGCGCGACCTATTGCCTGGACCGGATTTACCAAGGTGGCATGGCGCTTTGCATTCACAATGCCGCCACGGGGCGCGAAGGGACGATGCCACATGCGATCCCCCCGGCGGCGGAAAAAAAGCACGTGGTGGTCGTGGGTGCCGGGCCAGCGGGGCTGGAGGCGGCACGCGTCGCCGCTGAACGTGGTCACGCCGTGACGGTGTTTGAGGCGGCAGATCAGCCCGGCGGCCAGATCCGGCTGACCGCCCAGACCAAGTGGCGGGCCGAGATGATCGGGATCATCGACTGGCGGATGGCGCAATGCGCCGCACGCGGCGTCCGGTTTCACTTCAACACCTGGGCCGAAGCCTCGGATATCACGCCTCTTTCCCCTGATGTCGTGATTATCGCCACGGGCGGCTTGCCGGAAAAGGACATTCTGGAGACGGGAAATGATCTGACCGTCCATGCCTGGGACATCTTGTCAGGCGATGCCAAGCCCGGCCAGAACGTCCTTCTGTTCGACGATGCGGGTGATCACACCGCGATGCAGGCGGCGCAGGTCCTGGCGGAAGCGGGCAGCACGGTTGAGGTGATGACCCCCGACCGCAGTTTTGCTCCCGAAGTCATGGGGATGAACCTCGTGCCCTATATGCGCGCGCTGCAGGATAAAGCGGTGACGTTCACGGTCACCTGGCGGCTTCGGGGTGTTGAACGGGATGGCAACCGTCTGGCTGCGACGATCGGCACCGATTACAGCAGCACGACCCAGACCCGAAGCTTTGACCAGATCGTGGTCAATCACGGCACCCAGCCCAATGCACAGATTTATTTTGACCTCAAGCCCTTGTCGCGCAATCTTGGCGTTGTGGATCACGGTGCCCTGACGGAAGGGCGGCCACAGCCTCCGGGCGCTGGAGCCGGAGGGTTTGTGCTCTACCGCATCGGCGATGCCGTGGCGTCGCGTAACACCCATGCGGCCATTTACGATGCCTTGCGTCTGGTCAAGGACATCTAAGCGTCGATGCCCCAGCCAAAGGAGCCCGCGCGATGACGCCGACAAACGCCGAGGCAGCGCGCCCTGTGCGGCTGGCCTTGCTGCAGGACGTCTCGCCCGCGTCTGATGTTGCGGCAGCACTTCACAAGCTTGATCAGGCCTTGCGGGCCGCCGGGGCAACCGGGGCACAGATGCTCGTGGCGCCCGAGGTGTTCCTTCCCGGCTACAACCAGCCAGATATCGCAGGAGCCGCATTGGACCGTGACGGACCTTGGTTCGAAGCGCTGGCAGCCTCGTGCAGGGCCGCAGCCTGCGGGCTGTGCGTCGGCTATGCAGAACGCGACTGCGGCCAGATTTTCAACGCGGCCGTTGTGTTGAACGCCGACGGCCAACGCCTTGCCGATTACCGGAAAATCCAACTCTATGGCACCCGCGAAAAAGCGATCTACACAGCCGGCGACGGCTATGTGACCTTTGAACTTGTCGGGCAGAAGGCGGCCTTGCTCATCTGCGATGATGTGGAATTCGCACCCCATGTGGCACGACTTGCGGCAATGGGCGTCACGCTCATCTTGGTGCCCACGGCAAATATGGCGCCGTTCGATCATGTCGTTCGGGCAACTGTCCCGGCGATGGCCGCCAGTCACGGGGTCGCAATTGTCTACGCCAATTATTGCGGATCAGAAGGGGATATTACTTATGTGGGCGGCTCGCTGATGGTGGCCGCAGATGGCGGCATCGTCGCGCAAGCCGGGCGCGGACCTGCCATGCTGATCGCCGACATGCCAGTTGTCGCCCGCGCATTGCTGTCCACCCAGGCCGACGACTTCCGCCCCGTCGGCTGACGCCTTACAGGCGGACCGACCGCCCGGCATCCGCATCGGACGCGACCGCGGCATCCAGCACGCGCTGCAACGCGGCCCCCCGCGCAAAGTCCGGGATGGCTGCGCCGTCACCGCGGATCGCCGCAATGAACCGCTGATAGATGGTCGCTCGGGGTTGTGCCGCAACCGGCTCCCATGACGCGGTCTTGATGTTGTCGCCAATGCAGGCGCTCAACTGGCTCACGTCGTGTTGCATCAACACTTCCAGACCACCGGCCAACCCATAGATCGCAAGGCGCAAATCGTTCAGGTGACCGGTCGCAAAACGGGTGGCACCGATGGTTCCCAGCGCGCCATTGCTCAGGCGCACCTGCATCGTGGCGCTGTCATTGGCATCGAGTACGTATTCACCGATCTTGCCGCCAGGGGCCTTGTCAAAGGTCTGCAGCCGCGCTGAGACCTCGGTGACGTCAAGCCCTGCGATAAATGTCGCAAAATCCAGAATATGGATTCCGATGTCACCCAGAACACCCTTTGAGCCGTGTTTGGTGGACAAACGCCACAGCCATTGCGGCTCGGTCGACCAGTCCCCCCAGGCTGGCTGGACCAGCCAGCTTTGCCGATACGATGCTTCAAAATGGCGAATCTCGCCGATCGCGCCCTCGGCCACCATCTCGGCCGCGCGCTGCATCGCGGCCACGTTGCGATATGTCAGGTTGACCATGTTGACGACGCCCGCCCGGGCCGCCTCGGCAGCCATCTCGCCGGCATGAACCGCATTCGTTGCCAACGGCTTTTCGCACAAGATGTGCTTGCCCGCACGCAGCACAGGCATCGTTGTTGCATAATGCGCGGCATCGGGCGTGACATTGGTCACAGCGTCAAATTCACCCCAAGCCAGCGCCTCGTCTAAAGAGCCGAAGCCCCGTGCGATCTTGTGCTTGGCGATAAAGGTGGCCAGTTGCTCGGGCCGCGTATCCACGCCGCCGACAAGTGTCACGCCAGCAATTTTACTGAAGCCTTCCGCATGATTGGCAGCCATACCTCCAGTGCCCAAGATCAGCAGACGAACGGGCTTCATCAGCGCAATCCTTCTTCGCCATCGTGATGCAGACGCGGTCCGCGTTCGACAATCGGTTCCAGAGCCTTGTCGACCGGCACGTTAGGGGCAGCCGACGCGTTCAATATCCGCACCGCGGGGTTGTACGCCCAATGCACCGCATTGCGAATGACGCGCTGCACGTTGGCGTCGTGATAGGTAGGATATGTCTCGTGCCCGGGGCGGAAGTAAAAGACCGATCCGGCCCCGCGCTTGTAGGTCAGGCCCGACCGGAACACCTCGCCGCCTTGAAACCAGCTGACGAAAACCGTCTCCATCGGGTCGGGAACGCCAAACGGTTCGCCATACATCTCTTCGTTTTCCAACTCGAAATGGTCGGGCAGACCGGCGGCGATGGGGTGGTTGCGGCTGGTCAGCCACAGCCGTTCCCGCTCACCCGCCTCACGCCAGGTCAGGTTGCAAGGGCTGCCCATCAACCGCTTGAACGGTTTGGAAAAATGCGCCGAATGCAAAAAGATCGCACCCATGCCGCCCCAGACAGCGTCGCAGACGCGCTCCGCCACCGCATCCTCAACCGCGCCGTGGGCAGCATGGCCCCACCAGACGAGCACATCTGTGGCGGCCAGTCGCGCCGCCGTCAGGCCATGCTCAGGCTCTTGCAGCGTCACCGTGCCAGCCGTGACACCGGCATCCTTGTTCAGCGCAGCGGCAATGCAAGCATGCATGCCGTTGGGGTATATCCCTGCGACGACCTTGTTTTTCTGTTCATGAACATTTTCACCATAAACTGTGACCCGGATCGCCATCGACTGCTCCGATACAAGGTTTCAAACCGACTTGGATTGGCTAATGGCCCACTGTCAGGGCGTCAAGTGCCGTTGGAAACGGGCCTCTTACGGCAATAAAGCTCCAGCCGGTGATGCACGATGTCATAGCCCATCTCGGCCGCGATTTCGCGCTGCAAACGCTCGATCTTGTCAGACCGAAACTCGATGATGGCGCCGCTATCAAGGTCCAGAATATGGTCGTGATGGGCGGCGGCATCGGTCACTTCGAACCGCGCTCCGCCGGATTCAAAGCTGTGGCGTTGAATGACGCCTTCGCGTTCCAGAACGGAAAGTGTGCGGTAGACGGTCGCAAGCGACAGACTGTCATCGACCAGTCGCGCACGACGATGCAATTCCGGCGCGTCAGGGTGATCGGTCGCTTCGGTCAACACCTGCAACAAGGCTTCGCGCTGCCGTGTCACGCGCATGCCGCCATCGCGCAGCGCCCGGGTCATCCGGGCGGCGGAATCTGGATCTACTTTTGCACCCGTTTGCGCCATGCCCGACACTAACCCGACGGCTCTGCGACTGCAAACATCCAATCCCGGACGCCAAGATCGCCGGTCAGGCCGCGACGCGGAGCGCCAGAACCCGCGCCATCGTCTCACCCATCGCACTTGGATTCGCGGCAACCGTGATCCCGGCCGCCGACAGAATCTCCACCTTTTCTTGCGCGGATTCGCCAAACGCAGAGATGATCGCCCCCGCATGTCCCATCTTGCGGCCCTTGGGTGCCGACAGACCGGCAATGTAGGCAACGACCGGCTTTTTCATGTGGTCGCGCGCGAAAGCTGCGGCTTCGGCCTCCTGCGGGCCTCCGATTTCACCGATCATCATGATGGCATCCGTCTCGGCGTCAACTTCAAAGAGTTCGAGGATATCTTTGAAACTGCTGCCATTAATCGGATCTCCACCAATACCGACAGAGGTTGACACACCGATCCCCAACAGTTTCATCTGCGCCGCCGCTTCATAGCCAAGCGTCCCGGACCGGCCGACAATTCCGACCCTTCCCGGCATGTAGATATGCGGCGGCATGATCCCCATGAAGCCGCGACCGGGGCTGATGATCCCGGCGCAATTTGGTCCGATCAGCCTCATTTTACGCGATTCAGGGTAGCGCTTGAGAAACCGCTTTACCTTCATCATGTCCTGGCTTGGAATGCCGTCGGTCACGCAGACTGCGGTTTTGATCCCGGCATCGGCGGCCTCCATGATGGCATCGGCGGCAAAGGGGGGCGGCACGAAAACAAGACTTGCCTCTGCGCCGGTGGCCTCCACCGCCTCACGCACGGTATTGAAAAGCGGGCGGTCCAGATGCGTTTCGCCCCCTCTGCCGGGGGTCACGCCGCCCACGACGTTGGTGCCGTGCTTGATCATGTCGGCGGCGTGAAAGGCCCCGATGCGCCCCGACATGCCTTGCACGATGACGCGGGTCTTTTCGGTGATCAAAATCGCCATGGGATGCTCCTTCAAGCCGCGAGTTTCGGGCGGGCCGCGACAGCTTTTGCTGCGGCCTCGGCAAGCGTGTCGGCGGAAATCAGCGGCAGACCCGATGTCTCGATGATTTGTTTGCCCTCTTCGACATTGGTACCGGCCAGACGCACGATCACCGGAATGGTCAGCCCAACCTCCTGATAGGCCTTGACCACGCCTTCGGCGACCCAGTCGCAGCGATTGATCCCGGCAAAGATGTTCACCAAGATCACCGATACATTGCCGTCGGCAAGCACGGTGCGAAACGCGCGCACGACACGTTCGGGCGACGCGCCGCCGCCGATATCGAGGAAATTTGCAGGCTCCCCCCCCGCAAGCTTGATCATGTCCATGGTGGCCATCGCAAGGCCCGCCCCGTTGATGATGCAGCCGATATCACCATCAAGGCCCACATAGGACAAGCCGTGGTCACCGGCGGTCGATTCACGCGGATCTTCCTGGCTGCGGTCCCGCAGTTCGGCAACTTGAGGTTGGCGAAACAGCGCGTTGGTATCAAAAGACATTTTGGCGTCCACCGCGACCAGATCGCCGGCACTCGTGATGACCAGGGGGTTGATCTCGACCATCACCGCATCAAGATCACGATACGCGCGGTAGCAGGCTTTGAGGATCGTCACCATCTGTGCGATCTGCCCGGCCTTCAGGCCCAATTGAAAGGCCAGCTCCCGCGCCTGAAACTCCGACAGCCCCACGGCCGGGTCCACCGTCATGCGGCACAAGCTGTCAGGATCGGTATCGGCAAGGTCTTCGATCTCCATCCCGCCATGCGCCGAAGCCACGATCATGATCCGCTCGGACTTGCGATCCAGCACAAAGCCCAGATACATTTCCTTGGCGATATCTGACGCAGCCTCGATCCACAGACGATAGACGCCCTTGCCCGCAGCATCGGTCTGCTTGGTCACCAGCTGCCGCCCGAACAACCCGGCCGCAAACCCATGCACCTCATCGACCGAGCGGCAGAGTTTTACGCCGCCCGCAGCACCCCTGCCGCCGGCATGGACCTGCGCCTTGACAACCCAGGCTGCGCCGCCAAGTTCCCGGGCGCGATAGGCGGCCTGCTCAGGGCTATAGGCGAGCCCGCCTCGCGGTACCGGCACGCCAAATCGCGCGAGAATTTCCTTGGCCTGATATTCGTGGATATCCATGACTACCTTCCCCCAATGGCATCAGCGACCGCCAGCAGGTTGCGGGCCATCTTTTCCGATGCGGCGTCGATCATCTTGCCATCCAGGCTGGCGGCGCCTTTGCCTTGCGCCTCGGCCAGCTTCAACTCTTCCAGAATGCGGCGCGCCTTGGTGATTTCCGCTTCGGTCGGACTGAAGACCTCATTGGCGAGAGCCACCTGCGACGGATGGATCGCCCATTTGCCCTCACAGCCCAAGGCGGCCGCCCGGCGTGCGCCGTCCTTGTAGCCCTCAGGATCGCTGAAATCGCCAAATGGTCCGTCGATGGGCCGCAGGCCGTAGGCGCGGCAGGCGATCACCATGCGACTGATCGCGGCATGCCACTGGTCACCCGGATACATCGGGTTCAGCCCACCGATATTCGTGGTGCGGGCGCGCATCGAGGCCGCGTAGTCGGCGACACCGAAGTGCAGCGCCTCGAGCCTGCCACCGAACTGCGCGATCGCCTCGACATTGGCCATGCCAAGTGCCGTCTCGATCAACGCCTCCAGCCCGACACGGGTTGAAAACCCTTTGGCTTGCTCGATCTGGTTGACCATCGCCTCGACCATATACAGATCGCCGGTGACGCCGACCTTTGGCACCAGCAAAGTGTGCACGCGGCTTCCGGCCTGTTCCATCACATCCACCACGTCGCGGTACATGTAATGTGTGTCCAGCCCGTTTATCCTGACCGAGACCGTCTTGCCCTTGGCGGCCCAGTCGATGTCATTGAGCGCCTGAATGGCGTTCTTGCGGGCCTGCTCTTTTTCGGGGGGCGCCACGGCGTCCTCAAGATCGAGGAACACATAATCCGCAGCGCCATCAGCGGCCTTGTCGATCATCGCGGTATTGCTGGCGGGGACTGCCAGTTCAGACCGTTGCAGCCGCTGCTTGCGCAGCGGGAAAAGCGTATGGCTCATCGTCTTGATTCCTGTCTGTTACTCTGCCGCAAGCTGCACTTTGGCCGTGACTGTCCGTCCTTGGGCATACCAGTTTTGCGCGGCGGCAACACCAGATCCAAATTCGACATCCGCCCCCGCCTCGGCCAATGACATCTCGGCCACCGAAAGTGCGGTCAAACACATCGCTTCGTTCAGATCGCCGAGATGACCGATGCGGAACACCTTGCCGGCCAGCCGCGCCAACCCCGACCCAAAGGATGTATTGTAGCGCTCATAGCCGATCCGGATCACCTCGCGTGCGTCGACATCCGCCGGTGTGCAGATTGCGGTCACGGTGTTGGATGCAAGTGTGGGGTGTTCGGCGCAAGTCTGCAGGCCCCAGGCGATGACGGCGCGGCGCACGCCTTCGGCCAGCCGCGTGTGCCTTGCCAGCACATTGTCGAGGCCTTCGCTGTTGATCCGGTCCAACGCGCGCCGCATGCCGTGCAGGATCTGCGTCGGCGGCGTGTAGGGGAAGTAACCTGTTCTGGCCGTGGCCAGCATATCGGCGAACTCGAAATAGGCGCGGCGCATCGTTGCCGTCGCTGCTGCTTCGATGGCCTTTTCACTGACCGCCAATATGCCCAGGCCCGCGGGGCACATCAGCCCCTTTTGACTGCCGGTGACCGCGAGGTCGATCCCCCAATCATCCATCCTGAAATCAATGGAGCCGACCGAAGAGACGCCATCCACAAACAAAAGCGCGTCATGAAACGCCTCGTCCATCACGCGCCGGACACCTGCCACATCGCTGGTGACGCCGGTCGCGGTTTCATTATGGGTGACAAAGACGGCCTTGATCAAACCTTTACGGTCCGCCGCAAGATGCCGCGAAAACTCCGCCACCGGCGTCCCGGCGCCCCAAGACAGGTCGACGATTTCAACCTGCAGACCAAGGCGCGTCGCCATTTCCGCCCAAAGCGTCGAGAATTGCCCGTGGCGCGCCATCAGGACCCGGTCGCCGGGGTTCAGCGTATTGGTGATCGCGGCTTCCCAAGCGCCCGTTCCAGAACCAGGAAACAGCATGACCTGCCCGTTAACGGTGCGAAAGACGCGCTTCAGATCTGCGAGGATGCTCAGGGTAAGGGCCCCGAATTCCGGCCCCCGCTGGTCTTGCATCGGCACATTCATTGCCATGCGCACGTCATCTGGCACATTGGTCGGGCCGGGGATGAAAAGGTGATTGATGCCGGTTTTCATGGGGGTCCTCAGGTTTGACTGCCCCCAGTTCGCACGGGTTGCGCGATGTGCAAATGCAAAGCAGGTTCTGTTGTGAATGCGAGAATTTACAAACCGCGATTTGTGTAATATTGTAAACTCTACATATTCAGCAGCGTGTGCGACGGTATGCAAAAGACCTTCATCGGCCCCCACCTTCGCCGCCTGCGGCAAGAGCGTACAGAGACCCAAGGCGCAATGGCCCGCGCTTTGGGGATCTCGGCGTCTTACGTCAATCTTCTGGAAAACAACGAACGCTCCGTCTCAGTTCATGTCTTGCTGAAGCTTTTCGACATTTACGGTGTCGATTGGCGCGAGATTGCCGAAGAAGATGGCGCAGGCCAGCTGACCGATCTGCGCGCGGCCATGCAAGACCCGCTCTTTGCCGGTGCCAAACCTGACCTGGCTCAATTGCGCGCGGCTCTTGTCCATGCGCCCGACCTTGTGGCGGCCTTTATCCGGCTGCACCGGTCATGGTCTGCGGCCACCGATCAGTTGCTGGCCAAAGCAGAAGGCGAGGCGCCAAACCTGTCCTCGTCACCCGAAGCCGCCGTGCACAACGTCTTTCGCCGCCAACGCAACCACTTTCACGATCTCGAAGCGGCGGCCGAGGCGTTCTGGTCTGACGCACTGCCGGAACGCGATGAAATCTATGTCGCCTTGAAACGCCGCCTGCGCGATCAGCTGGGCATCACAGTCCGGCTGGCGCGCGTCGAGGATCTGCCGGGCGCCTTGCGCCAGTATGACGAAGCCCGGCGCGAGATTTTGCTGTCAGAGGCCCTTGACCACACCAACCGCACGTTTCAGTTGGCGCATATGTGCGGACTTCTGGAACAGCGCGCGCTGCTGGACGCCCATATTTCTCGATCCGGCATCGCTGAACCACGTGGGATCGCGCGCCTGAGGGTGGAACTGGCGAACTATTTCGCGGCCGCAGTCTTGATGCCTTATGACGTCTTTCTTGCCGAGGCACGCGCCACGAAATACGACTTCGACCATATTGCAACCCGATTTGGTGTCAGCTTTGAACAGGCCTGCCACCGCGCGACAACCCTTCAACGCGAAGGCGCACAAGGTGTTCCGTTCTTCTTTCTGCGCATCGACAAGGGCGGCAACGTCACCAAGCGGTTCAACGCAACCGACTTTCACCTGGCCGAATATGGCGGCGCGTGTCCGCGCCTCGATGTGCATACATCGTTTCGAACACCCGGAAAAATTGTCCCTCAATTTGTCGAGATGCCAGATAAATCTCAGTACTTCGTGTTCTCGCGGACAGTCGACCGCCCGACCTGGATTCGCCATGCCCAGGACAACCGACTGGCCGTCGCGATGGGGTGCACCATCGAGCACGCGCCCCAGATCGGCTATGCCGAGGCGTTTTCAGTCACTGGCGCCCGGACCACCCCGATCGGCATCAATTGCCGCATCTGCCCTCGTGCCAATTGCGACCAGCGCGCGCATCAGGCGACGATCCTCACGCAGGTGGTGGATGAACGGCGCCGGGGAGCGACGAGGTTTGACGGTTGACCAAATTCGTTGGAACGAATTTACAAATTTCTTCGAAGAAATTTGGCTTCAGGCTTTCACGCGCAGGTTCGCCGGATCGTAGAGCGGGGTCAAATGCACGTGGGCCGGAATGCGCTCGGAAGCGACCTCCAACTCATAGTCACCAGAAAGTACAAAATCTGCTGTCACGCCCTGGGGATGGCGTACATAGCCCATTCCGATCGCTTGTCCGACGGTATGGCCATAGCCGCCTGACGACAGCCAACCCACGCGCTGACCATCACGGTAGATCGTCTCGCGCCCCAGCAAAACCACATCCGGGGCGGCGGTAAATGTCGCCAAGCGCTTTTTGACGCCGCCAGCAAGCTGTGCGGCCACCGCGTCACGCCCGAGAAAGGGAATGTCAGACTTTGTTTTTGCGGCCCAGCTCAGCCCGGCCTCGACGGGCGTGTGGTCTGGCCCGATATCCGCACCCCACGCGCGATAGCCCTTTTCAAGGCGCAGGGTCTCGATGGCGCGGTAGCCTGCATTGACCACCCGGCCCGTTGCCACAAGCGCCTCATACACCGTCACCGCGACATCTGTCGGCATGTGCAGTTCCCAACCCAGTTCGCCAATATAGGTGACGCGCAACGCAAGTACGGGACAGTTTGCAACGGAAATGGCGCGGGCGGTGGCGAACGGAAATCCAGCATTGGACACATCGTCACCCGACACTGCCGACAGCACATCGCGCGAATCTGGCCCCATAAGCGACAGCACGGACGAACCGGAGGTCACATCCAACAGCTGGCAATCGCCACAAAGGTTCCGCAAAATCCAGTCGAAATCATGCGTGGCAAAACCGGTTCCCGTGACGATGTAGAACGCATCTTCAGCTTGCCGGACCACTGTGAGGTCGCATTCGATGCCACCCTTGGCGTTCAGCATCTGGGTATAGGTCAGCGCGCCTACTTCGCGCGCCACATTCCCCGCCGCGATCCAGTTCAGCGCCTTGGCGGCATCGGGCCCCTTAACCATGAACTTGGCAAACGATGTTTGATCGATCAGCACTGCGCCGTTGCGCGCCGCGTGATGTTCGCGCGCGACAGCGCCAAACCATCCCGGCCGCTGATAGGAATAGATATCCTCGGGCATCTCGCCTGCAGCAAGATCGGCAAACCAGTTTGGTCGCTCCCAGCCCAGCTTTTCGCCAAAACACGCCCCTGCCGCTTGCAGATGCCCATAGAGAGGTGATCGGCGTGTCGGGCGGGCCGAACGCATTTCCTCGGATGGCCACGCGACACTGTAGTGCTTGGCATAGGCCTCAAGCGTGCGTGCGCGCACCCAATCGGTCGATCCATGCACGCGACCAAAGCGTCGGATATCCACCGGCCAAAGATCAAAGGGAGGCTCGCCGTTGGCCACCCAATCGGCCAGCGCCATGCCCGCACCACCGCCGGCGGCGATGCCAAAGGCGTTAAAGCCCGCGCCGACATACAGATTTCGCAGCTCCGGCGCCTCGCCCAGAATGAAATTGCCGTCCGGCGTAAAGCTTTCCGGCCCGTTGATCAGCTGCTTGACCCCCGCCGTGGCCAAGGCCGGAACACGCGCAATCGCATCCTCCATGAATTGACCGTAGTGGTCGAAATCGCTGGTGAGCAACTCGAAATGGAAGCCTTCGGGAATGCCGTTTGTGGCCCAGGGCTTGGGATTTGGCTCATAGCCGCCCCAGACGAGGCCGCCGACTTCTTCCTTCCAGTAGGTCAATCGGTCTGGATCGCGCAGCGTCGGCAGACCGGGCGTCACACCGGGGATTTGCTCGGTGACCATGTATTGATGCTCGACCGAGACCAGCGGCACATTCACCCCAACCGTCGCCGCGAGAGTGCGCGTCCACTGGCCCGCACAAACAACCACCTTTTCGCATTCGATCGCGCCCGCAGGCGTCACCACTCCACGAATGCGCCCCTCTTCGACGACGATGCGTGTGACCGGCACATCCTCGAAAATCTTGACCCCCGCCATGCGCGCGCCCCGCGCCAGTGACTGCGTGATATCTGAGGGGTTGGCCTGACCGTCGGTGGGCAAGTATGCGGCCCCCACCAGATCGTCGATTGTCATCAATGGCCAAAGGTCCTGCGCCTCGCGCGGCGTCAGAAGATGCATCTCCAGCCCAAACGAATGCGCGGTGGTCGCCTGCCGCTTCACTTCGGTCCAGCGCTCGGCAGTGCAGGCAAGTCGCAAACCGCCGTTCATCTTCCAGCCGGTCTGCAGGCCTGTCTCGGCCTCCAGCGATTTGTAAAGGGCCACCGAGTGGCCCAACAGCTGGGTGATGTTGGCCGAGGTGCGCAACTGCCCCACCAACCCAGCAGCATGAAAAGTCGTGCCGGACGTCAGCTTTTTGCGCTCCAGCAAAACCGTGTCGGTCCAGCCAAGCTTGCCCAAGTGATATGCGACCGAGCAGCCGACGATCCCCCCCCCGATGATCACGGCGCGGGCAGTGCTGGGCAGATCAGTCATGGAAGTCCTCAAAGACGGCCAGTGCCGCCCGATATGTCCGAAGGTAGTCCGACGTATAGGTCGCGTAATCAAAATCCAAGGTGGAGTGAATTTCCTGCACCATGCTCCACATGGCTTCGCGCAAGGCAGCGGCAGCTTTCATCGCCAGGTAACGGCGCCACAGGCTGGCATCGGGTGGGGTTCCGAAATAGGTGGCCAAGACGCGGCGTTCCTGCGCCTCGCTCAATCCGGCATTGGCCGCAAGTCCGCCCAGATCGAACAAGGGGGAGCCGAACCCGCCATAGTCCCAGTCGATTAGCCACATCCGGTGACCGTCATGCAGAAAATTGGCTGGCAGCAGGTCGTTATGTCCAAAGACCATCTCGATCCGACCAACCGCAGCCTCCAGCCGATCAGCCTCGGACAAGAGCCGTGGGATCAGCGCCACGTGGTGGCTCAACCCGTCACGCAAGCTGCCCGCATAGTCGCGCACGACATGAAACACCCAAAAGGTCAGCACCGGCCCACGCAGGTGGCGCGGAATTTCACGGTGCGCACGCATCAGAAGATCCAGCGCCTGATCCAGCAAGGCATCTTCGCGCAGGTCGGCAGCCGTCATTGTCCGGCTGTCGATAAAGTCGATCACCATCGCCCCGGGCTCATGGTAGATCACAGTCGGGGACACGCCTGCGGCGTGGGCTGCGCGGCTGGCGGCCAGTTCGTTAAACCGCAGGATCTGATGGACCGGGATATCGTCGCCGATCCGCACAACGGCCTTGCGATCGCCGTCCGTCACAAGGACGTTCAAATTGGTGATGCCGCCGCCCAGAGGCTCGGCATGGACGGGCCCACGCCACACGGGCAACGCCATGGCCCGTTCAACCGGCGTCACGTGGCACCTGCCAAACGACAGGCCGCCGCACGGAGACATCCATGCAGCGTCCGGGTTGCATCGCTGTGCGTTGTCTCGTCACAGCGCATGATGCGTATCAGGCAACTGATATTCCTCAGGTGAATCGGGCGGACCTGAGGGGATCAGATCCGCCCGAAAGACGTAACCCACAATGCAATACTCTGCGGGCGTAACCCTTTGCATTCACGAAAATCGAGGCGCGCCGTAATTGACCCGACCGATGTGATCAAGCTGCCTCATAACCATTCGATGAGTCAAAGGTTTCGTGGTAATACGCATTAGAATTGGATCTATGTGTGGAAATCTGCTATCTAAAAGCATTACAATAACGTAATTCCACAGATGAATCCCAAACATGCCATCTCGGACCCACGATCAGACCATCCTTGCTGCGCTTTCTCGCGCCGGTTCCGCCCGAATCCTCGATCTTGCGGCCGATCTGCGCGTGACCGATGAGACGATTCGTCGCGCCATAAAACGGCTCGAGGCGCAAGGGGCCGTCACCCGGGTCCATGGCGGGGTTCAAATCCGCGATTGGGCGTCAGAGCCTGGCTTTGCGCTTCGCTATGCGCTGAACCCCAAGGCCAAACGTGCAATCGCTGCCCGCGTGGCGGAACTGGTGGCAGACGGGGCGTCGCTGTTTCTCGATGTCGGGTCAACCACCGCCTATGTCGCGCAAGCCCTGCGTGCGCGCCGGGAGCTTCTGGTTGTCACCAATTCGCTGTCGGTGGCGCAGGCGCTGACCGGGATCAACGGGACACGCGTCTACATGGCGGGTGGCGAGTTGCGCGCGCATGACGGCGGCGCTTTTGGGGCCGAGGCACTGGCTTTCGTGCGGCAATTTCGCGTCCGGCACGCGATCCTGTCGGTTACGGCCGTCGATGCGAGGTCAGGCTTTCTGTTGCACGATCTGCGCGAGGCCGAGTTCAGTCGCACCATCATAGATGCCGCCGAAGAGGCAATTGTGGTTGCAGATGCGACCAAGTTTCACGCCACCGCCCCGATCTGTATCGCCGCGCCCGAGCGTTTCGGGCGACTGGTCACTGACGCGGCCCCTGCCCCCGATATCCATGATTTTCTGACCAGCCAAGGCGTCGAGGTGATCGTCGCAGGCGCGTGATCAGCTCCAAAGCCCGATCGGGCTTGCCTTGAAACCGGGAAAGACTTTCGAAGGGTCGGCCAGACCCAGATGCCCCGTCAAAAGCTCCGACAGGACCGACCGGTAGTCGGTGATGACAGCCAGATCGGCCCCCTCTTCGAGTGCCTCGTTGGCGAGGCCCGGCCATCGGCCAACCATGCGCCCGCCACGCGCCTGCGGACCAAGCACGATCATTACATTGCCGCGCCCATGATCGGTGCCCCCGGCGGTGTTTGATCGCAGACGCCGGCCAAACTCGCTCATGACCAACACCGACACATCTTGCTGCCACGCCCCAAGGTCGCGCCAGAACGCCATCACCGCTTGCGACAGGTTCGATGTCAGACCGTTGAACTGGTCGGCCTGATTGACATGCGTGTCCCATCCGGGGACATCGACCGTGGCCACCCGCATCCCCATTTCGGACTTGATCGCCTGCGCCACCGTCATCAACGCTTGGGACAACTCGCTGCCCTCGGGATAGGGCTGATCGGGCGCATAGGCTTTGACCGCGCCTTCGGCCTCCGACCAGATAAGCGCGTTCAGGCTGTCGCTCAGGCCGATAAGCTCCGTTACGGGCAACTCCAAAGGCCCGTGGTCGCCAAAACCCTGAGCCAGCCGGGCGCGAAGCTGTGGGGCAAGCCAATGACCCGCGCCGATCAGCAAATCCTCAAGCCGACCGGCAACCGCGGCCTTGGCCCCGATGAGACTGGCCGGCCGCATCGCCCCGACAGCCAGTGCGGGCATCGGCCCACCGGGTTTGGCAGCGGCCAACCAGCGCCCGATCCACCCCCCGGGGTCACCGGGTGGCAAAGCGGCCCCAAGCAGACCCTGTTCAATCCTCGCCTCGGCATCGAAATGGCTGCGCGTCGCATCGGTCAGCCCCGCGGCGTGGATCAGGCTCAGATCGCCTGCCTCGTAGAGATCGGCAAACGCGGCAAGGCCGGGGTGAAAGCGAAACTCCACGTCAGCATTATCTTGGGCAATCAGACGCCCCGCACCATCGCCCTCGCGCAGGACCCGCAGCATTTCGGGTCTTGCCGAGATGTAGTTTGCATCACTGACCGGGCTGACCAGGGACAGCCCATCGGCCCCACCGCGCAAGAACAGTACGACAAGGATCGGTTCACGCGCCATGTGGGTCACCTATCGCAGCAAAACATCAGGGGTCAGAGCGGCAAAGGCCACCGCCATCTTGGCCAGCCCCGCACGGTCTTCGTCCGGCATCGCAGCGACCATTTCCAAAGGATCATAGCCATAGACCTCTTGCAAGATCGCAGCGATCTCGTCTGACCGCGATGGGGCCAGAGCCGTTGAAAAGCGCGCCACAAAGGTCGCATAGGTCTCGCCGCTCCGGGGCGAAAAATCCGCAGTTGCGCAGCCATACCAGTCTTCATGCGCAGCGATCGCCATGTCGACAAGCCGGTTCAGCGTGCTTGCGCCGGTCCATGCCGCCGCCGTGTCGGGGTGACCTGTGGGCGGGCCATAGGTATGAATCTGCCAGCCTGCGCGCGCCAGTTGCCAGGCATGGGCATTGGTCGTCGCGGTGATCTCGGCCCCCGTCGCACGATAAAGCGCCGTCAGATATTCGAATGGGCGACGCACCTTGGCCGCCGGAACCGTGCCAAATGCCGGTGACAGGACCAAGGCGCGCAGCACCTGCGCGATCTGGTCCGGCGCATCGGCCGTCGCCAGGAATATGTCCGCCAGATGCGCGGTCAGATCCGCCGGCGGCGCATCCGCCAAGAAACGCTGCGCGAGTTTTTCGGTTATGTGGCGCGCGGTTGCGGGATGGCGGGCAAGGATATCGAGAACCTCGTCGCCATCAGCCAGCCGCGCGCGCTGGGGGGCAAATTCGCGCCCCAAGATGCGCTTTTGATACGGATCGTGCCAGGCTTCGACATAGTTGAAGGTGCCGCTTTGCGGGGCATTCTCACCTTCGGCAAGCTCGCGGCCATCGCCGACGGACCAGCCGGTAAAGGCGCGGGCAACTTCATAGACATCCTGGTCGATGTAACCCTCGGCAAGTTCCGCCTCTGCGCCGGGCACGTCGCGCCACGCAGCGTAAGTGTCGTTCAGATACGCGCCAGCCCCAAGGGTATGAAGCTCCAGAAGCTCACGTGCGAAATTCTCGTTCGCCGGGCTCGCCCGGCTTTCATCGTTGTTCAGATAGTAGAGCATCGACGGCGATTGCGCGACGGCACCAAGCATCTGGCGAAAGTTGCCCAAAGCATGCAGGCGCAATACGTCGTCGTGACCCGGAAAGAAGGCCGCCGTGAATTCGTTCTTTTGCGCGTTGACGCTAAAGTGGTCGTGCCAGAAACCGACCATCATCTCGTGGACCTGGGCCGGCGAATGCACCGCGCGGATCAACGTGGCCGCGATGACCTCATCGGCAGGGCGCGCGCGTTCGGTATAGGACATGCCGATGGACCAATCGACAAGCCGGACATTCTCGGCGGGATCTCGGGTCAACGAGGTAAGCCCGCGCATCTCATCGAGCGCGGGCCAACTGTTGCCCTCTTGATCACTTTCGGCGTCATAGACGATCTGCAGACGCGCCGCAGACAGCCGAGAGGCAACGCCCGCGTCCTCGATCGGCATCGCCAGCTGCGCCTCGAACCACGCTGCGCGACCGATCAGCGCGGTTTCCGCACGAAGCGCCGGTGTCGCCCCATAGGTGAGTCGGTTCAACCACAGCTCATCCAGCGCAACACTTTCGGAAACCGCAGCGAGACCGATACGCGGCATCGACATTGCCGCCAACCCGGCCAGAAGGCGGGTATGAAAAGCACGTCGTGTCAGCATGTTCGCCCTCGTTAAAAACCGTTTTGTACAGACGACGGTACTTACAGTTAGCGCTGTCTGTCATGCGTCAATCGAGAGGCGGCGAAAACATGCCGGTCGCGTCGCCTTACTTGAAAAGCCAAGAATGATCCGGTGACGCCTTGCCCAGCAGCACGCGACGCACCTCTGCCGGGGGGCCGTCGCAACCAAAGCCGGTGATGGCCAGCGCGTGCTCGCCGAACGCAAAACCCTTGCCGATATGGATTACGACACCTTGTCCGGACTGCAAAGTTGGACTGAGCCCCAGACGCCCCCGCCCGGACGCCACGACATAGCGAACCTTTCGGCAGCCCTCGACCGGCGCGACAAGCCAAATGCCGTAGCGCTGCGACTCCGCGCTTGCAGAAAGACGATAAGGATACGAGGGCCGCGCAAAATCGTCAGCGAATGAAGAACCCACCAGCGCAAACGCACCAAGGCCCCCCAGAAAAAGGGAACGCAACATCTAAAACTCCAATATGTTTCCAGACAAAAAATCGTAAAAAAAGCAGTTCATTCTAGCGCCGTCAAGATGACAGATCACTGCACAAAAAACCAGCGCTATCGCCATATGCACATGGCAATGCCCGCCGCCTTGACCCCACAGGTCTTTTGCTTTATCGCCCCCGTGTGACCATTCCGGTCAAGACGCCGGGGCGCCCGGAAATTGCGTCCCACTTTGTGGCCCGATGCCGCATACTTATAGGACGCTTATGACAAAATTCGAAGACTTGGCGCTAGACCCGCGCGTGCTCAAGGCCGTGACGGAAGCTGGCTACACGACGCCGACGCCGATCCAGGCGCAGGCGATCCCCCACGCCTTGCAAGGCCGCGACGTGCTGGGCATCGCGCAGACCGGAACCGGCAAGACCGCAAGCTTCGTGCTGCCGATGATCACGCTTTTGGGCCAGGGCCGCGCCAAGGCGCGCATGCCAAGGTCCCTGGTGCTCGCGCCGACGCGCGAACTGGCCGCTCAGGTCGCGGAAAATTTTGAGACCTATGCCAAATATACCAAGCTGACCAAAGCCCTTCTGATCGGTGGCGTCAGTTTCGGAGAGCAGGACAAACTGATCGACCGGGGCGTCGATGTCCTTATCGCGACCCCGGGCCGGTTGCTGGATCATCATGAACGCGGCAAGCTTTTGCTGAACGGCGTGCAGATCATGGTGGTGGACGAGGCCGACCGGATGCTGGACATGGGGTTCATCCCCGACATCGAGCGCATCTTTGCGCTGACGCCGTTTACCCGCCAGACGTTCTTTTATTCTGCCACCATGGCGCCCGAGATCGAGCGTTTGACAAACACCTTTCTGTCTTCCGCGGTCAAGATCGAGGTCGCCCGCCAAGCCACCGCCTCGACCACGATCACCCAAGGACTGGTCAGCTTTGCCCCAAGCCGCAAGGATCGATCGTTTGCCGACAAACGGGCTGTTCTGCGCGCGTTGATCAAAGCCGAAGGTGACGCCTGCACCAATGCCATCATCTTTTGCAACCGCAAGATGGATGTGGATGTTGTGGCCAAGTCGCTGAAAGCGCATGGTTTCAACACGGCCCCCATCCATGGCGATCTGGACCAGAGCCAGCGCACCCGCACACTGGAATCCTTCCGCGATGGCAGTTTGCACCTGCTGGTCGCATCGGATGTGGCCGCGCGTGGCTTGGATATTCCGGCCGTCAGTCACGTGTTCAACTTTGATGTGCCAAGCCATCCTGAGGACTACGTTCACCGCATTGGCCGCACCGGGCGTGCCGGGCGCGCTGGCAAGGCGTTCACAATCTCAGTACCAAACGACGCAAAATATCTGGCGGCAATCTTGGCCCTGACCAAAATAGAGATCCCCGTCGTGGCACTGCCCGAGGGTATCGATTTTTCGGACGGCCCGTCGGATCGCGCACCGCGACCGACCGCGGCACGCGCGGATCGGTCCGAGCGTGCAGAACGCGGTCGCAAAGGTTCCGAGCGGCCCCGCGAGGCGGCGACGTCTCGGATACAGACCCCGGTGGCACCACCTGCCCCCGCCGCTGAGCCGATGGTTGCGGCGATACCGACAGCGCTGCCCGAACCCCGGCGCAACGACCGCAGTGACCGCAGTCAGGAACCGCGCGAACGCCGCCCGGATGACCGGCGCGACCGCCGTGACGACCGCCGCGATGCGGGCGTTGTCGGGATGGGTGACCATGTCCCGGATTTCATCATGCGCAGCTTTCAGATCACCTCGGAAACCGCTGACGACGCTGATGAAAAGTCCACTGGCACTGCAGGTTGAACGTCATCTGACGCGCTGGCGGAACCGGCTGGAGGGTTTCACACCCTCCAGACCACCCGTGGGATACTTGTGAACAGAAAAATGCACAAGGTCATCTCGCGCGGCTTAGACCAGCCGCGCCGGGAACCCCTCGGCGCGCAGGTCCGTGCCGAGCAACTCTTCCAGCAGCTTCACGATTTGGGTGGATTGCGCTGCACCGCCATAGGCCGCCTTGCCTTTGAGAAAGGTCTGTTGGGTCATCGAGGCCAAATCCAGCGGCACGCCGAACTCACGCCCGAAGCCCATCGCAAAGCCCAGATCCTTGAGCGCCAGATCCATCGAGAATGCGATGTCATAGCTGCCGTTCAGGATCAGTTGGCCTTCGGTTTCATGCACGAAGCTGGAGCCAGACGAGGCGGCAATCGCCTCCCACGCAGTTTTCAGATCCAAGCCCCCGCGTTTGGCAAGCATCAGCGCCTCGCCATCGGCCACGAGATGGATAAACGCCAGCATGTTGGTGATCACCTTGATGACCGCTGCCGAACCCAGTGGCCCCATGTAGAAGATACGGTTGCCGATCACCTGCAAGGCCGGACGGTGCATCTCGAAAAGCGCCTTGTCACCCCCGACCAGCACGGTGATCTCTCCACGTGCGGCCAGATGCACGCCCCCCGTGACCGGCGCTTCGAGCAACGTCACGCCGGACTCGGCGGCAAGTGCCCCCAATCGCACGATGTCATCGCGGCCAAGCGTCGAGGTCTCGATCCAGGTCGCGCCCGGCTTCAGCGTCGTCAGAACTTCGGCCAGAACTGCCTCACTGACGGCAGGCGAAGGCAGGCACGTAAAGACGTGATCAACCTGCCCGGCCAGATCCGCCGCCGAGCTTGCGACCCTGGCCCCCAGCGCGCGATGACGCGCCGACAGCCTTGCATCGTGATCATAGACGACAACATCAAAACCTGCGCGGATCAGGCTTGCCGCGAGATGCCCGCCAAGATTGCCAAGACCAATATAGCCGTAAATCAAGCGCCCCACCCCACGATACCCTTGACTTCACAATAGTCGTGGATGCCCCAATCGGCATATTCGCGGCCGTTGCCGGACTGCTTGTAGCCGCCAAAGGGTGCAAATGTATCCCAGGCCGGGTAATTGAGGTTGACGGTTCCTGCCCTCAGTTTTCGCGCGATCGGCCGCGCCTCTTCGACCGGCCCCGCGATAAAGGCAGCCAGACCATAGGGCGTGTCATTCGCCTCGATCACCGCCTGATCAATGGTGTCATAGGGCAGGATGACGAGAACAGGGCCAAAGATTTCTTCACGCGCCACCGTCATGTCATTGGTGACATTTCCGAAAATCGTTGGCCGGACGAAGTATCCCCGGTTCAATCCCGCTGGCCGACCGGTGCCGCCGGTGACAAGTGTCGCGCCTTCATCAATGCCTTTCTGGATCAGGCCCTGTACCTTGTCGAAATGCACCTTGCTGACCAGCGGCCCCATCGTGGTGGCGGTATCGCGCGGGTCGCCAACGACGACGGCTTCGGCAGCAATCTTGGCAATTTCAAGCGCCTTGTCGTGCAGGGCGCGGGGCACGAACATGCGGGTTGGCGCGTCGCACGATTGCCCGGTATTGCCCATGCAACCCTCGACGCCGCCCACCACCGCGGCCTGCAGGTCCGCCGACGCGAGGATGATGTTGGGCGACTTGCCCCCCAATTCCTGCGCCACGCGCTTTACCGTCGGCGCCGCCGCCGCCGCGACCGCGGTCCCGGCGCGGGTCGATCCGGTAAAGGACACCATGTCCACCTCGGGATGCGACGAGATCCGCGCGCCGACCTCCAAACCGTTGCCGTGAACGAGGTTGAACACGCCGGGCGGCACACCTGCATCATGGCAGACCTGCGCAAAGAGCGTTCCCGAAAGCGGCGCTATCTCAGAAGGTTTCAACACCATCGTACAGCCAGCCACCAGCGCGGGTGCGACCTTGCACGCGATCTGGTTCATCGGCCAGTTCCAGGGCGTGATCAGTGCACAGACGCCCACACCTTCGAGCACGATGCGCGTGTCACCGCGCATGTATTCCCATTTCATCTCTTCGGCAGCCTTAATGGTGCTTTCGATGTGCACCTGACCCGCCCAGGCCTGCGATCCGCGGGCCCATTCGATCGGCGCGCCCATCTCGGTCGACATCACTTGCGCAAAATCCTCATAGCGCTCGTTGTAGATCTCCAGGATGCGCTTGACCAAGGCGATGCGTTCTTTGACCGGCACCACCGTCCATGCGCCAAATGCCGCGCGTGCGGCAAGGATCGCGCGGTCCGCATCGGCAGCATTGCCCATCGCGACGTCACAGACGATCTCTTCGCTCGCAGGATTTTCAACCCCCATCCTGTGCGTCGAAATCGGGTCGACCCATTGGCCATTTATATAGAATTTCAGCATGTTGGCAGGGATCATGACGGCCTCACTTGAAGTAGATGTTATAGGTAGCGCGGATCATCGCATCGATCTCGGGATCGATCTGGCAACCGGCTTTGGCAAGAATACTATTCTTGCGTGCGATCGCCCCGTCAAGCAGCAGCGGCTTGCCGGCCTCGTTCCACTCCTTTGGACTCATCCGGTTCCCCACGACGGGATAGATGTATTCCGTCTGCATCAATTTCAGCGTCTGGTCGGAGCCAAGGTAATGTCCCGGCCCGCCAAGGCAGACCTCTTTCATCGCCTCGATGCTGGTACTGTCGGGTGTCACGTCGATACCGCGCACCAAACGCATGGCCTGACCCAGAAGATCGTCGCCCAGCACAAGGCTTTCAAGGCAAAACCCCAACAGCGAGGCATGCATGCCCACGGCCTCATAGCACATGTTCAAGCCCGCGAGGCCTGCAAGAGAGTTGGTGATCCCCTGCTCCCATCCGGCCTGCATGTCCGGCAGCTTGCTGTCGGAAATGCCCGAGGCGGCGCCCCCAGGCAGGTCGTAGAACCGGTGCATCTGCGCGCAGCCTGCCGTCAGCAACGCCTGTTCTGCCGACCCGCCCGACATCGCCCCCGTGCGCAGGTCGCTGACGAATGGCCAGGTGCCAAAGATGCAGGGCGCGCCTTTCTTGATCGCGTTCGCATAGACGACGCCCGCAAGGCATTCGGCCACCGCCTGCACGATTGTCAGGGCGATGGGGGCCGGTGCCGTCGCCCCCGCCTGCCCCGCCGACAACAGCAGCATCGGCATGCCGCGACGAATGCAATCCTCCATCGTGATGCACGACTCCTCGGCAAACTTCATCGGTGGAACAACGAAACAGTTGGAGTTGCTAACAAAAGGCCGCTCACGCCATTTATCTTCTCCGCCCGCCACCGCGTAGAGCATCTCAAAGCAATCGGCGACATGCGACGGGTCGGAAAAACTGGTGCCAACATGCTTTTTGGTGCCTGACAGACATCCGTACAGTGTGTTCAGATCCATCTCGCGGTTGTCCATGACATCGCGGCAGACCATGGTGCGCTGGTAGAAGTGAATGTTATCAAGGTTATCCACCAGACGCGCCGCATCATACAGGTCTTGCGCGGTGCTTTCACGATACTCCAGCGTGATCGGGTCCACGATATGCACCGCCGCCCCTGCCGTGCCGTAATGGACGTTTGTCCCCGACAAGTGCAGGTCACGCCGGGGATCGCGCGCGTGCAGCGTGATGTTGCGCGCGGCGACCGCCACCATGTCCTCGACCAAGGAACGCGGGAACCGCAGTCGGCCGTCATCACCTTGAATCGCCCCGGCAGCCGTCATGACCTCGACCCCCGACGGAGGCGCCTGGCTCAGCCCGATCTCCTCCAGCGCCTGCAAAGCGCTTTCATGAATCTGCGTCACCGCCACATCGCTCAGCGGCCGGTATCGCCCGCCTGGCATCCCCGGCCGGACAGGGCGCACATTGTCTGCCAAAGGGGCAGCGCGCATCGCAACGCGCGCCTCGCGCCCGCCCGACCGCCGCGACCGAACCGGCTCACACACTTCGCCAACACCGCTCATATTGCCCCTGCTTTCATCTTTGCAAAAGTATCCATGGTCTGGAACCCCATCAGGTGCCAGCTCCCCTGACCATCAGCGCATCCGTCTCCGCCGCCGGCGCCGCGCCATGCAGCGACGTGAACGACCCCTGCCCGAACATCGCCCCGACCGCATCGCGGATCACCGCATGGGTCAGCCGCGCCACCTGCGCACCGACCGAAATCCGCCGCACCCCCATCGTCGCCAGTTCCGTCACCGTCATGTCTCGCAGCGGGCCGGAGGCCAGCGCGTTGACCGGTTTGTCCACCGAGGCCAGCACCTGCGCCAATTCCCCCCGCGAGCCGAGCCGCGGCAGATACAACAGATCGGCCCCCGCCGCCGCAAAGGCCTGCAATCGACGGATGCCCTCGGCCAGATCATAACTGCCGTGCATCACGCCGTCCGCCCGACCAACCAGAACGAAGGGCCGCCCCAGCGCCCGCACCGCCGAGGCTGCGGCGCGAATACGCTCCACCGCCAGATCGAAGGGATAGGACGGATAACCGGCCAGCATCCGTGTGTCCTCGATCGAACAGCCCGACAGGCCGACCGACCCGGCCAGCCGCACCGTCTCGGCCACGCCGTCCGGGTCATCGGCAAAGCCGTTCTCAAAGTCGCCCGACACCGGCAACGGCGTCGCGGCAACAAGGAGTTCGGCATGCGCCAGCGCCTCGTCGCGATTCACGCCGCCCGGATCGGTGCGCCCAAGCGTAAAGGCATGCGCCCCCGAACTCGTCGCCAGCGCCTGTGCGCCCAAGCCCGCCATCATCCGTGCCGTCCCCGCGTCCCATGGGTTCGGGATCACGAAACAGCCCGATTGATGCAGATCCCAGAACTTCTGATGCCGTGCATTCAGTGTCATGACTTGATCCTTTCGGCCTTGGGGTCATGCATCGGCACCAGCGAGGCCACCGCCGCGTGCCGAACGCCCGCCACTTCGATCTGATAGCTCGAACCAAGCACCTCCGCTTCGGTCTGACCCACGCAGGGCACATAACCCATGCCAATCGCGCCGCCGAGGAAATGACCGTAATTGCCGCTCGTCACCGGCCCGACGATCCGCCCGTCGCGCACTATCGCCTCGTTGTGAAACAACAGGGGTGCAGGATCCGTCAGCCGGAACTGCACCAACCGCCGCTCCAGCCCCGCCTGTTCGCGGCGCAGCACCGCATCGCGTCCGATGTAGGCGGCCTTTTTGCGGCTGGCTGTAAAGCCGAGGCCCGCCTCCAGAACATGATCCTCATCGGTGATGTCATGACCCCAGTGGCGATAGGCCTTTTCGATCCGGCAGCTGTCGAGCGTATGCAGACCGCACAGCTTCAGCCCCAGATCGGCTCCAGCCTCTTCCAGCGCCTCAAAGACGTGAGCCGTCTGGTCGGAACTTGCATAAATCTCCCACCCCAACTCTCCCACGTAAGTTACGCGGTGGGCGCGGGCGAGGCCCATGCCGATCTCGATTTCCTTTGCAGTACCAAATGGATGGGCGGTGTTGCTGAAGTCATTTGGTGACACCCGAGCCATCAGATCGCGCGCCTTTGGTCCCATGATGCACAAGACCGATTCTGCCGCCGTCATGTCGGTAATGACCGCGAAATCATCCCCCAGATGCGCGCGCATCCAGGCGAGGTTGCGCTGCAAGGTCGCCCCCGGCACGACCAGAAGATAGGCGGTTTCCGACAGGCGCGTGACCGTGAGATCCGCCTCGATCCCGCCGCGGGGGTTCAAAAGCATGGTATAGACGATCCGGCCCGCCGCCACATCCATCTCGGCCGAGCAGATGCGGTTGAGATAGCGACAGGCATCGCGACCCTCGACCCGGATTTTCCCAAATGACGTCATATCGAAAAAGCCGACGCCGTTGCGGACCGCCAGATGCTCGGCCTTCTGGTTGTCAAACCAGTTCTGCCGCTTCCAGCTGTAGCGGTATTCCCGCTCCTGCCCTTCGTTGGCGAACCAGTTCGTCCGCTCCCAGCCCGCGATCTCGCCAAAGACGGCCCCGCGCGCCTTCAGATGGTCGTGCAAGGGTGTGCGCCGCACCCCGCGCGCGGTTTCCACCTGACGGTAGGGGAAATGGTCGGCGTAAAGCAGACCCAAAGTCTCGGTGACCCGCTCTTTCAGGTATTTGCGGTTCTTCTGGAAGGGCTGCGCGCGGCGGATGTCGACCTCCCAAAGGTCGAAGGGCGCTTCACCTTCGGTGATCCAGTGCGCCAGCGCCATACCGGCACCGCCCGCCCCCGCAATCCCGACAGAGTTGTAACCCGCAGCGATCCAGTAGCCGCCCAGTTCCGGTGCCTCGCCCAGATAATAGCGGTCATCGGGGGTAAAGCTCTCGGGGCCGTTGAAAAAGGTGTGGATGCCGGCGGTCTGGAACAGCGGCAGGCGGTTCATCGCGTGTTCGAGGATCGGCTGGAAATGGTCCCAGTCCTCGGGCAGCGTGTCGAACATGAAATCCTCGCGGATGCCATTCATGCCCCAGGGTTTGGCCTTTGGCTCGAACGCCCCCACCATCATCTTGCCGGCATCCGATTTGTAGTAGGCGCATTCGTCCGGCACCCGCAGCACCGGTAAATGTCCAAGCCCTGCAATGGGTTCCGTGATCAGGTAAAAGTGCTCGCAGGCATGCAGCGGCAGGGTCACGCCCGACGCGTTGGCCAGATCGCGCCCCCACATACCGCCACAGTTCACCACGACGTCGGTGGCGATATGCGCCGGCTCGCCGTCAGCACCGACATAGTCGACGCCCGTCACGCAGCCCGCTGTCTTGGTGACCCCGGTCACCTTTGAGTGCTCGAAAATCTGCGCGCCCCGCATCCGGGCACCCTTGGCCAACGCCATGGCAATATTGGCCGGGTCGCATTGCCCGTCCAGAGGCAGCGCCACCGCGCCCACGACACCGTCGATGTTCAGGTGCGGATATTTCGCCAGCGCCTCCTGGGCCGAGATCTCATGCACCTCGACATCGAAAATCCGCGCGACGGTTGCTTGGCGCAGCAATTCCTCGTGGCGCGCCTCGGTCAGGGCTACGGAAATCGACCCGACTTGCCGCATGCCGGTTTCAACCCCGGTCTCAGCCGCCAGTTTCACGTACAGATCCGCCGAATACTTCGCCAGACGCGTCATGTTGGCCGATCCGCGCAACTGGCCGATCAGCCCTGCCGCGTGCCAAGTCGTGCCCGATGTCAGCTGCTTGCGCTCCAGCAGCACGACATCCGTCCACCCGGCCTTCGCCAGATGATACGCGACCGAGCAGCCCGAGACGCCGCCCCCGATGATCACCGCGCGGGCTTGCTTGGGAATGCTCATGGCTTGGTCTCCGAAGGTATCAAGACAAGTTTGCCGGGATAACGCCCGGCAGCAAGATCGGCCTGTGCGCGCGATATGTCGCGCAGCGGGTATGTCTGCGATACCACGGGGCGAATTCGCGCGGTGTTGATGATTGTGACCAGACCCGCGAACACCTCGCGCGGTTGATAGGTGGCCCCATAGATCGTCAGGTCATTCAGATAGACGTGACGCAGATCGCCCTTCACCATCGGCCCCGCCACCGCCCCGCTGGTGGCATAGCGCCCGCCGGGGCGCAGCGCCTCCAGTCGTTGCTGCCAGCCATCGCCACCGACAACGTCGATAATCACGTCAAAGCTTTTCTCGCGCGGCACAGTCCCACGCGACAACACCGCCACATTCATCGCCTTCAGCGGGGCCGATTTCGACAAGCTGCACTGACCCGTGACCTCGGCCCCGCGCAAACTGGCCAATTGCACCGCCGCAAACCCCACACCACCCGAAGCCCCGGTAACAAGAACCCGCTCACCCACCGCGACATTGGCGCGACTAAGCAGGTTCAACGCTGTCCCATAGGCGCACGGCATGGCACTGATTTCCACATCGGACAGGGGCGAGGCGCTGACATCATGCAGATGCTGCGCCTTGACCACGCAATATTGCGCAAAGGCCCCGTCAAACTCCGACCCGATCGAGACAAAGGCAATCGGGTTTTCCGCGCTCGGATCCGGCTGAATGGTCGGACAGATCACCCGTGCACCAGGCACCAGCCCAGCCACGCCTTCGCCCAAGGCCACGATGCGTCCGCAGAGGTCCGACCCCTGAATGCGCGGAAAGCCCATCTGCCCCGACCATCCTGCGGCCCGCCCTTCGCCGTACCAGCCGACGCACGTGTTGATGTCGGTCATGTTCACGCCCGCCGCCAGCACCCGCACCAACACCTCGCCCGGGCGCGGTCGTGGCACCGGAATGTCGTCCCGCCAAACCAAGGCCTCCGGCCCGCCTTGGCGCGTCAGTTGCACGCCGGACATCATCCGCGGGATCGGGGTCACTGCTTGATCCGTTCGTTCTTGCGGTCCCACGTCGCGCCGTAGCCCAGCACTTCGGCTGCCAACCGGATCCCGAACACCTCGACCTCCAGCGCCGTCCCCGGCACCGCCAGATCCGCCTTCAGCATCGCCAAGGCGACAACATGCCCGACGCGGTACCCCATTGCAGCCGATGTCACCTCGCCGACGATCACCCCGCCCGACCAAAGGTTCGCCATGTAAGGTGGATCGCAGTCGCCGGTCGCGACCTTCAGCGCCACGAACCGCTTGGCCACCCCGCGCTGCTTTTCCGCCGCGAGCGCCACCTTTCCGGGGAAGTCCTTGCCCCAGTCGATGAACCGCTCCAGGCCCCCCTCCAGCAGCGAATAGTCGGTCGAAAGATCGCCTTTCCAGGCCCGATACCCTTTTTCGATCCGCAAGCTGTTCAGCGCCCGCATCCCGAACGGCACCGCCCCGCCCGCCAGCAGCACGTCATAAATCACTGGCGCATCGCCGATATCGCAATGCACCTCCCAACCCAGCTCGCCGGCAAAGCTCACCCGGATCAGCGCCACATCCTTACCCGCAACCTTGGCGGAATATTGCACCGACAGCCACGGCAGCGTCAGGTCGCCTTCGGTGATCGGCGCCAGCATGTCCCGCGCCATCGGCCCCGTCACGACGAAGCAATGGATGCGATCGGACCAATCCTGCAGGGTCACGCCCTCGGGAAGCCCCTGGCGCAACAAATCCGCATCATGCCGTTGCGCGACCGACGCGGTGATCACGCCGATATCCTCGTCGCTGAACGGCAGCACGGTCATTTCGGTCACGATCCGCCCCCGCGCATCGGGGAAATAGGCAAGGCCAATCCGCCCCGGTTCGGGCAGGCGGCTGGGCGTCAGCCGGTCCAGATGCGCCCGCGCGCCCGGCCCTGCCAACCTCAGGCGCGTAAAGCCTGCCAGGTCCAGCACGCCAACCCCGTCGCGCACCGCCAAACATTCCGCCGCAATCCGCGCCTGCCACGGGCCCGCACGGCCCCAGGTCTGCGACGCCTCCCAGCTCAGATCATCCCCCGGCTTTGCAAACCACTCCGCCCGCTCCCAGCCATTGTAAGCGGCCATCACGCCCCCCAGCGCCTTCAACCGGCCGTGCACCGGCGACAGCTTGCGGTCCGGCGCTGCGGGCCAGCGCGCCATCGGAAAATGCATGGCATATTCGTGCCCGTAAACCTCCATCCCCTTTTTCACGCAATAGTCGGGCTCTTCAAACCCCGTGAACCGGCGCGGATCGCACGACCACATGTCCCATTCGGTGGCCCCCTCGATCACCCATTCCGCCAACACCTTGCCCGCCCCACCGGCCTGACAGATGCCGAAGGTAAAGACGCAAGCCTCGAACGCATTCGGCACGCCGGGCATAGGCCCGATCAGCGCATTGCCATCCGGCGTGTAGGGGATGGGGCCGTTGATGACCTTGGTCAAAGCCGCCTTTTCCAGCAACGGCACGCGCGCCATCGCGTCCGCGATGTACCATTCCAGCCGCTCCAGATCGTCGGGAAACAGCTGGAAACTGAAGTCGTCCGGAAACGGATCATCCTTGGTCACCCAATGCGCACGGCAATTGCGCTCATAGGGGCCAAGGTTGAAGCCGTTCTTTTCCTGCCGCAGGTAATAGCTCGAATCGACATCGCGCAAGAGCGGCAGCTTTCCCCCCGTTTCCGCCGAATAGGCGGCAACCTCGGGGATCGTATCGAACAGCATGTATTGATGGCTCATCACCATCATCGGCAAATCTCGTCCGAACATCTTGGCGACTTCGCGGGCGTAGTAGCCCGCCGCATTCACCACAAATTCGCAGCGCACCTCGCCTTTTGGCGTCTCGATCACCCATTCGCCACCCTCGCGCCGCACGCCTGTGACCGGGCAGAACCGCTCGATCCGCGCGCCCATCTGCCGCGCACCCTTGGCCAGGGCTTGCGTCAATTGCGCCGGGTCGATGTCGCCGTCATAGGGATCAAAAAGCGCGCCGGTCAGATCATGCGTCTCGACAAACGGATATCTCGTGCGGATCTCGTCCGGCCCGAGAACATCCAGACCCATGCCCTGATATCTTCTCATCCCGGCAACGCGCTGGAACTCTTGCAGGCGTTCGTTGGAATGACCCAGCCGCACCGATCCCGTGACGTGGTAATTCATCGGGTAGTCGACCTCTGCCCCGAGGCCCCGGTAAAGCTGTGCCGAATAACGCTGCATGTTCATGATCGACCAGCTTGAACTGAACGTCGGCACATTGCCCGCCGCATGCCAAGTGGAGCCCGCCGTCAGCTCGTTCTTTTCCAAGAGCAGACCATCGGTCCATCCCGCCTTGGCAAGATGGTAAAGGCAAGAGGCCCCAACGGCTCCGCCACCGATCACCACCACCCGCGCCTGCTTTGGAAACTCGCTCACTCTTGCGCCTTTCAGATTGGCTTTGATATCCCCGTCGGAGGCTCCGACGCGCGCAAATTATCTGCTGCTACGGCGCCACTTTCAATTCGCTTGCAGCCGGGCTATTAATCGGGAAAACCGATCAGGAGCGCCATGCAGATCGACCAGCTTGACACCTTTCTGGACCTTGTGGACACCCGCAGCTTCAACCGCACCGCCGAACGGCTGGGCGTCACGCAAAGCACTGTCTCGGCACGCATCACAGCACTGGAGACGCAGCTTGGCGCGCGCCTTTTCCAACGATCCCGCGCCGGCACCGCATTGACCACCGAAGGCCTGCGCTTTGACGCCCATGCCCGGACTCTGCGCCGCGATTGGGTCACCGCCCTGCGCGCGCTTCGCAGCCCCCCGAACGAGGCGTTGTCCGTCAAGCTGGGCATCCAGAACGACCTTGCGGCGGAGTATCTTGGCGACTGGATCGCCGCCATCCGCAACGCCCTGCCCCAGACCGCCTTTTACATCGAGCCGGACTATTCCACCCAGATGTGCACCGACCTCATCACCGGCAGGCAGGATTTCGCGATCCTGTTCAGCCCCAAGACCCATCCCGACCTGCATTTCGCAAGCCTCGGCGAAGTGCGCTATCAGATGATCGCGACCGCCCCGGGCTCGACGGCGGATCTTGTGCCCCAGACCTATATCTTTGCCCATTTCTCCCCCGCGTTCGAGGCCGCCCATCGCGCGCTTTTTCCGACCCTGTCTGACGCCCCCCTGTCGGTCGGGCAAAGCAATGCGGTCGTATCACTGATCACGGCCATCGGCGGGGCAGGTTATGTGCTGGAACCCACGGCGCGGCGGATGATGGCGGCGGGTGCGGCCTATGCGGTCAGCGACGCGCCGATCCTTGATCAGCCGGTCTATGCCGCGATGCATCTGAAAAACCGCACCGCCCCCATGCAGCGTCGTCTGGCCCAGATCGTACAGGCGCGCCTGGCATCCCGCTAGAGCGCGGTCTGGATCCGGTATCCCGGCACATGCGACAGCCGCACAAAGGTGATCGCTGCCTCCTGTCCGCGCGTCAGCCGCTCGGTGATGAACAACGGCGCACCCACCGCCACGCCCAGTACTTGCGCCACGCGCGACCCCGCCGCCTCGGCGGCAAAGGCGATATCGCCGGTCGAAAAAGCGACATTGGCCACCAGCCATTCATTCACGCTGAGGCGCGCAAAATCCGGCATCGGATCGGGCAGGACGGCGGGGTTCAGCCAGCGCGCCTCATGCGCAAAAGGCTGCCCATCAGCCAGATGCAGCGTTTCGATATAGATCAGGTGGCCTTCCAGCGCGCGGCCCATCCGTGCTGCCACCGGCACCGGGGCGGGCAAGGTATCGCAGGCCAAAAGCTGATGACGGGCCAGTTGCCCCCGCGCCTCGATCTCGGCGCGGATCACCGGGATGGCAAACCGCGCGTGCCGGATCGGCAGCAGCGCCACGCGCGTCCCCGCCCGCCGCCGTCGTTCCAATAGACCCGCACCGGCCAGGTCCGCCAGGGCGCGGTTGATGGTGCCCCGCGCGCAGCCAAACTCCTGCGCGAGGTCCGCCTCGCTCGGGATCACATCCCCCGGCACCCAGACGCGGACGCGGATGCGGCGTTTGACCTCGTCACGGATCGCTTCCCAGCCCTGCAAGGTCATGCGATGGACCGAAGCCTGGTGAGCGTCGCGCGAAACCGCGCAGCCACGGCGTCGCGGCACTTGTGCCGCCCCTCGCGCAACAGCCGCCGTCCAGCCGACCAAACATCGCGCACCAGCCGATCATCGGCCGCAAAGACGAAGGCATCGAGGATCTGATCCCCGGCCAACCCCATGATCGCCAGATGATCAGGGTCCAGCGTCACCAGATCGGCCCAATCCCCCACCCGAATCGCCCCCGAAGCCCGCCCCAAGGCCTGCGCCCCGCCCACAACTGCACCCTCGTAAAGCACCCGCCCCGTGGAGCGGTCCGCCGTCGCAAGACAGGCGCGTCCGCGGTCGCGCAGGCGCTGGGAATATTCCAGCATCCGCAACTCCTCGGCCAGCGCGATCCGCACATTGCTGTCGGACCCGACACCGAACCGCCCCCCGGCGCCGTGATATCGGACGCCATCAAAGACCCCGTCGCCCAGATTTGCCTCAGTGATCGGGCACAGCCCCGCGACCGCCCCCGACACAGCCAGTGCCGCTGTCTCGGTCGGTGTCATCTGCGTCGCATGGATCAGGCACCAGCGCGCGTCCACGGCCTGTTCGCGCAGCAGCCATTCCACCGGGCGCACGCCGCGATGCGCCAAAACCTCTTCGACTTCGGCGACTTGCTCGGCGACATGAATGTGGATCGGGCGATCCGGTGCCAATCCTGCGGCAAAGCCAAGCCCCTCGGGCGACACCGCTCGCAGCGAATGCGGGGCAACCCCAAGGACCGTATCCGGCGGTAGCCCCGCCAGCGCCTTGCCTGCCGCGTGCCACAGCAGACCAAATCGCTCTGCATCATTGCGAAAGCGCAACTGCCCCCCCGCCAAGGCGCGTCCATCGCATGCACCTTGGGAATAGAGCACCGGCAGCAGCGTCAGGCCCATTCCCGTCAATGCCGCCGCAGCCGCAATCCGGGCGCTCATCTCGGCAAGGTCATCATAGACAGCCCCGCCCGGCGCGTGGTGCAGATAATGAAATTCCGCCACTGCCGCATAACCCGCTTCGGCCATCTCGACCATAACCTGGCCCGCAATCGCCTCCAGATCGTCGGGCGTCAGATGCTCCAGAAACCGATACATCAGGCTTCGCCACGTCCAAAAGCTGTCTTGGCCCCCGGCCCCCCGGGCCTCGGTCAGACCGGCCATGGCGCGCTGAAAACTGTGCGAATGCAGGTTTACGGCGGCGGGCAACAAGATGCCGACACGCTCGGCTGACGGTGGTGCCTCGGCGCGCGCCGTCACCGCAACGATCCGACCCTCGGCGATCTCGACCAGCACATCATGCGCCCAGCCATCCGGCACAAGTGCCGTTTCAGCAAACAACCAGATCATCGTATCCTCGGCTTGACAGTTCCGGATATGTATAGACATATTGCATTCAACACTGGACATAAACAAGACCGAACCGACGGGCCTGATGACATTTATCCTGACCCATGCCACGGCGGCCACGATGACAACGGGCTATGGGCTTGTGCCCGATGCCGCGATCGTGTGCGACGACGACCGGATCGCCTGGGTCGGACCTATGTCGGATCTGGCGCACGATCCGCAGGCCGAGACCCTCGACTGTCAGGGCCGCCTCGTGACCCCCGGCCTGATCGATTGCCACACCCATATCGTGTTTGCAGGTGACCGCGCTTCGGAGTTTGAAATGCGCCTGAACGGCGCAAGCTATGCCGATGTCGCGCGCGCAGGTGGCGGCATCCTTTCCACCGTCCGCGCCACCCGCGCTGCGACCGAGGCTGAACTTCTGAACTCTGCCCTAGCCCGCGTCGACCAGATGATCGCCGCCGGGGCCACAACGATCGAGGTAAAGTCCGGCTATGGCCTGACCCTTGCGGATGAACTGAAAATGCTGCGCGTCGCCCGCGCCGTCGGCCAGCAGCGCGCCATCGACATCCGCACCACCCACCTTGCCGCCCATGCCATCCCACCGGAATATGCCGGCCGGGCGGATGCCTATATCGACGAAGTGGCGATCCCGTCGCTGCAGGCCGCCCATGCCGCGGGGCTTGTCGATGCTGTCGATGCCTTTTGCGAGGGCATCGCCTTTTCCGTCCCGCAAATTGCCCGCCTGTTCACCGTGGCGCGCAACCTTGGTCTGCCTGTCAAGCTGCATGCCGAACAGCTGTCGAACCTCAAGGGCACCGAACTGGCTGCTTCGTTTGACGCACTTTCGGCAGACCACCTTGAATATCTCGACACCGGCGGCATCGCGGCCATGGCCGCCGCCGGCACGGTAGCCGTCATCCTGCCCGGTGCCTTTTACACCTTGCGCGAAACCCGAAAGCCCCCCAGCGCCGCCCTGCGCGCCGCCGGCGTGCCCATGGCAGTCGCAACCGACTGCAATCCAGGATCTTCCCCCATGACATCGCTGCCGCTGGCGATGAACATGGCCTGTACGCTTTTCGACATGACCCCGCTTGAGGCGATGGCAGGCACCACGGTGAACGCCGCGCGTGCCCTTGGACTGACCGATCGCGGCGTGATCGCAGCGGGCGCGCGCGCCGATCTATGCCTGTGGGATGCCACGCATCCGGCGGAAATCGCCTACCGTATCGATGCGACACCGCTTCTCCACCGTGTTTTCGAAGGACAATCATGGTCTCCATCCCCCTGACCCCCGGGCGCGTCTCGATCAACGACCTTGCGAGCCTCTGGCAGGGCGAGCGGTCCCATCACACCGACCCGGCGATGCGACCTGCGGTTGAAGCTGCGGCAGCGGTCATTCAAAGGGCCGCTGCGGGGACTGAGCCTGTCTATGGCGTAAACACCGGCTTTGGCAAATTGGCCAGCATCAAAGTCGACCCAGAAGACACTGCACAGCTTCAAAAAAACCTGATCCTTTCACATTGCTGCGGGGTGGGTGATCCCATGCCGTTGCGCGTCGTGCGGCTGATGATGGTGCTCAAGGCGCTGTCGCTCGGCCGGGGGGCCTCGGGCGTACGCTGGGAGGTGATCGCCCTGCTGGACGCGATGATTGCGCACAGCATCTTTCCGATCGTCCCCGCCCAGGGCTCGGTCGGCGCATCGGGCGACCTCGCCCCACTGGCGCACATGGCCGCCGCGATGATGGGCCATGGAGCGGTCTGGACCACAGATGGCGAAATGCCCGCAGATCAGGCGCTGCGCAAGCATCGGCTGACCCCAATCGTGCTTGGCGCCAAAGAGGGGCTGGCCCTCATCAATGGCACCCAATACTCGCTGGCCTACGCGCTGGCCGGTCTGTTCGGGGCGTGGTGCGCTGCGCAAAATGCGCTTGTCATCAGTGCGATGTCCACCGATGCGATCATGGGGTCCACAGCACCCCTTCATCCCGAAATTCACACCCTGCGCGGACATGCGGGCCAGATCGAGGCCGCCGCGGCAATGCGTGCCCTGCTTGACGGCTCGGTCATCCGCGAAAGCCACCGCGCAGGCGATACCCGCGTGCAGGACCCCTATTGCATCCGCTGCCAGCCTCAGGTCACCGGAGCGGCCATCGATGTGCTGCGCATGGCCTGCCACACGCTGGTGACCGAAGCGAATGCCGTAACCGACAATCCGCTGGTCCTGTCGGACGGGCAGATTGTTTCGGGCGGAAACTTTCACGCAGAACCCATTGGATTTGCAGTCGATATGATCGCCATGGCAATCTCGGAGATCGGTGCCATCGCGCAGCGCCGCGTCGCCCTGATGGTGGACCCGACCCTGTCATTCGATCTGCCTGCCTTTCTGACGCCGCGCCCGGGCTTGAATTCAGGCCTGATGATCGCAGAGGTCACAACCGCTGCCCTGATGTCCGAAAACAAGCACGCGGCCCACCCGACCGTGATTGACAGCACCCCCACCTCGGCCAATCAGGAAGATCATGTCTCCATGGCTGCCCATGGTGCACGGCGGCTTGGCAAGATGGTCGAAAATCTGAACGTGATCCTTGGCGTCGAGGCGATCTGCGCCGCGCAAGGCATCGGCTTTCGCAGTCCTCTGACCACCTCTGCGCCGCTGTCCCGCGTCATCGCGCGGCTGCGCCAAGACATCGAACCTCTGGGCGATGACCGCTACCTCGCCCCCGACCTTGCCGCTGCCGCCGCACTTGTCGCCTCCGGCGCGCTGACAGATGCTGCCGCGATCCCCCTTCCCGCTTTGTGAGGCACCCATGACCCGCCACAACACCCGCGACATCTATCCGGCCACCGGCACCACGATCACCGCGAAATCCTGGCTGACCGAGGCCCCGATGCGGATGTTGATGAACAACCTGCATCCCGACGTAGCTGAAAACCCGCATGAGCTGGTCGTCTATGGCGGTATAGGTCGTGCCGCCCGGACATGGGAGGATTTTGACCGCATCGTGGCCGCACTGAAAGACCTCGAAGAGGACGAAACCCTGCTGGTCCAGTCTGGCAAGCCTGTCGGCATCTTTCGCACCCACAAGGACGCGCCCCGCGTGCTGATCGCCAATTCCAACCTCGTGCCGCATTGGGCGACCTGGGATCATTTCAATGAGCTCGATAAAAAGGGGCTGGCCATGTACGGCCAGATGACCGCTGGATCCTGGATTTACATTGGAACTCAAGGTATTGTACAAGGAACCTACGAGACTTTTGCCGAGGCCGGACGCCAGCATTACGGCGGCGATCTCACCGGGCGATGGATTCTGACGGGCGGTCTTGGGGGTATGGGCGGCGCGCAGCCCCTTGCCGCCGTGATGGCCGGCGCGTGCTGCCTCGCCGTCGAATGCGACGAGACCCGGATCGATTTTCGCATTCGCACGCGATATGTGGACGCCAAGGCGCGTACGCTGAACGAGGCGCTGGCGATGATCGCCGACTGGACCGCCAAGGGACAGGCGAAATCCGTCGGCCTTCTGGGCAATGCCGCCGACATCTTCCCCGAGCTTTACGCCCGGATGAAGGCCGGTGGCCCCCGCCCCGATATCGTCACCGACCAGACCTCCGCCCATGATCCTCTCAACGGCTATCTGCCGCAGGGCTGGACGGTGGAACAAGCGAAAGCCGCCCGCGAAACCGACCCGAAATCCGTCGAACGCGCCGCCCGCGCCAGCATGCGCACCCATGTCGCCGCGATGGTCGATTTCTGGAACGCAGGCGTCCCCACCCTCGACTACGGCAACAACATCCGCCAGGTTGCCAAGGACGAAGGACTTGAGAACGCCTTCGCCTTCCCCGGCTTCGTGCCCGCCTACATCCGCCCCCTCTTTTGTCGGGGGATCGGTCCGTTCCGGTGGTGCGCCCTGTCTGGCGACCCCGAAGACATCTACAAGACCGACGCCGCCATGAAAAAGCTGTTCCCCGACAACGCCCACCTGCATAACTGGCTCGACATGGCGCGCGCGCGTATCGCGTTTCAGGGCCTGCCGGCCAGGATCGCTTGGATTGGCCTCGGCGACCGCCACCGCGCGGGCCTGATGTTCAACGACATGGTGGCCTCGGGCGAACTCCAGGCCCCCATCGTCATTGGCCGCGACCACCTCGACTCGGGCTCCGTCGCCAGTCCCAACCGCGAAACCGAAGCCATGAAGGATGGCTCGGATGCGGTGTCCGACTGGCCCCTGCTCAACGCCCTTTTGAACACCGCATCGGGTGCCACCTGGGTCAGCCTTCACCATGGCGGTGGCGTCGGCATGGGCTTTAGCCAGCATTCCGGCATGGTCATCGTTGCCGACGGCACACCTGACGCGGCGCGGCGGCTGACCAATGTGCTGTGGAATGACCCGGCGACCGGCGTCATGCGACATGCCGATGCAGGCTACGACATCGCACGCGACTGCGCCACCGAACATGGGCTTGACCTGCCCGGGATCATGCCGCGCTGATCTCTTTCATCTTTGGTCCAATATCCCGGGGGTCCGGGGGCTGGCCCCCGGCTACCGCCAGATCGGATTGGACCAGGCCCGTTTGCCCGCAGCGTCGATGACCGCCACCCGCAACCACGGGCTGTCATTCAGCCGTGCCAACGGCACGTCGGCGCGCGTCATGGACTGCCCATGCACGCCCTTGGCACCAGTGCCCGCCCCCATCGCGATGACAGTGGACACGGCCGAGCATTCCACGACCACATGGTCGCGTTCCAGCCGAACATCGCGCAGTTCCGGCCCTTGACTGGAATAGTAGTCCCCCCGCTTCAGTGCGGCCAGCAACGCCTCGGGCACGTTTTCTGCGGCCTTGACCATCACCCAACCGCCAAAATGATCCGGCTCAGAGAAATGCGCATCATCGGTCGCGATCAGGCTCACCCGACGCCCCTCGGTCAGCAATAGATCGGCGATGGCAAAACCATCCGGTCGGTCGCAGCCGGTCGCACAGCCATGGTTGTAGACCTCTACCGCATGGGCCACCGAGATGCTGCGCGCATCCGCCAGCGTCAGGCCCGACCATTGCGGATGCGCGATGGCGACGAAAGCCCCCGCAGCAACTGCACGCGTGGCGATGTCGGGGCCGGACTCCTGACCTGGATGCACATGAAAATCCGGGCTATTTGCGGGTGCGAAGTCAGGCGGCAGGCCGACGGCCAGAATGTGCCACAACTCGCCATTGGCCATCGCCCCGGAATGCAGCTCCGCCCCGAGGATTGTCGTGAACCCCGCGCTGCGCATCGGCACGGTGTCGACGATCGGGTAACCGTAGCTCCCGATGAAATGATCGGTCAGTGCCAGAAAATCATAGCCTTCTGCGCGATACCTGCGGCACACCTCTTCGGGCGCAAGCACCCCGTCCGAGCGGGTCGAATGGGTATGAAGGTTGCCACGCCAGAAACGACCGGGCGCAGTAAAAGCAGTGGGACGGGTCATCGGTCACTCCGGCGATTGGGTCTGCCATTCATTCTATCGACACCCCGGCGACAGTCCAGCGAGGGTGGCTCTATCCTCGCCCGATATAGGGCATGTCACGTGCCATGATCGTGACGAAAGGCACATTGACCTCCAAGGGCAGGCTGGCCAGATGGACAACGGTTGCCGCGACATGGGCGACATCCATCACCGGCTCAACCCGGACCTGACCATCCGCCTGTGCCACGCCCGACGGAAACCGGGCCGCCATCTGTGTCAGCGCGTTGCCGATGTCGACTTGGCCACAAGCAATGTTGAAGGCGCGCCCGTCCAGTCCCAGCGTGCGCGTCAAGCCTGTCACCGCGTGTTTCGACATCGTGTAGGGGACCGAACCCGGTCGCGGCACATGTGCCGAAATGGAGCCGTTGTTGATGATGCGACCGCCTTGCGGTACTTGCCTGCGCATCTGGCCGAACGCCGCGCGTGCCACCAAAAACATGCCGGTAATATTGGTGGCACTCAGCTGCAGCCAGTCGTCCACCGCGACCTCGTCTATGGTGGCTGCCGGCAGCGACATGCCGGCATTGTTAAACACGAGATCGACGCGGCCCCAACGCGCAACGATTGCGCCAAAGGCTGCCTCTACTGCTGCGGGGTCCGTCACATCGGCCGGGATCACGAGCGCGCCAGGGTTCTCGCCGGCAGCCTCCTTCAGGGCCGCGACGCGCCGTCCGATCAGCGCCACGTGCCAGCCCGCCCCCAGCAACGCCTGAGCCGTCGCGCGTCCAATGCCGCTGCCCGCGCCCGTGATCACAGCTACTTTCATCTTGATGCCTCGATTCGGTGGACGCAGGACGGGTTGGGTTTCAAGAAAGCCATCACATCTTTCGCAACAGGCATCCGTGATGCGCCATTACTATCCGGCTTTTCCTGTCTGTGGCAGGCGTTTCTTTTGTTGTGCGGCTGCGGCCAGCATCGCTCCGTTCCGACATCCGAGGGCGATCAGACGTCGTTGGCACCCATCCAGCCAAGTCCCGGCGCCATCCACTTGCCTCGTGCGAGACAGGTTCTTGTCTGCCCTGCAAAATCAAGTCACGCTGCAGCCATGGCGACGGTCGCCTCAAGACGCAGATGCGAAAGGGATCGGTTTGTTTCTCAATTGGATTGTTCAACGAAATGAGGGGCATAAAGTCGTTTCAGCGCTACCGACCGAACAGATGGTCTGCGTCGAGATTTCGGGTGGCTACTGACTTCGGACGCACAAATGGGCGAGCGGCGAGATTTTCGATCATCCGGATCATGACATTTGCGCTGGCGCGTCTTGCGACAACAGGGGTGAGGTCAGGGCGTTCGACATGATCACAGCACCTCGACTGAATAGCCCATAGATTTGTACACGCCTTGCTTGGTAATTTTGGAAGCAAGGAAAGATACAAGATGGGTAAGCAAGATCGCTTTACGGACGAGTTCAAGCGCGATCCGGTCGCCCAAGTTGTTGATCGGGGTTACCGGGTGCGCGAAGTAGCCGAGCGTTTGGGGATCAGCACAAAGTCGATCTATACATGGCAGAATCTGTTTTCGCGCCCCGAAAAGATGCTTCTGCCGCGCAATGCCCAAGCCGTTAAGATCCGCCGCACAATGCGCGACTTGGTGCGGCTGAGGGACGCGCGGGACGTCCTGCAAAAGGGCCTGGAGATGGACGCCTGCAGGTCGAAATTTCTGGCAGGCGCATACTGTGCCGGGGTCCCCCTGTCGCGGTCTGCAGGCAAACCGCTGCCGCAATGCGGGTGAGACAGGCTTTCGGTCTTTGCCCGGCAGGCATTACGCAGCGATGGCACGCGAGGGGGCTGCACACCGGCTGGAGTTTGCGCAAAGGGCAATGTGGCGGATGCGGGCCTCGCATCCGAGCGGCTTTTTTGCATCAATGCGTGAGCCGATGCGGAACCTGCTTGGATCGCGCCACGGGCGTCATTGGGTCAAGGCCACTGCCGAGGGCCGTCTTGGAGAGCTTCTGCAACCTGCGCAAACGTGCGTGGATCCGGCGAATGAAATGCAAAATCCGGCAACAAGACCGGTGCGAGGTGTTCGCCTTGCGGCGACCGCGTCCAATCGCCTGCGGCCAACGGACGACATCGCGTTCCTCTGCAACCCGCAGCACAAACCGGTCCGGAACAGATTGCCGTCACTGATCGCCTTCAAGCAGAAGCAGAAACTCAAACTGCTAGCCGACTGGGAAAAAGCAAAGTCGATCCGAGGGTTGTTATTCGTCTGTCGGATGCAGGGAGGCAGCGTGCCGCGTTACAGGCCAATGCGCCATCTCAGGATCAAAAAGACCCTTTGCTGGCCGGTTGCACCGGCTCTGGCGAAGTGCTACTTGCGCGACGCATGCGCTTATCGCTGCGTTGGTAGAGCAGCGGTTTTGCAAGCCGCCGGGGTCTGATCGGGTAACGCCTTGACGGCAAACACGAAGTGCAGTTGCGGCGGACGACAAAGACGGGATTTTAGACGGTATGCCGGTTTAGCTCAGTTGGTAGAGCGCGTGATTTGTAATCACGATGTCGCGGGTTCAAATCCTGCAACCGGCACCATCCGCCCCCCCGATTCACGCAGATCGGAAGGCGTGGCCCTAGCGCGCGCGGCCCATGGAAATCTCGACGATGCGGTCAACGACGCGGGCGGGGTCCTTCCACGTCATCACCAGCCTGCTCTGGTCAATCTCATGCTTCGCCACAACGTCATCGTCATCAAGCCGCGACTTCACAGCCTTCCACAGCAATTCAATCGGGTTGTTGGAGAAGTATTTGCCACTGGGCGCGGCTGCCAGACGGTCCTGAACGTCGATCAGGTCAAGGCTGGACGGGAGGAGGTCCAGCTTGTGCGTTCCGCTCACATCAGACACGTTCTTCTGGAGCGCGGCGTCAAAGTTGAACTGCCTGTTGTCAGGCTCAAGCGCGTCCTTGAACAGGCGGGCAAGGGTGCGCCCGCTTTCGTTCAGGGTCCGCCACTTGTCCTCCCCGATCAACATCGTGGTCGCATTGGTCTGCGGGTCAAGGTCGATGACAAGGACCTTCTTGCCGAACTCCGCGGACAGGGTTTCGGCGACCGCGACTGTGGTGGTCGTCTTTCCAACCCCGCCCTTGAGGTTGATCGTCGAGAACACGTGAGCCATCCGAACCTTCGTCTTTCGCAGCCATGATCGCACCTGTGATCGGCGGAACACTGGGCCCGATGCGAGCACGGCTATGGGCTTGGGGAAGTTGGCAATCGGTACCCGCCAGTTGGTAACCACCGGTTTGGAGGCACCGGCCATTTCGGCTATCTCGTGGATGCCGCCACGCTCATCATCCACCCGGTTGATTCCCTGTGAACGCTATACGCGGATGTTCAGTACAGCGTTCACGGTCCGGCTTTCAGCAGGCCGCTTTGAACTAGAGCGCCGAGCGTCCTGAATTGTCGCAAGCAGGGCCGCATGAACATCGCCCACCGGCTGCGCTACTCTGCGGCGAGGCCTGACAGCTCGGCACCTGCCCGGCTCAACCCCCACCCCTTGACCAGCGCATAGACTGCCGGAATCACGATCAGCGTCAGCAGCGTCGATGACACCATGCCGCCGATCATCGGCACCGCGATGCGGCTCATGATTTCCGACCCCGTTCCATGCGCCCACAGGATCGGCATCAAACCGACCATGATCGCCACCACGGTCATCATCTTGGGGCGCACGCGGTCCACCGCGCCGACCATGATCGCGGCGTTCAGGTCGGTGCGGGTAAAGGCGCGACCGGCGCGGATCGCACTTTGTCGGCCCTCGGTCAGGGCCTGATCGAGATAGATCAGCATGATCACCCCGGTTTCAGCCGCCACCCCGGCAAGCGCGATGAACCCGACAGCCACCGCAACCGACATGTTGAACCCCATGAACCACATCAGCCAGATGCCGCCCACCAACGCAAAGGGCAGCGACAGCATCACGATCAGGGTTTCGGTCAGGCGGCGAAAGTTGAGGAACAACAGCAGGAAGATCAGCGCCAGTGTCAGCGGCACCACGATGGCCAGCCGCGCCTTGGCGCGCTCCAGATATTCGAACTGGCCGCTCCACCCCAGTGAATAGCCCTGCGGCAGCGCCACCGATGCCGCCACCGCCGCCTGCGCCTCGGCGACATAGCCGCCCAGATCGCGCCCCGCGATATCGACAAAGATATAAACCGCAAGCTGCCCGTTTTCGGTGCGGATCGAGGTGGCACCCCGCGTGCGTTCAATCTTTGCCACATCGCCCAAGGGCACGGTGCCGCCGCCGGGCAGTGCCACCTGCACCTCGCGGGCGATGGCGTCGGGGTCGGATCGCAGCGCCGCCGGATAGCGGATCGCCACGTTATAGCGTTCGCGACCCTCGACCGTCTGGGTAATCGCCTCGGCCCCAAGCGCCATGGCGATCACTTCCTGCACATCACCGACCGACAGGCCGTAGCGGCCAAGCGCGGTACGGTCGGGCGTGATGTCCAGATAATACCCGCCGATCACCCGTTCGGCATAGGCACTGCTGGTGCCGGGAACGGTGCGCAGCACGGCCTCGACCTCACGCGCGACCTGTTCCATTTCAGCCAGATCGGAGCCAAAGACCTTGACCCCCACCGGCGTGCGGATGCCGGTGGACAGCATGTCGATCCGCGCCCGGATCGGCATCGTCCAGGCGTTCGACACACCGGGAAACTGCAAGGCCGCGTCCATTTCCTGGCGCAGGCTTTCGGTGGTGACACCGGGGCGCCACTCCTCTTCGGGGCGCAACTGGATGATAGTCTCGAACATCTCGGTTGGTGCAGGGTCGGTGGCGGTCAGCGCGCGACCCGCCTTGCCAAAGACGCTTGCGACCTCGGGGAACGACCGGATGATGCGGTCCTGGGTCTGCATCAGTTCCGCCGCCTTGGTGACCGACAGGCCCGGCAGGGTCGTCGGCATGTACATCAGCGTGCCCTCGTTCAGCGTCGGCATGAACTCTGACCCCAGTTGCCGCGCAGGCCAGACAGTGACGACAAGGGCCGCCAGCGCTATGAGGATGGTCAGGCTTTTCGCCTTCAGCACCCCCCGGATGACGGGTCGGTACACCGCGATCAGGGCGCGGTTCACCGGGTTCTTGTGTTCCGGAATGATCCGGCCCCGCACGAACACCACCATCAGCGCAGGTACCAGCGTCACCGACAGGAACGCGGCTGCGGCCATGGCAAAGGTCTTGGTATAGGCCAAGGGGCCGAACATCCGCCCCTCTTGTCCCTCCAGCGTGAAGATCGGCAGGAACGACACGGTGATGATCAAGAGGCTGAAAAACAGCGCGGGGCCAACTTCGGACGCCGCCTCGATCAGGACTTCGAGACGGGGTTTGTCGGGGGCGGCGCGTTCCAGATGTTTGTGCGCGTTCTCGATCATCACGATGGCCGCGTCGATCATCGCCCCGATGGCGATGGCGATGCCGCCAAGGCTCATGATATTGGCGCCGATGCCAAGATATTTCATCGCCGTAAAGGCCATGAGGAGCCCGACCGGCAGCATGATGATGGCTACCATCGCCGACCGGACATGCAACAGGAACAGGATCGTCACCCCAGCCACGACAAGGCTTTCCTCCAGCAGCGTGGTTTTCAGCGTCTCGATGGCCGACAGGATCAGGTTGGAGCGGTCATAGACCGGCACGATTTCCACCCCCTCGGGCAGGCTGGCTGCGATGGTATCCAGTTCCGTCTTGGCGTTTTCGATCACGTCCAGCGCATTGGCCCCGACGCGCTGCAACACGATGCCGCTGGCGACCTCGCCCTCGCCGTTCAACTCGGCGATGCCCCGGCGTTCATCGGGAAGGATTTCCACCCGCGCCACATCGCGCAACAGCAACGGCACGCCGCCCACACTGCGCAGGGCGATGCCTTCGATGTCCGCAATGCCGCCCAGATAGCCGCGCCCGCGCACCATGAACTCGAACTCGGACAGTTCCACCGTGCGGCCCCCGGTATCCATGTTGCTGGCGGCCACCGCCGCGCCGATCTCGGTCAGCGAAATGCCTTGCGCGCGCATCCGCACCGGATCGACGGTGATCGAGTACTGCTTGACGAAACCGCCGACGCTGGCCACCTCGGACACGCCATCGGCGCGGCTGGCGGCGTAGCGCACCACCCAATCCTGCAAGGACCGCAGTTCGGCCAGCGACAGGTTGTCCCCGGTGATCGCGTATTGATAGACCCAACCCACCCCGGTCGCGTCCGGCCCCAGCGCAGGCGTGACGCCGTCGGGCAGCCGTGCCGAGGCAGCGTTCAGGTATTCCAGAACGCGCGACCGCGCCCAGTAGGGGTCAACGCCGTCCTCGAAGATGATGTAGACAAAGGATATGCCAAAGAACGAGAACCCCCGCACCACGCGCGAGCGTGGCACCGTCAGCATGGCCGAGGTCAGCGGATAGGTAACCTGATCCTCGACCACCTGCGGCGCCTGCCCCGGATAGTCGGTCAGCACGATGACCTGTACGTCCGACAGATCGGGGATGGCATCAATCGGCAGCGTGCGCAGTGACCACAGACCGGCCCCGATGGTCAGGGCGGTGGCAAAGAACACCAGCACCAGATTGCGGGCCGACCACGCGATGACTTGCGCGATCATTGCCCGGCCTCGGGCGTCGCAAGGGCGGCAAGTGCTGCGTTCAGGTTGCTTTCGGCGTCGATCAGAAAGGTCGCGGTGGTGACGATGCGATCCCCGGCCGCGATGCCTTGGGTGATCTCGACCATGCCAGAACCGCGCTGACCCAGAACCACGTCTTGCGGCGCAAAGCGCCCCTCGCCCAGATCGCGGATCACCACCTGCCGGTCGCCGGTATCAATGACGGCACTTTGCGGCACCTGCACCACCACGGCCCCGGTGCCGGTGGCAAGCTCTACCTCGGCGAACATGTTGGCCAAAAGCAACCCCTTGGGGTTGGGCAGGTCGATGCGCACCCGCGCGGTGCGGGTCTGCATGTCGACCTCAGGGTAGATCTCGTTGATGACCCCGGCAAAGACTTCACCCGGCAGGCCGCTGAACGTGATCTTTGCGTCCGCACCGCGCCGCAACCCCATGATCGCGGTTTCGGGCACATCGGCTATTACCCAGACCACGGAGGTGTCCGCGATGCGAAACAGGGTTTCGCCCGCCGCTGACATCATGCCTTCTACCGCCATCCGCTCCAGCACCACGCCATCGCGCGGGGCTGTCAGCGTGATGTTGATGGGCAGTGGTCCCTTGCCCGTAACGGCATCAATCACCTCGTCGGACAGCCCGAGGTTTTCCAGTCGCTGGCGACTGCCCGTGCTGGCCGTTCCCTTGCTGCGCAAGTCTGATACGAACAGCGCAAGGGCCGCGGCGACGTCGGGCGAATACAGTATCGCCAGCGGCTCCCCCGCTTTTATGGTCGCCCCGGTCGTGATATCCTCCACCGAGTTGATAAAGGCATCGGCCCGGAGGGCGATCACACTGACCCGGCGTTCGTCCAGAGTGACGATCCCGGGTGCTCGCACCGCGATGTCCATCGGCCCCGAAATTGCCACATCGGTACGCACGCCGGTCCGCTGCAACTTGCCCGGCGACACGCGCACCGTGCCATCATCATTGGCCTCGCCCTCATACACGGGGATGTAGTCCATCCCCATCGAATCCAGTTTGGGCACCGGCGAGGTGTCGGCCAGACCCATCGGGTTGCGGTAGTAAAGGATGGTCCGCTCGGCCCCTTCCGTGCCCGCCTCAACTGCCTGAACGGGGGCCGCAGGATCGGCCGCCGGCGCGGGATCGAACGAGACATCTTCACTGGCCAGCACGGGCACGAAGTCGCGCCCGTCGGAGGTGAGGGCGGCTGACAGGCTCCAGTCGGGCAGACCATCCGGGTGACGATAGTAGGTCACCGGACCGGACGCGGCGGTCTTTGGCGTGGCGGCGGCCGGTGCCATCTTCTGGCCTTGCCAGAACCCGACCTGCATCCTGGCCAGTTGCACAAGTGCCGCGACGGTGATCCCGCGCTCGCCTGCGGACAGACCCGCCCAACCGGCGGCCCCGCCCACCAGACCGATCAGAACCAGTTTGCCCACGACGCTCATGGTGCGGCCTGCAAGATCAACTTCGCCTCGACGGTTTCCGCTTCACCCTGCACCTTGGCCGCGACCGAGAACCGCCAGTTGCCCGCCATCGTCAGATCGGCGGCAAAGCGGTACAGCCCCGGGCTTTGCACGGGCAGCAGCGTCACCGGTGTGGTCATCGTTTCCATGCCATTCGGTGCCATGTCCATGCGCGTGGCAAAGATCACGGCGTCTTCAACAGGCGCGCTGTTGCGCAGGTCTGTTAGCCGGACAGTCAGAATGGCCCCTGCCCCGACCGGACAGGTCGTCTCGACAAGGTCGAAGGCGTAGTCCGCGGCTCCGGCAAAGACCGTTTGTGCGGCAAGGGCGAGACAAGCCGAAAGAGCGGCGACAAGCGTGATGCGTGACATCATGATGGATTTCCAGATCAGGATTGAGCTTGTGCCGATGGCACTGCGCAGGCCCATCGGCGCGTCGCAGAGACGTCGGCAGGTTCAACAACGGCGCGCGATCTGCGCCCGCTCGATCAGGTTCTGGGAGGTCTTCGCAGTCCTGTTTGCAGAACGGAATAATCGGACGCCACGTCAGCAATGGCGAACGTCATGGCCCCAAAGGGGTCAACGCTCTGCCCAAAGCCGATCTCAAGCACCATCGTGGCCGGAGCGGCCCGGCACTGCATGAGTGCCGCGCACGCCGGTCCGCATACGGGGTCTGGGGGACACTCGTCCGGACAACAGGGGGTTGCAGTCAAGGACTGCAGTTCCGTTGCCTGTGCAGCAGCCGGGGCAAGCGCGCTGAACGCGACCAGGCTGCCCAGCAACATCAGAACCAAGAAATGGCGTGCAAATCGTTGCATCCGGTCAGTAGTGCAACGGGATCGGCCTACCCGCAACACACAAGTGCATGATCTTGGTGAAAGGATCGGCAATGCCTTGCTGATTTGTGCCCGACCCTTGCGACGTGGGCGCCGTGCAAATGCCCTCGAACGCGGACACTGAAACATCCAAAGGTGCCGCCCATCGTGTGCCTTTGCATATCGGCGGTGCGGGCAGATCTTGCGGACCGGGCCAAATCGGCTACAGCGTCACGCGCCTGAGCCGCAGCGCGTTCGCGATGACCGACACTGATGACAGGCTCATTGCGGCCGCGGCGATCATCGGCGACAGCAGCATGCCGGTGATCGGATAAAGCAACCCTGCCGCAATCGGAATGCCAAGCGCATTGTAGGCAAAGGCAAAGAACAGGTTCTGCTTGATATTGCGCAGCGTCGCCCGGGCCAGCTTGCGCGCCCGCACGATGCCCATCAGATCGCCCCCCAAAAGCGTGATACCTGCACTTTCCATCGCCACATCGGCCCCGGTGCCCATGGCAATGCCGACATCGGCGGCGGCAAGGGCGGGCGCATCATTCACGCCGTCCCCCGCCATGGCGATCTTGTGACCTGTGCGTCGCAACTGGTCGATCAGGTCTTTCTTGGCCTCGGGCAATACCCCCGCGCGCACCTCGTCGATGCCAAGCTTGCCCGCCACTGCCTGCGCCGTGCGCGCATTGTCGCCGGTCGCCATGATCACCCGAATACCAAGCGCGTGCAGGGCGGCAATCGCCGGTGCGGTGCTGTCCTTGATCGGGTCGGCGACGGCGACAATGCCTGCCAATCCGCCGTCAATCGCCACGAACATCGCGGTTTTGCCCGAGGCGCGCAGCGCATCGGCGGCAGCTTCGGCCCCTGACACATCCAGCCCCAGATCCTGCATCATGGCCGCATTGCCAAGGGCTGCGGACCGCCCGTCAACGCGGCCCTTCACACCCTTGCCCGTCACCGCTTCGAAATCTGTAGCAATCAGTTGGCGCAGGGACTTTGCCGCTGCCCCTTCGACAATCGCTTCGGCCAGGGGATGTTCCGATCCCCGTTCCAGTGCGGCCGCAACCGTCAGAATGTCATCCTCGGCAATCACCGCCAGTTGCACGGTATCGGTCAGCGTCGGTTTGCCAAGTGTCAGCGTGCCGGTCTTGTCCACGATCAGAATGTCCACGCCCGCCATCCGCTCCAGCGCTTCGGCGTCCTTGATCAGCACGCCGGCCTGCGCCCCGCGCCCCGCTGCGGTCGTGATGGAAATCGGCGTCGCAAGACCAAGTGCGCAGGGGCAGGCGATGATCAGCACCGAAACCGCCGAGGCGAAGGCAAACACCAGCGCCGGGGCCGGGCCAAAAATCATCCAGCCTGCAAAGGCAAATACCGCGACCACCACAACCGTCGGCACAAACACCGCTGACACGCGATCTGCCAGCCCCTGAATGGGCGCACGCGACCGGCGCGCACCCGACACCATCGCCACGATCTGCGCCAGCACCGTCTCCGCGCCGACCTTTCCGGCCACGATCACCAGAGAGCCGTTCTTGTTGATCGTGGCCCCCGTCACCGGATCGCCCGGACCCTTTTCCACCGGCATCGATTCACCGGTCAACATGCTTTCATCCAACGACGAGTTGCCAGAAATGACCACGCCGTCCACCGGCACGGCGTCACCGGGCCGTACCCGCAGCCGGTCGCCCGCCATGATGTTCTCCAATGGCGCGTCGTATTCGGACCCGTCGGGCAGAATGCGCCGTGCCGTCTTGGGGGCCAAATCCAGCAACGCCCGGATCGCATCGCCGGTGCGTTCGCGCGCGCGCAACTCCAGCACTTGCCCCACGAACACCAGCGCCACGATCACCACCGCCGCCTCGTAATAGGTGCCGACCATGGCGCCCATCCGGTATTGTTCGGGGAACACTCCGGGCAGGAACGTCGCCAGCAGCGAATAGCCATAGGCCGCAAGCACGCCCAGCGAGATCAGCGTCCACATATTGGGCGACCGGTTCATGACCGAGTCCCAGCCGCGTTTGAAGAACGGCAGCGCGGCCCACAGAATGATCGGGGTGGCCAGCAGAAATTCCAGATACATTGCATTCTGGTGGCCGACCAAGTCGCGCAGCGGCAGGCCGACAAGCGGCCCCATCGTCAATGCGACCAGCGGCACTGCGGCCGCCGCCGAAATCCACATGCGCCGCGTAAAATCGGTCAACTCCTCGCTTGGCGCGTCGGCGGGCAGCATCGGCTCCAGCGCCATGCCGCAGATCGGGCAAGCCCCCGGTGCGTCTCGGATGATCTGAGGGTGCATCGGGCAGGTGTATTGCGCGCTGACCGCTGCCACCTTGCCGTGTCTGGCCACGTTTCCCGAGGCATAGAACCACGGGTCCGTGTTGAATTTTGTCTGGCACTTGTCGGAACAGAAATGAAAGGTCTGGTCACTGTACGCTTGCGACCGCGTATCAGGCGTCATTGCCACGGTCATACCGCAGACTGGATCAATGGCGGTGGCCCCGGCCGCCGTGGCCGAAGCCGCACCCTGCATATCGTGCATACCGGCATGATTTTGCCCGGCATGGTTATCTTGGGGATTGGACAAAGCTGTCTCTTTTCATCAATTTTCATGCCGCGAAACGCAGCTTAGAACACCGCGAATCTGACTAGTGATCGGATGGCCGTGACCACGCAAGTCAGACCGAAATCATCATGCCCCCTTCCAAGGTGGAAAGGTCAAGCCTTTACCTCGCCCACGTTGGCTTGCGCAGGATTTCCGATTGCAATCCGGTTTGGTCGCGCACATAGTTGCGAATGATAATCGTTCTCAATAAGGCTGCGTGATCATGTCCGACGACGACACCCTTGGCGTGGACTCTGGCCGCCGTGCGCTGCTGATGGGCGGGCTGGTCGCGGCTGGCGGGGCGGCGGCACTGGCGAAAGGCGCATTGTCGCAAACCGCGCCGAACGCGGTGGCGGGGCATGACATGTCTGCGATGCAAGCCGATCCCTATGCCGCCCCGATGCCCGGCATGGCGCATGGCGACATGATGACAGTGGGCCGCGTCGATCACGCCCGCAACGGGTTTGATCCCACGACAATGTTGACTGACTGGTTTGCCGGCACCACCTCCATGCTGCCCGATGGCCGGACCTTGCGCACCTTTGAGGTGGTGGCCGAAGACAGAGAGATCGAGATCGCCCCCGGCATCTTCTTTCCCGCCTGGACGTTCAACGGTCGCGTGCCCGGCCCCGCGATCCGCGCCAAGGAAGGCGAGCGCCTGAAGATCATCTTCAAAAACAACGGCTCGCACCCGCATTCGATGCACTTTCACGGCGTCCATTCAGCCCGCATGGACGGGGTGCCGGGCGCTGGCCTGATCGGGCCGGGCGAGGAGTTTACTTACGAATTCGACGCCAGGCCTTTTGGCTGCCACCTGTATCATTGCCATGCGCTGCCGTTGAAGCGGCATATGCACAAGGGCATGTACGGGTTGTTCGTGATCGACCCCGATCCCCTGCTGCACCCCGAACATGCCGATGTGGCAGCCTCGCGCCTGCTGGGGACGCCCCAGAACGCCAACTGGCAGGAACTTGCGATGGTGATGAACGCCTTTGACACGAATTTTGACGGCGGCAATGAGGTTTACGCGGTGAACACCGTGGCCCACGCCTACATGAACACGCCCATCGTGATCGACAAATCCCGCCCCGTGCGGGTCTACCTGCTGAACGTGACCGAGTTTGACCCGATCAACTCGTTCCACCTGCACGCGAATTTCTTTCAGTATTTCGATACCGGCACCACGCTGATCCCCACGTTGCAGACGGTTGATCTGATCACCCAATGTCAGGCGCAGCGCGGCATCCTTGAGTTCAGTTTTGCCGAGCATGAGGCCGGTATGTACATGTTCCACGCCCACCAGTCCGAGTTCACCGAGCTTGGCTGGGTCGGCCATTTCGACGTGCGGGAGCCGAGCGTATGAGCGATCAGTCCACCCCCGCCCGTTCGCCTTTGTCACGCTTTTTGATGGTACTGGTGCCGCTGGCGCTGATGCTGGTGTCGTTCGTCTGGATCGCCTTGCTGGACCCTTTGCGCAGCTTCAACAACGGCGCACCACCGGTCGAGGCACTGACGGTGGAGCGCACCGTGCTGGATCAGACCGGCATCGCCCTGCTGGTGCGCGCGGGCGGGTCCGCGCCGATGATCATCGCACAGGTCGCGGTGGATGATGCGTTCTGGAGCTTTGCCCAAGACCCCGCAGGCCCGATTGCGCGCGGCGATACGGCATGGGTCCGCATCCCCTATCCGTGGGTGCAGGGCGAGGCACATCTGGTGAACATGCTGTCGAACACCGGCACGGCCTTTGAGCATGAAATTGCGGTGGCCTTGCCGACGCCGAAAGCCACCGCCAACCAACTGGTCCCGCAGGCGCTGGTCGGGGCCATCGTGGGTCTGCTGCCGGTGGCTTTGGGGCTGATGTTCTTTCCCGCCATGCGCGGTGTCGGGCGTTCGGGCATGAATTTTCTGCTGGCGCTGACGGTGGGGTTGCTGGCCTTCCTTTTGATCGACATGACGGGTGAGGCGCTGGAATTGGCCGCTGATTCCGCCGCCCTGTTCCAGGGGTCGGCGATGGTCTGGCTGTCAGCGCTGGCCAGTTTCCTGTTGCTGGTGGCAATCGGGCGCTGGCGAGGGGCGCCGGTGGGCATAGCGCTCGCCTTCTACATCGCGCTTGGCATCGGGCTGCACAACTTTGGCGAGGGGCTGGCGATTGGCGCCTCTTTTGCGGCGGGATCAGCGGGGCTTGGCACCTTTCTTGTCCTTGGCTTTGCGCTGCACAACGTCACCGAGGGCATCGGCATCGCCGCCCCCATGCTAAAGGCCCGCCCGCCGCTCTGGACGTTCCCGGCCTTGACCCTGCTGGCCGGTGGCCCTGCGGTCTTGGGCATCTGGACTGGCAGCCTGGCTTACGCGCCACAATGGTCGGCACTGGCACTGGCAATCGGGGCCGGGGCGATCCTGCAGGTGATCGTCGAGGTCACATCCTACATGATGCGCCAGAACCCCGACAGGCAGGCGGCGCTGTTCTCGCCTGCCGTGATGGGTGGGTTTCTGGCGGGCATCGGCTTCATGTATGTGACGGCGGCGTTCATCAAGATCTGATGGCGTCACGCGGCGCGCAGGGCTGGTGACATCGAAACCTCGCGCAGCTATTCCGGCAACGCGGTCATTCCGATACTTCAGCCAGTTCGCGGCCATGGTCGGTGGTGCAATGCGCGTGGCTGCCCAGACATTCGATCACCCGGCAATCCGCCACGCTTCCGCCTGCGCATTGCGCAATCATGCGTTCCAGTTCGGATTTCAGCGCCATCAGCCGCACGATGCGCCCTTCGACGGCCAAAAGCTGTGCCCTGGCGATGCCGTCCACCGCCGCACAGGGCTGGTCCGGCTGGTCCGACATCCCCAGCAGATCGCGGATCGCCTCCAACGGAAAGCCAAGGTCGCGGGCGTGGCGGATGAAGGCCAGTCGGTGGCCAGCCTCAGGGCTGTAAAGCCGCTGGTTGCCTAGGGACCGCCCGGCAGCGGGCAAAAGCCCGATCTGCTCATAATAACGGATGGTCGGCACTTTGACGCCAGCGGTTTCGCTCAACTTTCCGATACTCAGCATGAAAAACCTCTTGAACCTCTAGTTGCTAGAGAAATTATACCCCCTACGCGATGGATACAAGCGCCGCCCTTCATGGCGGTCGAAAGGGTTGCGATGCGCGCGAATGAGGCAGGGGAACGCTGTGACTGGACCGTCACCGGCATGGATTGCGCCAGCTGCGCCACCAAGATCACCACGGCCCTGACCAGATTGCCGGGGGTTCAGGACGTTCAGGTTGGCGTCATGTCGGAACGGTTGACACTCCATCTCGACGCCAGCCGGACGACACGCGAAACGGTAGAGGCCGCAGTGAAAAAGCTGGGCTTCGGCATTGCCCCCAAAGGATCTCCGGTTGACCGAAAGAAGGCATTCGTGATGCCTGGGGCCGCGATGGCCACAGCGAAAGACCATGCCAACCACGATCACGGCCCGATTTCTGCGGCGACGGCAACCGCCACGAAAGCCATTGGCACCACAGGTTCCGGTCACGGCGGCCCGGGCCCTAGCCATGCCTCCGATCCAAAAGACCGCAACAAGCGCTGGTATCAGACCGCAAAGGGCACGCTGGTCATTGGCACCGGGGCGCTGCTTGCCGCCGCTTGGGCGGTCAAGCTGTTCGCGTCGGATGTCCTTGCCTACTATGCCTTTGTTGCCGCTTGCGTGATCGGGGTGGCCCCTATCGCGGTTCGTGCCTTTGCGGCCCTGCGCGCGGGGATCCCCTTTACCATCGAGGGGCTGATGACCATCGCAGCCATCGGTGCCTTGTTCATCGGTGCGGCGGAAGAAGCGGCCCTAGTTGTGTTCCTGTTCGCCGTGGGCGAAGTGCTGGAAGGTGTCGCTGCCGACCGCGCCCGCGCCTCGATCCGCGCAATGGCTGATCTGGTTCCCAAAACCGCGATCATCGAGGAAAACGGCACGGCCCGCGAAGTGGATGCCGCCAGTCTGGAAATCGGCCAGCGCGTGCTGGTCCGTCCCGGCGACCGCATCCCGGCGGACGGCGAGATTGCCGAAGGCACGTCCGGCATCGACGAAAGCCCGGTCACCGGCGAATCCATGCCCAAGACCAAGGGGTCGGGCGACACAGTCTTTGCGGGCTCGATCAACGCCGAGGCCGCTTTGCGGATCACCGTCACCAAAGCCGCCGAAGACAACACCATTTCGCGCATCATCGCACTGGTCGAGGAAGCCGAGACCGCCCGCGCCCCGACCGAGCGTTTCATCGACCGTTTCAGCCGCATCTACATGCCCGCGATTGTCGGGCTGGCCGTGCTGGTGGCGATCATTCCACCGCTGACCATGGGGGCCACATGGGACACCTGGATTTACCGCGCGCTGGCGCTTTTGCTGATCGGCTGCCCCTGTGCGCTGGTGATCTCGGTTCCCGCATCGATCGCCTCGGCCCTCTCATCGGGCGCCAAACGTGGCATCCTGATGAAGGGCGGCGCGGTGATCGAGGCTGCAGCCCGCACCACCCGTGTGGCATTCGACAAGACCGGCACCCTGACGGTGGGCAGACCCGCCGTGACCGATGTGATTCCGCTGGGGGCAACCGAGGTAGAGTTGCTGGCCGTTGCCGCCGGGATTGAAAGCGGGTCCAGTCACCCCTTGGCCGAAGCAATCTTGCGACGGGCGGAAGAAGCCAAGGTCACACCCCTGCCCGCAACCGACGCGCGCGCGCTGATCGGCAAGGGCGTCGAGGCCATCGTCGGCGGCGCGCCTGCATGGGTCGCCTCGCCGCGCTATGCGTCCGAGATGGGTGCGCTTGACGGCTTGGGAACGCGCCGGGCCGCCGCGATGGAGCAAGAGGGCAAGACCGTCGTCATCGTGTTCCGCGAAAAGCAGGTCCTCGGCCTGATCGCCATGCGTGACGAGCCGCGCGCCGATGCGATTGAGGGAGTGCGGCAGCTCAAAGCGATGGGCGTCACATCAGTAATGCTGACCGGCGACAACGCCCGCACCGGGGCCGCGATTGCCGGGGTGTTGGGGATGGAGCATCAGGCCGAACTGATGCCCGAGGACAAAGTGACAAAGATCAAGGCGATGGCGGCCTCGGGTGGTGTGATCATGGTAGGCGACGGCATCAATGATGCGCCTGCCCTTGCGGCAGCATCTGTCGGTGTGGCGATGGGGTCGGGCACCGATGTGGCGCTGGAAACCGCCGCCGCCGCCCTTTTGCGCAACCGGGTGACCGATGTGGCGGCCATGGTGCGACTGGCGCGCGCCGCCATGGAAAACATCCGCCAAAACGTGACCATCGCATTGGGACTGAAGGCGGTATTTCTGGTGACAACGCTACTTGGCATGACCGGCCTCTGGATCGCCATCCTCGCCGATACCGGGGCCACGGTGTTGGTCACCCTGAACGCGCTGCGCCTGCTGCGCTTCAACCCGGAGCGCGCGGATTGATATGAAGCGTTTCGGATGGCAAGCCTTGGCGGGCCAGTTCTGTGCCTGGCCGTCTTTTTCGCCGGATCTGCACTGGCCGCGCGCGCGGCCGGGCGGTCCGTCTGGCTGGTCGCAGGGGCCACCGGGACCAAAGCCCGCGCGGCATTCGGCAGTCGGCTGGCCTTCGGGCTGGCGTTGCTGTGCCCGCTGGCGATGACTGCCGCGCCTTTCGTTGCAGGGCTGCGCCCGTTCTGGTCACCACATGGCCTGATGGGTGGGGCACCGGGACAATTCATCGTCATGGCCGGGGCAATGCCGATCATTGCGGCGCAGATGGCAATAACGCCACGCGGACTCGGACTTGCAAATCCGAACCTGCGGAATAGCTGACGCGGCAAATCACGGACCGATACCCCGCATGACCAAATTCCCATCCCATACCGCCGGACCACGTTCGCGCAGCTTTGCCGTCCTTTACGTTGCCTGAGCCATTGCCCTTGCCGCGACCTTGGGGGCACCGTTCATCGGTGAAGTGTTGGGGCAGGCCCCCTGCCATCTGTGCTGGTATCACCGCATCGCCATGTTTCTGCTGGCGCTGATCCTTGGCCTTGCGGCTCTGTCGGGTGATTTTGGGGTCCGGCATTACGCCATGCCGCTGGCGCTGGTCGGGGCCGCGGTTGCCGCCTATCATTCCGGCCTGTTCCTTGGGATCATTCCGGAACCGATCGTGCGCTGCAGCCAGACCGGCCCATCCTGCACGGATGCCAATTTCGCCATCCTTGGCCTGCCGCTGCCCGTCTTGTCGCTGCTGTCTTTTGCGGCAATCGCCCTGCTTTTGATCCTGATGAAAGAGGAAAAATGAACCGTCGCACCCTTGTTGGCGGCACTATTGCTATTGCTGTCGCTGCCTTTGCCGGCGCTGCCTATGTATTTGGCCCTCAGGTGCAAGCCCCGGCCGCCACGCCGGATGCCGCTGCGCCCGGGCGGCGATCAACACCTTGCGAGAGGCACGACTTGGTGCAGTCTTTGGTGCGGGCGCCACGGATGCGAACGCCAGCGATCAAGACGTCTTTCACGCCGGACCGGATCGGGCGGGACACTTTTGATCGGATCTTGACCAGAATAGAGCAGATCGCTTGAAACTCGCCCCGGGGGCAAAAGCCGTATCTCGCGTTGGCGTGGGAATGTCGTCCTTACCACGAATTGACTGAAGTTCCCGGACAAGCCGGCGAACCTCACGTGAGACTACCCAACGATTGTCGACAGGGTAGCCGCCCTAAAACATCACCGCCAAGGGGATGGCCCCCGGGGCTGACTTGGAAATCGCGAAAGGGGGTTGGGTCGGTCATGCCAACACGCCACGTAACCCCGCTCCTCTTTGTCACGCAAAATTCCGCTGACAGGGCCTGCGGTCTTCAGATCGATTCTGCGCCGTCTATGACCAGCGCATGGCCGGTCATGAAGGTGGATTGGTCGGATGCCAGAAAGACGATGCTGTGGGCGATCTCTTCGGGCGTGCCAAAGCGGCCCATCGGAATGGCGGTCGAGACGTAGCGCTCCAGCGCCGTTCGCCCGCCCATCTGGCTTTCAAACCCTGCGTTGAAGACGGTGTCGATGAAACCCGGACAAAGCGCGTTGCAGCGCACGTTGTAGCGGGCGTAGTCGATGGCGATCTGGCGCGTCATTGCGATCACGGCGTGCTTGGTCGTGGCATAGGCGATCATCTCGCGGTCATACTGGATGCCGGACCCGGACGCGGTGATGATGATCGATCCGCGCCCTTGCGCGCGCATCAGCGGCATGGCGGCCTGTGCGGCGATGAAGTGCGAGCGGACATTCAGCCGCCAAGAGGCATCCATCTGGTCGCCGGTCACCTCTTCGAGGGCGCCCGGGATCAAGATACCCGCGTGGGAATGCACGATATCCAGCCCACCGTGCCGGGCGTGCGTGTCGCGTATGGCGTCGCCAAGGGCCCTGTCGTCGGTCACGTCCAGACCGCGCGCCTCGGCGCGGCCGCCCGCGCGCGTGATGTCTGCAGCGGTCTCACCGGCGCGGTCGGCGTCAATGTCGGTCACGACGACAAGCGCTCCTTCGGCGGCCATCGCCAAGGCACCGGCACGTCCGATACCGGCACCCGCACCGGTCACAAAGGCCACACGGTTTTCAAGCAGCATGGGCAGGTCTTTCTTTGTTTCGGGGTGTTTTCGCGCGGCCCCTTTGCAAAATGGCCTGGGCCGAGATCAGCAGGACAAGCGAGATGACCAGGACCACGGTGCCGATCGCGTTGATCTCGGGGGTGACGCCGCGCCGGATGGAGGAAAACACGTAGATCGGCAGCGTCGTCTGCGAGCCGGCCACGAAAAAGGCGACGATGAAGTCGTCGAAGCTGAAGGTGAAGGCCAGCAAAAAGCCCGCAAGGACGCCGGGAAGTATCTGCGGCAGCGTCACCTGCCGGAATGTGCCGAACGGAGTGGCGCCAAGATCGGCAGAGGCCTCGATCAGGCTGCGGTCCATGCCCGAAATGCGCGCACGCACGATGACGATGACAAGCGCCATGGCAAACAGACCGTACGTGGCAATCAGCGAGCCGTAGCCAAGCGCCAGCGTTGGCGGCTCCGTCGCAAAGGGCCAGAGCGCGGCGAGCTTCCCGTTCAGCCAACCGAAGACGGTCACCAGCGCGATCAGGGTCGAGATGCCGATGACAATGCCCGGAACCATGATCGACACATAGATCAGCGCATCAAAAACGATCCGGACCCGGCCCTTGACCGATTGCAGGGCAAGCGCGGCCATGGTGCCGAAGACCGTGGCAAGGATGGCAGAAATGAAGGCGACGGTCAGGCTGGTCTGGAACGCCTCGATCAGAAACCGGTTCGACAGCGCCTTGCCGTACCACTGCACCGAAAAACCGGTGAACTGGCTTGCACTCTGGCCCGCGTTGAACGACAACAGCGCGATGACGCCGATCGGGATGTAGAGGAACAGATAGACGGCAAGGGCATACAGGCGCATCGGCGACCTCACATCAAGGATACGTCGTCACGCCCGCCCGCCCAGCGCCGGGTGAGGCGCATGTAGGCGGTGACGGTGACGAGCATGATCAGAACAAGCGCAGTCGCCACGGCCGACCCGAAGGCCCAGTTGCGCGACTGCAGGAACAAATCGACCAGTGCATTCCCGACAAAGAACACCTTGCCGCCACCCAGCATGGCGGGGATCAGGAATTCCCCCATCAGCAGGATGAAGACAAGCATGCAGCCAGTGGCAACGCCGGGCATGGCCATTGGAAGTGTCACGTTCAGAAACGTGCGGGCGGGCGGGCAGCCAAGGTCGGAGGAAGCTTCCAGCAAGCGCTTGTCGAGACGCTCCAGGCTGACATAGATCGGAAACACCATCAGCGGCAGATAGCCGTAGACGATGCCGACAAGCACGGCGAAGGGCGTATTGATCAACCGCAGATCGCCAAGGCCCAGCGCGGCAATCAGCGCAGGGATGCCCGTGCCGCCCAGCAGGATTATCCAAGCGTAACTGCGGATCAGGATCGAGGTCCAGAACGGCACGATCACCAGGATCAGCAGCAGCGTCCGCCAGCGCGCGCTTGCCCGCATCGCCAGAAAATAGGCCATCGGGAAGGCGATGAGGAGACAGACAACCGTGCCAATCGGGGCGAGGAACAACGTATTCTTGAACGCGGTCCAACGCAGCCCGAGGTCAAGGTAGTTGTCGAAGGTAAAGGCGGGGGCATAGCCGCCGGCCGGCCCCCGCTCGCCAAAACTGAAGACGAGCACGACCACGAGGGGCAGCACCAGCATGGCGAAGAACCATGCCCCCGCAGGCAGCAAAAACAGCGCCGTCCGGTATCGTGGCCGTATCGTCACGGGCTCAGGCCGACTTGAACCGGGCCATCAGCTCGGCACGGTTCGGATCGGTCAGGGTGACCGCCGCGCCGAATTCCAGCGCCGAAAGAAGGTCTTGCGCAGGATACAGGATCGGGTCGTTCAGAATCTCAGCCGGCAGCAGGGCGCTGACCCTGGTGTCGGCCACCGGATAGCCGTGGAACAGGCTTTCCTTCGCGTTGACCGCCGGATCGAGCAGGAAGTTGATCAGCGCATAGGCGGCATCAAGGTGCGGGGCACCTTTCGGGATGGCATAGAAGTCGGACCAAAGCTCTCCTCCTTCTTTGCCCAGAACGTATTCGATCTCGGGCATGTCGCGGTTGAGCTGTTTGCCGTCACCGGTCCAGCAGATCGTCATCCAGGCATCGCCGGAACGCATCGAGGGCTGATAGTCCGACGTGATCGCAAAGAGATGCGGCTTGGCGGCCAGCAGCAGTTCCTCTGCCTTGGCAAGTTCGGCAAGGTCGATGGAGTTAAAAGAATAGCCATAGTATTTCAGCGCGTTGCCGATGGTGGTCAGTTGGTAGTCATGCACCATGGTCCGACCCGAGAACTCGGCCATCGTCATGTCCCAGAATTCCTTCCAGCTGGTCAGCCGCTTGCCATCGGTGTGGGTGTTGTTGACGGCAAAACCAGTGGTGCCCCAGTTCTTGGGCACAGCATAAACGACGCCGTCCACCGTCCCCGGCCCGGCAAAACGCTGGTCAAAAGCGCCCTGATCATAATTGGGCAGTTTTGACAGATCGAGCGGTTCGATCAGGTCTTCGGACACATACGTGGTGATCGTGTAGTTGGTGGGCACGAACACATCCCAGCCAGATCCGCCGGCCTGAAGCTTGGCGAGCATTTCCTCGTTCGAGCCAAAGACGCTCATGTCGACGGCGGCACCGGTTGCGGTGGCAAAGGCATCGAAATTGGCGACGTCGTGGTAGTTTGGCCAAGTCGCCAGCACGACCCGGTCGCCGATGTCTTGTGCAAAGGCGGCGCGCGTGCCAAATCCCGGCATCGCCGTACCGAGAACCGAGGTTGCAAGGCCAAGCCCCGTCACACCAAGGAAATGTCGGCGCGAAACCGAGCCCTTGCGGTAGCGCATAAGCTCTTCCATGAACTTCTTGCGTGAAATCGGATCATTGCAGTCTGTCATGTTCACTCTCCCAAATGGTGATGGTCGTTCAGTCATCTTCAAGGATCAGCGCGGCATTTGCCGCCCATGCGGCATGGGCCGCGTCGCCCGGTTCAAAAATGCCTTCCGCTGCCTCGGCTTGACGCGAAACGAGCACGAGAAAATCGCCAAGACAGGCGTTACGGACAAGGTATTCCGTGTGTTCGCCAAGAAAGATGCGAGTCACCATGGTGACCGGCACACTGATGCCGGCGCCATCGTGAGCCGTGCGGGTCAGCGCGATCTGTTCGGGACGGATGCTGGCCACGGCGGCTTGACCCACGGACAGCGCGCGGTTGCCCTGCCCGGTGATGACAATATCGCCCGCGACCCGAAGCGCGCAGACCGTCGCATCAGCAGACGCGACCTGACCCTTGAAAAAATTCGATTTACCAACAAAATCTGCGATGTATCGGTCGTTCGGGCGGTCGTAAAGGTCGCGCGGGCTGCCGCTCTGGACGATCCGTCCGTTCCGCATGATGCAGATGCGGTCGGACATGGACAGCGCTTCTTCCTGATCATGGGTCACAAGCACGAACGTAATGCCAAGACTGCGCTGGAGCGTAAGAAGTTCGATCTGCATGTCACGGCGCAGCTTGCGGTCAAGGGCGGCCATCGGTTCGTCAAGCAACAGCAGTTTGGGTTTGTTGATGATGGCGCGGGCAAGGGCCACGCGCTGCTGCTGGCCGCCCGACAGTTCCCAGATGCGGCGCGCGCCAAAGCCGGGCATCCGCACGGTATCCAGCCCCTGATCGACGGCGCGGGCAATGTCTGCAGCGGCCAGCCGGGGACGTTGCTGGCGCAGGCCGTAACTGATGTTTTCTGCAACCGTCAGGTGGGGAAACAAGGCGTAATGCTGAAACACCATGTTCACCGGGCGGCGATAGGGGGGCAGATCGTTGACCTGCTGGCCGTCAAGCAAAACCTCTCCGGTCGTCGGCGTCTCGAATCCGGCCAGCATACGAAGTGCGGTGGTCTTGCCGCAACCGGAGGGGCCGAGAAATGACAGAAACTCACCGCGACCGATCGTTAGATTGAGGTCGGCCACCGCAACCACATCGCCAAAGCGCTTTCCTGCGCCGCGAAGCTCGGCGATCGGTGAAACGAGCCCTGTCTGGTCACTTTTCATGCGGCGGTACATATGCTTTGCTTCAGATCAAATCGTAGGAATGGCGCCATCCGTTGTATATATCACAAAAGGCATATTTCTGGATGATCCGGAGGCGAAATGAATAAAGTGGATCAGCTGGCCCAGACCGGCAATGTGATTTCGGCGATCCATCAGCGGGGCTTTCCAACCGCACTTGCGGCGCTGCTGCGCAGTGTGGTGCCATATTCCTATACGGTGATCTTTGGATTTCGCGGTGCCGCCCGTCCGGTTGACCTGTTTGACGATTTCCCTGCATCAAAGCGCAAGATGTTTGTCACCGATTACCAAGAGGGGCCATACCTGCTGGACCCGTTCTACAAGGCGGCAACGCTGCCGGTGCCTTCCGGGCTTTACCGGATGCGGGATCTGGCACCGGATCGGTTCTATCAAGGCGAGTACTTTCGCAGCTATTACATCCAGACCGGTCTGGCCGAAGAAATCGGGTTTTTCGTGACCCTTCCGGGCGCGGCGACGGTGGTGCTTTCGCTGATGCGGGCCGAAAAACCCTTCTCAGGCCGGGACTTGCGCAAACTGGGCGAAATCGCCCCGGTGGTTGAGGCTTGCCTTGGGTTGCACTGGGCCGATCTTGCCAAGCGGTTTGCGGCGACCAACGGCGGGCCGCGCGGCAAGGTGGCCGCCACGGAAATCGAGCGGTCTTTCCAGGTATTCGGTGCGGGCGTGCTGACGCCGCGGGAACGGGAAATCGTGGAGCATACCCTCAAGGGGCATTCGGCAGAGGCGATCGGCAAGATCCTCACGATCTCGTCCGGGACGGTTCGGATTCATCGCCGGAACATCTATGCAAAGCTGCGGATCAGTTCACAAGGAGAGCTGTTTTCACGCTTCATCCAGACGTTGGGACCGCTCGACATCGGCATGCAAGGGGCGTCGCCACACGCGGTCGAACGTGTTGCCCGTTGATGCGCGAAGGCCGCCAATCCGGCCGTGCAGTCCGTGTCAAAGCCGCGTGATCGTGTCGCCAAGCGCAACCTCGCCATCCTCTTCGATGGAACACAGGATGCCGCGCAGCCTGAGGTGCTCATGCGCGGGGGCAGACACCCACTTGTAGGCGTCCCGGCCGTAGCGGACCTTCCATTTGACGCATCCGTCGTTCCACAGATCCGACACGCGCAGCACCGCTGTGCCCGCCCGGATCAGCGATCCTGCGGGCAGATTTGCCTCTGACATGTTGAGGTCAGCGATGATCGTGTCGCCCGGATGGGCCACGCTATCGCGGTTGCGCCAGACGAGGTTCAGCACCCGCAGGGACAGGATCGACACCTGAATGCGCGGATCGGGGTCGCCGTCTGGCAGCTTCAGCCATGGCTTGCTCATCTCGAAATCCCCGACAACCCCTTCGGCGCGGGTCAGGGTCAGACGGTCGGCAAAGACGCGCTTGTTGTAGCCGGGGCGCGCGCACAGCAGATGCACCGGGGCATCGGTATCTGGCGCAGCCAAAACGTCTGGCAAGGCAGCGGCAAGCGCCTCGGCGGTCACGAAATCAGTCATTGCCGCGGGACTTTTCTGGGGCCTGATCCGGGTCATCGGGACCGGCACATTGGGGTCTGTCCTCCGGGCAGTTCGCGGCAAAGGTGGCCCCGGTTGCGGGGCGGTCTTCGGCGGTCTGGCGGGGCAGGTTCTGGGGGGAAGGCAGGGTCGCGATCGCCAAGGCTTCGGCGTCCAAGGCAACGGCCGTCGGCATTGCAAGCCGCTGATGGCGCGCATCGCAGGCAGCGCAGTCGCCCGCTGCCGCCGCCGCCTCGTCCGCCCAGGCCGGCGGCAAGAGGGCCACAAGTAACCCGGTCAGAACAAAAGCGGCGACAACGCGACCAAGGACAATACGCGCGATCATTCCGCCGCCGCCTTCCAGAGCGCAGGCAAAACCAGACCCACGTCGATCTTTTCGTGCTGCATCGGCAGGTCGATATCCATCGCCATGTCCAGTTCCTGCGCATAGCGGTGACCGGCATAGGTCGCCGCCGCGATGATGGCCGGGGCTTCGCAGTCGCCGATCCGGGTCAGCGTAAAGGGCAACGCCGCATGCGTCCCGTCCGGCGCATAGCGCAGGGCCGTGTAAAGGTCATCCACCGGTGCGCGCTGGCCCACCACGACCAGCGCGGTCGCTGCAAGAACCTGCTCGCGGCCCGAATGTTCGCAGGCGATCGTCGCGCCGCGCCCGTCGAACTGCAAAAGGCCATGCGCCGTGATCAGCGTGATCCCTAGTCCCATCAGATGGCGCGGGACACGCGCGCCTTCGCCGGTGTTTTCGGTCCAGGCCGAAACGCGGTCATGCGGCGTGACCAGGGTCACCTCCAGCCCCGCCGCGCGCAGCCGTTCTGCGACGACGCCGCCCATGTAGTAGCCGTCGCTGTCGAACACCACGGTTGGTCCCTGCGGCAACCGGCCTTGCATGATGTCGTCAGGGGTCAGAACCTCGACCCCGGGCTCCGCGATGGCCACGAACCGTTTGCCGTTGAACACATCGCGCCGCCAAAGGGCACCGGTGGCGATGCAGACATGGCGCGCCTCGAATGCCAGAACATCTTCGGGTGCCAGTCGGCTTTCGCGGAAAATCTCGACGTTGGGCATCTTGAGCAATTGCTGTTCGCGGTAATCGCGCACGCGGATGTATTCGCGCATCCCCGGCAGGCTGGCCTCGCGCACCACCCGACCGCCCAGGACGCGCGATGCCTCGGCCAGCGCCACCTTGTATCCGCGGGCACCCAGCGCGCGGGCGGCCTCCAGCCCTGCGGGCCCTGCCCCCACGATCAGCACCTGTCCGTCCGACCCTTTGGCGCGGATCTTTTCGGGGTGCCAGCCGCGCCGCCATTCCTCGCCCATGGTCGGGTTCTGGGTGCAGCGGATGGGCACCGACAGGCTGTCGCCGGAATAGCAGACGTTGCAACCGATGCATTCGCGGATGTCCTCCATCCGCCCCTCTTCGATCTTTTTGGGAAGATAGGGGTCGGCGATAGAGGGACGCGCGGCGCCGATCAGATCGGTGATGCCGGACTTGACCATCCGGACCATGGTGTCGGGCGAGGTGAAGCGGCCTACCGTCACCACGGGTCTGGTCGTGACCGACCGGACGAAGGACATGTAGGGTTCTAGTGCGCCTTCCTTGACAAAGCGCGACGCCCCCATCTCCAGCGAATAGTCGTCGATGTTGATGTCCCACAGATCGGGCATCTCGGCCATCATCGCCAGCATTTCGCGCCGCTCGCCAATGATCGGCTGGCCGTCCTCGCCGGTCTGTTCATCGGCGGCAAAGCGCACGGCCACGGCACAGCGGTCGCCCACGGCATCCTTGGTTTCGGCGATCAGTTCGCGCACCAGACGGGTGCGGTTTTCCAACGACCCGCCATATTCATCGCTGCGGATGTTGGTTTGCGGGTCCAGAAAATGCGCCAACAGATAGCCATGCGTGGCATAGACATAGACGATGTCGAACTCTGCCGCGCGCGCACGCAGCGCGGCATTGCGGTGCCAGCGGCGGAAATCACGGATATCGGTTTTGTCCATCGCGCGGGACTGGAACGGGTGGCCCACGCCATTGGGCATGGCGGCCACGTCAAAAGACACCAGTCGCGTCGCAAGATTGGCGCTGCGCGCACCGCCAAACCACAACTCCGCCCCCGCAAGCGCGCCATGCGCGTGCACCTTGTCGGTCATCAGGCGGTGCGCCCGGACGTCGCTGTCATCCCACAAGGATGCCGAGATGTGCAACTGATCGTCCGATGCGGGATGGATCGAACAGTATTCGGTATTGACCACGCCCCAGCCGCCCTCGGCCTTGACGCCCCGCATCTCGGCCACCGTACGCGGACGGGCCCAACCCATGCCGGTGCAATGGGGCACCTGATAAAAGCGGTTCTTTGTGGTGACCGGCCCGATTTTCACAGGCTCGAACAAGATATCGTAACGGGGGTCGCGTGTCATGGCCTTTGGTCCTGCTAAAGGGGTCTGGCGGGCCTCAGGCCCTGTCCTCGTGGTTGGCGAAATGGGTGGGAAAAAGCGCTGCAAGATAGTCCAGCGCCTTTTTCCGGCAAGCCAGCCTTTTGAAGTCACCGGGGTAAAGCAGCATGTTCAGCCACAAACCGTCGTAAAACGCCTCCATGCCCAACGCCGTCTCTGCCGGGTCGGGCCGGGCCCGGCCTGCGTCGTTGCTCAACGCGATCAGGATGGCGACAGTCGCGTCAAGTCGTTCGTCATCCACATCGGCAAGCACCTTGCGGTAGATCGCACGCGCACTGGCGTCACCATAAAAGGCGAACCAGATGGCAAGCTTTTTGCGGTCACAGATGCGGGGATGAAACCGGCTGTCCACGATGGCCATCAACCGGTCAGCACTGGACAGCGACGCGTCCAGATTGCGGTTCTGCCACAGGTCGCGCTGTTCGTCGGCCAGAAACTGCAACGTCGCCTCGAACAGGCGATCCTTGCTGTCAAAGTGGAAATTCGCAAGGCCAATGGAAGTGCCCGCAATTTCAGTGACGCGGGCCAGCGTGGTGCCGGACAGACCGAACTTTGCAATCGAGGTGATCGTGGCGTCGATCAGATCCTGACGCCGCCCGGCCTTGGCCGCAGCACGGGTCTGTTTGGGTGCCCCCGTTACGGTGCCATCGTCCTTCAGTTTCACAGTTCCATCCCCTTATAGCAGCAATCGGCTTTATTCGCAGTCCAGCACCACCATCGCATCGTGGTTCCAGGTCAGCCAGACCGGGCTGCCTTGTTTGATACTCAGCGCGTCTTGGCCCCGCACCGTGTTCGACGCGACGGCGACGGGAGCTGACCTGCCCTTGATATCGACGTAAAGCATTTGCCTGCCCCCCAGATACTGCCGCGCCTGCAGGGTTCCCTGCACCGACGCCGTGGCCGGGGCGGGCTTTTCACCAAAGAGGACAAAACTTTCGGGTCGCATGGCGACAAGGGCCGGTGTTCCGTCCCGCCGGCCCGCATCCTTTCCGTTCAAAAAGACCCGGCCCAGCCCTTCGATCTCGATTTCGGCCGCGGCGCCGGTCCGATGAATGGTGGCATCAAAAAAGTTCATGTTGCCGATGAAACTGGCGATGCGCCGGTTGCCGGGGTTGTCATAAAGCGCAGACGGGGTGTCCACCTGCAGCACCGCCCCGTTCGCCATGACGGCGATCCGGTCGGACAGGGTCAGCGCCTCTTCCTGATCGTGGGTGACCAGCACAAAGGTGATGCCCAGCTTTTGTTGCAGGCTGCGCAGTTCCAGTTGCATCTGTTCGCGCAACTGCTTGTCCAGCGCGCCCAGCGGTTCGTCCAGAAGCAGCACCTTTGGCTTCAGGATCAGCGCACGCGCCAGCGCCACGCGCTGCATCTGCCCGCCCGAAAGCTGGGTGGCCCGCCGGTCGCCGTACCCGGGAAGCGCGATCAGGTCGAGCATCTCGTCCACCATCGCATTTTGCCGGTCGCGCGGAATGGCCAGCCGCCGCAAGCCGTAAGCGATGTTGTCGCGCACGTTCATGTGGGGAAAAATCGCATAGCTTTGGAACACCATGTTGATCGGGCGGCGATGGGGCGGCACGTCCTCCATCGGCTGGCCGTCGATCACGATCCGGCCAGACGACACCGCCTCGAACCCCGCGATCATCCGCAAAAGCGTGGTCTTGCCCGATCCCGACGCGCCCAGCAGCGAAAAGAACTCACCCTGATTGATCGTCAGCGACACGTCCCGGATCGCAATGACCCGGCCAAAGGATTTGCTGACATTCTGGACATGGATCATTTGGCCCCCCCTTTTTTGTCGGATTGGCCAAAGCCGCTGAGGCGCAGGCTGGCAAACACCAGCACGAATGAAAAGATCAAGATCAGCGTCGCCAGCGCCAGAAGCGACGGAAAATCCTGCGGAAAGCGAAGTTGTGACCAGATGTACATCGGCAGCGTCGCTTCGGTTCCGCTGAGGAAAAAGGCGAGGATGAACTCATCAAACGAGATGGTGAAGGTCAGCAGCAGGCTGGCCAGCACACCCGGCCGGATTGTCGGAAATGTCACCCGCCAGAAGGTCCACCAGGCATTTTCGCCCAGATCGGCCGACGCTTCTTCCATTGAGCCATTATAGCCCTCGAACCGGGGCAGCAGGGTTGCGATGGCGAAAGGCAGGCAGATGACGATATGCCCGATGGCCACCGTCACCAGCGACAACGTGACCCCGATCCGGTTCAGCAGCGACAACAGCGCCACACCAAAGATCAGTCCGGGCACCACCAGGGGCAGCATGATGAACCCGACAATCGGCCCCTTGCCCGGCAACCGGTAGCGCGAAATCGCCTTTGCGGCCGGAACCGCCAGAATGGTGGACACAATCGCCACCACGGCCCCGACCTGAAGACTGTTGTAAAACGCATGGTGCAGCGTCTGCCGACGCGCCAGATCGGCGTACCAGCCAAAGGTAAATCCTTCGAGCGGGAATCTGACATAGACCCCGGCATTGAACGAAAACATCGGGATGAACAGGATCGGCAGATACAGAAAGATGGCAAAGGCAACCGCATAAAGGGCAAGCAGCCGGTTCGGCCTCTGGAATGTCTCGCGGTTTGCCATCTCTACCTCCGGATCAGGCGCGTGAGGCTGAGAAACACCAGCGCCGAGATCGAGATGGCGACAATCATCACCAGCGATAGCGCCGCCCCGGCAGGCCAGTTGTTCATCGGCCCGAAATTCGCCTGGATCAGGTTGCCGACCATCATCCCGTCCGGGCCGCCCAGCATGGCCGGGGTGACATAGTCACCGACCGTCGGGATGAACATCAAAAAGAACGCCGACACGACACCGGGCAGCGACAGCGGAAACGTGATCCGCCAGAACCGGCGCGCGGCGCTGTCGCCCAGATCGGCCGCAGCCTCGAGATAGGTCTTGTCAATCTTTTCCAGCGACACATAAATCGGCAACAACGCAAAGGCCGCCCAGGAATGTGCCAGCACCACTGTCACGGCTGTCTGACTGTACAGGAATACGGTCAGCGGCGCGTCGATCAGCCCGGCCCATAACAGGGCCGTGTTGATCACGCCTTCGTAGCCAAGCACGACCTTCCACGAAAAGACCCGCAAAAGATAACTTGTCCAGAACGGCAAGGTCATGATGATCAACCAAAGTGCCTTGTGGCGGTGCACATGGAACGCCACAAAATAGGCCATTGGATAGCACAGGACGACTGTCACCAGCGTCGCCAGCGCTGCCACCGTCAAAGACCGGCCGATCAGGACGCCGTACATCGGCTGGCCGGTCATCGTCTGATAATTCAGCAGCGTCGGGGTCGTATCGATCGAATATCCCGACACCGACCAGAAACTCATCATGATCATTGTCGCCAACGGCACGATAATGGCCGCCGCCATCACCAGCAGCGTTGGAAACAACAGCAGGTAACCACGCAGCGCCTGATGCCGGTAGAGCACCCCGGACAGGCGCGCCCATCTGCTGCGCTGCGGCGACGCCACATCGGCGAATGCAGAGTCGGTGGTCATGTCAGGCCGACGAAAGGCGCGCAATCAACTGGCACGCGCTAGAACCCCAGCTTGATCTGTTCCCAGGTCTGGGTCATCTTTTGGTCCCATTCTGCGGTTTGTGGAATGCCGAAGTGACCGGCATCAAGCACGGACTTGACATCCTTGGACAGGCCAAGTGCCTGTAGTTGTTCTTCGGTAAAACTCTCAAAAGCCTTACGATTGACGCCGCCATAGCCATAGTCTTTCATATTGAAAATGGCCGAAGATTCGCTGATCAGCGAGTCTAGCACGTCGTAGGCGCTGTCAATCTTCGGGGCTTGCGCATGCAGCATCATCCCGCAAACCCATGTCAGCGCCCCTTCTTTGGGTTTTGCAAAGCTGACCGGAACGCCCTGGCCCTGCAGGGCGACAACCGAACTGTTCCACGCCATCGTGGCCACAATTTCGCCCGAGGCCAACGCAGTTTCAAGCGAGGTGGTGTCGTCGGTATACATGCGGATCAGCGGGCGTTGTTCGCGCAAAACCGCCGCAATCCGTTCAAAGGCCTCGGGGGTATGGATCTGGTCGAACGGCACCCCGGCCTTGATCGCCGCACACCACCACACATCACCACCGCCGCCAAGACTGCCCAGGCGCCCGGTGTAACGGGGGTCCCAAAGCATGTTCCAGCTTTCTTCGCCCTCGACTTCAAAGAGGTCAGTGCGATACGCAATCGAGGTCTGGCCCCATTCAAAAGGCACCATCCACGGCTTGCCGTTCCCCATGTTGTAATCGACATCATACAGTTCCGGCAGCACGTCCGGCCAGTTCGACAACCGCGAGGTGTCGATCGGCTGGAACAGGCCTGAACTGGACCAGCGCGGCACATCCGACAGACAGGGATGCGCGATATCGGCCACGAACCCCGACTGAAGCTTTTGAAATGCCTCTTCTGCCGAACCGAAGGTCGCAAAGTTCGGCAATTCGCCGCGTCTGGCGACATATTCCTCGAAATAGTCAGGGATGTCGAAACCGCCCCAGGTAAAGTAGGTCGCATGATCTTCGGGCGCGGCCAATGCGCGGCGCGGTGCAACCGGCATCGCCACCGCGGTCAAGCCCAATGCAAAAAGCGATCTGTTGAAGGCCCGGCGACTTAGCTTGCCCTCGCCCACCGCCGCAAGTTGATCAAGTATATCCATAACGTCCACTCCCTGATGCAAGGCCGCCCGGTACCAGGCCATCGACAAAAACGTCTCGGATACACGCCGCACAACACATTTCGCTGAATGAGCATTCAATCATTGAATAGGGCCAGTATCTCTGTCAAGTTCTTTTGTGCCGCCACGGGACCGATCTTGCCTGACAAGACTTTATTCGCCGCCAGCAGGAGCAGGGATGCCAAATCACCCCAGATGTCGCACCGCAGGATCAACCGGATCGAGGCTGACGCGCTTGGCCTCGGACACCAGGACCTTGCCCCTGCCCGCTTTCGGTCGCCCATGACCCACATGCAAGAGGTAGGCGACGGGATCGCCATTCCGACCGAACATTCACATGCCGCCGATGACGCCGCGCCGGATGGCATCCGCGCGGCGGGGGACGCGCGGGTACATTGCGGGTTGATCACGCTTGGCGCGTTGCGGATGAAGAACGGCGACCGTCACGTCGCTGTGGACAGCGACAATACCGACACGCCGGTGCCGGCGGGCCTCGGCTTTGCGGTTGATTTTACCAAGCCTGATTTCATCGGTCGCGCAGCGCTGATGGCGCTAAAAGCAGCCCGCCCGTCGACCCACCCCCTTGTGCAGTTCCTGCGCAACAACCCGGAGCCGCCGATGCAGGGCACCGGGCCGATCCTTTGCGACGGCGCCCATGCCGGTTATGTCCGCGCCGCCGCGTTTGGGCCGACGCGCGGCGCCTCGGTCGGACGCGGCATTGTCGCGCATCGGGGCAGCGTAACGGCAGAATTCCTGCGCGCGCATCACGTTGACACCGAGACCGCTGATACCCGGGCCGAGGTGACGCCCTCGCGTTCCGCCGTCTATGCCCCCCCGAGCGCGCATGTCCGCGCCTAGCCCCCGTGGACAACCCGGTGTCACTGGTTCCGCCCTCCGGCGCGTGATTGTGCTGGGCGCGGGTTTGGCCGGGCTTGGTGCCGCGCGACATTTGCGGTCCAACGGGGTCGAGGTCACCGTGATCGAGGCCCGTGACCGCATCGGCGGGCGCACGCACACCAGCCATCTCTGGCCCGACCTGCCGGTCGACATGGGGGCAAGCTGGATACACGGCGACACCGGTAACCCGCTGACCGCCCTTGCCGACCAGATCGGCGCGGGCCGGACTGCGACCTCGTATCTGCGTTCGGCCAGCTATGATGCCGCCGGTCGTGCGTTCGATTTCATCGCTGTCGCCGCGCGCGCCGAGGCATTGGTCGATGCTGCGCGTGGGGCGATTGATGACCTTGATGCGGACATCTCGCTGAGGACGGCCATCGAGGCCTTCCCCGCCTGGCAAGACCTTACGCCACCCGACCGCCACGCAATGCGGCTGGCGATCAATACCCGGATCGAGCACGAATACTCGGGCGACTGGAACCGCCTGTCGGCTTGGCATTTTGATGACGGCGATGATTTTCCCGGCAATCAGGTGGTTTTCAACCGTGGCTATGGCCCACTTGTGACGCATCTTGCCGAAGGGCTGGATATCCGGCTTGGGGAGGCCGTTCTTGAAATCGCGCCTTTACACGGGGGGGCCGGCGTTGCGATCACGACTACGCTGGGCCGCCATGCGGCGGACCATGTGTTCGTGACCCTGCCGCTGGGTGTGCTGAAAGCGGGGACGGTCCGCTTTGCCCGGGCTCTGGATCGCACGCGTCAACGTGCGATCGACGGCCTGGAGATGGGACTTCTCAACAAAGCCTGGCTGCGATTTGACCGCGTTTTCTGGCCCGGGGACGTGGACTGGATCGACTATCTCGGCCCCGAAGAGGGGCTGTGGGCAGACTGGCTCAGTGGTGTGCCCAGCACCGGACACCCCCTGCTCGTCGGCTTCAACGCCGCCGCCACTGCGGTCCGGCTGGAGGATCTGGATGACCGCGCCACCACCGCCTCGGCGATGGAGGCCTTGCGGTCGATGTTTGGCAGCGCCATCCCGGACCCTATCGGCAGCCAGATCACCCGCTGGCGCCAGGATCCGTTTTCCCGCGGGGCCTATACCTTCAACGCCGTGGGCACCGGATCACGCGACCGCCGCAAACTCTTTGGCGCGGATTGGGACGGACGGCTGCACTTCGCCGGCGAGGCGACGTCGCATGATCATCCCGGCACGGCGCATGGCGCCCTGATGACGGGCATCGCCGCCGCTGACGCGTTGCTGAAAGAGCCTTGATCATTGCGCGCAGCCATCGCGTGGCGTCTAGCGCTTCGCAACGTTTTTGGGCCGCCTGGACCAGACATCCGCCAGTACGCAACCGCGCAACCGGAAACGCCGATGACCTGCCCCCGGCCGTCGGTCTGTCATAACGAGGGTATGCTTTGTTGATCGTCGTCGGTTTTTGGTTGGGCACGCGCGCCGGGTGCGAGGCTCTCAGGTCGCGCACGCGCCTGCGTGGTTCGGCCGGGAACTTGTTGCCGGGCGATGAATGTGGCCTGTTACTGTTGGTGGCATCGCGCCAGAGGGCCAGCTTTTGGCGGGCACCCGTGAGGCTGTAAAAAACCTCGTCACGCAGGCATTCCTCCCATGCGCGACAAGCGATGCATCCATCGCCGAGAGGGGCGCAGGCCGCCGTCAAAGCTCTCAACCAGCCCATTCTGCTGCGGCTTGCCGGGGTCGATGTGGTGCCGCGCAGCGCCGGAATCGACCGCCCATTTGAGGATCGCCATGCCGGTGAACCCGGGGCCATTGTCGGTCAGTACAGTCAGGTTTTCCGCGACTCCGGACTATCGCGATCATCCCCCGTGCGACGTGCGCCCCAGAGAGAATGACGGCGGAAGGCAACGCGATGGCAGTCGAACCGCGTTCGGGCAGTTGGGAGATAGTGTTGATGCCGTTGGCGACCGGATTGATGTGATGATGGACGGAGAAGTTCAGCGCGGCACCCACGTTCTCAAAGCGCTGTCGCTGGGCGCTACGGCGGTAGGCGTCGGTCGGCTATACCTTTAGGGTCTGGCGACGGCGGGACAGGCTTGGGTTGAGCGGGCACCGCAGCAAATTCAAACCGAGATTACCCGCGATATGCGCTTGATGGGTTGCCCGTCTGTAGCGGAACTTTCAAGGGCGAACATCAAGTGCAGATAGCGGTTCAACTAATCAGGAAATCCATGAAAATCATCGAATACAAGTTGCCTATTGCTACATTGCATCGAATCAACTAAAAGTTTTAGTGCTTTGTGTCCTAAATAGCATCGGAAAAGCGCAAGATGGATCGAGTAAAGCCACCTCAGGCGCATGCTTCAGAATTAGTTTTTGATCTTGAAACGCTTAAAAGCATCCTGACAGCCTCCTATTACGAGGAGAGTTCTTGGAGAATTGTAGAGGGGCCAATGCCGGAGGCCCTATCGCCCATGAAGCCAATCTCTTATCTGATTGGAAAAACAAAAAAGATTGTGCTCTCTTATCTCAGACGGCGCGGGTTTGTTCTATTGAGAATGATGCCATTTAAAGAGGAGGACCGCAAGCAGGGTCTGGATTGGCCATTTTTCGGTTTTACGATGATTGGTCGGACACGCCTCGACAATCTTGAGGACTGTATCCGCATTATAGTTTCTGATGGTATTGCAGGTGATTTGGTCGAAACTGGCGTGTGGCGAGGCGGAGCTGTGATATTTATGGCGGCTGCGCTTCTCAAGCTTGGTGATGAAAATAGATTAATTTGGTGCGCAGACTCCTTTGAAGGCCTTCCCCGGCCGACGGACGAGGATCGTGGAGATGTATTTTCTGATTTTTCGGATCGTGATTTTCTGGCTGTTTCTCAAGATGAGGTCCAAAAAAACTTTGAGAAGTTTGGTCTTCTCGGTAGAAATGTTAAATTCTTGAAGGGCTGGTTTAGCGATACTCTTCCTGCGGCCCCAATTCGCAATATTTCGATTCTCCGAATGGATGGTGACCTGTATCAGTCGACCAAAGATGCACTGGAGAGCCTCTATCACAAGATTTCACCAGGCGGTTTTTTGATAATTGACGACTATTCTTCCTGGAAGGGATGTAGAACGGCTGTAGAAGAGTTCCGAAGAAAAAATTCTATTTCTGATGAAATTGTTCGTATTGATTCTCATGCTGTTTACTGGCGAGTGAATGGCGCTTAGTGGTTAGGTAGGAGCAGTCCCTTACTTTCGGGGGGGGATTACCGACCAAACTCTGGCCGCACGCCACGACCGGCAGGCAGCGCTGGCACGGATCAGGGATCACCTGCGTGTCTCAAGCCATAATGCCGCACGGGGCCGCGGCGACAAAAGTCGCGGCGGCCCCTGCTAAAGCACTTCACGGTAGATCCGCACCGCATCGTCTCGGGACAAGATCCGGGGATTGTTCGCAAGAAGGCGCGTGACCTTCAGCACGCCATCGGCAAGGCTAGGCAAATGCTCTTCGCGGATACCGAAATCAGCCAGATGTTTTGGGATGCGAATGTCCTCAGCCAAGAGTTTCATGGTTTGGATGGCCAGGATCGCTGCATCGCGTTGCGAAAAGCCGCTGATTTGAGCACCAAGAAGCTCTGCGACTTCCGCGAACTTTTGCAGGTTTCCGACCAGATTGAAAGTCAGCACCGGCCCCATCATGATGCTGTTGGCTACACCGTGGGGAATATGAAACTCGGCGCCTATCGGATAGGCGAAGGCATGCACCGCTGTGACACCTGCATTCGCAAAGGCGATTCCGGCCAGCATGCTGCCTTCCAGCATGGCCGTCCGCGCCACGATGTTGCTGCCATCGGCATAGGCGGACCGCAGGTTCTGCGAGATCAGGCGGATCGCCTGCCTTGCCAGGGTGTCGGTCACATCACTTGCGTTTTTGGAGGTAAACGCTTCGACCGCATGCAATAACGCATCCATGCCGCTGGCGGCGGTAACCGATTGCGGTGCACCGACTGACAAGGCCGGATCATTAAGGGCAAGGGCCGGAAACAGAAAGGGACTGACGATGCCCTTTTTCAGATGCTCGGTCTCATCCGAAAGGATGGCGATGTGGGTCACTTCGCTGCCGGTTCCAGCGGTTGTCGGGATCAGGATCAGCGGGATTCCGGGGGATTTGACGAGATCAATGCCGAACATGGTGGCAATCGGCTGGTCCGCACGGGCAAGGATCGACGCAACCTTGGCAATATCCAGAGCCGAGCCGCCCCCAACGCCAATAATCAGGCCGGCCCCAAACTCGGCGGCCAGTTTGGCGCAAGCCTCGGCGGTTTCGATCCTTGGGTCAGGTTCTACCGCGCCGAAGATATGGGTTTTAGCACCCGTACCCGCCACCAAATCCTGCACGCGGCCAGCGATCCCGGCGGCGATGACCCCGGGGTCTGACACGACCAGCACCGAAGTTGCCGAGAACCTTTGCAGTTCCTCGGGCAGGCTTTCCAACGCCCCAACCCCAAATCGGATGCGGGGGGTGGTTTGAAACAGGAAAGGTCTGGTCAAGTCAGTCATAAGTCCCTCCGGGAGCGTGCTTGAAGGTCCGCCAGAGGTCGGGGTCGTGGCCCGTGACCACCATCGCCTTGGTCTTTTCGGCAATGGCATGCAGCTTGCGCACAGACTGTGCTGCGTCAACCGATGAGCAGACAAGTCCCGGCAAGGCCCTTTCTTCCCAATGGTCCATCGTATAGGCGGCATCGATTGCCAGCAGGATCGGGCCGGTATTTGGCAGGGTGATCAAAAAGGACTGATGTCCCGGCGAATGGCCGGGGGTGAAAATCATCCGCACCACGCCGTCATTGAACAGGTCGTAATTGTCTGAATCCAAGCCTTGCAGGTACTTCCACTTCAGGCCGGGCTTGTCAAAATCGGCGCGGATATATGCCCCGGCAGAAAACCAGTCCGGGTTGAACGCATAGCTCCATTCGATGCGCTGGACATAGTGAATGGCATTCGGGAATCGTCCGATCGCGCCGGAATGGTCCAGATGAAGGTGCGATTGCAGGACATAAGCCACATCTTCGGGACGCACGCCGATGCTGGCCAGTTGATCGACGCAGTTTTCATGCCGACCCATCACCGGATCATAGGCATCAATCACCGCACCCCAATGTTTGCGCTTGTCGATCGCCACTTCTGCGGCATTGCCGCCATCGATCACGATATTGCCGCGCGGATGACGCAGGAAGAACCAGGGCACCGGAATCTCGAAATCCGAATCCCCACCCTGATTCATCTTGATATACTTCGTCTTGGTTTTCAGCGTGCCGGTCTGAAACATGTAAAGTTCGATGCGCGAAGACGCGCCTTTGGCCGCCCCCTGCCGGGATGCCCCGAATGCGCTATCGACGCCATTGAACTCCACAATCTTCATCTTGCAGTCCGTCTTTCGTCAATCGGGGATCAGGCCCTGAGTCGTGCGTCTGTTGAAAGCCCTCAAGGACAAGGATAGGCCTCAGCCAAACTGCGCGCTACAAGGACCGAGGCCCCTTCGCTGGCGTTCTCGGGGTGATTGCGCATCCAGGTCATGAACACCTCGAAGATCTGGCCGACCGTCGCCCCTTCGGGATGCGAATGGCTGGACCCGCCGACCATGTTGCCGCACAGCGAAGCATCAGAAACGCCGTTGATATAGCCGGCACAAAGCGAGAAGTTGGTGAAATAGACCATCGAGTCACTCTTGGGCGTATCACAGAGCGCCAGAAGTTCAGCGCCATTCAGGCTTTCGGCGCGGGCATCCGATGCCGCCCCGCCTAGTATCAGGATCGAAATGGCAAGGGCGTTGAAGCGCATATGGGTCCTCATGTGTTGCGACTTGGCGGCACAGTCTCGCCACGTTCATGCTTGAAACGCTCCGCCTCAGCCTGCGCCAGTTCGGGCGACGAGAACACCTTGTCCTCGAACAAGATGAACGGCTTGGCACGGTCGGCATTCAGCTGGGCCACGCACCATTCCTTATCTGGCTTGGTGCATATGACCATGTAGGCCCCGGCAATCGGTCCGTAGCGGCGGTTGTTCAGGGTGAACAGGCTTTCGCCAAGATCATTCATCTTGTCGGCATCCAGCCCTTTCAGGGCCGCCTTTTCCATTTTATTCTGCGGGTCAGCCGATGCGCCCAGCATCGGCTTGCCATCCGGCCTGTCGGCCATATTGGGCAAAGTCCCCTTGCTCATATCAGACATCTGGCACACTCCATTGCATTTGGGTCACGACTTGACGCAGGGTCTATGGCAGCGGGCCATCTTTCAGGAACCCTTTCAGAGCGTTGTGCATGATGGTCGAGACGTTATTGCTGTAGTTGTTGTGCGAAAGGCTGCCACACCAAGACAGCGAGCCGGGCGCAAAAACCGCCCCGTCATGCGGCGTCTTGTAATAAATCATATCGGCCCGAACCATCGGGTTTTCCGTTCCGCCACCATAATATCCCCGAACCGAGAAGTGGATCTCTTCGTTCACCTGCAGCATCAAGTTGGTATGCCCCTCAGAGCGCGCCAACAGATAGGCATTGTGCGGCGTTCCGAAATCCAGATCGTAGCGATCCAGTTCCAATCCTGCGGCGCCTCCACCAACAAGCCCGAAGTCGCCGATAACCTCATCCTCGCCGATGCCGTTGAAGATCCACTTGCATTCCGGGCGCTTGCTGTCCTTTGCGCGCCGATAGTAGGAGGAGACGTCAAAGCCATAAGCGGTGAAGGTCACGCCACAAAGCTTGCTCGGAATGCGTCCCCTGGCACGCCACATGCCGCCATACTTGCCATCAAACGCGTTGTTGTATTCGCCGGGATTGGCCGTCCAAGCCCGGGTTCCAGCTTCACCTTTTCGCACCTCGATAATGTTGAAATTGTCAGGGTGGAATTCGCTGATCCAGTAAAAGCCGTTGGCCCCCAGATACATCCAGCGTCCGCCCTGAAGCTGGTAAGACTCGTAGGCCGTGAACATCCGCTCCGAGGTATATTCCGGGTGGCTGCCGGTCAGCACCACACGGTAACGCTTTAGCAAGTCCACGCCTTCGCGGTGCAGGTCCTCGTCGGTCAGCACATCAAATTCAAAACCCTCATGTTCGAGCCAGTCGGTCAGGTGCAGGTCGCCATTCATCTGCCACAACGACGGCGACAGCCAATGCCGATACTTCGGGCGAAGGTTCAGAATGGGGCGCAGGCGCGACGAATAGCTGACACCACTGCCGTCTGAATGTAGCGAATAGGTGGAAAGCCCATATTCGCGATGCTCGTTCAGGAACAGATCAGACGGGTTGAGCACGGGAACCTTGCCCGCCAGCAATTGCGCAACCACCGAATTGGTTCCGAGATTGTCATTCGCATAGGCAATGTAGGCATTGTTGGGCATGATAAAGGCGATTTTGGATGTCGCCTTGCCGACGGGAGGGCGCACCACAAAGGGGACGTAGTCTTCGGTATCCGCAGAATCTTCGCTGCCGATACGCAGGCGCGCAGCATAGATCCCACTGCGCAACCCTTCCGGGATGGTCCATTCGAAATCCACATCCCAACGGGCATCGTCGATGTCGTCGTCGTGAAAGTGGATCGCACCATATTCATCGGGGGCATGATGATAGATCATTTCATCCCCGGTCCAATTGTGGCCGGTCATCGCGCGGCAGGGCATGTTGATCGTATGGCCGTTCAGCATGTTGGCAGACGTGTCGATCACATAGGTCGAAGCGATGTGTTTGGTGATGTTGGCCTGAAAATCCCAGGCCCCAACAACATCACCGCGCAGATCGGCCGCGCATCCGCGATAGCCTTTGGCCAGATTGGCAATCTCGGACCGCGACAACGCACGCTTCGACAGGCGCGGGCGATCAATCTTGCCATTATAGACGTTGGCCTGTTCAGGCAGTTCCACTGGTGTTTGGGCTTCCTTGTAGTGCGCGCCCGAGATCTTTCGGCCGCTGCGCTCCACCTTGGTCGAGGCTGCAAACAGGAGGGGCGCATCATTGATGGCCGGGGATATGCCATTGATCGTTTGAGTGGTTGCCGTGGTTTCCTCGGCCGGGTGCAGAACCGCCATGCCGAGGCCGCCATTGGTCGCGGTGACGACGGGCATCTGGTAAAGCATCACTTTGCCCGAGGCCGCATCATAGCTTGCCGCCGCCAGATACCATACCTTTGTCAACAACTTCTTGCCGCTCGATAATACCGTCACCTGCCCGTTGGCACCGCCGATCATCACCGACAGACAACCCTTGTCGTCAATGAACAGACCGTAGCCGGTCTTCTTGTTCTCGTTCCACTTGGTCAGCAGTCCCTGCCGCCCCTTTTCCGGAGTGGTCGGAAAGATATAGGCCTGCAGGGTAAAGCTTTGCACGTTCAGCCGGTCATCTTGCGGGATCACCACATAAGAACCACCGTGGATGCGCTGGTTGCGGCCCTTGAAATTGCCGTTGCAAGAGGCGCCAATCATCTCTTCCTTGTAGCCCGGCCCTTCGGGGTTGGTATCGCCATGGATCAGGCGGACCATCTGCATCTCATAGTCTTCGCCAAGTTCGGAATTGACGTAGAACTTGATCTGCCCGCCTGGCGTAATCGAATATTTGTCGCTGTATCCCGTGATCCGTAGCATCGTTGTTTCCTCTGAACTTCATTCAAACCGGCAGGTTTGTTCGTGGATGTTAGAGTACGGTCAGTACCCGTATTGCTTCAAAAACGCGGCGATCCGTTTCAGGAAGATGGCGTGCTCTGCAGCCTCTTCTGATGAAAACGAGCCTTCAAGAAGCTTCAGCGGCTCGCCTCGCACGCCGCTGCACACGGCAATGCGGTAATCGGCGAAGTATTTCTTGCACACGGTCACCAGCTTACCAGCCATCGGCTGGCGACGGAACTTGTCCAGCACGCGGATCAGATCCTCGCTGTGCTCAATCGCCGGTCGGCCGTTCTTTGGCGGGGTTCCCACCGGGTTGGCCCGATGTTCGGCTATCAGGCGGTTACGTGTCGCCTCGTCGCGCAAGAGCGGCAAAACATAAGTCCGGGTGATAAAGTCATCCGTAGCCATTTTCCCTTCATTGGTCTGAACGCCTGTTGGCTCACCCATTGTCCGACACTCCTTTGACGACAGAATTTGTTGATTGCGACTCCAACTCCGTTTCCGGCAGCACCGACATGCCCATCCTCACGGCCAGAAACCACACAAGACCCACGCCCAGCGCCCACCAGAACAAGCTCCATGCCCAGATGGAAGGCACGCCGAACACCCAAGCCTCGATCCCTCCGCTGGGGTCGCCAAAAATGGCATTGCCCAGCACGGCTCCGGGGCCAGCGGCAAAGAAAGCCCAGAACAGCAGCAGAATCCAGGCGACGGACTTGGCGCGGTTGCTGTTGGGCTTGCCCGAGGCGGCGTTCAGCACACTATGGAGGGCATGCCGCCGATCGCTGTCGGTATCTCGCCCCGAAAAAGAGGCGGCGAGCACGCAGATGACCAAGTTGAAAAACATGCCCCAGACGCCGGAATGCACGGTAAAAGGCCACTTGCCCCACGGCAGCGCATAGCCGGTCAATATCTGGCCGAGGGGCTCGGTTAGCACCACCACGACCATTCCGACGATCAGGCCAAACGTTACTGCGCGCTGGGGCACCCAAGGCAGCCAGAGGGCAGCCATCAACGCCGGCAGTAATTGGAAACTCATTGGAATGGCCAGCGCTGCCAGTACCACGGCCACCTTGATTGCAAAGCTGGCCAACATTAGGGCGGCGAGGCACAGCAGCAACATGAAAATTGCGCTCATCCGCTTTTGATCGCCCCAGTTTGCATCGTGCTGGAATTGACCCTTGTAAACATCCCGCGCCAAAACGTTTCCGGAACTGGACAGCAGGATTGCCGAGGTGGACTGGATGGCCGCAATGGCGCACACCGCCAGAAGACCCATCAACCAAGGGTAATCTACCCCAATGGCCCGGATATATTGCTGGACCAACTCTCCCTGACGCGTCTCAGTCAGTTGTGGCAGAACCGCCGCCCCACCAGCCCCAAGCAGATGGGCACCCATCCCCTGAAAGGTGGAAAACAACAAAAGCAGCAGTCCAACGCAGAAGGCACTTCCCCAGATCTGTTGGATCGAAAAGGCGCGCACTCCGCGGCTTGCAATGCCGATGGTCGTAAAGCCGGGGGCAAACTGGATGCCCATCATCGATATCGCGAAGGACAGGCCCATCACGGCTGTCCAAGGCCCCCCAAGCGCCTGCTCCAACCCAATGCCAGACACCCATTGCACCACGCCGGGCACCACCAGCATGCCGGGATAATCGCCGCCTCCAAAGCCATGGGTGCGCACATCTTCTCCGGCTGCTGCCCCCATTGCTGCAAGGCCCTGGCCGAATGCGGTGATCCCTCCGACCTGCTCCAGCGCGAAGATACCGAGGATCATCACGACCCCGGCAAACAGTGCCCCCTGCACTGCCCCGACCGCCGTCGCCGCCCGGATTCCGCCAAGTGTGGTATAAACCAGCATCAGGCCGCCCAACCCCCACATCGCCACTTCGCGCGACACGACCCCATCACTGAGACCCCAGATCAGGGCCCCGGCGGCGCTGAGCAAGATGGCAAGGAAGGGGATGGCGAAGACGCAGGCAATCAGTGCAGCAATCAGCGCAATCGAACCCTCATCGAAATAATGCGCATAAAGATCGCCCGATGTCACATGGCCGTATTTCTGCGCCATCAGCCACTGGCGCTTTTGCACCAGAACCCCCGCCAGCGGTACCGTGATGACGAAAAGCGAGGCGTTCACAAATTGAAACCCGTCGCGAAATACCTGGCCCGGATGCCCGGTGACTGTCCAACCAGCAAACATCGCCGCCGAAATGGAGATTACGAAGACCCAAGTGCCAATACCCCCTTTTGGGAGAAAAAACTCCTTGGGGTCAGTATGACTGCGCGACGCCCGAATGCCCATGAAAAGGCAAAACGCCCCGTAGGCCAAGAAGAATATGAACATCCAGACGACGGTCTGCGCCATATCAGATCGCATCCTTTTGCGCAGTACCTGTCATTTCGTTGTGCGTTCCCGAATTATTCGCAATGCTTCCTTCAAGTAGATCCTGAATACCGGGTAATTCTCACTCATCGGGAAATGGCCAATATCTTCCATTTCGATATAGACCCCGCCGGGGATCTGTCGGGCGGTAGCCTCTGACTCCTCAGGCGTGGTCAGATAGTCATAGGTCCCTGTCATCATCACCACCGGGCAACGGCGGCCGTCGATATTCTTCAGTTCGTCGCGCAGATCGTGATCTACAGAGTAGAAATAGAGATCGCCTTTGAACGCCTCTGACCCTTGGGTGTAGTAAAACCAGGTCAGCCAACGATCCATGTCAGGCGATTGTGGGGCCATCAGATCCCACACGCCGCTGGCGCAGACCTGTGCGGCATTGGCATGCGGATGGCGCCACCAATCAAGGAAGAAGCCCGGTGAATTGGCAGCCGCTTCGACAGGAATCACCGCCTTGAACCGGTTGGGCCGTCGCAAAGCAAGCTGCAGCGCAACGTTTCCGCCGAAGGAAGAGCCCATGAAGATCGGGTCGCGCAGGCCAAGCGCATCGCACAGGGTCACGATGAAATTGACATAGTGATCTGCGGTCAGTCTGTACTCTTGCTTCCACCATTCAACGTTGTGGGGCGGATCGGATTTGCCATGCCGGGGCAGGTCATAGGCGATGACGTTATAGTGCCGCGTAATCTCCTCATCTTCCAGCAACCCACGCCACTGATGGTTGTGGCAGCCCGCAGTATGCTGGCAGACCAGCGGGGTGCCGGCGCCGTTTTGCAGGTAGAATACCTTGTATTCCATCCCGTCCACATCAATCGTCACATAGCGCCCTGTCACAGGTGAATGTTTTGCCATGACCCGCTCCTCAACTTCCCATTCCCAGTGCGCATTTCAAACCGGCACTCCGCTTTTGCGCAGCAACTCGAACTGAACCGTGAAGTTGCGCAGGTTTTGCATCAATATCAGATGGTTGCCCTCAATCTTTAAGTCGCGACGGAACGAGGCAGACCAGATGCCGTGATACATCGGCAGCGGGATGGGGCGCGAAAACTCCCGCCAAGTTGCCGCCGAAGCTCTCAGCAGGAAGTCGCAGGCATCCATCGGACCGGCATTGGTTTCAATCCGCTTGACCTTGCCGTCATGCATCTCGATCAAGATCCGCGCATGCTCCATGTCAAAGATAAAGCTGCAGGTATAGTAACGCGCCATGGCGGCGATGGTCTCGTCGCTGTTGGTCAGGCTTTCATATTTGCGCGCCCATGCCTTGATGTCCGCCATCATCTTCCATCCCCGAATCTTCTATTTTCTGGCATAGCATCTTTGCCGTAAACAGCTATTGGTGCGGCAGGACCGGCCAACCGGCTCCGGCTGGCACGGACATCATTTTTCATCGGGCAGAACGCCTGCTTTGCGGGCATCACCCAAAATATTGCGCACATTGCCGATCTCGCTCGCCGACATGCCAATCTCTTCTAGAAGATTGTCCACAAAGGGCATCTGCGCCCGGTATCGCAGCGCTGAATTCACGACATTCTCCGCCAGATTTCCGCCTGGGCCGCGATTGGCCAGTTCGCCCTCCGCTCCGCTCTGCGCGCCTTGGCTGAAGCCCGGAAGACCATTGACCTCGATGATCTTGATCGAGTCGATGCTTTCCATGGGTCGCACACTCTCGCGGATGATCGCATCCAGGTTGCGGGCCAACTGCATCCGCACCTCGCTGGTGCGGCTGGATTCCGAGCGCATGTTCTCGGATTCGTTGAGCTTGAGTGCGCCGGCCGCGTCGATTTCGTAGCGGATCTTGGCGGCGAGAGAGGCATATTCGTCTGCCAAGTTGCGCTGATGCGCCACTTCGGTCTCTGCAGTTGCCAGTGTGGTCAGTTTGATCGCATTCGCTTGGGCGCTGGCGTCAGCATGGATCAGGTCAACCTGCTTCTTGCGGTCTGCAACGGCGGATTCGCGTGAGGTGGAAACCTCTTCCTCGGCCCTGATGGCCAAGGCATGCGCTTCTTCTTCCTTGACCCTGGCCTCGTAGACCACCTTTGACTTGGCGCTCAGCACAAGATCCCTGTCGTGTTCTTCCATCCGAATAGCCTTGCTTCGAGCGATATCCGACAGCCGGGTTTCCTGCTCGGTAGCAATCCTCACGAGGTCGAGGTTCTTTTGCTCGATAAGGTCAGCCTCGCGCACACGCTCTTGCGCCTCCAACTGGGCAATCTGCGCGATTCGCATGTTTTCAGCTTCTTCGAGGCTGACGACGGCCCGCTCCTTAGCCACACGCACGGCAATGTCGCGCTGCTGTTCGATGCGGGCAAATTCGATGCCCTTGTGCAGATCCAGAATGGCCATTTCTGCCTCGAGGTTCTTTTTCTCGATCTCGATGGCGGTGTTGCGCTCGATCTCGTTCTGCTCCATTTTCCGCTTTTCAATCTCGGCCACCAGGCGGGTCTCGGTTAGCTTGCGCTCGACATCGATCACCTGCTGTTGCGAGATGCGGAAAACCTCGATCGCTTCTTGCGCACGGATCTGAACCTCTTCGGCATCGCGCTCGCGCTCTGCTCGGTCTTTCAAAATGGCGGAGCGTTGCAGTGTGCGTTTTTCTGAAATCTCTTGCTCCTGGCGCAGGCGCGCCAATTCGCTTTCCTTGTCGATCTCCAGTGCCAGTTTCTCGGTTTCAAGGTTCTTGTCGCGGATCTGGATGAAGGTTTCCTGTTCAATATCGTTGCGGGCTTTCTTGCGCGCTTCGATCTGCTGGGTAAGTTGCGTCAAGCCTTCGGCGTCGAAGGCATTCGAAGGGTTGAACATTTCCAGCGGGGCCTGATCCAGCCCGGTCAGCGACACGGTTTCCAACTCCAGACCGGTGCGCGACAGATGATCTTCGGCGAGGCCCTTGACCTGCTTGATGTACTCGCCGCGCTTTTCCTGCATCTCGTCCATGCTCATCGTCGCGGCAACGATGGCCAGCGCATCAATAAAGCGGCCCTGGACCAGTTCACGCAGGCTGTCTGGCTCCATCGTGCGTTTGCCAAGTGCCTGGGCCGCAATCGAGACGGACTCCTTGTTCGGCTTCACCCGCACGTAGAATTCTGCAACCAGTTCCACCCGCATCCGGTTGCGGGTAATCAACGATTTTTCACCACTGCGGCGGATCTCTATGCAGAGGGTTCGCATGCCCACCATCGTCACGTTGTGCACGATGGGTAACACCATTGCGCCCCCAGTAAGCACAACCTTTTCCCCGCCCATGCCCGTGCGGACAAAGGACACTTCTTTCGAAGACCTCCGGTACAGCCAATGTAGGAGGTAGACGATGATCGCAATCGCGAGTGCGATCAGGATGACAACTGCAATGATATCTGCGCCGGTCATGGTGTTATTCGCTCCTTGCATTCCCGCCGTTATTCCAATCCGGGAAAGTCGTTATCTGAGGATGGCTCAACTTGAGTTCTGTAGCGGGTTAAGGACGTAGCTTTGGTGTGGCGAGGTCGATTGCGGCCTTGTAGATCACCACGCCAAAGATAAGTTTGTTGAGCACGTCGGCAAAGTTGTAGATCACGTTCAACGTGTTCACATCGACGCCACCGCCCAGGTGCTGCATGAAATAGCCCAAGGGATAGATCGCCCAGCCGATCGTCACGATCAGGCGCAGCGAGGTAAAAGCGATCTGCATCCGCTCGTTGCCGTCTGCTGCGCTGGAAATCTCGCCGAGGTACAGTTCACCCAGAACGTAAAGCCAGCCTACCATCCCGATCAGGAAGCCAAGGGTGGGGCTCATGTATCCTGCACTTCCCAGAAACTCCGCAACCACAGTCAAAAGTGATCCAACGAGCAGCCGCCAGAACAATGGCGTGGATAGCTTGGTCAGCGCCGAAAGCAGCACATAAATTGCGATGATCTGAACGGGGCGCGATATCGCCCAATCGACATAGCGCAGCACAAGAGGGGCCTGCCCGGTGGTGACCCAAAGGTCCTTGAGATAGTAGTACTGTACCGCCGCGACCACCATGACGACACCAACCAGAGTGATCGCAGTTTCCCATTTCCCTTCGACCTTGCTTTTTTCGGCAAAGAAGAAGAATACGGCGGCAATCATTGCGATGGATAGCAGCCAAAATGAGCCGCCGACGATGTCGGTTGGGGATATTTGCTGGTTCATTCTCTCATCATTCTCTTTGCTATCTTCGTGTAAGTTTGGGCTTCATGCCAGATCTTGTGGCGTCAAATTTGGCTACGGATGTGCGGGGATCGGCCATATATTGCGACCATGGGCAGGATCAGTAGACCAAGGACGAATTGCTGCGCCTGCCAGCTGAGCCCGATACCCACCAGAAAGGATGTCAGAACCTGCAACAGCAGGACGCCGATGACGGTAAAACCATAGCCACCGCGTCCGCCAAGCAACGAAGTGCCGCCGACAACGACCGCAGCCAGCGTCATGAACAGATAAGGATCACCGACACCTATGAAACCGCCGCCGCTCCAGCCCAGCAGAAGCGCACCGGTCATCGTAGAAAACACGCCACTGATCATGTAACAGCCGATCCAGTAGGCCCGCTCGGAAATCGACAGGCGCTTGGCTGCCATCCGGCTACCACCCAACGCATAGAGGTTACGGCCATAGATCGTGTTTCTCAGACCGTAAATCATGATGATAGAGACCACCAGCCAAATCAGGATGACCGGCGGGATCTTGAGCCCGAATGTCGTGCTGTTCATCGTGGCCAGATTGACCAGCCAGTTCGGCACGACACCAAACACGTTACCGCCAAACTCGGTACCAATTGAAGTCAAGATCTGCGTGCCACCCGACACAGCAAATCCGACCCCAAGGGTGACGATCAGCGCCTGCCCCTGCAGCCGGAAGCTCAACACGCCATTCAGGAAGCCAATCGCAGCACCCAACAAAAGTACGGCGATCGCGGCAATCCATGGTGGAATGCCGAGCGAGATCAGATAGAGCAGCCCGATGTTGGAAGAACCGATCAGGAAAGGGATCGACAGGTCTAGTCCGCCCAGCAATGCCACCAGTGTTTGACCGACGCACGCCAGCCCCAGGAAGGCTGCAAACAGGAACATTGTCTTTATATTCACCGAAGACGCAAAGCCATCAATCACGAAGGTCCCCGCGATGAACAGGGCAAGCAGGATCGCGCAACCGATGAACGCGCTTTTGTTCAACGTCACGAAAGTGCTGAGCCAGTAAGCAAGTACGAAGAAGACGATCAGGGCCAAGAAGATAAAGGCATTTACCCAGCTGAAAAAGCCGTCCAACGCAAAAGAGAGCACGGCAAACAGCACCGCCAGTGCAATCGCCACACCGACGATCCAGCGGTTTTTTCGGATCAGCTGGCCCAAATAACCCGACTCGTGCGTTTCCGCCTCGGTGGGTTTCGCAATGGCAGTATCCCCATTTTCCGTTTTTTGCGCGAACGTCCACTTCACCGAAAAGAAGTGCCAAGCCCAAAGGATCAGCGAGAACGTGGCGATGGTATAGAAGATAATCAGCTGGCCATCAGCACCCTGAATATACCCAATGATGCCGCTTAACAAAGCGACTGCTGCCGAAAACAGAAGTCCCAGAAATTTGTAGAAGGTAAATGCCGAACTGTTCACCTGCGTCCCCCCTCAAGCGATAAGCCCTTGGCGAAGGTTCTGAACCCGCGCCAGACGAAGGGGGACGTCAGGACACAAACTACCACGACCGCAGCAATGTTCCAAAGCGATACGCCGATGCTATAAAACATTGCCGACCAAGCCCCGGCAGAACCGACAACAACCAGCATACAGGGCCAGAACTCCCGGATCCGCACGCCTCCTCGCATGGCGAGCCACACGGCGAATTGAACCCCCGCGATCACCAGGATCGAATACGCCCAAGGCCCGATCTCCAGTAGCGATCCCCCGGCCACGTCCAGACGCCCGGGAATGGCATAGGCCACTTGGGTCTGCGGCAAGACGGACGCCAAGTCGAAAACCGAGGGCGCAAAGCCGGTAGCCGCCGATTGTCGGCCCAAGTCCCCGTGCGATGCCCAAAAATAGACAAACCCAACCGCAATCAGCCCCAACGCCGAGATGTAGACGCTTGAAAGATGAGGGATTCGGGATTGCAGGGGCGAAAAGACCATGATGAACAAACCCATGGCGATCAACAGCACGATCAGGGTCTCGCTGCCGAACATGCCGCTGATATCGCCCGCCTTGATGGCGACAACGGCCAGAACCGCAACCGCGGCAAAAAACAGCGCCCCAAGGGAAACTGGTGTTGATGTTCCGGCCACGCGCTTGCCGGGCATGTTGAAGCCAATGATCAGACTCGCAAGCAATGTGACACCTAGGGCAATGATGATCGCATAGCCTGCTGTCTGCACCGGGGCCATATAGATGCCCACACCCGAGTCAAACTGCGAGCTTTCCAGCGCCATGTATTCCAAAGCGGTTCCCATTCCCTTTGGCGCAGGCAGCACGGCACCAGCCACCTCTGCAACGGCCACGGGATCCGGATTGAAGATCAGACCTAAAATGGTCAGGATCACCAGCACAAGAAACGCAACAAAAGGTGGTCTCGGGTATTTGAAAAGCAAGTTCACCAGATAGATCACCGCCGCAATGCCCAGGATCACCAGCAGAATGATGGTCCCGGTGGGCTCCAACGGGGCTCCCTCGATGGGCACAACTTCCTCTGCCGCAAAGCTCACTGCGGCGTCCAGCGCCTCTGGCAATGTGCTGATGTCCATGACCGCATGCAGGATAACGCCGCCAGCGATGCAGCCAAGAACTGCAATGAAACGTCCCGGCGGCAGATAGTGGGCGGCACGCTGGATCTGCGGCAGAGCCAGACTGATCAGCAGCGAAAGCACCAGGATCGTGCCATAGGACAGGTCCGTCACAAAGCTTTGGAAGATGCTGAAGTTGAAGGTGCCAAGCAAAAAAGTGATAAGATAGATGTTCATGGCCCCAAACAGCGAACCGATCGCCCCACCGCGCCCCCCCGCCAGATTGGCACCGCCCAGCACCAACGCCGTAACGGCCAGAAGGGTAAAGGTCGTACCTTGGGTCGGGTCACCCGAGCTGATCAGCGAGGTGAAGCAGATCGCTGCCAATCCGGCATAAAGTCCCGCAATCGCATGCGCCCCAAGACGCACAAGATTGATCCGGACACCGCTGGTATAGGCCGCCCGCTCGTCCGACCCCATCAGGCGCAGATGGCCAAAGAAGGCTGTCGTTGCCAGCAGGTACCAAGCCACGGTCGCAATCACCAGAATTGCCAGAACCGGCGAAAATATCGATGTGCCGCTTCCCCAGTTCAGCATCCAGTCCGGCGCCACGCCGCCGGGGCGCGGCAAGATGAGCAGGTTGAGGCCGACAAGCGCCAGATAGCCACTGAGCGAGACGATGATCGGCTGGACCCTCACAAAGATGATGATAAGCCCAAGGACCAGCTGGTAAGCAACCCCCACGCCCAAAGCATAGAGAAAGAAGGCGGCGGGAGATTCTATATAGCCGAGCGTCTGCAACTGGATCATGCCCACGTTGATAAAACCGATCAGCGGGCCGATGGATAGATCGACAGCGGCACGCCCGGCCATCACGATGATCGTCAAAGCATAGGTCGCAAGAATGAGTGGTGCCGCCACGATGATCGCAGAGCCGAGGCCATTGCTTGAAATCAGTCCGGGGCCGCGCATCGCCGCGGCACTTAGCAAAACCGAAAATATGAAGATCGGCACCATAAGGTGCGTGTTCGGGCTGGTCGCTCTGGCGGTGGCGTCGCTCATTTTACTCAGTCACCACTTCTTGCCGCCGACATCACTGAAAACAATTTTCATTAAAGGTCGTTCGGGCGAAAAATACAGTCGTTCCTTGCCTCGCTCGGCGTCGGCATCTACCACCTTGATCCCGAAATAATCCTTGGGGGTTGGGCGTTGTGGCGGCGTGTAGCGGGGCACGACATTTACTTCTGACTTTGTCATCGACGCGTCGTCCTGTCCCGCAGGTGCCCCGCCCAAGGCCGCAAAAGCTTCCAGATCACGGTCCTCGTACTTTGGCGCGACATCCGGAGCGGCTGGTCGGGGGAGGTTGGGGCTTTTGAAGACTGAACTGTCCTCGATCCCTAGGACAATCCGATCAAAGCTTTGTTGATCGTCCGCCGTATAGCTGCCTTCGGTCCTTTGAAGGACGTCGGGTCGGGGTGGCTGAATCGGGGCGTTTTGCTGACCATAGGCCGACGCATGTTCAGAAATGGGGCGGTCGAAGATCATCAGACGGGCAAACTGTTCCTGGTCGCTCGGCGAATAGCCGGTCACGCCCGGCACGGGCTTGCGTGTATCACCAACTGGGCCCGTGGAACCGAAGTCCATTAGGGCAGCCATCGCATGCAGATCGCTGTCGGTGTATTTGCTCATGCCCGCACCATCTAGAAATACCTGATCTTGATGGCCCGCCCGGTGGGATCCACAGCTGGGGCTTCGGGCGCGGGGGCGTCATTTGACGTCACGATGCGGATCGGGGTTGCGGGTTGGCTGGCGGCACGCGGAACCCCGGCTCCCACGCCGCGCGGTAACTCCTGCATCGGGGTGGCCCCTCCGGCCTTTGCCGCCGCCTTGGTTCCTCTTGTCTGGCCGAACATGGCCTCAAGGATCAGGCGCGGGTCCACGTCCGCCTCTGTCAGCGTGTCAAAGATGCTGCCGTTTCGGAATACGGCCACGCGCGAGCAGAGGCCGATAAACTCTTCCAACTCGCTCGACATATAGACCACCGAATTGCCCTCGGCAGCAAAATCCCTGAGATGCTGATAGAATTCGCGCTTGGTCCCGACATCAATTCCCCGTGCCGGATCGTTGAGGATCAGAATCTTCGGCCTTTGCGAAAACGCCCGGCCAATCAGCACCTTTTGCTGGTTCCCGCCACTCAGCGAGGTGATCAGATTACTTCGCGGACCGGTCTTGATCGACAGCCGCTGCACCTCGTAACTGAAGATGCCTTCCAACTCGGACCAGTTGATCAGGTTCAGCTTGCCACCAAATCTGTGTTTTGGGTAAAGCGCGAACAGAAGGTTTTCGAAAATGCTGAGGTTTGGCAAAATACCTTCGCGCTTGCGGTCACCCGAGACGAATTCGATACCATTGGCCTTGGCGCTTTGCAGATCGCGGATCTCGGCCGCGCTGCCTGCTCCGCCGGTTTCGGCAATGGGATAGCTTTCCACCGAATCTGCTGCACCGGCCAGAATTCGCACAAATGGATCCTGGCCCTGACCTTCCAACCCCGTCACGCCAATGATCTCGCCCCGGCGCAGATCGAAATTCACTGGCTCGGCATTGGGCCAGACTTTCAGGTTGATGGTTTTCAGAACCACCTGACTGGCCAACACCTGGGCCGCCGTGACTTCGGGTTTCTTGCGCGCCTCGGTCTTGCCGGCCATCAGACCCAGCAGATTGGCCTCGGTAATCTCGGATTTGGACAGGACGCCCACATTCTTGCCATCCCTCATCACGGTTGCCCGGTCGCAGATCCGGATCAGTTCGGCGATCCGGTGCGTCACAATCAGCACCGCGGTGCCGTTGTCGCGTAGTTCACGGATCTTGGTGAACAACCGTTCAGTAGAGTCGAAATCCAGTGCCGCCGAAGATTCGTCCAGAATCAGTATCTTCGGTTTGCTCAGTAATGCGCGCCCAATGGTGATCCATGCCTTGACGCCGAGGGACAGTCCGGCCGCAAGCCGTTGCGGATCAACATCCGAGCCAACAAGTTCGCGCATCAGAACCCGCGACCGCGCAATCTTTTCACTATTGGGCATTACCTTTGCCCAAAGGCTGTCGGCCCCGGCATAAAGATTTTCGGCGATGGTCGCCTCGTCCGCCACCATCACTTCCTGAAACACCATCGCTATACCCATCTTGCGGGCATCAGACGGCGTTGTAGGCGCATGGCCCATGATCGAAACTTCGCCGCTGTCAACCTTCAGCACACCAGCCAGCACTTTGGCCATCGTGCTTTTTCCGCAGCCATTGCCACCAATGATCGCCTGGATTTCCCCGAAGCTTGCACGGAACGACACGTCGTTCAACGCCTTGGTTACGCCAAAGGATTTGTTGGCGTTCTTCACATAAATCGCAAGCTCCTCCTCGGGCGGCGCAGTGCCCGAGGAGGATTGGTGCATGTTCTGATTCGAGGCATTCATCTTTGGTAGTCTTCCCGATAGAACAAGGGTGCATCCAATCAGGGCTTGAAGGCTTCCGGATCAGCGGGGCGTAGGAAGAAGTTGTCGAGATATGCCTTGCCACCCCAAACCTCGACACCAGGCATATACCAGCCCGTCGAGTTGCGGTCGCAGTTCTCGTCCAGCAATGCCTTGACGTCTTCATACTTGATCGTGACCGGCGGCACGAGGATCGACTGGATCTTCGGCCCCTGACCCATCATCGTGCGCAGCATGATGTTGAAGCCAAGCTCGATATCATCGCCCGGCGGCCAGGTCTGGATGGCCGAACTGATGTAGTCAGGATTGTTGCGCCAATAGCAAAGCGCCCCAAGCTCTCCGCCAATTGACAACGGTGGCAGGTCGCGACCAGACTGCAGAAGGGCCTGCAATACGCCGGTTTCGCCCGAAGACTGCGCAACTATGCCATCAAGTTGGCCGGGGTTCGTGGCGAGCCACTTTTGGGTTTCAGCTTGACCAACCTGCGATGTCCACATGTGGGCAATCTGGCCCACGATCTTGATTTCGGGCGATTCTTCCAGACCGGCAAGGACGCCACGGTTCTGCGAATCCGAGGCAGACGCGCCAGGGATACCTTCGATTACCAGAACATTGCCCTTTTCACCGATTTCCTTGGCCATCCAACGGCCGATTTCATAGCCGGCAAGCTGGTAGTTAACCGAAGAGTTGACCGCATATTCCGATGTTACAAATCCAGTGAACGAGAATGTCGGAACGCCCTTGTCGTAGGCATATTTGATCGACTGGTTCAGCGCCGTCGGGTTGGAGCAGCAGATGATGATTGCATCTGCGCCTTGATCGACAAGCTGGCGGATCTGCTGGATTTGGGTTGCGTCCTTCAGGTTCGACTGGGTGACGATCACTTCCTTCACCAGTCCAAGCTTTTGCCACTTCGGCACAACCTCATTCATCAGTCGGTCCATGGCAGCGGCGCGCCAGGTGTTCCCGGCATAGGTGCTCGCATAGCCAATGGTCCATGGTGGCGGGTTGGGCGCTTTCCATTCGCGATAGACGCTGGAGCCTAGGGGCTGCGCCGGATCCATCAGGTCCGGGTTGTACACTTTCGCGACGATATCGGCCGGAATTTCGTCCAATCCCTCAGCAAAAGCCGCTCCACCGACCATCAGCGCCGCAAAAAGTGTCAACAGTCCAGAAGTCTTTTTCATCATTTCCTCCTTGTTCAGCTTCACGTCCCTGTGGTAAAATCTTTTTCCTGTCATTAGAATTAGGGTATTTGGTAACCTGTCAATCATGTCGCTTCTTTCTGCCCGCACTTTCGTAATTTGGATTACATGTTTCGACGAATCCGTTCAGCGATTTTCATTTGCATCTGTGACTGGCCGAGATATGCCCAAAAATTAGGCATATCCATGCTTTGCACTCGGCCGCAAACTTGCTTTGATTCGCCAAAAAATTTCTTTGGCTAGAGTCAGGGCCCGTTGATCTGCTTGAGGCCGCTGCGGGGCGTTGTTGCAGAACTCTGCGCATCGAGGATTCACATTGCGAATCCATACGGTTAGACAGGCCGCATGAGCAAGCCATCACCCGCCCGCTACCGCACGACGAATTGGTCCAGCTACACTGCTTCGCTGCGCAAGCGGGGGTCATTGCTGATCTGGCTCGACAGGGAGATGACCTGGCTTGCGCCGTATGATGGGAGCCCGGGCCGTCCTGCGGTATTCTCCGACGCAGCAATCCAGTTCTGCCTGACGATCAAGGTCCTGTTCAAGCTGCCGCTCCGGCAAACGATCGGGATGGTGGCCAGCTTGATAGAGTTGGCGAACCTGGACTGGGCCGTGCCGGATTACACGACCCTATGCCGTCGGCAGAAGACGCTGGCCGCCCAGATCCCCTATCGGCGCGCCGATGGCCCTTTGAACCTGCTGGTCGCCAGCACCGGGATCAAGTTTCCGGGCGATGGCGAATGGCAGGCACGCACGGCGTTCAGGGCCGACGCCAGTGGCGCAAGGTGCATCTGGCCATGGACACCGCCACGTCAGACATCCGCGCCGTCGAAATTACCCCCAGCAGCGATGGCGACAGTCCCGTTTTGCCGGAGCTGCTGGACCAGATAACGGAAGGCGAACAGATCGGCACCCTGACCGCCGATGGTGCCTATGACACCCGCCGCTGCCACACGGCAATCATCAACTGGCAAGCCACCGCGATCATCCCGATCCGCAAGAACGGCCGACCCTGGAAAGAGGATTGCCCGACCGCGATCGCCAGAAACGAAACCCTGCGCGCCACCCGGCACTACGGTAAGGCGTTCTGGAAGCGCTGGACGGGATACCATGCCAGAAGCCGGATCGAGGCGAAGATGTGCGGCATCAAAGCCTTTGGCGAGCGCATCAGCGCACGAGACACCGATCGCCAAACCGCCGAAATCCAGAACCGCGTCGCACTGATCAACCCCTTCTCCGCCCTCGGTACTGCAGAAATCGTTCGCGTGAACTGACCTCACAGGGGAAAAGGGAAGTCACGCATCAGGCCGCAGTTCTGCAACAATGCCATCGGCTGATCTGTGGCGATAGCACGTCTGCCGATGTGGTGGACTACTGCTGGGCGATGTCAGGCCACTGCTGATGGTGACGAACCCGCCCTACGGTGTGTAATATGACCCGTCCTGGCGCAACCAGGCGGGTGCGGCCAAGACCAAACGCACCGGCAAGGTGCTGAACGACGACCGGGCTGACTGGCGCGAAGTCTGGGCGTTGTTCCCCGGCGACGTGGCTTATGTCTGGCATGGCGCGCTGCATGCCGCGATCGTCGCCGAGAGCCTGGTAGCGGCAGGTTTTGCCGTGCGGTCGCAAATCATCTGGGCCAAGGACCGTCTGGTGCTCAGCCGGGGGGGACTATCACTGGCAGCATGAACCCTGTTGGTATGCCGTGAAAAAGACCGGCAAGGGCCACTGGGCCGGGGACCGCAAGCAGATCACACTTTGACACATCTCCGGCAAGGACCAGGACGCCGCCACTGTCCATGGCACCCAGAAACCGGTAGAATGTATGCGCCGACCGATCCTGAACAATTCCAGCCCCGGCCAAGCCGTCTTCGAACCCTTCATGGGTTCCGGCACCACACTGATCGCCGCGGAGACCACCGGCCGGGTATGCTTCGGGGTCGAGTTGAACCCCGCCTATGTCGATGTGGCCATCGAGCGCTGGCAGGCCTTTACAGGTGCTGCGGCCCTATTGGCAGATACCAGCGAGAGCTTCGCCGAACTGAAGGCCATGCGGCTGGCGGCCTGAGTTCCGACGCCTGGACCCGACAAGTTCTCAGGGTACGATATTCTGGTTGCACCTGAACAGATTGCCCGGGTCGAACTGGCGCTTGATCGTCACCAGCCGGTCGTAGTTGGCACCGTAGTTGGCCCGGATCCGTGTTTCGTCATCGTCGTCCATGAAGTTTACATAGCCGCCCACCTCAGAATGCGGCGCAACTGCATCTGAATAATCACGCACCCATTTCGTGTTGGCAGCATCCTGCGCAGGATCTTCCGAAGCAGCGAGGATGACCATCGAAAAGTTGGCGTCGCGGTGACCAAAGGCCGTCGCATCCGGCGCAACGCGATGGCACGATCCATTGATGGGATAGAGGTGCATGGTAGAACTCACGCTTGGAGCGTTTGGTCCGTGCTGAACATGGGCGGCGATCGCGTCATCCGTCAACTCCTTGACGAAGTTGCCTTTCCAGTACTGACGGATTCCGGGTGGGAAGAGGCCGTCGAATGCAGCATTGATCGCCGGATAGGGAACCGGCCCTACCATCTCTGCCTTCACTTCTGCCACATCATGAAAGGCTTTGAACTGACGCTCACCATCTGCCAGGTCTCCTGACCAGCACGCAACGATCGCCATAAACATGTCGCCGTGCCTGTTTTCAGGAATAAAAGGCAGCGGCGGTGCGATCTGAAACGCTGGAAATACACCCATCTCATCGGGCGCATCCTTGATATAATCGCGATAGAAACGGAGTACGTTCGCCGCTTCGCTGACCTCATAGAACATTGGGCCCCAGTAGACCTGTTTGACCGGCTGAAGCTTGTATTCCAAAGAAGTGCAGACACCAAAGTTCCCACCTCCACCGCGGATGGCCCAGAATAGATCAGGGTTCTCGATCTCGCTGGCCACTAGCAGGGTGCCATCGGCAGTCACAACATCGGCCGATACCAGATTGTCCAGCGAAAGGCCGTGCCCCCGTGTCAGATAGCCGATGCCACCGCCGAGTGTCAGACCGGCGATTCCGGTCGTGGAGATGATCCCCCCGGTCGTGGCAAGTCCCAAGGCGCTCGTTGCCGCGTTAAAGTCGCCCCATGTCGCGCCACCCTCGGCTCTTGCAGTTTTACCCGTGGGATCAACCCTGACGCCGCGCATTCTTGAGAGGTCGATAACAACCCCGCCATCATTCGTGCCAAACCCTGGACCACTGTGTCCGCCGCCTCTGACCGACAACATGTGGCCATTGTCTTTGGCATAGTTGACGACGGCCATCACGTCGCCCGCGTTCGTCACCCTGACCACTACAGCGGGACGCTTGTCTATCATTCCATTGTGTACGGCGCGGGCGCTCTCGTACTCGGGATCACCTTCAACGATCACCTCCCCTCGCACCTGTTCACGGAGTTCAGTTGGTGTCTTGGCGCTCATCTTTTCCTCCTGAATGGCTGATTGCTGGCCGCCGGTGGGACGGTCATCTGGCGAAAATTTCAGCTTGTCGGGTATGGGCACAGGCAGGGTGCGACCAAGGCTGAAAACACTAGAATCGCTCGCGAGACTGCTTCCACCGGTGAAATGTATCACGCTTTTGTGAGATCGCGAAAAATCGACAATGAAACTGATCAGACAGAGTCATTGGCTGACCCTTTGTCCACGCTGCCGATGACGCTGGGCCAGGAGTTCGCGGCTTTCGGCAATACCTTGCGCGAAGATGTGGCGCGGCTGGATGAAATCTCGCGGCTGTTCGCCGAGGTCAATCTGGGTGGCACAGCAATCGGCACCGGGATTCTTGCGCCTCGGGCACCGCCTCGCGCTTCAGGGCGATCAAGTCACCCTCCATCTGCGCCGCCAGATCGAGGCGGCGGCTCGATCCATCTTCGACCCCCAGATGCACAAAGACCGTGACAGCCGTGTCATTGCTGGCGATGCCCAGCGTTTCCAGATCGGCCAGCGCCTTGTGCAGCGTGCGTCCCGACAAGCCGCAAGCACCGGTCAGATCGTCGGTCGAGACACCCTCATCCGGGGACGCGTTCATTACATGGCGCACAAGGTCCAGAAGTTGCGTGCGGCGCGTGCCGGTGATTTGCGCGCGTTCGAAGATCGCCGCAGCCTCATCGACACTGCGGATGCGCAGCGAGGACGGGAACACCTGCACCCGGTTTTCCTCACGGCTCAGCAGCGTCGCTTCCTTAAGCCAGGCGACGGCCGTTTTGACCCGCGTGTCATCGGTCGCCTTGTCACGCTCAAACTCTTGATCCCTTTCCTCGCGGACGATTTCGCCCGGCGTGGCCACAACCTCGCCCGACTTCTGCCGGTCCATGCGCCGCAACGCCTTCAGGATCGCGCCGATCTCGTGCCGGGCCAGACGCGAGCGGGCCGAGAGCGAGAATTGCCGCTCGACATCGTCAACGGCGAACAGAAGCACGCAATTTGCAGGCGCCTGGTCACGGCCCGCGCGGCCCGCCTCTTGCAGGTAGTTCTCCAGCGATCCCGGAATATCGCCATGCACGACCAGACGGATATCGGGCTTGTCTATGCCCATGCCAAAGGCGTTGGTGGCGGCGATCACCCGCAGGTCGCCGACGCGAAACGCCTCTTGAACCTCGCGCTTGCGTTCGGATGTCAGCCCGGCGTGGAAATGATCGGCCGCCAGCCCCTGCCCTTTCAGGAACTCGGCCACCTTTTCTGTCGTCCCGCGCGTGGCGCAATAGACCACAGCGCCGGACGCTCCTTCGGGCGGCAGGTTGGCCTCGATCGCGGTCAGGATATCGGTCAGCTTGGTCGCCTTTTGCGTGGGCAGCACGGCGAAGGACAGGTTGGTGCGCACCGCCCCGCCATCGAGCAGCATCAGATCGACCCCGAGGCGGCTTTGGAAATGGTCGCGGATGTCGCGCACCACCTCGGGTTTGGCCGTGGCGGTCAGGCACAGGACAGAGGGCACCTGATCGCCCGAGAATTCCTTGATGAAGCGGCTGACATAGCGGTAATCGGGGCGGAAATCATGGCCCCACTTTGAGACGCAATGCGCCTCGTCAAGTACCCAAAGCCCTACCTCGCGTTGTTGCAGCACCGTGCGAATGGATGGCGAGCGCAACTGCTCGGGCGAGATTAGCAGGATCGCCGCATCGCCCATCCGCACCTTTTCCAGCGCGTCATGGCGTTCGGGCAAGGACAGCATGCCGTTCACCGTGACGGCCGAGGAAATCCCCGCCCGCGCGAGGCCCTGCACCTGATCCGCCATCAGCGCGACAAGGGGCGAGATCACCACCGTTAACGCGCCTGTCTTGTCGAACCGCGACAACGCCGGGATCTGGTAGCAGACCGATTTCCCCGTTCCTGTGGGAAGGATGCCCAGCACAGAACGGCCCGCCATTGCCTCGGCCACAATACGTTCCTGCAGGGGGCGGCCCATGTCATCTACCGGCTGGGGGCGGAAAGCCGGAAAGCCGAACCAGCGTTCCAGCGCGGCGTTCGGGTTGTTCTTTTCAGCACACCAACCGCAGGCTGGATCGCCGCAGTTGGTGTCGCGAAGATGGCGCACGATCAGCCCGGCCTCGCGGAACTGCATCCGCACCCAGGGCGGCATGACCGAGTCTCCGCCCGCAACCGAGATCCAAGACAGCGCATAGGCCATTGGCCATCCGTTGCGCGGGTCGGAAAGGCGACTCAGCGTCTGGTCCAGCCGATGGTCGCAGGCCAGACCCCCCAGCAGACGGCGAATTGCGGCATGGGCCTCACCCGCGTCCGGCGCGGCGGCCCCGCGCAGGTGTTGGAAAAGGGCGTCAAAGCCCCCTGCCGCCTCGCCCCGCGTGGTCAGGTGATGATAAGCCAACAGGGCATCCGGCACCTCGTGCCCAAGATTGCCGAAAGCGACAATCTGGTCTGCCAGAACCTGAAGGACCAGCCGCGCATCAAGTTCAGGGTCGTTCACATGCCCCGCCTGCAGCCGTCCGTCCTGATAATGCTTCACCAGATGGTGGTAGGGGTTGCGCGGAAAGGCGAGCGGGTTCAGCCACAGCGTGTCGATCGGGGCCGCGCCCAAGGCAGCCAGTCGCGCCCGGTTGGCCACCAGATGCGGCAGGTCATGACGCAGGATGTTATGGGCGACCAGATGCCTTGCGTCGTTACAGAACGCTTCCAGCCGGTCCAGACCTGCGTCTAGCGGCCCACGTTTGTGAGCCAGCGCTCCCCATCCCCACCGCGCACCGCCGCAAAAGCAAAAATCCTCGCCGTTTTGGGATCGACTTCCAGATCAACCGAAACGCAATTCGGCAAGAACAAGGAGGGGTCTGTATTCACGTCGGCAGCATCCGAATTCCAAAGGGCAACTACAGGTATTCCAAGCCCTTGATAACTCTGCACTGGTCCGCTGCAAAGCACCATGATCTCAGCTGGTTTCCCCGGGTCGATCGCCACCGCTGTGATTTGACATATCCGGTGTCGTGCCCCCACCTGTGACCAACCGCCCGGACGTTGCCCGCCAAGAAACTCCTGCATTTTGGTAGCCCGCCACCCGTGATCTTCGTTGCCCGCAAAGACCGACTGTAAGCAGCGGGTCTGTCTGGAACGAGGCATCCAATCGGAGCATGACCGCGGCCGCGATCGCGCCTGCCGCGTGCGGCATCCCAATGTCCGGCAAAGGCACATGCAAGTTTAATGTATCGGGCACAGCCAACGCGTTCAACGATGGCGCGTTGCGTCAGTGCAGAAGATCAACCAGCCCCAACCCCTCGAACACCACCTTCATCGCCGTATCATAGCCCGGATCGATCTTTGCCGGTCCATACCCCTGCGCCCGGTTCCAAGCATCGATCTCCCGCAGTTCGGCGGCGAACTCCTCAGGCGACGCGGCCTCCCTCAAGGTCGTGTCGCCCTCGCGATAGTTGAAGATCAGCAACCGGGCCGGGTTCGCCCAAGTCCCGAAGTACGACTCCTCCTGTGCCGTATCGACCTGAGCCCAGCCGTTCTTGTAGCTGCAGAGCCCGAAATCATAGGTGTAGCGATCGCCGGGGGAGAATTCGCGGGTGATCTTCATGCCGTCTCCGCCGATCGCGCCGTGATGCAGATCACGCAGAGGTCGCGGTAGCGCGCCGCTCTCGGCCTGATCTCGGATGGCTTTACGCTTGCCGACAACCGGGGCGGGCGCAGCCTTCGGTTCTTCCTCCGCCGTCGTGATCGGCTCCCCCGAGGGGTCCGGGTTGCCGTAGTCCAGCACCAAGGTCAGCCGGGCCTCGGCCTGATCGAAAGTCTCGGCGATCATGATCGAGGTGAAGGCGAGGGCCGCGCGTTCGGCGCCGATCCGGGCCGCCAGCAAGCGGGCGAAGTTGTCGCCCGCCTTTTTGGCGCTGGTGGCCGGTTCGATCGGCGTGTCGGAAAGGCGCTGGGCAAGCGTGTCGATCTGCGCGGCGGTGAGGGCTTTGGTTTTCATGGGTTCGTTCCTTCAGGCGTTGGTGATGTGGGCGGAATGCCCGAGGGTGGTGACCGCGTAGATCATCGTGCGGCCGTCACCGATCGCCGCGCCAAAGGCTTGCGCTTCGGGCAGGGTCGCGAATTGCTCGCGGGTGCGGGTGGCGGGCGTGCGGCCCCGGGCGGCGACAAAGTGGGCAGCGTTCTTCAGGCAGAAATCTTCGTGGGTTGTCTGGGGCTTCATGGCGGTCTCCGTTGCGTTGCGATGGCTGCAGACAGCGGCTGAGACCAAAAGAGAGCAACTCCTAAGTCACTGACTTTGATATGTTTATTTCGGATACGGCGCATCGATCTCCTCTACGGGCCGATCGCCCCTCTATTCGTCACGACGATTCACGCGGGTGCTGCTTGGTATTACTTTGCGGCTAGGGGAGCGCCCAACATGACGGAAAAGTCCTCGGTTTCGCTGACCGACACACAGCACAGTTTCGCCAGGGAACTGGTCGAAGCCTGACGCTATTCCAGCGTCAGCGCGGTTCTGCAACAGGGGATCGACGTGCTGCGGCAGCGCATGCAGAACGAGGATCTCGAAAGAGCAGCGCTCAACGCCCTTTTTGACCAGCGTGCCGCGGGTGCGTTCGTCAGCTGCGCCCAGATGGACAAGACCATCGCGCATATGCTCGCTGAGAAGCGCCGCGCACATGCGGTTCAGAATTGAGTTCTCGGCAGAAGCCGAGCGTGATTTTGCCCTGATCTTCGACCACATGTTCGAGAGTTACCGCAGCTTCGGGATGCGCATGGAGACTGCGCTGGATCATTGCGAGGACCGCATCCGCGATATCCGCGCGGGCGCCGACGGGTTGGGTGCGGCGCTGTTTCGTGGTGAGCGCCACGATGATCTGCTGCCAGGTCTGCGACATCTGACGATTGATCGGGCGATCTACTGGTTCGACGTGGACGAAGCGGAACAGCGGTTCCGGATCTTGGCGATCTTTTTCGGCGGCCAGGATCACGTTCGCCAAATGCTGATGCGGCTGCTGACGCCCTGACGCGCACGCGCCCTTAGCTTCGGGTCGCTGGGTGAGGCGGCGTTCTTGCGCGGAAATCATCAAATCAAGAACAGCATGGGCCGTTCGTGACGCGCTGATGGCGGGCGTAGCGATTCCACCGCAAGGAGGGCCGTTCAAAACCCAAAGCTGCCGGTCAACGGCCCAAGCACGCTGAGGTGCACCTTTGCCCAACGGGCCAAACAGATATGCGGCGCCCGGGCCAACGCACTTGTGCCGCTCGATATTGCTGCCAGATCGGACGAAAATCACATCGCTTGGGCGACGCCAGACCCCTGCTTTTGACATATGCGAAACACAACCGAGGTGCCCGATGGATTTCACGCTGCGCAAAACTATCTGTGCAGCATGGAAAACAGCACCAAAACCTCCGTTCTTTACAACGCCACCTGCCCGGTCTGTAACTTCGAGATACAGCACTACGCGCGGTATGCAGGTGCCAATGGCCTACCGATCCGGTTTGACGATCTGAACTCTGATGCGCGTGGCCATTGGGGGCTGGATGCCGATACTGCGGCCCGGCGACTTTATGTGCTGCACGAGGGCACGCTGACATCGGGGATACCAGCGTTTCTGGTGCTGTGGATGCAGATGCCAAAGTATCGGTGGCTGGCGAGGGCTGTGGGATTGCCGGGGATCAAGCAGATCGCCTGTGCGGCCTATGACTTTGTCCTGGCACCGGTCATTTACCGCTGGCACCTGCGCCGGTTGCGCCAGCAAACCGCCCGCGCCCAAGACTGATAATGGAGCAAGCCTTGCCTCAAGATCACGATGGTGCTGCGGTGCCGACGGGGCGCGCGGCGCGGCTCTTGCGGTTCGGTAGCATTGCATCAGGCATTGCAGGCGGCGTGGCGGCGGGTGGCCTGCGCGCGCTGGCCAGCGGCAAGCGGCCCGATCTGGCGCAACTGCTGCTGACACCCGCCAATACCCTGCGATTGACGGACGGGCTGTCTCATCTGCGCGGTGCGGCGCTGAAGCTGGGGCAGATGCTGTCGATGGACACCGGGCTGGTGCTGCCCGATGAGTTGACGGCGATCCTTGGCCGGATGCGGGATGACGCCCGCCACATGCCGCCCAAACAGCTGCAAACTGTGCTGAATGCCGAATGGGGGCCGGGCTGGTATAGCCGTTTTGCCCGCTTTGACGTGCGGCCCTTTGCGGCGGCGTCCATCGGTCAGGTGCATCGTGCCGTTTTGCCGGATGGCACGGACCTTGCGATCAAGGTGCAGTATCCCGGAGTTCGCGCCAGCATAAACAGCGATGTCGACAATGTGGCCACCCTGATGCGCCTGCCGGGGCTGTTGCCGCGCGGCATGGACATGAGCCCACTTTTGGCCGAGGCGAAGCGCCAGCTGCACGCCGAGGCCGACTATCTGGCCGAAGCGCAACATCTAGCCCGGTTTGGGGCGCTTTTGACCGGGTCAGACATGTTTGTGCTGCCGGAATTGCATGCAGAGCTTTGCACGCCGCAGGTGCTGGCGATGACCTATGTCGAAAGCGTGCCACTGGACAGTCTGGTGGAAGCCCCGCAAGCGATGCGCGACCGCGTGGCGACCGCGCTGATCGACCTTGTGCTGCGCGAATTGTTCGTGTTCGGCGCGATGCAGACCGATCCCAACCTTGCCAACTATCGCTATGATCCCAAGACCGGCCGCATCGTGCTGCTGGATTTCGGCGCGGTCCAGCCCATTGCCCCGGATCTTGCCGCCGATTTTCGCGCCCTCGCGCGGGTGGCGCTGGAGGGTGGGGTGGATGCCACGCGCGATGCCATGCTGCGGATCGGCTATTTCGGCCCCACCACTGCGCCGCATCATCAAGCCCTGATCCAATCCATGTTCGAGGTCGCCATGGCGCCACTACGACAGGATGGACCGTTTGATTTTGGCCGCAGCGATCTTTTGGAACGCCTGCGCGATATGGGACTTGCCATTGGCAAAGACCGCGAACTTGCCCATGTGCCACCCGCCCCGACGCTGTTTCTGCACCGCAAGATTGGCGGCATGTATCTGATGGCGGCCAAGTTGCGGGCGCGCGTCGCCCTGCGCCCGATGGTCGAGGCGTATTGCCGCTAGGTCACCCCGCCGCATTGAAATTCTGGCGGCGGGAATCAGACCCTGCTGCAACCAAAACAAGATGGACCCGATGACAGACTGGACCCCGACCCGCGCCGAGGGCGAGAACATTCTGTCAGTTTTCACCCCCCGGGTGGGTCGGCGCCATGCCAATGGCCGCAATACCGATCACGGGCCGGGCACGCACAAGGCGGTGTCGGTGCTGTCGCCCTATATCCGGCGCAGCATTGTGCTGGAATCCGATGCCGTTGCAGCGGCGCTTGCAGCCCACGGGCCGGAACATGCCGAGAAGTTCATGCAAGAGGTGATTTGGCCGAGGTCACGCAAGGGCTGGAGGCGACCGAGCCTGTTAGTCTGCCGACCGTCCTGTCGCTGCGCCCGGTTACGCCGCCGTAACCGGGCGGCCCCGTCCCTTGCCAAACACGGCATCACCCTTTGCGAATGGCGGCGCGACTGGGACGCAGCGATCTGGCCCCACGCCACCGCCGGGTTCTTCAAGGTCACGCAGACCATCCCGCGCATCCTTGAAAAGGTGCTCCCGAATGACGCTGCCCCGCACTCTCTTGGCCGACCCGCGCATCGCCCGGCTGGTCACAGTGATCCGCGCCACCCTGCGCCCGCCTGCCGGGGCGGCGCGCATCGCCCTTGCGCTTGGTCTGGGCGCGCTGTGCCATATCCTCTTTGCGGCAGGCGTATTGGCGATGATCGTGGCGATGTTCTTTAGCCTGAGCGCAAGCTTTGGCACGGTTCCCCGGCCAATGGCGGCGCTGGCCAATGCCGCCCTGATCGTGCAGTTCCCGCTGGCCCATTCGTTGCTTCTGACTGGCCCCGGCGGGCGGCTGTTGGCCCGGCTGATCCCCGGCCCGCAGGGCCAAACGCTGGCCACCACAACCTATGCCATCATTGCCTCGGCCCAGCTTCTGGCACTGTTTGCGCTGTGGACGCCGTCTGGCATCGTCTGGTGGCAGGCGGAAGCGGCGGTGTTCTGGGCGGTGACGGCCGCCTACGGTGCCAGCTGGCTAATCCTGCTGAAAGCCAGCTTTGACGCCGGGGCCGAGGTGCAATCGGGTGCGCTTGGCTGGATGTCGCTTCTGGCGCGCATCCGGCCAGTGTTTCCCGACATGCCGACCCAGGGGCTATTCTGGCTGATCCGCCAGCCGATCTATGTGGCCTTTGCCCTGACGCTGTGGACGCCTCCGGTCTGTACGCCGGACCAGCTGGCGCTGGCCATCAGCTTTACCGCCTATTGTCTGCTTGCCCCCCGCCTGAAGGAACGCCGTTTTGCAGCGCGCTATGGCGACTGGTTCGACCGCTACCGCGCCGAGGTGCCCTACGTCCTGCCCTGTATGAGTCCCACCAAGGACCGACCCGATGCGCAATGACCTCACGATTTACGACACGGTGGCTGATCGCTGGTGGTCGGATGAGCTCCGCTGGGTCCGCACGCTAACGAACATCGTGCCCGGGCGGCTGGCCTGGTTCGACCGACAAATAGACTGGCAGGGCAAGGCGGTGTTGGACCTCGGCTGTGCCGGGGGCGTCATGGCCGAGGCGATGGCGTTACGCGGGGCCAATGTCACTGGCATTGATCCTGCCGCCGAAGCGATTGCTGCAGCCCGTGCGCATGCCCGCAAAATGAGTCTGCGCATCGGCGATGACGTGGGTATGGGCGAGGCGCTGCCCTATGCCGATGCCAGCTTTGATGCCGTGGACTGTGTCGATGTGCTGGAACATGTGGTCGACCTGCACAAGGTTCTGTCCGAAGTCACCCGCACGCTGCGCCCCGGCGGGCTCTTCCTGTTCGACACCATCAACCGCAATCCCCTGGCCCGACTGGCCACGACTACCATCGCCGAAGACATGCTGCGTCTTTTGCCACGCGGAACGCATGACCCGACGATGTTCATCAAACCCGCTGAAATGCGCAGGTCGATGCAGGGGGTGGGGCTGGTATCGGGAGCGACTGCCGGCCTTGGCCCACGCGGGATCAACCGCCGCCTCGATCTGACCTTCGGCCCCCTTCCGCTGACCGCCATACTTTACATGGGCACCGCGCGGAAACCCGCCACTGGTGGCCTTGCATGACCAACCTGCCGCGCGAAAACGTTCAATCCTACCCTCGCCCGCCTGCACTTGAGCCCGTGCCACAGCGGATTACGATCCGGCTAAGTGGTGTGCTGGTGGCCGAAACGAGGCGCGCCCTGCGGGTGTTGGAAACCCACCACGCGCCGACCTATTACCTGCCGTCCGAGGATATCCACGCCACACTGCGCCCGGCGCAAGGCAGCAGTTTTTGCGAATGGAAGGGCTTCGCGCGCTATTTCGATGTGCTGGCAGGGTCTGCAACAGCCTTCCGCGCTGCCTGGGCCTACGATCAACCCACCGCGCGCTTTGCCGCTCTCGCTGATCATGTGGCGTTTTATGCAACCCTGATGGACGAGGCCTGGGTTGGCGATCAGCGCGTCATTCCGCAGCCTGGCAACTTTTACGGGGGCTGGGTCACACCCAACCTGGAAGGACAACTCAAGGGTGCGCCCGGAACGCAGCATTGGTAGAATGCTCTCTGCAAAAGCTGTCGGGACGCGAAGATGTCGATGCGCGATCTGATCGTTATCTTGATTGTAGCGGCCATGCCGGGCCTGGCATTGCCGTCTGCCAAGGCCGAGGAAACCCTGAGGGGGGATGCGTTGATCGAGGAAATCACCATGCAGCCGGGAATCCACCGGCGGTTTTTTACCGATCAGGTGATGGGCGGCGCTTTGGGCAGACACATCGTTTGCGCAGGTTGGTGTCACCACTGCCCGACGTCGGGCGGTGGCGATCTAACAATGGGTGGCGATCAAGAAGCCAAAAGCGCCAAGGCGGAGTCCAACGCTGTGACGGATGCGGCGTGATCCCCTGCATCGTGTGCGGCCTTGCCGGTTTCATACAAAGCGACGGCGGCCGACTTGGTTGCGTCATCTACCGTGGTGGTCTGAAGCGCTGCTTCAAATTGCCCCATCAAGACGGGGCAGTTGCCGGCGAAAACGGGGGCAGCCATTGCGAACGTGAGCGCAAGCGCAAGTGTGGTTTTTTTCATCTGTATCTCCAGAAATCGAGCGCGCAAAAAGTTGCGCCTACGGCAATTAGATCGAAAAGAGCGCAGGTGAAGGTTCTTTTGCACAAACCTCATGGGGGGCTTCATCTTTTGATTCCACTATGGTGACCGTCGCGCCGAAGCTGGACACCAAAGGGAACATATGCTGAGCATCGCCCAAGCTGTCGCCGCTCAGTCATAAGCGCTGATCTCCCAGAAGGATACCGAACCTATTGATCCCTTCGTGCTGGCCCATCCTGATCACCAACCTACCATTTGCTGCAATCAGGTGCTGCACGGCCTGACCTTCGCAATGACACAGATGTTCGCGGCCGTCGCGCAGGAGCCGGGGCCGCGCGCCGCTATCCGGCCTCTGGCTGGAGGCGGCGCACGAGGGTGCTGCCCGTCTCGATGATCGTTTTCATTCGTTCTTCCAGCCGGGTCATTTCGGACATCGCACCTTTCAGGTTTTCGGTGTCATCCCCGATCGCGGCAACACGCTCGAACACCTTTTCCGAGGTCGCCAACTGGCTTTCGGCATCCTTGACCACGGCGCGCAGTGCTTCCAGCAATTCACCCGCCTGCGGCGTGCCGCCTGCCTGCGCCAACCTGTCATCAAGCGCCTGCACCGAGGCGCGGATCGCCGTGAACCAGTCGTTCGACAGGCGTGGCTCGCGCTTGGCGGCCAGCATGGCATCGCGTTCAAGCCGCCGCACACCGGTCACCACACTGTCGATCTGGCCGCGCAGATCGCCCTGAACGGTGACGATGTCGTCGTTCACCGCAACGACTCGCAACAGCACCTGATTAAGCTCTGAAATCAGGCGGTTGATGCGATCAAGAAAGATGTTCAGATCGCGCGCAAGGACGCCGAATTCATCTTCGGTCCTGATCTCCGCCCGCTGGTCCAGCGCGCCATAGGCTTTCGACAGACTGCTGACCACAGCCCGAAGCCGCAACAGCGGCTCCATCCGGGCGCGCAGGATCAGGAACAGCAGGAAAGAATGCAAGACGATCTTGCCGACCGCAAGACCTGCGGCAAGCTGCACCTCTCTGAACCAGATCGCAAAATCGCGCGAAAGATAGTTGTGCACCGTCACAGTGCCCAGCACGTCTCCAACTTTCGCTTCAGTATGACATTGCAGACAAAAGGTTTCGGCAGTGATCTGGACCGACGCCTCCTTGAACTGGCCTTCTGGCCAGGCCTCGGGGATGCCGGCCGGCACGAAATCGAAATTGTCCCGGATGGACCGGATCGTGACATCCGACGGCACGATGGCCACCGCATAGCCCAGATCGGTCCAGTTCCTTTCAAGGATCGGATAGATGGTGCGCGCGGCGACCGGCCCGCCTTCGTTCCGCATGATTGAGCGGACATTTTCGGCAAGGTCATCTGCGACTACCTGCGCCTCTGACACGCCGTCGACGCTGTAGTTGTAGTAGACAAATGCTGCCTTGAGAGCGAATTCAAGCACGCTGACAGCAAACAGAACAAGGAAGAAGTCCTTGATCATGTGCACAAGGAAGGACTTGTCGAAACGTCCGATGGACGGATTGTTCGTGTCGAGCATGAAGTCGCACCCCCAGTCCGAAAGAAGAATAGAGCGAAACGCCGCATGGAACAGCGGCTTCACTGTTTGCACGGCAATTAGCTCCAAGCTGGAACAAGCCGCGCGCAAGAAACTTCTTCCAGGCGCCGGGTGCGGGGTGCAAGATTGCCGTCAGCGGCGGATGGCGGGAAGAAAAGTCACGAAATCGGTGCACTTGGCGCGTACATGGACGAATAGAGGACCCTGCCCTTTTATCCGCTATGCCAAAAGGCGCGCCGTCTGGGCTGAGAAACCGTCGTCATCGGTGACACTGCCGGGAACCATGCGCCGCACAAGCAGACCCCTCCTACACTGGGGTGCGTTTCGCCAAGATCCTCTGCAGCGTGCGCCGATGCATCGTCAACCGCCGTGCCGTTTTGGAGACGTTGCGATCACACATTCCATTGATGCATTGAATATGTTCCCACCGTACTCAGTCGGCAGACATCGGGTTGTCGGGTGGCGAAGGAAGCATGCCGGCCCGAGACAAGAGGGCGTTCGTCACGTCGTCGGCATCTGCGGGCTTTGCAAAATCGTTGGTCGCACCTATTCTTATGGCCACCACCGCCGTTGCAATTGCACCGTACCCGGTCAACATCACGATGCGGCAATACGGGCGCCGCTGACGCATAGCCTTGACGACATCGAGGCCACTTCCATCCTTTAGCCGAAGGTCGACAACGGTGTAGGCGGGTGGTCGCGACAGGGCGATTGCGCGACCGGCGGCGACGGTCTCAGCCGTCTCCGGCAAAAACCCGCGCTTTTCCATCGCCCTTGGCAGACGCGTCACGAACGGCTCGTTGTCAACGACCAGAAGCAATGTCCGGCCGTCGCGATTTTTGTCGCAGGCAAGTCGTGTCTCTGAGCCATTTCTTTGTATGACATGCGAGGTAGCCTGACGCGCGACGTGGTCAAACATCGCCGGATCAACCCCAGAAAGCGAACCGAAGCCAAGACAAGCGCGGTCAAAGGTTACCCACAATGGAAAGCAGCCATGCTGAGCGAGGACTTGGAGCAGCCTAATTGTCGCGTCCCTGGAGGTTGCGGGGTGATTTGACGAAGAGATTGGGATGGGACTTGTGCCAGTCTTTCATGGCTTGCATTGACGATCGGCTCCCCAGGGCTGACTGTGGCAACTGGGTGTTGTAGAGGGCCACGTGTCGCATGAGGGTTTGCTCCAGGTCGAGGGCGCTGTCGAAGTGGTTGGTTTTCAGCACGTCTGCGATGCGCCCGTTGAAGCGTTCGACCATGCCGTTGGTCTGGAGCGATTTCGGCGGGGTCAGCCGATGCTCGATCCCCAGCTCGGCGCAGAGCTGGTCGAACTCGTGACTCCCGGACGCTGCCCGTGCCCGTGAAGCGAAGAGCCGGTCGGTGAACTCTTTTCCATTATCGGTCAGTATCTTGGTGATCCTGATCGGGCAAGTCCGGTGCAGATCGCGCAGGAATCTGCGGGCGTTTGCTGCCGTCTTGGCAGGCATGATGCGCACAAACACCCACCTTGTCGCCCGATCTATGTCCACGAACAGATAGCGCCGTGACGGCTCGTCCGCCATCTCGGGCAGGTATTTCAAGTCGACATGCAGGAAGCCGGGTTCGTAGGCCTTGAAGGTCTTGCGCGGCTCGGCGGGGGTCTTGGGAAGCAACGCCTTGAGATTACTCACACCGTGCCGCCGCAAGCACCGGTCCAGGCCTGACCGCGACACGTCGGGGTTCAGGAAATCCCGCGTCACCGCCAGAAGGTCGTCGAGCGGCAGCAGAAGAAGACGGCGCAACTGAACGACCACGGCCTCCTGGGCGGGCGTCAGCGTCGTTTGCAGAGTGTGCAGGGTGGCGGACAGGTCCGAGATGCTGTCGCAGCGCTTCCACTTGCGCGCCGTCTCCTCGCTTACCCCGTAGCGCAGCGCCAGAACCGAGGCAGGCTCGCTGCTCCCCGACAGCCGCTGACGGATGCCCGGCGTCGTCGTCGCGTTCTTGTGCAGTGAGATCATCATGCCGCCTGCATCCTCTTGGCATCAGAGCGCAACCCGGCGATCAGATCGCGAAGCGCAGACCTTGCGATGAACAATCGCGGGCGACGCGCGTCAATGCAATGTTCTGGGATGGAACACCTAATTTTGAAAGACGGTTGGCCCGGCGAGCGATGGGTCTGACAGCGGCGCACCTTTCTTCCTCTATCCTGTTCCAACCGGCTGGAAACTTGGCAGTTCAGCGCTATCTCAGGACTTGCGTACAGTGTAGCGCGTCGTGCATTTATTCAATCTCGGTCAGCGAAAGGATCAATGCCATGATCATAAGCGTAAAGACTTTCGTCGTGTACGTATGGAATTTCGTCTTTAATCATAATGTGAGCCCGCTTCGCCATATCACTGATGTTGGCGCCCGTCACTATGTGTTACAAGTGCTGGGGTTAATGTGGGCAGCAAGTTTCTCCGTCGCGATTGGTAGTTATACGTTCCTTGCGGCCAGCATCCTTGGACACTCAGTCCTTATAGCAGCGGCGGCAATTACTGTGGCAACTTTTACAGTAGCGGCGAAACGCCCTAAAACGTTCATGCGCGGAGCGGGGCGTCGTTCCGATGGTGAGCATGAATGAATGTCGTCGGTGCCTACCATAGATCGGCAATCAGGATGCTCAACGAACGATTCTCTTGAAATTACTGCCACAAGGCCAGGATGGCTGGTTCGTCATGCAGATCCATTGGAATTCAAAGTAATAGGATCATTTTCCAAACCAAGGCAGGGGAAGTCGACATGCGAATATTGATCGTTGGTGCCAGTAAGGGCATTGGTTTGGAAACCACCCGGCAAGCGCTTGCGGCAGGATATGACGTGCGCGCTTTGGCACGATCTGCTTCATCGGAAAATCTGCTTGATACGAAATTGGCAAAGGTGCAGGGCGACGCACTGAACCAACAAGATGTGGAAGCAGCACTTGTCGGGGTTGATGCAGTCGTCGTAACGCTCGGTGTCGGTTTGGGTGAATTGATTAAGCCTGTGCGCCTGTTCTCGGACGCGACGCGTGTGCTGATTGCTGCCATGAAAGACAAAGGCGTTCTGCGCCTCATTTGCGTCACGGGCTTTGGAGCAGGCGATAGCCACGCAAGCATCGCAGCCTTGCAAAGAATTCCGTTCAAGATTGTCTTTGGCCGCGCCTATGACGACAAAAGCCTGCAGGAAAAGCTGATCAAGGACAGCGGTCCTGATTGGACGATCGTACGGCCTGGCGTGCTGTTGAATGGACCGCGTACAGGGCGCTACAAGGTTCTTCGCGAACCATCTGAATGGCGCAACGGGATCATTTCGCGCGCGAATGTCGCCGACTTTCTTGTGAAACAGATCGACGACAGAAATTTTCTCGGCGCGGCGCCTGTTTTGGTAAATTGATCGCGTCCCTTTGACGATTGTCAGGCGAACAAATCATGCGCCAGTTCCAGTGCATCGATCATCACGTCAACCTCGGCGCTCGTGTTGTAAACGCCGAACGACGCGCGACAGGTGGCGGTAAGCCCCAAATGCGCCATCAATGGCCCGGCGCAGTGCTGGCCTGCACGTACCGCGACGCCCTTTTTATCCAGGATGGTCGATATGTCATGCGCATGGGCGGCACCCTGCATTGAAAAGGAAAAAATCGGGGCCTTGTCAGGCGTCGTCCCTTGCACCGTGATCCGGTTCAAACCGTCAAGACGCGTGCGGGCATAGTCGCGCAGCCGGTTCTCATGCGCGGCGATGTTGGCCATCCCAAGCGCCGTCATGTACTCCAGCGCCACACCCAGACCGATGGACTGCACGATGCCGGGGGTACCCGCCTCGAATTTCATCGGCGCGTCATTGTAGACAACGGTGTCGCGCGTGACCTCGCGGATCATGTCGCCACCACCGATGAAGGGCTGCATTTCGGCCATCCGGTCCTCGTGGACATAGATCGCGCCTGACCCCGACGGACCGTACAGCTTGTGGCCCGTCACAACGTAGAAATCGCAGCCGATCTCTTGGACGTTGATCGGCATATGGACCGCCGCTTGGCTGCCATCAATCAGGACAGGCACGCCACGCGACCGCGCACCTGCGCAAATCGCCGCTACATCAACCACGGTGCCCAGAACGTTTGAGCAATGCGTGACCGCGATCAGCTTTGTCCGCGGTGTGATCGCCTCCAGTACCCTCGCGGGATCCAACGCGCCCGTACTGTCCACCTCCACCCACCTGATTACGACGCCCTGCCGTTCACGCAAGAAGTGCCAAGGCACGATGTTGGCATGGTGTTCCATGATGCTGAGGATGATCTCATCGCCTGCCTGCATGCGGGGCATCGCCCAGCCATAGGCGACCATATTGATGCCTTCGGTGGCGCCCGAGTTGAAAACGATCTCATCCTCGCTGGCAGCACCCAGAAACCGCGCAACGATGCCGCGCACCCGTTCGTAATTGTCGGTCGCCAGATTGGAAAGGTAATGCAAGCCGCGATGCACGTTGGCATATTCCTGCGAATAGGCGTGCGAAATTGCATCAATGACAACCTGCGGCTTTTGGGCCGAAGCACCGTTGTCCAGATAGACCAATGGCTTTCCGTTGACCGTCCGCGACAGGATGGGAAAATCCCGACGGATTTTTTCGACATCAAGCATGGCTGTATTCACTCCAAAATCGCTAGTCAGGGCCCGCGACAACCGGGTTTGCCCAGAGGCATCGGCAAACCCCACTTTTGCGCCTTCTGCACACCCCGTTCAGGAATGAGTGCCTGTGGCGATCTGATTGGCGAAGTGATGGTTGGTGTCGCGGTGATGGGCTTCGTCTGCACGCACGACGATCACCACATCACGCAGGCGCGCGGTCGAGGGCAAGTTCCAGTATTTTAGCGCAATTTGCGGTGCTGGTACGTTTTCAACCCGACCGGAGTCGATCTCTTCCAGGTAGTGGGTATAGCTGATCACCGCCTCTTCCTCGAGGTAACCGACCACCCGGTGTGCGGTTTTAGGGGCGAGAAGGTACAAGAAGAAATACAGGTTATAGAACACGGCCTGCGCCACCATGATCAGCGTCCGCTCCAACCGACTCGGCTGCGCGATCTGGATGAATGTCATCAAATGCATACGCTCGTTGTCGGCCTCTTCGATCAGTTCCTTGATCCAGCCCTGATCATCGCGAATGTGCCGGATGGCGCGAAGGTGCTGTAGCAGGCCGCCAACCATCCCCGGAACTGCGGCGACGGTTTCAAGGACAACTGCGCGATGCCCATAGCGTTTTGCGAAGAACTTGTCTGCGAAAAACCGCATGGTCTTTACCACACGCAGTGCAGCGCGGTCATTCATGCTGAGTGGCGTGTGATGGATCTCAAGCGTGTCAGGTGCAAATTCGTTGCTGTGTTTCATGATGTATCAAAGCGCCTCCTTGCCAACCAGACATAGTGGATCGCCCGCCCATTTCAGTGGCACAGACCTGTGGCAAAACAGCCTGTCAGTTTGGCGGTCTTCACAGCGAAATACAATGTTCACCCCACCTGATGCCGCGTGCTGCGTCCTTGCCGTCCGGCAGAGGGCATCTATAACCCGTCTGTGACAAAGCGAACTTCACCAGCCGACGCAGAAAAAATATCAGTTGCCGCCGATATCGAGGACGTCGTTCAGGACAAGAGGGAAAGCTGGCGTGCGTCTGGCGCAAAGGCGCGCAGGCGTCAGCGGCGCTACATGGCCCCGTTGACGCAGCAGCTGCTGAAGCTGGGGTCGGTCGGCACCGACGAAGCTGCACTTGATGAAGACGCCTAAACGCGCTTTTTCAACCGCATGGCCGCGCTGCGCAGCGCCAGGGTTTGATCCGCGAAGTAGCCGTTAAAGACGGCAACGAAAGCGTTTTGGACGTCAGGGCGCCAGCCATGCGCCAGCCCACTCGTTTTTTTGATCAAACCGGGCGCGGCGATGGTTTGGGCCAAGATGCAAGGCGTCAACTGCCGTTATCTGTAACCGCAAGACGACAAAAGACCCGGCGTCAGGGATTTTCGTGTAATCGAGCGCCTGTGCGATGGGCTGGCCCGGCGCCGGGGTGCTGCCGTAAGAAAGTCGCGATGTTGCGGGTACTGCCGCCCAGATCGTGGCCACTTCCTTACCGATCAGAATTGTGACCCGGGCTTCCAGCCGCAATTGCAGATGGGCCGAGGTGTCCCAGACATGAAGTGCTGCAAAAGGTGTGGCGCGCAAATCCCCGACCTTGGCCGACCGCAGATCAGTATGAATATCCAGCGTGCCGGCCGATTTGTCGGCCGCACGCAGGACGACCGTTCGGGCCTTCGGCCTGCCTTCCGGAGTGACAGTGGCAAGTGTCGGGTGCCGGGCCGGGGCATGCCGGTCGTGAACACCACGCGTCAGGCGTGCCCAGACCTCGGCATACAACTGCGACAAATCGCAAGCCCAGGGATGGGGGTCAGACGTCATTTGTAAACCTCGCGCCGGTCGGCAAACTGCCGAACACGTCTTCGCCACGCGCGGTAGCTGCCGGATTTCAGATTTTGCAGCATCAGTGCCTTTACCTCGTCCGGACCGAGCCCGTGCAGCTCGCGTATTTGATCGAAGCTGGCATGATCGCTGAGCGCCATCTCGATGATTTCGCCAAGTGTCGAGGGGTCAAGGATCTGGCTTTTCATATGCTTGGAGGTGTCTTTGCCGCCCCACAAGTCAAGCTCCCAGTACCGCTGGGGCTCTTTACGCTGCGTGAGACATCGGCCTTGATCCGCGCCGGACTGGCATCAGGCAGCTTGGTCACCGTGGAATGCCTGCGGGAATGGAAGTTGGATTTCTCAGCCATGAGGCCATATCTCGAGTACGGTCCTAAGTTCGTGTTCTGTCTTTGGGATCGATGGCAAGCGGCTCGAAGCGGAGCTGGTTCTGCAAGGAATACCTGATCGGCCCAAGCCCGCCCACCACCGGAAGACAAGATGCAGCGCAGTTTCGACTTTCCGCAGACGACCCACCTCGCACGTGTCGAGCAGTATCTGCATCAGACCCGCACGGTCATGCCCGCACTCGCGCAAACCAGCAAACGTCACTGGCCGGTTCGGAACGATCACTGCTTTCAGCGGATCGTGCTTGATACGATCTGCGGCGGAGTCTGGTACGACCACATCGCGCGCCCGGCCTATCAGCATCTTGGCGAAAGCCAGGCAATGCAGGCTGTGCAGCTTTGCGACCAGATCATTGCCGGCAAGGCGGACCTGAGCGCGCTGAACCAGCAGTCGCTGGCCTGGCGCGGCAAAGGCAGAACCTGTCAGCCTGCCGATAGCACCACGATATGAAACGTTTGCAGGGATGCCCGCCCGAAAGCGGCGCGGCAGATCGCATGTCCGCGCAAAGCCTTAACCTGCGACAAAAAGAGGGAAACTTACCCCAAGTGCCCAGGCAAGGATAATCCCCAGCCCCAGCCCCGCTGCCCCGGCACCACTTTGGCGCGCCACCCAGCGGCCCAGCGGCCCCAGGATAAGAAAGAACAGACCGATTACCGGCAGGATGATCAGCACGAACAGCAGCCGCTCCAGGTCCATGAACGCCGCCGCTGCCAGCGACGCCAGAAACATCAGCCGCGCCACCAAGCGCCGCCAGCCGCCGACCGCCACCATGCAATCTGCCAGCATGAACGGGACCGTCCCCACCATAAGCGCCGCAATGACCGCCAACCGCTGCACCGTCGGCACGAACGACGCCGCGTACCGGTCGATGGCGAGGCCGAACACTGCCAGCCCCCAGACCACCAGCGCCAACGCTGCGACCCAGACCACCCGTGGCAACGGCCAGACCCGCAGGATCGCCAGTTGTGCCGCGCCATACAGCGCCAGATGGATCATCAGGTAATCCGCCACCAGCACCGGCAGAAACGGCCGATAGACAAACACGGCCACCAAAGGCACCACCACAGCAGGCAGCAGCACGGCGGCCCAGAACCGCCGCACCGAGACTTGTGGCGTGTGCCTTTGTGGCACCCCCACCGGCAACAACCCCGCCAAAGGCCGGAACAGCACCACAATCCCCGCCAGCAGCAAGAGTATCCACAGCCCCGGCTTCACCACCGGCCCCGTGCTTTCCCGCCCAAAAGTTGCGTCCAGCCAATCGCGCGCCTCGCGCAGGCCAGTCCCGCTGTAGAGCACGCCCACATGTTCGACGCCGGGTGCCACGACCACGCGGCGCGTCACATCCCCGGCGGTCACCGTTGCCCCCTCGACCGCTGCAGGATCGACCAGCCGCGCCATCGTCAGCGCCGCCGCCCGCAACATCCCCTCGCACTGGCCAGAGATCACCAGAAGCCGCGCAGGCTGCTCTGCCGTCACCGCCTTTGAGAACATCGAGATGCCGACCACCGCATCCACCGTACCATCGGCAATTGCCGCCCGCGCGATGATGTCCGTCGCCATCGAATGCCCCAGCAGTGCAACCCCTGGCGCCGTTTCCGGCAAGGCCCGCCCTGCTGCCAGCACCCGCAATGTCTCATCCACCAGCCGCTGCGTGGTGCCTTCTATTGCGTCCACATCCCCCGACATTGGCACCGGATTGCGGCCATGCCCTTCGAAATCGAATGCCAGAACCGAATACCCCGACTGCGCCAGCGTCAGGGAATAAGCCAGCATCAACTGCCGTGATCCGGCAAAACCATGCGCGACCACTACCAGCGGCCCTGCCGACGCCAGTTGTTGATACAGCGTTGCAGGTGTTGTCCCCAGCATCATATCGGTGATTGCCAGCCCCGCCCGCCCCCGCTCCAGCATGAAAACCGACAGCGCGACGATCGCCAGCGCCAGCACACCGATCACAAGGCTGCCCCAACGCTTCACGATGCTGCTCCTGTTTTGCCTACGTCGGACCTAGCCCGCAGGCCGCGCCGCGACAAGCCGCGCCTCACGCCGACCGGACCGGACCACAGGCCGCATCCTCGGCTCGCTCCTGCGCGCCACAAAGGCCGCTGCGACGCGTGGCAGGCGGCTGTTGAACACGACGGGGAACTCTCGGCCGTGCGCCACGTCACCCATGACCCAACCCGCCAGCGGCATCAGAAAGCGGTTCAACTTCGGGCCATCGGGGCAGATCGCATGGCCGATCAGCCAGACAAGGATGAGCACCAACAGCTACAGCGGCAAGGCCAGCAAAGCGGGTCCTGCCGATTGGTCCTTTGTGGCCCGATCAGACGCCAAAGAGCCTGTCGACCGCTTCCGGGTCAAGGCACGCCCAAAAAGAAATGTGTCGCACCGCCGCACCGCGCCGGTCGCCTGCATCGCCAAATCCCGATTGCAGCGCACGCGACTGCCTGCCTACCAATTTGCCCGTCCCGCCTCAGCAGTGTCACATCAGACCATCAGACCACATTCCAGACACCGTGCATCGGTCAATCCGGTGAAGCAGGGTTGATCAGCCCTTCGAGCATTGGATTGGGATAGCGGCGGTCGAGCGTGACGGCGTAAAAGGTGTTGGATACTCCCTGCAGGCGGTCAGCTTCGATCAGGACGCCATGTTCAAGCTCGTCCTTGGTGGCGATCAGTGAAAAAACTGCAAGCCCTGCATCCTCGCGCGCCAAAAGGCGCATCATCGCCATTTCGTTGACCTTGGGCACGATGCTGGGACGGATGCCCCGTTATTGTGTCAACGGCAAAGCAAACGTGGGCCAAAGGGCAGCGCAAAATGTTGCCACTTTGGGGTTGACATGATTGGCGCTTAGCCGTGCGCCAGCAGCCGGGCTGCCGCGCTTGTCATGGCGCTGGCGGTTGCCCGGCTGCTTTGACCCGTGAGGGCCAAACTGTGACGATGTGAAGGATGGTTACGCTTTGTTCTGGCGAGCCTTGCTCCGGCCGAGGCGGTAACTTTCGCCGTTCATCTCAAGAATGTTCACATGGTGGGTCAAGCGGTCGAGCCGTGCGACCTTGTCTTAGCCCGGGACGACCCGCGGACAGATCTTGCGTCATCGTGGCTGCCCTTGCGTCAAGGTGTCGTTGATGGATTACCATTTATCTGTAAGACCTAATTAACAATTTGTATTTTCGCGGCGATCGGGACAATAGACGACAAGACCATCCATGTTGAATTTCATAGTTTTACGGTCTTTGGTGTGAAGAGGGAGATTCGCAGCATACCGACCGTCGGCCGCACGTTGCGAACGCAGCGATGCGATGCACCGCAACCAATGCACCTGGAGATGGCGTGGCAACTTCGCCTCAAAGCGTGCGCTAAATACCCCTTCCCAGCCCTGCATCCCCCAGCTAGCATGTCCGTCATGAGCAGCGGTGATCTCCTGCATGTCGTGACGCGTGACGACATTACGCCCGGCCGGAAGCGGTTTGGAATGGCCATCATTTGGGGGTCGGCCGCGATTCTGGCGGCTTTAGCACTGCTGCAAGGCTTGCACACGGCGGGCCTGACCGAGGTTGGCTTTACCAACTGGCGGGCGGTCCTTTACGCTTATGTTCTGTGGGCGATCTGCCTTTGCTGGGGCCAGGTGATCGTGAAGGGCGAACAGGGCAAGCGCGTGCTTTTCGTTCTGCCTGCCGCGTTGTTCGTGATCTCGCTGGTTGTCTTTCCGCTGATCTTTGGGTTGATCATCGCCTTTTCCAGCTGGAACCTGTCCGCACCTGATGGCAGGGCCTTCAACGGGGTCGACAATCTGCGCCAGATGTGGAGCGATCCGTTCTACTGGAATTCACTGACCAACATGGTCTGGTATACCCTTGCCATTCTTGTCGAATACGCAATTGCGTTCGGGCTGGCGCTGCTGCTGAACAGCCAGATCCGGGCGCGAAAATTCTTTCGCGTGGCGTTTCTGATGCCCTTGATGCTGTCGCCCGTGGCCGTCAGCTGGATGATCGGCAAGTCGATGCTGGAGGGGCGGTTCGGCCCGATGGCGCGCCTCGCGCGGTTCTTGGGGTGGGAGAACCCATCGTTCTTTGGCACGCCCGAGGTGGCGCGCCTGACGATCATGATCATGGATGCCTGGACCTTCATCCCCTTCATGATGATCATGCTGCTCGCAGGCCTGCAGGCGATCCCGAAAGAGCTGACCGAGGCGTCAAAGGTCGATGGCGCCACGGGCTGGAAATCGTTCTGGGAAGTGACGTTCCCCCTGATGCTGCCGGTCTCGATCACGGCCATCCTGATCCGCATCATCTTCAAGCTCAAGCTCGCGGATATCATCATCACGGTCACCAGCGGCGGTCCGGGTGGCGCCACGGACACCGTCACCAGCTTCATCTTCCGGGAGTATCGTGATCGCTCGAACGTCGGCTACGGGACCATGCTGGCGATGGTCTACCTCGTGATCATCGTGATCTTCATGACGATCTTGATGAAGTTTGCCGACCGTTTCACGCGGCCAAGGACCTGACCTGATGGTGACCGACACGCAGATCTTTCACGATGCAGAGGTCGATCGCGGGGCACGGGTCAAATGGTATGCCAATCGGGCGCTGATCTACGGGACCTTGATCCTGTGGGCCGTCATCTGTCTGTTCCCGATCTATTGGACCATCACCACCAGCTTCAAGATGGCGCCCGACGTGATGAAGGGGAACATGATCCCTTGGGTTGACTTCAAACCCGCCTGGCTGGGGTGGAAGTCGCTGGGTCTGTCGCCCGATACGATCGGTGCGGAATCGACCGTGCGGCTGGAATTCTTCAAGCGGTTCACGAATTCGGCGATTGCATCTGTGACCTCGTCCTTGCTGGCGGTGATGCTTGGGTCGCTGGCCGCTTATGGGCTGAGCCGGTTCAGTTATAAATTCGGGCATATGAGAAACCCCGACATCTCGTTCTTTTTCCTCAGCCAGTTGATCCTGCCGCCGGTGGTGCTGGCGCTGCCGTTTCTGGTTCTGTACCGCGAGGTGGACCTTCTGGACTCGCGGATTGGGCTGATCCTCGTCTATACCCTGTCGGTGCTGCCGATCGTGATCTGGATCATGAAGGATCAGTTCGGGTCGATCCCCACGGAACTGGAAGAGGCCGCGATGGTGGACGGGCTGGGCGTCTGGGGGGCGTTCTTTACGATCATCCTGCCGATCGCTTTGCCCGGCATGGTGGCGGCGTTCATTCTGTCGCTGGTCTTGACGTGGAACGAGTATTTCTTTGCGGCCCTGTTGACCTCGACCCATGCGGCGACCCTGCCGGTGATGGTGGCGAGCCAGACCGGAAGTCAGGGGATCAGCTGGTGGTCCATGGCGGCGTTGAGTTTCGCCGCGATCCTGCCGTTGGTGATCGTCGGGATTTTTCTGGAGCGGTTCATCATCAAGGGGATGGCGGCGGGAGCGGTGAAGTGACCTGCACCTTTCATGCCCGTTAAAACGGGGGCCAATCGTCCGGGCCGCAAATGGGTCCCCGCCTGCGCGGGGATGACTGCTGAAATGCTCAAAGGGATCGACCGGCGGCTGTCGGCAGAGATCGTGCATGTGCTGATGCTGATGGGGCACGGCGATGATCTGGTGATCTGCGACGTGAACCACCCCGCCGCAACGATTGCCGCCGAGACGACCTATGGGCGGCTGGTGGACTTGAGCGGCTGCGACATCCCCACGGCGACGCGCGCGATCCTGACGCTGATGCCGCTGGATACGTTTGTCGAGGCGCCGGTGATGCGGATGCAGGTGGTGGACGATCCCGACGGCGTGGTGCCGGTGTTCGCGCGAATACAAGCGGTGCTGGATGCGGCGGAGGGGCGCCGCGTGAAGATGCGGGCGCTGGAGCGGTTTTCGTTCTACGCAGCGGCGAAGCGGTCGTTCGCGGTGGTGCGGACTGGGGATAGCGGGCCGTATGGGTGTTTCATCTTGCGCAAGGGCGTGGTGGAATTGGGGGAGTTGTGAGGGGCGCAGAATTTGGCGGTTGCCATAGTGAAAAATTGGGGCGTGGGTCAACTGATGCCAATGTCAATTGTGCGGACAAAGCTGTCATCCGGCCAAACTGGTCAGATTACCGCTCTTGATCCAGAACCGACGTCGTTTGCTAGGGAACCCTCATCCTCCAAATGAAAGAACCCGGCTGAAACCGATGCTGCCGCGCGCCGACGGTGCACATCTGCCATGACACAACGTCGATGGCGGCGTTACTGCCCCAAGCTAACGCTTCGGGTGACGCGTTACATCGCCGCCGCGTATTGATAGGCGCTATCCTTCCTCTCGGCGTAGCCGACACCTGGATAGGGCCAATGGAAACCGAGGAGCTTCGTCTTATCGGTGGCGGCGCGGTCAAGCAACTTCTTGCGGTTGGCTATGGCGACATCGTGGATCGCGTCGAAAGCCAAGTGCCACTCCGGGTGGGGGAAGTACATGTAGGGCAAGCCGATCGCATCGCCAACGATGATGAGCCCGTCATCGCCCGCCACCTCGAAGGAAACATGCCCCGGTGTGTGCCCGGAGGTGTCGAGCACGCGGATGCCGGAAACAATATCATCTCCCGGCTTCACCATCGTGACACGATCCTTTACACCATTGAGATGCTTCTGGGCGCCGAGCACGAAGGGGTGCATCTCTTCAGGCATCTGGGTGAGAATGTCCTTGCCCATCCAGAAATCCCATTCGGCGGCGGCGCAATAATACGCGGCGTTCGGGAAATTCAGCGCCCCGCTGGCACCCACGGTGGCCCAGATGTGGTCGGGATGGGCATGGGTGAAGACAGCCTTGGTGATCGTGGCCGGATCGATCCCGGCGAGCTTCAGATTTTCAATGAGCTTACCGGCCGTAGGCTGGAACTCCGCGCCAGAACCGTTATCGAACAGGATGAGGTCGGCGCCAGACTTGATGAGGGTCACGTTGGTTGGCGCCTGCACCTCGTTGCCGGTGACACCGGCCGCGGTGAACAGGGCTTTCACCGCTTCTGGCGGTGCATTGGGCGCGAAAACGCTGGTCGGCAGAACGAGATGACCGTCGCTCACCACAGTCACATCGACGGCGCCCTGCTTGAAACTGTAGGGGCCCGCCAGCGCCAAGACGCTTTTCGGCACTAGGCCGGCGGCGATGAAGCCAGCGGCGGCAGCCAGGAACTTGCGGCGATCAACAACAAAAAGCGGCTTTGAGTCCAGCATGATCATCCCTCCAGTTCGATGCGATGGACCCAATAGTAGTCATTTTCGCGCGAAGTTTCAACAATCGAGAGTGTCAAGTGACCTGACCTAATTTGCTTGAACAGGACGATGTGAGAGTGTCGACCTGGACAGGAGAACGGGTATTCCAGGCAATAAAGACGGAGCGGGTTTGATCGTGGCTTCGGCGCATGTGGCTGAATGTCTCCTCTTGGCCCACAGCTGTCGGTCGCTGTACGAATGAATGACCGCTAAGGGCTCGAACCCGCCTTACACTCCCCCCAATACAGGGCAACGCCTGACCGCCGGGTGGGCGCTGCTCCGCCCGTTCTGGGCGCTTTATCCCTCAACCTCTCCCACCGAAGTGCTAGGCAGTGTCGCTGCAACAGCGCCTGCCCGAGGGGGCGGTCAGGCGCTGCCCGGCGGTGCGTGCAGCGCCTTGATTCCGGACGAAAGGGAGAGGAAGTCGAATAGGCGTGGGGCCTCCCCTCCGCCTCGTGGGGAGGAGCCGGGGGTGGGGGGCCTTTCTTGCTTCCGGTCGCGACGCCCCCTCCCTAACCCTCCCCACGTAGAGGAAGAAAGGGATCAGTCTTGGCGCGTTCCTCCAGTAGATTTCGGAAAGATCGTGACGAGCGTCGTACCGGGACCCAAAAAGGTTGGCTCCCTCACCCCTGCCCCAACCCCCAGGCAATCTCCTTCGTCGCCTCGTAGAGCCCTTTCCACAGGGGATACTGGCGCTGATAGGCCTCTACCACTTCGGGCCGCACCACCCGCACCACCGGGTTCCACTGGCCGATGTCGTCCTGCACTGCCAGCCCGACCGCACAGGCCGCAAGGAACGCGTCGCCATAGCTCGCGCCTAAGGTATGCTCGCAGACGAGCTGCGCAATCTGCCCCATGTCGGAGGTCGCCTGCATCCAGACGCCGTTTTTGGTGCCGCCACCCACCGCCAGCACCTTTGTCGGGGTCGCCCCCACCTCGCGATATGTCTCTATCACATGGGCGGTGCCCATCGCGACCCCCTCAATTGCGGCGCGAAAGAGGTCGCCGCGGGTGTGTGTGAGGTCGAGTCCGAAGAACGCGCCACGCGCTTTCGGGTCGTGGATCGGCGTGCGCTCGCCCGAGAAATAGGGCAGGCAGATGAGCCCCTTGGCACCCTTGGGCGACGCCTCCGCCTCGGCCGTCAAGGTCGCGAAATCAGCGTCGCGGGCGAGCTGGTCGCGGAACCAGTGGGTCAGCGTGCCCGATGTCGCAAGGCCCGCCATCGAGGCATGTACGCCGGGGAATAGCCAGGGCGCATACCAGAGGCGCGGATCGCGGACGGGGCGACCGGTGACCTGGATGATAAAGATGGTGGAGCCGTACATCATCATCATCTCACCCGGAGCTTGCACGCCGACAGAGACCGCCTCGGCCGCCGCATCGATGGTGCCGCAGGTGACGGGGGTGCCCGCCGCAAGGCCGGTCTCGGCGGCGGCCTTTTCCGTCACATGGCCGGCGATCTCGGTTGACCACATCAGGCGCGGCAGGTGGCCTGCGGGGATGATGTCGGCGGCGAGGTCGGTCGTCCAGGCAAGGCGGTTCACGTCGTAGAGGGGCGAGAAATTGGCAGCGGTGTAGTGGTCGATGACGTATTCGCCTGTCAGTTTCCACGTAAGATAGCTGGTGGAGGTCAGGATTTTAGCGGTCCTCGCGTACAGGTCGGGATGGGTTTCCTTCAGCCACAGGATTTTCGGGCCGACCGATTGCGCGGTCAGCGCATTGCCACAGGTCGCGAGGATCCTGTCCTTGCCGATGCGGGCGTCAAGGACCTCGATCTGGGCCGAGGCGCGGGTATCGACGCCGTAAAGGACGCCGTTCATCAGAGGGGTGCCGTGGTCGTCGACCGGCAACATGCAAGGCCCGATGGCAGAGGTGGCGATACAGGCAATCCGGGCAGGGTCGATGCCGGACTGGGCCAGCAGCGCTCGGGTGATCGTCACGAGATCGCTCCACCAGTCCGCGTCCGCGCGATGTTCGGCCCAGCCGGGGCGCGGCACGATCATCTTGTGCGGTGCGGTGGCGGTGGCGACGATCTGGCCCTCGGTGTCGACGAGCACACCTTTGGATTCGAAGGTGCCGATGTCGATGCCCAGCGTGTAGGTCATTCTAGTCGCGCTCCAGCGTCAGGGTCGCCTCGATGCGCGAAAGCGCGGCCAGCACGAGTGTGGCCAGGGCGTCAAGATCGCCGGTATCGCAGACCTCAAGCGCGGAATGGGAGTGGCGCATCGCAAAGCCCATGTCGATGGCGGCAACGCCCCGCCCCACGGTCTGGACATAGGACAGGTCCGTCAGCGCACCGATATGGGCAGAGCGTTGGAGCGGCATTTTCAGATGCGCGGCGGTCTGCTCCATCAGGCGCACGAGGGCAGGATGCGGGATGACGCCGTTCAGCGTGCCGCGACCGTGAAAGGAATAAAGGCTCATCGCCGGACCGCCGCCCAGCGTCATCTCGCCGCGATCGGCCATATCGGGCGTGTCGGTGGCCAGCATCAGGTCGATCTGGATGGCGATGTCGGGGCAAAGCGTTTGCGCCGCGACAACGGCACCGCGCAGGTTGAACTCTTCCAACACCGACCAGACGAGGTGGACGGTCGGGCCTTGCAGCCGGGTTTTCAGGGCCTCGGCCATGGCGACGAGAACGGCGCAGCCCGCGCGGTCGTCGATGGCGGTTCCGGCGAGGCGGTTGCCGGCAAGGTGCAGGACGCGCGGGTGGTAGATGACAGGGGTGCCGATCTGGATGCCGGCGGCCTCGACAGCGGCGCGCGAACCATGGCCGGTGTCGATGCGGATCTCGGGCGTGGTGAGGACCTTGTATTTCTCGTCCGGCGTGGTGGCGTGATGGGCCTTGTTCATGATCACGCCGGGCACATCGGGGCGGTCGGGCGGACACAGAAGAACCGCTTGCGCGGCCATCGCGCGCTCGGACACACCACCAAGGCGCTCGACGCGGATCAGGCCGTCAGGCTCGATCTTGCGCACGACAAAACCCAACTGATCCATATGGGCAAAGACCATGACCGAGGGAAGTGTCGCATCGCCGGGCAAGGTCGCGATGAGGTTGCCCAGCCGATCCGTGCGGCTGGGGATGCCCATCGCGGTCAGGCGGTCGCGGAGCCAGGCGGCGACGCGCGCCTCATGCCCCGACAGGCCCGGAATACCCATCAGGGTGATCAGATCGTCACGGATGGTCATCGGCGTATCTTTCTGACCCGGTGCATGAAATCACGCACCCGTTCGGGGTCCACCGCAGCCCATGTGTCGCCGCCGTATTTCAGCGCCGATCCGACAATGCAGCCGTCGGCCACTGCCAGCACGTCGGCCACGGTGTCATGTTTGACACCGGTATTGGCCAGAACGGGGGTGCCCGGCAGGACGCGCTTGACAGCCTCCAGATCCGACATGGCGGCGGCCTCGCCGGTGATGGCGCCAGACACAAGCACGGCATCGGGGATGGATGAAAAAACCGCTGATCGCGCGCGGTCGGGCAAGGACCGCGGGTCCAGGGATCCGGCGAACTCGGCCGAGACGTTGTACAGAACGGCCACATCGCCAATGCCAAGACGCGCCTGATAGCGCCGCGCCGCTCCGGCATCGGGGGCCCAAAGGCCCATATCGCTGGCATAGGTTCCGGTGAAAATCTCGCGCACGAAACCGGCGTCTGTGGCAGCGGCCAGCGCCATTGTCGCCATCGGATCCCACAAAACGTTAACGCCGTACGGCACCGTGATCTTGTCGCGCAGTCGCCCGATCACGGCGGCCATGGTCGCAGTGGTGGCAGCATCGACCCGCAATTCGTACGGCCGGTCGTTCTCGTTGCCGAACATCACCGCATCGACGCCCGCCGTCTGAAGCGCTGCGAGATCCGCCACCGCTGCCGCGACGATCCCCGCAACCCCTCGTCCGGCATCAAAAAGCGGCGTGCCGGGCATCGCCCCGAGATGCACCATCGCGATGACAGGCTTTCCGGCCCCAAACACGCGCTGAAATCGTGACAACTTCCGCCTCCCTCACCCCGTCCGATGCCCAAAGGCTAGCGGATATGGGATTGGCCGGAAAGGGCGTTCATACTAGCATGTCAGTCAAACGCGAGGGATGGACATGCTTGCACGTCGTCATTGGGATCGGCTGAAGAACGGCGGCATCGACTTTACCACCCTGGGGTTCGGTGCCGCCCCCTTGGGCAACCTGTTTCGCGCCATCACAGAAGACGACGCACACGCCACCTTGCAGCGCGCCTGGGATGCGGGCGTGCGCTATTTTGACACCGCGCCCTTGTATGGGCTTGGCCTGTCGGAAACCCGGATCAACCATTTCCTGCGCGGCAAGGCGCGTGGGGACTATGTGATCTCGACCAAGATCGGGCGGCTGTTGCGTGCCACGACCCCGGACCAGCGCGACGGCTTTGGCAAGTGGTTCGACGTGCCGTCGCGCAACGAGGTCTATGACTACAGCTATGACGGGGTGATGCGCAGCCTTGAGTTTTCGCTGGAACGTCTGGGGATCGACCATGTCGATATCCTTTATGCCCATGACCTGGATATCTTCACGCACCGGTCGCAGGAGGTTCTGGATCTCCACCTTTCGGGTTTCATGGCGGGGGGTTACAAGGCTCTCCTCAACTTGCGCGACCAGGGCGTGATCACGGCTTTTGGCGCCGGGATCAACGAATGGGAGCCATGCCGCTGGATGCTCGACCGGGGAGATTTTGACATCTTCTTGCTGGCCGGGCGCTATACCCTCCTGGAGCAGGCATCGCTCGCGGGTTTCATGGAACCGGCACGCGCGCGCGGTGTGGGCGTGGTGATCGGGGGGCCGTACAACTCGGGCGTGCTGGCGACCGGTCCGCGACCGGGCGCGCATTACAACTATGACCTCGCCCCGCAATGGGTGCTGGATCGCGCGGGCGCGTTGCAGGCGGTCTGCAGCGCGCATGGCGTCCGGCTGGTGGATGCGGCATTGCAGTTTCCGTTGCGCCACGGGGCGGTGGTCTCGGTCATTCCGGGCGGGCAGGCCGCAAGCGAGATGGCCTCCAACCTGACCGCCGCGACAACGCCGGTCCCCGAGGCACTCTGGCACGATCTCAAAGCCAAAGGACTGGTCGATCCCGCCTGCCCCTGATCTTTTTCTGTTCTCCAGTATCCCGGGGCCCGGGGCAGCGCCCCGGCTCTATTTTGAAAGGCCCAACATGCAGATCGACGCCCATCAGCATTTCTGGCAACCCTTGCGGGGGGATTACGGCTGGATGGCGCAAGACGATCCGATCCTGACACGGCTCTATGACACGTCGCATCTGGCACCCGTACTTGCCGCACACGGCATCAATGGAACCGTGCTGGTGCAGGCAGCGCCGAGCCTTGCGGAAACAGAATACATGCTGGGCATTGCCGATGCGACGCCTTGGGTGCTGGGCGTGGTCGGCTGGGTCGATTTCGAGAACCCGGCCCATCTGGGTGATCTGACGCGGCTGGCCAGACATCCGAAATTCAAGGGCGTGCGCCCGATGATCCAGGACATCGCGGACGACAACTGGATGCTGCGCGATGACGTGCAATGGGCGTATCAGGCGCTGATCGACCTGGATCTGACCTTTGATGCGCTTGGATTTCCCTGGCATCTGGGCAATTTTTACGGGCTTGTGTCGCGCTACCCCGACTTGCGGATGGTCGTCGATCACTGCATGAAGCCGCAGATCCGTGACCCCTCCGGCTTTCATTCCTGGGCCGACGGCATCGCGCGGATTGCGCGCGATACTGCCGCGTTCTGCAAGTTCTCCGCCCTGATCACCGAGGCAGAGCCGGACTGGAGCGTCGACGATCTTGCGCCTTATGCGGCCCATGTTCTGGAGGTCTTTGGTCCCGAGCGGGTGATGTGGGGATCTGACTGGCCGGTCTGCCGCTTGCGGGGGGAATATGCCGACTGGCGCGGCGCGGCGCTTGCGTTGACCGACGGGCTGGACTCATCGGCCAAGGCGCGCATCTTTGGCGGCACGGCGGCGGCGTTCTATCGTCTTTGACCCTCGCTTGCGAGGCAGGCGCGAACCTCGCCTTCGCTCAGCCGCAACCTGGCATCAGGGGTTGCCGCCACCGTCAGCGCGGCTGCGGCCTGACCAAATCTGACGGCGGCCTCGAACGTTGCCCCGCGCGCCCATTCGGCGGCAAGTGCGCCGATAAACGCGTCGCCCGCACCGTGGCTTGCGCGCGCAGCCACCGCAAAACCCGACGACCGCGTGGCCGATGTGCCGCTCCACTGGGCAACGCCCTCCGCCCCGAGGGTCACAACGACGGAGCCGGGTCCATGTTTGCCCAAGGCCACTGCCGCCGCCACAGGATCAAGGTCTTGTTCGGACACGCCCAAGAGATCCGCCGCCTCGCCGCGATTGACCACCAGCAGATCCGCCAGGCGCATCAGCTCGGGCGGCATTGCCCGCATCGGGGCGGCGTTCACGATGACCTTGATGCGCATCGATCCCGCACGACGGGCAAGATAGAGGTTCACCGCCTCCGGGATCTCGTTTTGCAAGAGAAGTGCGGTGCAATCTTTTGGAAAAGCAACTCTTTCGGGTCGAAACTTGAGGTTGGCGCCAGACACGATGACGGCGCCATAACTGCCATCCGGCAGGCTTAGCGCGACGCTCATCCCCGAAGGCCCCTCGACCGGCAGGACCTGCGTGCGCCCGACGCGGCCCTTGTCGAGTGCGGCCAGCAGATCGCGGGAAAAGTCATCGGTGCCGACCATGCCGGCCATGTCCACCTTTGCCCCCATGCGGACCGCGGCAAGGGCCTGGTTGCCGCCCTTGCCGCCAAAGGCGTAGCGCACGGCGGTGCCGGCCACGGTTTCATCAACGCGCGGGATATGGGATGCCTCGACCATCACATCCAAATGCAGGGAACCTGCGACCAGCAAGACGGGTGGCAGGTCACGCGCCATACAGCACCTTTGCGACGACCCGCAAGGCCGCCGCCGCATCCTGGCGTGCCTGCGCCTCGGCCAGATCGGGGCTGTCGCGCAAGACGGCTGCGACCACGCGCAGACGTTCGGTCAGGGCAAGATTGGCGCGCGCCTCGGCCACGGGATCAAGCCCGCCATGGTCGGGAAAGGTGTCAAAATAGATCACGCCGTCATAGCCGATCCGGTCGAGGGCGATGAACAGCTCCACCGTCTGGACCGGATGCACCGCGCCTGCCATAAGCCCGTCATCGCGCTTGCCATAGCTGTCATTCAGGTGGACGCCGAGGATCCGGCTTCGGCGCGCCGCCAGCATGGCGGATTTCGCAGGCATTTCACCGGCAAAGAGCATATGGGCGAAATCCATTGTCACGCCAGTATTTGCGGCGCGAACCTCATCCAAAAGCAGCAGCGTCGTCGCCATATCCGGCACCAACGCATGGGCGCGCGGCTCGTTCGGCTTGTATTCGACCGAGATCGCGATGGCGCGGTCATGTGCGGCCACCTCGGCAAGGGCTGCGACGGTGTCATCCCACAACCGCGCATAATCGGCCTGACAACTGTAGTCAAAGCCGTCCTGCCCCATCCACAGCGTGATCTGGCTGCCGCCCATCGCAGCACAGGCATCAATGCCGCGCCGGGTCAGATCAATCGCCGCACGGCGTATGGCGGCATCCGGATGGGTAAATGCTCCAAGCCGGAACTGAGGCAGGCTGTAGTACCGCATCGCCAGCCCGTTCAGGACCATGCCGTGATCGGCCAGCACCCGGGTCAGGCCGGATTCGGTTTCGCCCTGCAAGTGGTCGGGATAGTTGAGGTCGGCCGCATCCAGCCCCCCTACGCTGCCGGCCCGCGCAATCATGCCCTTGGTGCCGTCATCGCCTTTGAAAGCGTTGAGCCTTGTTGCATAGCGCGGCCGGTTCGTCAGAGTCATCAGGGGTCCCTCGATGGGTTCGGGTCAGGCAAAAAGTTCGGGCCGCTGCCGCTCCAGCGGTTCCAATAGGCGCACCAGCTGGCCCAGATGCAGATGCACGGCATGGCGCGCGGCGCTGGGGTCGCGGGCCTCAAGGGCTGCAAGGATCTGGTGGTGTTCGGCCAGCGTCTCGATCGCCCGCCCCGGCAGCGGCAGCACCAGTCTGCGCGCGCGGTTCACATGCACCCAGGCACTGTCGGTAAAGGTCGAAAGCCTGCGAAACCCGGTAAAGCCCAGAATCAATTCGTGCATCTGCGCGTCGAGCTGGTAAAATCCCGACACGTCGCCCTCCTGAACCAGCACGCCCTGCATCGCCACGTTACGACGCAGCAGGGTCAGTTGATCCTCCGTTATGACGCCCGCCACGCGTTCGATGGCCGCCACTTCGATCGCCTCACGCAAGAACGCGCCTTCACGAATTTCCTCCATCGAGAACCGCGCGACATAGGTGCCGGCTTGCGGGACGACATCGACCAGCCCCTCACCCGCAAGCCGTGCAACGGCATCGGCCACCGGGCTGCGCGAGACGTCAAGGGCCGCGCAAATCTCGGGCTTGCGAAGGATCTCTCCGGGGCGATATGCCAGCGACAGGATCGACTCGCGCAAGGTCAGATAGACCCGGTTGCCGAGCGAGCCCTGAAACCGGTCAAGCGGTGTCAGTCGTGCAGGCTCTTGTGATTGGCTGGGTGGTGGCTGTAACATGCTATCATGTTAGACTACATGCCCTCGCTGTCAAGAATTCGCGGGGGTGGGAGAGGCCGATGACGGACAGAGTAATCCAGCTGCATAGCACCGACAACGTGGCCATCGCATTGTCGGATCTGGTGCGGGGGGCACAGCCGGAGGGTCTGCCGCATCCCACCACCGGGGCCGTACCGCGTGGCCACAAGATCGCGACCGAAGCGATCGCGGCGGGCCAAAAGGTCATCCGCTACGGCCAGATCATCGGCCAGGCCACGACCGATATCGCGGCTGGCGCGCATGTGCACAGCCACAACCTCGGGATGGGGCCGCACAGCACCGATTACGCGATGGCCAACGGGGCCGAGGCGATGCCTGCGTTGGCGCCGCGCAGCTTCATGGGCTATCATCGGCCCGACGGATCGGTCGGCACGCGGAACTATCTGGGGATCCTGACATCGGTAAACTGCTCGGGCTCGGTGGCCCGCTTTATCGCCGAGGCGGCCGAAAAAGACCCTTTGATCATGTCGATGCCCGGCATTGATGGCGTGGTGCCCATCGTGCATGCGACGGGTTGCGGGATGTCGGGCACGAACGAGGGCTATGACACCTTGATGCGCACGCTGAAGGGCTATGCGCGCAATGCCAATTTCGGCGGTATCTTGCTGGTCGGCCTGGGCTGTGAGGTCATGCAGGTCCCCGATCTTGTGGGGCAAGGCAGGCTGCGTCCCGATGGCAATTTCCGCTACATGACGATCCAAGGCACCGGCGGCACGCGCGCCACCATCGCGGCGGGACTGAAAGTCCTGCGTGAGATGGCCGAGGTTGCGGGCCGCGCGGTCCGCACCCCTGCGCCGGTTTCCAAGTTGATCATCGGACTGCAATGTGGCGGTTCTGATGGATATTCCGGGATTACGGCCAATCCCGCGCTGGGGGCTGCATCGGACCTTCTGGTGCGGATGGGGGGTACGACGATCCTGTCCGAGACACCTGAGATCTACGGCGCCGAGCATCTGTTGACCCGCCGTGCCGTGACACCAGCAGTGGGGGAAAAGCTGTTGGAGCGCATCCGCTGGTGGGAGGATTACACCGCCCGCAACGGCGGCGAGATGGACAACAACCCCAGCCCCGGCAACAAGAAGGGCGGCCTGACCACCATCTTGGAAAAGTCGCTTGGTGCCGTGGCCAAAGGCGGCACAGCGCCCCTGACCGAGGTCTACAAGTTTGCCGAACCGATCACCACGCGGGGATTTGTCTACATGGACAGTCCAGGCTACGACCCTTGCTCGGTAACAGGCCAGATCGCTTCGGGCGCGACGATGATCGTCTTTACCACGGGCCGCGGATCGGTATCGGGTTACAAGCCGAGCCCGTGCATCAAGCTGGCGACCAATTCCGAAATGTATGCCAAAATGGCCGAGGATATGGACATCAACTGCGGCGATATCCTCAGCGAAGGCGTGAGCATCGACGCGAAAGGTGCTGAAATCCTTGACAAGATCATCGCGACGGCCTCGGGAGAGCAGACCCTTTCCGAGGCGCTCGGCTTTGGCGGCGCAGAGTTCGTGCCGTGGCAGATCGGTGCTGTGATGTAGGTTACCTTGCGAGCGCAAAAAGACCGTCGAGGTCAAGATGGGCCGCCAGATGATCGGCGAGGGCGTCCAGTGTGGTCTCGACCGTCTCGCCATACGATTGTGGGCTGGCCGCAGTGCCGAGTTTGCCAAGGTAGGCGCGGCGAAACGCATCCGCCGAAAAGAGCCCGTGCAGATAGCTGCCCGTGACGCGACCATCGGCAGAGACCGCGCCCTCCGGCTCTGCGCCCACCATGGCAAACGGACGCGCGCGGTCGGGCCCGCTGGTCTGGCCGATATGAATCTCATAGCCGTCGACGTGCAGCCCGCTTGCGACATGCTGCGCGGTCACACGGGTCAGGTGTTTGTCGGGCGTCATCACGGTAGAGACGTCCAGCATGCCAAGACCGGGGGTCGTGCCGGCTGGTCCCTCGATCCCGTCGGGGTCCGAAACCTCGGCCCCCAGCATCTGATAGCCGCCGCAGATGCCCAAGACATGTCCGCCGCGCCGGTGATGCGCCAAAAGATCGATGTCCCAGCCTTGGGCGCGCAGATATGCCAGATCCGCGCGGGTGGATTTTGACCCCGGAATGATCACCAGGCGCGCATCGCCGGGGATAGGCTGGCCCGGCCGGAGCATGACGAGATCGACGCCCGGGTCTTGCGCCAACGGATCGAGGTCGTCGAAATTGGCGATCCGGCTAAGCGTCAGGCAGACGATCCTGGTGCTGCCATTGGCCGCCATGGGGGGGGCAGCGATGTCCAGCGCATCTTCGGCAGGCAGACGCCAGGCGTCGGAAAAGTACGGCAACACACCAAAACCGCGCCAGCCGGTCTGGGTGCGGATCCGTTGGTAGCCGTCGTCAAACAACCGAGGATCGCCACGGAACTTGTTGATAATAAACCCATATATCATTTCAGCATCGGCAGCGTCAAGCACCGCCTTGGTGCCCACCATCTGCGCGATGACCCCGCCCCTGTCGATATCGCCCACCAACACCACCGGCACGTCGGCGGCGCGCGCAAAGCCCATGTTGGCGATATCGCCCGCGCGCAGGTTGACCTCGGCCGGACTTCCCGCGCCCTCGACGATCACCAGATCATGTGCGGCGGAAAGACGATGAAAGCTGTCCAGCACCGGGGCCATCAGCGCGGGCTTCAGCGCTGCATAGTCACGCGCCTTGACGCTGGCAACCCGCTTGCCCTGCACGATGACCTGCGCGCCGATCTCGGATTCCGGCTTCAGCAGCACCGGGTTCATGTCGGTATGCGGCTGCAATCCGGCAGCCCGCGCCTGCAGCGCCTGCGCGCGGCCGATCTCGCCACCATCCACGGTCACAGCGGCATTGTTAGACATGTTTTGTGGCTTGAAGGGCGCAACCGACAGTCCACGCCGCAAGGCGGCGCGACAGAGGCCCGCCACAATCAGCGACTTGCCGACATTGGAACCCGCACCCTGGATCATCAGCGCGGGCACGAAAAAGGCCCGTTGCGTTCACATTTGCACGAATATCCCCGCCGGAGGCACCCCTGCGCATCGCAAAAGCCGCGCATCAGAACTCGACGCCTTTCTGCGCCTTGATGCCCGACCGAAACGGATGCTTGACCAGCGTCATCTCGGTCACCAGATCCGCCGCCTCGATCAGCGCGTCCTTGGCATTGCGCCCGGTCAGGACGACATGCGTCTGCGGCGGCTTTTCGTCGCGCAGAAACGCAAGAACCGCCTCCAGGTCCAGGTAATCATAGCGCAAAGCGATGTTGATCTCATCCAGCAGCACCATGCGGATCGCAGGGTCCCGGATCAGCTCTTTCGCCTTTTCCCAACCCTTTTCGGCCATCGCGATGTCGCGGGCGCGGTCCTGGGTTTCCCAGGTAAAGCCTTCGCCCATCGCGTGAAACTGGCACAGACCGGAAAAATGCGCCTCGATCATCCGCCGCTCGCCGGTATCCCAGGCACCCTTGATGAACTGCACCACCGCGCAGGGCATCTGATGCGCGATGCAGCGCAGGATCATGCCGAACCCGGACGAGGATTTGCCCTTGCCCGCCCCGGTATGGACGATGATCAGACCCCGGTCGCCCTCTTTGGTGGCCATGATCTTGTCGCGCGCGGCCTTTTTCTTGGCCATCTTGACCTTGTGGCGGGACTCTTCGGGGGCATCACTTTGGGGGTGCATGTCGGCTTCGGCGGGCATTGTGGCGTTCCTCAACCTTGACAGTCGGCGTGCTTCGCGCGCAAGTGAAGTCACGATGCTGGTTCCTGTCGTAAGACAGGCGAAGAGGGAATGCACGAGGCTTTGCGACCATCGGGTGCGCAGGACCGAACGGCAGCCGCCCCCGCGACCGTGACCGGAGAGGTCCCATGCCACTGACATCTCGTCGGGAAGGCCGGGACCGGGGGGAAACCCGCTCCGCAAGCCGGGAGACCTGCCAGCACCACAAGATTGTCGGGCGGACGGGGTGATCCGCGACCGGAACGGGCAGGTGCCGAATGGTACCTGTCCCGCTTTTGGACGCAGGCCCCCCTTTTGCCACTAGGAGAGATGGGCCATGTCGCGCGCCACCCTTTATGTCTGCATGACCTGCAAGGCAGGTCAGCCGGTGCCGGAGGGGGACTTGCCGCCCGGAGCCGCATTGCATGCCGCCTTGTCGGCGCGGGATGCGCCCGAGGGCGTGGCGATTGTCCCTGTCGAGTGCCTTTCCGCCTGTTCCCAAGGATGTTCGGTCGCACTCAGCAAGCCCGGCGCTTGGGGCTATGTCTATGGCCGGCTGACGGCCGAGAATGCCGCGGACATCCTTGACGGCGCCGCGCGCTATGCGGCCAGCGACGGCGGCATCGTGCCCTGGCGCGAGCGGCCCGAAATCTTTCGCAAGCAATCCATAGCGCGCATCCCGCCGCTCGAGGCACCTGCCGCTCTGCTTACCCCCAACGCCAACAAGGTATCCGCATGACCGACCTCGCCAAAATCCCCGTCACCGTCATCACCGGATTTCTGGGGTCGGGAAAGACCACACTGATCCGGCATCTGTTGCAGAACCCGCAAGGCAAGCGGCTGGCGGTTCTGGTCAATGAATTCGGCACATTGGGGGTCGATGGTGATATCCTCAAGGCCTGCGCGGATGAAAACTGCCCCGAGGAAAACATCGTCGAACTGGCCAATGGCTGCATCTGCTGCACCGTGGCCGAGGATTTCATCCCGACCATCGAGGCGCTGATGGCACGGCAAGTGCGGCCCGACCACATCCTGATCGAGACGTCGGGGCTGGCGCTGCCCAAACCCTTGCTCAAGGCGTTCGACTGGCCCGCGATCCGCTCGCGCATCACCGTTGACGGCGTGATTACGCTGGCTGATGCCGAGGCGGTGGCTGCGGGACGCTTTGCCCCCGATGAGGACGCGATTGCAGCCCAGCGGGCGCGGGATCCGAATGTCGAACACGAGACGCCCTTGTCGGAGGTTTTCGAGGATCAGCTGGCGTGCGCGGATCTTGTGCTGCTGTCCAAGGCGGATCTGGCGGGTGAGGCGGGCGTTGCCACCGCCCGGGCCGTGGTGACGGCGGAAATGCCGCGCGTGATGCCGATCCTGTCGATGCGCGACGGGGTGATTGATCCGCGCATCATTTTGGGACTGAATGCGGCGGCCGAGGATGATATCGCCGCCCGCCCCTCGCACCATGATGGCGAGGATGATCATGAGCATGACGATTTCGCCTCGACCGTGATCGTGTTGGGAGAGATCAGCGACCCCGAGGTTCTTGCCGCCGCCGTTGCCGGACTATCGCGTGATCACAAAGTTTTGCGGGTCAAAGGTCATGTGGCAGTCTTGGGCAAGCCGATGCGCCTGCTGGTGCAGGCTGTGGGCGCGCGCGTGCGCCACCAATATGACCGGCCATGGGGGGCAAGTCCGCGCCTGTCGCAACTGGTGGTGATCGCCGAAGCAGCCGATCTGGATATTCCGGCGATCCGGGCGGCTTTGGGGGCCTGAACGCCGATGCATGTCGTCTTTCGCGAACACCATGGGCTGGAGGAGACCGAGACCCCGTTCGATCCGGGGCAGGACCCCGCCGATCTGGTGGTGCTGTCGTTTTCCGACAGTGACCTTGGCGCGTTCGCCGCAGGCTGGCATCGCGCGGCGGGGTCACTGCCCAGTCTGCGTCTGTGCAATCTGGTGGCGCTGAAGCATCCGGTGTCGGTCGATACCTATGCCGAAAAGACGCTTTGCGGTGCCAAGGCCGTGCTGGTGCGCCTGATCGGGGGCGAGGCCTATTGGGCGTATGGCCTTGCGACCTTGCAAGACATCGCGCGGCGGCGTGGCATGGCTCTTGCGGTCCTGCCGGCAGACGGGCGCGAGGATGCGCGACTGGATCAGCTTTCGACGCTGCCGGTCTCGACCCTGCGGCGGTTGCAGGCGCTGTGCGATGCCGGGGGGGCGGTCGCGGCGCAGGCGGCCCTTGCGCAACTGGCGCTGGCGGCGGGGATCTATGCAGCCCCTGTGATCGGTGAAAAGACCGTCCCGTCGATGGGGTTCTATGACCCAGACCGGGGCGTCATGGCCAACCTGCCCGAGGTGGATCGCCCCGAGGTTCTGATCACATTCTACCGCGCCTACCTGACGGCTGCCGATACCGGGCCGGTGGATGCGCTGATCGCGGCGTTTCGCAGTGCCGGCTTTGCCGCCTTTGGGGCCTTTGCGCCGTCATTGAAGGCGCCGGGTGTGGCGGCGTGGTTGCGGGCGCATCTGGCGGCACGGCCCCCGGTGGCGGTGGTCAATGCGACGGCCTTTTCGGCCAAGGCCGAGGATGGCGCGACGCCGTTTGATGGCTGCGCCGCGCCGGTCTTTCAGGTGGCGTTGTCGAATGCGCGCCGTCGCGACTGGGCGGCGGCAGAGCGCGGCCTGTCGCCTGCCGACATGGCGATGCATGTGGTTCTGCCCGAGGTCGACGGGCGGCTGAATGCCGGGGTGGTCAGTTTCAAATCACCAGGCAAACGTGACCCGCAATTGCAGTTTTCTAGGTTTCAGCATCGCGCCGATGCGGGGCGGATTGCCGCAGTCGTGGACCGGGTGGCGGCTTGGGCGAGGCTGGCAGTGACGCCTGCGGGCGCGCGCAAGGTGGCGGTGATCCTGTCCACCTATCCCGGGCGCGCGCATCAGATGGCGCATGCGGTCGGTCTGGATGCGCTGGCCTCGGTCGCAGCGGTGGCCGAGGATCTGGCGGCGGCGGGCTATGCGGCGGCGTTGCCCGAAGGACGGCTGGCCGATGCGCTGGCTGGACCGGGCCTGTCTTGGCCGCTGGACGATTATCTCATTGCAATAAAGGGGTTGGACGGCGATCTTCAAGCCCGGTTGATGGCGGCATGGGGCGATCCGGCAGATGACCCCGCCTGCCGCAACGGGCAGTTCCGGTTCCCTTCCTTGCACGCAGGCAACACCCTGATCGCCCTGCAACCCGAACGCGGCGATGTGGCGGTGCGCGAAGGCGACTATCACGACCTGTCGCGCACGCCGCGTCACGGCTATGTCGCGTTCTATCTGTGGCTGCGCGCGCACGGCCTGCATGCGCTGATCCACATGGGCGCTCATGGGACGCTGGAATGGTTGCCGGGCAAGGCTGCGGCCTTGTCGGAGCGGTGTTGGCCCGAGGCGCTGATGGCCCCCCTGCCCGTCATTTATCCCTTTATCGTCAATGATCCGGGCGAAGCAGCTCAGGCGCGGCGCAGGCTTGGGGCGGTGACACTGGGGCATCTGCCGCCGCCGATGGTCGCGTCAGCGGTGCCCGACGCCCTGCACCGGCTGGAGCGGCTCTTGGACGAATATGCCACTGCGGACGGGATTGATCCGGCGCGCCGGGACCGGCTGATCGGGGCGATCAGGATCGAGGCACAGGCAGCGGGGGTGGAGGAGGATCTGGCGCTCCCCGTCACCGCCTCAGCCGCAGAGGCGATCACCCGCATCGACCGCTTTGTCTGCGATATCAAGGAAAGCCAGTTCGGCGAGGGCCTGCATGTCTATGGGCGCGGGTTTTGCGGGGACGCGGAACGGGACGGGCTGCTGGACACTTTGGCAGGACGGCGGGTGGCGCCGGGGCCGTCGGGGTCCCCGTATCGGGGCCGCGCCGATGTGCTGCCCACCGGGCGCAACCTCTATGCGGTCGATCCCCGCGCGGTGCCGACGCAAGGCGCGCATGCGCAAGGGGTGAAGCTGGCCGAGGAATTGCTGCGCCGTCATTTGCAGGATCAGGGCGACTGGCCGCGCGGTCTGGTGGTGGACCTGTGGGGGTCGGCCACGATGCGCACGGCGGGCGAGGATTTTGCCATGGCGCTGCATCTGGCGGGCCTCAGGCCGGTCTGGGATGACGGATCGGGCCGGGTCTCGGGGTTCGAGGTGGTCCCGCTGACGCTGCTGGGGCGGCCGCGGATTGATGTCACCTTGCGGGTGTCGGGGTTGTTTCGCGATGTGTTTCCGACGCTGGCGCAGATGTTCGAGGCCGGCGCGGCAGCGCTGGCTGCACGGGACGAGGATGCGGGCGACAACCCTTACCGGGCGAAAGTCGCACGGGTCTTTGGCCCGCAGCCGGGACAGTACGGGTTGGGGATGACGGCGGCGCGGGACGATTTCACGCCCGAGGCGCGGGCAGCGGCGGCAGAGGCGTGGCTGGCCTCGTCGGCTTGGGCAATCGGGGCGGACGGGGCCAGCCGGTTGGACCGCGCAGGGATCGAGGACCGGGTGCGTGGCACGGATGTCTTTGTCCACGCGCAGGATCTGGTGGAAAGCGATCTTTTGCTCGCAGCGGACTATGCAGCACACGAGGCGGGGTTTGCGGCGGCCTCCGCTTTGGTCGGGGGCAAGGCCGCGCTCTATCATCTGGACATCTCGACGCCGGATCGCCCGCGCGCCCGCGCACTGACCGAAGAGATTGCGCGGGTGGTGCGCGCGCGGGCGGCCAATCCCGACTGGGCCAACGGCATGATGCGCCACGGTTTTCGCGGCGGGGCGGAGATTGCGGCAACGCTGGAGCATCTGGCGGCGTTTGCGCATCTGGCAGAGGTGGTGCCACCGCATCTGTTTGATCTGTACCATGATGCAACGCTGGGGCGCGACGATCTGCGCGCGTTTCTGGCGGCTGAGAACCCCGGCGCGCTGGCGGCGATGGAGGATATGTTCCGACGCGTTCGCGACGCGGGTCTGTGGGTGACGCGGCGCAATTCCATCGCGATGGCGGTCGGGGGGGCGGCATGAGCGGGGTTGTGGGTGCGGAACATGGCTTTGCCGTACGGGGATGGTGTCCGGGGGCCTTGCGCCCGATGCTGTCGGGAGATGGCTGGCTCGTGCGCATCCGCCCGCCCGCCGGGCGGCTGACTGCGCGGCAGGCAACCGGGATTTCGCGGGCATCGCTGGAACATGGCAATGGCGTGATTGATCTGTCGTCGCGGGCAAACCTGCAGTTGCGCGGCGTTCGTGATGGCGCACAACTGGCCTTGGTCGCGGATCTGCGCGCACTCGGGCTTGTGGATGAAAGCGTGGCGGCAGAGGCCGCGCGCAACATCATCGTGACGCCGTTTCCCAAGACGGGCGCGCAAGGAATGGCGCGACTTTTGGCGCAGGCGCTGGCACATGCGCCCACTCTGCCGGGCAAGTTCGGCTTTGCGATTGATATTGATGCTGCACCTGTGCTTAGCGCGGTCTCTGCGGATATCCGCGTGGAACGGGACGCGGGCGGCGGTCTGATCGTGCGGCCGGACGGGCATGCCTGTGGCAAACCCACGACGGTTTGGACAGCGGTCGCCGACGCAGTAAAGCTTGCCGGCTGGTTCCTGGACACCGGAGGTGCGGCTGACGGACGCGGGCGCATGGCGGCGCATCTGTCACAGGGTGCGGTCCTGCCCGTTGGCTTTGACCGCCCGCCCGCGCCCGCCCAGTCCGCGCCCCAGCCCGGACGCCTTGAACATGGCTGGCTGGTGGGGTTCGCCTTTGGTCAGATGCAGGCCGACACGCTGGCCGCACTGGTTGCAACCCAACGCGCCATTCGTGTGACCCCGTGGCGGATGCTGATTGTCGAAGGGCTGGATGAGTTGCCCGACCTGCCGGGCCTGATCACCAGCGCCGCCGATCCCTTGCGCCGGGTGGTCGCGTGCACAGGCGCGCCGGATTGTCCGCAAGGGCTGGCGGCGACGCGACCTCTGGCGCGGGCGCTGGCGTCGCGGGTTCCGGCGGGCAGGACCTTGCACATCGCGGGCTGCGCCAAGGGCTGTGCGCATCCGGGGGTGGCGGATGTAACCTTGGTCGCGTCGGGTGACGGGTTCCACGTGATCCGCAATGGCACCGCGCGCGACACCGCATCGCGGGGTCCGGTCGGGCCTGACATGCTGGCCGCTGATCCCGGCCTGATCGCGGAGTTCTTCTGATGCGCTACACCTTTGAAACGAACGGAGCGGCGATTTACCGGCAGTCCTTTGCGATGATCCGGGCCGAGGCGGACTTGCGCTGTTTTTCGTCCGAAGAAGAGCTTTGCGTTGTGCGGATGATCCATGCCGCCGGGATGGTGGGGTTGGAAAAGTTCGTGCGCTTTACCCCCGGCATGGCCATCGCGACACGGGCAGCACTTGAGGGCGGCGCGCCGATCCTGTGCGATGCGCGGATGGTCAGTGAGGGCATCACGCGGACCCGGCTGCCTGCGGACAACAAGGTCATTTGCACCCTGCATGACGCAGGGGTCGCGGACCTTGCCCGCGCCATGGGCACCACACGGTCGGCGGCAGCACTGGAGATGTGGCGGCCCCATCTGGGCGGCGCGGTCGTGGCCATCGGCAACGCGCCGACAGCGCTCTTTCATCTTCTGAACATGCTGCAGGATCCCGCCTGCCCGCGCCCCGCCGCGATCATCGGCTGCCCGGTGGGGTTCGTCGGGGCGGCGGAATCCAAGGCGGCCTTGATCACCGACCCGCCCTGCCCGGCGCTGGTGGTCGAGGGGCGGCTGGGCGGATCGGCGATCACCGTCGCCGCCGTCAATGCCCTCGCACAACGGGCCGAGATCTGATGGGCCGCATCCTGTGCACCGGCCTTGGCCCCGGCGATCCCGACCTGATCAGCGTCAAGGCGGATCGCGCGATCCGGGGGGCGGCGCATGTGGCGTACTTTCGCAAAGCCGGGCGTCCGGGCCAGGCGCGCAAGATCGTCGAGGGGATGCTGGCGGCAGGTGTTGTCGAATATGCGATGGAATATCCGGTGACGACAGAACTGCGGTTTGACAGTCCGGAATACATCGAGGTGCTGGCGCGGTTTTATGACCACTGGGCAGAGCGGCTGGCGACACTGGTCACAGCGCACGACGTGGTGGTGCTGTGCGAGGGAGACCCGTTTTTCTACGGCTCGTTCATGCACCTTTACACCCGGCTTCGCAGCCGCGTGCCGGTCGAGGTGATCCCTGGCATTCCGGGCATGGTCGGCTGCTGGTGGGCGACGGGCGAGCCGGTCACCTGGGGTGATGACGTGCTGACGGTGCTGATGGGCACTCTGCCCGAGGCCGACCTGGTGCGCCATATGGCCGAGGCGGATGCGCTGGTGGTGATGAAGACCGGGCGCAACCTGCCCAAGGTGCGCCGTGCCCTTGCGGCTGCGGGCAGGCTGGACGCGGCATGGCTGATCGAGCGGGGCACCATGGCGGGGGAGCGCGTCGTGCCCTTGGCGGATGTCGATGGCACCGATTGCCCCTATTTCGCGATCGTGGTGGTGCATGGTCAGGGACGGCGTCCAGAGGTGCCGGAATGACCGGCTCGCTTGCCGTGGTTGGGCTTGGCCCGGGGGACACCGCATTGGTCACGCCCGAAGTCAGCGACGCGCTGGCGGGGGCCACGCATGTTCTGGGCTATTTCCCCTATGTCGCGCGGCTGGCCCCGCGTCCGGGGCTGACCCTCTTGCCATCCGACAATCGCGAAGAACTGCACCGCGCGACGCAGGCCTTGCAGTTGGCGGCGGCGGGGGGCCGCGTGGTGGTGGTGTCCTCTGGCGATCCGGGGGTGTTCGCCATGGCCTCGGCGGTGTTCGAGGCTCTGGAACTGTGGGACCATCCCGCCCCGGAGATCCGTATCTTGCCCGGCATTACGGCGATGCTTGCGGCAGCGGCGCGGCTCGGTGCGCCACTCGGGCATGATTTCTGCGCCATCAACCTTAGCGACAATCTCAAGCCGTGGGACGTGGTGGAAGAGCGCCTGCGGCTGGCAGCGCGCGCCGATTTCGCGATGGCATTCTACAACCCCCGCTCTGCCAGCCGCCCGCATCAGTTCGCGCGCGCCCTTGTTGTGCTGCAGGAGATGTGCGGGCCGGATCGTCTGATCAGCTTTGCCCGCGCGGTGGCCACGCCCCAAGAGCGGCTGGTGACCGTGACCTTGGGGGAAGCCACCCCGGAGATGGCAGATATGCGCACGCTGGTCATCGTGGGGTCATCCGCGACGCGGCGGGTCGGCCCTTGGGTCTATACGCCCAGATCGGTCGGGGCGTGATGGAGCCAGTCCATCACCTCGGCCACGGTGGCCACGGTCCGGCGCAAGGGCAGCGCCGGGCGGTCGATCATCAGAACCGGCACGCCAAGGTTGCGCGCGGCGACAAGTTTGGCCTCGGCCCCAGTGCCACCGGCATTCTTGGCAACGATCAGGTCGACACGGTGGTCTTGCAAAAGTGCGGTATCGCCCGCGACATCGAAGGGGCCGCGCGCCAAGATGACCTGCGCATGGGGCAGCGGCTGCGGTTCGGCCGGCGGATCGACGGTGCGCAGGATGTAGCGGTGCTGTGGCTTGCCCGCAAAGATCGCCAGCCGCTGGCGACCGATCGCCAGAAACACCGTCCAAGGCTCGTCGGGCAGCGTGTCGGCGGCGGCGGCCTCGTCTGCGACATGGGTCCACAGATCACCCGGGCCTTCGCTCCATGGCGGACGTTCCAGCGCAATCAGACGATGGCCGCTGTCGGCGCAGGCGGTAACGGCATTGCGGCTCATCGTGGCTGCAAAGGGATGCGTGGCATCAACGACATGGGTGATCTTTTCGGCGCGCAGATAGGCCATCAGTCCGGCGACGCCGCCAAAGCCGCCGATACGGGTCGCGACGGGTTGACTGATCGGCGACGCGGTGCGTCCCGCATACGAATAGACGGCGTCAATTCCGGCCTTGTCCAAAGCTGCCGCAAGCTGGCCCGCTTCGGTCGTCCCGCCCAGCAAAAGGACGCGCATCTTGGCTGATCCTTGGTTGTCCATCATCGGTATCGGCGAGGATGGCCTGAATGGGCTTGGTCGTGCAAGCATGGATGCGCTGTCGGCGGCAGAGGTGGTGTTTGGCGGGCCACGGCATCTTGCGCTGGCAGGGGTGACCGGCGCGCGGGCGCGGGCCTGGCCAGTGCCGTTTTCGACGGCGCCCGTGCTGGCGTTGCGCGGGCAAAGGGTTGCCGTTCTGGTCTCGGGCGATCCGTTCTGGTTCGGGGCGGGTGGCAGTCTGGCGCGCGATCTGGAGCCTCGCGAATGGCGGGCCTATCCTGCGGCTTCGACGTTCTCGTGGATCGCCGCGCGGCTGGGGTGGCCGCTTGAAACCACGCTGTGCGCAGGCCTGCATGCGACACCTTTTGCGAGCCTGCTTGCCTCGTTGCAAGCCGGGCAAAGGGTGATTGCCCTCGTCGCGGATGGTGCATCGGCGCGGGATTTTGCAGCCTATGTCACGGCGCGGGGTTTTGGTACATCGACACTCTGGCTGGCCGAGGCGATGGGCGGGCCGGACGAGCGTTTGCGCGAGTATCGCGCCGACAACACCTTGCCCGACGACATCGGCGCACTTGTCGCGGTGGCGGTGGAGCTTGCCGGAGGGCCGGGTCTGCCGCGCACCGCAGGCCTTTCGGACGATCTTTTCGACCATGACGGCCAGATCACCAAACGCCCTGTCCGCGCGCTGGCCCTGTCGGCTCTGGCGCCGCGTCCGGGGCAGCGCTTGTGGGATATCGGCGGCGGGTCGGGGTCGGTGTCGGTCGAGTGGTGTCTTGCCGGGGGCATTGCCCTGACCATCGAGGCGCGACCCGAGCGCGCCGCGCGGATAACGGCGAATGCTGCCACATTCGGGGTTGCGCCGTCGTTGTCTGTCATTGGCGGCAACGCCCCGGATGCGTTGGCGGGTCTGCCGTCTCCACAAGCGGTCTTTGTCGGTGGCGGGGCGTCTGAGGAGCTTTTGGCCGATCTGTGGGGGCGCATTCCGCAAGGCTGTCGTCTGGTGGCGCATGGCGTTACGCTGGAAACCGAAAGCCTGCTGATGGACTGGCATGGCCGCGTCGGAGGAGAACTGATGAAGGTCGAGATCGCGCATGTCGCCCCCTTGGGCCGGATGCGCGGCTGGGTGCCGTCGCGGCCCGTCCTGCAATGGAGCGTGGTCAAATGAGGGTTGCGGGCATCGGATGCCGGGCGGACGCGCCCGCAGCGACCCTGCGCGCGCTGCTTGCCGGGGCTGGCGGGGTGGACCTTGTTGCAGGATTGGAGATGCGGGTTGCACAAGTGCAGCCCATTGCGGCAGGATTGGGTTTGCGGTTCCGTGCGGTGGCTGAGCCTGAACTGCGCGGAACGGTGACGCCCACCGCCTCGCACCGCATCAAGACGCGGTTTGGTACAGGCTCGGTCGCCGAGGCGACGGCCCTGATCGCTGCCGGGCGCAATGCGCGCATCGTCGAGACGCGCCGCATGAGCCCCGATGCGACCGCCACCATCGCCATTGCCGAAGGAGACGGCCCGTGACGGTACATTTCATCGGCGCGGGCCCGGGGGCTGCGGATCTGATTACCTTGCGCGGGCGCGATCTGATCGCGGCCTCGCCGGTGTGTCTTTACGCAGGCTCGTTGATCCCCGACGGCGTGCTGGCGCATTGCCCGCCCGGTGCGCGGATCGTCAACACCGCGCCCTTGAGCCTCGATGACATCATGGCAGAGTGCGCCAGCGCCCACGCGGCGGGGCAGGATGTGGCGCGGCTGCATTCGGGGGATCTGTCGATCTGGTCGGCAATGGGCGAACAGGTGCGGCGCCTGCGGGCATTGGGGATCCCCTTCAGCGTGACACCGGGCGTGCCTTCCTTTGCCGCTGCCGCCGCGACTTTGGGGGCGGAACTGACCCTGCCGGAGCTGACGCAATCGGTGATCCTGACGCGAACCTCGGGGCGGGCGTCGGCGATGCCATCGGGAGAGACGCTGGAGAATTTCGCCAAGACGGGCGCAGTGCTGGCGATCCATCTGTCGATCCATGTGCTGGCGCGCGTGATCGCGGAACTGACACCGCATTATGGCGCCGACTGCCCGGTGGCGATTGTCTGGCGGGCCAGCTGGCCCGACGAGAGGATCGTTCGCGGCACACTTGCGACGCTAGACCTTGGGCAGATCGCGCAGATGGAGCGGACGGCGCTGATCCTTGTGGGTCGATCCCTAGGGGAGGCCGCGTTTGGCGACAGTCGCCTTTACGCGGCGGATTACGACCGGCGCTATCGTCCCCTTGGCACCCATCCGCGTTTTCCGGAGGCGACCTGATGCTGCCCCCCGGCCTTTTGATCTCGGCACCCGCATCGGGCACCGGCAAGACCACGCTGATGCTGGGTCTGCTGGCAGCGTTCCGCGCGGCAGGTGTCGTGGTACAGCCCTTCAAAAGCGGGCCAGATTACATCGACCCTGCCTTCCACACCGCGGCGTCGGGTCGGGTCTCGGTCAATCTGGACAGCTGGGCGATGGGGGCGGTACAGATTTCCGCCCTGAGCGGCGCCGCCGATGGCACCGATCTGGTGCTGGCCGAGGGGTCGATGGGTTTGTTCGACGGCGTGGCCCGGCCGGGGATCAGCGGTGATGGCTCGTCAGCAGATCTGGCGATGATGATGGGCTGGCCGGTTGTGCTGATCCTTGATGTATCGGGTCAGGCCCAAACTGCCGCAGCGGTCGCATTGGGCTGTGCCGCGATGCGTCCCGGTTTGCGGCTGGCGGGCGTGGTCTTGAACCGCGTGGCAAGCCCGAGGCATGAGGCCCTGGTGCGGGCAGGCATGGAGACCGCGGGCATCACGGTGCTGGGTGCGCTGCCCCGCAACCCCGAGATTTCCTTGCCGGAGCGGCATCTGGGACTGGTGCAGGCCGAAGAACAGCCCGAGCTTGCCGCCCTGATTGCCAAGGCCGGGGCGTTTGTTGCGGCGCATGTGGATCTGGACCGGTTGCGCGGGCTGGCGGCCGGTGCCCGGCCCCGACGCATGGGGCAAAAGCTGCGTCCCCCCGGGCAACGCATCGCACTCGCGCGGGACGCTGCGTTTTCCTTTGTCTATCCGCATCTGATCCAAGGCTGGCACGATGCGGGGGCCGAGATCATGCCGTTTTCGCCGCTGGCCGATGACGGGCCGGATGCGTCCGCGGATGTGTGCTGGCTGCCCGGCGGGTATCCCGAATTGCATGCCGGTGTGTTGGCCGCAGCCGGTCGGTTCCGCGATGGCTTGCGCAGCTTTGCCCGGACGCGCCCGGTGCATGGCGAATGCGGCGGGTACATGGCGCTGGGGGCGGGGCTGGTCGATGCGGGCGGAGTGCGGCATCAGATGGCGGGGCTGTTGGCGTTAGAAACCAGCTTTGCCAAGCGGCGGATGCATCTGGGCTACCGCGCTGCAGCACTCTTGGCGCCAATGCCGGGTCATGCAGCCGGCGCTGAGTTGCGGGGTCATGAATTTCACTATGCCACCATCCTTGCCCAGGACGACGCGCCCTTGGCCGATGTCCGCGATGCAACCGGGGTCACGGTGGCTGAGACCGGCTCTTGTCGGGGTCATGTCACGGGCAGCTTTTTCCATCTGATCGCCGAGGCACGGATATGAGCGATGCGATGACGCCGGGGTTTGTGTCCTTTGTCTCGAGCGGTCCGGGGGATCCGGACCTGTTGACGGTCAAGGCGGTGCGCCGTCTGGGTGAGGCCGACGCGGTGCTTTATGACGATCTGTCGGCGGGGCCGATCCTTGCGCTGGCGCGACCCGGCGCGGATCTGGTTGGGGTGGGCAAACGCGCGGGGCGCGCGTCGCCCAAGCAAGACCATGTGAGCCATTTGCTGGTCGATTACGCCAAGAGCGGCGCGCGGGTAGTGCGGCTGAAATCCGGCGACGCAGGGATTTTCGGGCGCCTGGAGGAAGAGATCACGGCGCTGGTCGCGGCGGGGATCAGCTATGAGATCGTGCCGGGCGTCACCGCCCCTTCGGCGGCAGCGGCGGCGGCGGGGATCCCCTTGACCCGCAGGTTGGCCGCACGGCGGTTGCAGTTCGTCACCGGGGCGGATGTGACGGGGGGGCTGCCGGAAGACATGAATTGGGCGGCCTTGGCGGACCCGCTTGCCACCACCTGCGTTTTCATGGGCAAGCGCACGTTTTCGGCGCTGGTCGAGGGGTTGGTGGCGCATGGATTGCCCGCCGAGACGCCTGCCCTGCTGGCGGAATCGGTGGGGCACGCGCAAGAGCGCATCTGGCGCGGCACGCTTGCCACGCTTGCGGCGCGGTTGGCCGAGGATATCGGAACGTTTCCGGCGATCATCCTTTATGGTGCGCTCGCCGGCGCGCCCGAGGGCTGGGACGCGCCGTGAAAACTTTGCACATGATTGGCATTGGCACCGGCAATCCCGACCACGTGACACTGCAAGCCGTGCGGGCAATCAATGCGGCCGACCTGATCTTGATTCCGCACAAGGGGCCGGACAAGGCGGATCTGGCGGATCTTCGCAGGCAGATCTTGACAACTGTACTGACCAATCGTGCAACCAAGACGGTGGGATTTGACCTGCCGCGCCGCGATGCCTCGGACCCTGACTACCGACATGGCGTGGCCAATTGGCACGACGCCATCGCGCAAGCCTGGACCCGGGCCTTGGCGCCCTATCCCGAGGTGGATCATGTGGCCTTGCTGGTCTGGGGGGATCCGGCGCTATACGACAGCACCTTGCGGATCGCGGCACGGCTGGACCCGGCCCCTGCCGTCAGCGTGATCCCCGGCATCTCGGCGCCACATGTTCTGGCCGCCGCTCACGGCATTGCGCTGAACACTGTGGGGGGGCCGTATCTGACGACCACCGGGCGGCGGTTGCGCGATCACGGCTGGCCCGAGGGGGCCGAGACACTGGTCGTGATGCTGGACGGCGACTGCGCGTTTCAGAGCCTGGACCCCAGGGGGCTGACGATCTGGTGGGGGGCCTATGTGGGCATGACGGAGGAAATTCTGGCACATGGTCCGCTGGCCGAAGCAGGGCCGCGTATCGTCGCGATCCGGGCGGCAGCGCGGGCGGCGCATGGCTGGATCATGGATATCTATGTTCTGCGCCGGGGGGCGGCATGATCCGCGTCTCGCTTTGTGACAGTTGCCCTTTGGGACAGACCGGGTTTGGCAGTCGCCTGCAAGCGGCACTGACCGAGGCCCGGTTGGCGGCAACGGTGGCGGGCATCACCTGCATGTCGGGATGCGCGCGCGAATCGACCGCAGCGTTTCGCAGCCGCGGCAAGGTGGCGTATCTTTTCGGCGATCTCACCGAGGCCGATCTGGGCGATCTGGTGCGCTTTGCCGCACTCTATGCGGCCTCACCCGACGGCACGTTTCCCGATACGCGGCCCTTGGGCGATCTGCGCGCCAAGGCGCTGGCACGCATTCCGGGCTAAGGTCGCGCTTGGACGGTTTAGGGGCGCATTTCAGCTTGACCCTTTCGGCGCGCTGGGGCCAAGTGAAGCGGTATGGTGTCCGATCGGCGCAAAGCGTCCGGACTGAAACAGGAATGGGGAATGGGCGGACTGATCACAGCGCCCCAAGCCCCCAACCGCCCCCGCGACTGTATGCGGCGAGCGGCCTTCCAGATGGCCACTGACCCGTAAGGCCGGGTTGGGAAGGCGGAAGGCAGCTTTGACCCGCGAGTCAGGAGACTGGCCATGCGAGGTGAAACAACGATGCCGTCGGGTGTGACGGCAAGGAGCATATGATGACGACAAAGACCAAAGTTTTGGACAAGACCACAGCCGAGCCCGCCATAAACCTGATGTCGATCCTGTTTGTGGCCGCCCTTGGCGGTGGATTGCTGTTTGTTGCGGGCCACGCGCAGTCAGCCGCCCTGCATGATGCCGCGCATGATACCCGTCATGCCATCGGCTTTCCGTGCCACTGACATCCATCTGACATCATGATCCAACGGATGGTGACCAGCGCGTTGTGCGCTGGCTTTGCCGCAGGTCTGCTTGCAGCCCTGTTGCATTTCGCGTTCATCCAGAAGTCCATACTTCTGGGAGAACAATACGAAACCGGCGCCCTGACGCATTTTCAAAGCGGCTCAGGCCCCGCCCCCATGGCCCATGACCACGTCGACGCCGCTGGCGATGAGGCGGCTGCACCGACGGACACTGCCGCGCAGCAGGAGCATCATGCAACGGGTGACGCGCCGACAACGACGACCCGCAACGCCCTGACGGTGCTGTTTTCCGGCCTTGTCTATGTGGCCTACGGCCTGATCCTTGTCGCAGGCTTTGCGCTTGCCGAACACTTTGGCAAACGGATCACGGCGCGCGAAGGCCTGCTTTGGGGAATCGCGGGTTTTGCGACCTTTCAATTGATGCCCGCGATGGGGCTGGCACCGGAATTGCCGGGAACCATCGCGGCAGAGCTGAGCCTTCGACAGATGTGGTGGTGGGGCACGGTTGCGGCCACGGCGGGCGCGCTGGCGTTGATTGCCTATGGCAAAGGCCCGATCCCGATTGTCGCCGCGATTGTCTTGCTGGCAGCACCGCACATCATCGGGGCACCGCAAGCCGAACAATTCTGGGGCGTTGCCCCCCCTGAACTGGCCGCAGCCTTTGCCGCCAGCGTGCTGGGCGTCGGAGGTGCGGTCTGGGCTGTGTTGGGCTGGCTTGCGGGTTGGTTCTGGGCCCGGCCCGAGGGTCAAAGTCCGGCATAGCCTGTCATCCCCGCACCGGCGGGGATGACAACACGACACCAACTATACCTCCGACACTTGATAACGCGCGCGCTCCAGCCAGTCAGGGTTGATCTCGACGCCCCAGCCGGGCGCGTCGGTGACCACCGCGTGACCATCCTCGATCCTGTAGGGATCACCGACAAACAGCCCCTGTTGCCAAGGATAGTAATCCGCGCCCTCAATGGAAAACTCCAGGTACTTGCCCGCATTCGGGATCGCGCGCAAAAGATGCATCGTGCACATCGTGACCAGCGACAGGTTGGCGGCATGCGGCGTCACCGGCAGACCGGCGGCGGCGGCCATGCGGGCCACATGCAGGGTGCGGTGCATGCCGCCCATATACATCACGTCGGGCTGCACGATATCGACGGCGCGCATCTCGATCATCCGCGCCCAGGTCGGGTATTCGCAATCTTGTTCACCCCCCGCGACGTCGAGATCAAGGCTGCGGGCGACCTCAGCGGTTTGTTCATATTCCCAATAGGGACAGGGTTCCTCGAAATGGCTGATGCCGTTGTCTTGCAGCATCAGGCCGACCTCGATGGCGCGTTTGGGGGCGTAGCAGGAATTGGCGTCCACCAGTTTGTCGATGCCAAGCCCAAGTGCGCGCGACACGACCGGGATCACCGCTTCGGTCCGGCCCGGCCATTCATCCATGCCCCGCCCGCATTCCGCCCCGACCCGCCACTTGAACGCGGTAAAGCCCTTGGTGTCGCGCAGAACCTGAAACCGCCGTGCCTCGTCTTCGGGCGTGATGTCACGCTTCATTGACGAGGCATAGGCGCGGATCGGTCCCGGACTGCCGCTGAGCAGCGTCGCGACAGGCTTGCCTTCCAGACGGCCGCGCAGATCCCAAAGGGCGGTATCAAGGCCGGTCATCGCGCGGCGCAGATAGGACCCCGGGAACTTGTGTTCCTTTTCATGGATCAGTTGCAGCATATCGGCAAAATCCAGCGCATCTGTCCCCAGCGCATGGGGGGCAATCTGGCGGTGAAAGACCGTGCAGGTAATGTCGGCGTGATAGGTCGAGACCTGCCCCCAACCCTGCGCGCCGGTTTCCGATGTCGCGCGCACAAAGCCCACGTCCTGGGTGGTGAAGGTCTCAAGTCGGGTCAGCTTCATGGCGACGCGGCTCCGGTCGGGGCACTCGGTTTGGGGCATAAAGGGCGAAGCGGGTCGCATCGAGTAGGGCGTGCGTCCTGCATAGTCGATCTTTTCCGCTCTGCGAAGATGCGCGGCGCAGCCTGAGGTTGAAATGATCATTTGTACGCGAATGCTCGCGGCAATGGGACTTGACAGACGGTGCGCAACGGTCACGACTAGGCGCAGGTACAACGGCCGATGCGTGTCATCTGGGCATGTCATCTGGCTGTTGTATGTCGTGCCTAAGACACAAACGCGGTTTCCGAGTGTGGGACGCAACAAACAACCGGCGCGGACAAGCTGCGCCACATCTGTGGGAGATACATATGAAGAAGATTGAACTCGGGCTGAGCCGGCGGTCGTTCCTGCGGCACAGTGCGATCGGCGCGGGCGTGCTGGCAGCCCCGGCGATCATTTCTTCCAAGGCGCTGGCCTCGTCGGGCGAGCTGAACTTCACCGGCTGGGCGGGCTATCCGGCACTGGCCGAAAAAGTGTTCCCGGCGTTCACCGCCGCGACCGGCATCACGGTGAATTTCACCGAACAGCCTGATCAGGACGCTATGTTGGCCGGTGCCAAGGTCGCCATCGAGTCGGGCGGCATTGATGTGACCGAACCCACGATCGAGCGCGTCGGGGCGTGGAACTCCAACGGACTTCTCGGCGCATGGGATCCGGCCAAACTTGCGATGGACAACTATCTGCCGGGTCTGGCAGACGGTGCTGCCGGTGAGCGTTCGCGCATCGCTGGCAACCTGCTCTATGTGCCGTCGAACTGGGGCACCGAAGCCCTTGTCTACAACAAGGAAGCCGCCGTTCTGGGCGAACCTCCGTCGCTGGGTGCGCTATTTGATCCGGCAAACCAGGTCGTCGTGCGTCCGCATTCGGCACTTGCCGCGATGGGCCGCTGGCTGGATGCGACGGGCAAACTGCCGCGCCCGTGGCTGGATGGCTATTCCGACATGGGAGCGATGGTCGAGTTGTGGGACATCGCGCTGGCCGAGGCCGTCAAGGCCAAGGGCAACGTCGTGCAGTTCTGGTCGGGCGAAAACGAGGCCAATGCCGGATTTACCGCGAACGGCGCGACGGTCGGCCTGTGCTGGGATTCGACGGGCTACAATCTGCGCAATGACGGCTATGGCTACATGGCCCCGGCCGAAGGTGCCTTTGCCTGGCATCAGGGTTTTGTGCTGATGAAGAACGCCGCCAACGTGGATCAGGCGCACGAGCTGGCCAAGTGGGTCTCCACCGCCGAAGGCGCTGCGATGTGGGCATCGGCCTTCTCGTCCAACGCGGTCGGCAAAGGCGCGGATGCGCTGATGAACCCGGACGTTGCAACCTACTACAATTCGGCCTTTGACGACGCCAAGCTGGCCGCCCTGTGGTGGTGGCCGGACCAGTCGGCCGAGTTCCTCGCCAAGCGCGGCGAGTATGCCGACAAGTACAAGGCATCCTGATTTTCGGATTGCTCAAGAAATGCGCCGGGATCCGAAAGGGCCCGGCGTTTTTCATGCGGTGAATGCAGCGTGACGTGCGGGACGCATCGTCGGACAAAAACTGGCAATATCGTTTTGCGCTATCGTCACCGCCTGCTAGGCTTGGCGCCAACAAGACCATTATAAACGACCAAGGGGGATAAGATCTGATGAGCGCTGGGGTTGATCTGGACAATGTGTGCTGCGATTTCGGAACGTTCCGTGCGGTTGACCATGTGAATGTGAGCATCCAGCCGGGCGAGTTCTTCTCATTTCTGGGGCCATCGGGCTGTGGCAAGACGACGATCCTGCGGATGATCTCGGGCTTTACGGAACCCACGCAAGGCACGATCCGCATCGGCGGCAAGGACATGAAGGGACAGCGGCCGAACCAAAGGCCGACGGCGCTGATTTTCCAGAACCTCGCGCTGTTCCCGCTGATGCCGGTGTGGGAGAACATCTCTTTCGGGCTGGAGGTTCGCGGCGTCGACAAGGCCAAGCGGCGGGCCAAGGCGGAGGAACTGCTGGCGCTGGTCGAGTTGCCGGAGTCCGAGGACAAGATGATCAGCCAGTTGTCGGGCGGCCAGAAACAGCGCGTGGCGATTGCGCGCGCGCTGGCGGTAGAGCCACAGGTCATGCTGCTGGACGAGCCCCTGTCGGCGCTGGACCTGAAACTGCGCCAGAACATGCGGGCGGAACTGCGCGCGATCCAGAAACGCACCGGCGTTACGTTCATCTTCATCACCCATGATCAGGGCGAGGCGCTGGCGATGTCGGACCGCGTCGGCGTCATGAGCCAGGGCAAGCTGCAACAAGTGTCGAACCCGCGTGACATCTACAACAACCCGGTGAACGGGTTCGTGGCCTCTTTCGTGGGCGAAAACAATATCTTGACGGGCGAGGTTGCAGGTGCCGCCGATGGCTTTGCGGGGCTGAACACCGCGCATGGCAAGTTCCGCGCGCGCATGGACCCAAACGTCAAGGGCACGGGCGTCAAGCTGTATGTGCGCCCCGAGCACATGAAATTCTCGGACAAGGCGGGGGCGGAAAACTCGGTCCCCGTAACGATCACGGATGTCGCGTTCGAGGGCAACTTCATCTCGGTGCAGGCGATCAGCGACAGTGGCATGCATTTCGTGTCGGAACTGCGCAATGACGGCTCGGTCCCGATTCCGGAAATCGGCACCAAGCTGCATATGGGCTTTGACGCCGGCAAAGCGGCGATCCTGCCCGACAGCGCCACAGCGGGGGCGTGATCCGATGCAGGACCTTTTCAAACGCTATGGCACCGGGCTGACATCCGCGATTCTTCTGCTGACCGCGTTCTGGCTTTTGATCTTGTTGATCCTGCCCAACATCACGATGTTCGAAAGCTCGTTTCGCCCCTATCTGCCGGTGGTCGATGTGGGCGGGCCAAAAGACACCTATTCGATCAACAACTACCTGCGCATCGGCGGGGGCGAGGTGCCGATGTCGATATTCGGCATCGACGTGACCGTGCCGCCGCGCGTCAAGGTGTTCCTGCTCACGATCTTCTATTCTGCAATGGTGACGGTCATTACCTTCATCATGGCCTATCCGCTGGCCTATTATCTGGCCAAGATCGTGTCGCCCCGGTCCCTGCCGACGCTGTTTTTGCTGCTTTTCGTGCCGCTCTGGGTGTCAGAGATTTTGCGATCTTTTGCATGGTGGATCATCCTCGCACTCAAGGGTCCGCTGAATGTGGTGCTGATGTCGCTGGGCATCATCGACACGGAAATCCGCTGGATCGCAGGGTTCAGCCCGGTGATCATCGGCCTTGTCTACACCTATGTGCTGTTCATGCTGTTCCCGCTTTACAACTCCATGCAGTCGCTCGACAGCAACCAGATCGAGGCCGCAGAGGATCTGGGCAGCCCCTGGTGGCGCACGCATTGGCGGGTGGTCCTGCCGCATGCCAAACCCGGCATCGCATCGGGTGCGGTAATGGTCTTCATGCTGTCGGCGGGCTCACTGCTGGTGCCCGCACTTCTGGGGTCCACCACCTCGGGCTGGTTTACGCAAACCATTCAAGGCGTGATGCTGGAAGAGCAGGACTGGAACACCGGCGCTGCGTTTGCGTTCTTGTTGCTGGCCGTGTGCACGTTGTTCGTCAGTCTGATGATGCGTGTCTTTGGCGTCAAACTTTCCGATATCGCGAAATAGGGGGGAGGAGATCATGCACAAGACCCGCAACTTTCTCTTTCACTTCTATATGGTGGCCTTTCTGGTCTACCTTCTGGTGCCGCTACTGGTCATGGGCGGGGCTGCCTTCAACGACAGCAAGTTGCCCACAATCGTGCCGTGGAAGGGTCTGACCGATCGCTGGTTCATTGACCTGTGGAACGACAACCGCGTCTGGATCGCCTTTCGCAACACCATCTTCGTGGCGTTTGGCGTGGTGGCATTGGCGGTGCCCATCGGCACGGCCGGGGCGATCTTGATCAACTCCATCTCGGGCCGCTGGCGTGCCACGCTTTACGGGCTGATGGTGGCGCCGATCCTGATCCCCGGCGTGGTGATCGGCATCTCGACGCTTTTGTTCTGGAACCACCTGTCGGTCGGTTCCGGCCTGCATCTGTCGGTGCTGGGACAGGTCAGCTACATCGCGTCCTTTGTGATGCTCTTGGTGCTGGCGCGGCTGCAAAGCTTTGACGCGGGGCTGGAGGAGGCAGCGCTTGATCTGGGCGCGAGCCACAGTCAAGTGATGCGTCGCATCCTCTTGCCGCATCTTTATCCCGCACTCGGTGCGGGGGCGGCGATTGCGTTCTTTCAGTCGATCGAGAACTTCAACGTGACGCTTTTCACGCGCGGCGGGGCGGATACGCTGACGGTCTATGTGTTCTCCAAAGTGCGGTCCGGCATCACGCCGATGATCAACGCGCTGGCGCTGATCTTGATCCTCGTGACGCTTTTTGCCGCCGTCTATTATGAGATTTCGCGCCGCCGTCGAGAACGCCGTGAACGACTGCTGACGGTCGAGGAATGAGTTCGGACGCCTATCTGCTGTATCATTCCATCGGGCAATATCCGGACAAGGCCTCCGACCTTGCCCGTGCCATGGCGAAGTTCGCTGCGGTCTGGGGTGCGGCAGATGATGGCCAATGGCCGGTCGTTCTTGGCCTCAGGGCGCAGTTCGTGGATCGCTGGCGCGCGATCCTCGGGGCAGAACCTGACACCGTGACGACCTGCGAAAGTGTCACCCAAGGGGCGGCCATGCTGATGGGCGCGTTGCCCGAAGGGTATCTTCGCGGGCGCAAGGTTCTGGTCGCGGCAGATTGCTTTCCGTCGAACCATTTCCTGCTGACAGGGCTGCAAGCCAGCCTTGGATTCACCTTGCAGACGGTCGCCCTGCGCCAGGGCACGCCTTGGGTCGAGGATGAGGATATCGCCGCGGCATGGACGCCGGAGGTGGGGCTGGCACTGCTGACATGGGTGTCGTCGACATCTTCGCACCGGTCGGACATTGTGGCCCTTGCGGCGCATGGACGTGCGATGGGGTCGCTGGTCGGGGCAGATCTGACGCAAGCCGCCGGGCTGCTGCCGTTTTCAGTGGCCGACACCGGCGTTGATTTCGCGATCTCGACCAGCCTCAAATGGATGTGCGGCACGCCGGGGGCTGGTGCGATGTATGTCACCCCCGCCCTGACCGCCACATGCCAGCCGACCTTGCGCGGCTGGTTCAGTCAGGACAACCCCTTCAACTGGGATCTGGACAGGTTCTCGCTCGCCCCCGATATCCGCCGCTTTGACAGCGGCACGCCGGGGGTGGTGGCGGCGGTGGCGTCGTTGCCCGCGCTGGAATGGCATGCTGGTCTGGATCATGCAGCATTGCTCGCCCATAACCGCCACCTGACGGCGCGGTTGCTGGAGGGCGTGCAGGCGCTGGGTCTGCCGCTGCAGACGCCCCTGCCAGAGGCCGCGCGCGGCGGGTCGGTGATGGTCCGGCTGCCAGATAACCGCCCGGCCCCGGCGGTTGTCGCCCATCTGCGCGCGCGCGGGGCTTGGGTCGATGCGCGCAGCCAGACCCTGCGCTTGTCGCCGGGCGTGATGACGACAGCGGCAGGTGCCGATCTGGCGCTGGAGGCGTTGGGCGAGGCACTGGTCTAGCCGACGGGCACCCAAAGTACGTCGTCGATCCGCGGCGCGCCGGTGGCCAGCATCACCACGCGGTCAAAGCCCATCGCGATGCCGGAGGCTGCGGGCATCTGGGCCAAGGCGCTCAGAAACTCCTCGTCCAGGGGATAGCGTTCCCCATAGACGCGGGCCTTTTCGTCCATTTCTTCGACAAAGCGGCGGCGCTGTTCGGCGGGGTCGGTCAACTCGCCAAACCCATTGGCCAGTTCCACCCCGCAGGCATAGACCTCGAACCGTTCGGCCAGACGTTTGTCCGCGGGCAGGCGGCGGGCAAGGGCGGCCTCGGCGGCGGGATAGCGGTCAAGAATGGTGATGCGCCCCTGCCCCAGCTTTGGCTCGATGTGGCTCACCAAGACACGGGCAAAGAGGTCCGACCAGGTGTCGCCATCGGTGGTGCGAAGGTTGCCCGTTTGCTGGCGCAGGGCATCGACATCGGGCGTGCCGTCCGGGGCAAAGGTCGCCATCAGGTCGATGCCGGCGTATTGGTCGAACGCCTCCACCACGCCCAGGCGTTCGGGCGGCAGCATGGGGTCGCAGGTCCGGTCGCGGTAGCGCAAGGTGGGTCCGGCAGCGGCGGCGGCCAGCCGGATCAGGGCCACGCAATCGTCCATCACCGCGTCATAGGGCGCGCCCGCGCGGTACCATTCCAGCATGGTGAATTCGGGGCTGTGCAGCGGCCCCCGCTCGCGGTTGCGCCAGACATGGGCAAAGGCGTGGATGCGGGTCTCCCCGGCTGCGAGAAGTTTTTTCATCGCGAATTCGGGGCTGGTCTGCAGGTACATCTGCCGGGCCACGCCATCGGTCCCAATCGCCTCGGTATGAAACGCATGCAGATGCGCCTCGTTGCCGGGGCTGACCTGCAAGGCTGCCGGATCGACCTCGGTAAAGCCCTGATCGCCCAGCCAGCCCCGCATCGCCGTCTGGATGCGGTTGCGGGTCATCAGCAGCGGGCGGCGGTCGGCATGGGTGGCGGCATCCCACCACGGGGTCAGGGGCGTCATGGCAACTTTCGGGGGGCTGGAGATTTTGCGGCGGATCGGCTAGAGGCTGTGGCAATTGTCGCCGTCATACGCGGCCCCCCGATCCATCGCAAGGAATACACCGTTGAAAGTCATCGCCTCATCGCTGCGCAAGGGCAACGTGGTTGAGCTGGACGGCAAGCTTTATGCTGTCCTTACGGCCGAGAATTTCCACCCCGGCAAAGGCACACCCACCACCAGCGTGGACATGCGCCGCATCTCGGACGGGGTGAAGGTGAGCGAGCGCTGGCGCACCACCGAGATGGTGGAAAAGGCCTCGGTGGATGACCGCGAGCATGACTTCCTCTACGAGGACAGCGAGGGATTCCACTTCATGGAGCCCACCACCTATGAGCAGATCACGGTGCATCCCGATGTGGTGGGGGACGGCAAGGTGTACCTCACCGACGGGATACGCGTGCATCTGAAGACATTCGACGGCGCCGCGATTGCCATCGAATTCCCGATGCGGGTGGTGGTGGAGATCGTGGAGACCGAGCCGGTGGTGAAGGGACAGACGGCGAGTTCGTCCTACAAGCCCGCGATTTGTTCGAACGGGCTGCGGGTGATGGTGCCCCCCCATATCGGGCCGGGGGTGAAGATCGAGATCAACACGGATGATAACAGCTATCAGGGGCGGGTGAAGGATTGAGGTTTGGGGCCCCGACAGGGGGGTGTCCCGAGTCGGGACGCTTTTTTAGATGAGTGATTGCAAGGGGTTGGGGTGGTGGAATTAAGGTTGTGTTAAGGTTTGGGGGGGAAACTACAACGCGCAAAAACTCGCCTACCAGTCAAGCCGGACACATGTCTTTGCAAGAGTCGTTAAATTGCCTCTTTTCTTCTGCAGGGTACGCCAAAGTTCGGCGGCCTCGGACTGCTAGTTGGAAGTAAAGTGGGACAACTTGATTAAAGCGAGAAAACGGTTCAACAAAGTTAACTTCACGCGCTTTAAGGCTTTTAGAGCTTTAGAAGTAAACCTCAATCAATTCAACATACTTGTTGGACCAAACAATGCCGGCAAGTCAACAATCCTCACAGCATTTAGAATCCTTGCAGCCGCCATTAGACGCGCTGAGAGCAAGAAAGCAGAGATCGTAGATGGCCCACTTGGAAAAGTCTATGGACACAAAGTTGAACTAGCAAACATTTCAGTCGCCTACGAAAACATCTATTTCAACTATGATGAAACAATTCCGGCCCAGATCGTATTTCACATATCCGGCGGCAACACTTTGACGTTATACTTTCCCGAACAGGGAATTTGCAATCTCATTCCGGATGCTCAAGGACGACCGTGCGTTAACCCGAAGTCCTTTCAAAGTGAATTTGACTGTTCTATTGGGTTTGTCCCAATACTTGGGCCAGTTGAGCATAATGAACTGCGATATGAAAAGGAAGCCGCTCGACTAGCGCTATTCAATTATGGTGCGGCTCGAAACTTTCGAAATATTTGGTATCACTTCCCTGATAAGTTCGCAGAATTTCGCAAAGCTATAAATGAGACATGGCCAGGCATGGACATAGAACCTCCCTCGGTCGATACGTCGCATGCCAAGCCAAGATTACATATGTTTTGCCCAGAGGATCGAATACCTCGCGAGATATTCTGGGCAGGCTTTGGATTTCAAGTTTGGTGTCAAATGCTGACCCACATAATTCAATCGAGCCATGTTTCTCTGTTCTTGATTGATGAGCCCGATATATACCTTCACTCTGATCTGCAGCGGCAGCTTCTTGCCATCTTGCGGACCTTGGGGCCAGACATATTAATTGCCACGCATTCAACAGAAATCATTACTGAAGCGGAAGCAGACGATATACTTTTGATTGCAAAGGGTAAGACAAGGTCCAAGCGGATAAAGAATCCAAGTCAGCTAGAGGAAATCTTTCGACTACTTGGATCAAATGTCAATCCCATTCTAACTCAAGTCGCAAAAACACGGCGCGTTGTTTTTGTTGAAGGAAAGGACTTCCAGATACTAAGTCGATTTGCGGCAAAGCTTGGACTTCATAAAGTCTCAACACGAAACTCTTTTGCTGTTGTGCCAGTCGATGGTTTCAACCCGGAGAGAACAAGGAGTATAAAGGCGGGAATGGAGTTTACGCTAGGTTCCAGCATCGCGACAGCGGTGGTTCTGGATCGCGACTACCGATCAGACAAAGAGAGGAAACACATTCTACATCAATGTCTAGAGTATGCCGAAACAGTTGTGATACACCACTGTAAGGAGATTGAGAATTATTTGCTGGTGCCCGCGGCAATAGATCGTGCTGCGACAAGTCGGATCGCCGATCGGAACGCAAGAACAGGAGAGAAGGCGACTTATTCTCACAGTGCCGCACATATTCTTCAGGAGTTTACGGACAAGCAAGAACACTACGTGACGAGTCAGTATCTTGCGTTGCGGCGAAGATTCGAGAAATTGATCAGGACCGGTGAGTACGAGGAAAAGATTGATGCCGATGAGTTAAAGTTGTTTTCGGAAAAGTGGTCGAAGCCAGATGGTAGGATAGAGATCATACCTGGGAAGTCAGCAATAAGTCATGTCAATGGTATCTTGCAAGATGCCTACCAGATTTCGCTAACAACGACTGCACTTGTCGACGCAATTCACGTTACTGAAATTCATCCAGACCTCCGAAGTCTACTTGAGTCACTTGACGGCTTTTGTACCGTTGAGCCTCATTGATACTGGAAGGATGGGTGCCTAGACGCCCGGCAGGACCGTCCACTGTCGAGCAATTCGTGGGTTCAAAACCCATCCTACGCCGCCTCGAACACCACCGATTTCCGCATGAACTGCGTCGCCCGGCTGCTCACCGCTTTCGGGTCTCCCGTCGTCAGGAACCGCGACTTCGTCCCCTTCCCCTTCATCTCGGGCCGACGCTCCAGATAGTCGGCGAGGCTCTCCGCCACCAGGTTCGGTTGGCTGTAGACCTTCACCCCCGGCCCCAGGGCGTCCTCGAACACCTTTTCCATCAACGGATAATGCGTGCAGCCCAGCACCGCCGCCTCGGGGTGGGGCATGCGGCGTTTCAGGGCGTCGACGTGGCTGCGGACCAGCGCCTCGGCCAGGATCTCATCGCCCTGCTCGATCGCGTCGACGACGCCGCCGCAGGGTTGCGCCTCGACGTCGACGCCGATGGCCCGGAACGCCAGTTCGCGCTGAAAGGCGCGGCTGGCGACGGTGGCGGGGGTGGCAAAGAGCGCGATGTGCTTCACTTCGACCTCGCGCGGGGCAGAGTTGTCGCCCCATTGACGCTCGGTCACCGCCTCGATCATCGGGACGAACACGCCCAGCACGCGCTTCGATTTGGGGACCCAGGTTTCCTGCATGCGTTTTAGCGCGGCGGCAGAGGCGGTGTTGCAGGCGAGGATGACCAGATCGCAGCCCTCGGCCCAGAGCCGCTCCACCGACGCCGTGGTCAGGTTGAAGATGTCGTCGGGCGTGCGCACGCCGTAGGGCGCATGGGCGTTGTCGCCGAGATAGACAAAGGGTACGTCGGGCAGGCGGCGCGCGACCGCATCAAGGACGGTCAATCCGCCCAGACCACTATCGAAAATGCCGACCGCCATGCCCTGCCCCTTTCTTGTCGTCGCGAGGCTTTGGGGGGTTAGCGCCGCCCTGCCCCGTCGCGGGATTTGTACCTGTCCTCAAACTCGTAGCCCGGATCATAGGACTGCAAAGGGCGCGGCGAAAGGGCATAGGTGGCGCGGCGCAGCGTTTCCATCATCGCTGTGGCATCGCCGTAAAGGGGCGTCAGGGTGTCCTGCGGGATCGGCTGGCCCACGACGACGCGCACCGGGGCATCGGTGCGGGCGCGAAACTCCTTGATCAGAAGGGCGAGGCGCAAGGAATAGTGCAGCCGCGAGGCAAGCTGGAAAAGGCGCGAGTTATGGCCTTCGAAGAACACAGGGACGACGGTGGCACCGGATTTGGCGATCATCTTGGCGGTGAAATTGCGCCATACGGGGTCCATCGGCGGGCCGAACGCGCGGGCCGAGGTGGAGACGGTGCCGCCCGGAAAGACGCCGATGGCACCGCCCTCGGCGAGGTAACTCAGCGCCGTCGCGCGGCTTTCGAGGTTCAGGCGCGTGGCCTCTTTGGTGGCGTCAAACGAGATCGGCAAGAGCACGCGGTCGAGGGCCTCGGCCCGTTTGAAGACGGCATTGGCAAGGATGCGAAACCCGTCGCGGCGCTGGTCCAGAAGATGGCCCAGCATCAGCCCGTCGAGGATGCCGTAAGGGTGGTTCGACGTGAGGATCAAGGGGCCAGTGCCGGGGATATTGTCAAGGCTGCCACCAACGACGTCGAGGCTGAGGCCGAATTTCTCCGGGATGACCTCCCAAAAGCTGCGGCCACGGGCGACTTCTGCCTCATAGCCACGGGCGCGGCGGATGAGGGATTTGCGCCCCGTCGAGTTTTCCAGAAGGCGGATCACACTGCGGCTGGCGATGGTTTGGCCGGAGGTCGCATAGGTGATGTCACGAGTAACGTCGGACGACGCATCAACGGATCTTGGCACCTTGTCCTCCTCTCATTCCCGACTTTGACGTGCCACGGGCGCATGACAAAGCGATGACGATCAGGCAATGCGCGCCGTTTTGCACAAATATCAAAGACAGCCGAGCAAAGATCAGAGGCAAATCTTGCCTGGACGCTGTTCTCAGGCCGCGTTTGTGCCTACATAGCCGCAGAGTTTCGGGTTTGGCGGACAGGCAGGGTGGAAATCGGGATGGACTGGGACAAGCTGCGGATTTTTCACGCGGTGGCTGAACGCGGCAGCCTTACCCACGCGGGCGATGTGCTGCATCTGAGCCAGTCCGCTGTCAGCCGCCAGATCCGCGCGCTGGAGGAAAGCCTGTCGGTGACGCTGTTTCATCGCCATGCTCGGGGGCTGATCCTGACCGAACAGGGGGAGCTGCTGTATGACGCGACCCAGCAGATGGTCAAACGTCTGGATGCCACCGCCGCGCGCATCCGCGACAGCGAGGACGAGGTGCTGGGCGAGTTGCGGGTGACGACGACCACCGGGTTCGGCACGCTGTGGCTGGCCCCGCGGCTGCCGGCGCTTTACAAGAAATATCCCGCCCTCAAGATCGACCTGATGCTGGAAGAGCGCGTGCTGGACCTGCCGATGCGTGAGGCCGACGTGGCGATCCGCATGAAAGAGCCGACGCAGGCCGATCTCATCCGCAAACGGCTGATGCAGATCCGCATGCGGCTCTATGCGACGCCGGAATACCTGGCCGAAAGCGGCACGCCTCACACCACGGCAGACCTGTCCCAGCACCGGCTGATCTGCCAGCATGCGGGCACTTCACAGGTCGCTGCGGGGGCCCTGCTGGTGGCGGAACTGATGAGCCATGACATCCCCTCGACGCTGACCATCAACAACTATTTCGGGGTCCTGCAAGCGGTGCTGAGCCATCTTGGGATCGGCGTGCTTCCTGATTACATCACCGAGGATTTCCCCAATCTCGTGCGCGTCCTGCCCGAGGTCGAATCCGGCGAGGTTCCGGTGTTTCTTGCCTACCCCGAAGAGCTACGCCATTCCAAGCGCGTCGCCGTCTTTCGCGAGTTTGTGACCGAAGAGATCTTTACCTATCGCAAACGCCAGCAGGACTGACACCGGGCCGACAGCGGCCGTGCCGATGACCGGCGCCCCCGCGCGTCCACTATGCTATGCGTGCAACACATAGCGGCATTGCTGCACATGCAGCATGCTGCGTATTGAACTCATGAGGTCAGAACCCTACGTTGAGGCTTGAGCGAAGGGGATGCCATTGGCGTCCTTGCCGTTCATACCTCCCTGTTGGACTTGGCCGAGCTTTTGCTCGGCCTTTTTTTATGCGCGGGCATGAGACGCGCCGTTGTGCCGCCGAACAACCGCGTGCACCAAGTCGTTGGCGTCCGCTCGTACCGCTACGATCCGCGTGAATTTCTCGCGCAAGGTCTGCGCCTTTTGGTTCACGCAGGCGCCATCCTTTGTCGTTTCGACCACGCAGTTATCGGCCACGATCACGGACCCGGACTCTGTCCAGATGCGACCCGGTTGATGCAGATGCATGTATCTGAACGCAGATGGATTGCGGTCAACCTTGGTGCAACTGCAGGAACCGCTGCACTCGGGGAACAGGCAAGGAACGCACGCAACAGACGATCTGGCATGGGCGCGGCCGGTAAGGGCCCGCGCGTGTCGTCGTGGGTGCGGTGCAAGCCGATCTGAGGGCGGCGGGCTTGGCGCCCGCTCGGGCTGGGACGACGCGTGGCGCTGATCAAGGCCGGGCACGGGTTGCCAAAGGCGATGTGGCCCTCCTACCGGGCGGCAATCCAGACGCATGTCAGCGCAAAGCCGAAGCCGGTTCAGGCCGGGGCGGCTGATCGGCAGGGACTAGGACATCAGGCGGGCGCGTCTTTGTTCAAGGAACCGCACGTCTGCAAAGGATGCGGCCAGCGCGATGGCGCGGTCATAAGAGGCAAGTGCGGCCTCGGTCTGGCCGTTTCGCGAGAGCAGATCGGCGTGGGCTGCGTGGAACGGCTGGTAGCCGTCCAAGGCCTCGGCCAGCGGTGCCAGTGCCAGCAGGCCCGCCTCTGATCCGTCAGCTTCGGCCACGGCAACGGCGTGGTTCAGGGCGATGACGGGCGTAGGCTCGTATCGCATCAGGCCATGGTAGAGCCGCGCAATCTGGCGCCAGTCGGAACCGTCTGCGCCATGGCACGCAGCGATGGCCGCCTTGATCTGGAACGGTCCGGGGTCTTGGCGCGTGATGGCAGTTTCCAAAACCGCCTGGCCATCGGCCCAGACCGTGTGGTCCCACAAGCTGCGGTCTTGATCGTTGAGCGCGACGGTCTCGCCTTTTGCATCCATCCGCGCAGGCTTGCGCGCATGCGTCAGCAACATGAGGGCAAGACAGCCCTCGACCTCGGCCTCACCTGCGCGCAGGGCGTCAACCATGCGTCCCAGATAGATCGCCTCTTCGCACAAATCGCGGCCTTCCGAGGGGCCCATTGTGTAGCCTGCGTTGAAGATCAGATAGATAACCGTGAGGACAGAATTCAGCCTTTCGGTCCAGTCCTGTGGTCCCGGCACCACAAAGGGGATGCGCGCGGCGGCGATCTTGGCCTTGGCGCGCGACAGGCGCTGGCCCATCGCACGGTCCTGATCGAGAAAGGCGCGGGCGATTTCGGGGGTGGAAAGGCCGCCAAGCGTCCGCAATGTCAGCGCGATGCGCGACTTTGGGTCCAGCGCCGGATGGCAGCAGGTAAAGATCAGGCGCAGGCGTTCGTCGATGATCATTTCGGGTTCCGTCTGGGAGGCTTCTTCGACGGCCAAAAGTGCTGCCGCGGCGGCCGTGCGGGCTTCGCGTTTGCCGCCCCGCAGCCGGTCGATGGCCTTGCGCGGCGCGACCCGCAGCAGCCAGCCTTGCGGCGATGCGGGCAGGCCCGTCCTGCCCCAATGCGTTAGCGCCGACATGCAGGCCTCTTGCAGTGCGTCCTCTGCCAGTTGGAAGTCGCGCAACCGCGCGATCAGTGCTGCGACAAGCCGCCCCCGGTCATTGCGCATCACCGTCTCAAGGGCGCGGGTGATGGCAATCGCGTTGGGGGCGGCGGGCATGGCTCAGGCCGTTCAGTAGGTCATCACGGGGCGCACCTCGACCGTGCCGTAGCTCGCAGAGGGGACCATGGCCGCATATTTCAGCGCCGCGTCAAGGTCGGGCACGTCGATCACGTAATAGCCGCCCAGATGCTCTTTGGTTTCGGCAAAGGGGCCGTCCATGGTTTCCACCTTGCCGCCGCGCACGCGCAGGCTGGTGGCGGTCTCGGCGCCTTGCAGACCCTCGCCGCCGCGCATGGCGCCGTCCTCTGTCAGCTTGGCGCTGAAGGCTGCGTAGCCTGCCATCATCTGGTCAAAAGCGGGGGTGCCGTAAGCGGGTTCGACAGCGGGGGCACCGTAGATCAAAAGCATGTATTGCATGATGTTATCTCCGTGGGTGAGGGGCTGGGGTCAGCGGTCGGGCGTCCGTTCGGTCAGCGTCAGGTGTCAGGCAGTTTGTCGCCGCGAAAGATCAGCGCGGCAGCGGTCGCAAGCAGGTTTGATGATTTGCCTACGGGTCGCAAAACTTGCGCAGGCATGTTCGCATGCAGTCCAGAGGAATGGGTGATCCGGCGCACCAGCAACAGCGCACCGATGACATGCAAACAGCTTTGAACCGCACTGTAGAACAAAGCGATCGGCAAGGTCGTCATCTTCACTTTCCTCTTGTGATCGGTTTCGATGACCCAAGGACGCCAGACATTCGCCGATTTCGACATCGGTTCGAAAGGAATTCTTGGCGTTCACGGTTTTTTTTTGGTCGTCAGCGGGGAAACCGTGTGTCTGCAGCCCCTGGTCTGCCCCCGTTGCGCCTGCGCCCCTCTTGAAGTTTTGCGGGCCAAACGCTAGGCGGTCTCATGACCCAGCATGACCGTCTTTTGATCATCGACTTTGGCTCTCAGGTGACGCAGCTGATCGCGCGCCGCCTGCGAGAGTTGAACGTCTATTGCGAGATTCACCCCTATAACCGCGTGGATGGCGCGTTTCTGGCGGCATTCCAGCCCAGGGCGGTGATCTTTTCGGGGGGGCCTGCCTCGGTATTCGCGGATGGCGCGCCGATGCCCCCGAACGGCGTGTTCGATCTGGGTGTGCCGATCCTGGGGATCTGCTATGGCCAGCAGGTGATGATGCATGTGCTTGGGGGAAAGGTCGAACGCGGCCATGGCACTGCAGAGTTCGGGCGCGCCTATGTCAGCCCCACCGACCTGACGCATCCGATCCTTGCGGGGTGGTTCCCGCCCGAGGACGGTCCCCATGCCCGCGAGCAGGTGTGGATGAGCCACGGCGACCATGTGTCTCAGATTGCGCCGGGTTTTGCGGTCTACGGCACCTCGCCCAATGCGCCCTTTGCGATCACGGCGGACCCCGCGCGACATTTCTACGCGGTGCAGTTTCACCCTGAGGTGCACCACACGCCAAAGGGCGCGCAGCTTTACGAGAACTTCGTGCGCCTTGCGGGTTTTCGCGGCGACTGGACGATGGGCGCCTACCGCGAAGAGGCGATTGCCAAGATCCGCGCGCAGGTCGGCGACAAAAAGGTGATTTGCGCGCTGTCGGGGGGGGTGGATTCCTCGGTGGCTGCGGTGCTGATCCATGAGGCGATCGGCGATCAGCTCACGTGCGTCTTTGTCGACCACGGCTTGCTCAGGCTGGGCGAGGCGGAGCAGGTCGTCACGATGTTCCGCGACACCTACAACATTCCGCTGATCCATGCGGACGAGTCCGCAATGTTTCTGGACCGTCTGACCGGCGTGTCGGACCCTGAGACCAAGCGCAAGATCATCGGCGGGCTCTTTATCGACGTCTTTCAGAAATACGCCAATGGCATCGAGGGCGCGGAGTTTCTGGCGCAGGGCACGCTTTATCCCGATGTCATCGAGTCGGTATCTTTCAGTGGCGGACCGTCGGTCACCATCAAGTCCCACCACAATGTCGGCGGCTTGCCTGAAAAGATGGGGCTCAAGCTGGTGGAACCCCTGCGCGAGTTGTTCAAGGACGAGGTACGCGCCCTGGGCCGCACCCTGGGCCTGCCCGAGGCATTCATCGCACGCCATCCCTTTCCGGGGCCGGGCCTTGCGATCCGCTGCCCCGGAGAGATCACGGTCGAGAAACTGGACATCTTGCGCCACGCCGATGCGGTCTATCTGGACCAGATCCGCAAGCATGGCCTTTATGACGAGATCTGGCAGGCCTTTGCCGCGATCCTGCCGATGAAAACCGTCGGCGTGATGGGCGACGGGCGCACCTATGACTATGCGCTGGCGCTGCGGGCAGTGACGTCGGTGGACGGCATGACGGCGGACTACTATCCGTTCACGCATGAGTTCCTGGGGGAAACCGCGACGCGGATCATCAATGAAGTTCAAGGGGTTAACCGGGTTTTTTACGACTGCACCTCAAAGCCGCCGGGCACGATCGAGCTGGAATGATCCGCGTTACCGGCACCCTGAACTGTCGGACCGAGGCTGAGGCAGTGACAGTCAGCCGCTATTTGCCCGACCATATCTTGCTGTCACGCGCCGAGCCTGGATGTCTGACCTTCAACGTCCTTCCGACGGCCTCGCCGCTGGTCTGGCATCTGGACGAGACTTTCACCGACCGCGCCGCGTTTGATGCGCATCAGGCGCGCACCGGTGCCAGTGCATGGTTTCGCGCGACCCAAGGCATGCCGCGTGATTTTCAGATCGACGATAGCGCATGCCGCACCGAACAGCCGGTCCCGCCGGTTCAACAAGACCTGCCCGGGGATCGGTTCGCTGACTTGGGGACCAAAGGGCGCGGGTCTGCCTGACCCACAATTTACCCCGACCGGCGGGCACCTTGATGCGATCACCGCGGCAAGGGTCGGATGGCGGTTCTGATCCTTTCTTGCGACAGCACGCGTCCTACCCCTTGTCGGGGCAGGGTTTTTCGTTGTGAAGACCACGCCCCGCCGCTAACAGAGAGCCAAAGGGGTGACGCGATGATCTATCGGTCGGATATGGATTACCGGCGTGCCACGCACAAGCGCGTGCTGCTTTTTGGCATGTCTGGTCTGGGAAAGACGCATCTTTCCAATCTCTTGCGCGATCAGGGGAATTGGTTTCACTATTCGGTCGATTACCGCATCGGCACCCGCTACATGAACGAATACATCGCCGACAATTTCAAGCGCGAGGCGATGCGGGTGCCGCTTTTGCGCGAACTTTTGATGACCGACAGCGTCTATATCGCCTCCAACATCACCTTTGATAACCTCGCACCGCTGTCGACCTATCTGGGCAAGCCCGGGGATCGCGCCAAGGGCGGGCTGCCGTTCGCCGAATACATGGCGCGGCAAGACCAGCACCGGGCAGCAGAGGTGGCGGCCATGCTCGACACCGCGCGGTTCATCAACCGCGCGCAAGACATCTATGGCTATCAGAATTTTGTCTGCGACACTTCGGGATCAATCTGCGAAGTCGTGGATCCCGCAGATCCGGCCGATCCGGTGCTGCGCCAATTGTCCGAGAACCTGCTGTTGGTCTGGATCAAAGGCTCCGAGGCGCACACCAAAGAGCTTGTCTGCCGCTTTGATCGCGCGCCAAAGCCGATGTATTACCAGCCACATTTCTTGCATGCGGCATGGGAGGAATATCGCACAAGCCATTCCGTTACAGAGGAAAACTGCGATCCTGACCAGTTCGTGCGCTGGACATATGCGCGGGCTTTGGCGCATCGGCAACCGCGCTATCAGGCCATGGCCAACTGGGGGGTCAGCGTGACTGCCGAAGACGTCGCCTCGGTGCGCGACGCTGCAGGTTTCGACGATCTCATCGCGCGGGCCATTGATCGGCGCGGTGCCACGGCTTAACTGTCTGCTCCCAGTCAAGGACATCTTTCTCATGCCGATCACCCTGCCCCAGACCCTGCCCGCCTTTGACGTGCTGTCGCACGAAGGCGTCATGGTCATGTCGCCTGAACGGGCGGCGCGGCAGGACATCCGCCCGTTGCGGATCGCCCTTTTGAACCTGATGCCCAAGAAAATCCAGACCGAGACGCAGTTTGCCCGGTTGATCGGGGCGACGCCGTTGCAGATCGACCTGCATCTGATCCGCATGTCCGAACATCAGACCAAGACCACCGCCGCAGAGCATATGGAGGCGTTTTACCGCCCCTTTCACGAGGTCAGGGCCGAGAAATTCGACGGGCTGATCATCACCGGGGCACCGATCGAGCATCTGCCGTTCGAAGACGTCACCTATTGGGATGAACTGGTCGAGGTGATGGACTGGACCCAGACCCATGTGCAGTCGACCTTTGGTGTCTGCTGGGGGGGGATGGCGATGATCAACCATTTCCACGGCGTGCAGAAACATATGCTGCCCGCCAAGGCCTTTGGCTGCTTCAGGCATCGCAACCTGTCGCCGACATCGCCGTTCCTGCGCGGGTTTTCGGATGATTTCATCATTCCGGTCAGCCGCTGGACCGAAATGAAAGTGGACGAGATCGCCGCCGCACCGGGGCTGAGGACGCTGCTTGGTTCCGAAGAGGTCGGGCCTTGTCTGGTCGAGGATCCGGGGCATCGCGCGCTTTATATCTTTAACCACTTTGAATATGACAGCGACACACTCAAGCAGGAATATGATCGCGACGTGGCGGCCGGGACGCCGATCAACGTGCCTGCAAACTACTATCCGGATGACAATCCGTTGATGCCGCCCTTGAACCGCTGGCGCAGCCACGCACATCTGCTTTATGGCAACTGGATCAACGAAATCTATCAGTCGACGCCTTATGAACTTGATGCAATTGGGACTTAGCGCTGTCCTGGCGGTCGGTGTCGCGGCAGCAGCGACGTCCTGGCGCGCACAGACGCGCGAGGCTGCGGCGTTGCGCGCGGAGACGCGTGAAGGCGCGTTTGTGACCGTGGACGGGTTGCAGGTTCACTATCTGCAGATGGGTCAGGGCCCGGATCTGGTGCTGATCCACGGCGCATCGGGCTCGCTGCGCGAGTTTACGTTTCATCTGATGCCGGAGCTTGCGAAAACTTACCGCGTGCTGGCGCTTGACCGGCCCGGCTTCGGGTTGTCTGACCCTTTGGCGAACGGTGAGACGGGGCTTGCCGCACAGGCCCATCATCTGCGGATGGCTGCGGGTCTGCTGGGGGCGACGGCGCCCGTTGTGGTCGGCCACAGCTATGGCGGGTCGGTGGCGCTGGCCTGGGCGCTGGAGGCGCCACCAAGCGCGCTGGTGCTGATCTCGGTGCCGAGCCTGCCTTGGCCCGGCACTCTTGATCCGTGGTACCGGGTGAATGACAGCCGCCTCGGGCGCGCGATCTTTGTGACGCTGGCGGCGGCGTGGGTGCCGATGTCGTATGTCCGCAATACGATTGACCGGGTGTTTGCGCCAGAGACGGCACCGCCGGGATATGCCGACCACATTGGCGTGGAATTTACCGTCCGGGCCTCGGTCATGACCACCAATGTGGCGCAAGTGAACGCGCTGCGGGCAGAGCTGGTGACGATGGAGGGGCAGTATCGCACGCTGACCCTGCCGATCGAGCTGGTGCATGGCGATGCCGACACCATCGTGCCTTTGACCATCCATTCGGGACCCTTTGCGGCAAAACTGCCCAACGCACACCTGACCGTGCTGCCGGGTGCAGGGCACATGCCGCACCAGACCCATCCCGATGCGGTGATCGCCGCAATCGACCGGGCTCAAGCCCGCGCCGGATTGCCCTGAACCTGACCTCTCGCCATACTCAGCCAGATATCCAGAGGAGGGACCCATGGATCTGCCATTTGACGGCGCTATCAGCCGCTATTTTCGCGAAGGCGCGCCTGCCGCTGTCCGCAAGGCCATCGAAAACGCCGGCAAGGACGACATCTTGACCAAATCCTACCCCTACCGCGAAGAGATGAAGGGCAAGGAATACGACGCGCAAATGGGCGCACTCCAGATCGAGCTTGCCAAGATGCAGGCCGCGGTGAAGGCGACCGGCAAGCGCGTCGTGGTGATCTTTGAGGGTCGGGATGCGGCGGGCAAGGGTGGTGCAATCTCGGCGATGCGCGAGAATATGAACCCGCGCATGGCAACCCTTGCCGCCCTGCCCAAGCCGACCGACCGTGAGGCCGCACAATGGTATTTCCAGCGCTATGTCGACTGGTTTCCTGCGGCGGGGGAGATGACGCTCTTTGATCGCAGCTGGTACAACCGCGCGATGATCGAACACGTCTTTGGCTTTTGCACACACGACCAGCGCATCAAGTTCTTTCGCCAGCTACCCGCCTTTGAGGACATGATCGTCGATGAGGGGATCATCTTGGTCAAGCTGTGGCTTGAGGTCGGGCGGGCTGAACAACTGCGCAGGTTTCTTGCCCGTGAAGGGGACTTGCTGAAACAGTGGAAGCTGTCGCCGATCGACATCGACGGACTGGGCAAGTGGGATGACTATTCCAAAGCGATCGACGAGACGATGAAGAAAACCCATTTCAAGAACGCCCCCTGGACCGTGATCCTGAGCGATGACAAGAAACGCGCACGGATCGCCGCCGTCCAGGCGGTGCTGTCGCGGGTCGATTACAAGGGTAAGCAAGCCGGTACGGTCGGCAAGATCGACAGCACCATCTGCGGCGGTCCGGATTTACGCAACAAGGATGGCGCGTGAAACGAGGGTATCATCACGGCAATCTGCGCCAGGCGCTGGTCGATGCCACGCTGGCGCTGATCGCCGACAAGGGGCCGCAGGGCTTTACGATCTCGGAGGCCGCAAAGGTCGCGGATGTCACGCCTGCGGCGATTTACCGGCACTTTTCGGGCCGCGATGACCTTTTGGCCGAGGTTGCGCGGCAGGGCTTTGACATCTTTGCGGCCCTCATGGAATACGCCTACGACAATGGCCGCCCGTCGCCTTTGGCCGCGTTCGAGGCGACGGGCCGGGCCTATCTTGCGTTTGCGCGCAAGTATCCGGGCCATTACAAGGCAATGTTCGAAAGCGGGCTTTCGGCTGCCAACCATCCTGACCTCGCAACCGTTGCGGCCAAGGCGCGCGCGGTCCTCGAACGCGCGGCCGAGGCCCTGTCCTTGCAACTGCCGCCGGGAAAACGCCCCCCCCCGACGATGTTTTCAGCCCATATCTGGGCGATGAGTCATGGCGTGGTGGAGCTGTTCATGCGCGGCAACGGGGCCAACAGTCCGTTTCCGCCCGAAGACCTGCTTGAGGCCGGGATCGGGATCTACCTGCGTGGTCTGGGCCTCTTGCCGCAGGATCGCTGATTACCAGTTGCGGATCAACGGCTCCATCGCGCCACCATCGACGATACCGGGAATGCCGGCAATCGTGATTTTGGCATCATCTCCCAGATATCGGCTGTCCACAGAGTTGCGATCTTCGCGACCGTAGGCCTCGCCGGTCACGATGACCAGAACTTTGGTGCGCACCAGAGTCCCCTCGGGAGGCGGGATCAACGCGGCAAGCTGGTCCTGACTGACCTGCCAGGTCCCGTCGGCCGCCAAAACCGCATAGTTCCCGGGTTCGGGGCTGCGAAATGTCACCGATCGGCCCGGGTTGACGAACGTCAGAAAGTAGAATCCCTTGTCCAAAAGTGTCTTCTGGAACGTCCCGGGACGGATCATTGCGCTGAACATCGCGGATGGAAGGCGGCCTGTCGTCACCCATAACTTGTAGTCAGTATAGCGCATCTCAAAGGTCACATAACCGACTTCGGCATAAGGTCCGGTCGAGATCCAGTTCGTGCCTTGCGGAAAGACCGCCGAAGGATATGCGGAGAACTGCGCAAGTCGTTCGTACAATTCCCTATGGGCGAAGTTGACCTGATCGACGTTTGCTTCTGTTCCGGAAATCACCAGAAAGGTCGTGTCGACCCAAGGCCCCCCGACGCATCGCATTGTCAGCTTTTGTGCGGAATAGGTGACAATCGTGATGAATTTGCTCGAATCGACGTGCGCGATATAGGGATACCTTTTTTGATCGGCCCATGCCCGGACCTCGTTGACGCAGAACTCCTGGCTCCGGTAGGCCATCGCGACATAGGCCACAACCGAGGTATTGCCGCTGACCACCAGCGCATCATACTTTGCTTCCTCTGCCGTCAATTGATCGTTCAAATCCTTGATGATCAGGCCACCCCGCAGCACAAAGAGCTTGTCTTCAAAATACGTCCGACCGTTTTCGACCAGCGAACTTGCCACAGCGGTCCAGACCGCGCCGATCAAAGTGGTGAAGGCCACCGACAGCCAGACAAGTCGTCGGTTGCGCTGACTGCGGGTCCGGACGGTCGATTGGCGCTCTGCGACGGGCGCCGGGGGTTCCGGCGTGATCACGGGCTCTGTCGGGGCAGGCCTCGGGGCAGGAACCACGGCATCGCTTTGCTGGGAAACCTGATCGGGCTCCTTGTCAGACGGCTTCTTGGGCATTGGTTCGCATTCCCTGATTGCGCCACCGTAACGCGAGAAATTCGATCTGTGAAGACGCCCGTTGGGCCGGGCTGACGACCCGGTTGCATGACCCCCCTAGCGAAACAGCATCAGCGCGCCCGGGCTCCACGCGACCTTGGTGCGGGTGCCGATATCCAGCACGGGGCGGCCAAAAACGTTGCGCATCGACAGGCGCATCGGCTGATCGGTGCCATCAAGCTTGATGTCGTAATAGGTCATGTCGCCGTAATAGACGACTTCGGTCACGGTGGCGTCGCTGTCGCGGTCGGTGGCTTTCTGGCCCTCGAAAAGGATGGTCAGTGTCTCGGGGCGGAACCCGATGGCAGCACCCTCGCTGGTGGCCGCCGAGACCTGACCTGCATCCAGCGAGACGCGCCCGAACCCCATGGCATCGACCTCGATCTTGCCGCCGGATTCCGAGACGATCCTGGCCGGCAGAAAGTTCATCGTGCCGATGAAGTCGGCGACCTTGCGGCTGGCCGGGCGGCGATACAGCGTTTCAGGATCAGCCAGTTGCGCGATCTCGCCCTCGAACATCACGGCGATGCGGTCGGACATGACCAGCGCCTCTTCCTGGTCGTGGGTCACAAGCACAAAGGTAATGCCGACCTGACGTTGCAGCCGGATCAGTTCGACCTGCATCTGTTCGCGCATCTTCTTGTCCAGCGCAGACAGCGGCTCATCCAGCAGCAGCACTTTTGGTTTCAGGATCAGCGCGCGGGCAAGCGCCACGCGCTGGCGCTGACCACCCGACAGCGCGTGGGCCGAGCGTTTGCCGAACCCCTTGAGGCCGACCATTTCCAGCGACTCGTCCACCGCGCGGGCCTTTTCGGCCGCCCCGCGCGGATCCTTGCGCAGGCCGAAGCCGACGTTTTCCTCGACCGTCAGATGGGGAAAGATCGCGTAGGACTGAAACACCATATTGGTCGGCCGGATGTTGGCGGGCACCCCGGCCATGCTCTTGCCGTCCAAAAGCACGGCACCCGACGAGATATCCTCAAACCCCGCGATGGTGCGCAGAAGCGTGGTCTTGCCGCAGCCCGAAGGCCCAAGCAGGGAAAAGAACTCCCCCGCGCGGATGGTCGCCGAGATGCCGCGCAGCGCGTGATAGTCGCCATAGTATTTGTGGACATCCTGGAACTCGATCATGGGTTGTTTGTCGTTCACGAGCGGCCTCCAGACGCGTTCCCACCGACCTTGGCTATGCCACGGCGGCGCATGTATTCAGCAAAAGCAAGCAAGATGATCGAGATCAGCACGAGGATCGTCCCCAGCGCCAGCACCGCAGGCACCTTGGCCGGAAAGCGGAACTGGCCAAAGATGTAGGTCGACAGCACCGGCTGCGTGCCGCCAAGGAACGAGGCGATGATGTATTCATCAAGCGAGATGATGAAGCAGATGAGAAAAGACGAGATGATGCCCGGCATGACCAGGGGCAAGATGATCAGGCGAAAGGTTGAGGCCGCGGATTCCCCCAGATCATAGGCCGCCTCTTCAAGCGAGCGGTCCAGCGTCTGAAAGGTCGACGACAGCACCGTGACCGCAAAAGGTGTGGTGATCAGGATATGCCCCAGAATGATGGTAAAGATCGACAACGGCACGCCCATCGCCACGAGGACCACGATCAGCGACATCGCAACGACAATCTCGGGCAGCACCAGAGGCAGCATGATCAGGCCAAGGATGCCGGTCTGCGCCGGGAAACGGTAGCGCGTCGTGGCGCGGGCGGCGAAAAGGCCAAGCCCGGTCGAGATCGCCGCCACGGTCGTCGAGATGATCAGGCTGTTTTGCAACGCATTCCACAGCTGCGGGTCGTTCCACATCGCCACGAACCATTTGGTGGTGAACGCCTCCAGCGGAAAGGCGATCACGACCGCGTCGTTGAACGCAAACAGCGGCAGAAGCGTGATCGGCGCATAGAGAAAGACAAGGTAGAGGATGGCGTAGGCGCGCAGGCCGGGGGATTTCATCGCTGGTTCCCCCGCAAGAACCGCCGGTTGAGCACGAGGAAAGCGACGGAGATCACCGCCACGATCAGCATCGCCACCACCACGATGGCCGAGCCCACGGGTCGGTTGTCCTGGCCAAGCATCTTGGCCTCCATCATGTTGGCAATCATCGGCAACTTGCCACCGCCAATCAGGTTGGGCGTGACGTAATCGCCGATCGTGGGGATAAAGACGATCAGCACCGCCGCAATAACGCCCGCCATCGACAGCGGCAAGGTCACGCGCAGAAATGTGCGGAACCTGCCTTCGCCCAAGTCCTGACCCGCCTCCAAAAGCGAGCGGTCGATCTTTTCGAGGACCACGAAAATCGGCAGGATCGCGAACGGTGCATAGGCATGCGCCAATGTCATGATCAGCGCACCGACGTTGTAGTTGATGGCCTGCAATGGCTCGTCGATGATGCCAAGGCTCATCAGGCCCGAATTGATCACTCCGTTATAGCCAAGGATCACCTTCCAGAGGAAAACCCGGATGATATAGCTGGTCCAGAACGGGATGGTGATCAGAAACAGCCACAGCGATTTGCGCTCGGGCTTGACGTGAAAGCTGACGAAATAGGCCACCGGATAGGCCAAAAGCACGGTCACCAGCGTGACAGAGACCGACACCACCAAGGACCGCAACATCAGCGCACGATAGACCGGCTGGGACAGCACCTCTTGGTAATTCGCCAGAGTCGGGATCCACTCGACGCCCGACTGCGCATCGGTCATGAAACTGAAGAACACGATGGTCGCCATCGGCGCGGCCAACAGCAAGATCGCATAAAGCGCGGGCGGCGAAATCAGGAGAAGGCCGCTTCTCGCTTCTGGATTTGCGTGCGTGCGCCCGGTGCCTTGCGCCATCGATCCCCCTGTCGGCCGATGGTTCCGGCCCTCTGTCCCCGCCGGTTTCGACCAACGTTTGATCAAAGGTAGACAAAAGCCGCAACCGGGCGCAAGGGGCTGAATTCACCCCCGCCCGAATTGCCGGTCAAAAAATGCGCAGTTCCGCCTCAGCCGGCGACGCGCTCGATGGCAATCGCCCGCTTCTTCAGCTCGTCATAAAGTGTGGGAACGACTTTCAACGCCTCGACTGCCACGCGCAAAGCGTCCGAAAGACGCGCCTCGCTGGGATCGCGGTCCGAGACGCGCCACACCATGCGCCGTGCGACACCGTCGTCATAGATGATCTCGGTGGCCCCGGCGCGCGTCTTGCGCCAGCCCAAAAAGTCCGCGCCGCCATTGCGGGCATGAAAAGATGCCTGATATCCCATATGTGCTGCCTGCTCGTTTTTTTGTTTTTTACGCCGACCTGCTCGATCGATCCGAGGGAAAAGATGCGCTAAAGCAGCGCGTTGCGCAACGAATCTCGAAACAATTCGCCGTGATCGCGGCAAGTTGGACACAGTTTGCGGATAATCTCAGGTCCGAAACCGGCCTTTGCACCGCGTTTCAGCGATCAAACCGATGGCTCATAGCTTGGCGTTCTGAGCAATGTCGCCAGCCGCCCCAGCGCCGCTTCATATTCCGGCATCGCCACATTGCCCGCCAGGGCCAGTCGCACGGCGTTTGGCGCGCGACCATGCGACAACGCATACTCGTCTGCGGTACGCAGCCAGACACCGACCTCCTCTGCGCGTGGTCGCAACGCCGCTGCCCGCCACCCGGACGGCAGCCGCAGGTACACGAACCGCAGTCCCGGCAGCCAGGCCAGATCAAATGTGCCAAGCGCATTGACGGTCACTTGCAGGCGCATCACCAGTTCCTGCAAGACGCGCGCGCGTAAATCCGTGGCCGCGCCGGACCTGAAAAGATCAAGGCACAGATCCGAAACCGGGCGCGGCAGTCCAAAGAACGCGTGCTGCGCCGTCAGGCGGCCGGCCTCGCCAAGGCCCACCGGACAAACCACATAGCCCAGCCGGAACGCCGCCGAAATCGTCTTGGAAATACTGCCGACATACCACGTCCGCTCCGGCGCGAGGGCACGGATCGAGGGCCAGTCGCTGTGATCGACACTGTAGCAATCATCTTCGATGATCTGGCAATCATGGCGGCGGGCGATCGCGGCAATCGCGGCGCGGCGGTCGGGCGGCATGCGCACGGCAGTCGGGTTCTGCGCTTCGGTCGTCAGGCACAGAATCTGCGGGCCATGGCGGCGGCAGGCGGCCTCAAGCGCGTCGGGCACCATGCCTTGGGCGTCAAGCTCGACCGCGACGACCTCGGCGCGCACCAGCCGTGCGGCATGGCGAAAACCGGGATAGGCAAGGTCTTCGACCAGCACGACGGGCCGGTCGCCGCGCAGACAACACAGCAAGATGGTCAAGATCGCATTCTGCCCGCCAAGCGTCAGCGCGATCTCATCCGCAGTCACCGGCCCCAGCGCGCGATCAGCGACCCACTCCACCAGACAGTCGCGCAATGCCGCCTCTTTGCGCTGCGAGGGATAGTCTGTCCACTCACCGGGCCTGCCCCCGCCGATCCGCTGCATCGCCTCTTTGAACGCCACCGCCTGTCCGACTTCGGGCAAAATCGGTGAGCGCAGGTCGATCTGTCCCTGGCTGGCAGCGTCACGCTCCATGAACAAGGGCTGCGTCGGGCCAAGTCGGGGGCTGCGTTCCGACACAAAGGTGCCGCGCCCGACATTGGCCTGCAACATGCCCTCCTGGATGGCCATCTGATAAGCCCGCGCCACGGTTCCCGGGGTGACCGACAATCGCCACGCCAGATCGCGGACCGTCGGCAACTGCGTACCCTCGGCAAGTTCTCCCAGCCGGATTGCATCGCGCAACGCCCGGTTCACGGCCAGATATTTCGGTCCGGGAAAGAGCGACAGGTCAGGCTGCCAAGTTGTATCCATCACAAGTCTTTCATGGCGTCTCAATCGAGCATATTGTATCAATTCATATCAGCACGATTCAAGATTTGTATCAATACAAAAGAGATCAAGATGCGCATCCGCAGCATGACGCAATCCCTGTGGCACGACCGTGCCATCGCAGCCACGCCTGCCTTGCGGGCCGTCTTCAAGATGCTTGCACGGCGCAAAAGCCGCCGCGCACTGGCCATCCTTGACGGCCATCTCTTGCAAGATATCGGGCTGTCACCAACCGCCGCGAATGCCGAGGCGTCCAAGCCGTTCTGGCGGGAATGACCGACGGCGCCGACCGACGAACCGGGGGCTGCGAGATTTCGCCAAACCAGGATCGCCGCAAGGTTGCGCCGTGCACCATCGTTCGGTGACCGTCGCCCATCCGCTCACCGGCTGGCGCGGGCCAGCAATCCGACCGCGCAGAGCCCGACCCCCATCACCAGCAAGGCCGCTGGTGCAGCCTCGCTCAACCGCTCCAGACTGACCAGTTCATAGACCCGTGTGCTGAGCGTGTTGAAGTTGAAGGGGCGCAAAAGCAGCGTCGCAGGCAGTTCCTTGACGCAGTCGACAAAGACGACCAGCAGCGCCGTTGCGACCGATCCGCGCATCAACGGCATGTAGACCGCGCCAAGCGCGCCGCCTTGACTGCGCCCCAGCGACCGCGCGACCATTGGCAGGGACGGCGTGACGCGGCCAAAGGCGGTGTCGACGGCACCTTGGGCAATCGCAAAGAACCGCACCATGTAGGCCAGTCCCACGGCAACGGCAGTGCCGGTGATCATCAGACCCGGATCACGCCCGGTCCAGCCGACGATCAGATCGGCCAGCCGGTTGTCCAGCGCCGCCAGCGGCACCAGCAAGCCAACCGCAAGCACCGCGCCGGGCGTGGCATAGCCGATGCTCGTCACCGGCAGCAGCGCCTGGGCCAGACCGGGGCGCGCCATGCGCAGCGCGTAGACAAAGATGATCGCCGCCCCGACCGTCACGACCGAGGCCCCGCCGGCGACCATCACGGTATTGATCAGCGCATCCTGCAGGCCCGGTGCGACCCAGGCGTCGGGTGATTTCATCGCCTGAAAACCCATCACGCCGACCGGCAGCACAAAGCCCAACACAAACGGGATCAGACAAAGCACCGTCATCACCCAGCCCCGCGGGCCGGTCAGCGGTGTCGGCGCCAAAGGGCGCGCAGCGCGTCCCAGCCGGTGAAACCGCGCACGTCGGCGCCCCAGCCGCTCCAGCGTGACGAGGATCAGGATCAAGGTCAGGCTGACCATCGCGATCTGCGCGGCCCCGCCCGCATTGTTGCCATCAAGCCAGGTCGAAAAGATTCCCGTGGTCAGGGTCTGCACGCCAAAGTGATGCACCGTGCCGTAATCCGCGACCGTCTCCATCAATGCCAGCGTCACGCCGACCGCAATCGCAGGCCGCGCCAGCGGCAACCCCACGCGCCAGAACAGCGCCCGCTGCCCGGCCCCCAGGGCGCGTGCCACCTCATAGGTGCAGCCCGACTGCTCGCGGAACGCCGCCCGCGCCAAGAGATAGACATAAGGGTACAACGCCGCAGCAAAGACCACGATTGCAGGTCCATGCGCGCGGACCTCGAAAAACCGGTAATCCCGCGCCGATTGCCAGCCCATCGCGGCGCGCAACACCGTTTGCAGGGGCCCCGAATAGTCCAGCACGTCAACCAGTGCATACGCCCCGACATAGGCGGGGATTGCCAGCGGAAAGAGCAGCGCATAATCAAGCCAGCGGCTGCCCGGAAAGCGGTACATCGTGATCAACCACGCAGCTCCGGTGCCAATCGCCGCTGTCAGGACGCCAACGCCCAACATCAGAATCGCGGTATTGGCCAGATAGCGCGGCATCACGGTGGCCAGAAGATGCGGCCAGATGTTCTCGACAGGGTGAAACGCCATCCACAGGACAGACAGCACCGGCATCAGCACCAGGGCGGCAATGATCGTGGCAACGACTTGCCAGGCGTTCAGAGCTGCGCTAAGGCGCGGCCACGGCCTTACCCGACTGTTTTGCTCACCCATCATGAGAGAGGAGGTACAGGAAAGGGCTTTGACTGTCCAGAAAAGCCCATATAGTCCTTTGAGGATGCGGGGCGTACCCTGACAAACCCGCATCTGGCCGCCCGTTGGCCCAATCACAAGGCAAGCAGGCCGCATGCAGATCGTCTATCATCTTGGCGCGCATTGCACCGACGAGGACCGTCTGCTGCGCTGCCTGTTGCGCAACCGCGCGATGCTGGCTGATCGCGGCATCGTGGTGCCGGGCCCGGCCAGATACCGCAAGCTGCTTCGCGATACCGCCGTGCAGTTGAAGGGCCAGCGCGCCTCGATCGAGACGCAGGCGCTGGTGCTGGAACAGATCATGGATGAGGATCAGGCCGACCGGCTCATCCTCAGCTGGGACAGTTTTCTGAGCTTTCCGCAATGGGTGCTGCGTCCGGGCCTCTACCCCCTCGCCGGAGAGCGGATCCGCGCCTTCAAAGAGATATTTCCCGATATTGACGCCGAGTTCCACATGGCGATCCGCAATCCCGCGACGTTTCTGCCCGCGCTCTTTGAAAAACAGAAAGTCAAATCCTATGAGGACTTTTTGAACGGCATTGACCCGATGTTTCTCAACTGGTCGGATGTCGTGGCGCAGATCCGGTCGGAAAACCCCGATGTCCACCTGACGATCTGGTGCGATGAGGATACGCCGCTGATCTGGCCGGAGGTTCTGGGCGCGGTCACCGGACTTGGTGACCCGCCGCCTTTTGACGGTGAAGATGAACTCTTGGCCAGCATCATGGCCCCCGAAGGTCTGAGCCGGATGCGCGACTATCTGACGCGCAATCCACCGACCAACGCAAGCCAGCGCAAACGCATCGTCGCGGCCTTTCTGGACAAGTTCGTGCTGCAGGAAAAGATCGAGATCGAGGTGTCCCTGCCCGGATGGTCCGCCGAACTCATCAGCAATCTGACCGCCAATTATGATGCAGATCTGGCGCGCATCGCCGCCATCGACGGGATCCGCCTGATCCAGCCCTGAAGGGCCGCGTCAGGACATGCCCAGCGCTGCCTTGTACATCTCCAGCACGGCCTCTTCTTCGGCAATGTCATCGGGTTTGCGCTTGCGCAGCGCGATCACCTTGCGCAACACCTTGGTGTCGTAGCCACGGCCCTTGGCCTCTGCCATCAGCTCTTTTTGCTGTTCGGCCACATCCTGACGTTCAGATTCAAGCTGCTCGTAACGTTCGATAAATTGGCGCAACTCATCTGCGGTAACGGCATAGGTATCAATCTGATCGGTCATCACGGGCCTGTTTTCTGACATCGGGTTGGCGCCTTCCCTACCCCGAGCATGCCATCCAGTGCAAGCCGCCTTTGGTCACCCGCACTTGTCAGCAACGCCGCTGGCAGCTAGGGCTGCGTGCAGTCTGAAAGATGGCAAGGGCGAATGCGATGCAAGCACTGATCTGGGTTGGCGCGGCACTGTCTTTGGCGGGTGTCGGCGGGTTGATCTACTGCATCGCCCTCGCACTCAGGGCGCGCCGCGCAGGCCTGCCAGATGCCGATCTGCGCGCGCGGCTGCAGCGCGTGGTGACCATCAACATGGCAGCCCTCGGCGTCTCGGCGCTTGGCCTGATGCTGGTGGTGGCGGGCATCTTGCTGGACTGATCGCAGCACTAGCTGTGGTTCAAGGACGGGATCGTGCGCGCCTCGCTCAGCAGCAGATCCAACAGCGGCGGCGGTGCCCAGATCCGGTCATCGCGCGCCCAAAGCCGCAGATCCTGACGAAAGAGCAGCAGCCCGCGCCGGTGCGCCATGTGCATCGGGCCGCCCATGCGGCGGGGAAAGCCGTATCCTGCCACCATCAGATGGTCGATATCGGCAGGGCAAAGGGCGGTGCCCGCTGCCAGACAATCCATGCCCGCCGCAGCCATCGCCGACCACCAGCGCGCAATGATCTCGGGGCGCGGCATCACCAAAGGCCGTCCGCCATTGGCGCGCGGATCAAACCCGCCGACGGGCAACGTTGGCTTGGCCGCCTTGACCGAGGCGAGTGCCCCCAGCACCGCTTCCTCGCGCACGCCGCGCGTCAAAAGCCTGCTCAGCGCAGTCTTGCCCGCAGCCGCGATGGTCGCACCGGGTGATGGGCCTTCTCCACCAACAGCAATCAGCGGCAGTCCGATGCGCGACAGAAACGCCCGCGCCGTCGCAGCCGCGGGGATGGCCGCGATGCCTGACAGGGTCGTGATGCGCCCCGAGGGCGCAAGTGTCAGCCCGAAAAACCCGGCCGCGCCGTCGATCACCAGACGCGGCACGGCAGATGACACCTGGGTCGCGGTCTCGGTCACCCGCGCGATCTGACCGGGCCCGAACAGCATCGCATCGACACCCTCGGGCAACAGCGGACCTGGCGTGACCGTCGCCAGCCGCGCCCAGTCGGCATCGCGTGCGGCAAGGTCCAGACGCCCTGCCGACACCGCCGCGTCCTGACGCTCCGCGATCGCCTTGAGGACCCTGCCAAGGACATCGCGATCTGCTTCTGCCAGGGTCACGCTGATCCCCGCTGACAGGGCCGCAAAAACAATCGGCGTGGTCGCAGGCGACATCCCTTCGACGTAAAGATGGGTGACCGGCGCTGCCGGAATGCCGGCAAGCGATTTGGGCAGACGGCGCGCAATCAGGGCCGCCGTCTCTGCCGCGCGCAGTCCCAGCACTTCGTCGCTTTGCAAGAGATCCTCGCGCAGCGTGGCCTCCATCGTCATCCCTTGCGCCAGCGGCAGGATCAGGGCGGCTTCGACCGCATCGATCATCCGCTCTGCGGCGGGTAAGCCGTTCACGAAAAGCGCGCTGCGGGCGGCGCTGATCTGTGGCCCGAAGGTCTTGGCGTCCAGTCCCGGCGTCGGGCGCCGAGGACGCGGATGCCTGGCCAATTCTGCCGCCGCGACAAGCGCCGCGTCGTGCACCTCGCCGTGCACCACGCGGTCGACCAGCCCCATTTGCTGGGCGTCCGATACCGACACCACACGCCCCGTCAGCAACATGTCAAGTGCGGCCTTTGCCCCGATCCGGCGTGGCAAGAGCTGCGTCGCCCCCCCGGCAGGGATCAGACCGAGCGCGATGTCAGGCAAACAAAACCGCGCGTCCGGGCCCGCAAGGATCACATCCGCGCCAAGCGCCAGTTCGACCGCCGGACCACTCAACGCGCCGGTCACCGCGATGATGACGGGAAACGGCGCCGCGACCAGTGCTTCGATCACCTGCATCAGGTGCGGCGCGTGCACATCCGCCTCGACTGGCCCCGACGCCCGGGCGCCCGGCGCCTTGATTGCAATCACCATCGCACGCGGCAAGGGCTGCGAGGTCAGCGCATCCACAACCATCTCGCGCGCTTTTGCATCGAGGGCGCACGCCTCGGGCGTGTCCAAGGTCAGCAGCATGACGTCCCCATGCCAAACCCCGTGGCTCACGTCTTGCACGCTGGTGTCTCCCCCCATCCGCATCGGTCATTGGAAGTGAAGTAAAAGGCCATCGGCCGCGACTTGGCAAGCGGTCAGCGCAGCAACACGACCTTTGGCCGAGCGCGCGTCGCATTTCGACGGGTGTTTGTGAAACCGCGGGTGGCACGTCGCGGTTCTGCGCGGCGGAGCGCGGGGAAAACGGTCGGCGCTACCGCCTGCAGCAAGGGCGCTGAGCGTGCGTTCTTGCGCCGCCCGCGCGTTTCGGCTTAGGTGCCGTCCGGATCATGGAACGTTCGGCGCTGCGGCCCGACCGAGGGGACAACCGTGCAGACAGATTGGCTATGGGGTCTTGCGGGGGGTGGATTGATCGGGCTTGCCGGGGCGATCTTGTTGCTTGGCAACGGGCGCATCATGGGGGCGTCGGGCATCCTTGGCAGTACCGTTGATCGCAGTGCGGGCAAAGACAGCTCTGAAAACGTGATGTTTCTGGCAGGTCTTGTGGCAACTCCGGCGATTCTGGCATTGCCGTTTCCGGGCATGGATACCCATCTTTCGCCGCAGATCTGGGTGATTGTGGTCGGTGGCTTGCTGGTCGGCATCGGTACCCGTCTGGCGAATGGCTGCACCTCCGGGCATGGCGTCTGCGGCATCTCGCGGCTGTCGCGACGAAGCATCGCCTCGACGCTGGTCTATGTTGGTGCGGGCGTGCTGACGATCAGCCTTTTGCGCCACGTCTGGGGGCTGATCTGATGATGCGCTTTTTTCTTGCGTGGCTTGCGGGCAGTGTGTTTGGCGTCGGGCTGTTGATTTCGGGCATGGCCGATACCGTGAAGGTGCAGGGCTTTCTGGACATCTTCGGGGCGTGGGACCCGACCCTTGCTTTTGTGATGGGCGGCGCGATCGTGCCGATGGTCATTGCGTGGCGGCTGGCGGCACGGGGCAAAGTGAGTCTGGCCGGATCGCCGATGCCGCATCCGGGCCAGGGCCCGGTTGACCGGCGGCTGATGGTGGGCTCGGTGTTGTTCGGGGCGGGCTGGGCGATCGCGGGCCTCTGCCCCGGCCCGGCCATCGCCTCGCTGGGCTTTGGGGGCACGGGCGGGGTGATCTTTCTTCTTGCGATGGTCGCGGGTATGCTGGCCGAGGCACAGATCGCCCGCCCGATAGATGGAGTAACGGCATGGACATCAGACCGCTGACACCGCGTTACGCGGTATCGCCCCAGATTGAGCCCGGCGACCTTGCGGCAATCAAGGCCGCGGGCTTTACCACCATCATCGACAACCGCCCGGATGGCGAGATCCCGGGCCACCTGCACACCGGCGCCATGCAGGCGGCAGCCGAGGCAATGGGGTTCGAGTTTGTCGTCAACCCGATCATCGGAGGCGCGCTGAGCGAGGCAAACGTGACCGCGCAAGCCGCAGCGATTGCCGCGGCCGCGGGACCGGTGCTGGCCTACTGCGCCTCGGGCAACCGCTCGTCCGTGGTCTGGGCGCTGGCGTCAGCCGGCACGATGTCTGCCGATGAGTTGATCGCGATTCCGGCCCGCTTTGGCTATCAGCTGGAACATCTGCGCCCACAGCTGGCGACGCTGGCTGCGACACGCGGGCGCTGAGGCCCGCAAGCGGGTGCAAGACGCCGACCGTCAGGGGATCACGGCGCCCGCTGCGTCAGGGTCGTTCGCACATGACCTGACGCGTGGCCCGCAAATCCGGTCGGCAAGGCATGGCGACGCTGCCAGAGCCGCGCTGCCAACGCAATCGGTCCCCTGCCCTGCATGTCGGCGCCGTCCGTCGCACGGCGTGGCCTTTGACAACCGCGCTATCCAACCGCCAGTGCAAGTCCGGTTGCAAGCTGCGCACCGACCATCAGGGGCGCATCGTTGACAAGGTTGAGAGGTCCTGACAGCCGCACCGCACGCATGCCGCGGTTCTGACCCAGCCGCGCCTCGGCCACGGCCTGCCCGTCCATCCCTTCGAGCCGGACCCCGGTCAAGGTCGCCTTGGGCAGCGGCACGATGGCACCCGGTTCAAGTGCGATGACGTCGCCCAACGACAGCACCACCCGTGCCAGCACCGCGTCCAGCTGACACGGCACGCTCATCACGACCTCGGTCATCGACTGGGTAAAGGCGTGCACCGCATGGGCATCATTGGCAAGCGTCGCCGCAAGCGTGGGACGACGCCCCCGCCCTTCGGCCGGAAACGCAAGAATGACCTCTCCGGATTTGGCGCCACCGGACAGGGAAACCTGTGCGGTCAGGACGCGGTAGGCATGGTCTTCGAGCAGCAGCGCAAGCGGGCGCGGATCATCAAGAAACGAGGCATAGCGGAACCCGCCCGCCCAGACGAGATCGGATTCGTCGGCCAAAGCCTCATCCAGGGCCGCAAGGGCACGCTCGATCACCGGGGCCACCATCGCGGCATCGGTGCGGGTCGGTTTGCGCGGCAAGGGCGCCTGCGCCAAGACGCGTCCCATCGTCTGCACCTCGATCAGGCCCGACAGCACGGCAGGCGACAGCGCCAAAAGCCCCAAGGCATCGCCCGGCCCCTCAAGCACCGCAAGCATCGCGTGGTCGGGCAACAGGTCGGTCAGTTCGGTCAGGCTGCGGCGCCACATCGACAGGCGCGGCACATCCAGCGGCAAGGACAGGATATCTTGTGCCGACCGCGCCAGCGCCAACCGCCATGATCGGTCCGCCCCCGGCCCCCCCTCAGCCGCATGGGCCACCGCATGCGCACGCGCGATCCGCAGTTTCTGGCGGATCACACCCCGCCCCTGGCCATCTTTCGGTTCCGCGTCTGCCATCGTTCCCCGCATTGCCGGATGCCCGCAAGCTACGCCACCGAGGATTGCAAAAGGATTAACCCTAACGCGCGAAAGGCATGTCAGGCCGCTTTTTTGTCCAGCCTGAGCGGCAGCGTGACGCGAAACGCGGCCCCGCCCTGCCCCGGCAGATAGGTAATCCCGCCGCCAAGATTGACCATCACCTCGCGGCAGATCGCAAGCCCCAGACCGGCACCGCCTGCGCGGGTGTCATCCGACAGGCGCGCGAACTTCTCGAAAATCACCGACTGGCTCGCTTGTGGGATGCCGCGACCGTTGTCGATCACATCGACCGTCACGCGGCCGGACCGCTGGCGCACCGCGATGCGCAATTCGGGGTTGCGGGCATCGCAATACTTGCGGGCGTTCGAAATCAGGTTGATCAAGACCTGCGCCAGCCGGTCGGCATCGGTGCGCACGAAAATCTGCTCTGACGCCACATCCCGGTGCAGCGAGAACCGTCGTTCGGGCTGGATGCTGGAGGTCGCCAACAGAGCCCGGTCAATGATGTCCTTGACGTTGGACAGCGCCACATTCAACTGCACGACGCCATTTTCCAGCACACTTAGATCCAGCAGGTCATCCAAGAGACGCGTCAGCCGACCCGCCTCGTCATGGATGATGCCGCCATACTTTGCGACCAGATCGGGGCTCAGATCGCCAGCAGCCAGAATCTCTGAAAATGCCCTTATCGAGGTCATCGGCGTGCGCAATTCATGGCTGATCTGGCTGAGAAAGCCGTCCTTTTGCAGCGACAATTCATGCAGTTTCTCGTTGGCCTCACGCAGTGCGCCTGCGGTGCGGGTCAGCTCTCCTTGCTGGTTTTCCAGCCGGGCGGAATATTCCATGATCTGGGCGGTCTCGTTGGCCACGGCCATCAGGTCCTCGACCGATACCGTCATGCGCCCTGCTAGTTGGCTGACCATCGCATGCGCCGTGGCGGCCCCCACGGATCCGGCCAACCGCCCTTCGAAGCGCGCCAGAAAGTCGGGCGTGGGATCAGGCAGATAGCCCGCCTTGCCTTGCGCGCTGGCAGCGGTCCGAAAGAAATCCAACGCCCCCTCTTCGCCAAGGATGCGCTGTGCCATGACCAGAAGCTCTTCGCTCGCGATCCCGCCACGCCGCCATTCCAGGGCCTCGGTCGGACCCTCGAACACATTGACAAAGGCGGCACCCTGCAAGCGTTCGACCGGCCCCGGAAAGGTGAGGACCGAAAACAGGAAAAACGCCGTGACGTTCAGCATCAGCGACCACAACAGCGCATGCAGCAAGGGGTCCAGCCGCACCACCCCGAACAACCCCTGCGGGCGCAGCCAGTCGATGCCAAAGGGCCCGTTGCTGATCAGCGCCTGCGACAGCACCACATCGGGTCCAAAGGATGGCAGGAACAGCGCATAGGCCCAGACCGCGAACCCCGCCAGCAAACCTGCCGCCGCGCCCGACCGTGTCGCGCCGCGCCAAAAGATGCCCCCGATCATGGCAGGCAGAAACTGCATGACGCCGACAAACGCCACAAGCCCGATGGCCGCCAGCGCCGCCGACCCGCCCGAGGCGCGATAATATGCATAGCCGAGGCCAAGCACCGCCAGAATGCTGATCCGGCGCGACAACAAGACCACCCGCCGCAGATCACGCGAGACATCCATCGCCGGGCGCAACCGCAGCCAAAGCGGCATCACGATATGGTTCGACACCATCGTCGCGAGGGCGATCGCCTCGACGATCACCATCGATGTGGCCGACGAAAACCCACCGAGAAACGCCAGCATCGCGAGCGCGCCCTGCCCCTCGGTCAAGGGCAGCGACAACACGAAAAGGTCAGGGTTTGCACCCGCCGGCATCCGTTCCAGCCCCATCACCGCGATCGGCACGATAAAAAGCGACATCAGCATCAGATAGGTCGGAAAGGCCCATGAGGCGCGCGCCAATTGCCGTTCATCCGACGCCTCGACCACCATGACCTGAAACATCCGCGGCAGGCAGATGACGGCCGCTGCGGAGACAAAGATCAGGCCGGTCCAGCGACCCGGCTGCAATTCCCAATTCGCCAGAGGCGATGCGTCGATGCGCGCCATCATGTCGCCAATGCCGTCTGCCAGCCCCCAGACAACCCACGCCCCGACCGCCAAAAGCGCCACCAGCTTGACCACCGCCTCAACCGCGATGGCGGTGACGATGCCGTGGTGCTGTTCCTTGGCGTCCAGATTGCGCGTCCCGAAAAGGATCGTGAACAACGCCAGCCCCGCCGCCACCCAGATCGCCGTCTGGGCGGCATCGGGGGGCCGCATGCCTTCGGGCGTGGCACTGGCAAAGACGCCAAAAGACAGCACGACAGATTGTAACTGCAAGGCAATATAGGGTGTCGCTGCAACGACCGCGATCACCGTCACGATCACGCCCAGAAGGTTCGACTTGCCGTAACGTGACGAGATCAGGTCCGCGATGGAGGTCACGCGATGCTCGCGCCCGATCCTGACCAGCTTGCGCAAGACCCACCACCAACCGACAAAGACCAGCGACGGGCCAAGATAGATCGTCAGGAACTCCAGCCCCGAACGCGCCGCATAGCCGACCGCGCCGTAAAAGGTCCAGGCAGTGCAATAGATCGACAACGACAGCGTGTAGATCATCGGCGAGCGCAGGAACCCGAACCGCCCCGCCGCAGCCCGCCGTTCCGCCACAAATGCGACCGCAAAGAGAAAGATCACATAAGACACGCACGCCAGCACCAGCAAGTTAAAGGGCATCGCGCTCTCCGTCGGGGTCGGCGGGATCGGCGGTGCCCTCTTGTGGTGCCTGACCAAGGCGGCGGGCAAAGATCGCGGCCACAAGGATCAAGGCGGTCCAGACCGCGAAGAGATAGAGCCCGTCGGTCGCGGTGCGGCGCTGGTCATCGTCCGCCGGGCTCCACAAGATCGGCAGGACCAGAAAAAACAGCCCGAAAAGTGGCAAGAGCCGCGCGGCATCATGCAAGCGGCGCAGCCGGTAGCCGCTGCGCGGCAAAAAGGGGATGCGTCGCTTTGCCATGCCCTATCCGTCCAAAAGCGCGCGCACTTCGGCCACCATGTCGGCATTGGCAAAGGGCTTGGTCATGAACCGGTTGGCGCCCGCGCGCGTTGCCGCATCGCGGTCATGCGGCTGCCCCTTGGCCGTCAGCATCAGCACCGGCAGATCCGCAAGTGCCGTATCCGCGCGGATCGCCGCCAGCACCTCCAGCCCCGAGGCACCGGGCAGCATCAGATCGAGGACCAGCGCATCCACGGGATGCCGCCGCAACGCCGCCAGGACCTCGGCACCATTGCTGATGGTGGTCACCTCGCAACCATCGCGGATCAGCAAGAAGCGGATCGCCTCGGCGATGCTTGGCTCATCCTCCACCAGCAAGACACGGCGTCCCTTGGCCATGCTCTCTCCCTTCCCCGAGGGCGCGGACGACCTCCGCAAGCCCGACTATCGCTATGAACGCGCGTCATGTCAAAAGGCGTGACGACTGGCCGTGCCGCCTGTCACCAGCCCAGGATCGACGGCTCACGCCGCGCAGGGCACGACGCGCGTGCGCAAACCCGGCAGGTCGTTCCGATCGGCAAGACCGCACTGGCCCCCGTTGTCGCCACCGGCGTGATCAGCATGCCCGCCATGCGCAATTCGATCCCGGAAAACCCGCCGACATGCCGGGTCTGGGCATAGGCGCGCAGCTGCAGCCGCGCATTGGCCCTGCCATCCATTTCGGCCAAGGCCGCCACCGGGACCATCGGGCGCGCAAGCGCGGTATAAAGTGGCCAGAGCGCACAGGCCGCGCCAAACCGCGGTGGCGAAAACGCCGCAATCGGCTTGCGGAATGTCAGCGTGCCCGACGCATCGCACAGCACCAGACCCTCAGGCCGGCCCGGCAGCGTGGCGATGCGGCGAAAGATGCACAAGACATCCGCACCAGATGCAGCCGCAAGGCGCAACGGGTCATCCTCGCCTGCGGCAAGCGCCGCCTCAAGTACCCCGCGCGGCACCATTGCCGCATCCCGTACCGCCTGATCCACCCAAGCCGCTGCCAGTTCGCGCGCGGCGGTGGATGTCAGGCCCGCGATCTCGTGGTCGAGCGCGGTTATGCCGGGACCGCCTTCCTCAAGCTCACCCAGATGCCAGCCCCGGCCCGCGAGCCAGGCCTCAACCTCTTCTTGGGGTGAGGTGGCCCCCATCGCCTCGGCGCCCGAGCCATCGAGATAGGCCACCAGCGCCTCGGCCCCGCGCGCCATGCGTTCGCTGTCATGGTGGATATTCTGGTGAAACCGGTCCTGCCAGTCCGGCGCGATCTCGCCCCCGTCGGCCAGGATTGCCGCCGTCGCGCGCACCGCACTGACCGCCGACAAGAGGTCATGCACCGCCGCTGACAGATGCGGGTCATGCGACAGCCGGTCATTCAGCGTCTCGACAACCCGCTCCAGACGCCCGACGCGCGCCTGCTGTGCTGCACACAGCGCTGCCCAGCCGGGAAAGCGCCCGATGAAATCCTCCAGCCGGTCGGATTCCACCGGCAGCGCCGTATCGCTGGCCGCGACCCGCAAATCGACCATCAAGGCAGCCTCGCGGCCTTCGGTGAAATCGGCCAGATCCAGCCCCAACGCCTTGGCCAGCCGCACCAGCACAGCGCCCGCCGCCCGCCTTCGGTCATGCTCGATCAGGTTGAGATAAGACGCCGACATCCCCGCCGCCTTGGCGACATCGCCCTGGCGCAGCTGCAACGCAAGCCGCCGCTCGCGCAGGCGGGTTCCTGTCAGGGCAGATACCGTCATTATAACACTCTCCTGCCACACAGGATTTACCGCGATCGCCCCGCTTGACAAGCCTGTAAAGAAAAAGGGCGCACCGTGCGGCGCGCCCTTTCCCCGGTTCTCAGGCAATGCGCCTTATTGCAGCGCCTTGTCGGTGATGACAGATGTCCAGGCCCCCGTCGGCGCCATGGTGATCACCGGATCCGACCCGCCTGCCAAAAGCGTGGCCACGGTCTTTTCCGCCGCAGCCACATCCAGCGCGCCGTTCGACCCGGCGGTCAGCTTGGCAATCTCGCCCATCATCCGCTTTTGATGCGCTTCGGTCTGCGCGCCGGTCTCGTCGTTTTCCAAGACGATCATGGCTGCCTCATCGGGATTTGCCTCGGCGTATTTCCAGCCCTTCATCGAGGCCCGCACGAACCGCACCATCTTGTCTTCAAAAGCCGGGTCGGCCAGCTTGTCTTCCAGCACATACATGCCGTCTTCCAGCGTCGCGACCCCCATGTCCTGATACTTGAACGTCACCAACTGCTCGGGCGTGATCCCGGCGTCGATGACCTGCCAGTATTCGTTGTAGGTCATTGTCGACACGCATGCTGCCTGCTTTTGCAACAGCGGATCGACGTTGAAGCCCTGCTTGAGCACCGTGACGCCGCCTGCCGAGCCGTCAGTGGCCAGTCCAAGCTGCGACATCCACGACAGGAACGGGTATTCGTTGCCAAAGAACCACACGCCCAGCGTCTTGTCGGCAAAGTCGGCGGGGGTCTTGATGCCCGTCTCGGCAAGGCAGGTCAGCATCAGACCCGAGGACGCAAAGGGCTGCGCGATATTGACCAGCGCTAGTCCCTTTTCGCGGGCCGCCAGCGCCGAGGGCATCCAGTCGATCACCACATCCGCACCGCCGCCTGCAATCACCTGAGTTGGCGCGATGTCCGGGCCGCCCGGCAGGATGGTGACGTTCAGGCTTTCCTCGTCATAAAAGCCCTTGGCTTTGGCGACGTAATAGCCTGCGAACTGGGCTTGCGTGACCCATTTCAGTTGCAGTTTTACGTCATCGGCAGCCTGCGCAGTGGTGGCAAATGCCGCCAGCAGCGCGCCCGTCAGTAGTTTTTTCATGATCTTACCTCCAAGTTGAGGCCCCGTATCCCCGGGACCCGTTTCAAATTCGTTGCGAGGGATGCCAGAAGGTCACCACCCGTTCGATCAGCGCGATCACCCCGTAAAAGGCCGACCCCGCCAAAGCCGCCACCGCAATCTCGGCCCAGACCATGTCAAGGCCAAGCCGCCCGACCTCGGTCGAGATGCGGAAGCCCATGCCATAGATCGGACTGCCGAAAAACTCGGCAACAATCGCGCCGATCAGGGCCAGAGTCGATGCAATTTTAAGCCCGTTGAACAAAAACGGCATTGCCGCCGGCAGGCGCAGTTTCCCCAAGGACTGCCAATAGGACGCGCCCCAGGTCGCCATGAGGTCGGCCTGCATCCGCTCGGACGCCTGCAAGCCCGCCACCATGTTCACCAGCACCGGAAAGAACACCATCACCACCACGACGGCGGCCTTGGACTGCCAGTCAAAGCCGAACCACATGACAAGGATCGGGGCGAGGCCGACAATGGGCAGGGCTGCGACAAAGTTGCCGATGGGCAAAAGGCCGCGTTGCAGGAACGGCGAGCGATCGATGGCGATGGCCGTCAAAACCGCCGCGACAACCCCGATGAAAAAACCCGCAAGCGCACCCTTTACAAATGTCTGCACGAAATCGGCCCAGAGGATCGGCAATGAGCTTGCGACTTTGGCCGCAATGGCGGTTGGCGGCGGCAAGATGATCGGACTGACCCCGAGGCCGCGCACCAAGCCCTCCCACAGGACAAGGATGGTGATCCCGAACAGCAGCGCCACCGCGATGCGCCCGCCGCGGCGTTGCGACAGCGCCGACCCCGCCAGTCGCACATTCAACGCCCAGGCCAGGATCCAAAACACCAGCGCGCCGAATAACCAGCTCATGCGGGTACCCCCATCCGGGCCTTTGCCAGCCGCTCCACCTGCCCCACAACAAGGATCAGCATCCCCGCCAGGATCGCCGCGGCGAACAGTGCGGCCCACATGATCAAGGGCTCGCCGAACTGCGACCCGATCAGCATCCGCGCGCCAAGCCCCTCAATCGCCCCCGTCGGCAACTCGCCCACGATGGTGCCGATCAGCGACGCCGCGATGGCGACCTTGAGGCTGGCAAAGAAATAGGGCAGCGACGCCGGTATCCGCAGTTTCATGAACGTCTGCGCCGCACTGGCGCCATAGGTTTTCAGCAGATCCAGTTGCATCTGATCCGGGCTCCGCAACCCCTTGATCATGCTGACCAGCACCGGGAAAAACGACAGATACGCCGCAATGATCGCCTTTGGCACATCGCGCCCCTGCACCCCCAACTGGTTCGACACAACAAGGATCATCGGCGCCAGCGCCACGATGGGAATGGTCTGGCTGATGATGGTCCAGGGCATCACCGACATGTCCATCACCCGAAACCGAACAATGGACATGGCCAGCCCGACGCCGACGATGATCCCAAGGACAAAGCCCATCATCGTGCCCTTGAAGGTAACATAGGCGTGGTAGACGAGGCCGCGCTTGGACAACATCGAGTCTTTGAAAGCCTCAATTTGCTCTAGAAGTGAGCCGTCAGTGTTAAAAGCGTCTATCGACTCAATTATACGAAGACCCTGCCACAGCTGCGACGCCACCTGATGCGGCGGCGGCAGTAAGGGGCGCTCTTGCGCCATGGTCTGGGAGATGACCTCAGCCCAGGTGACCGTCGTGCCCGCCCGCTCCGCCTGATCATAGACCCAAGTGGAATTCATCCAGACAGAAGCCGCGTACCAGATCGCCACGATCCCGGCGAGGACGGTCAGGATGGGCAGCGCGCGGCTCATCCTGCCGCACCCCGTGGCCAGACGATCAGCGCCACCGCCACAACCCCCAGCGCCATCCCCGCCATCTGCATCCCCGTGGGGCGTTCATTGAAGACGAACCACGCGACCAACCCAATCACCACCAGCTGGATGATCGACGACACCGAAATCGCGATGGCCAATCCGCCCTCGCGCATCAGCCGCACCATCATCAGGTTACCGAGCGTAAACAGACACAGCGCCCCCACCAGCCACCAGGTTTGGGCATTCGCCGAATAAGCCCGCAAGACGGTGTTGGCGGTGACAAAGACCGCCATCGCGCCCACCAGCCAGATGATCAGCGCCCCGCTCATGCCAACACTCCGCGCCCGTCACCTGTCGGGACGGATGTCCGACAGATGTCCGACGTTTGTCCGACACTTGTCAGCCACCTATACCTCATCGGAATGCCCTGCCCTGAGGCCCTGCCGGACCCTGTGCGCGATGTCGATGAATTCCCGGCTGTCACGGATATCCAAGGGGCGTTCCCGGGGCAGCGGGCTGTCAATAATGTCGGTGATCCGCCCCGGACGGGGGGACATCACGACGATCTTGGTGCTGAGGTAGACCGCTTCGGGGATCGAATGGGTTACAAAGCCGATGGTCTTGCCCGTCCGCGCCCAAAGCTTCAGCAGTTCCTCATTCAACCTGTCGCGCACGATTTCATCCAAGGCCCCAAAGGGTTCGTCCATCAGAAGAATATCGGCATCGAACGCCAGCGCGCGGGCGATCGAGGCGCGCTGCTGCATCCCCCCCGACAACTGCCAGGGGAACTTGTTGCCAAACCCTTTCAGCTCCACCAGTTCCAGCACCCGCGCCACCCGTTCCTCTTGGTCAGAGCGAGAAAACCCCATGATTTCCAGCGGTAACTTGATATTCCCTGCAATCGTCCGCCACGGATACAATCCCGCCGCCTGGAACACATACCCATAAGCCCGCGCCTGCCTGGCGGCATCCGGCGTCATCCCATTCACCGTCAAGGTGCCGCTGGTCAGGGTTTCCAAGGCCGCAATCGCTCGCAGGAAAGTCGTCTTGCCGCAACCACTTGGCCCGATGAAGCTGACGAACTCGCCCCGGCTAACGGTCAGGTTCACGTCCTTGAGGGCATGAACCGGGCCGTCGCCGGTTTGGAAAACCAGGTTCAAACCCTTTGCCTCGATCACCGGTGCGCTGGGGGTGAGGGTGTCTTTCATGTGCGCACGTCATTTCGGAACGCCCACCACGTCAAACAAACGCCAACAAGCGTCGTGAAAAGGGTCAGCACGCCCATCTCGGCACTTGTCCGGCCATCCGGACTTGCCCCCCCCAGCATGAACGCGAAAAAAACCGCATTTCCGATTAAAACGCTAAGACAGGTTGAAACCATCGCTCTTTCACGGGTATCGGGGATGGCCTTGCGCAGCACAACAAAGGCAATGCTCCAGACCACATACACGGGCGCAAGCATGACCAGCGCCAGACATATCAGAACAAAGGTGATGATAGCCCCAGTTTCAACGGCTTCAGTGGCCGTGCCGCGACCAAGTATGCCACTAAAGGCCACAATGGGGACCGCGCCAGCAAAAACCGTGATCAATCCGACAGGCACCAAACGCCATAGGAATGATGATGGATCATTTTCGACCGCCATCACACCCCGCTCGCCGGAATGCCCGTCCGCACCACCGGCCTTGGCGCCGTCAAATCCTTCCACTGGGTCAGTGCCCGGTTCACGGCGCCGTTCGGCGGGCGGGCCACGAACTGGCCGTGACCTTCCTCGGTCTTGATCGCGCCATCCTCCACCACCACCTTGCCTCGGCTCAGCGTATAGCGTGGCAACCCCTTCACAGCTTTGCCCTCAAACACATTGTAATCAATCGCGGATTGCTGTCTGGCCGCCGTGATCGTCTTGCCCTTTTCCGGGTCAAGAACCACGATATCGGCATCCGCGCCCACCAGAATGGCCCCCTTTTTCGGGTAACAATTCAGGATTTTCGCGATGTTTGTTGACGTCACGGCGACAAATTCGTTCATCGTGATCCGCCCCGTTGCCACGCCATGCGTCCACAGCATCGGCATCCGGTCTTCCAGCCCGCCAGTCCCGTTGGGTATCTTGGTGAAATCCCCCACGCCAAACCGCTTCTGCGCCGTGGTAAAAGCACAGTGATCCGTCGCCACCACCTGCAACGATCCCGAAGCCAACCCCGCCCACAGACTATCCTGATGCCGCTTGTCGCGGAACGGCGGCGACATCACGCGGCGTGCTGCATGGTCCCAATCGGGGTTGCGGTATTCGCTGTCATCCAGCGTCAAATGCTGGATCAACGGCTCGCCGTACACCCGTTTCCCCAACATCCGCGCCCGCCGGATCGCCTCATGCGCCTCCTCGCAACTGGTATGCACGATATACACCGGCACCCCCGCCATATCGGCAATCATGATCGCGCGGTTGGTGGCCTCGCCCTCCACTTCCGGGGGGCGGGAAAACGCATGCGCCTCTGGCCC
>JANNES010000010.1:0-98761 GCA_031378845.1 Rhodobacterales bacterium
CAATCAATCAATCAATCAATCAATCAATCAATCAATCAATCAATCAATCAATCAATCAATCAATCAATCAATCAATCAATCAATCAATCAATCAATCAATCAATCAATCAATCAATCAATCAATCAATCAATCAATTTTTGATTTTTGATGAGGCTGATTTTGATAAGGCAACAGGATTAAAGGGTTTGACACATTATGGTCAGCTATGAACGCAAGTATGGAACTGCACGCGCAATTTTCACCCTGCTTGAAATCATCGGATGGCTGGTTACCGCTGGAGGGGTGATCGTATTTTTCGCTGGGATGTCGCAGGTGGGTCAAGTCCGAAGTGCTTTTGAGGCTTATGCTGCTTTTGGAGGCATGTTCTCGGGGGTTTTCTTTACGTTGACAGGCCTGATCTCCGTTGCGTTTGTACAAAGCAGCCGTGCGAATGTGGATCAGGCGGAAATGTCACGTGATATGCTGGCACTGATGCGGAAAGGGAACGCTCGGCCAAGTTCAGGGGAATCTCTATCCACGTCGATCCCATCCAGCAGTTTGAGATACTCTGACGTTGGAGCGTTATTGAAAACTTATAAGAGTTTTCCAATATTTAGGCATGAAGATGGTGTATCGGTGTCTGGCAGTGTTTTTGGCAATGTTATTGAAGCCGAACAATTCATTGATGGGATGAACAAAAGGAAGTGACGGCCACACTTCAGATATGCTGCTGTCCTGCGTCAGGCCATGGAAATTGGTTGAAGCGGTGCAGATGGTGGGGTAACCCGCGAATACGCACGACATCAGAGTTAAGAACCGCCCTGTCCCTATGACCGGCCAGCACCCACTCCTCGGTTCGGGCGCGGCCCTGTGTTGTGCAGGTTCTTAAACGTAAAGCGACTCCCCTCCCCACGAGAGGGAGGGGGAGGGCAGGATTACGTGAGGTTGGGAGGGTGGTTTGGGAAGGAATGGCGGAGCGAACTCGCAAATCACCGCGTTTCATCCTTGTCCGGCACCAACCCATCCCGCTTCACCAACCGCCAGACATGTTTCGGCACCATGCTTTTCAGCCTGCGCGGGGTGGGCGCGGCGGAGGTGGAGGATGGTCTCCACCGTTTTCATCTCCACCCGGGCGAGGGTGAATTCGAGGCCTCGGGGGCCGATGCGGGGTTGCAGGTACCTGACGATGGGGCGCAGCCAGTTGGGCATGCGGCCCAGCGGCATGCCACCAGTGGCGCGGGCGGTGTGTTCTATAAAGCCTTTGACGGCGGCGGTGCGTTTGCCTTTGTCAGTGCGGGGTTCGAGGTCGCGTTGGGGCTGAATGAGCGACAGCAATTCTGCGCATCGATCATTGCGGACAGTCAGCCATTGGTCGTCGTCGCCGCCCATGCAGCCCACGGTGACGTCGGGCAGGCGGTTGTTATGATCGACGCAGATTTTGCACGTGAGCGGAACAATGTGAGGGAGACCGGGATGGGTGCATGCGGGCGCGCATCTCACCCGTCCTCGTCCCTGCGCAGGCGGGACCCATCTTGCCAAAGTGTCAACTGAGCGCCCGCCTGCGCGGGGGTGACGGGAGTCGTTGCGCGGGGATTGCTCAGGTGGTCTTGTGACGCGAGGGGCGCGCCATGACCGTTTTTGCCGTGACATAAGTCACCGCCACCCCGACGCTGCACCTTTTCATCCTATGGTTCGAGATGTTTGCCTGCGAAAGCCGGGGGCCATAGATTTTCCGCAACTTTCCGCCGGGTCTGTTCGCGCCGACCAAGGTGATGGCGGCCAATCAGGGATTAGATAACGGGTTTCTGGCGGCCGGACGGATCTGGTCGTCGTTGATTGGTGATCCGGCCTCGCAACGCGATGTTGCGGAATGTTTCTTGATCTTTGTCGGCGTGGCGGGATCCATGGTGCGTTGACCGCGTCGCCGCGCATCCTCTGCGTGCAGGCAGTTCCTGCGGTGGTTGCGCTGGCCGCGATCCCAGCTTGCGAATGCCAGAAGGCAGGATTTTGCCATCGCCTGGGGCAGTTCCATGGAAACACTTGCATTTCTGTGGAAAAGAGCGCATCTGACCCTTGCGAAAACGCTGCTCGTCGACCCTGCTGTTCCCTCTGCGGCCCAGTTCTCGATCTAGGAGTGACCAAGCCGGGCCATCGCATTGAGCGGATGGCGACACTGAGGAGACACGACGATGGCTCAAGGCACCGTCAAATGGTTCAATTCCACCAAAGGCTTCGGCTTTATTGCTCCGTCGACCGGCGGCAAGGATGTGTTCGTTCACATCTCTGCTCTGGAACGCGCTGGCATCCGTCAGTTGAATGACGGTCAAGCTGTGACTTTTGACATCGAATCGGGCCGTGATGGCCGCGAATCGGCGACGAACCTCGCACTGGCATAGATTTTCTTCGGCCTGAGGCCGGGGAATATGGAAACGGGGACAGCGCGGGCTGTCGCCGTTTTTTTTATTCCCGAACGGTCCAGGGTTCCGCGTAGCGGTGTTCTTGCAGGTTTGCGCCGTCGCCGATCCGGTCGACCACGGCGAACAGGCCGGGGGCGTGGAGCGGGGTCAGAACGCCATGCCAGATGCCCCGGTGCAGGTTGATGCCTTGCGCGCCATTGGTGAGAAAGGCGCGGGGCATGGCATCGGCGCCTGCTGCGACAATGATCAGGAACGGATGTTCGGTCATCGGCAGGAAAGCCTGCGAGCCATCGGGATGGCGCTCGATCAGATCAAAGCTGTAGGGCAGCGCGCGGGGTTCGGCGCGAAAGATCGAGATGCCGGCGCGGCCGTCGGCGAAGTTAAGCGTGGCGCGGTCGTGATGACGCTGGCAAAGGCCCGCATTGATCAGCCGGAACGCACCGGTGGCATCGAGCACGTCGCCAAAGGGCGCAAAGGCGGCAGGGGTGAGGGGTTCAGCGGTGATCTGCATCGGCGGGCCTTGTGATCGGCGCCGGGGGCTGTCTGCCCCCGGACCCCCGAGGATATTTGAGGACAGGTGAATGGATCAGCGCGCTGCTCCGAAGGCGCCGGGACCACGCAGGCGGGCGTGGCGGTTGACGTCCTTGTAGAGCAGGTAGCGAAAGGCGCCGGGGCCACCTGCATAGCAGGCTTGCGGGCAATAGGCGCGCAGCCACATGAAATCGCCGGCCTCCACCTCGACCCAGTCCTGGTTGAGTTTGTAGACCGCCTTGCCTTGCAGCACGTAAAGGCCGTGCTCCATGACATGGGTTTCTTCAAACGGGATGGTGGCACCCGGCTTCAGGGTCACGATGTTCACATGCATGTCATGCGCCAGATCGGTTGGTTCGACAAAGCGGGTGGTGGCCCAGGCGCCGTGGGTGTCAGGCATGGCGGTGGGCTTGATGTCATGTTCGCGGGTGACAAAGGCGGTGGGCGGGGCGATCCCCGGGGCAGGGTCATAAATCTTGCGGATCCAGTGGAACCGTGCGGGTTCGGTGCCTTCGGCCAGCACGGTCCAGATGCAGCCTGCCGGAATATAGGCATAGCCGCCGGGCGCGAGGTCGAAGCCTTTGCCATCAAGCGTGATCGTCATCTCGCCATGGGTGACGAAAAGCACATGTTCCGCCCCGGTCTCGGCGTCGGGCGCATCGGAGCCACCGCCTGGTTGCACCTCCATCACATATTGGCTGAAGGTTTCCGAAAACCCCGACATCGGGCGCGCGACCAGCCAGAGGCGGGTGCTGGTCCAGCCGGGCAGGTAGCTGGTCACGATGTCGGAAAAGCAGCCCTTGGGGATCACCGCATAGGCGTTGGTAAAGACCGCGCGTCCGGTCATCAGCGCGGTTTGCGGGGGCAGGCCGCCGGTCGGTGCGTAGTAAGGTGTCATGGCAATTGATCCTTGAGCCTGAGGGCGGCGATGCGTTCAACCTGGCCACACGCAAGGCCAAATTCGGTGGCGGTATCATTGGCGATGCGGATGTGGAAGGCGGCAAGAATGGCGTCCTTGGTGTGGTCGCGCACCGCGATGATGAAGGGAAAGCCGTGCTTGGTCACGTAGTCTGCGTTCAGGCGCTGGAACGCGGCGCGTTCGGCGTCGGTCAGGTTGTCGAGGGCAGCGGCGGCCTGTTCGGCGGTGGATTCAGCCGTCAGGCGCTTGGCCGCGGCGAGTTTGCCCGCAAGGTCGGGATGGGCGGTCAGCACGCCGAGGCGTTCGGCAGGGCTGGCGGTGCGAAAGATGCGCGCCAGCGCATTGTGAAGACCGCAGGCGCTGTCATGGGCGGCGCCAAGCTCCAGCGCATGGGCGCGTTCGGCGATCCAGGCGGAGTGTTCGAAGATGGAGCCAAAGCGTTCGACGAACCGCGCGCGGGGCATCTGGCTCGGGCGTTCGATGCGTTTACAAGGATGCGTCCTGGCCCAATGCTGTGCGATGTCGATGCGGCGGGCAAACCAGACGCCGTCATGGTCTGCCGCGTAGTCAAGAAAGCGTTTCAGACCCGCGACCTTGCCGGGTCGTCCGATCAGGCGGCTATGCAGGCCGATAGAGAACATCTTGGCGCGGCCGTCGTTGCCTTCGGCATACAGGGTGTCAAAGCTGTCCTTGAGATAGGTGAAGAATTGTTCGCCGGTGATGTAGCCGGGTGCGGTGGCAAAGCGCATGTCGTTGGCCTCCAGCGTGTAGGGAATGACCAGCTGATCGCGATCCCCAAGCTCCAGCCAGTAGGGCAGATCGTCGTCATAGCTGTCCGATATCCAATCAAGCTGCGCGGTTTGCGCCGTCAGGCGCACCGTGTTCATCGAACAGCGTCCGGTATACCAGCCGCGCGGGGGCTCGCCCACGACTTCCTCGTGCAGGCGGAAGCTCTCCGCGATCTGGGCGCGTTCGTCGGCTTCGGGCATGTCGCGGTGATCGACCCATTTCAGACCGTGGCTTGCGATTTCCCAACCGGCGTCTTTCATCGCGGCAAGTTGTTCGGGGTTGCGGGCGAGCGCCGAGGTCACACCATAGACCGTAACGGGCAGGTGGCGTTCGGTGAACAGGCGGTGCAGCCGCCAGAACCCGGCCCGCGCACCGTAATCATAGAGCGATTCCATGTTCCAGTGACGTTGGCCCGACCACGGCGCAGCACCCGCGATGTCAGACAGGAACGCCTCGGATGCGGCATCGCCGTGCAGGACATTGTTTTCGCCGCCCTCTTCGTAGTTCAGGACAAGGCTGACGGCGATTTTCGCGCCCCCCGGCCAGCGCGCATCCGGCGGGTTCGGCCCGTGACCTCGAAAATCGCGGGGATAGCGGCGCATCGGGTTTGCGTCCTTTCAGAAGCGGTCTGGGCCGGTGTAGGATAGAAAGACTGTTGGCAGTTACAATGCCTGCGACATCCCCATACGAGGATCGAGCGCCGGGTGGACGCACAATGCCTAGTCGGTGGTGAGGCAACGCGAAAGGACAAACAAGATGGGCAGCGGACGATTGACGACGCACGTGCTGGATACGGCGCGGGGAAAACCTGCATCGGGGGTCAAGATCCAGCTTTTCCGCGTCACCGGCATGAAGCACACCAAGATCGCCGAGCTGGTCACCAATGCCGACGGGCGAACAAATGCGCCGATGCTGGATGGTGGCAAACTGACTGCAGGAGTTTACGAGTTGATCTTTTTTGCGGGAGACTACCTCAGAGCGAATGGACTGGACGCGCCCGACGTGCTGTTTCTGGATCAGATCCCCATCCGTTTCGGGGTGTCCGATGCAGATCAACATTATCATGTGCCGTTGCTAATCTCGCCATATTCTTATGGAACCTATCGCGGCAGTTGATCCGCAAAAGTGGCGCGGGCAGCGGTCTGGCCATGCGGGGCGCGCCAGAGGCCCATTGGAAAATGACCTCGGCCTGGCGGAGAAACCGAAGATATCGACTGCGACGGTCGGGGCGCTTGCACTCTTTGAGCGGCTGGCTACTGTATCGCGGATTATGAAAATCTGTAGTTGTGGAGCCTGACGATGACCTTTTTTCCCAAAACCCGTAGCTTTGGTTTCCGCCTTGCGGCGACGCCCGTGTTCGTTCTTTTGATGGCGGGAACTGCGCATGCCGCACTGACTGCCGATCAGGTCTGGCAATCGTGGCAAGACGCCGGCGGTCTGGCCGGTCTGTCAGTTTCGGCCGCGACCGAGGCGCGCGATGGCGCGTCATTGATGTTGAACGGGGTCACCGTGGCGCCGGACGGGCAGCCCGGCCTGACAATCTCTGACATGGTGCTGACCGAACAATCGGACGGCACGGTGCTGATCACTCCGGGCGCCGATATCGGGTTTGACGCGGCAGATGGGGAGGCCACAGCGGCGTCGTTTGCGATGACCCATGACGGGCTGACGCTGACGGCACGCGACGAAGGCGGGGTGCTGACGTATGATTATGCGGCGGTGGAGGTCAAAGTGGATTTCACCTCGACCTATCCGGCCACGCAACTGGGCGACGCGGCTGTGGCTGAGCCTGCCGGCACGCAGGCGATGGTGACCTTTGAGGGGCTGAGTGGCACCTATTCGGATACGCCCGGTGCCAACCGCATGTTCGGGATGGATCTGACGGCCACGCGGCTGGCCTATGATGTGACGAATGGTGATCCCGGCCTGCCGATGAAGACGACGTCGACCAGCGATTCGATGGATGTGACACTGGGCCTGGACGTCACCCTGCCGCAGACGATCTCGATGATAAACCTGGTCAGTGCGGCAGATTTCTCCACCGCATTGCAAGAGGGGCTCAGCATTTCTGCGACCACCAAGCAAGGCGTGTCGACGGGTTCGGCCACGCATGAAGACGCGTTTTTTCCCTATCAGATGAAGATGACGGTGCAACCGGGTGATGCCACATTCCTGTTCAACAAGGACACCTTTGCGCTGAACTCAATCGGCTCCGGGCTGATGGTGGACGTGACCTCGGCGATGCTGCCCGCGCCGGTGTCTTTGACTTCGGGGCCCGTCGTGATGAACGTGATCTCGCCGGTGATGGCGGGGGAGGTTGCGGGCGATTACGCGATGGTGCTGAAACTGAGCCAGTTCACCGTCAATGACGAGGCCTGGGCGATGCTGGACCCCGGTGGTGTGCTGAAACGCGATCCTGCGGACCTGTCGATCGACGTGTCGGGCAAGGCCAAGGTCGACTTTCCTGCAATGGCAGCAGCCGAAGAGGCGGGCACCGTTCCGCCGGTGCCTGCGCCCGAGACGCTGAACATCACCGACCTCACGCTCAAGATCGCGGGGGCGGCCTTTGCGGGAACCGGCGCGTTTACCTTTGACAACTCGGCGGGCGTTCCGGCACCGCTGGGAGAGGCCAATGTCAGTCTGACCGGCGGCAATGCGCTAATCGATGGGCTGATCGCCACGGGGATCATCACCGAAGAGGATGCCATGGGTGCGCGCATGATGATGGGCATGTTCATGGTGCCGGGTGCCGATGCTGACAGTCTGACCTCCAAGATCGAGGCCAAGGCTGGCAACGAGATCTATGTGAACGGCCAGCGCATCCAGTAAGCTGCGCCAGGTTTTGGCCGGGGGCGCGGGGGGTAACCTTGCGCCCTTTGGCATGTTGCAGCCCGTGCGGCAGGCTAGATCAGAGGTCCCTGAGCGCGCCCGTCGGCTTGCCGTCGATGGTCAGCAGGTTGCGTCGCTGCCAAAAGTCTTTGACCCCGTCGGCGCCCATATCGGCATAAAAGGGCACCAGTTCCTGCTCGGCGCGGGACCGCCGGAATTCCAGAACCGGAACGCCGGTGCCGCAGGAGGTCTGCACCAGATCAAGGGTCAGATCAAAGATCCGGCGGCTGCCGGCAATGGCCGGGAACGCCGCGATCAGCCCCGGCCATTCGGTATCGCGGGGGTGAAAGACGCTTGCCTGCCCGTAAAGCCGCAGGATCATCGGGTCGCCCTCAAAGGCGCAAAACATCAGCGTCATGCGCCCGGTAGCCACAACATGGGCGGCGGTCTCGTTGCCGCTGCCGCTGGGGTTCAGCCACTGGACGCGGCTGACGTCGACGATCCGCAGCGTGTCCATCCCTTTGGGGGAAAGATTGACGCGCCCGGCATGGTCCGCAGTCGCCACAAAGAACAGGTGTTGGCGCACGATGAAGTTTTTCTGTGTTCCGTTCAGTCGCGTGCCGGTGCCCCTGTCAGTCCCTTTTTGTCTGCGCCGTTAGAACATAGAAAGAACGGACCGGCAAGGCCACGGCGCCTGCAATGGCGATGGCGGGCGCATCGCTGCGCACGCGTGTCTGCCGTACCGTCTTTGGCGGATCTGGCGATGTGGCGGGTCGGTGGCGGGTCGCGATAATCCGGTTTAACCGCGCGCGTCCGTTGTATAGCGTGGGGGTCAAACGGGGGCGGATGCCATGTATGACTGGGTCGTCTTGTGGGAATGGGTCGAGATCGCCGCGCGGTGGGCGCATGTGGTCACGGCCATCGCCTGGATCGGCAGTTCGTTCTATTTCATCGCGCTGGATCTGGGATTGCGAACCGCGCCGGGCATGCCTGAGCTTGCCCATGGCGAGGAATGGCAGGTTCATGGCGGAGGGTTCTATCACATCACCAAATATCTGGTCGCCCCGGAGCGTCTGCCCGAGCATCTGACGTGGTTCAAATGGGAAAGCTATGCGACCTGGCTGACCGGGTTTGCGATGCTGGTGCTGGTCTATTATCTGGGGGCCGAACTGTATCTGGTCGATCCGAACGTGATGAATCTGGCGGTCTGGCAGGCGGTGGCGATTTCTGTCGGATCGCTGGCGCTGGGCTGGGCCTTGTATGACATGATCTGCAAAAGCCGGTTTGGCGATGACAATACGCAGCTGATGATCGGGCTGTACGTGATTCTGGTGGCGATGTCGTGGGGCTATACGCAGGTGTTCACGGGCCGCGCGGCCCTGCTGCATCTGGGGGCGTTCACGGCCACGATCATGAGTGCCAATGTCTTCATGATCATCATGCCCAATCAGCGGATCGTGGTGGCGGACCTCAAAGCAGGCCGGGTGCCTGACGCCAAATATGGCAAGATCGCCAAGCAGCGGTCGACGCATAACAACTATCTGACGCTGCCGGTCGTGTTCTTGATGCTGTCGAACCATTACCCGCTTGTTTTTGCGACGGAATACAACTGGATCATCGCGTCACTGGTGTTCTTGATGGGGGTGACGATCCGGCATTGGTTCAACACCAAGCACGCACGCAAGGGCAACCCGCATTGGACCTGGGGGGTAACGGTGTTGTTGTTCTTGATCATCGCATGGCTGTCGACGGCACCGATGCGGACGGCACCGGCGGAGGCTAACGCGGACGGGGCGGCGCTGATGTTTGCCTCGGCACCGGGCTTTGGGGATGTGGTGGGGATCGTACAAGGGCGCTGTTCGATGTGTCATGCAGCCGAACCCGTCTGGGACGGGATGTATTGGCCGCCCAAGGGCGTGGTGCTGGAGACCGAGGTCCAGATCGCACATGAGGCGCGGCGGATCTTTCTGCAAGCGGGGATCAGCCATGCGATGCCGCCTGCGAACCTGACCTATATCGAGCCGGACGAGCGCGCGGCGATTGCCGCGTGGTATCGCGCGGCAATGGCGGGAGCCTCCGGCGGGGATATTTGAGACAAAGATGAATGAGCGCGCGGTGAAGCGCCGTTTGCGGTCTGGTGACAGGGTGCATCGGGGATGTGGTCGATTGCAGGAAGGCGGGGGTTGTTCGGAGCGCCTGGCTAGGCTTGTGGTTCGATCGCGCGGCCTTCGTTGACGCCGCGAGCGGCGCGCCCGGCGTTGCGACCGTCATGGACCCGGTACCGGGCTCTGTGGAGGCAACGGTCAACGTGAGGCCGCGCAGCCCGCGCAGGTGCCGCACGTCATGCAAGCGGGCGTGGGCAGTTGAGAGGCAAAAGCAGGTATCGCGGGGCGGCTGGGCCGACTGCAGGTGGTGAAGTTGCAGGGCATGCCTGTGAGTGGCGCCATCTCTCGGGGCGAGGGTCTGGGCAGATGGCGGTCGGTGGCGATTTTGAGCGCGTCGCCCGGCCGGCCGGGTTTTCCGTCAAGGTTCCCGTCGCGGTGATTGTGCGCGTTGAAACGTGTGCGGGCGTCGGTCGTGGCCTGCTGCAGGCTAAGGTGCGGCGTCGCGAGGTTCAACAAGGCAAGGGACGCGCTGAGGTGACGCTTGTCCCGAAAGCCGCCCTCGCCATCGGGCAGGGTCAGCGCGAGCCTCACATGGTCTGGACCGTGATCCGTGATCTGGCGATTTTTCATAGGCGTTCCCGCCGCCCGCGAATGCGGCGTGATGCGGCTGTCCTGATTGGCTTCGAACTGGTAATCGGTGCCCGCAATGGTGGACCTTGCACCGCAGATCCGGTCGGCAAGGGGACCACGATCTTGCCGTGACAGCGCAGGCCGCCAAAGTCGTCGGCGATGCTGGCTTGGGCGGGGGTCAGATCATGGGCGACCCCCTTCAGGCGAACCAGATCCAAGATCGAGCCCGCGGTCAACACCGTGACCGTCCGAGCTTTGCGGCTGAGGGTCGGTGCTTGGACCGGCTGACCGTCAGGCCGTTGCCCGAACCGATTTCACATCGGTAGAGCCCCCTGATTATGTGCCAGGCCCTTGCGGGTCGCGGCAGGGGCGTCACGGGACTAGGGCTGGCTTAGGCAGTCGGCGATGGTCTTGGCTATCCCGGTCATCAAGGCGGCATATAGACCGGTGCCGGGTTCCAGCGTGGACCCCTCGGGGTCGAGTGCGGCACCGATGCGAATGTCGGTACCATCGGCCATTTGGGTCACCAAAGCGGGGTCGAACTGCGCCTCGGGAAAGATGCAAATCGGCGTGCCGGTTTTGACCTCGGCGCGCAATTCGGACAGGCGGGCCGCGCCGGGGGAGGCGGCATCGCCCAAGGAGACTGAGCCTGCGAGTGTCAGTCCGTAATGCGTGGCGAAATAGCCATAGGCGTCGTGAAAGACGACGATGGGTTTGTCTTTGGCGGGGGCGAGGCTGGCGGCAAGCCTGGCATCAAGGGCGGTGATTTCCGATTGCGCACGGGTGGCGTTGGCCGCATAGGCGGCGGCATTTTCGGGGTCAGCCGTGGCGAGTGTGTCGGCGATCAGGCCGAGCCAGAGGCTGGCATTTTCAGGGGCAAGCCAGGCATGGGGATCGAGGCCGGAATGGTCGTGATCGTGGTCGTCTACTTCGACCGTGTGGTCGTGCCCGGCCCCGGCGGTGTCTTGGGTGCCTGCGGCGGCATGGTCATGGCCGTCTTCGTGGTCGTGATGGTCTTTGCCCGCAAGGGCGAAGGGCTGCAGATGGGTCCCTTTGGCCGCCAGGAGTGCGAGGGTTGGAGCAGTGCTTTGGTTGCCGTCAAGCACGCGGTCGAGCCAGGGGGCCAGGTTGGGGCCGGTCCAGATGATCAGCCCGGCATCGGCGATAGCCGCGGCCTGCGAGGGGCGCAACTGAAAGCTGTGGGGGCTGGCGCCGCGGTCCAGCAACAGATCCGGCGTGCCCAGATCGCCCATGACTTGCGCCACAAGCGAATGGATGGGCGGCAGGTCTGTGACGACCTTTGGCACCTCGGCCAGCGCCGGGGAGAGGGTCAGGGCCGCAAAAGCAGTGGCGAGCGGGAACGATATGGTATAACGCATTTTTTGGCCCTCTGGTAACTCTGAGCGCTATATCTTATGTTATACTATTACGTGTCAAGAGGGATCCCATGTCCGCGAACCTGCATCAGCATGGTCCGTCCTGTCCGGGCTGCGTCGCCCCGGACCTGGCCTTTGCGGCCCATGACCATGCCAATTGCACGACAGACGTGCTTGCCCATGCGGATGCATTGGCGGCGGTGCGGAATGTACGGCTGACCCCGGTGCGGCGGCGGGTTCTGGAGATTTTGCTGGAACAACACCGCGCGATGGGGGCCTATGACGTGCTGGAACGGTTGGCCAGGGATGGCTTTGGCAATCAGCCGCCCGTCGCCTATCGCGCGCTGGAGTTTCTGGTGGAAAACGGGCTGGTGCACCGTGTCCAGCGGCTGAACGCGTATGTTGCCTGCATGCATCCGGGCGAGGCGCATGCACCGGCATTTCTGATCTGCGGGACGTGCAGTGCGGTGGCCGAGGCCCCGGCCGAGGCAGCGCGGGCGGCTCTGGATGTGTCGGCGGGCAATGTCGGCTTTGCTGTTGACCGGCTGAGCATCGAGGCGATGGGCACCTGTCCGGTCTGCCAGGCCAAGGGTGCGCCGTGACCCCATTGATCACCGCGGACAAGGTGTCGGTGCGTTATGGCCGTGCCGAGGTCCTGGACAAAGTCAGCCTTGCGCTGATGCCGGGCGAGATCGTGACGATTCTCGGGCCGAACGGGTCGGGCAAAACGACGCTTGTGCGGGTGCTTTTGGGCGTTGTGCTGGCGTCGGCTGGCGCGGTGCACAAGGCCGTCGGGTTGCGGATCGGCTATGTGCCGCAAAGGCTGGCGATTGATCGCAGCTTTCCCATCACGGTGCGGCGGTTCCTGTCCCTGCCCTTGCGGGTAAGCGATGCGCAGGCCGTGGCGGCGCTGGGCCGTGTGGGGCTGGCGGCAGAGATCGGTACGGCGCAGCTGGCATCCCTGTCGGGCGGGCAGTTGCAGCGGGTGCTGTTGGCGCGGGCGCTCTTGTCGGATCCGCAGGTGCTGATCCTCGATGAGCCGACGCAAGGACTGGACCAGCGCGGCGAGGCAGGGTTTTACCGGCTGATCGAGGATGTGCGCCGTGAGACGGGGGCGGCGATCTTGATGGTCAGCCATGATCTGCATGTGGTGATGGCGGCGAGCGACCGGGTGATTTGCCTGAATGGACATATCTGCTGTGAGGGGACGCCTCGCGTGGTGTCCGGCGCGCCGGAATATCGCGCGCTGTTCGGGCTTGGCACGCAGGGGGCGTTGGCACTGTACCGGCATGACCATGACCATGACCATGACCACGCCGGTCATGGTCATGGTCATCACGATCACGCACATCACGATCATGACGCGCATGACGCGGCGGAGGCACCGGGTGTTTGACGATTTTCTGGTTCGGGCGGCGTTGGCGGGGGTGGGGCTTGCGCTGGCGGCGGGGCCTTTGGGGTCTTTTGTCGTCTGGCGCCGGATGGCCTATTTCGGCGACGCAACGGCGCATGCGGCAATCTTGGGCGTGGCCTTGGCGCTGGCGACCGATCTGCCGGTGGCTCTGGGGACGCTTGTTGTTGCCCTGGCGATGGCGGTGACCGTCTCGACGCTGGAGGCGCGGGGCTGGGCGATGGATACGACGCTGGGTGTGCTGGCGCATGGGGCGCTGGCCGTCGGGCTTTTCGCGGTGTCGTTTCTGCCGGAAGTGCGGTCGGATCTGTCGGCCTGGCTTTTTGGTGATATCCTTGCGGTGTCGCGCCAGGATCTGATGTTCATCTGGGGTGGGGCAGTGCTGGTCATTGCGCTGCTGTTGTGGCGCTGGCAAGGACTATTGACCGCGACCTTGAACGAGGAGCTGGCCTTTGCCGCGGGCCTGCGCCCGGACCGGGAGCGGTTGATCCTGACGCTGGCGCTGGCGCTGACGGTGGCGGTGGCGATCAAGGTGGTGGGGGCCTTGCTGATTGCCGCGATGCTGATCATTCCGGCGGCGGCAGCACGGGGATTGACACGCACGCCAGAGGCGATGGCGCTTGCGGCAGCCGGGATCGGCTGTGCCTCGGCGCTGGGCGGGCTGGCGCTGTCCTTGTGGCAAGACACGCCGGCGGGGCCGTCGATCATTGTCTTTGCGGTGGGGATCTTTGCGGTCGTCGCCGTCTTCGGCAATCTCAGGCGGGTTAGCGGCTGACCGACGCGGGATAGAATATTCCCGCCGGTGACAGTGTGAAGATTTCGCCCCCGGTCGCCGTCACACCAACAGAATGCTCAAACTGCGCGGAAAGCGATTTGTCGCGGGTCACGGCGGTCCAGTCGTCGGCCAGCGTCTTGGTTTCGGGCCGCCCGAGGTTCACCATCGGTTCGATGGTAAAGAACATGCCTTCTTCGAGAATTGCCCCGGTGCCAGGACGACCATAATGCAGCACATTCGGTGGCGCGTGAAAAACGCGGCCAAGACCGTGACCGCAGAAATCGCGCACGACGGACATCCGGGCAGCCTCCACATTGGTCTGGATCGCGGCCCCGATATCGCCAAAATGCGCGCCCGGCCTGACCGCCGCGATACCGCGCATCAGCGCCTCATGCGTGACCGCGATCAGGCGTTCGGCTTTGCGCGGTGCGATGCCTGCGACATACATCCGGCTGGTATCTCCATACCAGCCATCGACGATGACGGTCACATCGATGTTGAGGATGTCACCGTCCATCAGCATCTTGCCGCCCGGAATGCCATGGCAGACAACATGGTTGACCGAAATGCACGAGGCGTGGCGATACCCTTTGTAGCCGATGGTGGCAGAGATGACGCCGCGCCTTTCGATTTCGGTGGTGATAAAGTCGTCGATTGCCGCCGTTGTCTGGCCCGGGCGCACAAGGGGCCCCAGCATGTCGAGGATTTCGGCCGCAACGCGCCCCGCTGCACGCATGCCGGCAAAGTCAGCGTCCTCATATATGCGGATGCCGTCTTTGGTAATGCGTCCGCGGGTTTCGTCCATCATGCTTTGGTCCGGTCGGGAAGTTTGCTTAGTAGATAGGGGGTGGGGGTGGAAATGGCCAGAGGGCAGGCCGGTCGATGCTGCACGGTCTTTCAATTCTGTGTCGGCGTGGTTTATACCGCCGGACACAAGCCCGAATGGAGATCGTGATGCCGCATCCCACCGCCGCCATGCTGGTCATCGGGGACGAGATCCTGTCGGGGCGGACGCGCGACAGCAACATGCATTTTCTGGCGGGGGAGCTGACGCGCCATGGCATACCCTTGGGCGAAGTGCGCGTCGTGGCGGATGACCCGGTGGCAATCGTGGCGGCGGTGAATGCATTGCGGGCAGCCTATACGCATGTGTTCACCAGCGGCGGCATCGGGCCTACGCATGACGACATCACAGCCGAGGCCATCGCGACGGCGTTTGGTGCGCCGATCAGCCAGCGCGCCGATGCGATGGCGCTTTTGGCCGCGCATTACGACCGGGCAGCGTTGCCGTTCAACGAGGCCCGCCAGCGGATGGCGCGGATCCCCGATGGCGCGACCCTGATCGACAATCCGATCTCGACCGCGCCGGGGTTCACGCTTGGCAATGTGCATGTGATGGCCGGGGTGCCCAAGATTTTTGAGGCGATGGTCGCCTCGGTCTTGCCGACGCTGGTCGGCGGGCCGCCGCTGCTGAGCCAGTCCTTGCGGGTGGACAGGGGCGAGGGGGATATTGCTGGGGCATTCGCAGATTTGGCGGGTGCGTATCCGGACCTCGCGATGGGGTCCTATCCGTTCACGCAAAACGGGATTTACGGCACCAACCTCGTGATCCGGGGCACCGATGCCGGGCGGGTGGAACAAGCCATGGCGCGGCTGACAGCGCTGTTTGGCGTATGACCCCGGCGCTGATGGCAGCGCTTGCCACGACCTGGCCTGCCGCCGAAGTGATGCGCGTCGGACCCTGGGTGGTGCGGCGGGGTCTGGGCGGTGGCAAGCGCGTGTCGGCGGCAAGCGCGGTCGGGCCGTGGCGCGTGGACGATATCGCGATCGCCGAAGCCGCAATGGCGGCGCTGGGACAACCACATCTGTTTGTCTTGTCTGCAGCGGATGCAGGCCTTGATGCCGCCTTGGCGGCGCGGGAATATGCACTTGTCGATCCGGTCACGACCTATGCCGCAGGGGCGGCGGATCTGGCTGCGGAGCCCCCCTCATCCTTGTCGTGCTTTGCGCACTGGCCGGGATTGCGGGTGACCGAGACGATCTGGGACGAGGCTGGCATTGGCCCTGCCCGGCGCGCGATGATGGCGCGGGCGGCCGGGGCTAAGGCGGTGCTTTTGGGCCGCACCGGGGATCGCGCCGCCGGGGTTGCCTTTGTCGCGGTGGCGGGGTCCATCGCGGTGGTGCATGCGGTCGAGGTTCTGGCCGACCTTCGCAGGCTCGGGGTCGCGCGCAACCTCATGCGGGGGGCGGCGGTCTGGGCGCGCGATCACGGCGCCGATACCCTTGCGCTGGCGGTGACGGACGCGAACCTGCCGGCGCGCGCGCTCTATGCTTCCCTCGGGATGGAAGCTGTGGGACACTACCATTACCGGGTGCGACAGGGCGATGCTTGAGCCAATGCGAGGTAGGCAATCGATGCGTCATATGGTCGGCTTGGGCCTTTTTCTGACCGTTCTGGCAGGGCCGCTGATGGCGATGGTACCGGAATTTGCCGCCCCTGCGCGGGTCAGCGAGACGACGGCACTGGGTTCTGACAGCTATCAGATGCCGGTGGGGCCATTTTCCGCAGGCAAGATCGCCGTGCAGACCGTCGAAGGGGCAGTCACCGCGACCGCCTATCAGATTGATGCCAAAGGCCTGACCACGCTGGAAATTGTGGCGCCGCTGCGTGATCAGGTCACGGCGGCGGGCTACCAGATCCTGTTTGAATGCGCCGCCGATGACTGCGGCGGCTTTGACTTTCGCTTTGGTACGCGCGTGATCGCGGAACCGGCGATGCATGTGGACCTTGCGGATTACCGGTTTTTGTCGGCGACGCGATCAGGTCCGGCGGGCACCGAGGCGATCAGCCTCTTGGTGAGCCGCTCGGCGCTGTTGGGGTTCGTGCAGCTTATCGAGGTCGGCGCTGCCCGCGCGATTGCGGTTCCAGCTGTCCGCGCGCCCGTCCCCGAGGCTATCGCGGCACTGCCGCTGGAGGATGACGCCGTTGGCGCAGCACTGAGCACCAAGGGCTCGCTGGTACTTGAAGATGTGGTCTTTGCTTCCGGAGCCTCTGTTCTGGGGGCGGAGCCTATTGCGTCGCTTACAGCACTCGCGGCGTGGCTCAAGGCCGATCCGTCCCGCGCGGTGGTCGTGGTCGGTCATACCGATGCGTCTGGCGGTCTGGCCATCAATGTGGCCCTCGGGGCCCAGCGGGCCGATGCGATTCGCGGGCGTCTGGTCGGCGGGCTGGGTGTGCCATCGGCGCAAGTCACTGCAGAGGGTGCAGGCTATCTGGCCCCGCGCGCCAGCAACCTGACCGAAGATGGCAGACGCCTCAATCGACGGGTCGAGGTCGTGCTGGTGCCTGCCGGAAACTGATCGCCGAAATGCGAAAAAGGCGCCGCAACGCCCCCCGGCGATGCGGCGCCCTTCTGGGTCCCGACGGGATTACCAGTTGTCGGGGCCTTTGTCGGTGTAGCGGCGGGCGAGAAAGTCGATGAAGGCGCGCACTTTGGGCTGGGTAAAGCGTCCCGGCGGGTAGACCGCGTAGATGCCGAGGGTCTCGACCGGCAGGCCGGGAATGGCCTCTTCGATCTGACCGAGGCGCATCGCATCGGCATAGAGGAACGAGGGCAGGTAAGCGATGCCAAGGCCGGACACGGCGGCATTCAGCAAGGATTGCCCGTCATTGACGGTCAGCCAGCCGACCGAACGGACCTGACGCTTTTCGCCCGAAGGTGCGGTGATCTTCCAGACGTTGCCATTGGCTTGGTTCGAATAGTGCAAGAGCTTGTGGTCGTTCAGATCGTCGATCTTTTGCGGACGGCCATAGCGCTGGAAATAGGACGGCGAGGCGATCATGCGGCGCGTCGTCTCGGTCAGTTTGCGGGCACGAAGCGAGCTGTCTTCCAGCTCTCCCACACGGATTGCAAGGTCAAAGCCTTCGGAGATCAGTTCGACATAACGGTTGTTCAGCACCATGTTCACGGTGATCTCGGGATATTCCAGAAGGAAGTCGCCAAGGATCGGCGACAAGAGGTTGACGCCAAAGTCGGTTGCGACCGAGATGCGCAAGAGCCCCGAAGGTGCCGATTGCATCGAGGTGACCAGCGCGTCCGCCTCACCTGCGTCGTTCAGCACACGGCGGGCGCGGTCGTAATAGGCAAGACCGATTTCCGTGGGCGAGACGCGGCGCGTGGTGCGGTTCAACAGGCGGGCCCCAAGGCGGGCCTCAAGTGCGGAGACGTGCTTTGAGACGGCAGATTTCGAAATGCCCATCTTCTTGGCCGCATCGGTGAAGCCGCCCTGGTCTACGACCATGGCAAAGGCCTCCATTTCGGTTAGTCGGTCCATTAGTATCCCCAATGCGAGCGTGGCAGCTAAGATGCTTCATGCAGGGGGATTCGGGCGAGATAGGGGCGGATACGCGTCCGATCCGGGGAATTATGGAGGATCGTTGATGGCAAGGAAACATAAGTCAGCGGGAATTCGCTCAACCATTGCTGCAATCCGCGCAACAGAAGGTGGCGAAGGGGTGTCAGAGTGCCCTGAAATTGCCCTACCTGATAATGGCAAACACGGGGCCGAGGACCGACCCAGACAGGCGCGAGAAAGCGAGAATTGGGTGCAACTTATGGGTTTGTTGCGTGCTGCATTCACCAGCATGGACGGGCGCATCGATCCGCCGTCGTCCCTGATGCGATTAAAGATATCAGAACTGCAAGAAATCGCTGTTCGCCATGAAATATGGGTGATCGGCGATCCGGTGATTGCAACGGTCACCCTGTCGGAACGGCCGGGTGCCTTGTACATTGGTAAACTGGCGGTTGTGCCGGATCGTCAAGGGCGAGGGCTGTCGCGGCGGCTCGTGGCATTGGCCGAAGAGCGCGCGCGCGCCAAAAGCCTGCCTGAACTCATGTTGGAGACGCGCGTGGAGCTGGTAGAGAACCACGCGTTGTTTCGGCATTTGGGATTTGTCGAGACCGCGCGCCGGGCACATGCGGGTTTTGACCGCGTGACGACAGTGGAATTTCGCAAGGCTGTGTTAGCGGGAGAGGGCGGCGAGGTCTGAGAGCGATTGCCCGGTGCTGAGCATATCGCTGTCCAGTTTCACCTCGATCACCGCCAGCTTACCAGAGTCATGGGCGCGCGCAAACGCAGCGGCGAAATCCTCTTGGCGCATCACCACCTCGCCATGGCCACCATAGGCGCGGGCAAGTGCTGCGAAATCGGGATTGACCAGATCGGTGCCCGAGACGCGGCCGGGATAGCTACGTTCCTGATGCATCCGGATCGTGCCATAGCGGCCATTGTTGCAGACGATGACGATGACGGCGGCCCCGTGCTGGATCGCGGTCGACATCTCGTTCAGCGTCATCTGGAAACAGCCATCCCCGGCGAGGCAGACGACCGTGCGGCCGGGATGCGCGAGTTTGGCGGCAATCGCGGCGGGAAAGCCATAGCCCATGGACCCTGAGGTCGGCGCGAGTTGCGTGCCATGGCGGTGAAAACGGAAATATCGGTGCACGAAGGCAGCGTAATTGCCCGCGCCATTGGTCACGATGGCATCATGGGGCAGGTGGGCAGAAAGCCAGCCCACGACCTCTTCCATCCGCACATCACCGGGGGTTGGCTTTGGCACTTGCCAAGCGACGTATTCAGCGCGGGCAGCGCTGGTCCAGCCGGACCAGGTCAGATCCCTTGGCGGCAGGGTCGCGGCAAGGGCCGTAACCATCGCATCGGCGCGGGCCGTCACGGCCAGATCGGGACGGTAGACGGTGCCGGGCAGATCGGGATCGGCATGGATGTGGATCAGGCGCTGCCGCGACTGCCCCGGCGTCATCAAGGTGTAGCCCGCCGTCGCGATGTCGCCCATGCGGGTGCCTAGCGCCAGAACGAGGTCCGCCTCGGCAAGGCGCTTGGCCAGTTTGGGGTTCATGCCAACGCCGAGGTCGCCCGCATAGGCAGCATGGTCATTGTCGAGCCGGTCCTGACGGCGGAAGGTCACGGCGACAGGCAAGGACCAGCGCTCGGCAAAGGTGGCAAGATCGGCGGCGATCTCAGGTGACCAATGCGGGCCGCCAACCACGACCAGCGGGCGCCGGGCGCGCGCAAGCGCGTGCGTCACCGCCGTGACGGCTGCAGGGTCGATGCCGGACAGACGAGGCGCGGGCGGCGGGACGTCGGCCACATCGGCCACATCCGACAGCATATCCTCGGGCAGGGCCATCACGACCGGGCCGGGCCGACCCGAAGTGGCGATGTGAAAGGCGCGGGCGATATATTCGGGCAAGCGATCGGTCTGGCGCACTTCGACGGCCCATTTCGCGATAGGGCCAAAAACCGCTGCATAATCCATTTCCTGAAACGCCTCGCGATCCACGTGACCCCGGTCGATCTGGCCCACAAAGAGGATCATCGGCGTGGAATCCTGCCGGGCGATATGCACCCCTGCGGCGGCATTGGTTGCACCGGGGCCGCGCGTGACAAAGGCCACGCCGGGGCGGCCGGTCAGCTTGCCCGTCGCCTCTGCCATCATGGCCGCAGCACCCTCGTGGCGGCAGACGATGTTGGGGATACCGGCGGTTAACAGGCCATCAAGCGCGGCGAGGAAACTTTCGCCGGGGACAGAGAATACCCGCGGGACGCCGTAAGCCGCCAGATGATCGGCAAGGATTTGTCCGCCATGTCGCATTGTCAGTCCCCTCGTGATGCAAAGACCTTGGCGCGGCAGTCGCGCGGCGGCAAGGGGTTGCGGTGCGGTCTGGCTCGGCTAAGTATGGGGAAAGCCAAGTGAGAACAGGGATGACGGAACTGACAGTATTGACGATCTGCGGGTCGCTGCGGACGGGGTCGACGAATGCCAAGCTGGTCGCCGAGGCGCGCCGGGTGTATGGCGCGGCACGGTTTGTGACCGGCAATCTGCGGCTGCCTTTATACGATGGCGATCTGGAAGTGGCGGCAGGCATTCCGGTCGAGGTGCAGCTTCTGGCCGATCAGATCAGGCTGGCCGATGCGATCATCATCTCGACGCCTGAATACAACAAGGCGCTGTCGGGGGTGTTGAAGAACGCGCTGGACTGGGTCAGCCGCACCAAGGGCGGGCCTTGGCGCGACAAGCCGGTCGCAATTCTTTCCGCTGCAAATGGGCGCGGCGGCGGGGAGCGCGCGCAGTTTTCCCTACGGCTGTGCCTCGTGCCGTTTCGCCCGCGCGTGCTGCCGGGGCCAGAGGTGATGGTGGCGGATGCCGCGCACGCCTTTGATCCCGACGGGCGGTTGATCGAGGCGCGCACGGTGGCGCTGTTGACTGAGCTGATGGCCGAGTTGCGCGCCGAGGCGATGCGCGACTAGCGCAAGCTGTCCTCGACGCGAAAGCCCTTGGGGATCGAGTCGCGCCCGTCCAGGATCAGGTCGGCCACGACGTCTGCCACTTTGGGGGCCATGCCAAAGCCGATCTTGAAGCCGCCATTGGCAATGAAATGCCCCGGGCGGTCGGGCCAGGCGCCCAGCATCGGCGCGCGGCTGCGGGCGCGGGGGCGCAGGGCGGCCCAGCGGTCTGTGACGGGGGCATGCGCGAGCCATGGACAGGCGGCCACGGCGCGGGCGTGCAGGGTGTCCAGTTGCGCATCGGTGCCGGTCGGGTCTTCGAAGGTCGCCTCGCTGGTGGATCCGATCGCCACGCTGCCATCGGCATGCGGCACGACATGCAACCCGTCGCACAGCATCTGCGGCGTGTCCGGTGCGTCAAAAGCCAGCGCAAGCGCCTGACCTTTGACACCCATGCCGACGGGTTGGCCGAGCGTCAGCGACAGATCGTCCAGCCCCGCGACCCCGGCCGCCCAGAGGACGGGGCCACCTGCGGGGGAATGGTCGCCAACGGTGATCGTGCCCCCGAGCGCGCAAAACGCCTGTGCCAGTGCAGCCAAGGCACGGCGGGGGTCGATGCGCGCACAAAGGTCGTCGCGGACCCACATGCCCGTTGCGGATAGCGGTGCAAAGGCGGTGCCGGGATCCGTCACCACGGACCAGCGCGCCGCGTCGCCCCACAGGTCGGTCGCGGTCAACGCGCGGCACCGGGCAAGCTCGACCGCTGCCGCGTCCGCCAGGGGTTGCAACCGCCCCAGCCGCCCATAACCCGAGGTCCGCCCCGATGTCGCCTCCACGCCGCGCCACCAGTTGGCGGCCATCAAAAGGCTGTCGAGCTGAAACGCCTTTTTGGGATTCCACGCCTCGGGGACATGCGGGGACATCGCCCCCACCAGCCCGCCGCTGGAGCCCGCGCCGATGGCATGGCGTTCAACGAGATGGACCGTCGCGCCGCGCTGCTGTAAGGCATAGGCGCAAGACAGGCCGAAGATGCCCGCCCCCATCACCGTCACATCGGGCCGCATCCCTTTCGGCCTTGCCATTCACGCCCCCCTCTTGCATCACCCGCTTCTGGCATGGGTTTAGGGCAAATGACCGCGAGCGAACAGTCATTCGACCCCGCGCGCCTGACATGGGCTGCGGGCGGCGTGCCGGTGTCGGTGCGTTTTGACGATCCGTATTTCTCGTTGCAGGGCGGTCTGGCGGAAACGGGGCATGTGTTTCTGGCCGGTAACGGTTTGCCGGGGCGGTTCCGGGAGGGGTTCGGGGTTGCCGAACTGGGGTTCGGGACGGGGCTGAACCTGCTGGCAACGGCACGGGTCTGGATGGGGCCGGGGCGGCTGAGCTTTACCAGTTTCGAGGCCTATCCGATGGGCGCCGCAGACATCGCGCAGGCGCTGTCTGTGTTTCCCGAAGTTGGAATGCTGGTGGGTGATCTGGTGGCGCATTGGGGCGCTGGGCGGATGACCTTTGCGCTCGGCGGCGTCGATGTGCAGGTGATCCTTGGCGACGCCACCAAGACTCTGCCCGCCTGGGAAGGCCGCGCCGATGCCTGGTATCTGGACGGGTTCTCCCCCGCCAAGAATCCTGATCTGTGGTCAGAAGCGATGATGGCCGCGGTCGCGCGGCATACTGCCCCGGCGGGCACATTTGCAACCTACACGGCGGCGGGCCATGTCCGCCGCGCGCTGAAGGCAGCGGGATTTGCGGTGGAGCGGCGGCCCGGCTTCGCACGCAAGCGGCACATGACGGTCGGGACCTTGCGGTGAGCCGCAACCCCAACTTGGGCGTCTGGCTGATGATCGCGGCTGTGGCAAGCTTTGCCGCACAGGACGGATTCTCGCGGCATCTGGCGACGGAATACAACACGCTGATGATCGTGATGATCCGCTATTGGGCTTTTGCGGGTTTTGTCATCGTGCTTGCCTTGCGCCAGCCCCAGGGTCCGCGCGCGGCGATCCGATCCAACAGGCTGGGCGCGCATGTGATCCGGGGCACGCTGCTCGTGGCGGAGGTCTGCATGATCGTCTGGGCCTATACCATGATCGGTCTGATCGAAAGCCATGCGGTTTTCGCGATCTGCCCCTTGCTGATCGTGGCTTTGTCCGGCCCGATCCTGGGCGAGCGGATCAGCTGGCAACGCTGGGCGGCGGTCGCGGCAGGGATGGTGGGGGTGATCGTCATCCTGTGCCCCGGCATGGGCGTGTTCAGCTGGCCTGCGCTGTTGCCGCTGGCCTCGGCGCTCTTTTTCGCGATGTATTCCGTGCTGACACGGCTGACGACGCGCGATGAGCCGACATTTCCGTCGCTCTTTTGGCCTGCGGTGATTGGTGCGGGCCTGATGACCACGGTGGGTCTGCCCAATCTGGAACCGGTGGCGCCGAAGGACATGCCTTACCTTGCCGTCTATTGCGCGCTGTCGGTTCTGTCGCACTGGATACTTCTGAAGTGTTATCAGGCGACCGAAGCCGCCCGTGTGCAGCCCTATGCCTATTTGCAGATCGTGTTCATCACCCTCATCGGCCTGACGGTTTATGACGAAACACTGGCGCTGCCGGTGGCCATCGGTACCGGCATCATCGTGTCCGCCGGGCTCTTTGCGTTATCGCTGGAGCGCGAGCCTAGCCTTTGAGTTCGCCGCTGATCTTCACCGGGCCGACCGCGCCTTTCAGTTTTGCGCGGTAGATCACGACACCTTCGACCACGCGCATCACGTAGGTTCGGGTTTCCGTGAAGGGGATGGTTTCCACCCAATCGACGATGTCGGTATCGGCCTCACGCGGGTCGCCAAACTCGGTGATCCAGCGGCGGGGGCGACCCGGCCCTGCATTGTAACCCGAGGCCACCAGCGCGATCGAGGGGCCGAACTCGCCCACCATTTCGTCCAGATAGCCTGCACCCATCTTGACGTTATAGGCAGGGTCGGAGAGCAGCTTTTCGGCCTCGAACGGCAGGCCGAGCTTGGCTGCCATCAGCTTGGCGGTGCCGGGCAAGACCTGCATCAGCCCGCGCGCATCTGCGGTGGAGCGGGCTGCGGGGTCGAACTCGCTTTCACGCCGGGCGATGGACAGCGCCAGTGCGCGGCTGACGCTGAGGCCATCGGGAACCATGTCGGGGACCGGGAAATAGGCGCGGGGCAGGATGACGTCACGCTCTGCTGCCGCTTTGCCGATCAGGACCGCGATGTGGGGCTCATTTGCCGAGAGCGCGAAATCGGCGAGTTGGTCAAGCTCGGTCGCGTTCAGGCCTTCGGCCAGATGCAGGACAAACCGCTTGGCAAGGGTCCGGTCGCCGGCCTTGAGCAACAGTCGGGCCGCATCCAGCACAGCGGATTTTGCAAAAGCCGCCTGTCGCCAATCGGCGGGGCGCGCGTCCGACAAGAGAGTTTTGTCCAGCGTCAGGCCCAGCCGTTCGGCAGCCAAAAGGCCGTAATAGGCAGTCTGGTGTCGGGCTGCCGCATTGTAGGCGGTCTTGGCGGCATCCTTGTTGCCCGCTGCCTCATAGGCGCGGCCTTGCCAGTAATGCGCGCGTGCAAGGCTGATCGGGGTCGAGACGCCGGCCTCAAGATGTGCGAAATGCTTGAGTGCGGTGTCGGGGTCGCCCAGTTTGCGCAGGGCGATGAACCCTGACAGAAACTCCAGATCGGCATAATCCGGGCCTTCGGTCAGCCGGTGGCGCGAGGCGACGCGGTAAGCGTCTTTGCCGCGCCCCTGCCGCATCAGCCAGCGCGCCAGTCCGGCACGGCGGTCGGCCCATTCCTCGGGGCGACCAAGGCTTGCGGCAGTGTCGCTGCGTTCGTTGATCAGGGTCAGTGCGTCGTCATAAAGCTCGCGCTTCATGCGCCATTGAAACCGCTCAAAGGCAAGGCCCGGATCGCCTTGCAGGCTTTTGGGGACAGCTGCCACCAGTTGCGTCACCCCTGACTTGTTGGCGCGCAGGGCCATTCGTGCGCGCGCAAGGCTCTGCCAGCCTGCATCAACGCGGGCCAGCATGCGGTCTGCCTCGGGGCCGGAGCCCTGCCACAAGAGGCGATCCAGCCGCACCTCATGCGTCAGGGCCAGCGCATCGGGGGCCAGTGCCACAAGGGCCGCTTCTTCATCCGGGGCAAAGGACAGATCAGCCCAGGCGCGCATCGCGGCCTCTTCGGCCTCGGCAGGGCGGCCAAGGGCGTTCAGCGCGCCGACAAGGGCCACAGACCCCGTGCCGATGCGCGGCGGCTGGCCGTCAAAATAGGCGACGATGCGCTCGGGATCGGTGGAGCGTGCCACCGCCACCTCACCCTTTTCGCGCAAACCCCGCAGGCCCGGCCAATCTGGATGTCGCGCGAGGAACGCTTCGTAATCGCCAAGTCGCCCCTGGCCATCGCGCAAACGCTGCCACTCGATCACGTCGCGCCCAACGCCTGACGGTGCCACCGCCAGCGCGCCGTCCCAGTCCTTGCCTGCCGCGACGTCCAGTGCGGTGCGCATCGCCTGCACCTCATCGGCGCGGGCGGTGGGCGGGATCATCAGGGCAATCGAGACGAGGCTGAGGCGGATCAGTTGGGGGAAGGTCATTCGGGGGTTCATGCCGGCGATTCTGCCAAAGCCCATCGCCCGCCACAACCCACGATAGTGTCATTTCGGGCGGCTTGCCGGCAGCGCTTGGCAAGGCGGGGGCGCGGGGGTAGGAAGGGCGCGTTTGCAACGTGGCCCCATGAGTCCGACGGGCCTGAACTTCAGGAGATGCGTGCCATGATCCATGCTCGGATACGGGGATCCCTTCCCGCACTGGTGACGCCGTTCAAGGACGGCGCACTGGATCTGGTGACGCTGAGGAAACTGGTCGAATGGCACATTGCCGAGGGCTCCGCCGGGATCGTGCCGGTGGGCACGACCGGTGAAAGCCCGACGCTTAGCCACGCAGAGCACCAGACGGTGATCCAAGAGGTCGTCAACTGCGTTGCAGGCCGGGTGCCGGTGATCGCGGGTGCGGGGTCCAACAATACGGCCGAGGGGATCAGCCTCATGCGTCACGCCGAAAAGGTGGGCGCCGATGCGGCACTGGTGGTCACGCCCTATTACAACAAGCCGACGCAAGCTGGCCTTGTGGCGCATTACATGGCGCTGCATGAATGCTGCGCCCTGCCGATCATCATCTACAACATCCCCGGCCGGTCCGTCGTCGACATGACGCCCGAGACGATGGGACAACTGGCGCAGCTGCCCCGCATCATCGGGGTCAAGGATGCGACCGGCAAGATCGAACGGGTGTCGATGCAGCGCGCCACCTGTGGTGCGGATTTCATTCAGCTTTCGGGCGAGGATGCCACGGCCTTGGGGTTCAACGCGCATGGCGGTGCGGGGTGCATTTCCGTCACCGCGAATGTCGCACCGAAACTGTGTGCCGACTTTCAGGCGGCGACGCTGGCCGGGGATTACGCCAAGGCGCTGGAATACCAGGACCGGCTGATGCCGCTGCACGAGGCGATCTTTATCGAGCCGGGGCTGGTAGGCGCGAAGTACGGTCTGTCGCTGCTGGGTCTTTGCAGCCCAGAGGTCCGCCTGCCGCTGGTCGGTTTGACGGACGGCGCCAAGGCCAGGATCAAGGCCGCGATGGTGCATGCCGGGTTGATCTGATCCAGGGGGTGGGTCGGCGGACACGCCTCGGGGCGGCACGACAGAACGCAACGGGGCCCGGCGGTCAGGGCCCCTGATCTCGTGATGGAATTTCAAGCGCTGTGCGCTGCGGCCAGACTTCAAGAATACCCGCACACAACACCAACGCGCCCCCGGTCAGTTCCAGGATGCCCAGATGCTCGCCCGCGATCACCGCAGCTGACGCCGCGCTGACCAGCACTTCGGCCATCAGCAAGATGCCGACGCGGGCAGGTTCCAGCCGCGCGCTCGCCCACATCAGGGCAGCCATGGACAGCCCCCACCAAAGCCCGCCCGCCGCCAGCGTCCAAGCCAACGCCAATCCGGGTTGGCTGACTTGGGATGGGTCAGGGAACGGTTCCAGCATCGGTGCAAGGATGGCGGCACCTATGCAGGCACCTGCAGCAAAGACAAATGCGCTCTCGCCGGGTCCGACATCAGATCTGGCCCGGATGCCCGTGGTTGCCACTGACCACAACAGGCCCGAGGTCAATCCCAACCACTCTCCCAGATCACGCGGAACCGGCAATTCGCCGTCAGCACCAAGGATCAGCAGCAACCCGGCCAGGCCGACCGACAGTGCCGCAAGACGCGTCCAAGCGGTTGGCCATCCCATGACATACCGTCCGATCAGGGTGCTCCAGACCGGCGTGAGGAAAAACAAGATGACGATGATCGCGACACGGCCATAGAGAAACCCGACCGAATAAAGCGCAAAGGCAAATCCGCCCAGAGCAACCGATGCAAGCGCGACCAGGTTCGACGCCAACAATTTTTCGCGTCCGCGCCAGGCAAAGGGTGCAAGCAACAGCGTGGCCAGAGCGACGATCAGAAGCGTGCCCCAAGCGCCCGGCAAGCCAAGCTCGCCCAACCGACGCACCGGGACCCAATAAAATCCCCACAGCGCCCCCGTTGCCACAACGAAGATGGTAGCCAAGGCCGAGTTTTGAAATCTCTGCATGCTGATGTGTCTATTGAGCGTTGCACGCTTTGAAAAGAGACGGGCCGCGTCGCGCCGTGACGCGGGCACCGGGGACGATGCCCCGCTGGTCGCCCTTGACGCCCTCACTGCCCCGGCGCAAAGAGCCTGTTCAGCCCCAAAAGCGGACATGCCGATGACCTTGACCGACAACCAGCGCGGCAGCCTGCTCATGACCGCGTCGATGGCGGGGTTTGCGGCGGAGGATGCGTTTGTCAAGGCGGCGTCTCGGCTGATGCCATTGGGTGAAGTGCTGATCTTGATGGGACTCGCGGGCATGTGCGTCTTTGCCCTGATGGCCGCGCGGCACGGTGAGGCGGTGATGCCGCGTGCCTTTGCGGCCCCCGCCATGCTGGCGCGGTCGGCCTTCGAGGTGACGGGGCGGCTATTTTATGCGCTGGCGATTGCGCTGACGCCTTTGTCCACCACATCGGCGATCTTGCAGGCGACACCCTTGGTGGTGGTGGCCGCCGCCGCACTGATCTTTGGCGAGACGGTGGGATGGCGGCGCTGGCTGGCGGTTGTGGTGGGCTTTGTCGGCGTTCTGGTGATCTTGCGACCTGGGCTGGAGGGGTTTTCCGTCCTGTCGTTGCTGGCCGTCGCGGGGCTTTTGGGATTTGCGGGGCGCGATCTGGCCACGCGGGCCGCGCCCAAGGGGCTGTCGAACCGACAGTTGGGGACCTTGGGCTTTGCCGTACTGGCCGCAGCGGGGGGGATTATTCTGGCGGTGACCGGCGGCGGGACGTGGCCCTCGCTGCACGCACTGGCGCTGACCGCTGGTGCCACGGTGTTCGGGATTTTGGGATATCACGCGCTGACCGGGGCGATGCGGACGGGCGATGTTTCTGCCGTCACCCCCTTTCGCTACACGCGTCTGATCTTTGCGTTGATCCTTGCGATGGCGCTTTTTGGTGAGCGACCGGACCATCTGACCTATCTGGGCTCGGCGCTGATCGTCAGTTCCGGCATCTTTACCCTGACGCAAGGGCGGCGGCGCCGGTGACGTTCGTCGAATCGGTGGCGCCACCTGCGCGGATTGACCGGTAAATACTAAGATTTTAGGGGTTTAATGGATAACACTTTGTTAACGCGACAGGCCATCAGTGACGGTCTGCCCTGCCGGACCATGGGTGTTTCCGACGGCTGATCAATGCCGCGACCAAGCCCCAATCAAGGCACAAAAATGGCAAAATCCCGGTGCTTCTTTGTCAACAGCGCGGAACGGACCGCCACAACAGTTAACATCGCACCAGAATGGAGACACTAATGTTCATGCAAAATGCCACCCGCTTTGCCCTTGACGCCGCCACCCCGATCCTCGGGCTCGCACCTTTGGCCGGGCTGTTTGCCGGTACATTGGTGGAAACTGCCCAAGGCTGGCGCGCCGCTGAAACGCTGCGGATCGGAACCGGCGTTTACACAATGGAAGGCGGCTTGCGCCCGGTTTTGGCGCTGGACTGTCACGAACTTGCGGCGGGCACGCCGCTGGTCCGTCTGCCCGGTGGCAGTTTTGACAACTGCTCGGCGCTCGACCTCATGCCGGATCAGGATCTGGTGATGGATCACCCCGACGGTCAGACCCTGCGCATCGCCGCACGGATGCTGGTTGGGCATCGTGGCGTGGCAATGATACGGGCCGAGCATGCCGCCGAACGCATCGCCCCGCTTTTTGCCGAGGATGAGGTGATCTGGACCAATTCGGGCACGCGTCTTTACTGCGCCGGGATCGCTTCGGGCCGGATGGCGGGGTTTCTTCCGCGCTGCGAGGGTATGCATGTGCTGACGCTTTTGGCCGAGCTTGCCATGGACCGTGCCGCCTGAGGCTGCCCGATGCGCGCTGACCCGGCCCCGAAGGGCCGGGCCGTGCGGCTGGACAGGGCCTATTCAAGTGCTTATGTCCCGCAACATGATCGTGAAATCTGACCCAAATTCGAAACTGATTGCCGAAAACCGCCGGGCGCGATTCGATTATCATATCGAAAGCGACCTTGAGGCCGGGATTATGCTGCTTGGCTCCGAAGTGAAAAGCCTGCGGCAAGGGGGGTCAAATATCGGCGAAAGCTATGCAAGCGTCGAAGGTGGCGAGCTTTGGTTGATCAACGGCTATATCGCGCCCTATCTGCAGGCCAAGACCTTTGGCCATGAGGAACGCCGTCGCCGAAAGCTGCTGGTGTCGCGCAAGGAACTGTCGCGGCTGTGGAATGCGGTGGGGCGCGAAGGCATGACAATCGTGCCGCTCAAGATGTATTTCAATGACCGCGGGATTGTGAAGCTCAAGCTCGGCGTAGCCAAGGGCAAGAACCAGTCCGACAAGCGTGAGACCAGTGCCAAACGCGACTGGGGCCGCCAAAAGGCGCGCATCCTGAAAGAAGGCACCAGAGGCTGATCACGGATCATGCCTTGGGATCGCCGTCCGCAAGATCGCGCCAGAGCGGTGCAAGCGCGCCGTCACATCGCAAAACCGGCACGACCGGTGACAGGCAAACGAATCCCCATCGCGGACGCGCCCTCCCGGGACTGCGGTACCGGATTTGTACAAGTTCACGACCTGAACAAGGGCGGTGAGCAGAGAAATCGACGGCACCTCCAAATGCGGGAAGTTGAGTCAGGGGCGCGGCCGAAGCTTACAAATTTTCCTCGTCATCTCAAGGGCCTAAGAGAGATCGCGGCCGAAGGTTCTTGTCGCAAATGGCCCTGACAAAGGTCGCGTGCGTGCGCCGGGGAGGCGGTATAATCTCAAGCAATCGTTGCATAAATCGAAACCATCTGGCAAGATTCCGCTGGTCTGGTCACGTCTTTGTGTGTTTTTTGGCCAGTCATAAACAGCCGGCGCCTCCTTTGGGTGAACCGGCGAAAAAGGGAAAGGTTGCACTATGGGTATCGAATTGATCATCCAGCTGATCGCTGGCGCACTTGGCGGAAACGTGGCGGGCGCTCTGCTGAAGAACTTGAGCCTCGGCACGGCAGGCAACTCGATCGCCGGTCTTTTGGGCGGCGGGCTTGGTGGCTATTTGCTGAGCATGCTAGGCGCCGGCGGTGTCGCGGATGCGGCTGCGGCCACTTCGGGTCTGGACATCGGGTCGATCATCTCTTCGGTCGCGGGTGGCGGTGTCGGTGGTGGCGTGCTGATGGCGATCATCGGCGTCATCAAGAACATGATGGCCAAGTCGTAACAGCAACACAGGGTCACGGGCGCATCCAGATGCCCGTGACCAACCAAGCAGACTTGCCTTGGTTGGCGATGACGGGGTATTGGCGGCAGCATGCTCGCCAGAGGATCCGCCATGACCGCAGCCCCGACCGACGATCCGCAGACCCTGGTATCGACCGCTTGGCTGGCCAAGCATCTGCGTGACCCTGATCTGCGCATTCTGGATGCCAGTTGGTATCTGCCGGATGCCGGTCGTGATGCCCGCGCCGAATATGGTGCCGGGCATATCCCCGGGGCGCGGTTTTTCGACATCGACGAGATCTCGGACCAGCGCTCAACGCTGCCGCATATGGCACCACCTCCGGAAAAATTCATCAGCCGGATGCGCGCTATGGGCGTGGGCGATGGTCATCAGGTGGTGGTGTACGATGGCTCGGGTCTGTTTTCGGCGGCGCGGGTCTGGTGGACATTCCGGCTGATGGGCAAGACGGATATCGCGGTACTGGATGGCGGACTGCCGAAATGGCAGGCCGAGGGGCGCGAGATCGAGGATATGGCGCCGATCCTGCGCGACCGGCACATGACCGTCAGCCGCCAGAACCATGTCGTCAAGGACGTGACGCAAGTTGCCCACGCGGCCAAGCTGCATCAGGCCGAGATCATCGACGCGCGCGCGTCCGCGCGATTTGCCGGAACCGCGCCGGAGCCGCGCGCGGGCCTGAGGTCAGGGCATATTCCAGGTGCGCGCAATGTGCCCTACAGCACCCTTCTGAACCCTGATGGGACGATGAAATCCGTGCCCGCCCTGCGCGCGGTGTTTCAGGCGGCGGGCGTCGATCTCGCCAAGCCTGCGATCACGACCTGCGGGTCCGGGATCACGGCGGCAGTCCTGTCATTGGCGCTGGAGCGGATGGGGCACCGCGACCATGCGCTTTACGATGGGTCATGGGCCGAATGGGGCATGTACGATGACCTTGCCGTTGCGACGGGCGCGGCACCCGACAAGTGAATGACCGGAGAGATGACCTTGCTTGACGCTTTGACCGCCCAGCCGTTGGACAACATCCTCAAACTGATGGCGCTGTTTCGCGACGATCCACGGTCTGACAAGATCGATCTGGGGGTTGGCGTCTACAAGGATGCGACCGGCCTGACGCCGGTGATGCGGGCGGTCAAGACGGCGGAAAAGCGGTTGTGGGAGGTTGAGCGGACCAAGACCTATACCAGTCTTGCCGGCGATCCTGCCTTTGGCGCCGCGCTGACCACGATGATCCTTGGGTCCGGATATGACGACCGGGCTGCGGCTGCGGCCACGCCGGGCGGTACGGGTGCGTTTCGCCAAGGGCTGGAGCTGATCCGGCTGGCCTCACCCGCGGCCACCGTCTGGGTGTCAAACCCCAGCTGGCCAAACCACGCGTCGATCTTGCGTTATCTGGGCGTGCCGATGCGCGACTATCGTTACTTTGATGCGGCCACAGGGGGCATTGATGCCGCCGGGATGATGGCCGATCTTGCCGGGCTCAAGGCGGGCGACGTGGTCCTGCTGCATGGCTGCTGCCACAATCCGACCGGGGCTAACCTTGATGCGGGCCAATGGGCGGCGGTGGCGAACCTGATGACGGAAAAGCGCGCGGTACCTTTTGTCGACCTTGCCTATCAGGGCTTTGGCGATGGGCTGAACGAAGATGCGGCGGCGACAAGGATGATTGCAGCGCGGTTCCCCGAGATGTTGATTGCCGCGTCCTGTTCCAAGAACTTCGGGATCTACCGCGAACGGACGGGGCTGTTGATCGCGCTGACAGAGCCGTCTCGCAAGGCGGTCGTGCAAGGCAACCTGAACTTTCTGAACCGGCAGAATTACAGCTTTCCGCCTGATCATGGTGCGCGGCTGGTGACGATGATCCTTGAATATGAAGCGCTTCGCACCGAATGGATGGCAGAACTGGAAGAGGTCCGTCTGAACATGCTGACCCTGCGCCGATCGCTCGCTGATGCGTTGCGCCGCGCCACCAATTCGGTCCGGTTCGACTTCGTGGCGGCCCATCGCGGCATGTTCAGCCGTCTGGGCCTGAGCGAAGCGCAGGTCACCCGGCTGCGCGATGAACATGGCATCTACATGGTCAGCGACAGCCGCATCAACATCGCCGGGCTGAACGCCGCGACGGTGCCGATCCTGGCGGTGGCGGTGGCAAAGGTCGTGGGCTAGCCGGGCTTGCGCCTGGCGCGCAGTGCGACCAGCACCCCCGATGCTGCGATCATCGCCATGCCGATAAGGCTCCATTTGTCCGGCAAATGGTCAAAGACCAGCCAGCCAAGGATCGCGGCAAAGACGATGTGCATGTAGTTGACCGGGGCCAACAGCGAGGCCGGCGCCTCGCGGTAGGCCACGGTGAACATCAGATGCCCGCCGGTCGACAGCGCGCCAAGCGCCACCATCAGACCGGCGTCAAGCAGGGTCGGTAAACGACCGTCAAGGGACCACAGCGCCATCACCGCAAAGACAACCGCGCCCACAAGGGCCGTGTGAAACAGCATCGCCATCGTGGACTCGGTACGGGTCAGGATACGCGTCAACAGAATGTAGCAGGTCGCGCAACCTGCATTGAAGATCGCAAGGGCAACGCCGACAGGGTCAAGGCCGGACCCGGGGCGCACAATCAAGAGAACGCCCAGAAACCCGCCGATCGCACCCAGCCAGCCGGTCAGGCTGACCTCTTCGCCGAGGAAACGCCCCGCAATCACCATCACCGCGAAAGGCGAGATGTAGATGATCGCGATCGCTTCGCCGACTGGCATCACCCTGAGCGCCAGCAACAGCGAGATCGACGCAAGCGCAAGGCACAGGCCACGCAAGACCATCAAGACCTGCCGGTTCGCGTGCCAGAGGGTAGTGCCATGGCTTGGCCCCATGACCAGCACGATCAGCACCAGATTGACCACATACCGCGCCGCCAGCACCAGGGAGACCGCGTAAAGCATGGACAGATGCTTGCCCAGCGTATCGCCCATCGCAAAGAGAAACGTCGCAGAAACCGCCAGTAGCACGCCGCGCAAAGTGCGTTCAGGGCGCGGGGAAGTGGCGGTGTCAACTGGCATCGGGCACTCCTCTTGTCTCGACGGCACCATAACGCGGCGCGTGGCAAGGCACAGTTCCCCAAATCCGCCGAACCCTCTGCCTGGGCGTGCCAGAGCTGCCGTCTTGCAGATGAAAATCGGCCCGCAGGGGGAGGACCTGCGGGCCGCTCGAGGTTCGCCGACGGGGGGAGACTCCCGTCAGCGTCGTCACCGGGGGCCAGGGAGGACCGGTCCCCGGGTAAACCCTTACATGTTGTAGGCGCTTTCGCCGTGCGAGGTCTGGTCCAGACCTTGACGTTCGTCCTCCACCGACGGCCGCAGACCAAAGACCAGCTTGATCACGTAAAAGAGCACCAGCGAGACCAAGCCCGACCACACCAGCGTCAGACCGACCGCCTTGATCTGCGTAAAGACCTGCGCGCCCATGTCATAGGCCCCTGCCACCGCCGGGAACACCGTGTAGTCATACCAGCCCTGACCACCAAGCGCCGGATCGGCGACAATGCCGGTGCCGATTGCACCGACGATCCCGCCGATGCAATGGACGCCGAACACGTCAAGGCTGTCATCATAAGAGAACGCCTTTTTCACCGTCGATACAAAGATGTAGCAGATCGGTGAGACGATCAGACCCAGCATCAGCGCGCCGCCCGGTGAGGCAAAGCCGCAAGCCGGGGTGATCGCGACCAGACCGGCAACCGCACCCGTCACAGCGCCCAAAAGCGACGGGCGCCCGTGGCGCAGTTGTTCGACAAGGCACCATGCCAGTGTGGCCGCTGCTGTCGCGAGGAACGTGTTGAGAAAGGCAAGTGCAGCAAGCCCGTTCGATTCCAGGTTGGAGCCTGCGTTGAACCCGAACCAGCCGACCCAGAGCAGCGAGGCACCAACCATGGTCAGCGTCAGGCTGTGGGGCGGCATCGGTTCTTTGTTGAACCCGATGCGCGGCCCAATCACCAGACAGCCGATCAGACCCGCGATACCGGCATTGATGTGCACGACCGTACCACCGGCAAAGTCAAGCGCGCCCATGCCCCACAAAAGGCCCATATCGGCAGGGAAATCCACCAGGAAGTCCGGGCCTGCCCAGAACCACACCATATGGGCGATCGGGTAATAGGCAAAAAGCGACCAGCCGATGACGAACAGCATCAAGGGCCAGAACTTGATCCGCTCGGCAAAGGCGCCGACGATCAGGGCCGGGGTGATGCAGGCGAATGTCATCTGGAAGATCACGAAGGCGTATTCAGGAATATAGACATTGTTTGAGAATGTCGCGGCATAAGTGCCGGTGCTGACACTTGCAAGCATCGCCTTGGACAGACCGCCGACATAGGGCGAACCTGCCGTGAAGGCGAGGCTGTAGCCGACGACAACCCACAAGATCGCGCAGATCGACACGATCATGAAGACCTGCATCAAGAGGCTGAGCATGTTCTTGGTGCGCACAAGGCCACCATAGAACAGCGCCAGGGCCGGAATGGCCATCATCAGCACCAAGGCCGAACTGACCAGCATCCAGGTCGTGTCGCCCTTGTTGACCATCGTGGCCATCTGTTCGACGGACGGGTTCTGGATCGGCCCGGTCGCCGCCTGCGCCCACGCGGGCAAAGCGGCGAAGGTCGCCCCAAGCGCCGTGAGGCCGCAACATTTCATCAACTTTGTCATCTTTAGGTTTTCCCCTTGCCCCACACGCCTAAAGCGCATCGTCATCGGTTTCGCCGGTGCGCACCCGCACGGCATGTTGCACGTCGAGGACGAAAATCTTTCCGTCGCCGATCTTGTCGGTCTTGGCGGTCTTCTGGATCGTCGAGACGACCTGATCGGCCAGGCCATCGCTGACTACGATTTCCAGCCGGACCTTCGGTACGAAGTTAACGGCGTATTCGGCTCCCCGGTAAATCTCTGTGTGGCCTGACTGGCTGCCAAACCCCTTGATCTCGGTCACCATCATGCCGCGCACGCCGATGGTGGTCAGCGCTTCGCGGACCTCCTCCAGCTTGAACGGCTTGATTGCGGCAATGATGAGTTTCACGTCTGTCCCCTTCCAAAAGCGCACGCCCTGACGTCGGGCCTTGGCTGCGTAACGAGGACGCCGGACACGGGTCACGGGCAAGAAAAGCCGGGCTGAACTCTGCCTAAAACCTATAACTTCGCACAAATTTTGATCATTAAATTGTGAAAGCACAAAAGTTGGACGTAATGATAAGCCGAATCGGCGCGTCTGCCTCTCCACATTCCGGGCGGGTAGGGCTATGGTCTGGCGCAACGAAAGACCGAAAAAGCGCGGCGCGAGGCAAAGCAGGAATGGCACAATCGGGTAGGGGCCGGGGTCCTCTCGTCGCGGACAAGCGCGGCAAGGCGCAGCGCAGCGAGGCATATTCCCCACCCAAGACCAGACGGTCGTCGCGCCGTGCGCGGCCGCCGCGGCGTGGCGGCGTGGTGGGCTTCGTTCTTGGCCTGTTTCGCCTTGTCTGGCGGCTGATCTGGGGCATTGCATGGCGGTCCATCGCCATCGTCGCGCTGATCGTTGCCGGTGCGACTGCCTATTTTGCCGCCCAACTGCCCCCGGTCGAGGCGCTCTTGGACGGGCGTGCACGCGGGTCCGTCACGTTTCTGGACCGCGAGGGCACGGTGTTCGCCTGGCGTGGCGAGACGTTTGGCGGGCAGATCACCGCCGATACCGTGTCGCCGTATCTGCATGACGCGGTCGTGGCGACCGAGGACAAGCGGTTCTACCGTCATTTCGGCATCAGCCCGCGCGGTATTGCCAGCGCGATCCGGATCAACCTCAGCGCCGGTCGCGGGCCGTTGTCGGGCAATGGCGGCTCCACCATCACGCAACAGGTTGCCAAGCTTTTGTGCCTCGGTGTGCCTTATGATCCGACGCAGTGGAAATCCGAGGCCGCCTATGAAGAGGACTGCCGGGGGGGCGGCATCTGGCGCAAGGTCAAGGAAATCCCGTATGCGATCGCGATGGAGGTCCGCTACACCAAGGAAGAAATCCTGACGATCTATTTCAACCGCGCCTATCTTGGCGCCGGGGCGCGCGGGTTCGAGGCTGCCGCACAGCGCTATTTCGGCGTGTCGGCGAACGAAGTGAACCCTGCCCAGGCCGCGATGCTGGCGGGTCTGCTCAAGGCACCCTCAAGATATGCGCCCACCAACAACCTTCAACGTGCACAGGACCGCGCCAACCTGATCATCGGGCTGATGCAGGATCAGGGCTACCTGACGGCAGACGAGGCCAAGGCGGCGCTGGGCAAACCGGCCCGGCTGTCCTCTGCCGCCAAGGCCAGAACCGGCGGCAACTTTGCCGACTGGGTGATGGAAACAACGCCCGACTTTCTGGCTGGCGACACCACCGAGGACGTGGTGATCAAGACCACGCTGGACCAAAGGCTGCAACTCGCCGCCGAAGAGGCGCTGGTCTATGTGTTCGACACCAAGGTCAAGGCCGGGTCCAAGGCGCAGGTCGCCATCGTGGTGATGAGTGCAGATGGTGCGGTGCGTGCGATGGTGGGTGGACGGGCGATTGAAGAGTCAGGATCCTTTAACCGCGCGACCCAAGCGCTGCGCCAGACCGGATCGGCGTTCAAGCCATTCGTCTATGCGGCGGCGATGGAGATGGGGTTCAGCCCGGCTGATTATGTCGAGGATACGCCTCTGACGATCAACATCCCCGGCTCTGGCCCCTGGACGCCGCAGAATTACGACAAAGAATTCAAGGGGATGATCACGCTGACGCAGGCCCTGGCGGAAAGCCGGAATATCCCTGCAGTGCGCATTTCAGAAGCTGTCGGTCGCGATTTTGTCCGCAAGGTTGCGACTGATTTCGGCATCGGCACCGACCTTGCCGCCGGGCCGGCGCTGGCGCTTGGCGCGTCAGAGGCCACGCTTTTGGACATGACGGGGGCCTATGCGGGCATTCTGAACGGCGGCTCGTCGGTGACCCCCTACGGGCTGGTCGAGTTGCGGCTCAAAGGGGAAAACGATCCGTTGTTCGAGGCGGCTGGTGGCATGGGGGAACGCGTGATCTCTGAAAAGGCGGCACGTCTGTTGACATACATGATGGCCGAGGTGGTGCAGTCGGGCACCGGCACACGCGCACAGCTGAAAGATCGCGAGGCCGCGGGCAAGACCGGCACCACCACCGCCGGGCGCGACGCATGGTTCGTGGGCTTTACGGCGGATTACGTGACCGGGGTCTGGATGGGTTATGACGACAACACGCCCCTGACCGGCGTGACCGGCGGCGGCCTGCCCGCCGAGGTGTGGCACGAGGTGATGCTGCGCGTCGAGGACGGCATGCCGCCCAAGCCGCTGCCGGTGGAAATTCCCGAACCGCGACTGCCCCCGGCGCCCGCCTCGCCGCAGTATCTGGAGGACGTGCCCGGCGGTAACGCCATTGCGCCCTTGCCAGAGGGTGCGATGCCGCTGTCACCCGAGCTGCTGCCGGATGACGATCTTGCCGATCAGATCTTGCGCGACGTTTTGGGCACAATCAACAACTGAGCGATGTCAGACGGGTGACGGACCGGCGCGTTCACGCCGTCGCAAGCGCCGCCGACAGCTTGTCGATGTCACCGCCCTGCCGATCAAGGATCGCCCCGATTTCGGCGCGCTCCGAGGAAAGCATGTTCACGCCTTCGATGATCAGATTGAAGAATCGCTTTCGTCCCGACTTGTCCGAAACGTGCCAGCGCAGATCGAAAGGCGCCTCGCCCTGCAGATAGGCCACCGAGATCACCTCGAAATAGCTCTTGAGCGGGCGCGCATCGGTGACCTCGATCCGGCCACCAACGAATTCGCGGAACCGGCGGCCATATTTGCGGCTGATGTAGCTTTGGAATGCCTTGGTAAAGGCTTTCATCTGCGCCGCCGAGGCATTGCGCGCCGCAGGCCCGAGGGCAGAGCGCGCGATCACCGGCACATCGGCGAATTTGACGAACATCGCCTCGAATTCCTTGATCATCCCGCCTTCGGATTTGCCAGAGCTGATGATGCGGTTGACCGTCGCGACCGCGCCATCGACCAGTTCGCGCGCCTCACCCACGGTAAGTGCCCGCGCCGCAATCGGCATGGCAAGGGCGGCAGATGCCGCCAGGGCGGTCAAGGCAAACTGGCGGCGCGTCAGGGGGATGCGGTTACTGGCCATAGGGGTCCTCATAAGGGTCGACAAACGCGTCATCGGGTCCGGCATCGGTGGCCTTACCCAGTTCAAAGCGGCGGTTCTGCAGATACAACAGCCGCGACTGGGCATAGCTGTCCGCACTGTCATATAGGATCGACTCGATGGTATCGGAATAGCGGTAGCGATCACCTAGACGTGCGAACAGGCCCGCAACGGTCGCGGCATTCGCGTCAGATCCCTCCGCGAGAAGCCGAACGGGGTTGGCCACGATGTCCACAGCCAGTCCGACGGCATCGCGCGCGGTCGACGGACCAAACACCGGCAATTCGACATAGACGCCCTCGCCGACCCCCCAGACATGCAGCGTTTCGCCAAAATCGGTGGTGCGTTCGGGCAATCCGATGGCCGTTGCCGCATCGAAAAGACCAAAGACGCCAAACGTCAGGTTGGCCGCAAGCCGCAGGCTGTTGATGCCCGCATCCTCGGGGTTGGCCTGCAGCACATCGTTTACGATGTCGCCCGGCAGGTCCAGCGTGGCCGCGACATTGCTGATCGCGCGCTGCAGCGGTTTGGGCACCACGGATCCATACGCATCCGAGCCCGGGCCGACAAGGATACGGTCCAGCGCACGGTTGACGCTGTGGGTGCCGCGGTTCAATGGCTCCAGCGGGTCATTTATGCCCTGCGACACCGGCGCGGGGGAACAGGCCGCCAGCCCGAGCAGCAGCATCGCGGCGGCGCAGCGACGCGGCCCCAAGACATGATTTGGTCGCTGGGGCCAAAGGTCCGAAAATCGCATGAGCTGATGTCCATCATAGGGCTCTGACGACAGGTCCCTGAAAGATACGGCAAGGGATATTCAGCCCATCTTGCCAACACAACGCAGATTCGTACCAGCGCGATCATTCTGGCAGAATTCGGCCATCCCAAGACGCCAATCGTTGCGCCTTTGCCCAAGGTTCCACCGGCGCGTGGCTTGCCCCATGGCGTGGCCGCCGCTAGGGTCCCCCCAACCTGGGAGTTTCTCATGCATCCATTCGAATCACGGCTTGCCGAAATGGGAATTGCCCTGCCCACAGCACCTGCTCCGGCGGCGAATTACGTGCCTTTCGTGGTGTCGGGCAGCCTTGTCTACATCTCGGGCCAGATCAGCCAGACCGCCGATGGGCTGATCAAGGGCAGGCTTGGTGCCGATCTGGATGCCACGGCCGGCGCGACGGCGGCAAAATCCTGTGCGATCAGCCTGTTGGCACAGCTTCGCGCAGCCTGCGGGGGGGATTTTTCGCGTGTGGTGCGGGCGGTGAAGCTGACCGGTTTCGTCAACTCCACTTCTGATTTCACCGATCAGCCCAAGGTCATCAACGGTGCGTCGGACTTTCTGGTGGCGGTCATGGGCGACGCCGGACGGCACGCCAGATCGGCGGTCAGTGCTGCGTCCCTGCCGTTGGGCGTCGCGGTCGAGATCGAGGGTATTTTCGAGATCCGCTGATGTTGCGCCCCCGTTTGCCCCCCGAGTTCCTTGCATTTCCGCTTGCGCATCGTGGCTATCATGACGCGTCGTTGCGGCGACCGGAAAACAGCCTGTCTGCGTTTGCTGCCGCCATCGATGCGGGATACGGGATCGAGCTGGATGTCCAGCGCAGCGCCGATGGTCAGGCGATGGTGTTTCATGACGACACTCTTGACCGGATGGCAATGGCGTCCGGACGCGTCCTTGCCCAAGATGCGGCAGCGCTGGCACGGACCAGAATTCGCGCAAGCGACGACTACATTCCCGTGCTTTCTGACGTCCTGTCCCTCGTGGCTGGCCGCGTTCCCGTGCTGATCGAGATCAAAGAGAACCTTGATACCATGTTGCCGACCGAAGGCGTATTGGAAGCCGCCGTTGCGCGCGCCTTGAAATCCTATGCGGGCCCGGTTGCGGTGATGTCGTTCAATCCGCACTGCGTCGTCCACATGGCCCGGCTGTTGCCAGATGTTGCGCGCGGACTGACAACCGAGGACTATGATCCCACAAACAACGTGCCAATTCCCCCCGATGTCTGTGCCCGCCTGCGCGAGATTCCGGACTATGACATTACTGGCGCAAGCTTTATCTCGCACAAGGTCAGCGATCTTGGGCGCCCGCGCGTGGCAGCGTTGAAAATGCAGGGGGCGGATATCCTGTGCTGGACGGTCCGGTCGCCGGATCAAGAGGCCGTCGCCCGCAAGATCGCGCAGAATACCACGTTTGAAGGCTATGCCGCCGCGATCCCGGCTTGACGGCGGGCGATTGCGGGCCAATTGGCTTGGTGACTGGTTGACGTATCCCCGGCGGCTGACATTGGTTTGCCATTGGGTCAAGAACAGATGGCGGCAGGCCCCCGGCCCCCGGCGTTCCCTTTAGCCCGCATGAGGCCATGGCAGATCTGACCCTTCTCAACGGCATGGCAGAGGTCGCGGCGGCAGACTGGGACGGTTTGTCTGCGGGCTCTGGCCGCCCGCTGGACCCGTTCACCACGCATCGGTTTTTGCATGCCATGGATGCGTCGGGCAGCACTGGCAAAGGCACCGGCTGGCAGTCGCGTCCGCTGGTTTTGCGACAGGACGGCAAGCTTGTCGGGGCGACCCCGATCTACGTCAAATCCCACTCTCAGGGTGAGTACATCTTTGACCACGGCTGGGCCGACGGCTATCAGCGGGCAGGCGGGCAGTACTATCCCAAACTGCAGATCGCGGTGCCATTTACCCCTGCCACCGGGAGGCGGTTTCTGGGGGCGGGGCGCAACGAGCTGGTGCAGGGCGCAATTGCCATCGCCGAACAGAACGGGCTGTCCTCGCTGCACATCACCTTTTGTACCGAAGAAGAGGCCACCGCCCTTGCGGGTCAGCACGGCCTTTTGCACCGCGTGACCCAGCAGTTCCACTGGGTCAACAGCGGCTATGCAACGTTTGACGACTTCCTGGCCGACCTGTCGTCACGCAAGCGCAAGAACATCCGCAAGGAACGTGAAACGGCGAATGGCCCCGTCGAGATCCGCACCCTGACCGGGGACCAGATCGAGCCCGCGCATTGGGATGCGTTCTGGCGGTTCTATCAAGATACCGGCAGCCGCAAATGGGGCACGCCTTACCTGACGCGTGATGCCTTCCACCATTTTCACGCGACCATGCGCGGCGACATCCTGCTGGTGCTGGCGTTCCGTGCGGGCCAGCCCATCGCCGGGGCGCTGAACTTCATCGGACGCGAGACGCTCTTTGGCCGCTATTGGGGCTGCGCCGAAGATCACCCGTGCCTGCATTTCGAACTCTGCTATTATCAGGCCATCGACTGGGCCATCACGCATGGATTGAAACGGGTCGAGGCGGGCGCACAGGGCGAACACAAACTCGCGCGCGGCTATCTGCCGGTGCCGGTGCATTCCTTGCACTGGATCGCCGATCCCGGGTTTCGGGCGGCGGTGGCGCGGTATCTGGACGCGGAACGCCGCGCGGTCGACGACGAGATTGAGATGCTGTCCGCTTACGGTCCGTTTCGCCGGGTTGACAGCGAGGACCAGCCCGCCCCAATATTAGGATAGACACCACATGGCCGATCTTTTGACAAAAGCCGAACGCACCGCTGCCCTGCCTGCCTTGGGTGAGGCAGGCTGGGGTGCGGTTCACGGGCGTGACGCGATGCGAAAAGTTTGGAAGTTCAAGAACTTTTCCGAAGCCTGGGCGTTCATGTCGCGTGCCGCACTGGCGGCCGAGGCGATGAACCACCATCCCGAATGGCGCAATGTCTACAATGTCGTGGACGTCACGCTGACGACGCATGACTGCCACGGGCTGTCGGCGCTGGACCTGAAACTGGCCGCCCGACTGGAAACATTTGCCGGGACGGCCGAGGTCCAGCGTGACCTGTCTGCACCTATCGTGTCGCTGTGTCAGATCAAGGCCAGCTAGGGCGTTCAGATCTTCTCCAGCAGCGCCTCGCCGGTAGAGATGTTGCATTCGCCGGGCTTGTCGATGTTGGCTTGGGTGATGCGGCCATCCTCCAGCACCAGCGCATAGCGGTTGGACCGACCGATCAGGCCCAGATGCGGGGCGGTGAATTCCATGCCCAGCGCGTGGGTCAGCTTGCCCTCGGCGTCGCCCAGATGCGTGATGCCGGCCTTGGTGGCCCCGGTGGCCTCACCCCAGGCTTTCAGCACGAACGGGTCGTTGACGGAAATGCAGATGATCTCGGCCACGCCCTTGGCGCGAAACGCCTCGGCGGTGCGGATGAACGACGGGATATGGGCCGTCGTGCAGGGACCGGTAAATGCCCCTGGCAGGCCAAACACCACGACCTTGCGGCCCTTGAGTGTTGCGGCCAGTGACACGGTTTCCGGCCCGTTTGCGCCCATCGTCACCATCTCGCTATCGGGCAAGTGGCCCCCTACGTTTAACGTCATTCAAACCCCCTCGTGATTGCGTTACGGATGCCGTGGGATATAGGTTGGCGACCGCGCCGCGACCAGCGCAACCATGAGGCCGGAGTGTAAGATGAGCAAAGTCGTCGTCGTGGGCGCGGGACAGGCCGCCTCGGCCCTTGCTGTCAAGCTGCGCAGTCTGGGCCACACGGGCGCGATCACGCTTATCGGCGCGGAGACCGCCCCGCCTTACCAGCGTCCCGCGTTGTCCAAGGGGTATCTGTTGGGAGAGATCGGCGAAGAACGCCTTTGGCTGCGGTCACCCGAATTCTACACCGAAAATGCGATCACCCTGCGTCTGGGCGCACCGGTGACGGAAATCGACCGCGCCGCGCGGATCGTGATGGTCGGCGGCGAGGCGGTGTCTTACGACGATCTTGTCCTTGCGACCGGCTCCATCGCGCGCCAGCTGCCCGCTGCTGTTGGCGGTGCACTGAGCGGCGTGCATGTGGTGCGCAGCTTGACGGATGTGAACGCCATGAAGCACCGGTTTGTCCCCGGCGCGCGCGTTGTCATCGTGGGCGGTGGATACATCGGGCTGGAAGGGGCGGCGGTGGCCTCCAAGCTCGGCCTTGATGTCACCGTGATCGAGGCCGCACCGCGCATCCTGCAACGGGTCGCCTCGCCCGAGACGTCCGATTATTTCCGCGCCTTGCATCGGGCGCATGGCGTGAAAATCCTCGAAGGCGTCGGGCTGGACCGGATTGCTGGTGCGGGCCATGTCTCGGGCGTGCGTCTGGCCGATGGCCGTGAACTGCCCGCAGATTTCGTGATCCTCGGCATCGGCATCCGCCCCGCGACGGATCTGGCCGAAGCGGCCGGTCTGACCCTCGACAACGGCATCGCGACCGATTCGCATGGCCGCACTTCGGACCCGCAAGTCTGGGCAGCGGGGGATTGCGCCTCCTTCCCGTGGAAGGGGGGGCGGCTGCGGCTGGAATCAGTCGGCAACGCGATTGACCAGGCCGAGGCAGTTGCCGCCAATATCCTCGGGGCAGACACGCCCTATCTGGCACTGCCATGGTTCTGGTCGGATCAATATGACTGCAAGCTGCAGATTGCCGGGCTGAACACCGGCTATGACCGCATCGTCACGCGGCAAGGCGAGGCGGACGCGGTGTCGTTCTGGTACTATCGGGGCGACACCCTCCTGGCCGTCGACGCGATGAACGATCCGCGTGCCTATATGGTGGGCAAACGGCTGATCGAGATGGGAAAATCGCCCGACCCCGTGGCGGTTGCGAACCTTGAGACCAACCTCAAGGGGCTCTTGAAATGACGCTGGCGCGTCGGGCAAGCTGATCCATGGTGATGCGGATCATCGGCGGCGCATCGCGAGGGTTGCATCTGGCCCCGGTCGGCGAGGGTGACGCACGCGCCCATCTGCGCCCCACATCCGACCGCGTGCGCGAGGCGATCTTCAATCTGTTGATCAATGGCGGCTATGGCAATCCGGTAGCCGGCGCGCGGGTGCTGGACCTTTTCGCCGGAACCGGCGCGCTCGGGCTGGAGGCGCTGTCACGCGGTGCCGCCGCCGCCAGTTTTGTCGATGACGGCGCGGTGGCGGTGGCGCTGATCAAACGCAACATCGCACTGATGCGGGCCGAAGAGCGCGCGCATCTCATCAAGCGCGACGCCACCAAGCTCGGCGAAAACCGGGCGCCGCGCCATGATCTGGTGTTTGTGGACCCGCCCTATGGCAAAGGTCTGGGCGAGGTGGCACTGGCCCAAGCCCAAGTGATGGGTTGGCTTACCCCCAACGCGCTGGTCGTCTGGGAAGAAAGCGCCGCCCCTAAAGTGCCCCCCGGCTTTGACACGCTGGACCAGCGGTCTTACGGCGATACGGTCGTCACTCTTGCAAAGGCTCCCGCATGACCCCCAAGGCCGTTTTGTTCGACTGCGACGGTGTCGTGGTGGATAGCGAAGGGCCGACCTTCGTGCTGTTTCAGCAAGAGTTTGCAGCGGCGGGCCTTTTTGTGACGCTTGACGAGCTTGAAACCAACTGGGTCGGGACCACTGCCGAAGTGCTTGCGGCGCGGGCGCGGTCGATGGGGGCGGACCTGCCGTCGGACTGGGTCAGCGGCTTTTATCAGTGGCTGAACGCGCGCCTTGCCATGGGCGTGCCGCTGATCCCCGACATCGTGGATGTGCTCGACGCGCTGGATGCGGCGGGCATCCCCTATGCGATGGGCTCCAACGGTCCGATGGCCAAGATGGCGGTGACGCTCGGCCAGCATGGGTTGATCGACCGCTTTCGCGGTCACGTCTATTCCGGCCAAGCGCTGGGCAATCCCAAGCCCGCGCCGGATGTCTATCTGCATGCCGCTCGCGCGCTGGGCGTGGCCCCTGCCGACTGCGTGGTGATCGAAGACAGCACAAGCGGCGCTATCGCCGCGCAGGCAGCGGGCATGCCCTGCTTTGGCTATTCGCCCCATGCCATGAACCCCGGCTTGACGGCGGCAGGTGCCACCATTTTCAAACGCATGTCGGAATTGCCCAGCCTGCTTGGCCTTTGACAGCGCGTTTTCTCAAACACTGCTTTGGGGGAGGCCTGCGTGCTGATGGCGCTGGGGCAGGGCCTGCTTTGTTCAAGCGTTTTGCCGTTGATCCGGTGCACCCTCCCAAAGGCAAAACGCAACATAGCCGCCGATCGCCTGCCTTGGTGTGCCTTCAATCGACCCAGGTTGAATGCACACCGCTTTCACGTCGCGTCGCGGATGACAACATGCGGTCCCAGTGTGCATGCTGCGGCAAAGGAGCCTCTGCCATGACCGCCTACCCGCATCTTTTTCAACCGATCCGTCTTGGCGCTGTGTTGCTGCCCAATCGCGTACTGATGGGGGCCATGCATACCGGCCTCGAAGAGCGGGGAGACTGGCACCGCGTTGCCGAGTTTTATGCCACCCGTGCGCGCGGCGGGGTGGGCTTGATCGTGACGGGCGGCATGGCCCCCAATGCCGAAGGTGGCGTCTTTCCTGGTGCTGCGGGGCTGTTCACGGCCCGCGACATCGCCAACCACCGGATCGTCACGGCGCGCGTCCGCGATGCCGGCGGGCGGATCGCGATGCAGATCCTGCATGCCGGGCGGTATGCCTATTCCAAGGATTGCGTGGCACCCTCGGCGATCAGATCCCCGATCTCGCCGTTTGCCCCGCGCGAACTGGACGCCGCAGACATCGAAAAACAGATCAGTGACATGGTGACTGCCGCGATGCGCGCGCAAGAGGCGGGCTATGACGGGGTCGAGGTGATGGGGTCCGAGGGCTATTTCATCAACCAGTTCCTTGTCACCCACACCAATCGGCGCAGTGATGACTGGGGCGGGTCCCACGCCAACCGGATGCGCCTGCCGGTGGCGGTTGTGGCCCGTATCCGCAAGGCGGTCGGTACCGATTTCGTGCTGATCTACCGGATATCGCTGATCGACCTGATCCCCGATGGTTCCAGCTGGGACGAGGTGATGACCTTGGCCCGCGCGGTTCAGGCGGCGGGGGCGGATGTGCTCAATTCCGGCATTGGCTGGCATGAGGCGCGGATCCCCACGATTGCGACCTCGGTTCCGCGCGCCGGATTTGCCGACCTGACGGCTCGGTTGCGCAGCGCAGTCTTTATCCCCGTGATCGCCTCTAACCGGATCAACCATCCCGATGTTGCCGAGGCGATCCTTGCGGCGGGGCAGGCGGACATGGTGTCGCTTGCGCGGCCCTTCCTGGCCGATCCCGATTTCGTGGCCAAGGCGGGGTCCGGGCGGGCGGCAGAGATCGCGCCCTGCATCGCGTGCAACCAGGCGTGCCTCGATCATACCTTTGCAGGCAAGATCAGCTCTTGCCTTGTCAATCCGCGCGCCTGTGCCGAGACGGAGCTTGCCTATGCACCAACCGCCCGGCCCAAGCGCGTTGTCGTGGTCGGGGCTGGGCCGGCGGGCATGATGGCGGCATTGGTCGCGGCCGAGCGGGGGCACAAAGTCACCCTCTTTGAGGCATCCGATGAGGTCGGCGGCCAGTTGCGGCTGGCCTGCAAGGTGCCGGGCAAGGAAGAGTTTCACGGACTGGTGCAATGGTTCGCGACGATGCTTGCCAAGCATGGCGTCGAGGTCCGCTTGCACATCTCAGCAACTCCGGCGGCACTGGCGGGCTTTGACGAGACGATCCTTGCGACCGGGGTCCTGCCACGCGACCCCCGGATCCCTTTGACCGGCGGTGCGCAGCTCTTGCGCTACCTGGACGTGCTGCAAGGTGCGCCGGTGGGGCGTCGCGTCGCGATCGTGGGGGCGGGTGGCATCGGGTTTGATGTCGCGGAGTATCTGGTCCAATCAGGTCCGAGCCCAACGCTGGATGTCGCGATGTGGCGGCACGAATGGGGGATGGTTACCCCAAGCGAGGCGCGCGGCGGACTTGCCCCCCAAGGTGCCCGTCCCCCTCCCCCAGCCCGCGAGATCTGGCTTTTGCAGCGCAAAGCAGAAAAGCCGGGGCGGGGTCTGGGCAAGACCACCGGTTGGATTCACCGCATGCGCCTTGCGCAGCGCGGCGTGCGGATGTGGGGCGGCGTGGGATACGAGGCGGTCACCGATGATGGCCTGATGATCAGCCGCGATGGCCAGCGGCAATTGCTGGCGGTCGACACGGTGGTGCTCTGCGCCGGGCAGGAACCACAACGCCGCCTGGCCGATCAGCTGACGGCACTTGGTCACAGGTATCATCTGATCGGTGGGGCGGAGCACGCCACAGAGCTGGACGCAAAGCGCGCGATCGATCAGGGCGCGCGCCTGGCGGCGATGCTTTAGCCGCCAGACGCGGTCACTGGCCAGGTTCAAAGATCGAGTTCGGTCGCAATGTCGCCGATGATGCAGTCGTGGCCCACCTGCCGGTCGGATCCTTCGGGATCATCACGGATCGGGTCTTCGCCCGCCGCGATCAGCATTGCCGGGGAGGCGGGGGACCACAGGCCGAGGACGTTGACGTGCCAGCCGGGGGTGACGTTGGTACAGATCACACCCGGGATGCGGGCGGCCAGTTTGCTGCCATCCGGGACGATGGCGCGGGCGGGAGGGGCCAGATCGCCGTCGCCCATCGTGATCAGGTGGACCTTTGGCAAGCGCGCCAAGCTGTCATTGTGTCGCGCTTGGCCGAGGGCAGGATCGAGTGTGATGACGCAGGTCAGGCGCGGGACGGTCACGTCGGCTTGGAACGTGGCGGGCTGGGCGTGCCGGTCAATGCCGCCGCTCGCTATGATGACGCGTTTCGAAACATGCTCGCCTGAGCGGTCGCAGTAGGCGGTGCGGGCGTCAGCGTCCAAGCGCGCACCGCCCGCGGCAAAGGCGGCCGCCCCGCAAGGCGAAAAGCCAAGGTCGGTGATATGGGCGGTGTCGATGGTGACGGTTGCGATCAGGGCGGCCAGATCTTGGGTGCGGTCAACGATGTGGGGCACCGGGCGGGGCTTCTGTCGCCCGATGCAGCACCCGGATGCGCGCAGGGGCCAGCATGACCGAGGCGATGCCGTGCGCCGGTTCCAACACGAAGTCGAACGTCAACCGGGCGTTTCTGCGGGTTATAGGGATGGCCCCCAAGAACCGGCTCAAGACCAACGCATTTCAAGATGTTGGGGATAAGGTGCCGGATTTGGCCAGATGATGGGGCCTTGGGTTGACTCAACGCGCCCTAGGCAAGACGATAGCGCTGGGATACGGGAATCATCGGGACCACCAGGTGCGTTTTACCAAGCTACGGCTCAACGGCTTCAAAAGCTTTGTCGACCCGACGGATCTGGTGATCCATCAGGGTCTGACGGGTGTTGTCGGTCCCAATGGTTGCGGCAAGTCGAACCTGTTGGAGGCGCTGCGCTGGGTGATGGGCGAAAACCGTCCCACCGCGATGCGCGGTGACGGCATGGAGGATGTGATCTTTAACGGCGCCGCTACGCGCGGGGCACGGCACTTTGCCGAGGTGGCGCTGGTGATCGACAATTCCGAACGGCTGGCACCCTCTGGTTTCAACGAGGCCGATCAGATCGAGATCGTGCGCCGGATCACCCGCGACATCGGATCGGCCTACAAGACCAACGGCAAGGAGGCGCGCGCGCGCGATGTCCAAATGCTGTTTGCCGATGCCTCGACCGGCTCGCATTCACCCGCGCTCGTGCGACAGGGGCAGATCTCGGAGTTGATCAACGCGCGGCCCAAGTCGCGGCGGCGGATCTTGGAAGAGGCCGCCGGCATCTCGGGGCTTTATCAGCGTCGCCACGAGGCCGAACTGAAACTGCAATCGACTGAGGTGAATCTGGCGCGCATCGACGATGTTCTGGAAAGTCTGGCCCAGCAGTTGTCGGTATTGGTGCGGCAGGCCAAACAGGCCGAACGCTACCGCGAGATTGCCGATGAATTGCGCCGTTGCGAGGGCATGCTGTTGTACCGTCTGTGGCGCGAGGCGGATGTCGTGCATGCCGAGGCCGAAGTGGCCCTGCGCGGCAGTCTTTTGCACACCTCGCAGGTCGAGGCGGTGGCGCGCGCGGTGATGGCCCGGCGAAATGAGGCCGAGGAGAGCCTGCCCCCGTTGAGGGAAGAAGAGGCGGTTGCGGGTGCCATCTTGCAACGCCTGCAACTGCAGCGCGATGCCTTGACGGACGAAGAACAGCGCGCGGCGGCCGTCATTGCGACCTTGACCGCCCGCGATATCCAATTGGCCAACGACATGGCGCGCGAGGCCGGGCTGAACCGCGACGCCGGTGAGACGATCAGCCAGCTGGAATGGGAGTTGGATCAGCTGGCCAAAGGTGCCGAAGGCCATGAGGCACGGCTGGCTGGGGCCGCCGAGATCGCCGCGTTCTCCGCCGCTGAACTCAGCGGTCGCGAAAGCGGGCTCAGCACGGTGACCGAAGACACCGCGCGGCTTGCCGCCCGTCACCAATCCGCGATCCGTCTGATCGGCGACACCCGCCAAAGTCTGGAGCGCGCCCAGACCGAAACAGACCGCGTGCGTCGCGCCGAGGCTGAGGCCCGCGCAAGCCTTGCAACTGCAAGCGCGGCGGAAGCGCGCTCTGAAGCGGACCTTGCCGAGGCGCAAGCTTTGCTACAGGCAACCGAGACCGCGCTGGTCGAGGCGGAAACCGCGCGCAGCGATACCCAGGTCCGCGAAGCAGAGGCCCGCGCCCGCCGCTCTGGGGCTGAGGGCGAGGCCAACGCGATGCGCGCCGAAGTGGAGGCGCTGGCCCGGCTGGTGGAGCGCGAGGCGCGGGTTGGCTCGCAGCTTCTGGACCGGTTGGAGGTGACGCCCGGCTATGAAAAGGCGCTGGGTGCGGCGCTGGCCGATGATCTGCGTGCGCCCCTCATCGAGGGCAATCAGCGCACTGGCTGGGTGGCGTTGGCGGCCTATGCGACTGACCAGAGCCTGCCCGATGGGGTTGAGCCGCTGTCGGCGCGCGTGGCTGCTCAGCCAGTCTTGCAACGCCGCTTGTCGCAGGTCGGGCTGGTTGCCCGCGACAAGGCGCGCGCCTTGCAGGGCGATCTGCGTCCCGGTCAGCGCCTCGTCAGCCGCGAGGGCGATCTCTGGCGCTGGGATGGCTATTCCTCTGCCGCCGAGGATGCCACGTCCACCGCCGCTCTGCGGCTGGAGCAGTTGAACCGGCTGGTCGTGCTGAAACGCGATCTGGAGGATGCGACCGCCCGGGCGGCGGGGGCCTTGCAGGCGCATGATGCATTGCAGGCACGCCTTGCCGATCTGACCCGCGCCGATCAGATGGCCCGTGAGGCCCGTCGCGCCGCCGATCAGCGCCTGTCCGAAGCGCAGCGCGCCCTGTCGCGCGTGCAGGCAGACAAATCCGTGGCGGGCGGCAAGCTCGAGGCCGCCGAGATGGCCGCTTTGCGGTTTCAGGCCGAGGCGGCGGACGCCCGCACCCGTCTGGCCGAGGCGGAGGCGGGCTTGGCTGGACTGGCGGACCTCGACGCGGCCCGCGCGATGGTCGATGCCGCCAAGATCGCGGTCGAGGCGGCGCGGTTGACCATGCTGACGCGCCGCTCTGCGCATGACGAACTTCGTCGTGAGGGCGATGCGCGGCTTCGGCGCAAGCAGGACGCGACGACCGATCTTTCAGGCTGGCGGCACCGGCAGCAGACAGCTGCCAAACGCAGCGAAGAACTGGCAGAGCGCCACAGCGCGACCGAGGCGGAACTTACCCGCGCTCTGGCGGTCCCGGCGGAATTGTCGGCGCGTCGCCTGCAGATGGCCGACGCGATCGAGGTCGCCGAGGCCCGCCGCCGCAAGGCCGCCGACGTGCTGGCCGAGGGTGAGGCCGCGTTGCGCTCAGCGCAGGACCACGAACGCCAGGCCGACCGCGCCGCCGGTGAGGCGCGTGAGGCCCGCGCCCGCGACCAGGCGCGTATCGAGGCCGCCCTTGCCGCCACGGAGCTTGCTGGCGAACGTATCCGCCAAGAGGCCGAATGCGAGCCACCCGAGCTTTTGATCCGCCTGCGCGCCGATCCCGACAACATGCCCGATGCCGCGCATCTTGAGACCGAAGTGGGCCGCCTGCGCCGTCAGCGCGAGGCGCTGGGTGCCGTCAACCTGCGCGCGGCCGAGGATGCCCAGGCGGTCGAGGCGGAATATGACGCGCTGGCCACCGAAAAGGTCGATCTGGAAGAGGCCGTCAAGAAACTGCGCGCCGGGATCGCGGGGCTGAACCGCGAAGGGCGTGAGCGTCTTTTGACCGCATTCGAGCAGGTGAACGCGAATTTCTCGACGCTGTTCACCCATCTTTTCGGCGGGGGCGAGGCGCGTCTGGTGATGGTGGAAAGCGACGATCCGCTGGAGGCGGGGCTAGAGATCATGTGCCAGCCGCCCGGCAAGCGCCTCTCGACGCTGAGCCTGTTGTCCGGGGGTGAGCAGACGCTGACGGCGCTTGCGCTGATCTTTGCCGTGTTCTTGGCCAATCCGGCACCGATCTGCGTGCTGGATGAGGTGGATGCGCCGCTGGACGACGCCAACGTCACGCGGTTCTGCGATCTTCTGGACGAGATGACGCGCCGGACCGACACGCGGTTCCTGATCATCACCCATCATGCGGTCACGATGTCGCGCATGGACCGCCTTTACGGGGTCACGATGGCCGAGCAGGGCGTCAGCCAATTGGTCAGCGTGGATCTCAAGCGCGCCGAGGCTTTGGTGGCCTGACCTTACGGCTAACGCGAAATTAACCTGATTCGATCAGAACAGGACGTGAACGAATGCGTTTTGTGAGGTCTTCGATGAACAGCTATGTTGCCATGATGACGGTCGCGGTCTTTATCGGTTGGGCACAAGACGGCATGGACCGCCAAGGTGCCGGATCGTGGCACCGCGCGCCGCTGATCTCTACCCTGCAGTAGCTGCCGACGTGTCTTGCGTGGCTTGGGTCGGCACAGTCGCGCGTCGCCCCAAGGCAGGCCCGATCGCGACTCGGGCCACTTAACGGGGACCTTGGGCGTTGGGCGGGCGGGTAAGATCAGCCCGGATCAGGCGTTTGGCCGCGCGCAACAGCGCCTCTTTCCGCGGCGTCAAAATCTGGGTCTCTTGATAGAAACGCGCGATCTCGGCAGGGTCTGAGGATTGCAAAAAGGCTTGCAGCGCGGGCTGATACTGATAGGCGCCGCGCGTCAAGCGAAACTCCAGCGCGTTGAGCCAAGCTGCGCGATCCTGTGCGTGGCAATGCAAAAGGGCGATATCAGGGGCAAAGGCCGGCCCCGCGACGCGTGCGCCGTTCTGGAATGCGCCATGCAGCCGCAAGGAAAGGCCGGGGATACTGCTGCGAAAAAGGGCCTTCCCCACGGCATGTGACAGCATCCCTTTAGGCAAGATATCGCAATACTTTCCCAGAATTTGTGACCGCAAGGCTGCATCACGTGCCTGGAGTGCCCCACGAAACGTGCGCGGGGGACCGTCTGGCTGTGCGGGATCGTGCATCGCCTCGAACGGCTCCATCCGCAGCATGATTTCGTGGCGCGGAACGGCGTCCAGAACCGCGGTCATGGCGCGCGCAGGCCAGAGGAATTCATCCACATCGATATGCCCGATCCAGGACAGATCGCAGGCGGCATAGGCGTTTTGCGCATTGCGCGACTGGCGGTTTTCGACCTTGTCGGGCCGCTGCTTGGCAATCTTTTCCCAATATGACGGCGAACACCGCGTTGCCATGATGCGCGGCAAGGCGGCCACCGCATCAAAGGCCGGATCCTCGGGATCGTCGAAGTATAGCCACAGCCGCGCTGCACCCAGCGACAGATGATGGTCGACAAAGGCCAGGACCTGTGCCTGCGGCGCGCGCACCGTCGTCACAAGGCCCCATGTGGTCATTGGCGACCGCGAACAGGCAAAGTCCGCATCCATCGACAGACTGGCATCGGGATCATGTTATCCATGTCCCAAGGCTAGCAGGTGCGCGGCATTTGTCGACGCTGACGATCACGCCCACCAGATCAACAGCACCACCACCAGCGTGCCCGCCCATGCCCGCCAAAGTGCGGTGCAGGCGGTCTCGATCTCGCGCGGGCCGGGGTCGCGGCGGCCTTCTGGCCAGACCCAGGGGAAATCCCTTTTCTGCCCGTTGTAGCTGCGCGGGCCTGACAAGGCGACGTTCAGCACCACCGCCATTGCAGCCTCGGGCCAGCCCGCGTTGGGGCTGCGATGCAGAGGGCCATCGCGCAGGATCGGGGCGCTGTCAAAGTGCCGGTGCGTAATGGCAATCAAGATCGCCGTCAGCCGCGCCGGGATCAGGTTCAGCACATCGTCCAGCCGTGCCGCGGCCCAGCCGAATGCCTCGTACTTCGGGGTGCGGTGGCCGATCATGCTGTCGGCGGTGTTGATTGCCTTGTAGACGATGATGCCCGGCAGACCGGCGATCAGGTACCAGAAGATCGGCGCGATCACCCCGTCCGACAGATTCTCGGCGGCACTTTCAATGGCGGCGCGCGCGACATCGGGCTCCGTCATCGACTTGGTGTCGCGCCCGACGATCATCGCCACGGTTTTGCGTCCTTCGGGCAGTGACTGGCGCAACGCCGCGGCCACGGCCCTGACGTGATCAACCAGGCTTTTCTGCGCCAAAAGCACGGTCACTACCGCGATCTCGATCAGCCCGGCATCGGGAAGATAGTGCAACACCAGCCCCAGTGCCGCGCCCCCCGCCACCAGCATGGCAGTCGTGGCCACGCCCATCAGGCGCCTGCCAACCCCCTTGTTCAGCCGCTTGTCCAGTCGGTCGATCACCCGCCCTATCAGCACGGCCGGATGCGGCACGCGGCTCCACAGCGCGGGCGGCTCGCCCAGAACCGCATCGGCAACCATCGCGATGGCCAAAAGACCCGCACTCATGCGCGTGGTCCGGGCGTCATGGCGTCGCGCAGTCGCTGCCATTCGCCGCGCGGGCCGGGCAGGCCCAGCCGCAGCCAGCGGTCTGAATAGGGAAAGCGCCGTGTCCAGATGTGATGGCGGGCAAGATGGTCCTGCCACAGGGCGGCGTCTGATACCTCATACAGGCGAAAAAGCGTCGTGCCCCCGACAAGGCCCGCCCCGGTGCTGCGCATCATCCGGTCCAGCCGCGCCGCGTCGCGTGCCAGTCGCTGGCGAGCGCGATCCGCCCAAGCACGATCGGCCAACGCCGCCGTTCCCAGCGCCAGAGCGGGACCCGACACGGGCCATGGCCCCAGCATGCGGGCAAGGCCGCCGATCAGCGCCGGATCCCCGATGGCAAAGCCCAGTCGTGCACCTGCCAGACCCCAGAACTTGCCAAAACTTTTCAAGACAACTGTCCCGGGGCGTGTGGCAAGCCTGATCAGGCTATGCTCCGCAGCCACGTCGCCAAAGCTTTCGTCGATGACGATCAAAGCCGCATTGGCATCTGCCGCGCGCCACAGGCGCCCGTCCGGGTTATTGGGGTGCACAAGAACGTGGGCCGTGGCCGGCCCCTCGGTCAGCGTCCAGCCCGCCGCCAGAAAGGCGCGCGCATGTTCGTTGTAGGTGGGCGCGGGGATCGACACCCTAGCGGGCGTGCCAAGCGCCGGGATGCGGGCGATCAGGCTTGATGCGCCGGGTGCCGCCAGCAACGCGGCGCCCTCGGGGACGTCCCAGAACGCGCGCGCCGCGCGTTCAAGCGCCAGCATGGCGGCGGCGTCGGGCAGATCACGCCACGCGGACGCCGGCAGGCGCGCCACCGGATAGGGAACCCGGTTGATCCCGGTCGAGAGATCCAGCCAACCCGCGCGTTGTCCGCCGAACCGCTCGGCCGCAGCGTCGATGCCGCCGCCGTGATCGGCCTTGCTGTCGTCGATTCGCATATTCCGGTCTTTGCCCTCGTTCCCGACCTTTCCAAAGCGCAATCAGCAGGTCATGTCCACCAGCTTGACCGACCTTCTGGTTGTGAAATTGCGACATCGCCGTCACGCCGGGGCGTGAGCCACGCGCTAAACATCGCCTTTCCTTGATTTTAACAATTTGCGGCGCAGAAATAGGCAGGCATGGTCTGCGCATGCGAGGAGTCTGCCATGTTGGAGTTCCTGCCACGAGAGGTCCGTGAGGGGCTTGAGGCGGCGCGACGCCGTGATGTCCGCGCCAGATCCCGCATTCGGGTGCATGTGGGGGAGTTTGTGTATCCGGTGCTGCGGTCCTGGCCGGGTGGTTTCGCGCTTGAGGCCGAGCATGCACCACATCTGCGCGGGCTGGTCGATCTCTACGACGGATCGCGCCAGATCATGCAATGCCTGATCGTTGCCTCTTCGGTCGAAGGGGGTGAGGTCATCTGCGATTTCAAGCGTGCGACGCCGACGACCGACCGCGCGGCGCTGGACTACCTGCGCGACGAAAACGCGCCTGTGGCCTATCTGCCAAAGGCCTAAGGGCGGATCTCGACCGGCGTGCCGATGGTAACCGCCGCGAACAGCTCCCGCATCTCCGCGTTGGAGACAGCAACGCATCCCGCCGTCCATTCGCCGCGCAGCACGGTCTCATCCGGCAGCGGGTTCGGCTGGCCGTGGATCATGATATCGCCGCCGGGATCGTAGCCTTCCCTGGACGCGCGCTGGCGGTCCTCGGGGCGCGGATAGTTCAGGCCCAGCGACAGGTGATAGGCGCTGCCTTCGTTGCGGCGGTCGACCACAAACAGCCCCTCGGGTGTGCGACCGTCACCTTGGCGTTCCTTGTCGCCCAAAGGCGCAAACCCCAGCGCCATTGGATAGGTCTGCAACAGCACATCGTCGCGATAGACCGTCATCCGCCGCGCGGATTTTTCGATCACGATGCGCTCGACGCTGCCGATCAAGGGCACTCTGTGCGGGATCACGATGGCCGGGTGGGTCCAGATCCCCACCGCAAGGCCGACACTGGCCAAGGCCAGCGCCGCGATCGAAAAGAGGCCCGCCAGTGCCCTCATTGCAAGTCAGAGAATGCCTTTTGCAGGCGATCCACGGCTTCGGTGATCACGGCGCGCGGGGCGGCGATGTTGAATCGCATGAAGCTTTCGCCACCAAGGCCGAAGGTGTGGCCATAGTTCGCCGCTATCTTGGCGATTTTCTCGATCCGCGCGGTGAACTCCTGGCGCGTCATGCCGGTGCCGGAAAAGTCGACCCACGCCAGATATGTCGCCTCGAGCGGGACCGACTGCAGGCCGGGAATGGCGTTGATGCCGTCATCGAACAACCGCCGGTTGCCATCGAGATAGACCATCAGCGCATCCACCCATGCCGCGCCTTCGGGCGAATAGGCGGCGGTTGCCATGAAAACGCCAAAGGCGTTGGGCGATATCCCCATCGCATTCATCCGCCCGGTGAACTTTTCGCGCAAGACGGGGTCTGCGATGATCACGTTGCCGATATGCGCGCCCGCGATGTTGAAGGTCTTGGTGGTGGCGGTCATCATCACCAGCCGGTCGGCAATGTCCGGGGCGGCCAGCGGCATCGCTGTATGCGTGTGGCCGGGCATCACCAGATCGTGGTGGATCTCGTCACTGACCAGCACCAGATCGTGGCGGATGCAGAAATCGGCCACGCCGCGCAGCTCTTGCACCGTCCAGACCCGGCCGCCCGGATTGTGCGGCGAGCACAGGATGAACATCCGCTCGCCGCCCGTCATCGCCGCGTCCCAGGCGGCAAAATCCATCTCCAGCCGGTCGCCGTTCAGGGTCAGCGGGCATTCCGTTATGCTGCGCCCGGCGGCTTTGATGACCCGGGCAAAGGCGTGATAGACCGGGGTGGTCAGCACCACCCCATCGCCCGGTGCGGTAAAGGTGTCGACACACAACGCCGTGCCATTCACCAGCCCGTGGGTGGTAAAGATGTGTTTGGCGTCGATCTGCCAGCCATGCCGGTTGGCCATCCACCACTGGATCGCGGCGTGATAGGCCGAAAAGTCCCCCGTATAGCCATAGAGGCCATGCGCAAGCATGCCCTCCAGCGCCTTTTGCACGCATGCGGGCGGACGGAAATCCATGTCCGCGACCCACATCGCGATGCCGTCTTTGGGCGACACACCGTAAGTCGGCTCCATCATGTCCCATTTTGTACAATGGGTGCCGCGGCGGTTGATCGGATCATCAAAGGTCATCTGGGGGCAATCTATTCAGGGCGCGTTCGCAAGGATGGTTTGGAACAGGAATACCGTCCAGCCCCCGGATGACAACGGGAACTTTGTACCGGTACAGATACCCGCCTTCACGCGGGATCAATCGCAGGTGTTGCTGTGGCTGCAAGCCCCGCTTGCCCATTTCTCTTGCGCGGCGGGATGCGGCACCTTAAATGCCTGCGCATGATCCGCCCGATCCTGATCCATCCCGACCCGCGCCTCAAGAAGCCATGCGAACCGATCGCGGAGATCACTCCCGACATCGTGGCCTTGGCGAACGATCTCTTGCAGACCATGTATGCCGCGCCGGGCATCGGTCTGGCCGCACCGCAGGTTGGCGTGACCCGGCGTCTGATCGTGATGGATTGCGAGAAACGCCCCGACGCCCCGCCCGTGCCGGTGGTGTTGATCAATCCCGTCGTGCTTTGGACCTCTGAAGAGCTGTCGACCTATGACGAGGGGTGCCTGTCCATCCCCGACCAATATGCCGAGATACAGCGCCCGGCCGAGGTCCGCGTGGGCTGGCTGGGGCTGGATGGCGCACCACAAGAGCAGCAGTTCGACGGGCTTTGGGCCACCTGCGTGCAGCACGAGATCGACCATCTGGATGGCAAGCTTTTCATCGACTATCTCGGGCCGTTGAAACGCCAGATGATCACCCGCAAGATGGAAAAGCTGAAACGCGAAATGGCGCGCGGCTGATGGCGGTCCTGCCGATCCTGATCTGGCCCGATGCGGTGCTGACGACGCGGTGCACGCCCGTCTCGGCAGTCGATGCCAAGGTCCGCGCCCTTGCCGCAGATATGCTGGCGACGATGTATGCCGCCCCCGGTCGCGGGCTTGCGGCACCCCAGGTTGGTGTCTCGCTGCGCCTGTTCGTGATGGATGTGACCTGGAAAGATGGCGTGTGTTCGCCGCAGGTCATCATCAACCCCGATATCGTTGCGATGTCTGATGACCGGGTGTGCGGGGCCGAGGGATGTTTGTCGATCCCCGGACCCACGGCTTTTGTCTCTCGTGCAACCGAGATTCGCATGGCTTGGACCGATCTTGACGGGCAATCGCGGATCGAGACGCTCACCGGTTTTGCCGCCGTCTGTGCGCAGCATGAATATGACCATCTCGACGGCATCCTGACACTGCATCGCCTCTCACCCGAGGATCGGGCCCGCGCCGAAGCAGAGGTAAGGGTGTGACCGTTCGTCCCTGCCTGCCCTGGCCGCATCCGATGCTGGCCCGTGCTGCGCGGGATGTTCCTGCCATCACTGACGAGGTGCGCCAGATCTGGGCCGACATGATCGACACGATGGACGCGATGCCAGGCTATGGCCTTGCGGCGGTGCAGATCGGCGTGCCCTTGCGTCTTGCGGTGGTCGATTGCTCGGACAGGCGGGGCCAGGCGATCTTGATGGCCAACCCGTCGGTGCTGCATGCTTCGGGCCAGTTTCGCGAACATGAAGAAGCTTCGCCCGACCTGCCGGGCGTGTCCGCCGTGGTGCACAGGCCCCGCGCGGTCACGCTGCGCTACATGAACGATCAAGGCGCTTGGGAGGACCGTGATCTTGTCGATCTCTGGGCCACGTCTGCGCAGCATCAGATCGACCATCTGGCCGGAAAGATGTACTTTGACCACCTGTCTGCGCTGCGCAGAAAGATGCTGATCGCGCGGTCGGAAAAGCTGTGGCGTAAGAAATGAAAATAATTTTCATGGGATCACCGGAATTCTCGGTTCCTGCCTTGCGCGATCTGCATCAACACCATGATATCGTTGCCGTCTACTGCCAGCCGCCCCGACCTGCAGGGCGTGGCAAAGACGACCGGAAAACCCCCGTCCACGAGGCTGCCGAAGCCTTGGGTCTGGCCGTCCACCATCCGGTTTCGCTGCGCAGCGAAGAGGTGCAGAAAAGTTATGCTGCACATGCAGCAGAGATTGCCGTTGTCGTCGCCTATGGCCTGATCCTGCCGCAGGCTGTCCTCGATATGCCGCGCCTCGGGTGCCTCAATATCCACGCCTCGCTTTTGCCGCGCTGGCGCGGAGCCGCGCCCATCCACCGCGCGATCATGGCCGGCGATACCGAGACCGGCATCTGCATCATGCGGATGGAGGCGGGGCTCGATACCGGCCCCGTGCTCGCCCGCGCCACGATGCCGATCGGGCCCGAGGATACAACGGGCGATCTGCATGACCGGCTGGCGGCGATGGGCGCTGCACTCATCAGCGAAACGCTGACCAACCTGCCGAACCTCATCGCGATTTTCCAGCCCGAGCAAGGCGTCACCTATGCCGCCAAGATAAACAAGGCCGAGGCCCGAATTGATTGGTCCCGGCCCGCAGCAGAAATTGACCGCCAGATCCGGGGCCTGTCGCCCTTTCCCGGCGCGTGGTGTCAGATCGGGGCAGAGCGTGTGAAGCTATTGCGCTCGCGTCTGGCGCAAGGCGCTGGTTGCGCGGGGCAGGTGCTGGACGGGCTGACCATTGGCTGCGGCTCTGGCGCGGTGGAGATTACGCTGGCGCAGCGTGAGGGCAAACGCGCGATGACAGCGCCGGAATTTCTGCGTGGCTTTGGGCCCATCGACGTCGTTTACTGACAGAAACTGGCAGCATGCCCCGCCCATAATCCCCTGCAAAAGGAGATGACATGGACCAAGAAGAGACATTCTGGGTGGTGAGCGCCTCAGCCGATCATGCTGCGCGCGGACGCGATTGGGGCATCGTGCAGACCGGCCACGGCAAACATGGGCCGGTCAGGCGGATGCGCCCGGGCGACGGCGTGGTGGTCTATTCGCCCCGCGCCAGTTTTCCCGATGGTGCGCCGGTGCAGGCCTTTACCGCCATCGGCCGCGTCGCGGATGGTGCGCCGTATCAGGCCGACATGGGCGGCGGTTTTGTCGCGTGGCGGCGCGATGTGCTGTGGCAAAAGGCGCATGATGCCCCGATCCGCCCGCTTTTGCCCAAGCTGGAACTGACAAAAGATGTCGTCAACTGGGGCGTGGCGTTTCGCTTTGGCCTGCGCAAGATCAGCCGCGCCGATTTTGCGCAGATCGCGCAGGCAATGCTGCAAACCGGATGACCCTGTGGCCGCGCCCATTACAATCGGACCTTCGTTCTCCCATATGACGACAAAGAGAAGGAGGCACCAATGCCCGTCATTGCGTTCATCATCATCGGTCTTGCCGCCGGGTTTCTTGCGACCCGTCTGATGAAGATCGACGCGGACCTGCCGACGACCGTCGCCATCGGCGTCTTTGGGGCGTTGATCGGCGGGTTCGTTCTGCGCGCGCTGATCGTCGCGACAAGCTGGGCCGCAGGGTTTGCCGGCGCTGTCCTCGGCGCGCTTGTGCTGATCTGGGCGTGGAAGACCTACATTGCAAAATGAGTTGGGCCAGACAGCGGGGCCAGACAGCGGGCGCATCAGATCATCCGGCGGATTGCGTCCTTTATCTTGAACCCCTTGCCGCCGGTCGCCTCCCACAACAGCTGTCCCTGCCATGCTGCAAAGGTGATGGCTGCGACCGCGCGCGCATCGCGTGACGACCCGATGCTTTGCGCAAGGGCATTTTCGATGCGGGCACGCCAGTCCTCGGCGCGTTCGCGCAAAGCCGGGCTGCGCTGTTCGGCGACCAGATGCGCCATGCTGAACGAGCCGGAAACCGCCGTGCTGATGGCCTTGAGGAATGCGGCAGACCCCTTTTCGTCCAGCACCGTCAAGGCGTCCTTGGTCACCGCAGCGACCGCATCCCAGGCACCAAGCAGCGCCCATTCCAGCATCGCGTCCCGGCTGCGATAGCGCTGGACCAGTGTCGGAGGGGCCAGTCCGGTCCTGGCGGCGACCGTGGCAAACGTCACAGCCTTGTCCCCGCCAAGGGTATAAAGCGCCGCAATGGCGCTTTGAACGTCAAGATCTGGCACTGTCTTTGGTCGTGGCATGAGGCCAACTCTAGCCGCGTTTTTCGTGCAGGGCTACAGGGCTTGCAGGGAGGCCGGGCGTGGTCAAATTGGCGCGCCGAACGGGCCCGCCTTTGGCCGCCGAGCAGCGTTCCAGCGTCGCTAACCCGCCTCGCGCGGGCTTGGCTTGAAGGGTGCCATTCCGCCGCGCGCCAAGGCATCGGCGCGTTCATTCTCAACATGGCCCGCATGCCCCTTGATCCATTTCCAGACCACCTGATGGGCCGCCTGCGCCGCGTCAAGCCTTTGCCACAGCTCGACATTCTTGACCGGATCGCGGCCTGCCGTGCGCCAGCCATTGCGCTTCCAGCCATGGATCCAGGTCGTCACGCCGTTCTTCACATAGGCAGAATCGGTAACGATGGTGATCTCCGACGGGCGGGTCAGCGATTCCAGGGCCGAGATCGCGGCCATCAACTCCATGCGGTTGTTGGTGGTCATCGCTTCGCCGCCGGACAACTCACGCTCTTTGACGACCGCGCCCGCCTCGCGCGCCAGCATCAACACACCCCAGCCGCCGGGGCCCGGATTGCCCGAACAGGCGCCATCCGTATAGGCAAAAAGATTTGGCATCGCTGCTCCCGTTTGGGCTCGGGATAGGGGTGGGTCGGCGATAGGTCAACGCGCTTTTTTATGTGTGTCACGCGCCTTGGGGTCACGGCAGCGCCCCGTGACGACGATCAGGCAAACGCCAGCAGGCCCAGCACGATCACCACCGGCACGGTCAGGATCAGCCGCAACCGCAGCCACCAGACCGGCGCCAGCCCCGACTGCCAGAAATGCCAATCCAGCCCCAAAAGTCCCACAAACCCCGCCGCCAGCAGCAAGGCCGCATCCGCCGCAGCGCCGTTGACCACAAACGCCACCCACAATGCGGGCAGCACCGACAGCGCGTAACCTTGCGTCGCCGCCGCTCCCTCGGCCCGGGTGGCAAAGCCCCACAGAACCCCGGACATGAAGGCCAAAATTACCGTGCCATAGGTCAACCCAAGATAGCCGCCAAGATAGAGGGGGGACATGTAGGTCAGGGCGGTCACGGTCAGACCCGGCGACAGATGCGTCGCAGCCGACCACAGGAAGGGAATCAGGCCGGCCAGGCCGAGCCAAAGCGCGCTGCGAGGAATTGGCGTCATGCCGACAACTCTGCGATCAGCGACGCGACGCGTTTCTGGCGCGTGGCATCGGTCTTTGCCGTATCGATCTTGTACAAAAGCCCGCGCCGTTTCCCCGGTGTCAGGGTCTGCCAGACGGACAAGACATCTGCGCGGCGAAGCGCAAAAGCCACATCATCCGGCAAGTCGACGCGATCATCCGGGGCAGGGCGCAAACGGACCTCCACGACATCCCCGGGGGCGATCCCGATCCGGTCCAGCATGCTTTGCCCGGCCCAGAGAAATGCGCCATCGATGACCGGCGCACGGGTCGGGGCCAGGTTGACAGGGTGTTCGGCGATCTCGCCCTCGACCCGTTTGGCAGGGCCAAGGGAGTCAAGCATGTCGGGGGGGATGCGCAAGATCGTATAGGTCGATTTGCCCCAGACCATGGGTTCGATCCGGCCTTCAAACGTGACGTATTCGTTCATGCCGGTTCGCGCAGGACGCGCGGGACCTTGAACTCGACGTTCTCGACGGCGGTTTCCACATTTTCCACGGTAACCGCAAAGCGCGCGCGAAAGGCGTCGATGACCTCGTTCACCAACACCTCTGGCGCGCTTGCCCCGGCGGTCAGCCCGATGGCGCGGATGCCGTCCAAGGCGCGCCAGTCGATCTCGTCGGCACGCTGGATCAGTTGCGCATAGGTACAGCCAGTAGCACGCCCGACCTCGACCAAGCGCTTGGAATTGCTTGAATTTGGTGCGCCGATGACCAAAAGCGCGTCGATCTTGTGCGACATCGCCTTGACCGCCGCCTGCCGATTGGTGGTGGCATAGCAGATGTCTTCATGCGCGGGGCCAAGGATCGCGGGGAACCGCGCCTGCAAGGCACGCACGACATCTGCGGTGTCATCGACCGACAGCGTGGTCTGGGTGATGAACGCAAGCTTGGCCGCATCGCGCACCATCAGGCCTGCGACATCCGCGGCGGTTTCCACCAGCAGCACCTCGCCTTGCGGCAACTGCCCCATCGTGCCCACGGTTTCGGGGTGCCCAGCATGCCCGATCATGATCATCTGCAGGCCGTTCTCATGGTGCCGCGCGGCCTCGTTGTGCACCTTGGTGACCAGAGGGCAGGTTGCATCCACCGCAATCATCTCGCGTGCTGCGGCCTCGGCGGGCACCGATTTCGGCACGCCATGGGCGGAAAAGATCACCGGGCGGTCCGGCGGGCAATCGGACAGTTCTGCGACAAAAACAGCGCCTTTGGCGCGCAATCCGTCGACCACGAATTTGTTGTGCACGATCTCATGGCGCACATAGACCGGTGCGCCCCATTTTTCCAGCGCCAGCTCCACGATCTTGATCGCACGATCAACGCCCGCACAGAACCCGCGCGGGGCCGCCAGATAAAGAGTGAGTGGCATCTTCGCCATGCAAGCGGCCCTTGTGATCTGGTCAGATGCGGGCCGCACTGCCCGTGTCAACTGCGGGGCAAGATGGCGTGAGAAGCCAGACTTTGCAATCTGGCGTCTGGGTTTATGTCAGGTCACGCGGCAATTGATCGCAATGCGATCAGCGCCGCGGGCCGTCCTCAGGTGTTCATGCCTGCAGCAACGTCTTCGATATCTGCCGGGCGCGGATCACGCGGCGGGCGACCGATCACGTCGCGCAATTCGTCCAGTTCGATGAAATTGTCGGCCTGACGGCGCAACTCGTCGGCGATCATCGGCGGCTGCGACCGGATCGTCGACACGACCGACACGCGCACACCCTGGCGTTGCAGGCTTTCCACCAGCGGGCGGAAATCGCCGTCGCCGGAAAAGATCACCACATGGTCAAGCCGGGGCGCAAGTTCCAAGGCATCGACCGCAAGCTCGATGTCCATATTGCCCTTGACCTTACGCCGACCCTGGCTGTCGGTGTATTCCTTGGCTGGCTTGGTGCGCATGGTAAAGCCGTTGTAGTGAAGCCAGTCCACCAGCGGGCGGATGGGTGAATATTCGTCGTTGTCCAGAAGCGCAGTGTAATAGAACGCCCGGACCAATTTTCCCCGGCGCATGAATTCCATCCGCAGCAACTTGTAGTCGATGTCAAACCCAAGCGATTTTGCTGCCGCGTATAGGTTTGATCCATCAATGAACAGCGCGAGCCGTTCGTCCTTGTAAAACATTAGTGTCCCCTCGAGTATCTACCGATCAATCGTTCTCGAAAATCGCGCCCCAGAAGCGGTCTTGAAATCGACAGTCTAACACGGCCGAGATATAGAGCCGTGCACATCGACGGCAACCCACCCAAAAGGATATGTAACATTGTCCCGAGTTGCGGAAAATCAATTCCTAGTTGCGCTCGGCGCGAATCTGCCATTCGAGGGGTGCGGCCCGGATGCGACTCTGCGTGCCGCGATAGCGACATTTCCAGATGCTGGACTCGACGTTTTGGCCGTTAGCAGGTTCTTTTTAACACCTTGCTTCCCGGCTGGTGCAGGTCCGGACTATGTTAACGGGGCCGCCCTGATCGCAACATCAAGGTTTTGTGACGTTGCGTCAATATTGCGCATTCTTCACGAAATCGAGGAAAAATTCGGCAGACGCCGGGGCAGCCGCTGGGGCATGCGCACGCTGGACGTCGATCTTCTGGCTGCGGGCGATTCGGTTTTGCCGGATCCGGCGACCCAGGATGCCTGGCGCAGCCTGCCACCGCAAACCCAGGCGACCTCCACCCCAGACCAGCCGATCTTGCCACATCCACGGCTGCAGGACCGTGCGTTCGTGCTGGTGCCCTTGGCGGATATCGCGCCAGACTGGCGTCATCCGCGCCTTGGCCTGACGGTGATGCAGATGCTGGCGGCCTTGCCCGCGGCGGATCGCGCCGCCGTCGTGCCCTTGACCGAGCTTCTCGATCCCTTCTTGTCAACGTCGCGGCAAAGCCCTACATAGCGCGGTTCCTGCCGCATTCCTTGTTGGAGTAAGCCCATGGCCCGCGTGACGGTCGAAGATTGCGTTGACAAAGTGCCAAACCGGTTCGAGCTGGTGATGCTAGCCGCCCACCGTGCGCGCGAGATCCAGGCAGGTTCGCCGGTGACCATCGACCGCGACAACGACAAGAACCCTGTTGTTTCGCTGCGCGAGATCGCCGAGGAAACCCAGTCGGCGGATGCGCTGCGCGAACGGATGATCGAAAGCCACCAGACCCAGATCGAGGTGGATGAACCCGAAGAGGACCAGATGGCGTTGCTTATGGTCGGCGAGATCGATCGCCCGCTGTCGGATGACATGTCCGAAGAGCGTCTGTTGCGCGCCCTGATGGAAGCGCAGGGCGACCACTGATCGCAAGGCCGGTGGGCCAGGCAGGGCAAGCATGATCGACGTTGAAGACCTGATCGCGCTTGTCCGCAACTACAACCCGCGTTGCAATGCTGACCTGATCCACAAGGCCTATGACTACGGCAGGAAAATGCACGAGGGTCAGTCTCGCAAGTCGGGCGAGCCGTACTTTACCCATCCCGTGGCCGTCGCCGCGATCCTGACCGAACAACAGCTGGATGATGCAACCATCGTCACGGCGTTGCTGCACGACACGATCGAAGACACCAAGTCCACCTATGCCGAGATCGCCAAGATCTTCGGGTCCGAGGTGGCAGAGCTGGTCGATGGTGTGACCAAGCTGACCAACCTGCAGCTGTCGTCCTCCGAAAGCCAGCAGGCGGAAAACTTCCGCAAGCTTTTCATCGCGATGTCCAAGGACCTGCGGGTGATCCTGGTCAAGCTTGGGGATCGCTTGCACAACATGCGCACGATCCGCTCGATGACGGTCGATAAACAGGCCCAGAAGGCCCGCGAGACGATGGAGATCTATGCCCCGCTTGCTGGCCGCATGGGCATGCAATGGATGCGCGAAGAGCTTGAGGATCTGTCCTTCAAGGTCATCAACCCCGAGGCGCGCAATTCCATCATTCGCAGGTTTCTCACACTTCAACGCGAGGCGGGGGATGTCGTCCACAAGATCACCAGCGACATCCGCAATGAGCTGGAAAAGGCGCATATCGAAGCCGACGTCTTTGGCCGCGCGAAAAAGCCGTACTCGATCTGGCGCAAGATGCAGGAAAAGGATCTGGCGTTTTCGCGCCTCTCGGACATCTACGGCTTTCGCATCATCTGTCGTGACGTGGCCGATTGCTACCGCATCCTTGGCGTGATCCACCAACGTTGGCGTGCGGTGCCGGGACGGTTCAAGGATTACATCAGCCAGCCCAAGAACAACGGCTACCGGTCGATCCACACGACCGTGTCGGGCCGTGATGGCAAACGGGTCGAGGTACAGATCCGAACCCGCGAAATGCACGAAGTCGCCGAAGCGGGGGTGGCGGCGCACTGGGCCTACCGCGAAGGCGTGCGCGGCAAGAACCCCTTTGCGGTCGATCCGGTCAAATGGGTCGCCGCCCTGACCGAACGGATGGAAGAAGAAGACCACGACGCATTTCTCGAACATGTCAAACTTGAGATGTATTCTGATCAGGTCTTTTGCTTTACGCCCAAGGGGGACGTGATCCAGTTGCCGCGCGGGGCCACGCCACTTGACTACGCCTATGCCATCCACACCCGGATCGGCAATTCTTGCGTGTCGGCCAAAGTGGACGGCATCCGCGTGCCGCTCTGGACGCGGCTGAAAAACGGCCAGTCGGTCGAGATCATCACCGCCGAAGGCCAGCGCCCGCAGACCTCATGGATCGACATCGTGACCACGGGCCGCGCCAAGGCCGCGATCCGGCGGTCGTTGCGCGAGGAAGATCGCGGCCGCTTTGTCAAACTCGGCCATGAACTGGCGCGCGCGGCCTTTGATCATGTCGGCAAGAAGGCCACCGACAAGGCGCTGCGCACGGCGGCCAAGATGCTTGGCCTCACCGACGAGAATGACCTGCTGGCGCGGCTTGGTTCGGCCGAGGTGACCGCGCGCCGCGTCGTCGAGACACTTTATCCGGAGCTGTCGATGGCCACGGCCGAAGAGGTGGACGCACAGCGCCCGGTGGTCGGCCTCAGCGCCGATCAGAGCTTTCGGCGCGCGCAATGCTGCCAACCGGTGCCGGGTGAGCGCATCGTCGGCATCACCTATCGTGGCCAGGGCGTCATCGTGCACGCGATCGACTGTCCCGCGCTTGAGGATTTCGAAGAACAGCCCGCGCGCTGGGTGGATCTGCACTGGCATGCGGGCCGCCATGCCGCGCGTCACACGATTAGCCTGGATGTAACGATTTCCAACGATGCTGGGGTTTTGGGCCGTATCTGCACCTTGATTGGCGAGCAAAAGGCCAATATCTCCGACCTGCGGTTCACCTACCGCAAGCCTGATTTCTATCGGCTGATCATCGATGTTGATTTGCGCGACGTCGAACACTTGCACATGGTCATGACCGCGCTAGAAGCTGACACAGATGTGGCCCAGATCGCGCGCCATCGCGATCTGTCCCGCAAGCCCTGACCTGAAAAGAGGCGCAATCCCGTGGTGTTCAAAAGGCGACAGCCGCGCGGATGGTGGTCCTGGTTCCGGCAGTTCTTTTATCCCGATGGCGGGTTTCGCCGGGCAACCCGCTATGTCGTCCACCGGATGCGCCGGCTGCCGGATGAGCCGCACCGCATTGCGCGCGGCATGTTTGCGGGTTGTCTGATCGGCTTTCTGCCCTTGCCGGGGGTTCAGTTCGTCTGCGCAGCCGCCCTGGCCTGGGTCATGCGGGGCAATATCCTTGCGGCCCTGCTGGGCACCTTCAATTCCAACCCGATCACGACGCCGTTCTTTGCTGTGGGGGCTGTAAGTCTGGGCCACTGGATGCTGGGGATTCAGACGCCGCTGACCGCGAAGGCAATCTTGAGCGCTCTGGAACAGGCGGGCTATGACCTGTGGCACAACTTCGTTGCTCTTTTCACGCATGCGCGGGCGGATTGGAGCGGATTGCGCGAGTTTTGGGACATGGTCTATTTGCCCTACTTCATCGGGGCGCTCGGGCCTGGCATCTTGCTCAGCCTCGGGTTCTATTATGCAACGATCCCACTGGTGAAAGCTTACCAGAAATCGCGCGCGGCCAAATCCACCGAACGCGGCGAAAGACGGCGCAAATTGCGGTCCGCTCTTGCCGAGGCCAAGTCAAGATTGACGGGAAAATCCGAAACGCCTGATGACGACGGGCCCGGATCGTCGTAAATCTGACAGGCGGGGCGCCACAACACTGGAAGATGACATGAAATACCGAACGGAGCTGCGGCTCGGCGTCAACATCGACCACGTGGCCACCTTGCGCAATGCGCGCGGGGCAAACTGGCCCGATCCTCTGCGGGCGGCAATTCTGGCGGAAACCGCCGGGGCTGACGGGATCACGGCGCATCTGCGCGAAGACCGCCGCCACATCCGCGATGCCGACATGGAGGCGTTGCGGGCCGGTATCGGGATTCCCCTCAACTTCGAATGCGCCGCGACCGACGAGATGCAGGCCCTGGCGCTGCGCCTTTTGCCGGCAGCCGTCTGCCTCGTCCCCGAACGGCGCCAAGAACGCACCACCGAGGGCGGTCTGGACGTGGCCGGCGATGACAACCGGCTGTCCACCTACATCGCGCCCCTGCGCGCTGCGGGCATCCGCGTGTCGATGTTCATCGGCCATGCGCGCGCCCAGATCGAAGCATCGGCCCGGATCGGCGCGGCGGTCGTAGAACTGCATACCGGCCACTATTCCGACCTTCATGCCGAGTGCCGCACCGAAGAGGCCGCGGTTGAGCTGGACGCGCTGCGCAAAGCGGCGACCTACGCCCACAGCCTCGGGCTCGAGGTTCATGCGGGGCACGGTCTGACCTATGAAAATGTGGCCGAGATCGCCGCCATCCCCGAACTGATGGAGCTGAACATCGGCCACTTCCTGATCGGCGAGGCGGTCTTTCTGGGCCTTGGTCCCGCCATCGAGGAAATGCGCCGCCGGATGGATGATGCGCGGGGTTGACGACGCGTTGGGGAGCGGCTGAATGAACTATCTGCGCTATGCGTTGGCCCATATTGCTACGGCGGTTGGGGCGGTGGCCCTTTTCTGGGCAATCCGGGTGATGTTTGATTTTGACATTGCCCCGTCGATCTTGCCGGTCCTGCCATCCATGGTCGCGGCTATGGCGCAGGGTGGGTCATTCGCCCAAGCCAATGGCCGGGCACCCGACGGTGGCGCTGCCTGGCAGTTCGCGGTCATGGCGACGCTGATCTCGGTCGCGCTCCTGGCGCTTTATTATGTCGTGCTGGGCGCCGCCTACCCCGCGTTCATCAGCACGCTGATGGCCAGAATTGGCCTCTCGATCCTTGGGCCGACGTTGATGGCGCTCTTTGTCGTGGTCATCTTTCTGGTCAACCGCTACTTTCTGACCTTCAACGCCAGGGTGACCCTGAAGGCTGCGGCAAAGCGCGTTGGCAAGCCGTGATCCCTGCCGTGAATCCGTCGCCATGATCCTCGGCATCGGCACCGATCTTTGCAATATCGAGCGCATCGAGGCGACGCTGGCGCGCTTTGGCGACCGGTTCCGCAACCGGGTGTTCACCGAACGCGAACAGCGCAAGGCCGAGGGCCGCCCGCGGGCCATTGCCGCCACTTATGCCAAGCGCTGGGCCGCGAAAGAGGCCTGCTCCAAGGCCTTGGGCACCGGCTTGCGCATGGGGATCGCATGGAAGGACATGGCGGTGACCAACCTGCGCTCGGGCCAGCCGGTCATGCATGTGACCGGCTGGGCGGCAATGCGTCTGGCCGCGATGACGCCCGCCGGGCACGAGGCCGTGATCCATCTTACGCTGACCGATGATCACCCTTGGGCGCAGGCTTTTGTGGTGATCGAGGCGCGCGCGATTTCCCCACCCGGCTGACCCCCGCCCGTCCTTGACACCCTTGCCCCAGGCGCGCATGAAGCGCCCGAGCCCCAGCGGAGACAGGACATGGCCAGCAGCGTTAAATCAGACGGCGGCATCGTCGAGACGATCAAGACCGTGGTCTATGCCCTGCTGATCGCAGGTGTGTTCCGGACCGTGTTCTTTCAGCCCTTCTGGATCCCGTCGGAATCGATGAAAAGCACGCTGTTGATCGGCGATTTCATCTTTGTGAACAAGATGGCCTACGGTTATTCCAAATATTCCTGCCCCTTCGCGCTCTGCCCGATTTCAGGCCGCATCCTCGGCTCGGATCCCGAACGCGGCGATGTCGTGGTGTTTCGCCATCCGACCAACGGCACCGATTACATCAAGCGCGTGATCGGTCTGCCCGGCGACACGATTCAGGTCAAAGAGGGCCTTTTGTACATCAACGGCGAACTCGCACCGCAAGTGGCCGATGGCATGTTTGAGGAAATCAACGCTCCACAAGGCCCGATGCGCAACCGCCCCCGCTGTGAGACGATCGTGGGCGAAGGTGCGATCTGCAGCAAGTCGCGGTTCATCGAGACCCTGCCCAATGGTCGTAAACACAAAGTGCTGAACATCGATGTGAACGGCGCCGGTGACAACACCGACATCTTTACCGTGCCGCCAGAGCATTACTTTTTCATGGGTGACAACCGTGACAACAGCCTCGACAGCCGGTTCAGCCTCGCAACCGGCGGTGTCGGGATGGTCCCGGCCGAATTTCTGATCGGACGTGCGGACCGGGTCATGTTCTCTTCGGCGGGCAACTCGATGCTGTATTTCTGGACGTGGCGTTCGGATCGCTATTTCAAGGCGGTGGAGTGAGGCTTTCGGCTGATCTCAAGGCCTTTGAGGGCCGTATCGGATACAGCTTTTCGACGCCCGCCCATCTGGTCCGTGCTCTGACGCATGCCTCGCTCGGGACCGTCACGCGCCCGGACAACCAGCGACTGGAATTCCTTGGCGACCGGGTGCTGGGCCTTGTCATCGCGCGCGCGGTCCATGCCGCCGATGGCAGCGCCAGCGAAGGTCAGCTTGCCCCCCGCTTCAACGCCCTTGTGCGCAAGGAAACCTGCGCCGAGGTGGCGCGCAGCATTGGGCTTGGCGATGTCTTGCGGCTCGGTCGGTCCGAGATGCTGTCGGGTGGTCGGCGCAAAGAGACGCTTTTGGGCGACGCGATGGAGGCGGTGATCGCGGCGATCTTTCTTGATGGCGGCTACGATGCGGCCGAAAGCGTGATCCTCGCCCTTTGGGCCGACCGCATCGGCACCGTCGCCGATGTGCCGCGCGACGCCAAGACCGCCTTGCAGGAATGGGCGCAAGCCAAAAGCCTTGGCCTGCCCGCCTATACCGAGCTGACCCGCGACGGTCCCGACCACGCCCCGCAGTTTACCGTTGAAGTGCGGCTTGAAAACGGCCTTGCGGAAAATGCCCGTGCCGGTTCCAAGCGGGCCGCCGAACAATCGGCGGCGGCGGCCCTTTTGTCCCGGCTGGAGGCCGCGGCGCCCCCGGTCAAGGGATAGACGGCGGCATCCGGCCCTTTTGCCGCGCATCGCACCGCCATAGCTTGCGGCGGATGTCGGGCACTTCGTAGGGGCGATACTTCCCGCCCGAGAATGTCGTCCAGTCGATCGCGAGCCCCAGCTTGACCATTTCTGCCGACAGATCCCGCCCGTCCGGCAGATAGCATGTGGCGACCGTGCGATCATGCGACATCGCCCCTTCCAGAACCGCGCGAACGGTCTGTCCTTTGCACAAGTTGATCAACGCCCATTTCGCGTTCTTGCCATAGGGGTGATCAAGTTCCGGCGCGTCGATCCCCGCCAGCCGGATATGGGCGTTCCCGATGACGATGGTATCGCCGTCGACGACGTAGCAGCGGCCTTGGATTGTGACATGATGGGTGTCAGTCGACACAGATTCGGACATCGCCCGAACCTCATGGGACCGCGCCATGGTGAGCGTGGCTTGACCGCGCAGCCCGGGCCCGTCCCCGGGGGACAGCGGCGCATGGATCACCCGATACCGCGCCTTCGGTCGGCCGGAAAACAAGGATCGCATGATCAGCCGTAACAGGCTCATGTCTTCATCGCGTTAAAAATCGTGAACGTCGCTTTTGGCTGCGAGGCCAGGCGCTGATGTTCAATCTGCTGCCCAGCAAAGCGGATAAAACTGGCAAAAATCGGGCGAACTGGCCAAGCGGCATCAAGTGCGGTAAGCGACGGTCTTGTTCGGGAAGGGCCACCAATGACTGACACCACCACCCGCGCGGGCTTTGTCGCTCTGATCGGCGAGCCGAATGCGGGCAAGTCGACGCTTTTGAACCGCATGGTGGGGGCCAAGGTGTCCATCGTGACGCACAAGGTCCAGACGACGCGGGCGCGCATTCGCGGCATCTGCATGCAAGGCGCGTCGCAAATCGTCTTTGTCGACACGCCGGGTCTTTTCCGTCCACGCCGTCGCCTTGACCGCGCGATGGTCAAGGCCGCTTGGGGGGGGGCGTCAGATGCCGATATCATCGTTCTTTTGATCGAGGCGCATCGCGGGCTGACCGAAGGTGTCGCCGCGATCATCGAGCGTCTGGCCAACGAGATGCCCAAGGACCAGCCGATTGCGTTGGCCATCAACAAGATCGACCGGGTCAGGGCCGAGACGTTGCTGGCGCTCACCGAGCGGCTGAACGAGGCCTATCCTTTCACCAAGACATTCATGATCTCGGCCGAAAAGGGTTACGGCGTCGACGACCTGCGCGTGTGGCTCGCGGGCCAGGTGCCCGCAGGCCCCTGGCTCTACCCCGAGGATCAGATCGCCGACCTGCCGATGCGCCTGATCGCCGCCGAGATGACGCGCGAAAAGCTGACGCTGCGCCTGCATGAAGAACTGCCCTACCAGCTGACGGTTGAAACCGAAGCCTGGGAGGACAAGCCCGATGGCACCACCCGGATCGATCAGGTCGTCTACGTCAACCGCGACGGCCACAAGGGCATCGTGCTTGGCAACAAGGGAGAGACGATCAAGGCCATCGGCCAGTCCGCCCGCGCCGATATCTCGGAGTTTCTGGGCCGCACCGTGCATCTCTTCTTGCAGGTCAAGGTGCGCACCAACTGGCAAGATGAACCGGAGCGGTATCAAGAGATGGGCCTGGAGTTCAAGGATGGCGATGCGTAACGCGCCCTTTCCGGCGTGTCTTGCGGCGCGTGCTTTCGCGGCGACGGCGCCATGTCGCCCCGGCTGACGGCGGATCTCTGGGTGTCGGCCTTTCTGGTGCGGCTCGGGCAAGCCAATATTCCGGCCTATGTGACCGCGCGGGGCGATGCGACGGCGGGGGCGGTGGTGGTCAAGGTGGCACTGCTTGATGGCACCGCGCGCGCCTATGAGCGCAGCATGGACCTTGCGACCGGCGGGCGGCGCTGGATTCTGTGCGCCGAAGGGCCCGAGGCAGAGGTCGATGCTGTCCTGACCCGGCAGCGGTCGCGCGATCCCGACCTTTGGGTGATCGAGCTGGAAGACCGGCGGGGTCGCACCTTGCTCGGTGAGGGCGGGTTGGCGGATTGACCCAAGGTTGCCCCGGATTGAACTTTGCGCCGCATGTGCCATCTTGGTTGCATGCAGACGCCTGAACCCGCCCCGAGACGACCAGCCATGCGCGACCGCGGTCCCGCGCGGCTGCGGCGTCAGTTCGACCGCTTGCGCCGCGCGGTGCCGCGCCTTGGCAGCTGGATCACGTGGTTGCAGGCCCGTCGCGCCCGACTCTTTCGTGTACCCTTCGCCGTCTTGATGGTTTTTGGCGGGGTATTTTCGTTCCTGCCTTTCCTCGGCATCTGGATGCTGCCTCTGGGCCTCATGCTTCTGGCCGTCGATCTGCCATTCCTGCAAGGCCCGGTGACCAAGCTCATCATTCGGACCCGGATCAAACTTCGCCAGTGGCGGCGGGCGCGGCGGCGCTAGCGCAACGGGGGACTTGCCGCCTGCCGTGCCACCGAGGATAATAATGCGATGGATTGGCAAGACGAAGGCATGCTGCTCATTATGCGCCCGCATGGCGAAAGCAGCGCCATCATCGAGGTGTTCACCGCAGCGCACGGGCGGCATGCAGGTGTCGTGCGTGGTGGCGCATCGCGGCGGATGACGCCGATCCTTCAGCCCGGCGCACAAGTTGCGATCAGCTGGCGCGCGCGGCTGGACGATCATCTCGGCACCTTCACGGTAGAACCCCAACGCTCGCGTGCTGCACTTTTGTCGGACCGTCTGGGTCTGGCGGCGCTGGGGTCGATCTGTGCCCTGCTCAGGGCCGCCTTGCCGGAACGCGAACCGCATCCGCGCCTGTGGGCCGCAACGATCCGGCTTTGCGATGCGCTGATGGCGGGGGCCGACTGGCCAGTGGACTATCTGCATTGGGAGGTCATGCTGCTTGAAGAGCTGGGCTTTGGCCTCGATCTGTCCAGATGTGCCGTGACCGGTACAACAGAAGGGCTTGTGTATGTCAGCCCCCGATCAGGCCGTGCTGTCTCTGCGGCAGGGGCGGGGGACTGGGCGGATCGTCTGCTCTCGTTGCCGCCCTGTCTGGTCCAAGGCGGTGCGGCAGGCGTTGCTGATATTGCGGCTGGTCTGGCACTGACGGGCCATTTTCTGTTGCGGGAAATGTCGGGACTCGGTGATCCGCCGGTCTTGCCCGGGGCGCGCAGCCGTCTCGTTGATCTCTTGTCGCGCGCGCCGAAAGCCGAATAGGCCATCCGCGACGTGGCATGTCGGGGACCTGCCAGACCCGCTTGCGCCTTGGGTCAGAGTGGTCGAAAGAGACGCCAAGATGACCGACCGCAATCCCCCTTTGGCTTTGCCCGCCCGCCCGTTGCCCGCCTTGGGCGACTTTGCGTTGCTGGCGGGTCTGGATGCGGCTGTGCGCGGCATCCTGATCTCATCGATGCCGCTGGCGGTGTATGCCGCGATGGGGTCGGCAGAAATGACCAGCCAGGTTTACCTCGCCGCCGGGATCGTGGCGCTGACCTGCGGGCTTTTGGTGCCTGCCCTCACGCGCGTCTTGCCGCGTCGGTGGACCTACACCCTGGGCTGCCTGCTTTACATCGGCGGGATGGCCTGTGCCTCCCATGGTGGCGCGATCTATGTCGGCATTGCGCTTGCAATGAACGCGGTGGCGACGGTGACGATCTTTGTGTGCTTCAACGCCTATGTGCTGGACTACGTGGAGCGGTCGGATCTGTCGCGCAGCCAGTCCACGCAGATGGTCTATGCGGCCACGCCTTGGGCTGTCGGGCCGGTGCTTGGGGTCTGGCTGCGGGACTTGTGGGCACCCTTGCCCTTTGTGGTGGCGGGGGGATTTGCGGCGGCACTACTGGTGGTGTTCTGGTGGCTGCGCCTTGGCAATGGCAAGACGATCACCCGCGCCAAGGGGCCCGCACTGAATCCCCTCGGCTATCTGGGGCCGTTTTTCCGCCAGCCCCGGCTGGTGGCGGGGTGGATGTTCGCGGTGATGCGGTCCTGCGGCTGGTGGGTCTACGTCGTCTATCTGCCGATCTTCTGCATCGAGGCTGGCCTCGGCGACAAGGTCGGCGGGATAGCGCTGTCGCTGACCAACGCGCTGTTGTTCGCAGCCCCTATGGTGTCGCGCCTTGCTCGGCGCGCCTCGGTCCGCCGCACTGTCCGGGTGGCCTTTGCCGGGGGCGCGATGCTGTTCGTGCTGGCAGCGGTGCTGGCGCCTTGGCCGTGGGTGACGGTGATCGCGATCATGTCCGCGTCACTGTTCCTGATCACCCTTGATGTGGTCGGCGGCCTGCCCTTCATGATGGCGGTGAAGCCATCGCAGCGCACCGAGATGGCTGCCGTCTATGCCAGTTTTCGCGACGTCTCCAGCATCGCCACACCAGGTGCGGCGTATCTTGTGCTGCTGTTTGCGCCCCTGGCGGGGATCTTTGCCGCCGCCGGGCTCGGCTTTGCCGCGATGTATCTGATCGCAGGCCGGATGCATCCGCGCCTTGGCACCCTGCGCCCGTCGCGCGGCAATGTCAGCCCTGCGCGCTAGACTTTTGGTATTGGCCACCAGCCAAGCCGCCGCCCTCGCCGCAACCGTCCTATTCTGGCTTTGAAAATCAGTGTTCCCAGAGCCTAAGGATCTGGCTTCATATTAGAAAGAGACACTTCACCGCCTGCTCCCTGCGGGCATCCACCACTAACAGGATTATAGCCCCATTCGCCGATTAATCGTAAAGAACGGTCCACACGAAACAAGTTGAGTGTCCCCGCAGCCAAGCAGTAGCCTTCGGTGTTTTCTGACAGCCAGTCGGTACCCGAAAACGTTAATTGATCATCCCCTATCTGCCCCACAAAAGCATAGGTCCTCCACTCCAGATAATCTTTTGATCTTAAACTAATTTCACCACTTACGTCGCTACCGGATTGTTTGATGTTCCAATAATATTCGACTTTACTCGCTCCAGAAAGCGCGAAGCCCATCCACTCACCCGTCAAGGTCGGCAGTGCTTCGCGCAAGGTCGCCCATGCCTCAGGAGTGCTGTTACCTTCTGAACTCCACATGAAATAAAATTCTACTCCGTTTCGCACCTCGATTGCTACACGCCCGTTGTTGGTACACTTGTTTTGTCCATATTCAATTTTTTCACGAAAACGTACTGTGTTTCCGCCAGTGGACTCGAGTGACCACGTTCCACCGCAAGATAACTCAGGATATGACACCGTGATCACTTCTCCATCAACTTCAAGGCGGACTGAGTAGTCAGAATCAGAGGATGGCTCGATAACCTCTCCAGTCAAAATTCGGCCTTTGAGCTTATCTAAAAATTTGTTTGCAACATTACCATTTACGCTGTTTGGGTCCAATTCCTCAGGAATCGACTCATTGCTTCCAATGATCAGTTTCGGCTTAAAATTTTGACGAGTTGCCATAAGAACTTGCGGAGGCGGATTAAACTGAGCTGTCTCAGATCCCGCCGAAATTGAGCCTTCGTAAACCGCACAGCCTAGCTTGTACTCTTCGTCATATACGCCCTTAAACAACAAAGAATTCACAACACAAAGCCCAGAGAAGTCTACAAACCCATTGTCACTGCTGCGCTTAAGCCTTTCCGCAGTATCAGCGTCCATCGGAAATTCCGAAACTTTTGTGCTGCTGAATAGCACGAATTTACTTTTGTTTATCGACTTAACATAATTAGTATATCTTGATTCTATTGCAAAATCAAGTTCACGGTCAAATCCAAAGACAATTGGAATGACCGCATCATCAAGAATTGGCTCCATCAAGGGATCAATTAGTCTCGGCGCAAGCACCTTGTAAGATTGCGCATCAAAATCGTAGCTTAAAAGCAAGATCTTGAATTCAATCTTAAGCGTATCAATGGTACTAGAGCTTGCAACCGTCTGTTGATCCATCATCAACATAATGTCGTCAGCCCATCGACGGTACTCAAACTCATCAATCCCACGCGGCACTTAAGATAGCTGCCGGACCAATTTCTTTTTATGGGATTCGTCAAAAGAAAGAGATTCAACGACGAACGCAATACGCTGCTGTTACGTAAGTGCCTTGTAATCCTGCGGTGCGGTCAAATCCTGACCAAGCGAGGTGCCGGCCCACAGAACATATAATATGAACCACAGGAACTGCCTGTGCATGACTTCTCCTAAGTCGTGATGTCTGTCTCTCTTCGTTATCACCTCTAACTTCGCTTGAGGCTGGCAATGAATCAACTACTATCTTTTCATGTTAGTAAAGCTGTCGGTTCGTGTCAGGCGGCCGGTCTGACTTTTATCAGTTCTATTTTCAGGGCAGCATGTCATCGTCCCGATCCACTAGATGCCGGGACTGAACACCTAGTCCAAAAGCCGCCGCGCGATGACCTGCGCCTGTATCTCTGCCGCACCTTCAAAGATATTCAGGATCCGCGCGTCGCACAGCACCCGGCTGATCTGGTACTCTAGCGCAAACCCGTTGCCGCCATGGATTTGCAACGCATTGTCCGCCGCAGCCCAAGCCACCCGCGCAGCCAGCAGTTTCGCCATCCCGGCCTCAAGGTCACAGCGATGCCCGTGATCCTTTTGCCACGCGCTGAAATAGGTCAGTTGCCGGGCCACCATGATCTCCACCGCCATGATCGCCAGCTTTCCGGCGACGCGGGGAAATTCGATCAGCGCCTTGCCGAATTGCTGGCGGTCGGCGGCATAATTCATCCCCAGCTCCAGCGCGTTTTGTGCCACGCCGACCGCACGGGCAGCGGTCTGGATGCGCGCACTCTCAAACGTCTGCATCAGCTGCTTGAAGCCCTGACCCTCGGCGCCGCCCAGAAGATTCCCGCCCTTCACCGCAAAGGCATCAAAGTTGACGGTGTATTCCTTCATGCCGCGATAGCCCAAAACCTCGATCTCGCCGCCCGACAGCCCTTCGTCGACAAAGGGCACCGCATCCGTGCCGGGGGTCTTTTCGGCCAGAAACATGCTCAGGCCGCGATAGTCGCTGGTGCCGGGGACGGACCGCGCCAGCACCGTCATCACATGGGTGCGCGAAGCATGGGTAATCCATGTCTTGTTGCCGGTGATCTGCCAATCTTCGCCCAAGCGCGTGGCTTTGGTGCGCAACGATCCAAGGTCGGACCCGGTATTGGGTTCGGTAAAGACGGCGGTCGGCAAAATCTCTGCGCTCGCCAGCTTTGGCAACCAATGGGCCTTTTGCGCCTCGGTCCCGCCACACAGGATCAACTCGGCGGCAATCTCGGTCCGTGTCGCCAGTGACCCTACGCCGATGTAGCCGCGCGACAATTCTTCGCTGACCACGACCATCGACGCCTTGGACAGCCCGAATCCGCCAAATTCCTCCGGGATGGTCAGGCCAAAGACACCCATGCCGGCCAGCTTGTCGATAATCTCCATCGGGATCAATTCGTCGCGCAGATGCCAGCCATGCGCATGGGGCACCACTTCCTCGTCGGCAAAGCGCCGGAACTGGTCGCGGATCATTTCCAGCTCGGCGTCCAGACCCGTGGCGCCAAAGGTTGCGCGGCCGTGATTGCCGCGCATCAGCGCCACCAGACGCATCCGGGCGGCCGAAGTGTTGCCTTCGGCGATCAGCCGTGCCGCGTGGATCCCCGGCGCATAGGCAGGCAGTCCCAGATCCGACAGGCGCGCGATTTCGCCCTGCGACATCGGAATGCCGCCCGTGATCTGGGCCAGATACTCGCCAAAAGCGATCTGCAGGATCAGCCCCTCCATCTCGCCGAACGCGCCGTCGGCGGTCAGGCGGGTGGCCCAGGCCTGCATCTGGCGCAGCGATTCCGAGTAGGTCGCAAGCCAAGCCAGCGCATGCGCGGCAAACTGATGTTCCTCCAACGCGGTGGCGGACACTTTGCCGCCTGCGGTGACCGACGCGCGCAGTCTGGCACGGCTCTGTTCTAACAGAGCCTCGATCTCGGGCAGGGCGGCCCGGGTCACGCCGACCAGATCGGACATCAACGGAGAGGCAGTCATGGTCTGGCCGTCATGCGGCATGGTCACACTCCTGTCGCGCATGAAATCTTAGAGTTGTTCCGGCCTAAAGCCTTCGCAGCCGCTGCGCAATATAATTTCGTAAAGGACTGCTGGACGCACGAAAATGTCGCAGCCGTCATTCTGGGTCATGGCCGCTGCCAGAGGATGCCATCGATATCGGCAGCGATTGCCAATACACCATCCGGCGCGTTTCTAACTGATGAGCATAGTCAGACACGGGTCGTCCTCGTCGGGGTCCGCCGACTTGCCCGGGATAACTTCGAACTCGGTGTGGAACAGTTCCTGACCATCCCGAATGCCGGTGATCGTCCAAAGCCCGTTGGGATTGCCGTCGGCCATCCCCAGAAAATACCCATGAAACGTGATCCGTTGCTCCTCCATCTGGGTTGTCCAGCTTTCACGAGTCACGCCGTCCGAACCCATTGGTGGATGATCCACGACAATGGTCACATCGGCAGGCGACTCTTGGTTTTCGCGGCCTTCCACGCCAAAAGTGATCCCGTCAATCGCCGGAATTGTCTGTGTTTTCAGAACCAGAACAGGGCTGTCGTCATAGCGCGTTGTCTCACCCCGAATCGTGTCGTCGGCACTGGTTTTGTAGGATTTTCCTGGTGGACAGAAGACTCCGAACGAGAAATCGGCAATTCTGTTCGCATCGTGGCGCGACGAGGGTGCGGCAAAGGCCGCGTCCGCCGATGCAAGGACAATCCCCGCTGCATATGCGGTCGCGATCGTCCTGCCGAACCGCATCTTGTCACCCAATCGCCGCCGCTTTCACATCGTCGTCGATATGCGCGACATACTGGCCGAAATTGTTCGCAAACATTCCCACCAGCTTGCGGGCCTGCGCGTCATAGGCCGCCCCGTCCGCCCAGGTCCCGCGCGGATCCAATAGCCCCGCATCCACACCCGCGACAGAGACCGGCACGTCAAATCCGAAATGCGGATCCCGGCGGAACGCGCCCGCATTCAGCGACCCATCCATCGCCGCCGCCAGCAAGGCTCGCGTCGCCTTGATCGGCATCCTGCGGCCCGTCCCGTAGGCCCCGCCCGTCCAGCCCGTATTGACCAGCCAGCAGCTCGCCCCGTGCTTGCGGATCTTTTCCTGCAACAGCTTGCCGTAGATCTCGGGCCGGCGCGGCATGAAGGGTGCACCAAAACAGGTTGAGAATGTCGGCGCAGGCTCCGTAACCCCCCGCTCCGTGCCCGCGACCTTTGACGTGAACCCGGACAGGAAATGATACATCGCCTGCGCAGGACTCAGCCGCGCGATGGGCGGCAGTACGCCAAACGCATCGCAGGTCAACATCACCACATGGCGCGGATGCCCGCCCAGACCGTTGGGCGAGGCGTTCGAGATCGCCTCCAGCGGATACGCGCATCGCGTGTTGTCGGTCAGCCGGTTGTCGGAAAAGTCGATCTCCAGCGTTTCGGGATCGTAGATCATGTTCTCGATCACCGTGCCGAACCGGCTGGTGGTGGCAAAAATCTCCGGCTCCGCCTCGGCGCTCAGATTGATCGTTTTGGCATAGCAGCCACCTTCGAAGTTGAAGATGCCGCGATCCGACCAGCCGTGTTCATCGTCGCCAACCAAGGTGCGGTCGTGGCTGGCCGACAGCGTCGTCTTTCCGGTGCCCGACAGGCCAAAGAACACCGTCGCATCGACCGGGTTGGCGACCGCATGATTGGCAGAGCAATGCATCGCCATCACACCCTTGGCCGGCAGCAGATAGTTTAGCACGGTGAACACCGCCTTCTTGTTTTCCCCCGCATAGGCGGTGTTGGCGATCAGCACGGTCTTTTCTGCAAAGTTGAGCGCGATCACCGTTTCAGACCGGCAGCCGTGCCTGACCGGGTCGGCTTTGAAGGTCGGACAATTGATGATCGTCCAGTCGGCGACAAAGCTGTCCAGTTCATCGCGCGCCGGGCGGCGCAAGAGATGGCGGATGAACAGGCTGTGCCACGCAAGTTCGGTCACCACCCGCACATCCAGCCGATGCTGCGCGTCCGCGCCGGCATACAGGTCCTGCACAAAGTAATCACGACCCCGCATGTGGCTCAGCAGATCCGATTTCAGCCGCGCATAGGCGTCCATGTCCATGGACGCGTTGTTTTCCCACCAGATCGAGGTTTCGACATCGGGCGTGCGGACCACGAACTTGTCCTTGGGGGATCGCCCGGTGAACTGGCCAGTCGCGCAGAGGAATGCCCCGCCGATGCCCAGTCGGCCCTCACCCCGACTGACCGCCGCCTCGACCAGTGCTGCCTCGACGTCGTTGTAATAGATGTTGGCCGCCCCGAGGATCCCATGGTGATCAAGCCGATGGTCGGGGTTCACGCGTCCATAAATCATTTGCAACCTCCCTTGCCGCAGTGCTGCGGCCAACTCAAACCAACTACCGTCGCGCCCATCAATGTGTTCAGCGCGACACCGGCGGCCAATACGGTCCACCGTAAATCTGATATATCACAAGGATTTATACCGGCTACAGGACTTGTCGTTTCGTTAGCGCAACCATCGTCATCGTTAGCGCAAGCATTTCGCTACGAACGTCACCCTGCGGCAAATCTGTCATCGCGCGGGTTATTTTTGCCGCCTTTTTCGCCACTTTGGGGATGATTCGCTGAAATTGGTTGATTCTGTCGGCTATAGCCCTGACATTGGTGGAAAAACACGCTGGCACACGAGCTTTAGAGGTAACCGCCCATGTCACGGATCGCCCTTGTGGACGATGATCGAAATATCCTTACGTCTGTCGCCATGACGCTTGAAGCCGAGGGCTTCGAGGTCGAGACATACAATGATGGCCAGTCCGCTCTGGATGCGTTTACCCGGCGCATGCCCGACATGGCGGTGCTGGACATCAAGATGCCCCGGATGGACGGCATGGATCTGTTGCAGCGCCTGCGTCAGAAAACCAGCATGCCCATCATCTTTCTGACGTCGAAAGACGATGAGATCGACGAGGTGCTGGGCCTGCGCATGGGGGCTGACGACTATGTCAAAAAGCCATTCTCGCAGCGCCTGCTGGTGGAGCGGATCCGCGCCCTTTTGCGCAGGCAAGAAGCCATCGCCACGGGAGAGGTCGCCACATCCGAAGAAAACAAGCTGATGGAGCGGGGGTCCTTGACGATGGACCCGTTGCGCCATTCGGTGACGTGGAAGAATCGTGAAGTGTCGTTGACGGTCACCGAGTTCTTGCTGCTGCAGGCGCTTGCGCAACGGCCCGGTTTCGTGAAAAGCCGCGACCAGCTGATGGACGTGGCATATGACGATCAGGTCTATGTCGATGACCGCACGATTGACAGTCACATCAAACGCCTGCGCAAAAAGATGCGGATGGCAGATGACGACTTTACGGCAATCGAAACCCTTTATGGCATTGGCTATCGCTACAACGAAGAATGACGTCCAAGCCGCGCATCGCGCCGCGAAGTCGCCCGACGCCCAAGCCCAGCGACCTGCTTCTGGGCGAAGATTGGGTATCGCCCGACTTTGCGGCTTCTCCCACGCGCGAACCGCGCGGTCGTCTTGGTATGGTCGGTCGCGGACGCTCTCCGCTGGCGCGCAAGATCATCATTTTCAACCTTATGGCACTGCTGGTTCTGGTCGCCGGTGTGTTGTTTTTGAACCCGTTTCGCGACAGTCTGGTCCTGCAGCGCGAATCCGGCCTCGTGCGTGAGGCACGCCTGATCGCACGCGCGCTGGAGGCAGGTCTTGTGGCGTCCAGCACGCCGACAACCGGCGCGGCGCAAACCAGCCCACCCGACCTGAAGGCACAGTTCTCGGCAATCGACATGGGAACGGGCGTCGAGATGTTCCTCTTTGACCTGCAGGGACGGCTTTTGGCGTCGCAGGTCGGCACTGCGGCTGCCAATGTCCCCACGCTTGAGGGTGAGCGATCTACGGTCATTACGGATTTTCTGAATGTGGTCTGGCAAACGGTCTCTGGCACGATCACCGCAGGCGACACTCCCGAGCCAACAATCGATACCGAGGCATTGGCGCGCAGCAGCTTTGAAAAAGCGTTGACCGGGGACACTGCTGTCAAGACCGGCCGCGACAGTATCGGGCGCGCAACATTTTCCGTGGCCACCCCGATCTTGCGCAACGGTGCGCCGGTGGCGGTGGTCGCGCTTGCGTCAGCGGCGGGCGAGATCGACCGGCTGGTTCGTTATGAGCGCGAGCAGATTCTGCAGATGTTCGTGATTGCGCTGTTCGTGTCGATCGGGCTGAGCCTGGTGCTGGCATCGACAATCGCAAACCCCTTGTCGGACCTTGCGGCTGCCGCAGAGCTGGGCCGAGACCGGGATGCGCGAAAGATGGCCCCGGCGCGGGTGCGCATTCCAGACCTTGCCGCCCGCCCCGACGAGATCGGCCGGTTGTCGGTCGCAATGCGGGGGATGGTGGCGGCGCTTTATGACCGCATCGACGCCAATGAACAATTCGCGGCGGATGTCGCGCATGAGATCAAGAACCCGCTGGCCAGCTTGCGCTCTGCGGTGGGGACCTTGCGGCTGGCCAAACGCGATGACCAGCGCGAGAAACTGCTGGAGGTGATCGAACACGACGTGCGCCGGCTTGACCGGCTGGTCAGCGACATCTCCAACGCCTCGCGTCTGGACAGCGAACTGGTGCGCGAAGAAGAAGAGTCGTTTGATCTGCTCAAGACGCTGTCGAACCTCAGCCAGTACCTGTCGCAGCAGGCGGCCGAAAAGGGCGTCGATTTCATCACCGACCTGCCGCCCGACACGATTGCCATTCGCGGGCTGGAGGCACGTCTGGCGCAGGTCTTTGTCAACCTGATCACCAATGCGATTTCCTTTTGCGAGGATGGCGATGCGGTCCGGGTCTGGGCAAGGCGGCGCGAAAACCGGGTGCTGATCGTGATCGAGGATACCGGCCCCGGTATTCCCGAACAGGCCCTGACCAAGATTTTCAAGCGGTTCTACTCCGAACGCCCCTCGGGCGATTTCGGCAATCATTCCGGCCTCGGTCTTGCGATTTCAAAGCAGATCGTCGAGGCGCATGGCGGCGTCATCTGGGCCGAGAATATTCGTCCCACGCAGGCCGACTTTACGTCCGAGCCGCTTGGCGCACGTTTTGTCGTGGGCTTGCCGGTGTGATGTGACCGGCGCGGACGGATCAGGCGTTGGCGAAACCCTGCATGCCACGACCGTGGCCGTGGGCGACGCCGGGATCTTGATCCTGGGGCCGTCCGGTTCCGGAAAATCCGCGCTGGCGCTGCAACTGATGGCGCATGGGGCAGCGCTTGTTGCCGATGACCGCACCCAGATCACCAAAACGCCGGACGGCGTGATTGCCTCGGCCCCGTCGGCCTTGCGCGGACTGATCGAGGCGCGCGGGATCGGCATCTTGCGCGCGCCGGTGGTAACGCAAGTGCGGCTGCGGCTGGTGGTGGATCTCGGCCAGACCGAGACCGCGCGGTTGCCGCCGCGCCGGACGATGCAGATCAACGGTCACGTGATCGACCTTGTGTTTGGTCCGGCAAGTGCCCATCTGCCCTCGGCCATCCTTTGTTATGTCGCAGGCGGGCGACACGAATGACCAGTGACCTCGATCCATTGCCACCGCCATACCCCGTGCAGGACCATCATCTGGTGCTGGTCACGGGGCCGTCAGGTGCCGGGCGGACAACGGCGATCCGCGCGCTGGAGGATCTGGGCTATGAGGCGATCGACAATCTGCCGCTTTCGCTGGTCCCGCGTCTTGTCGATGGTCCGTCGCTCGGGCGGCCCATTGCGCTGGGTCTGGACGTGCGCAACCGCGATTTCAATGCCAGCGCGCTGATCGAACTGATCGACCGTCTGACACGCGACCCGCGCGTGGCGCTGGACGTGGTCTATCTGGACTGCGCCCCTTCGGTGCTGATCCAGAGATATTCCGAAACACGGCGGCGCCATCCGCTGGCTCCGGATGAAACCCCGGCGCAGGGTGTGGAACGCGAGATTGATCTTTTGTTCGCGATCCGGGCCCGGGCCGATCATCTGATCGACACGACCGACCTGAACCAACATGAGCTCAAGGCCGAGATCGGGCGCTGGTTCGACCCCGGACAAGGGCGCAGGATGGCCGTGTCGGTGCAGTCGTTCAGCTACAAACGCGGCGTGCCGCGCGGGCTCGACATGATTTTCGACTGTCGCTTTCTGCGCAACCCGCACTGGCAGGCCAATTTGCGCGCGCTAGATGGCCGCGATGTGGCGGTGGTTGAACATCTGAGGTCCGATCCGCGCTACGTCGAATTCCACCAGAAGGTGATCGACCTTTTGCTGTTTCTGCTTCCAGCACATCTGGCCGAGGGTAAGGCCCATCTTGCCATCGGTTTTGGGTGTACCGGAGGGCGACATCGCTCTGTTGCAGTTGCAGAAATTGTCGGTAATGTGCTTGCGCAGGCAGGCTGGCCGGTGTCAAAGCGCCACCGGGAACTGGAGCGAAATGACTCCGCAACAGGGGCAGGCTCAGCGCCCAGCAGAAAGATCGGTCCGTGATCGGCATCGTTATCGTAGCACATGGGGGGCTAGCCCGAGAGTATCTCTCGGCGGTGGAGCATGTGGTTGGAAAGCAGACCGGGATGCAGGCCATCGCGATCGAGGACGAGCATGATCGCGTGGCAAAGCAGTTGGAGATCTGCGTCGCGGCAGACGCGGTCGATTGTGGTGGCGGCGTTGTGGTGGTGACGGACATGTTTGGCGGGTCACCGTCGAACTTGTCGCTTTTGGCCTGCACGTCGGCGGATCGGCGGATCCTTTACGGCGCAAATCTGCCGATGCTGATCAAGCTGGCAAAGTCGCGCGACCTGCCTGTTGCAGAGGCCGTTTCGGCGGCGCTGGATGCCGGGCGCAAGTATATCAACAGCCTCGATCTCGGCGCAGGGGCCTGATTTCATGGTGTCGCGCGCGCTTCGGATCGTGAACGAAAAAGGTCTGCATGCGCGGGCTTCTGCGCGATTCGTCGAGGTGGTCGAGGGGTTCGATGCCGAGGCGCGGGTCACCAAAGACGGCATGACCGTTTCAGGCGACTCCATCATGGGTCTTTTGATGTTGGCAGCCTCACGCGGAACCTCTATTCACGTAGACACTGCAGGGATCGACGCCGCGCAGCTTGCGGACGCACTTGAAGCGCTGATCGCAAACCGGTTTGGCGAAGATACCTGACATCTTGATCGGACAAAGAGGTAAGCCGCCGATGTCGGACACGCCCCATCCGAACACCTTGATCGGCCCAAAGTCGACACCCGTTATGGTGACTGACCGCCCTTACGATATGCGCCGTCTGTCCTATGCCGGGACTTTTCCCAATCCGATCAAGGCGGGTACGATCCGCGTGATTGAATGGCTGACGGCCAAAGTCCAGTTGTTGCGCCTGATCCGGTCCTTTGAAAAATCGGGGGCACCGTTCGGGCCGCCCTTCTGGTCCAAGGCCATCCGGCATATGGGGATCAGAATAGATACTCCCGCCGCAGAGATTGCCAACATTCCTGCGACCGGGCCTCTGGTTGTGGTGTCGAACCATCCGCATGGTCTGGTTGATGGGATGATCCTGGCAGAGCTGGTCTGCCGCGTGCGGCCCGATTTCAAGATCCTGACACGGTCGCTGCTGACGGGCATCCCCGAGGTCGAGCAGTTCATGATCCCGGTCCCCTTTCCGCATGAAGAAAATGCACGCGAGCTGGGCCTTGAGATGCGCAAAAAGACGATGGATCACCTCAAGGCCGGGGGGGCGATCATCCTCTTTCCAGCCGGCAAAGTTGCCATGTCGGAGACCTGGTTCGGACCTGCGATCGAGGCAGAATGGAACGTCTTTACCCACAAGATGATCCAGAAGAGCGGGGCGACGATCCTGCCGGTGCATTTTCTGGGCCGCAACAGCCGCACCTTTCTGATCGCCAACAAGTTGTCGGATACGCTGCGTCAGGGGTTGCTGCTGTACGAAATCAAGCGGGCGCTTTTCAAGCCCCAGCGCCCCTTTATCGGTGAGCCGATCCTCGCGGACGAGTTGAAGAAATGGGAAGGTAACCCACGGGGGTTCCTGGCCTGGCTCAGGGAGTATACACTGGCGTTGGGGCGAAAGTAGGGACAGCGATGAGAATTCTAGTGGTCGGCGCGGCTGGCGATGTTGGGACGGCAGCCTGCAGCGAACTTGGCGCGCGCCATGACATCATCCCTGTGGGCCGTACCAGCGGTGCCTATCAGGTGGACGTCTCCGATCTCGCCGCCGTGCGCAAGCTTTACCGAGAGGTCGGACAGATCGATGCGGTGGTGTCTTGTGCCGGTGATACGACCTTTGCCCCTCTGACAACTTTGGATCAGGAAAAGTTCATGGTTGGCCTGCGGCACAAGGTGATGGGACAGATCAATCTTGTCCTTGCCGGTCTGGACGCGATTTCAGATGGCGGGTCCTTTACGCTGACCAGCGGAGTTCTGGACCGTGACCCGATCCGGATGGGCGTCAATGCGGCAACGGCGAACGGCGCCCTGGCTGGATTTGTGAAAAGCTCTGCCATCGAGATGCCACGTGGCCTGCGGATCAACGTGGTCAGCCCGGGGATGCTGGATGTCTCTGAACCGCGATATGGCGAGTTTTTCATTGGACATAAGCCGACCTCATCGCACGACGTCGGCCTTGCCTACTTAAAATGCGTAGAGGGTGCGCTGACTGGGCAAGTGGTGATTGTTGCCTGACAGTTGCAGCATCGTTCCTACCTGGTCGGCACCGGCACTTCGCCGCGATAGTCATAAAACCCCCGCTGCGTCTTGCGGCCCAGCCACCCGGCCTCGACGTATTTCGTCAGCAAAGGGCACGGCCGGTACTTGGTGTCCGCGAGCCCCTCGTGCAACACGTTCATGATCGCGAGGCACGTATCCAGCCCGATGAAATCTGCCAGTTCCAGCGGCCCCATCGGATGGTTGGCCCCAAGTTTCAGCGACTCGTCGATAGATTTGACCGAGCCCACCCCCTCATAAAGCGTATAGACCGCCTCGTTGATCATCGGCATCAGGATGCGATTGACGATAAAGGCGGGGAAATCCTCGGCGCTGGCGGCGGTCTTGCCCAGTTTGCGCACGACCTCGTGCAGGCTGTCCCAGGTCTCCTGATCGGTCGCAATGCCCCGGATCAGCTCCACCAGTTGCATCACAGGCACCGGGTTCATGAAATGGAACCCCATGAACTTTTCGGGTCGGTCGGTGCGGCTGGCCAGACGTGTGATCGAGATCGACGAGGTGTTCGAGGTCAGGATGGTGGTGGGCTTCAGATGCGGCAACAAGTCCTGAAAGATCGTCTGCTTGACTGTTTCGCGTTCGGTCGCAGCCTCGATGATCAGATCACACTGCCCAAGATCCGCCAGTTTCAGCGTCGTCTTGATCCGCGCCATGGCTGCGGTCTTGGCAACGGGGGGGATCTTGCCACGGGCCACTTGTCGTTCGATGTTGCGGTCGATCAGGGTCAGCGCCTTGTCGAGGCTGTCTTGGGTCAGATCCGTCATCAGCACGTAATAGCCCGCCAGTGCAAAGACATGCGCGATGCCGTTGCCCATCTGGCCTGCGCCGACGATACCCACCGTGCGGATGTCCATGCTGCGCGCCCTCGTCCCTTTGCTGCAGCCGCACCATAGGCCCGGGCCAGCGTAGGGCGCAAGAGTGGCCGGGCAGGGCCTAATGCGTAAAAGAAACGGCAAATGTCGCGTTTAGGCTTTTGGAAAGATCGTCCCGGCAAAGTCGACCTTGGGTGAGTGACGATTGGGGTATGCAGGATGGCGGATGCTTTCCACGGCGCGGGGGCGCTTGACTATTTTCCATGTCAATACGCGGGATCGCGGCTGACGTTCCGCGGGCCGCGCTGTGACATCAGCCGGAAGTTTATCGCCGTATTGGGCGGTAACGAAACCTATGGCCGGTTTGTGCCGACGCCCTACCCGGACTTGCTTGAGGAATGGCTGGGTCTGCCGGTGGCCAACCTGGGATGCCTCGATGCAGGTCCCGACGCCTTTGTGCATGACCCCGAGGTGATCGCGATTGCCAATCGGGCCGAGGCGGTGGTGATCCAGATCCTTGGCGCGCAAAACCTGTCAAACCGCTATTTCAGCGTCCATCCGCGCCGCAACGACCGCTTTCTCGGGGCGACGCCGGCCCTGCGTGCGCTTTACCGTGCCACCGACTTTACCGAGTTTGCGTTTACCCGCCATCTCTTGGGCGCGCTGCAGCGTGCCGGGCGCGAACGGTTCGAGCTGGTCGCCCGCGAACTGCGCGATGTCTGGGTGCAGCGGATGGGGGAGCTGTTGGCGCAGTTCACGGTGCCGGTCGTGCTGGTCTGGATCGCGGATCAGCCGCCGCCTGTGCGCGCGCGCCCGGCAGATCTCAACTACACGCCAATGCTGGTTGACGCTGAAATGATTGGCGCTGTTCGCGCGCAGGCGGCAGCCTATGCCGAGGTGGTCCTGAGCGTGTCTGCGCGCGCCGGTGGCCTTTCGGGCATGGCGTTCGCCCCGCTTGAGTCCCTCATGGCCAAGGGCCTTCCCGGCCCTGATGCCCACCGCGAGGTCGCCAGATGCCTGGCCGCGCTGCTGGACGACTTGTTATGAGCCGATGGCGCGTCCGGTCACCAAAAGACCGTGCTTCGCGGCGGCGATACACGGTCCTTTTGGCATGTCCAGACGGCGTCAGAGCTTTTTGATCAGTTCCGGCACGATGGTGAAGAGATCACCGACAAGCCCGTAATCGGCCACCTGAAAGATCGGTGCCTCTTCGTCCTTGTTTATGGCGACGATGATCTTGCTGTCCTTCATCCCTGCCAGGTGCTGGATCGCGCCCGAGATGCCGACGGCCACGTAAAGGTCAGGTGCGACGACCTTGCCGGTCTGGCCGACCTGCCAGTCGTTCGGGGCATAGCCGCTGTCTACGGCGGCCCGGCTTGCGCCCACGGCCGCGTTCAGCTTGTCGGCAAGGCCCTCGATCAGATCAAAGCTTTCCTTGGACCCGACGCCGCGCCCGCCTGAAACGACGATCCCGGCGCTGGTCAGTTCGGGGCGATCGCTTGACGCGACCTTGTCCTCAACCCACGCCGACAGGCTGCCATCCGCTGCGGTCGCCAGCTTTTCGACCGAGGCCGACCCGCCCTTGCCTGCCGCATCGAACGTGGCGGTGCGGATCGTCATCACCTTTTTGGGGTCCGACGACTTTACCGTCTGGATCGCGTTGCCGGCATAGATCGGGCGCTCGAACGTGTCGGCGTCGATCACCGCAAGCACTTCGGAAATCACCATCACGTCCAGCATTGCCGCTACACGCGGCAGCACCGATTTCGAAAACGCTCCCGACGCGGCAACGATGTGGGAGTAATCGACAGCCAGCCCCACAATCAGCGCCGCCGTTGGTTCCGCCAACGCATGGCAATAGGCATGTGAATCGGCAAAGATCACTTTCGCAACGCCTTGCAACGTCGCAGCCTCATCCGCCGCCGCATCGCCGCCCATGCCCGCCACCAGCACCGTCACCGGGCCCAGCGACTTGACCGCAGTCAGCGCCTTGGCCACCTGATCGGTCGCAAGCTGGCCTTCAATCACATCGGCAAGAAGAAGAACGGCCATCAGATCACCCCCGCTTCGTCGCGCAATTTCGCGATCAGCTCGTCTACCGAAGCCACCTTGACGCCCGCCTTGCGCCCCGCCGGTTCCACCGTCTTGATAACCGACAGGCGCGGGCTGACATCGACGCCGTAATCGGCGGGCGTCTTGACCGCCATCGGCTTGGTCTTGGCCTTCATGATGTTGGGCAAGCTGGCATAGCGCGGCTCGTTCAGGCGAAGATCGACCGTCACGATCGTCGGCATCTTGACCTTGATGGTCTGCAGACCGCCATCCACTTCGCGCGTCACCGTCGCATGATCGCCCTCGACTGCCAATGCGCTGACAAAGGTCGCCTGCGACCAGCCAAGCAGCGCCGACAACATCTGGCCCGTCGCGTTCATGTCATTGTCGATGGCCTGCTTGCCACAAAGGACAAGGCCCGGCGCCTCTTCCTTGACCACGGCAGCAAGCAGTTTTGCCACCGCCAAAGGCTCGATATCGACCTGCACGTCCGTGGTCGCCTCGATCAAGATGGCGCGGTCGGCCCCCATGGCCAAAGCGGTGCGCAGGGTTTCCTGCGCTTGCTTGACGCCGATCGAGACCACGATGATCTCGCTTGCGGCGCCTTTTTCGCGCAGGCGGATCGCCTCTTCGACGGCAATCTCGTCGAACGGGTTCATCGACATCTTCACATTGGCCAGATCGACGCCCGTGCCATCCGCTCTGACGCGAACCTTCACGTTATAGTCAATCACACGTTTGACAGGCACCAACACCTTCATCGGCGCAATCTCCATCATAGGGGCCAAAGCCCCGGTCAAGCTCTCTGGCGGCCTAACTAGCGCCTTGCGCGTCAAAGTGACAGGTCAAATGCGACGGAAACGCGCGGTGCGACGTCGCGTCCTTGCCTTCAGCGTGTCAGGCCCGGAACCCACAGCACGTCATCCTTGCCGTCATTGTTGGCAATACGACCCGCCACGAAAAACCAGTCCGAAAGCCGGTTCAGATACTTCACCGCGTCGGGGTTCACGTCTTCCATTGTCGCGGTTTCGACCACCAGCCGCTCTGCACGGCGGCAGACCGTGCGGCAAAGGTGCAGGTGGGCTGCCAGAACCGATCCGCCGGGCAGGATGAAACTGCGCAGCGGCGTCAGCTTTTCGTTCATCGCGTCGATCTCGGATTCCAGCCGCAGGACCTGCGATTCGATCATGCGCAACGGCGTGTAGCTCAGCGTCGGGTCCAGATGCCGGTCGGGGGTGCAAAGGTCCGCACCCAGATCGAAAAGGTCGTTCGAGATCCGTTTCAGTGCGGCATCCACCTCGGCGGTTGCATGCAGCCGCGCAAGACCCACCGTCGCGTTGGTTTCATCGACCGTGCCATAAGCCGAGACCCGGACAGAGTGTTTGGCCACGCGCGCGCCATTGCCGAGTGCGGTTTCGCCTGCATCGCCGGTTTTGGTATAGATTTTCGACAGAACGACCATGGGTTTCTCTTTTCGGTTCAGGCGCTGTGTGCCCAGGCAAAGGCCACGATGATGAGAACGGCGACCGCCTGTGCGGCGATACGGTATCGCATCAGGCGGTTGGCGTGCTTGCGATTGAACTCGCCACCTTTGGCAAAGCCGCCGATGCCGATCATCAAGATCACCAGCACGACAAGACAGCCAACGATGGCAAGCCAGAACAGGGGGTCACTTCGTAGCATGGCATTCGTCCTTTGGTTTGTGGGGCAATCTAGCGGTCAGACGGCAAAAGGCGAACAGGGTGGCGTCAATTTCTTGCCAGAACCCAGTCCAGCGCCCGCGTCGGAAGCACCCGCCGCAAGACGTTGCTGATGTAGGTTGGCGTCGTCACGAAATAGCGCGGGCGCGGATGCGTCGCTTCCAAAGCGCGGATCAACTTGGTTGTGACAGCACTCGGGGGCAATTCAAACCGGTCCGGGCCTGACGCTGTGTAAAGCCTGTGACGCAGGGCCGTATACTGATCGCGCCGGGCCGAACGTTCCCAGTCGATCCATTTCTCGAAATGCGCAATGGCGTTTTCGCGGATCTTGGTGGTGATCGGGCCCGGCTCGATCAGCACGATGTCGATGCCGGTGCCGCGCATCTCGATCCGCAGCACGTCCGTCAGCCCCTCCATCGCGAACTTGGTCGCCACATAGGCGCCGCGCCATGTCATCCCGACCAGTCCCAGCACAGATGAACAGTTGATGATCCGCCCATGCCCTTGCGCGCGCATCACGGGGATCACCCGGCGCGTCAGGTCGTGATAGCCAAACAGGTTGACCTCGAAAATTTCCCGCAGCGCCCCGCGCGGCAGGTCCTCCACCGCGCCGGGGCAGCCGTGCGCCCCGTTGTTGAACAGCGCATCCAGCGTGCCCCCGGTGCGCGACAGCGCCTCGGCCACCGCCGCCGCAACGCTGGCCTCATCGGCGTAGTCCAGCACAAAGCTTTCCAGCCCTTCGGCTACCAGCCGCTCGCAATCCACCGGCTTGCGACAGGTCGCAAACACCCGCCAGCCGCGCGCGGTTAGCGTGCGCGCCGCATCGAGGCCGATGCCGGACGAACATCCGGTGATCAGAATGGAGCGCTGTTGCATGGGTCGGCCTCGCGTTTCAGGCCTTCACTAGACGAGCCTGCGGCGTGGTGCAAACCCCACCCGGAACCTCAGGGCGCCGTGGGCGACAGAAAGTCCATCGAGACATAGCCTGTAACGCCATCGCCTTCGACGCTGACCATTGCCCAGCCCGCGCCATTGTCTGCCAGAACCAAGGCCGCGTCGCCGCGTGACAGCTTGCCGACAACTGGCGCATCGGTGGACGGATCCAGCCGCACGTTCACCGCGCGACCGGTGACATACCAGACTTCTGGGGCAGGGGCGTCGGCTTTGAGCGGCGTTTCAGACAATGGCTCGGTCGGCGCATTCGACTGCCCCGGCAGGGCCGACAGGGTAAACACCTTGTCGGGCTGAGGTTTGAGGGCGGTGGGGGCAGTTTCGGGGGAGAATGTGACTTCCAGCACTTCGGCCTTGGGCGCTGTTGTTTTTCTCGGCGCAAGAAAGCTTCCTTCGGACGAGGTGGCCTTCGGTACAGCCGGGTTCCGGACCGCAGCCAGTTCGCGCGTCTCGACGGGTTGCACGATCACCAGCGCGGCAGGGTCGACACCCGCATTCACCAGACCAGGCCGCAATTGGCTGGGATCATTCCCAGCCAGTTGAAACGTCAGATAAAGCCCCAACAGCAGAACAACCAGCAGCTTGCCCATTACGCCCCCCACCATTCACACGTCTGTTTATTAACATGATTCTTCGCATGCGGGAGGGGATTGTGGAAAACTTTTTGTCACGCTGGCCGATTTGCGACTGGACCCCTCTCGGTCGGAACACTACACAACATCCATGGCCAAGACGCCCGACGACGACAAGATAGAGCCGATGCTTGTGGCCGAACCGCTTGCCCGCGCGATCGGTGAGCGGTATCTGACCTATGCGCTTTCGACCATCATGCACCGCGCCTTGCCGGACGCGCGCGACGGGTTAAAGCCTGTGCACCGGCGGATTCTTTTCGCCATGCGTGAGCTGAGGCTGACCGCGACATCGGCTTTCCGGAAGTCCGCGAAAATCTCGGGCGACGTGATGGGCAACTATCACCCGCATGGGGACAGTGCGATCTATGATGCGATGGCGCGGCTCGCGCAGGACTTCAACGTGCGCTATCCGCTGGTCGACGGGCAGGGCAACTTTGGCAACATCGACGGCGATAATCCGGCTGCGAGCCGCTACACCGAGGCCCGCCTGACGGCCATCGCCGAGACCCTGATGGACGGCCTCACCGAGAACGCCGTCGACTTCCGCCCGAACTATGACGGCACGCTTGAAGAACCCGTGGTCATGCCCGCGGCCTTCCCGAATCTCTTGGCAAATGGGTCGTCCGGCATCGCGGTCGGCATGGCCACCAACATCCCGCCCCATAATCTCGAAGAACTGATCGACGGCTGCCAGGCTCTGCTGCGAGACCCGGAGATCGACGATGCGGCGCTGGTCGCCCTGATCCCCGGCCCAGATTTTCCAACCGGCGGCGTGCTGGTGGAACCGCCCGCCTCGATCCTTGAGTCCTACCGAACCGGGCGCGGCAGTTTCCGGCTGCGCGCGCGCTGGGAGGTCGAGGACCTCGGTCGCGGCACCTGGCAGATCGTGGTCACCGAGATCCCCTATCAGGTGCAGAAATCCCGCCTGATCGAGAAACTCGCCGAGTTCATCCAGATCAAGAAAATTCCCGCCCTCGCCGACGTGCGCGACGAGTCGACCGAGGATGTGCGCCTCGTGCTGGAGCCGCGATCGCGCGCGATCGAGCCCGAGATGCTGATGGAGATGCTGTTTCGCGCCTCGGATCTCGAGATCCGCTTTTCGCTGAACCTGAACGTGCTGATTGACGGGCGCGTGCCACGGGTGTGTTCGTTGAAAGAGTGCCTCCGCGCGTTCCTCGATCATCGCCGCGAGGTGTTGCGCCGGCGGTCCGAACATCGCATCGACAAGATCGACACGCGGCTCGAGATCCTCGAAGGCTTTATCATAACCTTCCTCAATCTCGACCGGGTGATCGACATCATCCGCTATGACGAGGACCCCAAGCGCGCCCTGATGGCCGAAGACTGGGGCCGCACTCATGTGCGTGCGGCATCGGAAAAGACCTATGTTTCTCCGCCCGAAAGCGAGGGCGAACTGACCGACGCGCAGGCCGAAGCCATCCTCAACATGCGGCTGCGCAGCTTGCGCAGGCTCGAAGAGATGGCGCTGTTGACCGAGCGCGATACGCTGATGAAGGAACGCGCAGATCTCGCCGACCTTTTGGAAAGCGACAGGCTGCAATGGAAAAAGATCGACGCTGAGCTTGAGGATATCCGCAAGGCATTTGGCAAATCCTCCACGGGTGGCGCGCGGCGCACGACCTTGGCCGAACGCGTCGACATGCCCGAAGTCACCGCCGAGGCGATGATCGAGCGCGAACCCGTGACGGTGATCTGCTCCAAGATGGGCTGGATCCGTGCGCTCAAGGGCCATGTCGACCTCGCGGCGGAGCAAAAGTTCAAGGACGGCGACGCACACCGCTTTGCCTTCCATGCCGAAACCACCGACAAGGTGCTGCTGGTGGCGGCGAACGGGCGTTTTTACACCCTTCCAGCCGCCACCCTGCCCGGCGGGCGTGGCATGGGAGAGCCGGTCCGCCTGATGGTCGATTTGCCCAATGACACTGAAATCATCGACCTGAGAATTTTCCGCGCGGGGGAAAAGCTGCTGGTCGCCTCCACGGCCGGGGATGGGTTCATCGTGCCATCGGATGAGGTTCTGGCGCAGACCCGCGCGGGCAAACAGGTGCTGGCCCTGAAGGATGGCGCTGCCACCGCCTTGTGTCGTGTGGTCGATGGCAGTCATGTGGCCGTGGTCGGCGATAACCGCAAGATGCTGGTCTTTGCGCTCGCCGAGCTGCCCGAAATGGCGCGTGGCAAGGGCGTGCGGCTGCAAAAGTACAAGGATGGCGGGTTGTCGGATGCGACCACCTTTGTGCTTGCCCAAGGTCTGTCGTGGAAAGATCCCGCCCGGCGAACCCGCACCGAGACCGATCTTGGCGAATGGCTTGGTGCCCGCGCCACCGCCGGGCGGATGGCGCCGCGCGGGTTCCCGCGCGACAACAGGTTCACCTGATCCCGCCCGGCGGTTTCGTCAGCACTGTTGCGCCATCGTCACCGACATTGTATCGCTCGAGCCGATCGTATTTTTGGGTGGGCCACTTTGATGCTGTTTCGTCCGGTTCTTGCCGCTGCCTTCGGCGTTTGTCTACTTGCCTCATGCGCCAAGGAGGACCTGACGACAACGCCCGAACCCTTTGGCGATTTTGCGTTGGGGCTGAACATCGTCGTGGCCGACAATATGCAAAAAGTGCCGATCTCGCGCGATGCCAGCATCGAAGAATGGGAAGCCGCGATGATCAAGGCCGTCGACGAGCGGTTCAGCCGGTATGAGGGCACCAAGCTGTACAACATCGGCATCAATGTTGACGCGTACGCGCTGGCACCCCCCGGCATTCCGCTGGTTGCGGCGCCGAAATCGGTTCTCGTCATCACCGCCAATGTCTGGGACGACGCTGCGCAGAAAAAGCTCAACGAAGAGGGCAAGCAGCTGACGATATTCGAAGGCTTCTCGGGTGAAAGCGCTCTGCTCGGTTCGGGCCTGACGCGCACCAAAGAAGAACAGATGGAGGCGCTGTCCAGGAATGCCGCCAGTGCCGTCGAGGATTGGTTGCGTCAGAACCCGCAATGGTTCGCGATGCCCGATACCCGTGCGACCCCCGCCGATGCGCCGACGATCATATCTGGCCCCGCCCCCGCCAACTGAGGCTTGATTTTCCGCGCCACGCGCTTTAAGCCGCCGCCCGTATAGCAAAGGGCCCCGGTGCGGGCCCCTCAATGCAAGGGCGTGCAGGCGATGGCAAAGGCAAAGTTTGAACGGACGAAACCGCACGTCAACATTGGCACGATCGGCCATGTTGACCACGGCAAGACGACGCTGACGGCGGCGATCACCAAGTATTTCGGCGAGTTTCGCGCCTATGACCAGATCGACGGT
>JANNES010000013.1:0-21321 GCA_031378845.1 Rhodobacterales bacterium
ACCGTCGATCTGGTCATAGGCGCGAAACTCGCCGAAATACTTGGTGATCGCCGCCGTCAGCGTCGTCTTGCCGTGGTCAACATGGCCGATCGTGCCAATGTTGACGTGCGGTTTCGTCCGTTCAAACTTTGCCTTTGCCATGATGGCCTCCTATTTTCGTTCGGTCGCGGCGGGGTGAACCCTGCCCTACGGGGGTGGTAGGGCGGGGTTCAGGCTTGATTTTGCACGCAAAAATCAAGCTACCCGCCACACCGGTTACGCGTATTTCTTCTGAATTTCCTGGCTCAGGTTTTCCGGCACGGCGTCGTAATGGTCGAACTGCATCGAGAACGTCGCCCGGCCGGATGACATCGACCGCAAATTGTTGATATAGCCAAACATGTTGGCCAAAGGTACCATCGCGTTGATGACGTTGGCGTTGCCGCGCGCGTCTTGCCCTTCGATCATGCCCCGACGAGACGTCAAGTCACCAATGACGCCGCCGGTATAGATATCGGGTGTCACCACTTCGACTTTCATGATCGGCTCCAGCAACTTTGCGCCAGCCTTCTTCAGGCCTTCACGCATTGCCGCACGGGCGCAGATCTCAAAGGCCAGAACACTGGAGTCGACGTCATGGTAGGCGCCGTCGATCAGCGACACCTTGAAGTCGATCACCGGGAAACCTGCCAGAGGACCAGAGTCCATGACTGACTTGATGCCCTTTTCAACGCCGGGGATGTATTCCTTCGGCACCGAACCACCAACCACTTTGGCCTCGAACGAATAACCTTCACCGGGCAGCGTCGGCGAGATGATCAGCTTGACGCGCGCGAACTGGCCGGTACCACCGGTCTGTTTTTTGTGCGTGTAGTCGATCTCATGCTCACGGCTGATCGTTTCGCGGTAGGCCACCTGCGGGGCGCCGATATTCGCCTCGACCTTGAATTCGCGGCGCATCCGGTCGACGAGAATATCAAGGTGAAGTTCACCCATGCCTTTCATGATGGTCTGACCGGACTCCTGGTCAGTTTCCACCCGGAACGACGGGTCTTCGGCAGCCAGTCGGGCCAAAGCGATGCCCATCTTTTCCTGGTCGGCCTTGGTCTTGGGCTCCACAGCAATCTCGATAACCGGCTGCGGGAAGGTCATGGTTTCCAGCACCACCGGCTTGGCCGCATCGCACAGCGTGTCGCCCGTGGTGGTTTCCTTCAGCCCGGCAAGCGCCATGATATCGCCCGCAAAAGCCTCGGCGATTTCTTCTTGCTTGTTGGCATGCATCATCACCATGCGGCCGATACGCTCTTTGCGGTTCTTGGTCGCATTCAGGATCTGATCGCCCTTTTTGACCTGGCCCGAATAGACGCGGGTAAAGGTCAGGGTCCCCATGAAGGGGTCGTTCATGATCTTGAAGGCCAGACCCGAGAAAGGCTGGGCATCATCGGCAGACCGCTCGATATTGCGGGTTTCCGTATCATCGCCCGGCGCAAATCCGAGATAGGGTGGCACGTCCAGCGGATTGGGCAAAAAGTCGATCACGGCGTTCAGCATCGGCTGCACGCCCTTGTTCTTGAACGCCGAGCCCGCGAGGATCGGAATGAAGTCAATGGCAAGGGTGCCCTTGCGGATCAACATGCGCAACGTCGCCTCGTCGGGCTCATTGCCCTCAAGGTAGGCTTCCATCGTCGCGTCGTCTTGCTCGACCGCAAGCTCCAGCATGTTGTAGCGCCACTTGTCGGCCTCGGCCTTGAGGCTGTCTCGGATTGGCTGGCGCACCCAAGAGGCGCCCAAATCTTCGCCCTGATAGACCCATTCTTCCATGGTGATCAGGTCGATGATGCCCTCAAGCTTGTCTTCGGCACCAATCGGCAACTGGATCGGCATCGGCACGGCACCGGTCCGCTCGCGGATCATCTTGACGCAGTTCATGAAATCCGCGCCGGTCTTGTCCATCTTGTTGACGAACACGATGCGCGGAACCTTGTAGCGGTCAGCCTGACGCCACACCGTTTCGGTCTGCGGCTCAACGCCTGCATTGCCATCAAGCAGTACCACTGCACCGTCAAGCACAGCCAGCGAACGCTCGACTTCAATGGTGAAGTCAACGTGGCCGGGGGTGTCGATGATGTTAAAGCGGTACTTGTCGTCGGACGACAGGTCAGCACTGTCGATCTGGCGCTGCCAGAACGTCGTGGTCGCCGCCGAGGTGATCGTGATCCCGCGTTCCTGCTCTTGCTCCATCCAGTCCATCGTCGCAGCGCCGTCATGCACTTCGCCGATCTTGTGGGTCTTGCCGGTGTAGTACAGAATCCGCTCGGTCGTCGTGGTCTTGCCCGCATCGATATGGGCGATGATCCCAAAGTTGCGGTAGCGGTTCAGCGCATAATCGCGTGCCATGATGACCCCTTACCAGCGATAATGGCTGAACGCTTTGTTCGCGTCGGCCATCTTGTGGGTGTCTTCCCGTTTCTTAACGGCAGTGCCACGGTTGTTCACGGCATCGGCCAGCTCGGCCGCCAGACGCTCTTCCATGGTGTGTTCGTTGCGCTTGCGGGCTGCGATGATCAGCCAGCGGATCGCCAGTGCTTCGCGGCGTTCGATACGCACTTCGACGGGGACCTGATAGGTGGCACCACCGACGCGGCGCGAGCGGACCTCGACAGAGGGTTTCACATTTTCCAGCGCTTCGTGAAAGGCTTCGATAGGCGCGCGCTTCAACCGGGTCTGAACCCGCTCCAGCGCACCATAAACGATGCCTTCTGCGACGGACTTTTTGCCATCCAGCATCAGGTTGTTCATGAACTTGGTCAAAACCTTGTCGCCATATTTGGCGTCCGGCAGGATTTCGCGTTTTTCAGCGGCGTGACGACGTGACATGTTCTATTTCCTCACTTCGGACGCTTGGCGCCGTATTTCGAACGACGCTGGCGACGATCCTTGACGCCTTGCGTGTCCAGAACACCGCGAAGAATGTGATAGCGCACGCCGGGAAGGTCTTTGATACGGCCGCCACGGATCAGAACCACGGAGTGTTCCTGAAGGTTGTGCTTTTCGCCGGGAATATAGCAGATGACCTCAAAGCTGTTGGTCAGACGCACCTTGGCGACTTTCCGCATGGCCGAGTTCGGCTTTTTCGGGGTGGTTGTGTAGACGCGCGTGCAAACGCCACGTTTCTGCGGGCAGGATTCCAAGTGCTGCGACTTGGACTTTCGGACATTCGGCTCCCGCGGTTTGCGGATGAGCTGCTGGATCGTCGGCATTCACGTACCCCGTGTTGCTTTGTCAATACTCGCGCCGAACCTCGACGCACTGCTTCTCGACGTCACTTTGCGCGAATCGCAAAATGATAAAACCGCATGCACCCCCATCGCAGGGATGACACGGTGGAATTCCAGAGGATCGGGGTCGGCTCGCGCCCGGATCATGACCACATCAAGCATTCTGAACCCACGGTGGCGGCGAGCCATCACCCTGGACAAGCGGGCGTATAGGGGGAGTCGCAGGGGTTGTCAACACGACGGGCCCGACCCGCGAGGGGTTCAGTTTCCGCGCGCCCGCAAACGCGCTTCGCGCCAAAAGGTATAGATGCCCGTGACCACCACCAGGGCCGCCCCAAGCAGTGTCAGCCCATCCGGCAAAGTCCCGAACAAAAGCCAGCCCAGCAAGATCGCCCACAAAAGCGCGGTATAGCGAAAGGGTGCCACCACAGCGATGTCACCCACCCGCATCGACGCCACTGCGGCAATGTATCCGATCACCAGAAACAGCGCAGAAAACCCGATCAGCCCCATTTCGCGCGGCATCACGGTCTGCCATCCATCATGAAGCGCGCCACCAAAGCCGACCACTGTCACAGCCAGCGCCGACCAGACCGACACCGTAACCGATGAGACAGCGGGCGAGATCTGGCTCGACGCCAGATCGCGCACCACGACAAAGCCAACCGAGGCAAGGCCCATCAAGGCCCAGACATCAAACCCCTGAGGCCCCGGGCGGATAATCAGCAAAACACCCCCAAGGCCGATCATGATCGCCGTCAGACGCCGCCAGCCGATGGTTTGCCCGAACACGACAGCGGCCGCCAATGTCACCGCCAGAGGCAGGAATTGCATGATCGCCGAGAGGTTGGCCAACGGCATGTGGACCAGCGCAAACAAGAAGAGCATGCTTGCGGCGACCTCTGCAACCATCCGCAACGCCACCAGCCACGCGTCACGGCGCGGCAGGCGGAATGCCAAAGACCTCGTTGCGACGCCAATGGCGATCAGCCCCACGACTGACAAGACGCCCCGCAGCGCGATCGCCTCAAACAACGGCAACGACGCGGTGACTTCTTTGACAGCTGTATCGTTGACGACAAAGGCCGCCATGGACACGCACATGATGATCACGCCGCGCGCGTTGTCAGAGATGTGCATGGATGACTTTACTGTTGATCCGCCGCCCGCAATGCGGCCTCAAATGCCTCAGCGTCAATGCCGAAACGCTCCTTTAGAACGGGTTTTGCGCGTTCGGCGGTCCACACTTCGCCTTTGCCTGCGCCACGCCCTTTGGAGTCGTTCGACTGGTGAAGCCCGCGCGCATACATCAAGCTGTGGTTCTGCGTGACGGTTGGCATGAATTCTGCAAGTCGGTGGTGCCCGTAATCCATCAGGCCCGTCGGACTGTCTGGCGCAAAGTAAAGCGTAAGACCGCACGACCAGTCGGTCGCCCCCCTTTTTTGGCAGACAAGCTCCGAGCGGCTGTAGGTCACGGCCAGGCCTTTGACGTAGTTTGACGCCACGACACCGTGACGATCAAAGAGGCCGCGAAGCATCGGGAAATCCAGCCGACTTGAGGCAATATAGTCTTTCGCGACTGTGTCATCGTCATCCAGCCGGAACTGACCGACAACATCGGCAGCAGGATTGATAAACTGGGCCATCGCGCTCATGCAGACGTCGCGGTGACGACCGGGCGGTCGGGTGACGATCAAGATCTGCGGCACGTCCGCGACAAGTGCACGCAGCCGTGCCATCCATTCGGGCGGGAAATCCGTCCCGGTCAGCACGATAAAGGTGAAATCGGGGTCGGTTTGCGCACGCAGACCCGGCAGGCAAAGATGCTCGAACCAGACAAATCGCTGCGCAAGCCGCTGCGGGTCGTACAACAAGGCACGCCGGTCCAGCAGCGTGTCATGGGTGACCTGAAACCCGCCCTCGACAAGCAGTGAAAACCGACAGAGCCCCAGCATCTGTATGCGAGGTGAGGCAAGGCTCTGTGATGCCACGATTTACCCCGGTCCCGGATCTTGCATTGCACCATCGTGCAAAGCTGTCACACGATCTATCACGCAGCCATTGCGGCAACCAGAGTGACATCGGGGTGAAAGGACCCTGAACCGGGCGGGTGGCGCGGCTCAGCAAGCAGGCGACAGACCATGCGTGATCTCGTGATACCGCGCGACGCGCAGTCGTGTCAGGCGCAGCGCCGGTCGTGGGACACCAAGACGCGCGCCGGTCTTGACAGATTGCTGCGGGCCACACTTTCCAAAGAACGGAAAATTCTTAATTTGGAATCGTTAGTCAAATGATTTCAATGGCTTTCTGCATGTCCCGACTTGGGGTAACCGCGCCATCGGGCAAAGAAAACCCCCGCCAGCCTTTCGGTCAGCGGGGGTTTCAAGTCATTCAGCCGATCAATCCCGGCTTTCGGTCGTATCGACAAGCACCGTATCGACCAGATCAAGATCACCCAGGTCGACAACTGCAACCGGCGCCGCAAGGACCGCCGCGTGTTCTGCCTCAGATTTACGGGCCTCGATCACTGTCTGGTCGCGATCAGCAGCGATCTTCTTGACACGGCTGGTCGCGCCGCCCGTGCCCGCCGGGATCAACCGGCCGACAATGACGTTTTCCTTCAGGCCGACCAGCTTGTCGCGCTTGCCCTGAACCGAAGCTTCGGTCAGCACCCGCGTGGTTTCCTGGAACGACGCCGCCGAGATAAAGCTGCGCGTCTGCAGGCTCGCCTTGGTGATGCCGAGAAGGATCGGCTCGGCGATTGCCGGACGCATCCCAAGGTTCGTGGCCTTGGTATTGTACTCTTCCAGTTCCGCCTTATCGACATGCTCGCCCTTGAGCAGCGTCGTCTCGCCGCTGTCGAGGATCTCGAACTTTTGCAGCATTTGCCGGACGATCACTTCGATATGCTTGTCGTTGATCTTGACGCCCTGCAGGCGGTAGACGTCCTGCACTTCGTCGATCATGTAGTTCGCCAGCGCCTCGACCCCGAGGATCCGCAAGATATCGTGCGGCGCCGGGTTGCCGTCCATGATGTAGTCGCCCTTCTGGACAAAGTCGCCTTCCTGGACCGGAATGTGCTTGCCCTTGGGGATCATGTATTCAACCGCCGTCAGCGTATCATCAACCGGTTCAACGGTGATGCGGCGCTTGTTCTTGTAGTCCTTGCCAAAGCGCACATAGCCATCGGTTTCCGCGATGATCGCGTGGTCTTTCGGACGACGGGCTTCGAACAACTCCGCCACGCGGGGAAGACCCCCGGTGATGTCTTTGGTCTTGGCACCTTCGCGCGGGATACGCGCCACAACGTCGCCTGGCCGCAGTTCCTGACCGTCTTCGACCGACAGAATGGCGTCGACGGACATCGGGTAGGTGATCGGGTTGCCCGCCTCGTTGCGAACCGGCTCTCCGGTCGCGGGATCCATGATGATGATCTCAGGCTTCAGCTCGTTGCCCTTCGGCACCGAACGCCAGTCCGACACGATCTTTTGCGTCATGCCTGTTGCATCGTCCGTGTCTTCGCGCACGGAGATGCCCGAAACGAGGTCCGTGAACCGCGCCACCCCGGCCTTTTCGGCGATGATCGGCAAGGTATAGGGGTCCCATTCAAAGAGCTTGGCCCCCCGCTTGACCGCCATGCCATCCTTGGCATGGACCTTGGCACCATACGAGATCTTGTGCACCGCACGATCCTGCCCGGCCTCGTCCACGATCGCGATCTGCATGCTGCGGCCATTGACGATCTGTTCGCCATTGGCGTTGGTCAAAAGGTTCGCATTGCGGAACACGATCTTGCCTTCCTGGCTTGCCTCGAGGAAGGACTGCTGTCCGCCTTGGGCAATACCTCCGATGTGGAAGGTCCGCATCGTCAGCTGTGTGCCCGGCTCGCCGATGGATTGGGCGGCGATGATGCCGACCGCTTCACCGATGTTCACCAGCGTACCGCGTGCAAGGTCACGGCCATAGCAAGCGCCGCAAACACCCTCTTCGGCTTCGCAGGTCAGCGGGCTGCGGATGCGGCACGAGGCCACCCCGGCCTGATCGACCAGATCCGCGCGACGCTCGTCAATCAGCTCACCCTTGGCAACGATGACCTCGTCGGTCCCCGGGACCAGGATGTCATCTGCTGCAACCCGGCCCAGCACACGCTCGGCCAAGGACTGCACCACTTCACCATCGCTGACCGCCGCGACTGCGGTGATCGCATTTTCCGTACCGCAATCGAGGGACCGCACGATGCAGTCTTGTGCGACGTCCACCAGACGACGGGTGAGGTAGCCCGAGTTCGCGGTCTTGAGTGCCGTGTCCGCCAGACCCTTGCGGGCGCCGTGGGTCGAGTTGAAGTATTCAAGAACGGTCAGACCTTCCTTGAAGTTCGAGATGATCGGCGTCTCGATGATCTCGCCCGACGGCTTTGCCATCAGGCCGCGCATGCCGCCCAACTGCTTCATCTGCGCGGGCGATCCACGTGCCCCGGAATGGGACATCATGTAGACCGAGTTCGGTTCTTTTTCGGCACCATTGTCGTCGTAACGAACGGCCGAAATCTCGGCCATCATCTCGCCGGCGACCTTGTCGGAACATTTCGACCAGGCATCGACGACCTTGTTGTATTTTTCACCCTGGGTGATCAGGCCGTCCATGTATTGCTGTTCGAATTCCTTCACCTGATCGCGGACCTCGTTGACGATGGTCCATTTGGTGTCGGGGATCAGCATGTCGTCCTTGCCGAACGAAATCCCGGCCTTGAACGCCTCTCGGAAGCCCAGACCCATGATCTGGTCGCAGAAAATGACCGACTCTTTCTGACCGCAATAGCGGTAGACGGTGTCAATGACAGTCTGCACGTCTTTCTTGCGCAAAAGACGGTTCACGAGGTCAAACGGCGCCTTGGCGTTCAGTGGCAAGAGGTTACCCAGACGCAGACGGCCGGGCGTGGTGTCGAACCGCTTCCAGACGATGTTGCCCTCTTCGTCGACCTGACGCAGACGGCCTTTGATCTTGGCATGCAGATGCACGGCACCGGCGGCCAGCGCGTGCTCGACCTCTTCCATGTCCGCAAACGCCATGCCTTCGCCGGTCATGCCTTTGCGTTCCATCGTGGTGTAGTAAAGCCCGAGAACCATGTCCTGCGATGGCACGATAATCGGCGCACCGTTGGCGGGCGACAGCACGTTGTTGGTGGACATCATCAGCACACGCGCCTCAAGCTGGGCTTCCAGCGAGAGGGGGACGTGCACGGCCATCTGGTCGCCGTCAAAGTCGGCGTTGAACGCAGAACAGACCAGCGGGTGCAGCTGGATCGCTTTGCCTTCGATCAGGATCGGCTCGAAGGCCTGGATGCCCAGACGGTGAAGAGTCGGCGCGCGGTTGAGGAGAACCGGGTGTTCGCGGATCACTTCATCCAGGATATCCCAAACCTCGGGACGCTCTTTTTCCACCAGCTTTTTCGCCTGCTTCACGGTGCTGGAAAGCCCTTTGGCTTCAAGCCGCGAATAGATGAACGGCTTGAACAGCTCCAGCGCCATTTTCTTAGGCAGACCGCACTGATGCAGCTTCAACTCCGGGCCAGTCACGATGACCGAACGACCCGAGAAATCGACGCGCTTGCCCAGCAGGTTCTGACGGAAGCGGCCCTGCTTGCCTTTCAGCATATCGGACAGCGACTTCAGCGGGCGCTTGTTGGTGCCCGTGATGACGCGGCCACGACGGCCGTTGTCAAAGAGGGCATCGACCGCCTCTTGCAGCATCCGCTTTTCGTTGCGCACGATGATGTCGGGCGCACGCAGCTCGATCAGGCGCTTCAGTCGGTTGTTGCGGTTGATCACCCGGCGATAGAGGTCGTTGAGGTCGGACGTGGCAAACCGGCCGCCATCCAGCGGGACCAGCGGGCGCAGTTCCGGCGGAATCACCGGCAGCACGGTCAGCACCATCCATTCCGGACGGTTGCCGGATTCAAGGAAGCTTTCGACGATCTTGAGCCGCTTGATGATCTTTTTCGGCTTCAACTCGCCCGTGGCCTCTTTGAGGTCCGCGCGCAGGGTTTCTGCCGTTTGCTCCAGATCAATCGCCGCCAGCATTTCGCGGATCGCCTCGGCGCCGATATTGGCAGTAAAGGCGTCAGCGCCATAGAGATCCTGCGCGTCGAGGAATTCCTCTTCGGTCAGCATCTGGCAATAGGTCAGGTCGGTCAGACCCGGCTCGATCACCACGTAGTTCTCGAAATAGAGGATGCGTTCCAGATCCCGCAGCGTCATGTCCAGCATCAGACCGATGCGGCTCGGCAGCGATTTCAGGAACCAGATATGCGCAACGGGGGCGGCCAGCTCGATATGGCCCATCCGTTCGCGGCGCACCTTTTGCAAGGTCACCTCGACGCCGCATTTTTCGCAGACGACGCCGCGATACTTCATGCGCTTGTATTTGCCGCAGAGGCATTCGTAATCCTTGATCGGGCCAAAGATACGCGCGCAGAACAGACCGTCACGTTCCGGCTTGAACGTGCGGTAGTTGATGGTTTCCGGCTTTTTGATCTCGCCAAAAGACCACGACAGGATCCGCTCTGGCGAGGCCAGAGAGATCTTGATTTCGTCGAAGGTCTTGACGGGGGCAACCGGGTTGAACGGGTTGGTCGAGAGTTCCTGGTTCATTTTCTATTCCCTAATGGCGGGCTGCGGTCAGAGGGGTGAAAACAAGTTCCTTCGAAGGAACTTGCAAAAATCTTCGAAGATTTTTGGGGTTCACTCCTCCTCCGCATCCAGGAGTTCCATGTTGAGGCCGAGGCCCCGTACTTCCTTGACGAGGACGTTGAACGATTCCGGGACCCCGGCCTCGAAGTTATCCTCGCCCTTGACGATCGACTCGTAGACCTTCGTGCGGCCTGCCACGTCGTCCGACTTCACCGTCAGCATTTCCTGCAAGGTATAGGCGGCACCGTAAGCTTCCAGTGCCCAGACCTCCATCTCGCCCAGACGCTGGCCACCGAACTGCGCCTTGCCACCCAGCGGCTGCTGCGTGACGAGGCTGTACGGTCCGGTCGAGCGCGCGTGCAGCTTGTCATCCACCAGGTGGTGAAGTTTCAGCATGTACTTGACGCCAACGGTGACCTTGCGGGCGAACTGCTCGCCAGACCGGCCGTCAAAGACCACCGACTGGCCAGAGGTGTCGAACCCCGCGCGGGTCAGCGCGTCGTTCACATCCGCCTCTTTGGCGCCATCGAACACCGGCGATGCAATCGGCACGCCTTTGGTCACGTTGCCGGCCATTTCGAGGAACTCTTCCTCGGACCGGTCGGCAAAGGCCTCTTCATAGGTCTCGTCGCCGTAAGCGTGACGCACCGCATCGCGCACCGGGGTCATGTCACCCGACCGGCGATACTCCTTCAGCGCATCGTCGATCCGCAGGCCCAGACCGCGCGCGGCCCAGCCCATATGCGTCTCCAGGATCTGACCGACGTTCATGCGTGACGGCACGCCCAGCGGGTTCAAAACGATGTCAACGGCGGTGCCATCCGCAAGGAAGGGCATGTCTTCAATCGGTACAACCTTGGACACCACGCCCTTGTTGCCATGACGCCCGGCCATCTTGTCGCCCGGTTGCAGCTTGCGCTTCACCGCCACGAACACCTTGACCATCTTCATCACGCCGGGGGGCAGATCGTCGCCGCGACGGACTTTCTCGACCTTGTCATCGAACCGGTGATCCAGCGCGCGCTTCTGCGCCTCGTACTGGTCATGCAGCGCCTCGACATCCCGGGCATCAGCCTCTTCGCCCAAGGCAAGTTGCCACCACTGGCCACGCGACAGCGTGCCCAGGAGTTCCTCGTCCACGGTCGCATTGGCCTTGATGCCTTTGGGACCTTTGACGGCAACTTTACCCATCACCAGCGACTTCAGGCGCGCATAGATGTTGCGCTCCAGGATCGCCAATTCGTCGTCACGGTCGCGCGCCAGCCGCTCGACCTCTTCCCGTTCGATCTGCAGGGCGCGTTCATCCTTGTCGACGCCGTGCCGGTTGAACACCCGCACTTCGACAATCGTGCCAAACGCTCCCGGCGGCAGGCGCAAGGATGTGTCACGCACATCCGATGCCTTTTCGCCAAAGATCGCGCGCAACAGCTTTTCTTCCGGCGTCATCGGCGATTCACCCTTGGGGGTGATCTTGCCAACCAGAATGTCGCCGGGCTGCACTTCGGCACCGATATAGACAATGCCCGCCTCGTCGAGGTTGCGCAGTGCCTCTTCACCGACGTTCGGGATGTCGCGGGTGATCTCTTCCGGCCCCAGTTTCGTGTCGCGCGCGGCCATTTCGTATTCCTCGATATGGATCGAGGTGAACACGTCGTCCGACAGAATGCGTTCCGAAATCAGGATGCTGTCTTCGTAGTTGTAGCCATTCCACGGCATGAAGGCGACGATGATGTTGCGCCCCAAAGCCAGCTCGCCAAGGTCGGTACACGGACCATCAGCCACCACTTCGCCGCGCAGAACCACGTCACCCACTTTGACCAGCGGGCGCTGGTTGATGCACGACGACTGGTTGCTGCGTTTGAACTTGCGCAGACGGTAGATATCGACGCCGGGTTCGCCGGGGTCCAGCATTTCGGTGGCGCGCACGACGATACGGGTGGCGTCCACTTGGTCGATCACGCCCGCCCGGCGCGCCATGATGGCGGCACCGCTATCACGCGCGACAACCGCCTCGATCCCCGTGCCCACGAACGGCGCATCCGACTGCAGCAACGGCACTGCCTGACGCTGCATGTTGGAGCCCATCAACGCGCGGTTGGCGTCGTCGTTTTCAAGGAAGGGGATCAACGAGGCCGCGACCGATACAAGCTGTTTCGGGCTGACGTCGATCAGATCAATCGCATCCGGCGGGTTCAGCATGAATTCGCCCGACTTCCGGCTGGAAATCAGATCATCCGTGAACCGGCCTTCGGCGTCCTGCGCGGCGTTTGCCTGCGCCACGGTGTGGCGCATTTCCTCGGTCGCCGACATGTAGACGACCTCGTCGGTCACCTTGTTGTCGATCACCTTGCGATACGGCGTTTCGATGAAGCCATACTTGTTCACGCGGGCAAACGTCGCGAGGGAGTTGATGAGGCCGATGTTCTGGCCTTCGGGCGTCTCGATCGGGCACATCCGGCCGTAGTGGGTCGGGTGGACGTCGCGCACTTCAAAGCCTGCACGCTCGCGGGTCAGACCGCCCGGCCCGAGGGCTGAAAGACGACGCTTGTGCGTCACTTCGGACAAGGGGTTGGTCTGGTCCATGAACTGCGACAGCTGCGAAGAGCCGAAGAATTCACGCACTGCCGCCGCCGCCGGTTTGGCGTTGATCAGGTCCTGCGGCATGATCGTGTCGATCTCGACCGACGACATGCGTTCCTTGATCGCGCGTTCCATGCGCAAGAGGCCAACGCGGTACTGGTTTTCCATCAACTCGCCAACGGACCGCACCCGGCGGTTGCCAAGGTGGTCGATATCGTCGATCTCGCCCTTGCCATCGCGCAGTTCGGTCAGCGCCTTGATGCAGGCCACGATGTCAGCGCGGTCGAGTGTGCGCTGGCTATCGGGGCGACCCAGATCAAGACGCATGTTCATCTTGACCCGGCCGACGGCGGACAGGTCATAGCGCTCGCTGTCAAAGAACAGCGTGTCGAACAACTGGCTTGCTGCCTCGACGGTCGGCGGCTCACCCGGACGCATGACGCGGTAGATATCCATCAGCGCGGTTTCGCGCCCCATGTTCTTGTCCACCGCCATGGTGTTGCGCATGTACGGACCGACGGTCACGTTGTCGATGTCCAGCATCGGGATCTCGGTCACGCCATTGTCCAACAGCGCCTTGAGCGAGCCGCCCTTTACGCCGCCGTCGCGGTCCAGATCCCACGTCATCTCATCGCCAGCTTCGGCCCAGATCTCGCCCGTCGCTTCGTTGATGATGTCCTTGGAGACGTAACGGCCAAGAATGTAGTCGAACGGCACCAGAAGATCGGTGACGGCACCGGATTCCTTCCATTGTTTGACCATCCGCGGCGTGGCTTTTTCGCCAGCTTTCAAGATGACTTCACCCGTCGCTGCATCGACCAGATCATAGGTCGGACGCGTACCCGACACGCGCTGCGGGAAGAACTTGGTGATCCAGCCCTTGTTCTTGACGTGCTTGTACATGACGGTCTCATAGTAGGCATCCATGATGCCTTCCTGATCCATCCCCAGCGCGTACAAGAGCGTCGTCACCGGCAATTTGCGGCGGCGGTCGATGCGCGCGAAAACGATGTCCTTGGCGTCGAACTCAAAGTCCAGCCACGACCCGCGCTAGGGACTGATCCGGCAGGCGAACAAGAGCTTGCCCGACGAATGGGTCTTGCCCTTGTCATGGTCAAAGAACACGCCCGGAGAGCGGTGCATCTGGCTGACGATCACCCGCTCGGTGCCGTTCACGATGAACGTGCCGTTATGCGTCATCAGGGGCATGTCGCCCATATAGACGTCTTGTTCCTTGATGTCCTTGACCGACCGGGCCCCCGTCGTCTCGTCGACATCAAACACGATCAGACGCAAGGTGACCTTCAGCGGTGCGGCATACGTCATGTCGCGCGACTGGCACTCGTCCACGTCATATTTCGGCTTTTCAAGCTCGTACTTCACGAACTCAAGAATTGCCGTCTCGTTGAAATCCTTGATCGGAAACACCGATTGAAAGGTCCCTTGAATCCCCTCGCCATCGGCGGGCTTGGTGCCCTCGCCGGACTGCAAGAACAGATCATAAGAAGATTTCTGAACCTCGATGAGGTTCGGCATGTCCAGGACTTCGCGGATTTTGCCAAAGTACCGGCGGATACGTTTCTGGCCAACATAGGCTTGGGTCATGATCAAGCTTTCCTACTTTGCAGCAAGCGTAGACGACGGGGAACCGCTGTCGCTCGCATTTTGTCGCCACGCCTTTGCTCTATACCAAACCGTCCACCCAAGACGATTACCCGAGCATCTCAACTGGGCTTTCAAAGCACAAACTCTTGTTGTGCTTGGAGAAACCAGCCATTTTGAACCTTCGGCTACCTGACAGGCAGCATGCTGGCGAACTCTCCGAAAACCTTGGTCACCGCGCTGTCGTGTTTTTCCTGGCCATAATTTTGTGCAATGCGGGCTGAGGCCTTTTGCCGCATCTGGTCCGTCGCCGGATCAGACTTTCGACACCGCTCTGCGACCGCTTCGACGGTGGTCACAAATTCCATCACATTGCCGTCCTCGATTGGAAAGCCAACCTCGCGATCCAGAAACTCCGCCCCTGCGACACCTGTGAACCCGACGACGAGGCATCCCGCAAGCATCGCTTCGGCAGGTGGCAAGCCAAATCCCTCCAGCTCGGAAAAACTCAGGAAGATGCTGGCCTCGCGCAGTTCTTGTGCCACTTCGTTGCGCGTCAAGTTGTCAAGCGGGCGCAGCTCAAAGTCTTTCACATGCCCGCGATCTTTCAGCAGTTTGGTCACGATTTGTACATCCAGCGGACGCCGCCGCGGCATGTAGGCAATGATGTTCTTCTTGGCGCCAGCGCCGGATGCTGTGTCTTGGTCAACTGCCAGCGGGATCTCCCGCGCATGTTCCAAATTCATCACGCGCGCAAGAGCGTGGCACGTCTGCGAAATCGACAACGTTGCGGCGAACCGGCGTGCGTCCCATGTCTTGGACAGCATCGCAACCGCCAAAGCATAGAAGTTCTGGTTCAACAGCACACACGCGTTGTCCGGAAAAGACCGTGGCAGCCAGCTCGACACATATTCGGGCACGACGATGATATCGTCACGCCGCAGCTCGACATTGGTGTTTCGGGTTTTGGACAGCAACAGGTCGCGCCAAACCAGCATGCGTTCAGCAAGCGGCTTTGGTTCCCGAATTTGCGGCGCGTAAAAGATTTGCAAGTCCTTTGACAAAAAGTCGTACCGGAACGTTGGATTTGAAGAGACGACGAAAGCGTCCATTCCGTTGGCGCGCAGTGTCTTGACCAAGCCAAAGATCACGTTGACACCACCCGATGGTCTGTTCGCATCCGGCACATAAAACAAAAAGCGCGTCATCTGAGCCTGCCAAGTCCCGGAATGCTGGGTGCCGCCAAAAATCGTCTTGGCGGCACCTTTTGCGTGATTACTTCAGCTCGACCTTGGCACCAGCCTCTTCGAGCTTTTTCTTCAGGGTCTCTGCGTCGGCTTTGGTGACGCCTTCTTTGACCTTGCCGCCGGCCTCAACGAGGTCCTTGGCTTCTTTCAGGCCCAGACCCGTGATCGTGCGGACTTCTTTGATCACGTTGATCTTGTTCGGGCCGGCCTCGGTCAGGACGACGTCAAACTCTGTCTGCTCTTCGACGGGGGCCGCAGCAGCGGCGCCAGCAGCAGGACCAGCCATCATCACAGCGCCGCCAGCGGCGGGCTCGATGCCATACTTGTCCTTGAGGATCGTTTTCAGTTCTTGCGCCTGAAGAAGGGTCAGTCCGACGATGTCTTCGGCGAGTTTGTTCAGATCAGCCATTTTGCTCATTCCGTAATGTTAAGATGGGTTCCAACGACGCATGGGTCAACCACGCGGGCAAAAGATCAGGCCGCAGCCCTTTCCTCGATGGTCGACAGGATGCTTGCGATGTTAGACGCAGGCGCACCAATGGCCCCGGCAATGGCAGAGGCGGGCGCACCGATGCACGACACGATCTGAGCGATAAGCTCTTCACGCGACGGCATGGAGGCCACGGCTTTGACACCAGCCTGGTCCAGAACCGCACTGCCCATGGCGCCGCCAAGAATAACGAAGTTTTCGTTTGTCTTGGCATAAGCCTCGGTGACCTTCGCCGCAGCGACAGGGTCCTCCGAATAGGCAAGTACAGTCATCCCCGTGAGCAGGTCACCCATCTTGATGCCGGGTTTCCCTTCAAGGGCGATCTTGGCGAGCTTGTTCTTGGCAACGCGAACGGACCCGCCAACTTCACGCATCTTCGCGCGCAGGTCCTGCATCTGTGCAACCGTCATGCCCGCGTAGTGGGCAACCACTACAACGCCAGAGCTTTCGAAGATCTGGCCGAGTTCATCGACCACTTTCTCTTTCTGGGCTCTATCCACAGTTTCACTCCAAGTGTGGGGGTTTCCCCCCGGCTCATATTTGCCGACCCTTTCTTAGGGATCGACGTCGGGTCCACGATCGGGTCCGCTTTCCAAGATCACCCAAAGTCCGGGCGACAATCGTTCGTTCCCCATCTCAGGCAGGGTCATTAAGGCGTTTGCGCGCCACCCACCGTCTCGGACAGAACCGGGCGTTTGCACCCGGCCAGCATCCCTTGTCACCAAGGGAATTCGTAGGGCGGGTTTACCCCGCCGCTATGTTCAATTTGCGGTCGCCGAGGCGATGTCGACCGATACGCCCGGTCCCATGGTGGAACTGAGCGAGACCTTTTTCAGGTACGCGCCTTTGGCACCGGCGGGCCGGGCCTTGCTGACCGCATCGACAAAGGCGCGGATGTTCTCGGCCAGCTTGTCTTCGGTAAAGGACACTTTGCCGATCCCGGCATGGATGACGCCGGCTTTTTCGACCTTGAACTGCACTTCGCCGCCCTTGGCGGCTTCGACGGCGGTTTTCACATCCATCGTCACGGTGCCGACCTTGGGGTTCGGCATCAGGTTGCGCGGCCCGAGAATCTTGCCGAGACGACCCACCAGCGGCATCATGTCCGGCGTCGCGATGCAACGATCGAACTCGATCTTGCCGCCTTGGATGACTTCCAGCAGATCCTCGGCACCCACGATGTCTGCGCCAGCCGCCTTGGCCTCATCGGCCTTTGCCCCACGCGCGAACACGGCCACACGCACAGTCTTGCCCGTGCCGTTCGGAAGCTGAACCACGCCGCGCACCATCTGGTCGGCATGGCGCGGATCAACGCCAAGGTTCATCGCGATTTCCAGCGTCTCGTCGAACTTGGCCGAAGCCGCGCCCTTGATCAGCTTCACGGCGTCTTCGACCGTGATGTTCGTCTTGCCGGCGAAAGCCGCTTCGGCTTTGACAACGCGCTTTGCAGTCTTTGCCATGATCTTACGCCTTCACTTCGATGCCGCAGGACTTGGCCGAGCCAAGGATGATCTTCATCGCGGCCTCAACGGTGTTCGCGTTGAGATCGGCCATCTTGGTTTCGGCAATCTTGCGGACCTGCGCCACGGTGATCGAGCCTGCCACTTCGCGACCCGGCTTGGGCGAGCCCTTGGTGCGGTTGCGCTTGCCAACGGACGGAAGGCCGGCAGCCTGCTTGACCAGATATGCCGCAGGCGGCGTCTTCAGTTCGAGGCTGAAAGACTTGTCCTGATAGTAGGTGATGATCACCGGTGTGGGCGTGCCCGGGGGCAGATCGGCGGTCTTGGCGTTGAACTCTTTGACAAAGGCCATGATGTTCAAGCCGCGCTGACCGAGGGCGGGGCCCACGGGTGGCGACGGGTTGGCTTGCCCGGCCTTCACTTGCAGCTTCAGGCTGCCCATTATCTTCTTGGCCATCTGGCCTACTCCTCTTTCACCGTTATGCTCTGGCGCGCCAGAGGTCCCGAAACCGTTCGGGACAAGGTTTAGTGGTTCGGTCTGTCATCCCGGCTCTGGTCCGGGACGCGCGCCTCCCACGGCAGTTCAGGTCCCTTTCGAGACCTGGGTAAATTCCAGCTCGACCGGTGTTGCCCGGCCAAAGATCGAGACGGTGACCTTCAGGCGGCTCTTGCCCTCGTCGACATCCTCAACCATCCCCGAGAACCCTTCAAAGGGCCCGTCGGTCACTTGTACCTTTTCGCCGATCTCAAAGCGGATCAGGTTGCGCGGTGCGGCCTCACCCTCCTCGACCCGGTTCAGGATCGCATTCACTTCGGCGTCGCGCATCGGCATCGGCTTGCCCTGCGGACCTAAAAAGCCGGTCACGCGGTTGATCGACGAGATGATGTGATAGCCGCGGTTCGACATTTCCATGTGCACCAGAACGTAGCCCGGCATGAAGCGACGCTCCGACGTAACCTTCTTGCCGCGACGAACCTCGATCACGTCTTCGGTGGGCACCAGAACTTCGTCGATCTCATCCTCGAGACCGGCATCGGCAACGGCTGTCTTGATCTGCTCGGCGATCTTCTTCTCGAAATTCGAGAGAACGCTCACCGAATACCACCGCTTCGCCATGCCCGCTGCCATCCTTGCCATCCAGGGCAAAGCCCCTAAATTCCGTTTTGTTTCAAGCGGTAAGCCCGCTCTGTCCGGAACAAAAAACAACGCGCGACCGAATCGCCGCGCGCTTTATTCTCGTTATCTTTCGGGCGAGATAGCGCCAAGCCCGCCCAAGATCAAGCGATTTCGCGCAATTCGCGGGCGTTTAGAAGGCGTTCAGCACCGCCGCCAGGCCCGACCGGATCCCCAGATCAATCAGGCTGAAAAACGTGGCAAGAACGGCGGCCATGATAAACACCATTACCGAAGTCAACATCACTTCGCGCCGCGTCGGCCACGATACTTTCGCAACTTCGGCCCGGACCTGTTGAATGAACTGGATGGGGTTGATGGTTGCCATGATTTTCGTCCTTGCACGCTGTCGCCTGCCGGTCAGATAAGCGCTGAGGTGGGGGAATTCAAGCACTATGGACCCACAGAGCGAAAGCCTGCGCCCGTCAATTCATCTGGATTTCGCCATGGGCTGGATCGTGTCACCAAGCCGTTGGTGGCGCGCTCCTCGCAGGTCAGCACTGGGTTCGCGGCCGAAAACGAGACCGCGCACCACAAAGAGGCAAATGCAATCTGCACGTCCAAAGTGCGTTTGCCGAACGGTCAGGCATCAACCCGGGCCGGTTTTGGCGCGCAGCCCGCAGAACCAATCACGGCAAGAAAACGACGCGATTTGACCGCCGCGTCACAAAAGGCCGTCCGATGCGCGGCAAGCCTGCAAAATGCTGCTGCGCCACTTTCCTTCGACACAACATATAGTCTCCACGCTGAGGCAAACTTTGTCACAGCCCTGCGACCCAGCGCAACATGTCTCAAAATGACCCTGCGCTTTCTCGGCAATGTTGTGCCTATTCAACGACATTCGTGAAATTATCACATTTGCAAAGGTATCGCGGCTGCCGCTCTTGATGTAAGTCAGCACCGGAATGTGTGGGCGCTGTGCCCGACGGTGTGCTCTGGTGGTACCTAATCGAAATGATTGCAGAGAGCGAAACTGGTTTTGTGCGGTCTGCTGAAATGTCGATTGCCGGGCCGGACATTTCGTTGAGCGCCAGACCTGCGACTGCGGCTTACGCAGTTGCACGCGCCTGCAAGAAGGCGTCTCACGATGAATGAGCGTCTGACCCCGCCACGGTTGCCCGAATCCGCGTTGCCTTTGCAAAATGACGGCCGCCACAACCTCAATCCCAAAGGCATCGGTTTTTTCGCGTTGGTAGCGGAAGATTATCGGTGTCATGGTCGCAATCCGGTCTCATCGGGGTTCTGGGCGCTGTTCTGGCATCGTTTTGGCAATTGGCGCATGGGGATCAGACCGAGGATCGTGCGGTTACCTTTTTCACTGATCTACCAGGTCATGAATTGCTTTGTGCTTTGGATGGCGGGGATCGAACTGCCCTATACGGTAAAGGTCGGGCGCCGGGTGATCCTGGAGCATTTCGGGGGCATGATCTTGGTCGCGCAATCCATCGGCGACGATGTGACAATCCGCCAGAACACCACCTTTGGGATTGCACGTCTCGATGACCGCGCCGGTTGGCCGGTGATTGGAAACGGGGTTGAGTTGGGCGCGGGCGTTGTCGTGCTGGGGCGCGTGATGATCGGCGATGACGCCATCGTCGGTGCGAATGCGGTTGTCGTGCGATCCGTGCCGCCGCTGGCCGTCGTCGGGGGTGTCCCGTCCAGACTGATCCGCATGCGCACCCGCGAAGAGGCCGACCGAATGCGGCTGTTGCGCCTGCCCACGGATTTTGGTCCGATATAGCGGACCTCGGAACTGTCGCGCGGACGTTGTGATTTGGCAGGGGCAGCAGGGCTTGAACCCGCGACCTACGGTTTTGGAGACCGTCGCTCTACCAACTGAGCTATACCCCTATTGCGAGCCTCGGTTAAGGCAGGTGTCGCGGGAAATCAAGGGCCAATCCGGCAAGACCTGCCCACCAGTCGGGTCCACCCCCGCCGGTTCACGATCCTGACAGAGCGCAGACCCGCCACTCTGGCCCCGGGTCTTCGGCGAGGTGCCGCCTGCATGCCCGGGCGGGCCTTTTTCGGCAAGAGATCGCACGCGCGGCACCCCCATTTCGGCCAGCTTTCGCAAGGATTTTCAATCCTCTGCATTCGCCCTTGAGCCGGCGCGCCACATGCCCCAACTCGGGTGAGGGCGCACATCGTCAGACATGGCGCGTCCCGAAACCAAAGGAGAACGATGATGACGAAACTGAACCTTGCAATCACGGCCTGTGTCGCTGGTCTGACCATCACCCCGGTCTTTGCACAAGAGGTCGCCGATGCCGATGGCAATGGCACCTATTCGATGGAGGAGTTGGTGGCGGCATATCCGGACCTGACGGCAGAGGTCTTTACGACGATTGACAGCAACGCGGACGGCGCGGTCGATGCGACCGAGCTGAAGGCAGCACAGGATGCAGGCACGCTGACCGCCAGCTGACCGGCTTGGGGCGTCTTTCCCCCGGTCGGACCTGATCCAGCCCCACACCCCGGCCCGACCGAAGACGCCCAAAGCGGGCAACGAGCCCCGCGCCCCGAAAGAGGCGCGGGGGTTTTTCATGGCCGTTTTGGGGTCAAGCAGCTGGCAGACCTGACGTCGGACATCTGTCGGACAAGTCTCCCTGCGAATGTCGGTCAGACGTTACGCGGTGATTTTGCTGCCAACGCCTGCGACGCCCGGAGTCTCCAAAATCATCACTCGATGATCTTGCTGACGACGCCTGCGCCGACGGTGCGGCCGCCCTCGCGGATGGCAAAGCGCAGCTTTTCTTCCATCGCGATGGGCGCAATCAGGCTGACGTTGAACTTCAGGTTGTCGCCCGGCATCACCATCTCGG
>JANNES010000018.1:0-254718 GCA_031378845.1 Rhodobacterales bacterium
GCGAGATCGCAAGGCAGCATTGAAATTCTTGAAGAAATCCATGAAGCGCCATGGTCGACCAGAGGTCATCGTCACTGATCGACTGCGATCTTATGGTGCTGCCTTGAAGGACCTCGGCCGAGGCGATGACCGCGAGATGGGGCGCTGGCTCAACAACCGGGCGGAAAACTCGCACCTGCCGTTCCGACGACGAGAGCGGGCAATGTTGCGGTTCCGGCGCATGCGAACGTTGCAGAAGTTCGCCTCAGTGCATGCCTCGGTCCATAACCACTTTCCGACGGAGCGCCACCTCCAAAACCGCGACACCTACAAGACGACCCGCGCCGCCGCTCTGGCTGAGTGGCGCGGCCTTCTCGCGGCCTGATACCAAAGCGGGGTAGGGGTAACGGAGACTGGTTCGCATTTGTCTGACAGCACCGAAGGGGCCGAAGTCGAACAAGTACGGATCGCAAAGCAGGTGATCACGTTGGAGGACGGCACCGAATGGAACGTCGCTGTCGCTGAAAGTCGGTCCGAACTGATCGCGGAGCGGGTAGCGACGCGGCGCAGCCTGATCCTCGCGTTCGCGCTGGTCGCGGCGCTTAGCCTTTCGGCTGTGCTTTTTCAGACAGCGGCGATCATCGGGCCGCTGGACAAGTTGCGTAAGGACGTCGCCCACCGGTGGGATCGTGATGAAGAGCTAAACCAGATCGACTACCCTGAGGAGGTTGCGCCGCTCGTCAGCGACATCAACACCCTTTTGCAGCGCAACAGGGACATCGTCGCGCGTTCGCGCCGGCAGGCTGCGGACCTGGCACATGCGCTGAAGACGCCCAGTGCAATCCTGCGCAATGAATTGACCGCCCTTGCGGAAAATGCGCACGACATGGACAAAGCCATCGATGCGCTTGATCGGCTGGATGCCCAGCTGGGGCGGTCGCTGGCCCGTATCCGCATGTCAAACACGGGCGAGACAACTTTCGCCCGGACCGACCTGAGCAATTCGGTGGACAGGTTTTCCAGGCTGTTCAGTTCGATGGCCAAGCGGGACGGAAAGCAATTCCTTGCTGCCAGCGAACCGCATCTCAACATCCGCATAGATGCCCAGGATATCGAAGAGGTCTTGGGCAACCTCTTGGATAACGCCCTGAAATGGTGTCGCAATACCATCTCGCTTACCGCGCGGAAGTCATCTGACGGGATCGAACTGATCATCGAAGATGACGGGCCGGGCATTCCGGAAAACGACATAAGCGAAGCCGTTCGATCAGGTGGTCGGCTCGACACGTCTAAACCAGGCACCGGCCTTGGGTTGGCGATCGCGATTGACCTGCTTCGCGCCTACGACGCCACGCTTGAGCTTAAGGAATCTCCAAACCTCGGCGGACTTGCGGTGCATATCCTGCTGCCGGCCCGGCTGGTAAGGTCAAGGCTTGATCCTTAGCTGTCGGCAAGCTGGCCAAGCTCACGCACAAATTTGCAGGCGAGCGGGCACTGTCAAAGCAAATTTCTTGAGCGAACCGGCCTCGCCACCTAGCGTGCCGCATGACCAAATGTTCTATGTTCGCCTATTTAAAGACCAGCCCTGAGATCATCCGGCTGGCGGTGATGCTCTACGTCCGCTACCCGCTTTCGCTGCGCAACTTGGAGGACCCGCTCCGTGAGCGCGGAATCGACATCACCAACGACGCCGTGCGGTTTTGGTGGAACCGGTATGGGGTGCCTTTTTCAGTCGAAGCCCAAGGAAACACGTTCAGAGAAGGCTGATCCTTATAAATCAATATGGTACGCCTAAAAGAAGGTCCGACTCCAGCCGCGTTCTCTCCCAGGAAAGGGCTGAGTCTTGTCATGCTGCAAAAGCTAAGGAAGCGGCCAAGGCAACTCAAGAAGCATCCGTCTGACAGTGCCCGCCGGCCGTATGCTGATGCTCAAAAGAAGGCAGCCACTTCGCCCACGCCTCCGCGCGCTTCACCCAGCGCTTCTGCCAGATCGATGGTCTTCTTAAACAGCGCCCGGCCGACCAATGCTCCGGCAACATGGCTGGCAAACTTTAGCCGCGCCACGTCATCGATCGTCCGTACTGCGCCGGAGGCGATGATCGGCACTTTGACCATGTTGGCTAGGGTCGCCATCATGCTGTAGGAGGCTTCGGTTCCCGCCGTGTCGGCATCCACATCGGTCACGATGATCGCGGCAAAGGGCGTGGCACCATAGGCTGCGATCAAAGTCTCGGGCGTAAATGCACTGGACGTCCGCCAACCGTCCACCAGCACCTTGCCCTTCCAGACATCGACCGCGAGGGCAATCTTGCCCGGATGGCGAGAGACCAGTTCCTTGACCACTGTCGGCATCTGCACGCCGAGGGTGCCGATCACGATGCGGGCCGCCCCTTGAGCGAACCAATCCTCCACCCTTGCCGCTGACCGGAACCCCCCGCCAAGTTGCACCGGAATCCCTGCCGTCTTGATGATCTCGATCAAAAGGGGGCGGTCACCGAGACAAAGCTCACGCCCTGACGGTCGAAGATCTCGACCATCCGGGCAAAGTCGGCGAGCGAACGGGTCAGGCGATCGATCTTGTAGACGATGATGATGTCGATGCGACCAGCCTCGATATCGGCCAGCAGCCGACGCAAGGCTGGACGCTCCATCGTGCCCCCGGAGTAACCGCCATCATCGTAGAGGGTCGGCAGCACCTTCCAACCCTCGCCGGCCTGGCTCTTCACGTAAACTGCCTGGCATGACTGCCCCGCTGATGATGGGTAGGATTAACTTGGAGTTGATCGACTAGTGTTCGTTCTTGACAGTAGACACTATGGGGCTCACGAGTGACTCAAGGCGGACTACCTAGCGCTGGATGATCTCGTGCTAGGCGCCATCTCCGTCAACATCTCTGGGTCGAACTCCACCCCAAAACCCGGCGCGTTGCCGAGATGGGCGCGGCCACTGTCGATTTTCACGCCGCCTGTAAAAGGGGTTCCAGCAAAAAACGTGTGCCCTTGAGCGTCGAGTGGGAAGTGATCCTTGATCGTAACCCCAAGATGGCAAAGCATGGTGTCGCCCAATAGCGTGAAGGGCATGGTGTCGAGGCTTACACCTATCCCGTTGGCTTCGCAAATGTCGACAATGCGCCGCGCAGGCCACAGACCGCCAACGCGGTTGGGTTTGAGAACGACCCGGTCGGCCGCTTCCATTCGGACAATCTGAAGCATCGCGGTGGGCGAAGTGACGGCCTCGTCGAGGACAACCGGAAATGGCAGCATTTTTCGGATCTGGGCGTGACCCGCGAGATCGAGATGATGCAGGGGCTGCTCGATTGCCATGTTTGGATGGAACGCCTCCCGTCGCACCCGCTCGAACAGGGCAACGGCCATTTTGGCATTCATTATGCCCTGATTCGCATCTACGTCGACCTGGATGTGATGCGGCAGGCGCGCCATGACACCGGCGACCTTATCTGCATCCGCATCGAACAGCGCCTTCGAATAGCCATGCGTGCGCAGGTCAGAACCGATCTTCAGCTTAAGCCCCGTGAACCCCTGCGCGACGTAGTGATTGCAGACCCCAAGAAGCTGATCAACTGTGTGGCCATGCATCTGCGTCTGCAGTTCCAGCTCCTGCCGGTAGCTGCCACCGAGCAGTTCATACACCGGACAGCCATGCACCTTCCCTGCCAGGTCGTAAATTGCCATGTCGATCGCCGCCTGTGCAGGACGGCAACCGGGCACGCCGATGCTTGCCACCGCCTCCATGCTGTGATGAATGCTGGCGATGTTCAGCGGGTCTTCACCGACGAGGGCTCCGCGAAACCGGCCAAGCCAGTCAAGCATGCTGCCGATACCATGGCCCAGATAGTGCGGCAGTGTCGCGCCGTCGCCATAGCCCTCGGTTCCATCGTCTGCTGTGATCCGCACCAACGCCGTCTCAGGCGGCGCATAGCGTCGCGCCGCCAACATCTCTGGGGTAAAAGCGGCCTGTTCGTCTGCCGATCCATCAGTCCCCGCGTCCTGCGGCGATTTCAATTCCAGGGGAAAGAAGTCGATCGATATGATTTTCATTGGACCACACGCTTGAATGGATAATCAGAATATAACGATATACGTTGACCGTCCAGTTCTATCCGATTAGTTTGCAGCGAGCTTGCGAGGTACGGGCGACACGCGCAAAGGGCACCGTGACGAAGAGGAAATCCATTACGTTGACGGATGTCGCGAAAGAGGCGGGTGTCTCTATCGGCATTGCAAGCCGCGTGTTGGGCGGCTATGGCTCGTTCAGCGAAAAGTCCCGAGCCAGCGTGGTCGCGGCCGCAGAAAAGGTCAACTATCGCGCCAATGGTGTGGCGCGTGCCCTGCGACTGCGGCGAACCAACACGATCGGCGTCCTGATCAGCCAGATCAACAGCTATCACTGGACAACCTTTGTGCAAGGCGTTGAGGAGTCGGCAAAGCGTGCAGGCTATTGCGTCATCCTGTCCAACACCGGTGACGACCCCACGCGCGAGATGGAATACCTGCGGGACATGCGGGAGCGGGGCGTCGACGGGATCATTGCTTCTCCGCTCGACTGCAACCTCCGCGCTTTTCGGCAGGCAGCGGATTCCGGCTTTGCCATGGTGACGGTCAATGTCCAGATCGGCAGCGAACATGCCGCTGTTGTCATGACGGATGAGAAACGCGCCGGGGCAGACGCAGTAGAGTACCTTAACGCCTTGGGACATCGCAGCATTGGACTTGTTGCCGGTGACCTCGAGCTTGAAAGTGGCCGTCAGCGCCTGAACAGTTATCGTCTCGGGCTGGATGAGGCCGGCATCACGTTCGACGACGACCTTGTCGTCTACGGCAACTACAGACAGGACGAGGCGTATCAGGGTGCCCGCAGGCTGATCTCTTTGCGGCAACCGCCGACGGCAATGCTCGTGTGCAACGAGTCGATGACGGGCGCAGTTCTTCGGTGCCTGCGCGACCATGGCGTGGGCATTCCCGGCGACATCAGCCTTGTGGGTTTTGACGACCCTGACTGGGCTGGCTTTTACGCGCCGGCAATCACCACACTTCGCGAGGAGAGGTACTATATGGGCAAGCTGGCCTGCGATGCGCTGCTCTCGGGGCTTGAACTGAGTGACCCGCCGCCAGACCCTACGCTGGTGACCCTGCGAACCCGGCTGGTGGTTCGCCAATCATGTGCGCCGCCACGAACGAAGCAGAGCCTGACGCTGCAACTGCCGGCCTCCACACTGCAGGAAAACCCGGATTCAGCATTTGAATAGGGTATGGAAAACGTGCAAATTCAGCTTCTTGAACTATCCAATGCCAATTCTGGTGATAAATGTGCCCTCTTGGCGCTTCGCGACCATGACGACCGTTTTGGATTAGGAGAAATCACTTTTCCAGCTGGGGTGACCGGCGTATCGGCGCTGGAATTGGTAAGGGCGGGCGCTGCGCGGCTGGCGGACACCGACCTGCGTAATATCAATGTGGCGCTTGATGCCGTGTCCAGTGTGACGGACAAGGATACCACTGTCGGCCCCCGCGTGCGTGCCGCGTTCGATTCGGCCATTTACGATCTCAACGGTAAGCTGCGCGGTTGTCCCGTGCATATGATGCTGGGTGGCAGCTACAGGCATGAAGTCGCGCTGTCGCAGCGCATCCCAAATGGTGCCAGAGTGCCGCTTTCCCACGAAACCGCAGGCGCCGTCCTCCTTGAATACCGCAGGGAGCCGTCTCGTCAGGCCGCCAGCCATGGGCCTGCTTCGGCGGTGGGCTGGCTCGAAGCGGCGATAGCCCAGCTTGGTGCCGGGGTTCAGGTCGACATCGGCGCAGATGGGTTGTTCGACAATCCTGCTTTGGCACGCACCTTTGTTGAAGGTTTGCTGAAAGCTGGCCCCCACCTTAACATCGGGCTGGTGCAGCCGCTGGACGATGCCGACCTTGTCGGGCACGCGACCCTGTGCGCGACTTTGCCGATACCGATTATCCTAGACAGTTCGGTGCGATCCGCAAAGGTCATGGGACAGATCGTGCGGCTTGCCGCCGCCGATCGCATCGTTCTGAACGTGGATCGTGTCGGTGGACTTCGTGCTGCGATGCAGGTGGTTTCGATCGCGGAATCGGCGTCGATCGGGATTTCGTCTGCCTCTCTTGCACGCACTGCGGTCGGGGCAGCAGTTGCGCTGCATCTTGCGGCTGTACTGCACGACACTTTTCCAGCCCGACTGGACCATCTGGAAGCAGATAAAGACGAGGTTGCTACCGCCGGATTTACGATCGCTTCCGGTCTTGCACGGGTGACAGTTTTGCCCGGTCTTGGCGTGGTCCTGAAGGATGACGCAGTCGCCCGTTTTCAAAACGTGGGGTAGCCCCTTCTGTGTACGGGGCCATCTGTCGGACATCGATAATTTAGGCTTGCACGCTTCAAATTCGCCTATTATCATTGTTAAAAAAGTATAACGTTATACCGTACACAATGGGGAGAATGAAAATGGTACATCGTCGTCATGTAATAATAAGCCTCGCGGGTGTTGTAGCGGCGGCATCACTGCCTTTGCCCTTTCCGGGGCTTGGCTCTTCGGCACTGGCGCAGGGGGCTGTGGTCCCTGGCGGTACACTCAACATCGGTCTGCATATCCCGCTCAGCACGCTTGACTGGCAATCGACAGTCTCGCACCCGCTGCCGCATGTGATGGGGCATGTATTCGAGGGCCTCTATGGGTTCGGAAAGGATTTCAACGCCGCGCCAGAGCTTGCCGAAAGCGTCGAAGCGACACCGGATGGCCTGAAGTGGACGTTCAAACTGCGGCCGGGGGTTCTCTTTCACAACGGCGACACCGTCGATGCAGAAGATGTGAAGGCGTCGCTCGAACGCTGGAAGGTTGTTGCCCCCAAGGGGCCGGGTCTTGACACACTCGCCTCGATCGACACCCCCGACGCCACAACCGTGGTCCTCAACTTCAGCACGACGATGGGCCGCTTCCTGCTGCTGATGCTGGGCTCTGACGAAAACAAGTTCGTCGTCATGCCAAAGGAAGTTGCCGAAGCGTCCACCGCGCCCGGCCAGCTTACCGAGGTCATCGGCACTGGTCCGTACAAATTTGTCGAGTACGCGACAGACCAGTATGTCAAGCTTGCCAAGTTTGCCGAATATGTCGCGCGCGACGATGCGCCAAATTATCAGGCAGGCAAGAAGGTCGCGAACTTCGACGAGATAATCTACTGGATCGTCACCGAGTCGACGACGCGCGTTGCCGGGCTCGAGTCCGGTGAGTATGACATCATTACCGACGTCCCCGACACCGAGTATCAGCGCCTGAGCGCCAGCCCCGAAATCGATGCCGTCAAGAACGGCCCTGGTGTTCTGATGTACATGATGTTCAACCACAAGAAGGGCCCGACCTCGAACCTCCTGATCCGCAAGGCCATTCAGTCGCTGATCGATCCGATCGAGATTGCCTCGGTCGCGGTGTCAGATCCCGCCTTTGCCCTGGTCAACCCGAGCATTTATGCACCCGAAAGCGCATTCAACACCGATGCCGGTTCAGATCTCTACAAGCCGGGCGACATCGAGGCGGCAAAGGGCTACCTTGCCGAGGCGGGCTACACGGGCGAGCCAATCAGCATCATTGTCATTTCGGGCAATGACCTTCAGGAAAAGGTGGCTATCGTTCTTGTCGAGCAGGCCGCCCGCGCTGGCCTCAAGCTTGAAATCGGCACCTACGACCTCAATACTTGGGTGGCGCGCCGCCGTGATCCGGATGCGCTCAACATCTATACGTCGGGCGGATATTGGGTCGATCCGTCGCTCTGGCAGCCGGAGTTCAACGGCACCTTCCCGTCGCCAGAAGTCGGCTTCATCAGCGACGAGACGGAGGAAATCTTCGGCAAGCTTGCCGCCGCCACCGAATTCGAGGACCGCAAGAAACTTGGTGAGGATCTGCAACGGTCGTTCTATGCTCAGGTTGCAATGGTCAATCTGGGCTACACCTACCGGCTGGTCGCCAAACGGAAAGCAGTGCTTGATCCCGATGGAAACCTCGCCTTGGGAAACCTCACACTCAATGGAGTTGGTTTCGCCGGATAGCGCAGACAGAAAGATAGAGGGTGTGGGCGGTCAGCCACTCACACCCTCAGGTCAGGAGGGACGATGCTTTCCTATACGCTGCGCCGGATTGTCGTTTTCGTTCCCACCCTCTTCATCACCCTGACGCTGATCTTCGTGTTGACGCGAATGCTGCCGGGAAGTCCGGTGGCCAGCCTGCTGGGCACCCAATTGGTGAACGCAGAGATGCTTGATGACGTTTCGCGGCAACTTGGCCTGGATCGCCCCATTCTCGCCCAATATGTCGAATGGCTGCCACGCATCCTGACCGGCGACTTCGGGCAATCGCTGTTCTTTTCCAAACCGGTCGCCGAGGTGCTGTTCGAGCGGTTTCCCGTAACGCTTTCGCTGACGGTCTTCGCGCTGATCGTCACAATCGTTGTCGGCATCCCTCTGGGCATACTCTCGGCGGTCAAACGCGGCAGCTTCCTCGATTACCTCGGCAACATTGTGTCGAGCTTTGGCATGGCGCTGCCGCCGTTCTGGCTTGGCTTTGTCCTCATTCTGGTTTTCGCCGTCGATCTCAAATGGCTGCCTTCGTCAGGATACCGCCCCATCGAGATGGGCTTCTGGCCGTGGCTGAGCCGGTTGATCCTGCCTACCATTGCGCTCAGTCTTTCACAGATCGGACTTATCGTCCGGATGACTCGCTCGACAATGCTGGAAGTGCTCGACACGGAATATGTCGGTATGGCGCGCGCCAAGGGAATGCCCGAGTGGATCGTCATCGTCCGCCATGCCCTGCGCAATGCGATGGTGCAGATCATAACTGCGATCGGTCTGCTGTTTGCGCTTGGGCTGGGCGGCTCTGTGATTATCGAGCAGGTTTTTGCCCTGCCCGGTCTGGGCGAACTTATCACCACCGCCGCGATCCGACGTGATTATGCCACCCTTGAAGCCGGCATCTTTTACCTTACCCTTACCGCCCTGGTGGTGAACCTGCTGGTCGATGTTGCCTACGCGTATTTCAACCCGCGCGTGAGGCTGGCATGAACACAGAAGAAAGTGGAATCGCGCCTGCTCCCCATCTATCCGAGAGGCATTGGCTGAGGTGGGCGGGCAAGAATGTGATGCTGACCGTCGGTCTTTTGATGCTGATAGTGCTGATATTGTTGACCGTGTTGATCCCGATCTTTGTCCACATCGATGCGTTCAGCATTTCAGCGGCCACCAAGCTTCAGCCCCCGAGCCTTGGCCACCTTCTTGGCACGGATGAATTGGGCCGGGATCAGATGTCCCGGCTTGTCGTTGGCGCCAGTATATCGCTGCGCATCGCATTCGCAGCGACGGCGCTGACGGCGATATTCGGGATCAGTCTTGGCATGATGTCCGGTCAGTACCCGGTCGCCGATATCGTCATAAGCCAGATATCCGACTCGCTGTTGATCTTTCCAGGCGTCGTCCTGGCAATCATGATCCTTGCGGCACTTGGACCATCAGAGTTGAATGTGGTTATTGCGGTCTTTGTACTGTATGTGCCAAGAGTAATTCGTACCGTGCGGGCTGCGGTCATCGAGTATCGTGGCGCAGATTTCGTGATGGCGGCACGCTCGCTTGGGGCCAGCGATCTTCGCGTACTCTCGCTTCACATTTTTCCACGCGCAATCGGGCCGATCATGGTGCAGTTGTCGCTCGGATTCTCGTCCGCTATTCTGGTGGAAGCGGGGCTTAGCTTTCTGGGCCTTGGCGCTCCGCCGCCTGCGCCAACCTGGGGCGGCATGATCAGCGGCGCACGGGAATACATTCGCTCGGCCCCTTGGCTGATGATCGCGCCGGGTGCGATTATCACCTATGCCGTCATCAGCCTCAATCTTATCGGTGACGGCCTGCGTGACATGCTCGATCCCCGCTCGCGGTCCATCGGTCAATGATGCGCGAAGACACTCTGAAACAGGAAACGGGGCCGGTGCTGGACGCACGGGGAGTGACCATCGCCTTTCGGCGACACGCAAGGCACGTCCGTGTCGTCCGCAATGTCGATCTGGCCATTGAGCATGGTGAGATCGTGGGCCTAGTCGGAGAGTCCGGCAGCGGTAAGTCGATATTCGCACGGGCGATCCTTGGCACCCTCCCATTCCAGGCCAAAGTTCTCGAAGGCAAGATATCGTTCGACGGGCAGGATCTGCTGCGCATGCCCCGGCAGCAGCTTCAGCGCCTGCGCGGCGATCGCATCGCGCTGGTTCCCCAAGAGCCAATGACCAGCCTCAACCCCAGCCTTCGTATCGGTCGCCAGCTGACCGAAGTGCTGGAGGTTCATCGCCCGGAACTGCAATCGGCGGCGCGGGTCAACCGCGCCATCGAGATGCTCGACCTTGTCGGCATAAAGTTCCCGCGAGAGCGGCTGGCGCAGTATCCGCACCAGCTTTCCGGTGGGTTGCGGCAACGCGTTGCCATCGCGATGGGCCTGATTTGTGGGCGCGTCGAGCTTTTGATCGCGGACGAACCCACGACTGCGCTCGACGTCACGATACAAGCCCAGATCCTCGATCTATTTGTACGGCTGCAAAGCATGCAAAAAATGTCTGTGCTGCTGATTACCCACGATCTTGGAGTGATTGCACAGACGGTTCAAAGGGTCGCTGTTATGTATGCGGGTGAGATTTTCGAAAAGGCCGGCGTCCAGGACCTGTTCGCAGCACCTTTGCACCCCTACACGCGCGGGCTGCTTGACTCGTTGCCCCGCGCGGGCGGTGCTGCACACAAGTCGCATCTTCCCTCGATTGCGGGCGCGGTCCCGTCACCAACGGAAACCCAACAGGGATGTTCCTTTGCTGATCGGTGTTCGTTCCGGGTCGAGATTTGCCGACAGCAAGCGCCGGAACTGGAGCCAGCCGGAAAAGGCCGCTTTGTCCGTTGTTTCCGATGGAAGGAACTTGCAGAGCGGCTTGTTCGCTGGAACGCTGTATCGTGACCGTCCCTGCGCAGCCCCTGCTGCAGACAGTCGGCCTTTGCAAACGTTATCGCATGCGGAAAGGGGGCGTCACCCGGGAGATCGTGGCTGTCGACGATGTTTCGATCACCGTAGCCTCCGGAGAGACACTGGCCATCGTTGGTGAATCAGGCTGCGGCAAGTCCACGCTCGCCAAACTGATTACACAGCTTGAAACACCTGACAGCGGTGAAATCATGTTTGACGGTCATCCGATTGCGACGCGCCGCCGTCGCGAGCGATTGGCGTTCAGTCGCGATGTTCAGATGATCTTTCAGGACCCTTACGGATCACTAACGCCGCACTTTCGCGTCGGCACACTGGTTGCAGAGCCGCTTCGGATCCACCGCCTTGCAACAGCCGCGACCTTGCCACAGCGTGTCTCCGGGATCCTTGAAAGTGTCGGCCTTGCACCAGAGATCGCAAGCCGCTTTCCGCACGAACTCTCTGGCGGTCAGCGTCAGCGCGTCAGTATCGCCCGCGCCATTGCGGCGCGGCCCCGGCTTATAGTTTGCGACGAGCCCGTGTCTGCCCTCGATGTCTCGGTTCGATCACAGATCGTGAACCTGCTGCTCGATCTGCAACGTGACCTTGGACTATCCTACCTGTTTATCTCGCACGATCTGGCCCTGGTAAATCACATTGGCGACACGATCTGTGTCATGTACCTGGGCCGCATCGTCGAACGGGCGCCGGCTGCCGAATTCTTTGCCGCGCCGCGCCATCCCTATTCGGGCGCTCTGATCGCCTCGAGCCCGTTTCCAGACCCACGCCGCCGAAACACGGCGCCTGCGGTTTTGGGCGAAGTGGAAGCTGGTGCCGGTGCCGGAGGCTGCCGATTTCGTGATCGCTGTCCGCTGGCGGTGACAAAGTGCGCCGAAATCGACCCGCCGCTCCGCGAAATAACGCTCAATCACCATGTTGCTTGCCATCGTGCCGAAGATTCAGTCGCGTGATCCGCACATCACTCGTCGGGGCTTGACCCGGAAGGTTCTGAGCTCGGTAGGGAGATGCTCTGTTGCCGAAGGTACTTGGCGGTGCGAGTGGTTCGGGAGGGTCGCGCGTGGTGTTGTCAGAGGAAATTAGCTTGCGGTTAGGCAGAGCGTTCCTCTAGCCTTCGGGCATGACCAAACGCTCCCCGTTCCGCTATTTCAAGACCAGCCCAGAGATCATCCGGCTGGCGGTGATGCTCTATGTTCGATACCCGCTTTCGCTGCGCAACGTCGAGGATCTGCTGCATGAGCGCGGCATCGAAATCAGCCACGAGACGGTTCGGTTTTGGTGGAACAGGTTCGGCCCGATGTTCGCCGCGGAGATCCGAAAACGACGTGTCGAAGGGATGCGAACGAGCAACTGGCGCTGGCATCTGGACGAGGTTTTCGTGAAGATCAACGGTGAGCGTCATTATCTTTGGCGGGCCGTGGATCATGAGGGAGAGGTGCTGGAAAGCTACGTCACCAAGCGACCTGACAGGAAAGCAGCCTTGAAATTCCTTAGGAAATCAATGCGTAGGCATGGATCTCCCGACGTCGTGGTCACTGACAAGCTTCGATCCTATGGCGCGGCGATGAAGATTATTGGCACCGCCCAGCGACAGGAAAAAGGCCGCTGGGCCAATAATCGCGCCGAGAACTCACATCAACCTTTTCGACGACGCGAGCGAGCCATGCTACGGTTCCGGCGCATTCAAACGTTACAGAAATTCGTCGCCGTCCACGCCTCGGTTCATAACCTTTTCAACACGGAACGCGCCCTTTGCAGCCGACAGAATTTCAAGCTGAACCGCGCTGCCGCTCTCGCTGAGTGGCGTAGTCTTTTCGCTGCCTGACCGCGGGCGTGGGTAGGGCAAACAGAGACCAGTTCGCGTTCGTCTGACACCACCCCAACCTTTGATGATGGTTTGGGGAGTTGATGCGGATAGCGTTGAAGGGGGGGAAGCAGACCCGAGCGTTAGCGGCGTTGCATCCGCAGCAATTCGGATTAGCGGTCATTCGCAGCGGCTGGCGCGGCATCACAACGCAGATGGTAGATCGGGCGGAAAGCTGCCTTTTGGCAGTGCATCACAGCTATCGCAGCAGTTGTGAATGAGCAGACATTCGCGTTTGCCGGACCGAGACGTCCTTCGAGTCAGCCGTGATGGGTGATAAGCAAACAGACGGCTGAGCATCGGAGTACCAACCAAATGCCCTTAACTATTGACATGGTACCATACTAGATGAACATGGCCAGATGCCGGACTCGGTCGACGTTGCTGCGTTTCGACGGTGTGCCGAGCGTCGGTTCGTTGCAGCAAAACGGTCGTGCCGACTGGCGGCCACAAACACAGGGAGAGGACACGAATATGACCAGTAAGTTCAAGAACGGAATCCTTGCGGCGGCGCTTCTTGGGGCAACAAGCCTGAGCGGAACGGCCTATGCGGAGGAAGGCGTCGCTACGGGCGATACCAGCGGCATGAAGATCGCGCTTAGCAACTCCTACGCGGGCAACTCCTGGCGCCAGTCCATGATCAAGAGCTTTGAGTCGATGGCTCAGAAGGCTGTGGACGACAAGGTGATTGCCGGTTTCACCACTGTGTCGTCGGACAACAACGTCACCGAACAGGCGGGGCAAATCCAGAACCTGATCCTGCAGGGATACAACGCCATCATCGTGCTTGCCGGATCCGACACGGCCCTTAACGGCGCGATCAAAGAAGCCTGCGATGCAGGCGTGACGGTTGTTGCCTTTGCAGGTGGCGTGACCGAGCCTTGCGCCTACAACGTTGATTACAACCTCGACACCTATGCAAAGATCGAACTGGATTTCATTGCCTCGAAGTTCGGAGACACCCCGATCAACATTCTGGAAATCCGGGGCATGGCGGGGGACGGTTTCGACAAGCGGCTGAACGAAGGCGTGATGAAGGCGCTGGCCGAGCATCCGACCTACACGAAAGTAGGCGAAGTCTATGGTCAGTGGACCGCGACGATCGCGCAGAAGGAGGTTGCGGGCATCCTTCCGTCGCTGCCCAAGATTGATGCCGTGTTGACGCAGGGCGGCGACGGCTGGGGTGCGATGCAGGCCTTCAAGGCCGCAGGGCTGGAGCCGCCGGTCATCATCATGGGCAACCGCCAGGACGAATTGCAGGCCTGGAAGGACGAGACGGCGAATGGCTACGAGACGATCTCGCTCGCGGCGACTCCCTCGGTTTCGCAAGCCGCCTTCTGGGTTGCGCAACAGATCCTTGCGGGCAAAGAAGCGCCGAAGTTTGTAGAAGTCCCGCTTCTTGTCGTGACTCAGCCCGACCTTGACGCCTGGCTTGCCCAAGTCGAAGTCGGTGGCGTTTTGAATGCTGATTTCCCGCAGGATCTGGTAGCGTCGGTCATCGACGCGAATGCGGCCGGGGCGCCGCTGCCCGGCATTCCCGCGCCGAAGTGATCAGGATCTGAAAGCGTGACGATAGGTGCGGCCTCTGCCGAGGTGAAAACGATGGCCGGGGCCGCACCTGCTTTTCTGAGCGGCGATGGACTGACCAAGAGTTACGGCGCGGTCAAGGCGTTGTCGGCCACAGATTTCCGCTGGGCGCGGGGCGAGGTGATCGGCCTGATCGGTCATAACGGGGCCGGCAAGTCGACCCTGATCAATGTCCTGACCGGAACAGTTGAGCGGAGCGGCGGCACCTTGACGCTTGATGGCATGCCCCTCTCGCGCTGGAACGCTGTGGCCGCGCAGAAGGCCGGACTGCGCTGCGTGTTTCAGGAGCTTTCGCTCTGTCCCAACCTGACTGCAGCGGAAAACACCCGTGTTTTGCACCGGTCGTTGCAAGGTTGGGGGTGGCATGCTCGGGCCACTGCGGCAATACGGAGCGCGCTGGACACGGTCTTTCCGGGCCATGGCATTCCCCTTGATATCGCAGTGGCGGAATTGCCCATCGGCCAGCGCCAGATGATCGAGATCGCCCGCGCCTTCAGCGAAACCGATATGCCTGTGCGCGGCGTGATCCTGGACGAGCCGACATCCTCTCTGGGTCCGGAGGCGACGCGACAATTGCTCGACCATGTCGAGCGGGCGGCGCAAGCCGGGATTGCTTGCGTGCTGATCACTCATCGGCTAAATGAGGTTCTGGCTGTCGCCGACCGCGTGGTCGTTATGAAGGACGGGGCGGTCGCATCGGATTTCGTCAATGAGGGCCTGACGCGCAGCGCACTGCTCGCCTCGATGGGAACGGTTGAGCCGGCAAAGCGGGTGCAGGGTGCACTGACCAGCCGTGGCGCAGAACTTGTCCGCCATGATGGAAAAGACGCAGAAGATGCGGTCATCAGCCTGCACGCGGGTGAAATTCTGGGCTTTGCAGGTCTTGACGGACACGGGCAACGCGAGCGGCTGCGCACCATCTTTGACACCTCGGTTGCAAAGGGTGCCGCCATCGCCTTCGTCGCAGGTGACCGCGTGGTCGAAGGCGTTTTTCCGCTTTGGTCGATCCGGGAAAACCTGATCCATCGCAGCCTGAAACAGCTTTCCAAAGCTGGTTTTCTGTCCGGCGGGCAAGGCGACGCTTTGGCGCGCATCTGGTTCGACAAACTGGGCGTGCGCGCGCCGGGCATCCATGTGCCCCTTGTCAGCCTGTCGGGCGGAAACCAGCAGAAGGTGCTCTTTGCCCGCGCACTTGCGTCGGATGCCGCCGTCATTATCCTCGACGATCCGATGCGGGGCGTGGACGTTGGCACAAAGCAGGAGGTCTACGCCCTGATCCGGGCCGAGGCCGAGCGGGGCCGCGCCTTCATCTGGTATTCGACCGAAATCGAGGAATTGGAAAACTGCGACCGTGTGCTCGTCTTTCGGGAAGGGCGCGCAGTCACACTTCTGGAGGGCACCGAAATCGAGCATAACACCATAATTGACGCGAGCTTTGGAACGGGCAAAGGGGCGATCCATGCTTGACCGCGTCCGTTTCCGTCGCGCCTTGCCGGTGTTGCTGCCAAGCGTGGCGCTTGGCGTGATGCTGATTGCAATCTTCTCGATCCAGCCCAGTGCGATGAGCTATTTCGGGTTCACCCTGCTGTTCAAGATGGCGCCGCCTCTGATCCTTGCAGCCCTTGCGCAGATGCTCATCATCCTGCAGGGCGAGATCGACCTTTCGAACGGGGCCTTTGTCGGGTTGGTCACCTGCATCGCGGCAATCTTCCTGAAGGATGACGTCGCGCTGGCCTTTGTGATCCTGCTTGCTGTCATGGCGGCATATGTAGCCCTTGGCTGGCTGATTCACTTCCGCCAATTGCCGTCGATCATCGTCAGTCTCGGAGCTTCGTTCATCTGGCTTGGCACCGCAATTCTGTTCCTGCCCGCGCCGGGAGGAGAGATACCCGACTGGTTGCGCACCGCAACCGCGTGGAAGCCGCCGCTTCTGCCACTGCCAATCTGGATCGCGCTGATAATCGCGATTGTGGCCCATCTGGTGTTGATGCGGTCATCCTTCGGGGTGATGTTGCGGGCCGCGGGGGGGAATCCTCGGGCGGTGCAAAAGGCGGGCTGGTCAATTGCGTGGCTGCGCGTGGTGGTTTACGGCGCTGCGGCGGTGCTGCTGGTGCTCGCGGGTCTGATGCTTGCGGGTCTGATCACATCGGGCGATCCGAATGTGGCACCCTCATACACGCTTCTGGGGATTGGTGCGGTCATCCTCGGGGGTGGGGCTTTCATCGGGGGACAGGTGTCGCCTGTCGGGACAGTGATCGGTGCCCTGACGCTTTCGCTCGCAGGGTCGTTCCTGAGTTTCCTGCAAGTTCCGGCGACATGGCAAATCGGGGCGCAAGGTGTGATCCTCTTTCTGGTTCTGGCAGGGCGCGTCCTGGTCGATGACAGGAGACGGGCATGATGCTAAGACGTATTCCGCCCTGGACCTATGGTTTCTGGGCGGCGGCGCTGATGCTGGGGGTGATCGGCCTTCAGTCAGGGCTTGGCAGCATCGGGCCAACCCTTACGGTGGCTTTGGCCTTCGGGGCGATCTCGGTTCTGGTCGGGACGGGGCAGATGTTCGTCATCGCCTCTGGCCCGGGCAATCTGGATCTGTCCGTGCCGTCGGTGCTGACGCTGGCGGCCTATGTTTCGATGACGGTTATGGACCGGACTGGCGGGGTGATTTCGGCGGGGATTGCAGCGGCCCTTGCCGTAGGGGCGGTGGCCGGATGCCTGAACTACGCAGCGATCCGGTTCTTGCGGCTTCCGCCGATCATCGCGACCCTGGCCTGGAGCTTCATTTTCCAGTCCTTTGCCTTCAATCTGGGCGGTCAGGCCACACTGAAACCGCCACAGGCGTTGTCGGATTTCACCAATTGGCGCCTGGGATGGGTCCAGGTCATGCCACTGACCATCATGACCTTAAGCGTCGTGGCGGCGCTGGCTCTTGCGTTCACCGTCTGGGGTCGCAACCTTCTGGCAACAGGGCAAAACGAACGCGCGGCGCATTTTGCAGGTGTGCGCGTCGGTCCGGTGCGGCTGGTGGCCTATGTCATCTGTGGCATGACGGCGGCCATGGCGGGGGTGGTCCTGTCCGGCTTCACCGGTGGCGCGGCGCTGAACATGGGCAACACCTACCTGATGGAGTCCATTGCCATCGTGGCCCTTGGCGGCACCAGTGTGGCTGGCGGCCAGGCGAACGCCATCGGCATCTGGGGCGCGGCCCTGTTCTTCAATCTGATGGGGACGATGCTGAACATCTTCCAGGCAGATGCCGGGTTGCGGTTCGTTCTGATGGGAATACTGATTGTGTTGATCGTCGCGATCGTCCCGCGCCCCGAAGCCAGATAAGGTAGCATCGTGCTGATCGACCTGACTCATCCGCTAAGCAACGGAATGGCCGTTTGGCCAGGACACCCCGTCTTCGCGCAACAGGCGGTCTCCAGCATCGCTGCAGGCGATATTGCATGCAACCACGCGATCCATATGTCGGAACACTCCGGCACGCATTTCGACGCGCCTGCCCATTTCATCGACGGGGCCATGACCATAGACACGGTCCCGCTTGCCGTGTTTTTCGGCAGGTTGGCGACGCTGTGGCCTGCGGTCGAGCCGGATGGCGAGGTCGGCCCTGATGCTGTCCTTGGGTTCGAGGCCGCAAACGGCCCGATCCTGCCGGAGGACGAAGTGGCATTCCGTTTCGGCTGGGACCGATACTTCGAAGCGAAAAGCCCACTTGTTTACCGCGACTGGCCCGGGGTGTCTGGCGAAGCGGCCGCCCTTCTTGTGGCCCGCGGCGTCAGGATCGTCGCGACAGACGCCATGTCGATCGACCGCTTCGGCAGCACCAGCTTTCCCGCCCATCGCACGTTGTTGGCAGCAGGCGTTCTGATCGGCGAGAACTTTGCCAACCTGGGCAGTCTGCCGCCGTTCTGCCAGTTGACCGCCTTACCATTGAAGATCGAGGGCGGCAGCGGTGCGCCACTTCGGGCAGTGGCCAAGATCGACTAACCGAAGGTGATCTGAACCTTGACCGACCGGCTGCGGTCGGCAGCGGTTTCCATCGCTTCTTGCAGCCGGTCCAGCGGGAAAGCATGTGTCACGATCCGGCCAAGTGGCAGGCTGTGCCCGTTGATCAGGGCCACGGCTTCGGCGAATTCGTCATGGAAGCGATGCGTTCCGACCAAGGCAATCTCCTTGCCGACGATCAGGTTCAGTGGCACCGGCACATCTCCCGCAACGCCGACCTGAATGATTGCGCCCATGGGGCGCACCGTGGATATGGCGCTGCGCAGCGCAGGTGCCGCGGCGGAACACTCGAAGACGAGGTCGAAGGCGCCCTTGTCCTCGGACCAGGGCGCGAGGTCGTCTTTTGTGACGTTGACCGTACGTGTCGCCCCTACCGAAGCCGCGACCGCAAGGGTGACATCTTGCAGATCGGTCACGACAACTTCGGCCGCTTGGGCGCGGGCAGACAGCAGGGTACAGAGCACGCCGATGGGGCCGGAACCAGTAACGAGCACACGCTTGCCTGCCAGGCTACCGCTGAACGTCTGGGCGCGACGAAGCGCGCGCAAGCACACGGCGAGCGGTTCGGCCAAAGCGGCCTCGGACATTGGCACGCCGGCAGCGATCTTGTGGCATTGCGAGGCCTGCATAACGATCCGGTCGCGGAACATGCCCTGCTCATGTGGGAAACGTAGCGCCGATCCTTTGAACCGCATAGAAAGGCAGTGTTGCGGTGCGGACTGCATGCAGAACTTGCAAATGCCGCAGGGGTGCGACGGGTTCAGCGCGACGACATCGCCAACCGCCAAGGCTTTCACGTCCATGCCGACCGCTACAACCGTTCCTGCAGCTTCGTGGCCCAGAATGATCGGCTCGCGGACTCTGATCAGGCCAAAACCGCCGTCTTGCCAGTAATGAAGGTCCGATCCGCAAATGCCGCCCGCGCCGACCTCGACAAGGACTTCGTCCGAACCCGGTTCAGTTTCGGGCAGGGTTTCAAGTCGCAGGTCGGACTGGCCGTGCAGGCGGGCAATACGGAGGGTCATTTGTGTCCTGAGCTTTCCGGCAATGGGTCCGGATCGTCGAAGTATTCTGGAAGACTTTGTCGAATAAGCGGGAGGTCCAAAAGGATGGCGCGCAGGTGATTGCGCATAGCGGTTTCAGCCGCGGCGGGATTCTGGGCGGCAATGGCTTTGACGATTGCGGCATGCTGGTCGATCAGCCGTGCCATCGGGAATTGCACCGTCGAGAGTTGCCGCACGCGATCCATCTGGCTTTTCGTGCCTTCGATCACGCGCCAGGCATTCGCCTTGCCTGCCGCTTCCGCCAGGGTACGGTGAAACGCATCATCCAGCGGAACAAATGACCTTGGATCGTTTAGCGCAACACTGCGCTGCGCGTCAAGAAGCCGGGTAAGGGCGGCGACAATGGCCGCATCAGAGTTTTCTGCCACAAGCTTGACAATGTCAGCCTCAATAGCCTCGCGCACAAACCGCGCATCCATGACCGCACCCGTCGATATCTTGCGCACAAAGGTTCCGCGTTGCGGCCGCACCTCAACCAGACCTTCCTCGGCCAGCTTGATGAAGGTCTCGCGTACCGGTTGGCGGCTGACACCAAAACTGGCTGCGACATCTGCCTCGGAAAGGCGCGTTCCCGGCGTCAGGTCGTTGTTGATGATGCGTGCGCGCAATACGCGCATCAACTGCGGTCCGACTGTAGTCGTCAGGTCTACCGGTCCGATCTCGTCTGCCAATTGCGTAATGCCGCCTCCTGCTCTGTGTTGTGGGCCGATCTACCATACTAGTCAACCCTGGCGTCACCTGCTATCTAGCGTAGATGCTATGCATCAAGGCACTCCGAGCAAAGGAGAAAGGCCATGCGTCAGACTTGGCGATGGTTCGGACCAAAGGACAGGGTCAAGATCGACGACATGATGCAGGCGGGCGTGGCAGGTGTGGTCTCGGCGTTGCATCACGTGCCGACGGGAGAGGTCTGGGCCCCGCAGGCCATCGCGCAGCGTCAGGCCGAGATTGGCGTCATGGCGGATGGCGCGCCATCGGGCCTTGCTTGGGAGGTCGTGGAAAGCCTTCCGGTTTCGGAAGCGATCAAGAAGCAGATCGGCCCCTGGCGGAGCCATGTCGAGAGCTGGATCCAGTCGATGCACCATCTGCACGCTGCGGGAATCGAAGTCATCTGTTACAACTTCATGCCCGTGCTTGACTGGACCAGGACCGATCTGACTTGGCGGCGGCCCAACGGCGCAAGATGCATGCGCTTCGACCTCGCCGACTTTGCGGCCTTTGACATTCACATTCTTGCCCGCCCCGGCGCAACCGAGGATTTTTCGCCCGAAACAGTCGAGGCTGCTGTCCGCCGCTTTGCCGAAATGACGGATGCCGACAAACTGCAATTGACCGGTAACGTCGTATTCGGTCTGCCCGGTGCGGCCGAGTCGATGACGCTGGAAGATGTGCGTTTACACTTGGCCGAATATGACCACATCACGGAAGAGCGGCTTCAGGCGAACCTGATCGACTTTTTGGCCGAAGTGACACCTGTAGCCGAAAGCATCGGGGTGCGCCTCTGCTGTCACCCGGACGATCCGCCTTTTCCCTTGCTAGGTCTGCCGCGCGTGATGTCGACGCCTGCAAATTATGCCAAGGTGATGGCGGCAGTCGACCTGCGCGCTAACGGGATCACGCTTTGCACCGGCAGCCTCGGGGCGCGGCCAGACAACAATCCGGTCGACCTGTTGCACAGCCATGGCGACAGGGTGCACTTCCTTCACCTGCGCAACGTGACGATTGAAGGGAATGCGGTGATGAACTCGTTCTTCGAGGACGCTCACCTTGCAGGACGCACCGATATGGTGGAAATCATCAGCGCCGTCGTCGCCGAGGAGCGACGGCGCAAAGCCGAAGGGCGCACTGATTGCTCCATTCCGATGCGCCCGGATCACGGACAGGACATCCTTGATGACATCGGACGGCAGGCTCAACCAGGCTATCCTTCCATCGGTCGCTTGAAAGGGCTTGCCGAGTTGCGGGGCATTTACACCGCTCTGACGCATCCGATGCTTCGCCAATGATGCGGCTGACCGCGCTCGATCAGGTGCCTGCTACTCTGCGGCCGGGATACGATCCGGCCTCCCACGGAATCGGCATCGTCCATCTAGGCCTCGGCGCGTTCCACAAGGCACATCAGGCGGGGTGTTGTCAGAGGAAGTTTGGTTGCGGTTGGGCGGAGCGTTCCTCTAGCCTTCGGGCATGACCAAACGTTCCCAGTTCCGCTATTTCAAGACCAGCCCTGAGATCATCCGTCTGGCGGTGATGCTCTACATCCGCTTCCCGCTGTCGCTCCGCAACGTCGAAGACCTGCTCCACGAGCGTGGCATCGAAATCAGCCACGAGACTGTGCGGTACTGGTGGAACAGGTACGGCCCGATGTTTGCCGCCGAGATCCGCGGCAAGCGGGTTGAGGCGATGCGGGCCTGTCGCCACTGGCAGTGGCACCTGGACGAGGTTTACGTGAAGATAAATGGGTTTACTCACTATCTTTGGTGCGCAGTTGATCACGAGGGCGAGGTACTGGAAAGCATCGTCACCAAGAAGCGAGATCGCAAGGCGGCTTTGAAATTCTTGAAGAAATCCATGAAGCGGCACGGCCGGCCGGAGACGATCGTGACTGATCGGCTGAGGTCATATGGCGCCGCCTTGAAAGACCTTGGTCGCGGCGACGACCGCGAGATGGGGCGCTGGCTCAACAATCGCGCGGAGAACTCGCACCTGCCGTTCCGACGACGAGAGCGGGCCATGCTACGGTTCCGGCGCATGCGAACGTTGCAGAAGTTCGCTTCCATCCATGCCTCGGTCCACAACCATTTTCCGACGGAGCGCCATCTCCAGAACCGTGACCACTACAAGCAGACCCGCGCCGCCGCTCTCGCCGAGTGGCGCGGCCTTCTCGTTGCCTGACATCCGGGCGGGGTAGGGCAAACGGAGACTGGTTCGCATTCGTCTGAAAGCACCGCCACTTGCCCCAAAACTGGGCAACGTTACCCCCCAGCACTGCATCCCTGTTCTGGAACGTATCCATCGTCGGCAGGATCGGGTTCTTTGCCGCCTCAAATCCGACCCTGCGCATCCATTGAATCTCGCCTATCCAAACCGACACGCGGGCCAATTCCGCCGCACGGGGGTACAACTCGATCCCCGGCGCGGCCTGTGGTCCGATGGTCGCAAAGGCCCGGGGAAGGCCAAGCGCCTCTGCCTCCAGATTGTGCAGGTGTTCGATGTGTTTCAGTTCTGACAGGGCCAGATACAGAAAGCTGCCACACCCGCAGGCCGGGTCCAGCACGCAAAAGGCGTTTGGGCGGTCAGGTCCTTGCACTTGCCCTCGCATTCCCACGCCAAGCAGTCGCGGCGCCAAACGTCTGCCCAGCCATCGCCACCAGAGGTCCTGGACGCGCCTTTCTCGAAGGTGAATTAAGCGCTTTTCGGGTCAGCCATGGCGGGATCAGGGATTTCCAGAAGGCGGCAAAGGTCAAGGAAATGTGACTGGCTGGCGGCTCGTGCCTCAAGTTCGACGCAGCGCCATCTGGTGACAAAGTCTTGCGGTGTCATGTGCCTGCCCGTGGGGTTCTATTGCGGTATGGAACAGCTCGCACGTACCTGCCGCAAGCAGGTTCATGGCATCCGCTGTCAGTCTGTCCCGGGGCTGCACGCCGGAATGCGCCAGTAAGGACAAGCCCGGCCGTTCCCGGATGCGCGCGGTCTGGCCCAAGCCCGCGATCAGCGGTCCCGAGCCGGACCCGAGTCAACGGTGGCGGTCGACCGACGCGCACCGGACCGCAAAGCCGCACGGCCAGTGCCGCGATCCGCCGCACATCTGGCGCGGTTCAAGCGCGTGCTGCATGGTCGACGGCAACCCGATCAACGGTCTCGACGCGTTGCTGGCATGGGCGCGGGAGACCGACTTTTGGTCCAGACCTGACATCGGGTGCAAGCGCCGGACGCGCGCGCCCGTCGTTCCCGCTCGTCTTGCGTCGACAACTGGGAAAGATCGTGAATACCGCGCAAAGCGAAGCGCCACTTCTGAGCGACATGTCGATGACCAGACGATTTTGATGCCCGCAAAACGGGATCTTCGTGAGAACCGCACAAAGCTGGATCATACGCCAGCCTCTGCAGCACCAAGCGAGGGGTCCAGATGGTCGCGCAGGCTGTCGCCCAGCAGATTGAAGCCGATGGCGGTCAGTGCAATCGCACCGCCGGGGAAGACGGCCAGCCACCATGCCGCGGGTTGGTGGGTGAGACTGTCAAAGATCATCACCCCCCATTCCGGGGTCGGCGATTGCGCGCCCAGCCCGAGAAACGACAAGCCAGAGGCAGACAGGATCACGAACCCCACATCGGTCGTGGCCTGCACGATGACCAAGGGCCAGACCATCGGCAGCAGGGTGACAAAGATCAGATGCAGGGGCGATGCCCCCATGGCGCGGGAGGCAGCGACGAAATCCTGTTCTTTCAGCGACAGCACGCGCGCCCGGATCAGCCGGGCGTACCATGGCCAGAAAACGGCGGCCAAGGCGATTGTGGTGGGCACCATGCCGCCGCCAAAGCTGGCGGCAATGGCGGCGGCAAGGATCAGCGCTGGAAAGGCCAGGAACAGGTCGGTCAGGCGCATCAGAATTTCATCCACCAGGCCGCCGAAAAACCCTGCGACCAGCCCGATCGTCGTGCCCACGATGCCGGCGACGGCCAGCACGCACAGCGACACCGACAGCGATATCCACGAGCCCGCCACCACCCGCGACAGCAGGTCGCGCCCGATCTTGTCCGTGCCCAGCCAATGCGCGGCCGAAGGCGGGTCCAGCCGTGCGCGGATGTCCATCTGCAACGGGTCAAACGCGGTAATCACATGGCCCGACAGAAAACCACCAAGGGACACAAGACCCAAAGTCAGCACCAGCCCGACCAGCCCTGTGGCCAGCATTGCCTGCCCGGATGACCGGTAAAACTGCCCAAACCGCCGGGTCAGGCTGCGCTGTTCGGGCACGTCAGGATCGGCCATCACACTCATCGCAGGTTTACTCTGGGGTCAAAGAACGCATAGCTGAGGTCCACCAGAAAATTGATCAGCGTGTAGGACAGCGCCACCACCAGCGTGATCGCCATGATTGCGTTGTAATCCGATCCGGCAATCGCGTTGGCGGTATAGCGCCCAAGTCCGGGCCAGTCGAAGATCAGCTCGATGAACACCGCACCCGAGATCATCAGCCCGAGGTTCAGCCCAAAGATGGTGATGACAGGCAGCATCGCATTGCCCAAAGCGTGCCGCGCATAGACCTGCCAGGGTGCGATGCCTTTGGCCCGCGCGGTGCGGATGTAGTCTTGCGTCAGCACCTCCAGCATGGTGGTGCGCACCACCCGGATGGTGATCGCCATCGCGGGGATCGACAGCACGCAAACCGGCAGGATCAGATGGCGGAGAGTTTGCAACAGCAAATCGGCGCGGCCTGCAAGCAGGCTGTCAAGTGTCAGCAAGCCTGTGACATAGTCAGGCGGGGACATGCCCACATCCAGCCGCCCGCCAAAGGGCAACAATCCCAGCCCGGCAAAAAACACGAGTTGCAGCACCAGGGCCAGCCAGAAATCCGGCACTGACAAGCCAACCACGGCCATCCCGCGCACCGCCACATCGGGGGCGGATTTGCAGTTGGCCGCGGCAATCGTGCCCAGCGTGATGCCGCCCAACAGGCTGACGATGGCCGCAAAGAACACCAATTCCAGCGTTGCGGGCACATAGGTCAGGATGTCTTGCGATATCGGGCGGCGCGACACGATGGAGCGGCCGAAATCACCCTGCGCCAGTTGGCCGATATAGCGGGCAAACTGCGTTGTTACGGGCGCATCCAGACCCAAAGTGTCACGCACCGCCGCCACAGCCTCGGGGCTGGCCCGTCCACCTGCGATCAGACGGGCCGGGTCGCCGGGCAATAGCCGGGCGAGCGCGAATGTCATCAAGATCACGCCCATCAGCAACAGGCAGGTGCTGATCAGACGGCGGAGGACAAAGCGGGCCACTCAGGCGCTGCGTGACAGGCTGTACATGTCCAGCGTGGCCACATAGATCGGGTTGTTGATCAGCCCGGCAATGTCGTTGCGGGCGACAAAGGCCGTGCGCTCTTGCTGAATCGGCAGCCATGCCGGGTCCTCGGTCGTCAGAATATCTGCCAGCCGCAGGAACTTGGCCACGTTGGCCTCGTCCATCATCTGATTGTTCAGTGCGTCAATCAGCGCGGTCGCCTCGGGGTTGGAATAGCGCCCGGAGTTGCCATCCGCTGGCGTTGAATTGCCGCTGAACAGGCCTGCGGAAAAGCTGTAAGGGTGGTTCACATTGGGCCACCACGAGAAATAGAACATATCGGGGCGTTCAGCCGCTGTGCCATCGCCAAAGAACGCGTCAAGGAAGGCGGGGAATGACATTTCCTGCAAGACCAGCGTGACGCCAACATCGGCGAGCCACGCCTGCAAAATCTGCCCCTCGATATCGCCGAACCCTTCGTAAAAGGCCATGCGCAGTTCGGTGCCTTCGGCCAGTCCCGCCTCGGCCAGCAAAGCGCGGGCTTTGTCGGGGTCATAGGGCAACAGGCGCGAGGTTCCGTCCATGCCTTGCATCATCGAGGGGAAAACTGACGTCGGCTTGTCGGCGGTGCCGAGGGCCACTTCGGTGATATAGGCATCATGGTCAAAGGCATGGCAGATCGCCTGGCGCGCGCGCGGGTCGGCCAGAATGCCATCGGTGGCAAAGGACACGAACTGCACCACAAAGGTGGGGCTGTCGGTCAGCGCAAAACGGCCGTCTGCGTTCAGCGCCAACAGGTCTTCGGGTTCCATCGTCAGGGTGATGTCGGCCTGTCCGGTTTCCAGCAGTTGGCGGCGGGTGGCTGACAGCGGGATCGTCTGGGTGATGATCCGGTTGAAATGGGGCGCGTCCCAGCCGCCGCGATAGGCGTCGTTCTTGGCAAAGGTTGCGGATTGGCCGGGGTCCAGCCTCTCCAGCCGATAAGGGCCGCTGCCCACCGGGTTGGATTGCAGCCAAGCCGACCCCATGTCCTCAGGGCCGGTCGAATTGGCGTCGACTGCGGTCGGACTGGCGATCCAGAACCCATATTGCGAGGACACTTGCAGATCAAAGAAGGGGCGCGGGGTGCCAAGATCAAAGCGGATCGTCACGGGGTCAACCACCACGATCTGGCTTTCCGGATCATCAATGGCCCAGGTGTTGATCTGCCCGATGGGCAACGTCATCAGCCGCGTAACAGCGGCCTTCACCGCCCCGGCGTCGCAGGGCGTGCCATCGTGAAACAGCACCCCGGGGGCCAAGGTGAATGTCCAGCCGGACTTATCCGCGTTGCTTTGCCATGCGGTCGCGAGTGCGGGGACAACCGACAGCGTATCCGTACCGTTCAGCACAGTCAGCGTCTCGTAGACCGGGCGCAAGCCGTAGGCCCATTCGACATTGGTCGCAGGGTCCAGATTGCCGACCGTGGCATCTACCAACACGACCAGTGTTTTCGGATCGCGCGCGCCCAGATCGACCGATTGCGCCAGTGCCGTCTTGGGCCAGCTAAAGGCGGCCAAGGCCAGCGCCGATCCGCCGGCCAGAAAGGACCGGCGGCGAAGGGTGAATTGCGGGGTGGTCACATGTGCGGCCATAAGGGTATCCCGATGCTGAAAGGGGTGCGGTGCGCGGCGTCAGCTTCGGCCTGTTTGACCGCTCGGTCGATACCCTTAATGGGTGACAACATGCCGGGCCGTGTTCTTGTATGCTGGCCCCACCGCACCAGGCAGAAAAGGCCCCCGATGACACTGCTCGACGTAAAAGACATGACCGTCAGCGTGCACGCGGGGGCCAGAACCGCACCGATCATTGACGGGCTGACGTTTCAGATCAAGGCCGGGCAATGCCTTGGGATCGTGGGCGAAAGCGGGTCTGGCAAAAGTTCGGTGGCGTTGGCGGTGATGGGGCTCTTGAACAATGACGCCTTGCGGATCGGGGGCACGATTGAACTGGATGGGACTGATCTTGTTACCTTGCCGTCCGCCCAACTGCGCGCCCGGCAGGGCAGCGACATTGCGATGATTTTCCAAGACCCCGCCAGCAGCCTGAACCCGGTGCAGCGGATCGGGGCGCAGATCATCGAAAGCCTCCGGGCGCATCGACGCATCAGCCGCAGCGACGCCACAAGGCTTGCGGTCGAGGCTTTGGGTCGCGTTGGCATGCCAGACCCTGCAGGCATGATGCGCCGCTATGCGCATCAGCTCAGCGGGGGGCAGCGCCAGCGGGTCATGATCGCCATGGCCGTGATCCTGAAGCCCCGGCTGTTGGTTGCGGACGAGCCGACGACGGCCCTTGATCTGACCATTCAGGCGCAGATTCTGGCGCTGTTGAAGCAACTGGTGCGCGACACCGGTATGGCACTGATGCTGATCACCCATGATCTGGGCGTTGTGGCCGAAATGGCAGATGATCTGATCGTGCTTTATGCGGGGCGGGCTGTGGAAGCCGGCCCGACGGCCCAAGTGCTGGATCATCCGCGCCACCCCTACACGATTGGTCTGTTGGCCGCCCATCCGGTGCTGGAGACCCGGCAGGACCGCCTCACGCCCATACCGGGCACGCCGCCCCGGTTGTGGCATCGGCCCATGGGCTGCGCGTTTCATCCGCGCTGTAAATGGGCGCAAGATGCCTGCCGTGCTGGCGTCCCGGCTGCGCAGCTGGTGCGCGGCACCCAGACGGCGGCCTGTTTGCGGCTCGATGCCATGCAGGTGTCCGCATGACCACGCCGCTTTTGGAATTGCGGGATCTGTCGGTGACATATCCGGGCACCGCTGCGCATGGTTTGTTCGAAAAGCCGCCCGTCTTCAAAGCACTGGATGGCATCAACCTCACCGTCATGGCGCGCGAAGCCTTGGGCCTGATCGGCGAATCCGGGTCGGGCAAGACCACGCTTGGGCGCGCCATCATGGGATTGGTGCCTGCATCGACCGGGCAAATGACCTTGAATGGCCAGCCGATTACCGCGGTGCACGGTGCCGCAAGGCTGCCGTTTGCCCGCGCCGTGCAATTGGTGTTTCAAGTCCCCTATGCGTCCTTGCATCCGCGTCAGACGATTGGCCAAACCCTGATGGAGCCGTTGAAGATCCACGGCTCGATCCCCCCCGCTGATATGCCTGCGCGGGTCAATGCGCTGTTGGAACGCGTCGGGCTGACGCCCAACTTTGCCCGCCGCTATCCGCAGCATTTCAGCGGCGGGCAGCGCCAGCGCATTGCCATCGCGCGGGCCATCGCAAACGACCCCGCCTTGCTGATTGCGGACGAGCCCGTGTCGGCGCTGGATGTGTCGGTGCAGGCGCAGATATTGAACCTGCTGGCCGATCTGCGCCGCGATCAGGGGCTGGCGATGCTGTTCATCAGCCATGATCTGTCGGTGGTGCATCACTTGTGTGACCGCATCGCCGTGATGTATCTGGGGCGGATTGTCGAGATTGCGCCCACCGGTGCAATGGTCAGCCGCCCCGCCCATCCCTATACCGCCGCATTGATGTCGGCAGCCCGGCGCCTGCATGCCAAACCCGGCGCGCCGGTGCCGGTTATCCTGTCAGGCGACGTGCCATCACACGCGGCAATCCCACCCGGTTGCGCGTTTCACACGCGGTGCTGGCTGTATCAGAAAAAGGGCCGCCCGGCCCGCTGCCACAGTGAAAAGCCCGCCCTATCCGTGTTGCCAGACGGCCGCCAATCCGCCTGTTTCTTTCCAGGCGAGGCCCAGACACCGGCGCTGCCGATGGCATCCGTCTAAGGAATGCTGATGATGAAAGATACCCTGTCTGCCCTGTTGGTGGCGGCCGTGATCCCATCTGCATCCATGGCCCAGAACCTGGTGCTGACCAATGCGGCCGTACATACCGTTGTTCCCGGTCAGACCGTCGCCGAGGCGCTGGCGATTGACGACGGCGGGATCATCATCGCGGTCGGCACCGAGGCTGAGGTGCGGGCGATTGCGGGCAAGAATGCCAAGATGATCGACCTTGACGGCATGATGGTTCTGCCCGGCTTTCAGGATGCGCATATGCACCTGATCGAAGCCGGCATGAACCAGACCCTGTGCGCGTTTGAACCCTTTGATGATCTTGAGGCCACCTTGGCCACGGTTGGGGACTGTCTGGAATCCAGCGAAACCGACTGGGTTCTGGGGTCCGGCGTCAGCATGGTCAATCTGCTCGATCAAACTGACGACCCGATCGGTTTGCTGGATGAAATCGCGCCCGACCGGCCTGTGTTGATCCTGGACGATATTGGCCACGGGGCATGGGCCAATTCAGTTGCAATGCTGGCGGCTGGCTATGATACGCTGGAAGGCAATCCGCCCGGCGGGATTATCTTGCGCAACGCGGACGGGCGGCCCAATGGCGTGGTGCTGGAAAACGCCCAGCAAAAGCTGCGCAATCTGGCCTTTCCGGATACGCCTGAAAATCTGCAATTCGCCTACGCAGGCTTGCTGCCGACGTTGGAGTTGGTGGCCCAGAACGGCATCACCTCAGTCAGCGATGCGGGCGGGTATTGGCCCCAAGGGCATTACAAGGTATGGCAGATGGCGGTGGATCGCGACACGCTGACGGTGCGGGCGTCAAACGCGCTCTATGTCTATCCCGATCTGCCGTTTGACGCGCAGATCGCGGCGTTGACGGCGATTTATTCCAATGATCCGGCCAGTTTGCTACGCATTAATCAGGCAAAACTTTATGTCGACGGGATTCTGGAACAGCGCACCGGCGCGGTGCGGGAGCCGTATTTGCCCGGCGAAGGGATCGACCATGGCTTTGCCTCTGGCTTTGAGTATTTCGGCGTCGAAGTGCTGAACCGCTACTCCAGAGCCCTGTCGGAAATTGGCTTCCAACTGCACTATCACGTCACTGGTGACCGTGGCGCGCGGATGGCGCTGGATGCGATTGCCCAATCTGACCCAGCCCCCGGCCCGCATCGGCTGACCCATCTGTATCTCGTGGACCCCACCGACTACCCCCGGTTTCAGGAATTGGGCGTGGTGGCCGATTTCCAACTGGCCCCCAGCGCACTTGACCCCGAATACACCGATTTCATCCGGGGCTTTATCGGCGACCGGGCCGACCATTTGATGCCTGCAGGCACGCTTCAGGCGATGGGGGCCAATGTGGTGATGAGCAGTGATTTCGACGCTGATGAACTGTCACCGCTGGTCAAGATCCAGACGGCGCTGGAGCGGGGGCCGGACGGTGCCTCCGACGTGCAGACGGCGATAGAATGGATGACCATCAACCCCGCCCGGCTGTTGCATCAAGAGGATACGACCGGCACGATAGAAGTTGGCAAGTTTGCTGATCTGGTGGTGATTGATCAGGACATCACCAAGATTGCACCTGACAAGATCGCACAAGCCAAGGTGATCGCAACACTTCTGCAAGGTGAGGCGGTGTTTGACCCAGAGGGGATGTTTGGCCGGTAAAAGGCAAGGCAAAGACCAGAAAACCAGCCATTCATGCAGCCTCGTGGAAGTCTAGTTCAACAGCCCGACCTGCTGCTTGCCCACCCCTTCCCCCATGGGCACCCAATCCTGCGTCCCCAGAAACCGCGAGAACAGCTCGCCTTGCGAACATATCCCCAGTTTCGAATAGATCCGCTTGCGATGCACCTTGACCGTCTCGGGGCTGTTGCCCATCAGCCGGGCCATGCTTTTGGTCGAATGCCCCTTGAGCATCAGGCGGACCACTTCGGCTTCGCGCGCGCTGAGTTTGGGCATGTCGAGGCGGTCGAATTGCGGGCCGTCGCCGGGGGTGTGGGCACTGCCCGCAAGGTCGGGCCAGTGTCTGGTGCACAATGCAGCAATCACCGGAAGCAGCGTTTTCAGACGGTCGCAGGCTTCGGGTGCGCGGGGGCGGCGGAAGGCGCGTTGACCAACTGACAGCACGATGCTGGTGCCTTGGCCTGCATCCACAAAGATCGTCACCTCGTCGCGCAGGCCGGTGTCGGAATAATACATCCGGTAATATTCGGAGCTGCGAAAATCATCGGGCGCGCAGGCGTCAAGGCTGACGACCGACGTGCCGACATCCGCTCTGAACAGCCCATAGAACGGGTCGAGCAAATAGGCGTAGCTGAGATACGGGCCGATCGTGCGCCGCGTCGCCTCATTGTCCAGATTGGAATAAAGCTGCCGGGGTGCGTGGTCTTGGGTGAACACCGACACAAACAGGCTGTCAAAGGTGAAGGCCGTTTGCAGCAGGGCGGTCAGGCTTTCGGGGAATTCGCCGCCGCCTACAGTCGCCACGGCGCGGGCAATGCGGCTCATTAGAGCGGTCGGGTCATGCTCCATGTCTCAAACGGGCTCCTGTTGGGTGATGCAGTGAATGCCGCCGCCGTTCCAGCAGATGTCGCGGATATCAACCTGCGCGATCTGGCGGTCTGGAAACGCGCGGGCGAACACGTCGCGGGCGGGGGCATCGGTGGGGGTGTCGAACGACGGGATGACCACGCCGCCGTTGGCGATATAGGCGTTGACGTAGGACAGGCAGGTGGCGTCGGTCTCGGGCGGAACAAGGTAGGCTTCCTCGACCAAGGCAATTTCAAACGGTTTGCCGCGCGCATCGACGGCGCGGCGCAGCACCGCCAGATTATCGGCGCAGACCTTGTGGCGGGGGTTGGCGGGGTCGGGGTTCACCTCGAACACCACTTTGCCGGGGGCGGCAAACAGCATCAGCCCGTCGATATGGCCATCGGTGATCCATTCACCCTCATCGCCCGGCAGCCACACCACGTGGCGCACACCAAGGGCGTGGAACAATTCGCGTTCAACTTCGGCGCGGGTCAGGCCGGGGTTGCGGTTGGGGTTCAACAGGCAGGTCTCAGTGGTGATCGCGGTGCCGATGCCATCCACCAGAATACCGCCACCTTCGGCGCAAAGCGGTGAGGAATAGGTTTGCAGGCCAAGTGACGCGGGCAGAGCCTTGCCGATGGTCGCATCGGCACCGGGATAGGGGAACTTGGCCCCCCAGTTGTTAAAGATGAAATGCGCGGCCTCGGTCTGACCACTGGCGGATTTGAGGAACGCAGGGCCGGTATCGCGGAACCATGCGTCGGCCTGTGGCAGGGCGAGAATACCGATGTGATCGGGCATCACCCGGCGGGCAGCTTTGTCCTGTGACGGGTCCACCACAAACGTCACGGGCTCGAACGCCCGGATCGCCTGTGCGACGCGGATCGCACAGGCCTGCACGCCGGCCAGACGCTTGCCCCAGACCTCTTTGTGACCGTCATAGGGCCAGGCCATCCAGCACCCGGCATGGGATGCAAATTCGGCAGGCATCTTCAGGCCGCGCTCGCCGGGTGACTGGTGCGCGGTCATGCCGGTTCCTGCTGCGTGATGCAGTGAATGCCGCCGCCGCCGATGGCGATATTGTCGATCCGCACTTCGCGGATGCGACGGTCGGGGAAAAGGGATCGGAAAATCTGGCGCACCACGGTGTCGGACGCCACGCCGTAGCAGGGCATCACCACGCCGCCGTTGACCAGATAGGAATTGATGTAGGACCGGCAGAATTTCGGATGGGTCGATGGGGCAGCAATCGCCTCGGGCATCGTCACGATGCGGATGCGACGACCGCGTGCATCGGTCTGGCCCTCCATCGCGTCGATATTGGCCTGCAGATAGCGGTTCCAGTCGGTTTTTGCGTCAGACGGGCTTTCCATCAGGACCACGCCGGGGGCGACGAATATGGCGATGCCATCGGTATGGCCATCGGTTTCATCCTCGAGCGGATTGCCCGGCAGCCAGATCAGCTTTTCGCCGCCCAGCATCTCCATCAATTCGGTTTCGATGGCGGCCTTGGTCCAGTCCGGGTTGCGGTTCAGGTTGGGAAAGCAGGTGTCGGTGGTGAGGATGGTGCCTTCGCCGTCAACCGAGACGCCGCCGCCTTCGGCAATAAGGACCGAGGTGAAGTGTTTGACCCCGGCACTTGCGGCAACGAGGGCGCCAAAGGCGGCATCGCTGTTATGGGGCTGATACTTGTTGCCCCATGCGTTGAAGGTGAATGTTGTAGCCGACCGGCTGCCATCGGGATGGGTGATAAAGATCGGGCCGGCATCGCGTGCCCAGCTATCGTCAATCGGGGCCTCGATAATGTCGATATCGGCGTCCAGCATCGCGCGTGCCTCGGCGGCGTCTTGTGGCCGCACCGCCATGGTGACGGGTTCAAATTCGCGGATCGCGTGGGCGACGGCGGCAAAATCGCGCTTGGTCGCCGCGATGTCGTCCCAGACTTGGGTGCGGGTCGGCCACATCATCCAGGTGCGTTTATGCAGCGCCCATTCGGCGGGCATTGCGTATCCGGCCTGGCGGGGGGTTTGGTTCAGCATCAGGCAGCCTTACATCAAAATGCTTCATTTATATGCAAGTCGGAACGTGGTGCCGCCTTGCGTTGACCCTTTGTAATACGCGGTTGCTGTGCTACTCAAACGCGGAATTGTCCGATGACGCATGAAGGTTTCTCATGTCTGCGCTGTATCGCAATCTGCCGATGGGCGCCCTGATCGGGTTCGAGGCGGCGGCCCGGCTGGAAAGTTTCTCGCTGGCCGCAGCTGAACTGAACATGACCCAATCGGCCGTCAGCCATCAGATCAAGGCGCTGGAAACGCAGTTGGGCCAGCCGCTGTTCCGCCGGATCAATCGCGGTGTCGCGCTGACCGATGCGGGCCGCGATCTGCGCGCCACGGCGGCGGCAACGCTGGAAACCCTGCGGTTGGGAGTGCGGCGGCTGGACTTCTACACCAAGCCGGGGTCGGTGGTCCTGATGATGCCGCAAGGGTTCTGTGCGGGCTGGTACATGCCACGCCTCGGCGCGCTGATGCGCGATCTGCCGGGGATAGAGCCGTGGGTTGTGACGACGGACGCCGAGCCCGATTTCACCCATTCCGAGGTGGATTTTGCCGTGCGGCGTGGGCGCGGCAGTTGGGATGGGCTGGTGGCGGTCAAGCTGTTCGACGACGCGGTGCAGCCGATGTGCGCACCGATTTTGCGGGCAAGGATGCCACAAGACATTGCGCCGCGCGATGTGCAGGATGTGCCGCTGCTGCACAACGAAGAGGACGAAGACTGGCAACGCTGGTTTGCCGAGAACGGCATCGCGCGGCCCGGTTTCGTCAAAGGGCTGAACTTTTCCGACCCCGGAATGGCGCTGGACGCCGCCGCGCGGGGGCACGGAATATGTCTGGGCAGCCAGCGACTGGCCGCCGAAAGCCTCGCCAGTGGCGCGTTGGTGGCGTTCGGTACGGCAATCCCGGCGACCCGTGCAACCTACCTTCTGGCCCATCCGCGCAACCTTACCCGTCCCGGTGTATCGGAATTATGGGAGTGGTTCTTGGCGCAGGTTTAGTTTGGGGTGGGGTACCGCAGAGTGGAATGCCCTGATGACGGCTTTTAGCCTTGACTGTCGTCTATGAAACTTGACCTTGCGAGGCACCTCCTGATGTGGAACCTTTTTTCAAAGGTGGTCGCCGGCGTTGGCCTGCAAACAAAGGAGCGACTGTAATGACGCAAAATGAGGGAGGATGCTTGTGCGGCGGCATTAGATACGCAGCTCTTGCGATGCCAAGCCGAGTAACTGTTTGTCATTGTCGCTTCTGCCAAAAGGCAACAGGATCAGCCTATATGGTCGAACCGATTTTTGATGCGGACAAGTTCGTCGTGCTGGCCGGTTCGCCCAGAGTTTTCGATCAGATATCTTCTGGTTCCGGAAAGGTCGTCCACGTCCATTTTTGCCCCGACTGCGGCACGAAGCTCTGGCTCAGTTTTGAGCGGTTTCCGGATGCTGTTGGCGTCTATGCCGGCACATTCGATGATCCGTGCTGGTTTCCCATGGATCCGGCGACATCGAAGCACATCTTTCTTGGTGTCGCACGCGCGGGCACCATTGTTCCCTCTGGCATACCAACTTTTCTCGAGCACGCCATGACAAGTGACGGCACTCCGCAGACGGCGACCGTCTTTGATGCCTTTTACCAGATCAGGTAGCCGCCAGGTTCAGATGGCGGCCTTCTCTGCAAAATGGGCTTTCTGGCTATTGAGTCTTCAGGTCCGCCACCGTCACCCCATCAAGCGTCCTTACCGCCCCGTACATCTCTGGCCGCCGGTCGCGGAATATGCCCCACGCGCGGCGGTATTCCTGCACTTCGTCCAGATCGAAACTGGCGGTCAGATAGGTTTCGTCGGTGCGTGTCGCCTCGGCTACCTTGGCCCCCAGATGGTCGGCAATGAACGACGAGCCATAGAAATCGCCGCGCATCTGGCCGGACACTTCGGTGCCAACCCGGTTTGACGCCACAAGCGGCACCAGATTGGCCGCCGCATGGCCCTGCATGGTGCGCTGCCAATGGCCCATGCTGTCAATCGAGTCATTCTGCGGCTCGGAGCCGATGGCGGTGGGAAACAGCAGCACCTCGGCCCCTTGCAGCGCCAGAGACCGGGCGGTTTCGGGAAACCACTGGTCCCAGCAGATGCCACAACCGATCCGCCCATGTTTGGTATCAATCGCGCGAAAGCCTGTTTCGCCGGGGCTGAAGTAAAACTTTTCCTCGTATCCCGGTGCCTGCGGGATATGGGTCTTGCGGTAGTTCCACAGGAGCGCCCCGTCGGCGTCGATGATGGCGAGGGAATTGTAATAGGCCTGTCCTGCCCGTTCGAAATACGAGATCGGCAGCACCACGCCCAATGCGCGGGCCAGCCCGTGAAAATGCGCCACGGCCTTGTCTTGGTCAATCGTCCGGGCGAGGTCGAAATGCTGAAACTTCTGTTCCAGACAGAAATACGGGGTCTGGAACAATTCTTGCAGCAAGATCACTTGTGCCCCATCCTCGGCGGCAAGGCGCACCAGATCTTCGGCTTTCTGGATATTGTCATCGACGTCCCAGCTGCACGCCATCTGGGTTGCGGCCACCGTCAGTTTACGCATGATGTGCCCGCCATATAGTCCTGCGTAGCCCCCATGATCGCGCCAACGATCATGTCGCATTGCGCGGTATCAATCACCAAGGGAGGTGAGACGATGATCCGGCTACCCACAGGCCGCACGATGACGCCACGATCGACGCAGCCTTTGAATATCTGCTCGGACGCGCCCCCGAGTGGCGCTTTGGTCGCCTTGTCCGCCACCAGATCGACCCCCAGCATCAACCCCATCCCGCGCACGTCGCCGACGATATCAAGGTCCAGCAAGGCTTTGGCCGCCTGTTGCAGATACGCGCCCACACGGGCCGCATTGGCCAACAGCCTCTCACGCTCCATGATCTCGATATTCTTCAGCGCCGCCGCACAGGCGACCGGGTGGCCGGAATAGGTCAGCCCCATCGAAAACACCCCGCCCTCGCATTGCGGGCGGCTGATGACATCGTAGATCTGATCCGACAAGAGGGTGGCCCCCAGCGGGATATAGCCCGAGGTGATGCCCTTGGCGGCCACGATCATATCGGGCTGATAGTCGAACAGATCGGCCGAGGCGAACCATGCCCCCAGACGGCCAAAGGCCGTGACGACCTCATCCGCGATATACAGCAGACCATATTCATCACAAACCGCGCGCATCCGTTTGTGGTATCCTTGCGGGGCCACCAACACGCCGCCCGCGCCCATGATCGGCTCGGCGATAAAAGCGGCTACAGACGCAGGCCCCAATTGCAGGATGCGGTTTTCGAACTCGGCCACCAGAAAATCGCAAAACGCCGCCTCGGCCATGGCATCAGGCCGCGCGTACATATCCGCGGCAGAAACGTGGTGGATGAAATCCTCGCCCACCTGCGCGAACCCATATTTGGTGCCGTGAATGCCGGTCAGGGCGGCAGCCATCGCGGTGCCCCCGTGGTAGCCGTTGATCCGGGCAATGATCTTGTACTTGGCCGGGCTCCCTCGCATCGCATGGTAGTATTGTGCGATCCGCACCGCGGCCTCGTTCGCGGTAGAGCCACCGCAGGTGTAATATACATGGTTCAAGGGGCCGGGGGCCAGTTCGGCCAGCTTGGCCCCCAGTTCGGCGGCGGGGATGTTCGACGATGCGCCAAACGGGTTGTAATACTGCATATCGGTGATCTGCCGGGCGACCGCATCCGCCATTTCCACCCGGCCATGGCCGATATTCACGCACCACAGCCCGGCGATGCCGTCCAGCAAACGCCGCCCATTGGTATCGGTGACATACATCCCCTCGGCCCTGGCGATGATCTGGCTGCCGCTGGCCGCAAAGCTGCTGAAATCGGTGTAGGGATGCAGCACATGGGCGCGGTCCATGTCCCACGGGGTGCGGGCGTTGGGCAGGGTTGGCATCAGGGTCATCGCTTGCCTCAGACGTTTGGATGGCAGGATCATGCGCGGTTTGCGGCCCGCCCGATAAGTCACCCTGAGGGGGTATTGTGCGACGGGTCCAAACCGGGCTTGATTGGGCCAATTCCCTTGCCAAAGGATGCACCCATGCCCAGTGATGCCGACCCCGGCTGGATCTATAACCAGACCGTCAAGATGTTCGCCACGCCCGGCGATCCGTCGTTTGAGGACGCGGGCGAGTTGACCGCGCATTGGGGCAGGGTCTGGGGGGTGAACAACGATGTCGGGCGGATCAGGTCGGTGCTGGTGCATCGCCCTGGGGCCGAGATGAATGTGGTCGATCCCACCAAGCGGATCGACAGCATCGGATCGTTCGGCGATCTCGAACAGGGTTGGTATTTCCAAAGCGACCATGTGCCGCCCGTGGCCAGCATGCAGGCGCAGCATGATGCGATGGTGGCAGCTTTGGTCGCCGCCGGGGTCGAGGTGCATCATGTCGAGGGTGTGGACAACGGGCGGCTCAAATCCTGCTACACCCGCGATCCGCTGATCATGGTGGGTGGCGGGGCAATCATCTGCCGGATGGGCACGCGGGTGCGGCGCGGCGAAGAGCTGGCGATTACCCGTACGCTGGCGCGGCTGGGGATTCCAATCCTGCGCACGCTGTCTGGGACGGCGGTGATGGAGGGTGGCAGTTTTGCCTGGATCAACCCCAAGACCGCCGTCATCGGTTGCGGCATCCGGGTGAACCGCGAAGGCGCGCGCCAGATTGGCGAGGTCTTGGCAAGCCAAGGGGTTGAGCTGATCGTGATTGATCTGGTCGGTTACGACATCCACATCGACGGGTCTTTCCTGATGATCGACCGCGACGTCGCGCTGATTGACCCGACCGGGCTACCCTATTCTTTTATCGAACGGTTGCGGACACTGGGCATACGCACGATTGAAATCACCCCGTCCGATGACAAATGGATTGTCAATTCGCTGGCCATTTCCCCCGGGGACCTTTTGATGCCCCCCGGCGCAGGCAACCAGACATGCGATGCATTGGGGGCGATGGGCATTCGGTGGTCGGTGCTGGACTATAGCGATATGCAACTGAACGGCGGTGGCATCCATTGTTCCACCACGCCCCTGATCCGGGATCCGGTTTGATGTGGTCATGACACGCGGTCCAGATGGCCCTGTACGCTTGGTGTGTCGCGCCAAGGCACTGACGTTGTTGCACAACCCTGCGCGCCACGCGCCGCTACGGCAGGGCGTGGTGGACGCGCGGGACGCAGGACCACGCCCGCAGCCGGATCGCGGTAGGCGCCGGGCCGGATAACGATCCGGGGGGCCAGTTCCCGGCGATCGGATACGCCGTCGCACGGCATTGGTGCGGGTATCCGTGCGGACCCGGACCGACAGACCGCAGAGATCCAGACCCGTGGCGCCCTGATGAACCGCGCCCACACCAACGACAGCGCAGGGATTGCCTGCTTTGTCTGAAACCAGCGGGGGAAACGCGCAGTCACGCGTCACCCGGCCGTAAAGCTACGGCGAGATCTGGGCTGCTTGATGCCGCATTGTTAATGCAACGGCGCATCACAATCTTGTTGCCAAGCCCGAGAACGTCGAGGTTTTGACCGAAGCAAAGCCTAAACTGCGGCAGAATACCTTGCCGCTCTTGGTTTGGGGGAGTCTTGCGAAAGCAAGTCATCGCCGGTTTGTCCAGACCACTGAGCGACCGATGAGACCCACCCCCCTTTACCCGGCAAACTCGGCAGACGGCATTGTCAGGGAACGATGCGCGACAGACTATTGGCGGCGCGGTTGTTCGGTTTTCCTGCGCGATTTCACGGCGCCTGCCTTGGAAAACCACCGTTTGCGGCCTCGGAGACGACCGACTGGTCACAAGGCCGGGCACGACGCGGTTCTCGTGATCGTGCCGGCATGCGGGGCTTAGGCTTTTGGCGGCAACAGCTGGAAATCAGGAAGATCGCGCAGCGCCAGTTCGGGCCCGGCAGGCGAATAGACCACAAACAGCGCCATCGGTTGGCTGCCGCTGTTCAAGGTCGCGTGATAGCGGCTTTCGGGCACATAGATCGTGCAACCCGGACCAACCTCGCGGGTGATGGGCGTGCCATCGTCGTCCTCGACCATCTGCGTGCCATGGCCCGACATCACCAGAATGATCTCTTCGGCCCCAGGATGGTTGTGGCGCGAATGGCCGCCCCCCGGCGCGACCGTGACGATGCCGCCGGAAAACCGCTCGGCGCCGTTGACTTCGGGGCCGACGGTCAGGGCCAGCTGGCCCCAGCCGAACCCGAAGGCGGAGACCTGATCGGGGTGGACGAAATAGCGGCTCATGGCTTTACTTTCATGGATTTGAAGGCGCGGGTCTGGGCGGCGATGGCGGTTTCGACCGGCAAACGCTCCATCGAGGAGGCGCCGTAAAAACCGTGGCATGTTGCGGCGTGGCGCAAGATAAAGGCGGCGTCGTCAGGCATCGCAATCGGGCCGCCGTGGCACAGGATGAGGATGTCGTCGCGCACCGCACGGGCGGCGGCGGCAATGGCGTCGATCTCGGCGACACAATCGTCAAGGCTTTGCGACGAGGTGGCCCCGATCGCGCCGCCGGTGGTCACACCCATATGGGCGACGATGATATCAGCCCCGGCACGCGCCATCGCCGTGGCCTCGTCGGGGGTGAACACATAGGGCGTGGTCAATAGGTCAAGGGCGTGCGCCTTCGCGATCATGTCTACCTCCAGCCCGTAGCCCATCCCGGTTTCCTCGAACGAGCGGCGCATGCGACCATCAAAGAGGCCGATGGTGGGGAAGTTCTGCACCCCCGAAAAGCCCATTGCTTTCAGGTCGCGCAGGAAGAGTTCCATCAAGATGAAAGGGTCGGTGCCGTTGACCCCTGCCAGTACGGGCGTGTGTTTCACCACGGGCAGCACCTCGACCGCCATCTCGCGGACGATCTCGTTGGCGTTGCCGTAAGCCAAGAGGCCCGAGGAAGACCCGCGCCCGGCCATGCGGTAGCGGCCTGAATTGTAGATGATGATCAGATCGATGCCGCCAGCCTCTTCGGATTTGGCGGAAAGGCCGGTGCCAGCGCCGCCCCCGATGATGGGCAGGCCAGCGGCCACAAGCCGGTGCAGGCGGTCAAGGATATTGGCGCGGGGGATCGCGGGCATTGGAACCTCAAAGACTGTGAAACGCTGTGACGCATGCGGCAGCAAAGGCGGGATGGTTGATGTGATAGGGCAAACGGTGGATCTGCCGTTGCGGGGTTTGTTCAAGCGAGGCCAGCAATGCGCCGAAAAGGGCTTCACGCGCGGCCGGGTCGTGAAAGGCCGCACCCGGTACATCCAGTGCCGAAATGCCGCCTTCGGGCAGCAGCAGGCACACCGGCCCCAGGCACAGGTTCAGCCGTTCGGCAATCCAGGTGCCGATGGCGTGACATTCGGCGGGCGTGGTGCGCATCAGCGTCACTTGCGGATTGTGGTGATAGAAAAGCCGGTTCCGATACTGCGGTGGAACCGTGTCCGGCGCGCCGAAATTCACCATATCCAGCGCGCCAACCGATCCGACCCACGGCAGACCGCTTCGCGCGACAGCACCGAAACGGTCCGCGGTGCACGGCAGAACCCCGCCAAGCAGATGATCGGCAACCTCGGTCGTGGTGATGTCGATAAAGCCGGTCAAGAGGCCGGAGTCGGCAAGCTTTTCCATGGTCTGCCCGCCCGTTCCGGTGGCATGGAACACCAGGCAATCGTGGTCGGGCAGCGCCGACACAATGGCGGTCACGCACGGCGTGGTGACACCGAACATCGTCAGGCCAAGCGCGGGCCTGGCGGCCGTTTTGGGTGCGGGACGGGTGACCATGCCAAGTATCGCCTGGGCGGCATTGTGCAAGATCACCCGGTTGACAGAGTTCAGCCCGGCAAGATCGGTCACGGCGGGCATCATGATCAGATCTGAAATGCCGACGTAGGGTGCCGTGTCGCCTGATGCCATGGTCGAGACCATGATCTTGGGAATGCCGTAGGGCAGGGCGCGCATGCCTGCCGTGATGATGGCCGTGCCACCGCCGCCGCCAATGCCGATCACGCCTGCGATATCCGGCAAGGTCGGCAAAAAACGGGCAAATGCTGTTGCCATGGCTGCGACCGCCTGGCCACGATCTTGCAGGCCGAGGACGGCATCTGCGCCGTCCGGATGATGCCCCGCGACCTCGTGCGCCGTCACATCGCCGTCCCCTTCCGCAGCTTGGATTCCGACATTGACCAACAGCACGTCCGCCTGCCCGGCACGCAGGGTGTCGCACAGCCTAGCAAGCTCGCGCGCCTTGGTATCGGTCGTGCCTACCACATAGATGGTGCGCGCGGCATGCGGTCGTCGGTGGGAGCGAAGGGGTAATGTCATAGCATCCATTGCATGTCCTTTCAGCACTATGATCCCGGCCCAGTCCGTTGACAAGAGATTTGAGATGCGAGTATCATTTTGATATGACCGTATCATTATCACATGAAGAACCGGAGATGACCGGCCTTACCGGAGCCAGCGCCCGAACGCGCGACCTGATGGTGCGCACGGCAGTCGGCCTCATGCAGCACGGACAAACCCCGTCAGTCAGCGAAGCCGCAGAGGCGGCGGGCGTGTCGCGGGCAACGGCCTACCGCTATTTTGCGACCCAGTCCGCGCTGGTCGAGGCGGTGGTGGATCACGCGCTTGGCCCGATACTGCAATGGGACAGCGCCTCGACGGATGCCGGGGAAAGGGTGCAGGATCTTCTGGCATCGTCGAACCATCGGATCGTGGAATTCGAGGCGACGTTCAAGGCGGCACTTGGATTGTCCTTGCAGCAATGGGCCCAACAGCGATCGGGAACCCGCATGAGCGGCCCCCAGTTTCGACGTGGCCACCGGATCGCGCTCATTGAAAAGGCACTAGCGCCCCTGCACGACCAACTGAGCGATGCGGAGTTCAGCAGGTTGGCCAAATCGCTGTCGCTGATTTTTGGGCTCGAGGTTATTTTGGTGCTGAAGGACATCTGGAAGATTGATGTCGATGAAATGCACGATGTGGCGACCTGGACCGCCCGTGCTTTGGTCCGGGCCGCGTTGACAGAGGCGAAGGGGAATGCGCAAGGCCACCGCCCAACTGGCTAGACCAGTGGAGCCAGAAACGATATGCCAAGATGCAACGCGGAAAAAACCCGGCGCCATGACGCACCAACAATTTAATATGTTGTATTCATGCGATCTTATTCAAAATGTTGCGGCTGTTCAGCGCTGAATGTTCACGAGAGGGACCAAGTAAGACCTTGACGAACTTTGCAGTTTGGTAATACCAGTTGTAGGGTTCTGATCAGGTGAATGACCAAGAATTTCCTGGTTGACGGGCTTGCATGAATGGGAGGAACACACATGCGCAGTAAACTAGCAGGGGCGCTTGCAGGCGTCGGGCTGGCGGTTATGACCAGTTCGGCAAGCTATGCCCAGGAGCTGACGATATTTTGGGCAGAATGGGATCCTGCGAACTATCTGCAGGAACTTGTGAACGAGTATGAGGCTGAAACCGGCGTGACGGTGACGGTCGAGACCACGCCGTGGTCGGATTTCCAGACCAAGGCCTTTACCGAATTCAACGCCAAGGGCCAGGCGTATGACATGATTGTCGGTGACAGCCAGTGGCTGGGTGCCGCCTCGGAGGCCGGGCATTATGTCGACCTGACCGAGTTCTTTAACGCCAACAAGGTTGGCGAGATCATGGCCCCGGCCACGGTCAAGTATTACGCGGAATATCCCGGGAACTCGGGCAAGTACTGGGCCATTCCGGCCGAAGGCGACGCGGTTGGCTGGTCATACCGCAAGGACTGGTTCGAGGATCCGGCCGAGATGGCGGCGTTCGAGGCCAAATACGGCTATGCGCTGGCGGTGCCAACGGACTGGAAGCAGCTGCGTGATATCGCCGAGTTCTTCCACCGTCCCGATGAGGGCCGTTACGGCATCGCGATCTATACCGACAATGCCTATGATGCGATGGCGATGGGCTTTGAGAACGCACTGTTTTCGTTCGGGGCAGAACTAGGCGATCCGGTGACCTACAAGGTCGACGGCATCGTGAATTCGGACAAGGCCGTTGCGGCGCTTGACGCGTACCGCGAGCTTTACAGCTTTACCCCTCCCGGCTGGTCAAAGGCATTCTTTGTCGAGAACAATCAGGCGCTTACCGAAGGTCTGGTCGCGATCTCGATGAATTACTTTGCCTTCTTTCCCGCGCTGTTGAACGAATCCACCAACCCGCATGCTGCAAATACCGGCTTTTTTGCTAACCCGGCCGGCCCGAATGGCGATCGGTATGCGGCGCTTGGCGGACAGGGGATTTCCATCGTGTCCTACAGCGAGAACCAAGAAGAAAGCTTCAAGTTCCTGCAATGGTTCATCAAGGACGAAACCCAGAAGCGTTGGGCCGAACTTGGGGGCTACACCGCTTCGGCCAAGGTTTTGGAAAGCCCGGAGTTTCGCAATGCGACGCCTTACAACGAGGCCTTCTATCAGACAATGTTCATCGTCAAGGACTTCTGGGCGGTGCCGGAGTTTGCCGAGCTTCTCGGTCAGCTGAACACCCGTGTTTACCCGCATATCGTCGGCGGTGAAGGTACCGCCAAAGAGGTGCTGGACGGGTTGGCTGCCGACTGGACCGCAACCTTTGCGAAGTACGGTCGCGGCCAGTAAGGGGCCGTGCGAGATCGACCGGGGGGCGGCACTCGCCCCCCATTTTTCCAGACCCGACCTGACCCGGAGGCCACCTTGGCACCACGCACGCTGAACTCTGGCGCAACGCACCGATCCCGTGGGTTAAGCGATCTGGCAATCCGAAACCTGTTCATCATTCCGACAATCGTTTTTCTGATCGTTTTCAATATCTTTCCGCTGATCTATTCGCTGGGCTATTCGTTTACCGATTTTCGCGCCTCGACCAATGCGCCCGCTAATTTCGTGGGGTTGGACAATTACCGCACGCTGCTCGCGGACCCCAATATCTGGCGCAATTTCACCATCACGGCGAAATACGTGATCATTTCGGTGACCGGGCAGGTGATCGTCGGTTTCGGGATCGCGATGCTTTTGAACCGCGAAATACCGTTCAAGGGTCTGCTGACCACGCTTCTGATGCTGCCGATGATGCTGTCGGCGGCGGTGGTGGGGCTGTTCTGGAAGCTGCTTTATGACCCCAGTTTCGGTATCATCAACTATGCGTTGGGTCTTGGCACGTTCGAATGGCTGGCCGATCCGCAAATTGCACTTTATGCGATTGCGCTGGCCGATATCTGGATGTGGTCGCCGTTCGTGATGCTCTTGTCGCTGGCGGGCCTGTCGGCGGTGCCAAAGCATCTTTACGAGGCCGCGGCGATTGACCGGGCCAGCCGGTCATACGTGTTCTTTCGCATCACCCTGCCACTCGTCGCCCCGATCCTGATGATTGCCATCATCTTTCGCACCATGGAGGCGTTCAAGACCTTCGATCTTGCCTATATCCTTGCCAGCCAGCCCACGACCGAAGTGATCTCGATCCGGCTTTACAAGATGGCGTTTCAGGAATGGCAGACGGGGATGAGTTCTGCGCTGGCCTACATCGTGCTGGTGATGGTGCTGGCGATCACCAATATCTACATAAAATACCTCAATAAAGTGAAGGAACGCTAGGATGGCCGCCGTTCGCACAACGGGCGAGGTGTTGCGCCATCGGGCCGCAGTGGTGACGCTGCTGTTGGTCCTGATCGTGTTCCTGACCCCGATTTTCTGGATCACCGCCACCGCGTTCAAACCGCGCAACCTGGCCACCACAGTACCACCCACCGTGTTTTTCGAACCCGAGATATCTCCGTTCGTCAAGCTGTTCACCAAGCGCAGCCAGTTGCGCACCGCCCCCACGGACGAGGTGTACAACGCCGCCCCTTGGTGGGAGCAGACGGTGTTTGACGGCGGCGAAAAGGTGGTGCGGTCGGGCAAGGGCGTGGTGCAGCCTTCGGGTTACCCCAGCCGGTTCATCAACAGCCTGATCATCGCGATCACCTCGACCGTGCTGGCGGTTTCCATGGGCACGATCACCGCTTACGGCTTTTCGCGCTTCAAGGTGAAGGGCGAGGATGACTGGCTGTTCTTCATCCTGTCCACCCGGATGCTGCCGCCGGTGGTGGTGGCGATCCCGATGTACCTGATGTACCGCGTGGTCGGCCTGAACGACAGCCATCTGGGGCTGATCATTCTTTACACCGCGTTCAACCTTTCGTTTTCGGTCTGGCTGATGAAGGGGTTCATCGACGAGATCCCGAAAGAATACGAGGACGCAGCCCTGGTCGACGGCTACACCCGGATGCAGGCGTTCTTCAAGATCGTGCTGCCAGAGGCGGCCACGGGCATCGCGGCAACAGCGGTTTTCTGCTTCATCACTGCGTGGAACGAATACGCGTTCGCGCTGATCATGACCAACAAGCGCGCGCAGACAGCACCCCCCTATATCCCCAGTCAGGTCGGATCAGGCCTGCCGGACTGGACCGTGATCGCGGCGGGCACGTTCCTTTTCCTGCTGCCGGTGGCAATCTTCACCTTCCTGCTGCGCAACCATCTGTTGCGCGGCATGTCATTCGGGGCGATCCGCAAATGAGCTTTCGTGCGTTGAACCAGCGCTGGCTGATCCCGATTGCGCAAACCGTGATGATCCTTGGTATCGTGGCGCTGTGCCAGCCATGGGTCGAGGTACTGCACCGCTACGGCATGACCATCATCATCGTGGGGTTGGTCAGCTTTATGATCACCACCAAAATCCCCGCGCCCGAGGCCACGGAATGACGCAGATCGAGTTGCGTAATATCAACAAGCATTTCGGGGCGTTTCACGTCATCAATAACGTGAACCTGACCGTGCAAGATCGCGAATTTGTGGTGTTTCTGGGCCAGTCTGGCTGCGGCAAGACCACGACTTTGCGCGCGATTGCCGGGTTGGAAACCATTGATTCAGGTGAGATTTTGATCGACGGGGTGCCGGTGCAAGATACCAAGGCCGAAACCCGCGATATCGCCTTTGTGTTCCAGTCTTTCGCGCTTTATCCGCATCTGACGGTCTATGAGAACATGGCCTTTCCGTTGCGCGCGGTGGGCACGGCCAAGGCCGAAGTTGACCGCACCGTTCGCCGGGTCGCGGGGGTGTTGCAGATCGGCGGCTTGCTGAAACGCAGGCCCTCGGCGCTGTCGGGCGGCGATCTGCAACGGGTCGCCATCGGGCGGGCTTTGGTTCGCAACCCCAAAGCGATGTTGATGGATGAACCCATCGGATCCTTGGATGCCAAACTGCGCGAAGAGATGCGGGTGGAATTGAAACGCCTGCATGTCGAACAAGGATCGACCACCATCTACGTCACGCATGACCAGATCGAGGCAATGGCGCTGGCCGACCGGATTGTCGTTATGCATGCAGGTGTCTTGCAGCAGGTTGGTGTGCCCGAAGAGGTTTATGCCAATCCGGTCAACCTGTTCGTAGCGCAGTTTGTGGGCTCGCCGGTGATGAACGTGGCCGAGGTGTCAGTTGCGGGGCGGGCGGGTGAGGCGCGGGTGACCATCGCAGGGGCGGCGGCAGGCTTTGTGTTCCCCGCCGCACTGATCGACCGCCTGCAGGCGGCGGGTGGGGCGGGCAAATCGCTGACGCTGGGCATTCGGCCCGAGGCGCTGGAGGTTGCCTTGGCACCGACGCCCGGCCATATTGAGGCCGAGGCGCATATTATCGAGCCTTTGGGTTCGCATGACATCATTGATCTGCGGCTTGGGGATCAGACGCTGCGGGCGCGCACGAGGTCGGGCTTTGTGCCCGGTCCGGGGACGCGGGTATTCGTGCGGGCGGACCCAGCGCGGGCGCATTTCTTTGATACCGACAGCGGAAATTCACTGGGGATCAGCCTCTGATGGCGCATATCGAACTGAAAGGTGTCAGCAAGGCTTTCGGCGCGGCGCATGCCCTGCGTGATGTGTCGCTGGAGATCGCCGATGGGCAATTTTTTGTGCTGCTTGGCGAAACCGGTGCGGGAAAGACCACGATGCTGCGGGTGATTGCGGGCCTTGAAAAGCCGAACGTAGGGCAGGTGTTCATCAACGGGCAGGACGTCACCGGTTGGGGTGCGGCGGAGCGCGATGTGGCGCTGGTGTTGCAGCAATATTCGCTATATCCGCGCTATACGGTGCGCCAGAACCTTGAATTTCCCCTGAAATCACCCATCCGCAAGACCTCCCCCGCCGAGATTGCCGAACGCATCGCGCGGGTATCGAAAACCCTGCGGATTGAACATCTGCTCGACCGCAAGACCGACAAGCTGTCCGGCGGCGAGATGCAGCGGGTGTCCATCGGTCGCGCCATCGTGCGCACGCCGGCGGGGTTCTTGATGGACGAGCCTTTGTCGGCGCTGGACGCCAAACTGAGGGAATCCTTGCGGGCCGAGTTGAAGGACCTGCAGATGAACCTCGGCGAGACGTTCCTGTTCGTGACCCATGATCAGGTCGAGGCGATGTCAATGGGCGACCGGATCGGCGTGATGAACAAGGGCGCTTTGGTGCAGGTCGGAACGCCCCAAGAGATCTACAACGATCCGGTCAATACCTTTGTGGCGCGCGCTGTGGGGACCCCGGCGATGAACCTGCTGCCGGGCCGCTTGCAGGCGGGGCAGGCCGTGATGGGCGCGGGGTTGGCGCTGGATCACCCGGGCGGCCAGGAAGGACGCGATCTGATCTTTGGCGTGCGGCCCGAGGATCTGCATCTGGAGGCTGGCGCTGCGGTCGACGCGCGCGTGACGGACGTCGAAAACCACGGGGTTGAAAAGATCGTGACGTTGATCGTGGCCGACAGGATGCTGCGCGCGACGGTGCCGGTGACACAACGCGTCGCCAAGGATGAAACCGTGCGTCTGGGCTGGAATGCGGCGCGCGTGGTGGTGTTCGATCAGGCTGGAAACCGCGCGCGATAGGCGGGATCGACCTCTGGGTTGCAGAAATTCAGGGGTAAGGCACCGCTGAGAACCCGCAGCGTCTCATCCGCCGCGACATCGCCCATCCGCAGCATGCTGTCGGCGGTGATGCCCGCCATATGCGGGGTCAGGATCACGTTTTCCAACGCCCAAAGCGGGCTGTCGGCAGGCAGGGGCTGGGTATCGAAAACATCCAGCGCGGCCCCGGCAATCTTGCGTGCCTGCAGGGCGGCAATCAGCGCAGAGGTGTCCACAATCGGGCCACGTGCGACGTTGATCAGCACAGCACCGGGCCTCATCATCGCGATCCGCGCGGCGCTGATTGCGCCACGGGTTTCCTCGGTCAGCGGGCAACAAAGGACGAGCACGTCAGATGAGGCCGCAAGATCATCAAGGCTGAGCGCCTGCACCCCGGCGGGCAGGGTGTCGGGACGCCGGGTGCTGGCCGCGACCTGCATGCCAAAGCCCTGTGCAATCTGGTGGAGCGCCTTGCCGATATTGCCGTAGCCCACGAGGCCCAGACGCCGCCCCGCCAGATCGCCGCCCTGATCCGAATAGGCGCGCGCGGCGGTCCAGCCCTTCTGACGCAAGGCCGCATCCATGGCGCGAAACTGCCGCAAGAGGCCGATGGCGGCGAAAATCACATGCTCGGCCACGCTCATGGCATTGGCACCCGGCACATTGGCCACCAGAACGCCCGCCTTGGTCGCGGCCTGCATCGGGATCATGTCGAGCCCCGCGCCGTGGCGTATGGCGGCGCGCAAACCCTTTGCTTTCCCGAAGTATTCCGGCGGGATGGGCGCGCGGACGATCAACACGGTGGCGTCCAGACCTTCGGCAAGGATGGCGGCGGCTGTGGGCTGCGACGCGACCCGGTAGTCAGCAGCGGCCCTCAGCTGTGCGGTGACGGCAGGATGCAGCGGATGGGTGGAAAAGATCTGTACCATTGCGCCCTTTCAGGTTTTATGGCCTGTAATCAAGCCCTTCCAATAACCTTCGACGCCCTGAAGATGGGTGCTCATCAGGGCTTGGGCAAGGTTCGCATCCCGCTTTTGGATCGCGTCGAAAATCTGCAGATGCTCGGCATGGCTGCGTTTGCCGCGCTCGGGGTCGGCGAAATAGATCGGCAAGCGGCGCTCGCCCATCGCGTAATAGACGCTGCAGACCCGGAAAAACACGGTATTCTGCGTGGCGCGCACGATCTCCAGATGAAAATCCCGGTCCTCCTCGGCGAGGGGCTCCCCTCCTGCCAGACGCTGCTCCGATCGTGCAAGGATCTCGCGTAGGCGGGCAAAGTTCTCGTCCGTGGCGCGCAGGCTGGCCAGTTCGGCGGCTTTGATCTCATGGATCTTGCGCAGTTCGACCGCCTCGTAGATCTGGATCGGGTCCAGCGGCAGACCAGCTTTGGCAAACAGCGCCAGCGCCTCGACCGACGCGGTGCGGGTGGTCAGGAATATCCCCGATTTGGCGCGCCGCTCGACGATCTGCATCGCCTCGAGGATGGCCAGAGTCTCGCGGATCTGACCCCTGCTGACGCCAAAATGTTCGGCCAACTCGCGTTCCGATGGCGTGCGGCCATTGTCCTCGTTGGAGGAGCCATAAAGAAAGGCAGCGAGTTCCGGCAGCAGGTTCTTTTCGGACATACGCCTAACTTTTCCTTACATGCGCCTTCAGGAAAGCCTCCGATAGGACAAAACCGAGGCCCGGTCCATCCGGGATGGCGACCATGCCGTCAGCGACGGCCACGCTCCCTTCGATCAGGTTGTGGATCATCGGATTGGCACCGCAGGAATACTCGACGGTAAAGCTGGCGGGGGAGGCTGCGCAGACTTGCAGGCCTGCAAAAAAGCACGGCGCGCCCGCCCAAAGATGTGGTGCAAACCTCAGGTTGAACGCCGAGGCGATTGCGGCGATCCGCATGGTTTCAGAGATGCCGCCGCAAAACGCCGGATCGGGTTGCAGGATGTCGACGCAGGCCCCCACCGCGAGGTCACGAAAGGCAAACCGCGTGGCCTCGGATTCGCCCGCAGCGATGGGCATGGTGGCAAAGGCCCGCACCTCGGCCATGCCGGGCTTGTCGTCGGCGATCACCGGTTCCTCGAACCATGCAAGGTCGCAATCGCGCACAAGATGGGCAAAGCGTTTCGCCTCACCCACGGTATAGGTGCCATGCGCATCCACGGCGATCTCGATCCCCGGTCCCAATGCTGCGCGCGCGGCCTTGACCCGCGCGGCAGAGACATGGGCCGCGCCGTCCATTGACCCCACGCGCATTTTCACGGCGCGAAAGCCACCCTGCGCGATGTAAGACTGTAACTGCGCGCCGATTTCGGTTGCACTGTCCCAGCCCCCCGAGGCATAGGCGGGCAGGCGATCCGCTTTGCGGCCGCCCAGCAATTGCCAGACCGGCTGGTTGAGGTGCTTGCCCAGGATATCCCACAGCGCGATATCGACCGCGCTGATCGCCGCCACCGTCAGCCCGCGCCGCGCGATCTGCGGCATCGCATGGCCCGCGTGTGCCGCTTGTCCCGCGCGCACGCCGTTATACAGCATCTCCCAGATCGCGGTGATGTCGCCGGCATTGCGGCCGATCAGTTGCGGGCCGATCTCGTGGTTCAACAAATGCACCAGCGCGCCATACTGCCCGGCACTGCCAGCAGCATTCTTGCCCTCGCCCCAGCCGACCAGACCGTCCTCGGTTTCGATCCGCAGAATCGCGGCATCAAACGTCGTCAGCGTGCCAAAATCGCTGCGATGCTGGCGGGCAGTTTCGATGGGGATCGAGACCCACCAGGCCTCGACGCTTTTGATGCGCATCGCTTTCTCCGATGATCAGGCCGGGGCCGTTGCGCTATTTGATAAGGGGCAACAAGGTTTCGGCGGTGATGCGCATCTGACCGTCGTAGAACTTTTCGGTCAGCACAGAAGAGCCATGATCCTGGATGAATTTCAGCTGCTCGGGCGAGATATCGACCGGGTTGCGCTCCACCATGTCGGGGTAGATCGCGGCGGGCGTGCGGTCGACCGGGGCCACGAATTCGTTGGTCAGCGCGCCGTCATACCCGATGCTGCGCAACGTCGCGACGATGGCCTTCCAGTCCAGATGGCCAAGTCCCGCCGCAAAGCGGTTGTTGTCGGCGACGTGGAAATCGAACAAACGCTTGCCCGCGAGCCGGATGGCGTCATGGATATTCGATTCCTCCATGTTCAGGTGGTAGGCATCAAGGCATACGCCACAATCAGGATGAACCGCATCGGCAAGGGCAAGCGCCTGGGCCGCGCGGTTGAAGAAATAGGTCTCGAACCGGTTCAACGGTTCAATCGCGACCTTGACGCCGACCTTTTGCGCATGGGCAAAGCATTCGCGGGTGGCGTCCACCACCCATTTCCATTCTTCTTCCTCGGTCGCATCGGGCACCACCTTGCCCACCGTGGTGGGCACCAGAGTGATGATTTCGCCCTCAAGTTCCGACACCATCGTCAGCACCGATTTCACGTAATCGACAGACCGCGCCCGCTGGCCTTCGTCCTTGGCGGCAAGGTTGCGCTCCCCCAGCGTCAGGGTCACGGCACCCCAGCAGCGGATGCCATGCTCTTTCAAGAGGGCGCGGGTTTCCTTGACCTTGTATTGCTGCGGCTCGCCCGAGATTTCGATGGATTCGTAGCCGTATTTCTTGATCCGCCGCAGCGTCACGTCCAGCGGCTCGGCCCGCATCCAGTTATGGGTTGAAAGATGCATGTTGTCCCCCTTTTGTGGTTTCGGGCCATCCTGATGCAAGATCAGGAGCGCCAACTGATTGCCTCAATCTGGTTAGACCAGATGATCCATCTGCAGTAATATCGCAAAGGTTTGACTCGCGCAAGATCAGACGGAAAACACCTAAAAATGGTTAGAATATCGCAATTTAGCATTGAAATCGATATGATCTTACTTCGTCTGGTGCCCGTTAGTGTCGGCCAGCCCACGCTTGTTTGGTAATACCAGCTTGACGACAGCCCCCGATCCGATGAACCATCGAGCCGATGAGTGAGCGGGCCCTGATCCGGCAACACAATAGGGGGACAAGATGGCGACGACAATGAAAGGGCCGGGAATATTTCTGGCGCAATTTGTAAGCGATCAGGCACCGTACAACAGCCTTGCGTCGATCGCAAAATGGGCCGGCGATCTGGGGTTTCGGGGCATCCAGATCCCAAGCTGGGACATACGGTTGTTTGATCTGAAAAAGGCCGCCACATCGAAAACCTATTGCGACGAGATCAAGGGTGTCTGCGCCGGGGCCGGGGTCGAGATCACCGAGCTTTCCACCCATTTGCAGGGCCAGTTGGTGGCGGTCAATCCGGTCTATGACGCAATGTTCGACGGCTTTGCGCCCGCCTCGGTGCACGGCAATCCCAAGGCGCGGCAGGCCTGGGCGGTCGAGCAGATGCATCTGGCGGCCAAAGCGTCGCACAACCTAGGGCTTTTGGCATCGGTCAGCTTTACCGGCTCGCTGGCGTTTCCCTACCTTTACCCGTGGCCGCAGCGTCCGCCCGGCCTGGTCGACGAGGCCTTTGCCGAGCTTGGCCGCCGCTGGCGCCCAATCCTTGATGCCTATGAGGACGCCGGTGTCGATCTTGCCTATGAAATCCATCCCGGCGAGGACGTCTTTGACGGCGCGACGTTCGAGATGTTCCTCGATGCCGTCGGCGGGCACAAAAGATGCACCATCAACTACGACCCCTCGCATTTCTTGCTGCAACAGTTGGATTATCTTGAGTTTATCGACATCTATCACAGCCGGATCGCGGCCTTTCATGTGAAAGATGCCGAGTTCAATCCGACCGGGCGACAGGGGGTCTATTCCGGCTATCAGCCGTGGATGAAACGCGCCGCGCGGTTCCGCAGTCTGGGCGACGGGCAGGTGGATTTCGTAGGGATTTTCTCAAAGCTGGCCGAGTATGGCTATGACCGCTGGGCCGTGATGGAATGGGAGTGCTGTCTCAAGCACCCCGAGGACGGGGCCGCCGAAGGGGCGCCGTTCATCAACAATCACATCATCCGGGTGACCGAGCGGGCGTTTGATGACTTTGCCGGTGGCGGCACGGATACGGCGCTGCTCAAGCGGCTGATGGGGATCTGAAGATGCAGATCGGCATGTGCATGCTCCTCTGGACGACCCATGTGACCGCTGACCACGAGGCCCTCTTGCGCGACATCAAGGCGGCCGGGTTTGATGGCGTCGAGGTGCCGATCTTTGAGGGCGAAACCGCGCATTACACACGTCTGGGCGATCTCTTGGACAAGATCGGTCTGACGCGGACGGCGGTTGCTGCGATGGGCGATCCGGCGATGAACCTGATCGGGGATGCGGCGGCACGGGCGGCGGGCGTGGCGCATATGCGGCAGGTGATTGATTGCGCGCAGGCTTTGGGGGCGAAAACCCTGTCCGGACCGCTGCATTCGACGCTTGGCCATTTCTCTGGCGCAGGTCCCACGGCGGCGGAGTTTGCGCATTCCATCGCCTCACAGCGGGCGATCGGCGATCATGCGGCCACGCGTGGCATCACCATCGGGCTGGAGGCGCTGAACCGGTTCGAATGCTATCTTGTGAACACGATGGCCGACCTCAGCGCCCACATCGACGCGGTCGGCCACCCCAACATCCGGGCGATGTATGATACGTTTCACAGCAATATCGAAGAGAAAGACCCGATTGCCGCCTTTACCGACAACCTGCGCCACATCGTGCATGTGCATCTATCCGAGAATGACCGGGGCGTGCCGGGACGGGGCAACATCCCTTGGGCCGAGACATTCGGCGCGATCCGCAGGTCAGGCTATGACGGTTGGCTGACGATCGAGGCTTTTGGCCGCGGGCTGCCTGCCCTTGCGGCGGCAACCAGGGTCTGGCGCGATTTTGCCGAAACCCCGGAGGCGGTCTACCGAGAAGGCTTCACCCATATCCGCCGTGGATGGGATGGCGCAATCTGAGGCTGCCGTCACGCTGGCAGACCGAGACCAGTTCGGATGTGCCTGCCAAAACCGGCATGTCAGGTCGTTGCGACGGGCTTTGACCGCATCCGGCTGACCGTTTCGCGCTCTGCCCGCTTGCACCGGATCGGCGGCAGATCGCGGTCCATCAGGTCCATGTCCTCCAGCACCATGTCGCCCATGCGTTTCAGCGCGATGTCCAGCGCTCCCGCGCGGTGGGCTGACCGCAAGAACCCCTTCAATCCCCGCACCGGGTGATCCAGCGGCAATGGCTCTTCGGGAAACACATCGCTTGCCGCGAGAATATGGCCAGACCGGACGGCCGCGATCAGATCGTCAAAGTTGACCACACCCGCACGGCTGAGCAAGATGAACGCGGCCCCCGGTTTCATCTGGGCGAAATGCGCGGCGTCAAGAAAGCCTTCGTTTTCACCCGTCACCGAGGCGACGCAAAACACCACGTCCGAACTGGACAGAACCTCGTCGAGGCTTGCCGGGGTCGCGCGATGATCACGGATGACCGAGGGCGGCAACCAAGGGTCATAGACCTTGATCCGGGGGCGGAACCCTTCCAGCACGCGCGCAACCGCCCGGCCCAGATCGCCAAATCCGATCATCCCGACATCGGCCCCGGTCAGCAGCCGCGCGCGGTGATTTCCTGCAAATCCCCACAACTCGTGGCCGGTCCGGAACGCAATGTCCGCATCCACAACGTCGCGCAAGAGGTTGAGCACAAAGGCAAGTCCGATTTCGGCCACGGGTTCGGCAAAGACCGCGCCTGTCGTCAGCGTGTGGATGCCGCGCTGGAACAAGATGTCGTAGGGCATGTTGGCATAGAGGTTGCTTTCGACGTTCAGAACCGCCTTCAGCGCGGGCATGCGTGCCAGCAACTCCGCAGGGATCGGCGGCTGGCCGAGGACATAGCGCACCTCGGCCAGTGTCGCGTCGGGCAGGGCACTCAACCCGTCCGTCGCAACCTCGACGATGCGGTAGCGGTGATAGAGCGCGGCCTTGGCCGTACCGGTAAAGATCATGTCGATGCTGCGCGGGTCCGGGGCAGACAGGATCAGGGGCTTTGTGCGTGCCATCTCAGGCGTGTTCCATGCCGGTGATCACCCGCTCCACGTCTTCGACCGTTGTGGTCTTGGGGTCGATGTTGTCGGCCACCACGGTACCCAGCCGCATCACCACGATCCGGTCCACGACCTGAAAGACGTGATGGATGTTGTGCGCGATAAAGATGCACGAATGCCCGGAATCACGCGCCTGGCGGACAAAGTTCAATACCCCTTGGGTCTCGGCGACGCCCAGATTGTTGGTGGGCTCATCCAGGATGATGATGTCACTGTCGAAATGCATCGCCCGCGCGATGGCGACCGCTTGCCGCTCGCCGCCAGACAGGGCGGAAATCGGTGTCGTGGGCGGGATGTTCTTGGTGATACCGACCTGACGCAGCAAGGCGGATGTCGCGGTGGCCATTGCGGCGTGGTCCAGATGACCCAAGATCCCCTTGGTCGGCTCGCGCCCCAGAAAGATGTTTCGCGCGATAGAGAGTTGCGTCACCAGGGCGGAATCTTGATAGATCGTCTCGATCCCGTTGTTGATTGCATCCGTGGTTGAGTTCATCTCGACCTTGCGCCCGCCGATGTAGATATCGCCGCTGGTTGCGCGAACAGCACCGGACAACACCTTGATCATGGTGGATTTACCGGCACCGTTGTCGCCCAGAAGTCCGACGATCTCGCCCTTGTGGACGGTCAGGCTGACATTGCGCAAGGCCTGCACGCGCCCGTAAGACTTGCTGATATTGACCATCCGCACCAGTTCTTCGGCCATCTGTCATTCCCCCGAATGATGGCGGCGTTCCAGCCACGAATGCAGCGCCATCATGCCAAGGATGATCGCGCCGATAAAGATGTTGTAGGCCAGGCCCGGCACCCCGATCATCACGATGCCGTTGCGCATCAACCGCAGGATAAAGATGCCCAGAACGGTGCCGATGATGGTGCCGCGCCCGCCCAGCAGGGACGTGCCGCCAATCACCACCATGGCGATGACCTCCAATTCATAGCCGGTGCCGGAATTGGGATTGGCCGCCGAGGTGCGGATCGAGCTGATGATGCCTGCCAGCGCCGAAAGCGTTGCGCTTAGGACAAACAAGGCGATCTTGGTGCGGGCCACGTTCACCCCACGCGCACGGGCCGCGTTGGCATTGCCACCGGTCGCCTGGATCCAGTTGCCCACGCGCGTTCCGGTCAGGACGTAATGCAGGACGACGGCAACCGCGACGAACCAGAACAGCGACATGTACAGCCTGAGCGGGCCCAGCTGGACATCACCCACCAGAGCCGAGGCGAGCCACTGACCCTCCGCACTCCAGGTGCGCTGGGGAAAGCCGTCGGTGATGTAAAGCGCGGTTCCGCGGGCCACCAGCAGCATGCCCAGCGTAACCAGAAAGGACGGGATTTTCAGCGCGGTGACGAACCAGCCGTTGACGATCCCGATCAATGCGGCAAGCGCGATGGCGATCACGAACGCGACTTCCAGCGACGTGGCCCCCGAATTGAACAGCGCCCACATCACCACCGGGGTCAGCCCGAACACCGCCCCCACCGACAGATCGAACTCGCCCGCCGTCATCAACAGCGTCATCGCCAGTGCGATCAGGCCCAGCTCGACCGTAAAGGCCAGCGTGTTGGAGATGTTCAGCACCGAAAGGAACGCCGGATTGATGGCCGTAAAGACGATGATTTCCAGCAATAGCAGAATGGCCGGACCTGCTTCGGGGCGGGCAAAGAGCCGCTTTACAAGGCTTTGGGGTTCCAAGGGATGCTCTTTGCGCGAGGATCAGGTCCGATGCGCGGCGACCGAGGGGGCCGCCGCGCCTCAAGGGTTACTTGCCGCTCATGATGTCGTCATAGACCTGCGCGGTGTCTTTTTCATAAAGCGCACCAGTGATGACATCGAATGCTGCTGGTGTGCCGCCCGCCTGCATTGCCGCCAGTGACAGCGCCACATAGCTTGTCGCCTGCGGGTCCTGCCATTGCGCCGCGTTCACATAGCCGTTCAGGACCTGTTGCGTGGTATCAAGTGAATTGCCCCAGCCGACGACGGGGATCTCGCCCGGCTTGATGCCGACCTGATCGAACACCCGCGCGATGGAGCCGGTGACCAGATCACCCAGACCGATGATCGCGTTCACCTTGGTTCGGTTGGCTGTCATGTAGTCCGACATCCTTGTGATGATCTCGGCCTGGTCCAGCGTGGCATCGGTTACCTCCCACGTGATGTTCAATGGCTCGAACACCGTTGCGATCCCGGCCTCTTCTTGCACGCCGTAGGTGGCGCCGGGGACCTCGACCGGCATCCAGACAAAGTCGCCCGATTTTACAAGGCCCTTGTCGACGAGGTACTGCGCCCAGCCCGCGCCCACAACACCAAGATCGGCGCCGACATAGGCGTCAAAGCTGGCGGTCGGATCGGGTGTGTTCATGTTGATGATCGGAATGCCAGCCGCGTTCGCCTCGGCTGCGACCTCGACAAGGCTGCCGGGGTCGGGGCTGGACGTCACGATCCCGTCCGCGCCCGATGCAATCGCAGCCCGCACGGCCTCTTGGTGCGAGGGCACGTCGCCAGAATGGAACGAGGTGTTGACCGTGTTGCCGGTATCGGCCGCCCAGCGATTTGCCCCATCGAGGAAGTAGGTCCAGACCGGATCGGCTGGTGAGCCATGCGAGATCCAGTAAAATGTCTTGCCCTCGGCCAACGCGATCGAACTTGTTGCCGCGACAGCAATGATTGCCGTCGTCAGGCCAAAAAATGTCCTTCTGAGCATCGTGGTCTCCTCCTTTGACCATTTCCGGGCTAATCGGCCCGCTTTGCGGTGTTATGCGGTTTCGCAGCCATGGCGCGGCGCAAGTCTTGGGTCTTGAAAACGGCTGATCACGGTGCGACCTCCCGCCGCACCAACGGTGACTTTCCACCTCGACAGTGGTGAAGCGCGCGCGTGCAAGAGGCAAACCAAATTCCCATCAGATCACATCAACACCGTCCGCAGCAAAGCGCCACAGGCGTCACAAAAGTTCAGATAGTGCGTCTTAATGATCCTGAAATATACAATAATAACAGCGTAGTACGGAAGTCTTTTGAGAATATTTCTGTGCTCCTCCTGCTGCGATTGCATTGTGCATTTCATGACGCAAACTGATGTGCTAGCGTCATGCCATTGCCGTCAGACCCGGCAAAGCCCGGGTCAGACCAGCCGCAGCAGGCACCGCATGCGCAAAGCGACGATCAGGGACATCGCGGCGGGTGCAGACGTCTCCACCGCGACGGTGGACCGTGTGCTGAACGGGCGCGGGGGCGTGTCGGCTGTCAACCGTCAGCGGGTCTATACAGCCGCCAAGGCGCTTGGCTATCTGCCCACCGAAGACAAGGTCACCTTGCCGTCCCGCCCGGCCCATCTGGAATTCTTTATCCCCTTTGGGCGCAGCGAATTTATGCACAATCTGGCAGAAACCATCCGGGACTTTGCGGCCCATCTGCCGCTGGTTGCATCCTGTACCATTCATTCGGTGGACGGCCAGTCGCCCCAGGCACTGGTCAGGGCGGTTGAGAAAACCGCGCTGCAAACCAGTGGCGTCGGGTTGATCACGGTGGACCATCCGATGACCCGCAATGCGATCCGGCAATTGTCGGATGCGGGTGTACGGGTGATCACCATCGCGTCTGATGTGCTGCAGACGCCGCGCTCTGCCTATGTGGGTGTTGATAACCGGGTGGCCGGTCGCACGGCGGGGCTGGTGATGGGACGCATGGCGGGGGCGGCGACCGGGTCGTTGTGCCTGTTTCTGGGCTCGCGCGCCTATCACGGCCACGAGGAACGCGAATACGGGTTTCGCGCCGTCATCACCGAGCATTTTCCCGGTTTGCGTCTTTTGCCGGCGATCGAGACGGACGAAGACAATTCCACTTCATATGTTGCGGCGCAAAGGCTGTTGCGTCACGAGCTGGATGTGGTGGGGGTCTACTGCGTCGGGGCAGGGCGGTCGGGCATCGCGCGGGCGGTCGCGGAAATGGGCCGACCACGCCCATATGTCATCTTTCACGACCTGACGGACCACACGCGCGACTTTCTGGCGCGGGACTTGATTGATGTGGTGATCGACCAGAACGCGCGTCTGACGGGCGAGCAGTCGGTGATCCGGCTGTTGGGTTCCATCGCGTCGGCGGCACCGTTTCTGACGCTGAAATACATCGAGCCCCGGATCATCTTGCGCGAGAACATTCCGGTGCGGTGACGGTTTGCCGCGCATGGGTCAAACGGCGCATCCGCGATGGTCATCGGCGTGGTGCGCGACCTTGCGTACCACCAAGCCGTGCAAACTGCCCCGATGGGACCGGATAGTCTTGCTTGGGCTGTGTCGCGATGGCCGCGATCCGCGCCTCGGCTGCCGCAATATCTGCGGGCCCCTCCAGCACCCGAAAACGGGTCGCATAGTCGCGCGCCTCACCCGCCCCGAGCCAGATCATCTCATCGCGTTCGCGGGCAAAGAGGTTGCCTTTGACATGGTGGGTCGAAGGCTCCACCCCCATCACATAATGCCCGGCCTGAAAGTTCTGCCACTGCAAAGCACAAGGAAGTTGATCCTTGCGGGTCTGGATTTCGATGCCCAAGCCGATCCCGTCATTGACCACCGCGACAGGCACCAGACCTGCGGCATCTGCCGCCATATCATGCTCCCACACTTGTTCGGCGAAACCTGTCCGGGGCGCCGGGCAGCGGCGATAACCGACCCCTTGCGCGTCCAGCCCGCCCGGCTCGTGCGACGCCCACACCACATCACGGATGGGTGCCAGATAGCGTGACCCGTCGTCGACAACCGGATAGCCCAGATTGACGTGATACAACAGCATATGCGGGGTCAGCGCAAAACCGGCATTGACCACCCGGTCGCTCAGGCGCACCTCGTTGCCGCCCAAATCCGCCTCGATCCGTCGGTGCAGGTGCAGCACTTCGCCAAAGACGGCAGCCTGAACCACCACGCCTTCGGCCCATAAGACACATCGGTCGCCCTCCCACCGCTCGCCATAGCCGGTCAGCCGTGCGGGGATTGCCCCGATCCGGCCGTGCAGCCCATGGCGAACCGTGGTTTTGCGCGGGTAGTTGTAGTTCAGCGCAGGGACGTCCTCAGCGCCCAGGATGTGGTCCAGCCCGCAGGTGGATAGGAACCCCGAGAACGACCGCGCCCAGCCCAGTCCGTCCTCGCCCTCAGGCTCATGCAGGCCGGGATGGCGAAATCCTGTGGGTGAATGCCAGCCGATGGCGCGGTCATTGTGGGATAACTCGGCGATATCCATCGCCCGATCCACCAGCACCGAAAAACGCAACCCGCTGCCGGTGCTGAACGCCAGCATCCGCATGCCGCGTTCGACCCCGTCTGCCAACGTGACGAGCCGCACCCCGCCAAACTGGGACGGGCTTCCTGACCGCTGCGCGAGTGTCGCGCTGGTATGGGACTGCCCGTAGAGGTCTACCAACGCGGATCGCCCCTTCTTGCTTTTGAGACCCGCATTTGTTCGCTACCCTTCCTTCAACATGACGGCCTGACAGCCAGTTCTTGATGTCTTTTGGCATGGCCTTGATGGCCCATCGGCGGTCCAAAGCGGTGGAAAATCCAAAGGTATCCGTGATTACCGAGTATGATACGACCATCGACCAGATCAATCCAATCCGAAGTCCATCAAAACGCATCAGCCGATTTGTCTTTGGGTCAAATCGCCGATTGACTGGCATGCACGACTGCCATACGCGTGATGGGCCCCGTCACGCGAGCCGGCTCCGGCTCCTTGCGCCCAAAACTGCGGCGCCCAATCCGGACGTGGGTCTTGCTCATGTCAGAGCAAAGCCGGTTTGCGCCATGCGACGGGACCGCCGAGCTTTGCCATGTCACACCGCTCAACCCCCTCGGCAATGTCAATGCCAGCCCCGAGAGCACCCGGTTGACGGTGATGATGCAGATACGCTGTCGGCTGTCGCTGTGACATGCGCAGGACCTTGTGCACCAGCGCCGTATCGAGGTCAGCCACGAAACGGCGCGGGTCTGGTGGCATCGGTTGTGGCCGATCGTTGGCGCAGAAATTCGTCGCCATCCATGCATCGATCCAAACCATTTCAACGAAAAACGCAGCTTTTGTGGCCGAACGTAGCAAACTTGGTGAGGGCTAACAGGTTGCGACGACTGGAAAACTGAAACGAGTTTGCAGTGTTTTGCCAGCGCCCCGGCACACATCGGAAGGTCGCGTGGATGGGCATCCGCTGGACGGGCAACCCGCAGCACCACATCGGATTCGCCAGTTGACCAAGAATGCAGCTATGTTGCCCCAAACAAGGCTATCTCGCACCATAGACGCCAAACCTTGTTTCGCCCGGCTTACCTCGACGCCGACCAGACTGAGTTTCGGATCATAACGATTGAATATTTGCCACAAGCGTCGTCACCAAACGCCGGCGCGGGTTTGACCGCGCACAATCAACCCCTTGGAGGATCGCATGACTTATTTCATTTCTCGCCGCGCCAGTCTTGGCATTGCCATCGCTGCCGCGTTTCTGACCAGCTCATTCATGCCAGCACAGGCCGATGTTCTGGACGATGTCACGGCAGCCGGCGTCATCAAAGTCGGGATTTTTGAGGATTTCCCGCCCTTTGCCTCGCTGAATGCTGACCTGAAGATCGAAGGCTATGATACCGAAGTTGCTGACAAACTGGCCGCAGCGCTGGGTGTGAAGGTGGAGCTGGTGGGCATCACAGGGCAGAACCGCATTCCGTTTCTGACCGAAGGCAAGGTCGATCTGTTGCTGAGCATCGGCTACAGCGACGAGCGCGCGCAGGTCGTCGACTACACCGACGCATACGCGCCCTATTACATCGCCGTGATGGGGCCGAAGGAACTGGACGTGACCGATGCGGCAGGCCTGTCGGGCAAGACCATTGCGGTGAACCGTGGCACTCTGGAAGACACCGAAGTCACCAAGGTTGCTCCGGCGGATGCCGACATCCAGCGCTACAGCGACTATAGCGGCGTGATCTCGGCTTTCTTGTCGGGTCAGGCACAGCTGATGGTTGTGGGCAATGATGTCGGTGCCACGATCCTTGCGCAAAACCCGGCGATCGAGCCGGTTGAGAAGTTCCTGCTCTTGACCTCGCCGTCGCAAATGGCCGTCAAAAAGGGCGAGGCCCGGCTGCAAAAGGCGCTGAATGACGCGCTGATCGCGATGAAGGCCGATGGCCAGTTGAACGCGCTGGCGGTCAAGTGGCTGAAGCAGCCCTTGGTCGAGGGCTTCTAAGTCCTTCATGGGCTACGCGTTCGATTTCAGTGCGATTTCGCAAAACACGGGCCTGCTCCTTCACGGGGCAGGCCTGACGGTTGGGCTGACGGCCATCGCAGCAACACTTGGCATGGCGCTGAGCATCGGTGGCGCTGCGGCGCGCCTGTGGGGTGGCCGCTGGTTGCGCGGGCTGGTCGGGGCGTATGTCGAGCTGATCCGCAACACGCCGTTCATCGTGCAGCTGTTCTTCATCTTTTTCGGCCTGCCCAGCATCGGCGTCAAGCTGTCGGCGTTCGAGGCAGCAGCCTTGGCGATGACCATCAACCTGACGGCCTACGGCATCGAGATTGTCCGCGCCGGGATCGAGGCCGTGCCGCCGGGTCAACGCGAGGCGGGCTTTGCCCTTGGCATCGCGCCGATCTCCGCCTTTGTCTACATTGTCTTGCCGCAGGCAATTGCCGTGGTTTATCCGGCCCTTGTCAGCCAGATCATCATCACGATGCTGGAATCGGCGGTGGTTTCACAGGTCGCCGTTACCGATCTGACCCATGCCGCCGATCTGATCCAGTCGCGCACCTACCGTGCGTTCGAGACGTATTTTGCCGTGACCGTGATCTATCTGGGCATGGCACTGCTGCTGCGCTGGCTGTTCATTCTGGCCGGGCGCAGGCTTTTCGTGGGGAAACGCTGATGGTCAATCTGACGCTGGCCGACATCATCCCGTTCTTGCTGCTTGCCGCGCGCTGGACGCTGCTCTTGGCGGCCATTGCCTTTGTCGGCGGAACGGTCGGGGCGATGTTGCTGCTGCTTTGGCGATACGGCGCACCAAGGGTCGGTGGTCTTGCAACCACGCTTTTCATCCAGCTGTTCCAAGGCACACCGTTGTTGTTGCAGCTGTTCTTGGTGTTTTTCGGCCTGCCGATGATCGGCATCGAAATCTCTCCGCTTGCCGCCGCCGGAATTGCCCTGACGCTTTATGCCAGCGCTTTTCTGGCCGAGATCTGGCGTGGTTGCGTTGATGCGATCCCACGCGGGCAATGGGATGCCAGTTGCTCGCTGGGAATGAATTTCCTGACCCAGATGCGCTATGTCATCTTGCCGCAATCGTTCAAAATCGCCGTGCCGCCGACGGTAGGCTTTCTGGTGCAACTGTTGAAAAGCACGGCGCTGGCCTCGATTGTGGGCTTTAACGAGCTGACCAGAACCGGCCAGATCGTCGCCAACGCCACGTTCGAGCCGTTCCTTGTTTATGGTCTGGTGGCGCTGATCTATTTCGCCATGTGCTACCCGCTGACCGTCGGTTCCAGAGCACTGGAACGCCGGATGCGGATTTCCCGATGATTGGAGCTCCGGATCGCCATGCCTGATGAACCAGTACCGCCGATGATCGAAATGCGCCACGTCAACAAGTTCTTTGGCGACTTTCAGGTGTTGAAGGATGTCTCGCTAACCGTTGCCAAGGGCGAACGGGTCGTCATTTGCGGCCCCTCCGGGTCGGGTAAGTCCACGGCGATCCGCTGCATCAACCGGCTGGAACAGCATCAGTCGGGGCAGATCTTTGTCGAAGGGGTGGAGTTGACCGACAAGGTCAAGAATATCGAACATGTCCGCCGCGAGGTTGGCATGGTGTTCCAGCAGTTCAACCTGTTTCCCCATCTGAGCGTGCTCGACAATCTGACCCTTGCGCCGCGCCGGGTGCGCAAACAGTCGCGCCACGACACCGAGGCGCTGGCGATGGAATATCTCGCCCGGGTGCGCATTGCCGAACAGGCGCATAAGTTTCCCAGCCAGCTTTCGGGTGGCCAGCAGCAACGCGTCGCCATCGCCCGCGCGCTGTGCATGGAGCCGCATATCTTGCTGTTTGATGAACCTACCTCGGCGCTGGACCCCGAGATGATCAAGGAAGTGCTGGATGTCATGGTGGAACTGGCCGAAAGCCACATGACGATGATCTGCGTCACCCACGAGATGGGTTTTGCCAAAACCGTCGCCGACAAGGTGATTTTCATGGATCACGGCCAGATCGTCGAAGTCGCCCCACCAGAGCAGTTCTTTTCGGCGCCCAGACATGAACGGACGAAACTGTTCCTCAGTCAGGTCCTGTCACATTAGGTGCCTTCAAAAGGCCGTTGCCAAAGTCGCACCTGATCTGACTGTCTCGGGCGTGCCGGCTTTTGCACATGCGCAATCCGCCCCTTCTTCGAAAGGACCGACAGCACTGGTTTTGGCAGTGTCCGGGAAACGTACTCGCGCCTGCCATCCTCACGGCGCGGCGTCACTCCATGACAAAAAAACAAGGTCCTTTGGCCATTGCGACACCCGCCGCTGCAAAGGCCGCGCGGGGGTCCAAATCAGGCAACGGCGGAATGTCGGACGGGACCACCGTGACAGGACCATGATTGTTTCAAACCAGAAAGTGTGAAAGCTTTGCGGCGGACGACAAGAGCGCGCCGCCAAACGTTCAAGAGGTAAACATGGAAGACGTGTCATCGGTCGAGGCTGCGCAGGCCATGCTTTCCGATGATGTTGCCACGCTTTACCGCGACGGAATTGTCGGGCGCAAAGCGGTCTTTTCTCGTGATTGGGTCGCGGCGATGCGCGAGGACATGATGACGGCTTTTTGGGCCGCGATCCAGCGACCCCGAGGTGCGGTCGGGCGCGGTCCGAGGCGATGGTATGTCGAGATTCACCCGGAGGATTTTGGTGGCTTTGCCGACCTTGCCTCGCACCCTTGGATCGTGGGAATGGCGCGGTCGGTCTGTGGCCCTGACTTTGAAATTGTCGAGATCGGTTTCGACACCCCCTTCCAGGGGGCCAAGGCCCAGCCATGGCACAGGGACTTTCCATCACCACCTGACACTTACAACGACCGGCGGATCACCTCGTTGGCCTTTAATCTGACGGGTGTCGATGTGACCTTTGATATGGGCCCGTTCGAGATCGCCCCCGGAACGCAATGGCACGATGGCCGATCATGGAATCACGAAATGTTTCCGCCAAAGAATGCGTGGCCCGAGTTTGCAGCAAAAGCTGTGAAAAAGTTCCCGCAGATCGGAGACGTTTCCTGCCGTTCGGCGCTGACGATGCACCGAGGCACGGCGCATGGGTCGCCGATTGCGCGCCCGGTGATGGTTCTGGGCATTGATGCGCCCGGTGCGGGCCATGCAGCGCTTCACGACATGATGGTGACGCAAGGCTACTACGATGCCTTGCCGGCGGTCGTTCGGGATCATTTGGTGTGCCGCGTCGTCGACAAGCTGGAGCCGATCACCCAAAAGCATGACATCGAGGGTCTGGTGATGGGGGTCGAGTAATCGAGATTGTCTGGCGGCGGTCTGCTGACGCAAAGCCCTGCGCGACAGGTCCTCGGGGTGTGCCTAGAAAATAAATTTATGTAAATCTATGCGATAAGACTTTTTTGGTGCTATGAGGCATTGGATCAGAGGCCTATGTGGGCCGATATCACCCGGGCGAAGCTTGCCCGCAACGCGTCGCGATTTTCAAGCGATCAGACAGATGGGGAATGGCCGGCGCTGGCACCGAGGCTCGCTGTGCCCGCGCGCCGTGGCAGGTCGGCGACGGGACCGTGGCGGCAGGTTGTGGCCCCGTGCGCGGCCGCAGACAGGCACGCCCCAAAACGATGGCGTAATCGGTCGCCACTGCGTCAAAACCACGCAGGCCGGCGGCCCCCGGTGGATACGACACCGACAAGAACATCAAAGGACGCAAACGGCACATCTTGGCTGAAACACGCGGCATTTTGGTCGGCCCCGCGGTGCACAGGGCCAACATCCGCGACAACGATTGTGCGCCGGGCATGTTGGCCGGCAGGGCCGCGACGACAGCGCGCTTGCCGCAGACCCCGGATGACTACATTTGTTTGATGCCGGTGATCGTGTTTGAGGGTGAAAGTGCTAAGATTTACTTGAGTTTAGGGTCATAAAATATTGAATATAATAGACTAAATGATCCCCGACTCGGGGCGGCCGTATCAGAGTCCGGGCATCGCCGCGCGCGGGATCACCGCCCCATGATGCTTGATGACCGCTGAGGCTAGCCTGTGCCCTGCTTCTGCGGCCTGCTCGGGCGGCGCTCCATGCAACCGTGCGGCAAGATAGCCCGCATTGAAACTGTCGCCCGCGCCCGAGGTATCAACAACACCGTCTGCCGCCGCCAAGGCACCTTGCACGATCTTGCCGTCGAACCGGATCATTGGCCCCCGTGCGCCATTCTTTTGGACAATCTCGAGCGGGCCCAGTGCCGCGATGCGCTCGATTACCTGCTGCGCCGAAAATCCGGGATATAGCCGCTCTTCATCGTCATAGGACGGCAGGGCAAGACTTGTCGCCCCCCACATCGCGTCAAAACTTGCCCTTGCCGTCGGTTCGTCCGGCCATAGCCGAGGCCGGTAATTGGTATCAAACACGACCTGCCTGCCGAGGTCTTTCAACGCTTTTGCCTTTGCAGTCAGCGCGGCACGGATGTCTGTCGACAGGATGGCCAGAGTGATGCCCGACAGATAGATCACATCGAAATCCGCAAGATCGGCGAGGTTGGCGCCAACACCGGAAAACAGCGTCCGCGCGGCGGAAGCTTCGCGCCAGTAACGGAAGGACCGCTCACCACGCGGGTCGGTTTCAATTGTGTAGATGCCGGGCAGGCGGGCGTCATGGCGCCCGATCAGCCGACAGTTGATCGCCTCGGCCTCAATTCCCGACAGCATCTGAGTCGAGAACGCGTCCGTCCCAAGATTGGTGACATAGCTGACATCACACCCCAGTCGCGCGAGGTAAATGGCCGTATTCAGGGTATCACCTGCAAAGCCGATGCGCGCGGTACCACCGTCCAGATCAAGCTGGCCAAGCTCGATCATGCATTCGCCGATACAGGCGATTTTGGCGCGCGCCATCCGATCAGCGACCGTTCACATAGCCATCAAGGACCTCACCCGCATCGGCGGCGAAGTAGTCCCGCCGCTCGACGATCAGGCGCCGGATCATGGTAAAGACCCGGTCGACATGCACCTTCATTGCAGCAGCCGACGCCTCGGGGTCGCGTTGTTTCAGCCCGTCCACCACTGCCATGTGTTCGTTCAACACGACATCCAGATGGCTGACCAGCGGATAAGACATCCGGCGCACCCGGTCCAACTGGGCCTTGGCACCGTTGATGATCTTCCAGATGTATGCCGAGGCGCCGAATTCGCAGATCATGGCGTGAAATGCCTCGTCCAAAATGTAGAATTCATCATAGTCGACATCCGCCGCCATTCGCTTTTGCTGATGCATGTTGAAATCCAGCGCGCGTTCGAATTGCGGGGTCATGCGGTTGGCTGCGAGGCGCACCACTTTCAGTTCCAGCGCTTCGCGGATCAACTGGCCGTCAAACACCGACTGCAAGTCGATCTTGGAGACATAGGTGCCTGAGTTGGGAACCACCGACACCAGGTTCTCGGATTGCAACTGCAAGATCGCCTCGCGCAGCGGCGTGCGCGAGATGCCCAACTGGTCGCAGATCAGCTTTTCGTTAACGTTGCTGCCCGGTGCCAGATGCAGATTAACAATCGCCCGCCGCATGATGCTGTAGACCTGCGCAGTCTTTGGCATTGCCGGGTCAATCAGATCAATCAGATGATCAGGAAGGCCCAATATGCCGGAATCGGAGTTGTCTTCTGCGGCGGGGTCTTTTTTTCGGGGTCGGGCCATCTGTTTTGCCTTGTTTCTTGAGCCAGCGACTAGCCGCAGACAATTTTCTTTGCAACGCACGCAACCATGGTCTGGCTATCGCTTCGCGAGTGCCGGCAAGTCCTGGGCGCGAGCGTTGACAGGTTGAAAATACCAATATATTGGTTAGATAGCAAGCCCGTGACGTCGCAATCTTTCCGATTCTCGATTTGGGCTTGTTCAGGCGGTCAAGGGCTTTGCGGCGCAAGCTGCGCGCCCTGTGGCAGGGCCGACGGGTGGATTGGGTGTGAAGTTCAGGGTGCCGAGCGCAGGTGAAAGGCGAATTCAAGGATGACACTGCGCGGGAAGACAGCCGTGATCACCGGAGCTGCCGGGGCGATTGGTGCGGCCATCGCGAAGGCTTTGGTTGCCCAAGGGGCTCAGGTTGTCTTGGTCGACATGGCGACGGTGCTGACACAGGCTTTGGCGGACGAACTGGGCGGGCACGCTGTCATTGTTGATCTTGCCGATGCGCAGGCTGTGTCGGCGATGGCCGCTGATGTGCTGGCCCGGTTTGGGCGCATCGACATTCTAGTCAATAACGCGGGCATCCTGAACTTTGAAAAGATTGCGGCGACCTCGTTGCAGGAATGGCACCGGGTGCACAGCGTCAACGTCGATGCTGCGTTTCTTCTGGCGAAGGCGTTCCTGCCGGGAATGCGCGCTGCGCGCTGGGGCAGGGTGATCAACATGTCGTCTTATGCCGCCAAATGCGGCGGGCTTACGGCGGGCACGGCCTATTCGGTGTCGAAGACGGCGATGATCGGTCTGACCTATTCCATTGCCCGCGAAGTGGCGGGTGACGGTGTTACGTCCAATGCGGTGGCACCCGCCTATGTGATGTCGGCAATGATTTCCGAACAACTGAGCGAGGCGCAGCGTCAGGCGCAACTTGCACTCATTCCGGTGGGGCGGTTTTGTGAACCTGAAGAAGTAGCACATGCCGTCATGTTCCTTGCTTCGCCTTTGGCAGGGTTCATTACCGGCGAGGTCATTGATGTAAACGGGGGGCTGCAGTTTGACTAAGCGGTTCGGAATGGTCATCGGGCTGAAAGCAACCCGTGTTGCAGATTACAAGCGGCTGCATGCGGCGGTTTGGCCGGGCGTTCTTGACGCCATGCAGCGCAACGGCTGGCGCAACTTTGACATCTATCTGAAAGAGCCGGAAAATCTGCTGTTTGGGACGTTCGAATACCATGGCGACGACTTTGAGGCGTCCGGGCGTGCAATCGGGGCAGATGCCGACACGCAAGCCTGGTGGCGCGAATGCGAACCCTGTCAGGTTCCGTTGGCGACCCGCAAGCCCGGTGAGTGGTGGGCGTTCATGGAAAACGTCTTTCATATGGATTGAACATGATACCTGCGATCGACTCTCATCATCACTTCTGGGACCCTGAGCAGGGCGACTATCCTTGGATGTCGGGGCCTGTGCTGCCGATCCGGCGCGTGTTTGCACCGCAGGATATGCGCCCGTCATTGGAACCAGCCGGTGTGCAAAAGACCGTGCTGGTGCAAACCTGGTCCAGCCTCGATGAGTCCCGCGCGTTTTTGGCGCTGGCCGACACCACGGATTTCGTTTCCGGTGTGGTGGCGTGGGTCGATCTGACTGCACCGGATGTGGGCGATGTGCTGGATGCCTTGCTGGCCGGGCCGGGGGGCAAATGGCTCGTGGGCATCCGCCATCAGGTGCATGACGAGGCCGATCCGCGATGGCTGTGCCGGTCGGATGTGCGGCGTGGTTTGCACGCGGTTGCGGCGCGCGGTCTGGTCTACGACCTCTTGATCCGTCCGCGTGAGATGGAGGCGGCGCTGGAAACCGTGCGCGCCCTGCCGGGGTTGCGTTTTGTCATCGACCATATCGCCAAGCCCGAGATTGCCAAGAACGGCTTTGACCGCTGGGCTGCCTTGATGCGGCCTTTCGGGGCACAACCGCATGTGTGGTGCAAGCTGTCAGGTATGGTGACCGAAGCCGATTGGAGCAGTTGGACGCCTGACCAGATTGCACCCTACATCGCGGAAGTGCTGCGGATTTTCGGACCGCAACGCTGCATGATGGGTACGGACTGGCCGGTCAGCTTGCTTGCGTCCGACTACCTACGCACCGTCAATCTGGTGCGGGATGCGATTTCGACTTTGCCGCAGGCGGATCAGGGTGCGGTGCTTTGGGATGCCGCGAGCGACGCGTACCGATTGCGCGAGGGGCGTCTGTGAGGCGACTGGGCAACGCGACCCTTGGCCGGTTGCCCGATCATGTGGAGCGACCGCGCTATGATCGCACAAAGGTGCGGAGTGGCATCGTCCATTTGGGGGTTGGCGCATTTCACCGTGCGCATCAGGCGGTCTTTACGGATGATTGTTTGACTGCAGGCGCGTTGAACTGGGGCATCGCCGCGGCGTCCTTGCGCAGTGCCGACACCCGTGATGCGTTGGCCCGGCAAGATGGGCTCTACACGCTGGCTCTGCGCGAGAACGATGTGCAGACCTTGCGGGTGATCGGCTCGATAGGGCCAATGTTTGTAGCAACCGAAGCTCCGGATGCGCTGCTGGCGGCCATGGCGGACCCCGCGGTGCGGATCGTGTCGCTGACGGTGACCGAAAAAGGCTACACCGCAAATGTTGCCGGTGGCGATCTGCGGCTTGATGATCCCGGCGTGCAGAATGATCTGGCGCACCCGCACAACCCGCAGACCGCGCTTGGCTTTGTCGCACAGGCTTTGGCGATGCGGCGTGCAGGGGGGATCAGGCCGTTCACCTTGCTGTCATGCGATAATCTGCCGGGCAATGGCCGACTGCTCCGCGGCGTTCTGACCCAATTCGCCGCGGCGCGCGATCCCGATTTTGGCCGCTATATTGCCGGTGAGGTCGCTTGCCCGTCGTGCATGGTCGACCGCATCGTGCCTGCCACAACCGATGCGGACCGCGCCATGATTGCGGGCCGTTTGGGGATGCGCGACGCGTGGCCCGTGCTGGCCGAGCCGTTCTTTCAATGGGTGATCGAGGATCACTTCCCCAGCGGTCGCCCGGAATGGGAACGCTCTGGTGTCGAATTTGCCGCCGATGTGGCCCCCTTTGAGGAGATGAAGCTGCGGCTGCTGAACGGTGCGCATTCGACAATTGCGGCGATGGGGCGGGTTTCAGGTCATGCGACGGTTGCCCAGGCCATCGGCAATCCGGTGATCCGGGCCTTCATCATCGCTTATTGGGCCGAGGTGGCGCCGGTGATTGCACCGGGCATCGACGTTGCAGGCTACACCGCGCGGCTGCTGGCCCGCTTTGACAATACGGCCTTGCACCACAAGACGGAACAGATCGCGACGGATGCCAGCCTCAAGGTGCCACAGCGCATCATCACCCCTTTGCGCATGTTGATCGCGATGGGCCGTCCCGCTCCGTTGCTCGGCTTTGCTTTGGCGGCCTGGATCAGATCTTGCCAAGGCGCGGATGAGGCGGGAGCGGCGATGCCGCTGTCTGACCCGCAATTGCAGGGATGGCCTGGCCTGCCGGGGCCGCATGTTTCGGTGGCGGACACCGTGCGCGCCTTTGTCGGATTTGCTCCGGTGTTCGGGACGGGCCAAGGCGCTGGCCTTGCGTCTGCGTTGGACGCCGCCTTGACTGATATCCGCAACTTGGGCGTTCTGCCCGCAGCACAGACGCGGCTTGCTGCAGCAATCTGAAGGATTAGACGATGACCCGCGCCCTTGGCACGACAGGATTGCAGCTTGGCGAACTGGGGTTTGGCGCTGCGGGGATTGGCGGGCTTTATCGCGCGATCGGGTACGAGGCGGCAACGGTGGCGATGCAAGCCGCTTGGGATGAAGGCATGCGATACTTCGATACCGCGCCCTACTATGGCCATGGCTTGTCAGAGCGCCGTCTGGGCGACTTTCTGCGCGACAAGTCGGGCTATGTGCTGTCGACCAAGGTTGGCAAACTGTTGCGCGCGGTGCCGAAAGATCAGGTGCCCGACCGCGGCTTTGTGGATCCGCTGTCGTTCACGGTGGATTTCGACTATTCCTATGACGCGATCATGCGCTCGTACGAGTTCAGTCTGGCCCGGCTGGGTCTGAACAAGATCGACATCCTTTATGTGCATGATCTGGAAAGACAGGGTCTGGGCGCGCAGTACGACGCCCATTTTGCCGCGTTCATGGATAGCGGTTTGAAGGCGCTGGATCAACTGAAGTCGCAAGGTGCGATTGCGGCCTATGGGCTTGGCGTCAACGAAGTGGCGGCGGTGCTGAATGTCATCGACCGCGCCCGGATCGACTGCCTGCTGCTGGCCGGACGCTACACGCTGCTGGATCGCACTGGTGCTGCCGACGTCATGCCGAAATGTCTGGCTGCAGGAATCGGGGTGGTGATCGGGGGTGTGTTCAACTCGGGCATTCTGGCGACCGGGGCGGTGCCCGGGGCACATCACGATTACGGTCCCGCAAGTGCCGATGTTATTGCACGCGTGAACGCGATGGCAGCCGAGGCAACGCGGCAAGGCACCACTTTGCCCGCTGCCGCGATGCGGTTCGTTCTGGGTCACCCGGCCGTCGCGTCAGTGCTGATCGGGTCGGCCAAGGCCGGCAGTCTGACCCGCAACGCGGCCCTTTTGCGTGGTGTGCCTGCCCTTGATTGGGCCGCGTTTGATGCCTTGGCGATCTACTGACGGGTTGCATCTTCAAGGCTTTTGGCGGGCGGCAAAGAGGGAAAGAAAACTGTTGCTTTAGATAACCAATATATTAGTATTGGAATCACGCCGAAAACGGCCTGTCCTCGGGAGGAATCCGCATGAAGTTGATATCGAAAGCGGCCGCAGCGCTGCTGCTGTGCACTGCCGTCTCCGCGCCTGCATTCGCTGATCCGGCCACCAAAGTCGCGCTGGTTCCGGGCGGCCCACACCCTTATTTCGCCGCTTGGGAGCAAGCAGGCATGGATGCCATGAAAGAGTTTAATCTTGGCGCCGGTGACTACCGCGTTCCGGCCAAATGGGAACTGAGCCTGCAAAGCCAGTTGTTGGAAAGCCTGTTGACGCAGGGCTACAACTCGTTCCTGATTTTCCCCGGTGATGCCGTCGGCACCACATCGGTTGCCCAGGAACTGGTTGATAATGGCGGTCAGGTCATTGCGACCGCCGGTTGCCTGAAGGACCCGTCGCCTGCGCTGTTCTGCCTGGGCACGGACACCGGCAATTCGGCCTATCTGGGCACCAAAGAATTGATCCGCGTCATGGGTGGCAAAGGCCGCATCGCGCACTTCACCGGGTTCCTGGTTGACCCGAATACGCAGCTTCGCATCGACGCCGTCCAAAGGGCCGCTGATGAAACCAATGGCGCTGTAACCGTGGTTCAGGTCATTGCCGATATCGACGCGCCGCAGCCGGCGGAAGAAAAGATCAACGCCTATCTTGCGGCAAATGCGGCTGAGGTTGATGGCATTGTCACCACCGCCTGGGTTCCCGCTGTCGTCGCCTCAAACTCGCTGCGCAAAATTGGTGACAAGCGCATCAAGATGGTCGGGATCGACCATGATGAAGTTGTGATCAAGGCGATTGCGGATGGTTTTGTCGACGGAACCATGCTGCAGAACCCCTATGGCCAAGGCTTCATTGGCTCCTATGTCCTGGACAAGCTGCGCTCGGGCTGCACGTTGAAAGACGACGCGCCTTGGAAGTCCAATGCCTTGACCACCAAGTTCGTCGACAGCGGCACGGTGTTCGTCGATGCGGCAAGCGCGCCGACCTATGTGAATGCGATGGTCGGGATCTCCAAAGACCTCAAGACCAGCATGGACACAGACTTCCTGGCTTGCCCGTAAGACAAACTCCCTGTCTAATCGGCATTGTGGCGGCTGTTCCCCGTGGCAGCCGCCACGTTTTCTTCAACGATTTCAGATCAAAGTGACCCATGAGCCACGTCTCGACCGAAGCTGACTCCTCCTTGCAGCGCGCGGCATCAGATGGCCGGTCTTCGAGTGGGTTGCGATTGCTTCTGAGCAACGAGTTTGGTCTCGCGGTTCTGATCGCCGTTACGTTTTTGGTGTTTGCCGGAACGCTTGACGGGTTCACCTCGCCGTTCAGCCTGTTCACCATTGGCCGTCAGATCGGCATCGACACCATGATCGGACTTGCAATGATGGCGGTGATTGTCACCGGGGGCCTCGATCTTTCGGTCGGCGCGATTGGCGTCTGTTGCGCGATGGCCTTCGGCTGGCTGGTGCAGACTTTGGGGGTGCCCATCCTTCTTGCGATCCCCACAGCGGTTCTGTTCGGGGCCAGCCTTGGCTTTATCAACGGCTTTACCGTGGTGAAATCCGGCGTTCACAGCTTTATCATCACCCTTGCCAGCATGAGCATCTTTTTCGGCGTGATGATCTTTTTGACCAAAGCCGCCGCCTTCAACGGCTTGCCGCCCGAAGTGCAGGCATTTGGCAAGATGAAATTCTTCAAGACGATCTCGCCGCTGCTGCTGATTTCGATCACGGTGTGCGCGGGCCTTGCGGTGTTTTACAAATTGACCTCGCTCGGCCGTCAGATGCTGGCTGCTGGCGCAAACCCGCGCGCAGCCGAGCTGTCGGGGATCCGCACCGGGCAGATCATTGTGGCCTGCCACATCTTGACCGGGGCCCTGGCCGCAATCGCCGGGCTGATGGTGACGGCGCGCACCGGGGCCTCGATCCCGTCGATGGCGGGGCATCTGGGGCAGGACTGGTTGCTGCCGGCCTTTCTGGCACCCGTGCTGGGTGGCACGCTTTTGTCCGGTGGGCGGGTGTCGGTGACCGGCACGTTGCTGGGTGCTGCTTTTGTGAACTTGATGACCTCTGGCCTGCTACTCATGCGCGTGGGCGAGTTCTGGATCCTTGCCAGCCTTGGCATCATGTTGCTGGTGGCCGTTCTGGCAGACCGCGCCCGGCAGGTATTCCTGAAATCGCGGGGGATGATCTGATGGCCGGCACGATGACAACCGACAGCGCCATGACGCGCGCCTTTGACAATGACTGGATCGGTCCGGGCATTGTCAGTCTGATCGCCGTCGTTGGGATCAGCATCTTTCAGCCTGCATTCCTGTCGTCTTTCAACATCTTTGTGCTGCTTTCGGCGATCTCGGTGAACATGGTCATTGCGCTGGGTCAGTTGGTGATCATCGGCCTTGGCCAGATGAACCTTGCCTTGGGCTCCATCGGCGGGCTGGTCGCGATCAGCTTTGTCGGTGTGATCGAACGCTTTGGCGTGCCCGTGCCCATCGCGCTGGCCTTTGCGCTTGGCATCGGCGTGGCGGCAGGCATGGCCAGCGGATACATCATCGCGCGCACGATGATTTCGGCCTTTATCATCACCCTTGCGGGACTGCAGATTTTCAAGGGCATCAACCTTGGCATCACCGAGGCGCAGCCATTCTACGGCGTGCCGGAGGTGGTCAAGGCCTTTGGCACCGGATCGGTCTTGGGGCCATTGCCATGGCTTGTGGTGCCAATGGTGATTGCCAGCGTCGGCATGTGGTATCTGTTCAACAAGATGCGGATCGGGCGGCACATTCTGGCAATGGGGTGCAACCCGCACGCGGCGGAATTGTCGGGTATCGATCCCAAGGCAACGATCATCTGGGCGCATGCTCTGTCGGGTCTTCTGGCGGCGGTGGCAGGCGTAATGCTGGCGGCCAAGCTACAGATCGGTCAGCCGACGATTGGCGACGACTGGCTGATTTCGTCCTTTGCGGCCCCGGTCATCGGCGGCGCCGTGCTCAGCGGCGGGCGGGTTTCCGTTGGCGGCACGTTCTTTGGCGTCGTGATCATTGCGATCATCACGCAAGGGCTGGTGATGTTCAACATCGACCCGTTCGTCGTGCAGATCGTGCTGGGCGCGCTGATCCTTTGGGCCGTCGCGATCAACCGGCTGCGCGAGGTGCGCATTGCCAAACTGCAGGCGCGGGGGGCTGTCGCGTGACCGCCCTTCAGGTATCCCATGTCAGCAAATCCTTTCCCGGCGTGAAGGCGCTGAACGATGTGTCGATGACGATGACAGCGGGGTCCGTGCATGCGCTCTTGGGTGAAAACGGCGCGGGAAAATCAACGCTGATCAAGATCATCACCGGGATCTATCAGCCGGATGCCGGAACCGTCACGATGAACGACGTGCCAGTACGCTTTGCCAATCTCAGGCAGGCGGCGGCGGGGGGCCTTGGCGTCGTGCACCAGGAACGCAACCTTGTGACGCGGTTTTCGGTGGGCGAAAACATCATGCTTGACCGGTTGGGGGCGCGGGCACTTTCGACGGTCGACTACACCGCGATTTATCGCGAGGCGGAGAAATGGCTCAAGCTGCTGGACCTTGACGTGGACCCGCGCACTTCTGTGTCTCGGCTGTCGGTCGCACAGATGCAGCTGGTGGAAATCGGCAAGGCCTTGTCGCTGCAATCCAAGGTCTTGCTGCTGGATGAGCCAACCGCCTCGCTGACCCCCAATGAATCCACCGTGCTGTTTCGCATCCTGCGCCGCTTGCGTGATGATGGGGTGGCGATCGGCTTTGTCAGCCACAAGCTGGAAGAGGTGTTTGATATCTGCGACCGTGTGACCGTTTTGCGCGATGGCATCAACGCGTGCGATTCCGCGGATCTGACCAAACTCAATCGTGGTGATGTGGTGCAAATGATGATCGGCCGGGCAGAGCGGATCACCAAGCGCGCGCCCCGTCCGAAACCTGACGCCGCACCCTATCTGGAACTCATCGGTTATGCGTCGGGGCTTGGTCACCGTGACATCGCCCTTAGCGTGCGACCGGGCGAGATTGTCGGGCTGTACGGCCTTGTGGGCGCTGGACGCAGCGAGCTGGCCAAAGCAATACTTGGCCTTTCCAAGCAGTTGTCCGGCGAGGTTAAAGTTGCGGGCAAGTCCGTGCACATCACCTCGGTGGCCGAGGCGCTGCACGGTCATGGCATCGGCTATGTCTCTGAGGATCGCAAGCAAGAGGGCCTGATCTTGCTCCATTCCGTGCTCGCGAATGGTGGCATCACGATCTGGCGCAAGCTTGCCAACCGTCTGGGCTTTTTGCGCGACAGCACGGTCAACGCAGAGGTTGGTCCGGTGTTGCGGCGGCTGGAGCTTAAGACGCCGTCCGTCTATCAGACCATCGGCAACCTTTCGGGCGGCAATCAGCAAAAGGTGTCCGTCGCGAAATGGATCGCGGCGGGGGTCAAGCTGTTGATCATCGACGAGCCATCGGTTGGCATCGACATCAAGACCAAAGCCTATCTGCACGATCTGATCCACGAGTTGGCCGGGCAGGGTACGGCCGTTCTGCTGATCACCTCCGACATGCCGGAAATGGTCGATGTGGCAGATCGGATCCTGGTGATGGACGGCTATCGCATCAAGGGCGGCGTCGAGAACGACCGCAAGTACGAGGCGGTATCCAAGGCCATCATGGGCTTCATTCACGGGCAAAAGGCAGCCTGAGGAGGGCAGATGGCAAAGATCACCCGCGTCGAGGCCCTGATGGTCGATCTGGTGCCAAAGGTCAGGCGCACCGATGCGATCCAGTCCTTTGTCAGCCAGGAGACCCCGATCCTGCGCATCACTGATGCCGATGGCGTGGTGGGCACGGGATACAGCTATACCATCGGCACCGGCGGCCCTGCGATCATGTCGCTGCTGCACCGCACCCTTGCCCCGACGCTGATCGGGCGCGAAGCATCCGAGATTGAACGCATCTGGCGCGATCTGATGTTCCTGACCCATGCGACAACGGTTGGGGCCATTACGTCGCTTGCGCTGGCGGCCATTGACACCGCGCTTTGGGATCTGAAATGCCGCCGCGCAAACGAACCACTGCACCGCCTGGCGGGCGGCGCGCAGTCTCGCATTCCGCTATACACCACGGAAGGCGGCTGGCTTCATATCGACACCGCCGAACTGGTCGAGGACGCCTTGCGGGCCAAAGCCGCAGGTTTCGGCGGATCGAAGATCAAGATCGGTCGCCCACATGTCTGCGAAGATGTGGCGCGCCTGAGCGCCGTGCGCGACGCCGTAGGCCCTGCTTTCGAGATCATGACCGATGCCAACCAGTGCTTTACGGTGGACGAGGCGATCCGCCGTGCCCGCTGCCTGACGCCCTTGGATATTGCGTGGCTGGAAGAGCCGCTGCCCGCCGACGACCTGTCGGGCCACCAGCGCCTGTCCGACAGCACGACACTGCCCGTGGCGGTGGGCGAAAGCCTCTATTCGCCCCAGCATTTCCGCGAATACCTGCAACGCGGCGCCTGTTCCATCGTTCAGGTCGATGTGGCCCGCATTGGCGGGATCACCCCGTGGCTCAAGGTGGCCCACATGGCCGAAACCTTCAACACCCCCGTCTGCCCGCATTTCCTGATGGAACTGCACGTCTCGCTTTGCGCCGCCATCCCGAATGCCCGCTGGGTCGAATACATCCCGCAGATCGACAGCCTGACGACCGAGCCGATGAAGATTGTCGATGGTCATGCCATCCCTTCCGACGCACCCGGTCTTGGCATTGCCTGGGATTTCGGTGCGATCAACCGGGCCGCCGTCCCCGGTTCTGCCTTCACTCTGACCTGATGATGCCGGTGTTTCCGCCCAGGGACTGCGCAAGATGAATGCCTTTTTGTTCCACGGTGCCAAAGACCTTCCGGGCAGTCGATCTGCCGGTTCCTGACGCGGCGCCGGGCGAGGCTTTGGCGCAAGGCCTGCCCCCGGCACGTCGCGGGGGCCCGAAGCTTTCCAGAGGCTCAAGAGGTCAAGATTTCCGCGCTGCTTGAGCGCTGGAGTGGTCCTGTCGATTGTGATGTGCCAAGGCCTGACTTGCGCGCCAGTTCACCCTATTCATCGTACGGTATCCGGTTGCTGGAAATTTCTTGGACCGTTGATCGGATTGGGATCAAACAAAGGGACGAGGCCAATTTGAACGCCCAAGAGGACCATTCGCGGCAACAGTCAACGGTCGTTCAACGCAGACCGAAAATCATCACGGACGGGAAACCCCGTCGGCATCATTCCGCGACCAGCAGGTAGTTCTCGTTTGTTCTGTAGCGCTTGAAGGTTTCACGCACCGAATAGTTGTTCGCCTTGATCCAGTCCAGGAACGCTGCACTGTTGACGCGATCAATCTCGATAAAGACGGTTGGCCGATGGTGGGCGATGATCTGGGAAAGCCCGGACAGAACCTGCATTTCCATCCCTTCGACATCAATCTTCAAGAAGGTCGGCACAAGACCTTGCAACAAGGCATCACCGGTACGGACTGACAGCTCACCCGCAGTTTCGTCAGCCACCATGCGCGCGGCACCGAGATTTTTCTCTGGCGCAACGATGGCCATCCCGTCGCCGTCAACATCCGAAAGACCATACCCCAGCAGGCTCGTATCGCAGAGCGACAGCACGCCGTTCAGTTCAAGGTTTGATTTCAAGAGAGCGATCGCCTCAGGGTTTGGTTCAACAACCACGACCTTGCTTGGCCGCAGGAATTTCAGAGCGAACAACGCATGGTTGCCGATATTGGCGCCAATGTGACAAAAGACCGCGCCCGGAGGGCAGTTGCGACGGATGATTTCCAGCTCTTCCATTTCATAGAATTCACCCTTGAGATGGCAGCGCTGAATGACATCGCGCGGGCGCGTGATGGTGAAATACACAGGCTTGCCCCAGATGACTGCGCGCACGACCTATTAGGGCGCAGAGATTGTGCGCACTTGGGTGAAGGGTGCCGAGGGGGCTGGTTCAGCAGGACCAGAAGGCAGATCAGGCAAGAACTCGTCCTCGAGGCGTTGGTGCAAGGAAACGTTGGAGGGCTTCCGCGCGGAATGCAACGATCTCGTGCACGGTGCCGCTGCAGGATACGCCTTGGCAGGCAAAACCGACACGAAAGGATTTCGAATACGCACTGGCGGTTCGTATTCCGCCCGGTCGTTGACATTTGCTGCCTGACTCGTCCAGAGACTCCGTCGAATGCACGCTGGCACGAACAGCTGCGTATCGACGTTAGGGAGGGATCAGCGCATGTCTTCGTTCCGTGTTGCGGCGATCGTGAACGAGCCTCTCGCGATCATCCGGCGCTTCATCTCTTGGTATCGCTTGGCGGGGGCGGAACGCATCGCCCTGTACTTCGATAATCCCCTCGATCCTGCGATTGCCGATTTGCAGGGCCAGCAAGACCTTGACCTGATTGCCTGCACACCTGAGTTTTGGTTGACCGTCGGCACAACGCAAGAGACGCGCTTTACGACGCGCCAGAATGCGGCGTTGACACATGCCTACCACGCTTCGCCTGCGGACTGGATGCTGGCGGTGGACGCTGATGAGCTTGTCTATTGTCCAGACCAATCGATCGCTGATTTGCTGGCCGCTCAGCACGAAACGGTGCGCAGCCTCGTTGTTCAGCCGGCAGAATATGTGCAAGCCCCGGAGCCGGGCGCGCATTTCCGATTTCCGATCACCGTGCCACAGGTCCAGCAGGTCTATGGCGCTGCTTCGGGGGTGTTTCGAAAACGCTTGGGTCTGATCGGACATAGCTTTGGCAAATCCTTTCATCGCAATGATCAGCACGATATCCGGCTGCGTCAGCACTGGGCTGTCGACACGACGACAGACCAGCCGGTGCCACACCACGCCATTGGCCACGCCGAGCGCGCCTACCTGCTGCACTATGTGGCCCCGGACTATGCAACATGGGCTGCCAAGCTGGAGTTTCGGGTCTCGGCGAGCGGCTATACCGTCATGGTAAAGTCCATGCTGGAAGAGGCCCGCAATGCTCCGCTTGGCGACAACTTTGCGGAAACTGAGGAATCCTATGCGGAACTGTTCCGCCTAACACACTGTATTGATATGGATATACTGGAAAAACTTCGACAGATTGATGGCATACTGATCTTGCCAGAGGCAGAGTTCGGGCCTGTTGTCGCGGCGCGGCATGTTGGTATCGCATCGTCTGCCATCAGTCGGCAGGACTTGCCCAAGGGCGGCAGAAGCATCGATCCGAAACACTGACCTCTGACGTTCAAGCGCTTGGCGGTTTGCCTGATCGCGCACACACGTTGTCAGCAGCGCAAGGTGTTTCCGCAGTTGTCCTTCTGCACCAGCGGCTATTGGCGATTGACGCGCGAAAGTGAGCGGGTAAGGTCATAATGTCCGGTTTTGTTACAACGGACGGTTGGCTCGGCTTTGGCGTTTGCACACGCCGGTGTACTTGAATTTCAAAGGGATAGGCATTCTCTGCGCGCCTTAATTTCGGCAATTAAGGCTGGCAACATTGAGTCGTCGAACCGCCCCGATGGAGATCTGGGTTTCAACTGCATCTGTCGCACTTTTCAACCGTATCGGGTCATTTAACAGAGTTTACCTATGGACGATTTGCAATTTGACCCACAAACCGGCACCCTGCGTCGGTCGGACGGAACATCTGAATGGCTGTCTTTGCGCGAAATGACCGCGCTTTACTGGACCTCTCTGGCCGTCCCCGAGCAAAATGCGGCCCAGTCGATGGGCATCGAGGTTAGCGAGTTTCGCGAACTGCGCGTTCAGCTTGCGCAGCGTTTGGGTGTGCATTTGTCGAACCTTGATGGCGTGCGACTGCGCCTGTCGAATGGTGACTGGCCGAGATCGGACCTGGCTTGGGCTGATCGCCACGCCGTTTCGCTCATTCACCGTGGCCTCGATCGCCCGGAGGATGATGTCATCGCGCACGTTGCGGGCGAGGGTGCGATGAGCGTTGGACAAGTCAAGTCCATTGTCGGCCTGATCCGGTCAGGTCTTGACATTGCAGGGGTCAGAAGCGGGACGCTGGTCGCGCTTGATGCGACCCAGCGTATCGAAGGATTTCTCGTATCGATCGCGATCCTGCTTCAGGGTGCAGCCATTGTGCGAATTGGTGACAACCTGCCCGATGACGTCATGCGAGACATGCTGCGATCATGTCCCGTGCGCATGACGTTCTCAGCGCATATGTCGGCGTTTGCTGACATGGCCGAAGCAGGGCAATGCGTTGATCTTGAAAGTGCAAGTGCGGCTATTCCATCTTTTGGCGACTGGGTTGCCGATTGCCCGGCAGACGCGCGCGCCGAACCGATACTGGTCAGACCCGATGCGCTGGCACTTGTGGGATTTACCAGCGGCTCGACCGGTCGTCCGAAGCGTGTCTTGAACACGCATCAGGCGATCTGGCGCGCCTCCGAGGTTGCACATCGGCGTTTCGGATTTGGGCCTTCTGACGTGTTCTGCTCAGCGACTGACTTTGTTGCCATGAGCGGGTTTCGCAGCATGCTGACCCTGCCATTGATGTCTGGTGGTCAAGTCTTGTTCCTCAGCAACGAAGCGCGCAGTGTGCCGCTTGCCCAGGCGCTGGAATGCGAACAATACGGCGTGACCTGCCTCACGGCCGTTCCGAACGTGCTGCGATCCTTTGTGAAAGCGGGCCAAAGACTGCAGCCACACCAGTTAGCCCGACTAAGGCTTGTATTGTCGGGAAGCGGTGTGCTCGATCTTTCCACAGCGCAGGCCTTTTCGGCAAAGTTCGGGGTCAGAGTTGTGGATTACTACGCCAAGCGCGAGATCGGTACGTCGATCTATTCGGAGTATTCGGACCGCGTTGAGGCCACCACCATCGGCAACGCAGGAGGTTTCGCAGCCGAAGCATTGATCCGTATTCTGAATACGAAACTAGAGCCTGTTCAGCATGGCCAGACCGGTGAAATGTTCGTTCTGACGGATTGCCTGGCGTTGAGCGCTCACAAGGCGGGATCTGAGGCGGACACGGCGTTGTTGGGCGATGACGAACAGGCAGGGTGGCATGCAACCGGCGACCTTGCGCGCCTTACCGAAACGGGACGAATCGTGATAGCGGGACGGAGCTCGGATGCGATCAAGTCACCGGACGGCCAGCTTGTCATGCCCCTTGAGATCGAAGAGGTCCTGAGCCGACATCCTGACGTTGTAGAGTCCTGTGCCTTTTCGGTTTTTCGAAGCGATGGGCTCGAATCCGTGGGTGCCTCAGTGATCCTGAGAAACGCTGACATGCTGTCCGACCCGGAGATCGAAGCGGCTTTGCGCTGGCACATCAGAAACGCACTTGGTGCTCACAAGACCCCCGAGCGCGTTCTATTGGTGTCGGAGTTTCCCAGGGTCGCGCGGCTGAAACCTGACAGAGCTGCGCTAAAGCAGGCTTATCAGGCGATATTGTCCGGTGAGGAACGTCCAGCGTGACCCAAAAACAGTCTGACCCGCCGAGCCTTGGGGCTCTGATTGACCGCGCGCAAAGCCAAGCGGTTGGCACGCAGGCGTTCATGGTGGTGGATGGACAGGGCGTCGGCTACGGCGAATTCTTTGATCGGATGGCACGTCTGCGGACGGTGTTCGCGGCAAAGGGGCTGGGCGAGGGCGCCCATGTCGGGATTCTGACCCGTTCGCCACACGACATGGCTCTGATCCTTTTGGCAGGGCTGCAAGCAAGCCTAGCCGTCATCAACCTGAATACCGATCTCAGCCCGTCGGAACGCCGCGTCGCGATATCGGCAGCGCGATTGACACATCTTTTCGTCGACCGGGAGTTTCTCGATTCAGGTGAACTTGGGGTGGCCTTAACCGTCATTGAAGCGGACGGCAGCGCCTCCGAGAGCGGGCTCATGAAAAGGCTTTTCGGTCGGTCGGAACCAAAGCGCGGCCCAACCGGCCTGCATGGTGAGTTGGCAACCGCCGAACCTGCGACGGCAGTTTCCGTTCGCGAAGACCCCGAAATGACCGCGCTGATGCTGTTTACCTCCGGAACGACCAGCCAGCCAAAGGTGGTAGAGCTGAGCCGTCGCAACCTTGCGGCACAGCTTGCGACTTTCCTTGCGGTTTACGACTACGGGCCAGATTGCCGGATCCTGAACCCGCTGCCCCTGCATTTTACAGACGGCATCTTGCACGGCCCGATCATCACCTTGATCTCCGGGGCCACGTTGTTTCGCCCGAAAAGCTTTGATTTCACGCAACTGGAATTGATGCTTGCGTCGGTTTATCGCGACCGCATCACCCACTTCATCGTGGTCCCGGCACTGCTGTCGATGATGGACCGCCTGCATGACAAATTCGACGACGCGCTTGCGACGCCGGACTTGCGTTACCTTCGTTCAAGTGGTGACACACTTCCGGCAGCCCTTTGGCGATCCGTGCAAGACCGCTTCAAGGTGCGTGTCGTCAATACCTACGGGATGTCGGAAACGGTCTGTGAGGCTTTGTACTGCGGACCTTCGGATGATCGTTTTCGGGTGGGTACAATTGGCAAGCCGGTAGATTGCGAGGTCCGTATCGTCGGGGAGCAAGGCGAAATCCTGACGCGCGGACACAGCGGGGAATTGCTGATCCGCGGTGACAACATCATGAAGGGCTACCTTGATCAGCCGGACCTCACGTCATCAACGGTCGTCGACGGCTGGCTGAAGACGGGTGATCTTGCCGTGCAGGATGATGACGGCTTTGTCTCAATCGTTGGGCGAAAGAAAAGCCTTATCATCTCTGGTGGCGTCAACATCCAGCCGCAGGATGTCGTGGACGCCATGCTGGACCATCCGGGTGTCGCTGAGGCACATGCCCTTGGTCTGCCCGATCCGGTGTTCAACGAGATCGTTGCCTGTGCGGTCGTGCCACGACATCCTGGCCTGACCGTTGCCGAGCTTGCAACCCACTGCCGGGGTTTGCTTGCCGCGTACAAAGTTCCGAGGCGGATATTGATTTTGCCTGAACTGCCGAGAAGCCCGGCTGGCAAAGTTTTGACCCGCGAACTGGCAGACCTGTTCCAGCAAAGTGAAGCGGGGTTGCCTCTGGCAGGGGATCTCGAGGCCGAGGTGATCGCAATCGCCGCCGAAGTCTTTCGGTGTTCGCCAGCCGATCTAAGGCCCGCCTCCGATCCGCGCAATACGCTTGGATGGGACAGCCTTGCCCATATGGGTTTGATCGCAGCCGTCGAACATCGCTTTGGCATCCGGCTTGCGGCGCGCGACGTCCTGCGCGTGCGCAGGCTTGAACACCTTGTCGACGTGGTCCGCACCCATGCAGCAGCCCGGTAGCGCGATGGCACCACGAAACACATTTGACTACCTCAAGCGCCATTGGACGCCCGCACCGCTGCTGGTCTGGAAATTGACAGGATATTTTTTGGCAGTCATTGGCGTGTTCGCTGCCGTCATTTTCCTGTTTATCGTGTAGGCAAGCAAGGTCCGGCAATGCAGGTTGACTCGATTTATTGGCTGTTCTGGATGTGGCTGACTGTTGGCCTGTATTGGCTTGTCGCTGCTCAATTGCGCCTGCCACTGCTTGTGGCGATAACAGCCGCTTTTATCGCAACAGTGTCGCCTTTGTCGCTGCTTTTGCTTAGTGTCTTTACGCTGACCAGCCATGTCGCATCGCGACGCGAAAACCCGAGCTTGCAGGAAACACTGGTGGGTACCGGTCTTGTGCTGGTGGTTCTGGCGGGGTTCAAAATCCATATTGCACTTTCTGGGCCTGCTGGCCTGACAAGTGTCATTATTCCCCTGGGTCTAAGTTACTATTCGTTTCGCTGTATCCACTTCATGGTGGAACGCTACAAAGGGCATATCGGCGCAGTCCGCCTGACAGATCTCGTAGGCTATCTCTTTTTCTTGCCGACCATCTTGGTTGGGCCCATTCACAGGATCGAGGACTACCTCTACGATCTGCGGCGTCAGCGATTTGACCCGGCAATGATCTCGGAAGGCGCTGAGCGCATCCTCTATGGATATGCCAAAGTGGCCATCCTCAGCAACTTTCTCGTCAATGGCATGGGTGGTGTCTGGATCGGTGGGCTATCCGACCAGGACGGACGGCTTGTCGCCTACCTGCTGATGGTTCAGGGCGGGCTCAATCTTTATCTGCAGTTCTCGGGTTATTCCGACATCGCGATCGGCTTTGCACGTCTTTTAGGCTTCAAAGTGATGGAAAACTTCAACTGGCCCTATCTGCAACCGAACATTTCAGCGTTTTGGCGTTGCTGGCACATATCCCTTTCGCGCTGGTGCCGGGACTATATCTACGACGTGATTGTTTCGATGACGCGCAGTCCGGCGCTAGGCGCCATGTCTGTCATGATCGGAATAGGGCTCTGGCATGAAATTTCGTTCCGATTCTTGTATTGGGGGGTTTATCACGGCCTTGGTCTGATCATCTGGCAGCAGTGGGATCGTAGAGGGCCGTCGCTTCCAAAGGATCTTCCTAAACCTGTTGCTTTCGCAATCCATGCTCTAAAGGTTCTGGTAACGGTGCACTTCGTTTGGTTCGGGTTCATGCTGCTCGATGCCAGGGACCTCGCAGACACATTGCGGGTCTTTTCACAATTTTTTGCGTTCTGATCTGTGAGGTAAAAATGTACGGATACATCCGGCTGTTCCTTCCGAAACCCTGGGCCGAAGTTGTTCAGGCGTTGTTCTTCGTGCTGTTGATCATCGGGATCCTTGTTGCATCGATTGCGCCCTCTGCCGACTTCAACTACGGGCAGCGTTAATGACACTGGCATGGAAAACAACAGGTCCGCAGCGTCGAGCAGAGGTGAAGTTTTCGCTATTGGTGATAGGGGTTGTCGCAGCCACTTTGCTTGTTACGGAGGCGATCCTGCAAGTTCGCAATCTGTCGACCAATGTGGACGTTCAGCACCAGGGCTTCGATTGGGACAAATTCGCCGTCACCATGATGACCAATGACGCGCAAGAAGGCTTTGCGCGCTTTGTGCCCGGTGCGGTCTTTGACGACTTTGAGGTTAATTCCATCGGACTGCGCGGCCCGGAGGTCGCTATCCCGAAACCCGCAAAAACACTTCGGTTGGCCTTCCTTGGCGACAGTGTGGTCCTAGGGGCCTCGTTGCCGTTGAAAGACACATTGCCGGACCTGGTCAGCAAGTATGTCCAGAAGAATTTTCCAGAATGTGCCGTCGACTACATCACTATTGCAGGACCAGAATACTCATTTAACGCCCTCGAAGTGCTGCTGACAGAACTCAAACCGATGACTGAGCCAGATGCCTATATCCTGCTTGCGGGGGCATTTTTTGAGACGCTTCGCGAGCTGGAGAAGTCTGAACGTCCATTTCCGCTTTATCTGAGGCAGGTCAGCAAACCGGTTTTCGAGCCTCTGTTGTGGAAGAAGATTACGTACAGATACGAGGTCGCAAAGAGTAAGATTGACTTCGAAAAAGAAGTTGATCTCTACGACAGGATCGATACAGCGAAGTTTGCAGCAACATTCAGGTCCTTGATCTCTCCGCTGGTTGACTTGATTGACGATACTCCCGTCGCGATCGTCACATATAGAGGGCAGGAGCGGGATTGGATGAACAGGGATCAATTGCAGGAATACTTCGAACTCCCTTTAGGTCGAACCAACGGTCTTTCAATCGATGGCATGATAAAATTGCGAGCGATCTTGCGCGGGGAACTTGATCATATCGCGAAAGAGCTTCACTGGCTTCAAAGTGATCCGATATCAAGTATTGCAGTAAATAGTGCAAGTTATGCAGATCGCATACATCTGACCGCGCAAGGCGAACAGCTGATTGCTGAGTCAATTGCAAATACTGTAACGGATGCGATCAAGTATCATGGAGCTTCATGTGGGATTGTTGGCTCGGACGTCGAGAACGGGACGAGCGATGCCCGCGCACCGTATTCAAGTGATCTCTAGGCGAAGTGTCGTTCTTGCAAAGATTGCCCGCAGCTTGAGGTTAAGTGGCCGGCAATGGTGTGTCTTTCCAGCCGAGATGGCAAAAGTCACGTGGCACGAAACTGTCCGTGATACGGGGATGCGCCACAACGACCGGAAGTGAAGGATTGATTGGCCCGGCGAGATGTACCATCCAGCTCTTGGATCTGGAGAGGTGCCTCTGCTTTCACTGAAAATACCGAACCTGATTTGAAGTTTCCAGCGTTGACCGTGTGTGGTCGCTATTCTTGACGACTTGGCAGGCTGCACGGTAGAGTATCCGTCTCGGTCTTTTGAGTTGGACAAATCAGGGTGATCGAACGGCAAAGGGCTTACTCTTGAGCTTTGATTGGGGACCGAGCAGATGGTCGTGTCAATCGCGCGCCCAAGTCGATACCTGGCTTTTCGATGAAGAGATAGGTCATACGTGCCAGGCAATATGACGCAATGATTGCGGCGGCTGTCGCAGTCAGTTCAAGCGCAAGACCGGAGACACCCGCATGCCTAAGCAGAAAGATCGACCCATACAAGGGCATCATATGGACGAGATAGATCGAATAGGAGATCTCCCCAAAATGAACTGCGGGCTTTGAGCTTAGTACTGCTGCAAGAATGCTGGCCCGGCTGTTGCGCCAAGCAAATACGGACATGAGGACCATGGCCCATATCAACAGCGAAACGGCCTGGATTGGTCCGTCGTCTATGATTGCCAAGAATGACACTGCCAATGTGGTTGCAACCCAGACACGCTGCTTGGCAGTGTTTTCAACCGCAAGATAGCTGCAGATTCCAACGAAGAAGAGTAAAAGCTTTGATCCTATGAAAGCATCAGAAAAATACCGTGACGCAAACCAAAGAAGTACTCCGAGACCAACAACGATCGGCAAGCGATCACGAGACAAGAGCGACCAGACAAGCAGCGGCGCAAGAAGATAAAACTGCCATTCCAAAGATACACTCCATGCCTGGCCAATGATCGTATATGCAGATTGTGGAAGGACCGAATTTGGGATCAGACCTTGCACCAGAGGTATGTGAACGGCGAAATGCGCGGGAAAATTTGCCAAAGCGATCCGCGCAAGTTCAACGCGATTGGCGTTTACCGCGGTTTCGTCGGCGAGGCTCGCCCATGCCTGCATTTGAACTGGAAGCAGAAGCGCAGATGACACAAGTGCGAAAATGTAGAGCGGAAAGATGCGAAATGCGCGTCGCGTCACGTATGCCCCGTAGGTTTCATGCTTTCGTATAATCAGGCGCGCGATCACAAAACCTGACAGCATGATGAAAACATCGACTGCGAGATGGTTTTGATCGATGAGTGGCAATCGCCAGCCGAAGGTCAGGGAAATGTGGCCAAAGACGACCCACCATGCCATGGCACCGCGAAGCCCTTCGAATGCGCTGATCTTTGTGCCCGAGTTTTTTGGTTCGATCATGTGTGCTCCGCGTAATGGAAGACCCCCGAAGTATCGGTAATCACCTTGAACCTAAGGCTTGCGCGCTCTGGATGTCCGAATGGCGCAAGGGTCCAGAGGCAACGACGGCTTGCTTGTGATCGTCTCGTGAAGGCTGACGGCAAGAATTGAAGGCATCCGGGGCAGCCGATGGTGCAGTCGTTGATCCTACTGGCAGGCTTCACGTTGCTTTTGCACAAGGGTGTCCTTCAAGCACCAAAGTCTGCAAGAGGTGGCTCGAAGCTATACTACTGCAGCCAAAAAACAATCGTCGGTTGAGTGAGTGGGCATTTTGAGGCGCCAAGCTGTTCAGGTCCGGTCAGCTGGTCTGGTGAGATGGACTGCGCAAGCCGACGTGACTGCTCGTCGAGCGGCATGCCTGCAAACCGAATCTGCTGGCGCCAGTTTTGGTTCAGACGTCATGCCTGAACGGTTCGCGACAGATGCGACTTCGATAGACGTGTCACCAACGCGTCTTTAAATGTAAAGAAAACAGAGGTTTAGCTGTGCTATGATCGAATCTTTGGTCTGTTCGGGGTAGATTTTTGTTAAGCGCACAGGCCATTCTCGTCGAAGTGTCGTGGAAAAAAGGCCGCAGTGGTTGTCATGACCGTGGCAAGCGCTTCTTGCAAGGCGTAGGGCTCGCTCAACGTCATCATATCAAGCCAGACACCTTCGACGGTAACGCGCAGCACCCGGCTGATGCGCGTAGAGTTACCGATGTAGGCGTGCTCGCTGAGCATGCGACCGCATAATGCGTCAAGCGTATCCTTGTAGATTTGATCGTTGGATCCGCAGTGCTCTTGATAGATCGGGCGACTTTGCGCTTCGCCCCAGAACGAGCACCAGGCCGACAACCGGTCAGAAGTGCAAATGCGCGGATCGAAATCGGCCAGGAGCATGGCGTTGATCTGCTCGGCTGCGGACGAACCCGCTGCGGCCAAGGCGGAGGTCCAGTTAAGCCGGTATTCTTCGGCAAGGTAGAGCAGGGTTTCCAAGAGCAGATTTTCCTTGGACGCGAAATGGAAATTCACCAGCCCGTGCGAAAGACCCGCCACTTTCGCAACCTCGCTCATCGTGGTGCGAGCGTAGCCGTGCTTGCCCATCGTCGCGATGGTGGCTTCGATCAACTGCACACGGCGTTCGTCGCGTGGCAGCTTTCGCGGCAAAGGATTGGGGTTTGGATCGGTCGCGGCGATGGCCATGTGGTCCTCGGGTTTTGCGTCACTTTCTTTACCGCAACTGTCTGGCTTTGAAAGGCCAAATTCACTCTGATTGACAGTCCAGTCAAAATAATGTCACCCTCGGCTGGACGCAATTGTCAGAGGAGCGACCTGTGCAAGAGATCCCCAAGCGCAATCTGACAAGGTCCAATGCGCAGTTCCAGCGCGCTGTAAAGCGGCTGCCACTGGGTGTGGCGTCGACCTTTCGCTATTGGGGCGACGATCGCACAATCTATGTCCATCACGGCAAGGGTGGCCGGACCTGGGACATCGATGGGAACACTTACGTTGACTACCGTCTGGGCTATGGCCCTGCGATCCTGGGCTATGCCGATGACCGCGTTGATCAAGCTGCGATCAGGGGCATCCAGGTCGGCGGTGTCTTCGCGCTGTCGACCGAGCGCGAACTGATCGTGGCAGATCGCATTGCCAAAATGGTGCCTGCCGCGGAATTGGTGCGGTTCTCGAATTCCGGCACCGAGGCGGTGATGGCCTCGCTGCGGCTGGCGCGCGCCTATACCGGGCGCGACAGCTATCTGCTGGTTGAAGGCGGCTACCATGGCCTTTTCGATGCGGCGATGTGGATGGCGAACCTCGAAGACTGGGAGGCCGGATCGAACCGCGACCCGGAAGTCGTGTCTTATGGCAAGGGCATTCCCCAGACCCTGAAGGAATTGGCGCATCTGGTGCCGATGAATGATTTCCAGCGGCTGGAAGATACGTTCAAACGCCACGGCCACACCCTGGCCGCGATGCTGATCGAGCCCATTCAGGGCAATTGTTGCGGGATCACTGCGCAAGTCGAATATGTGCGGCTGGCCCGGCGTCTGTGCGATGAATATGGTGTTCTTCTGATCATCGACGAGGTGAAAACCGGCTTTCGCGTCGGCAAGGGCGGCATTCAGGGGATCATGGGCGTCACGCCCGATATCACCACCTTTGCCAAGGCCGTGGCCAATGGCTACCCGATTGCCGTCGTGGCGGGGCGCGAGGATGTCATGCGCACCTTTCGCTACGGCGGCGCGTCGCATGGCGGCACCTATACCGCCCATTCCGTCAGCCTTGCGGCGGCCGAGGAATGCCTGCGCATTCTGGACGAAACCCCGGCGCTGGAGACTTTGGCCAATTATGGCGAGCGGCTCAAGGCCGGGATCTCGGAGATTTTGAACGCACGGCATATTGTGCATTCTTATACCGGGCATTCGTCGATGTTCGGCCTGTTCTTTGCCGAAAAGGCCCCCGACAACTATCGCGACTGGAAGACGTCGGATTATTCGTTCTACGACCAGATCGCTTATTACCTGCATGATCTGGGCATCATCGTGGAACCCGACAGCCGCGAGCCATGGTTCATGTGCGAGGCGCACGGGCGGGATGAAACTTGCCTGACCGACACCTTGAAAGCTGTTGAAATTGCTGTCGATCTGACGCTGGAACAGGGTGTGGCGGCGGCCCAATGACCTATGATGCCGTGATCATCGGGGCGGGGCATAACGGGCTGGTCGCGGCGGGGTATCTGGCGCGGTCGGGCCTGAAGGTCTGCGTCGTGGAAAAGAACGACTGGGTTGGCGGGGCGGCGGTCAGCCGCGAGCTTTTCCCCGGCTTTACCTATTCCAACTGTTCTTACGTCAGCAGCCTGTTCCGCCCCGAAATCATGCGCGATCTGGAATTACCCCGGCACGGGTTGCAGATCATCCCATATGAAGGGGGTGCGATGTTCACCGAAGACGGCGGCTATCTGGGCATGCACCGTGACCACGATGCCAACCGGCGCGAATTTGCCCGCCATTCGCCGCGCGATGCCGAAGCCTATGATCGCTATTCCCGCGACGTGCTGCGCCATTGCCGGTTCATCCGGCCGTTGCTGATGCGCAGCCCGCCCGACCCGGCCCGCTTTCGCCCGCGCGATCTGGGCGAGCTGGCCTGGCTTGGCAAACAGATGTTCGGGATGTCCGAGATGGCGATGTATGACATGATCCGGTTCTGGACGATGTCGATTTCCGACTATCTGGACGCGTATTTTGAGAACCCGGTGATCAAGGCCTATCAAGCCGTGGGGTCGATCATCGGCACCGCCTTGGGTCCGATGTCGCCGGGGACGGCCTATGTCTTGCTGCATCACGCGATGGGCGATGTAGATGGCAATGTCGGCGCGTGGGGCTATGCGCGCGGTGGCATGGGGTCGATCACCAAGGCGCTGGCCGCGTCATTCAAGGCTGCGGGGGGCGAAATCCGCACAGGCTCGGGCGTGGAGCAGGTTCTGGTCCGGGGCGGGCGCGCTTACGGTGTGGCGCTATCGGACGGTCAAGAGGTTCTGGGCCGCCGGGTCGTGTCGAACATGGATGTGCGGCGGACATTCCTGAAACATGTCGAGGAAAAGGAACTGCCCGAGGCGTTTCTCAAACGCGTGCGCAACTTCAAGACGCGGGGGTCGTCGGGCAAGCTGAACATTGCGCTTGATCGCGCGCCGCGGTTCACCGCGCTTCCAGAGGGCGCACCGAACATCAAGGGCGACATGCATTTCACCGATTCCATTGAGAAAATGGAGATGGCTTATGACGATTGGAAGGCCGGCCATTTCAGCCGCGATCCCTTCCAGGACATGATGATCCCGACGATGATCGACCCCACGATGACCCCTCCGGGCAAACACTTCATGTCGTGTTTCGTGCAATATGCCCCGCCAAAGATCGAAGGCCACGATTGGACGGACCCAGACCGCGATGCGTTTGGTGCGGCCTGCATCGACCAGATCGAAAAATACGCGCCTGGCTTCAAAGACAGCATCTTGCATGTCGAAGTTCGCACTCCGCGTGAACTGGAGGCGGAGGTCGGTCTGACCGAAGGGAACATTTTCCAGGGTGAGCTGACCTTTGACCAGCTTTTGTTCAACCGACCCGTGCCGGGATATGCCGACTATCGCAGCCCGATCAGGGATCTGTGGATTTGCGGGTCGTCGACCCATCCCGGCGGCGGGGTGATGGGTGCGCCGGGACGCAACGCCGCGGCAGAGATTCTGCGCGACCTGAAGATGCAGCCCAGAGACATGAGCGACGCCTATGCCATCCTTTGATGCTATCGTCATCGGGGCAGGGCCGAACGGTCTGGCGGCGGCGCATAACTTGCAAAAGCAGGGCCGCAAGGTTCTGCTGCTGGAGCGTGCCGAGGTTTCGGGTGGCGGCGCTGCAGCGTCGGACCTTGCCCCCGGTTTTGCGCGTCCCGCGCTTGCCCATCTGTCCTACAACCTTGATCCTCGTGTCGAAAAGGGGATGGAGCTTGCGCGTCACGGTCTGGCGTGGGGCGCGTGCAACCTTGCGACCACGGCGCTGTCAGCTTCGGGTGCGCATTTGCGGCTGGACGGCGCGGTGGGAAAGTCCCTGACCGGCGATGTCAGCACCGCCGACCGCGCCGCCTGGGCGGCGTTGCGTGCGCGGCTGATGACGTTCGCCCGCGTGCTGGCCCCGCTTCGCGAGATGGCCCCGCCGCGTCTGGCCAAAGGCGTCGGCAACCCGATGCTGAAACTGGCTGGCATTGGTGTGAAGGCGCGCCTGATGGGGGCGGATGAATTCCGCGAGCTGCTGCGTGTGTTCCTGACCAACATGCATGACGCGCTGAACGACGAGCTTTCCAACCCGATGCTGAAGGGCGCGCTGGCGTTTGATGCGGGCCTTGGCACATGGCTTGGCCCCCGTTCGCCCAATTCATTGTTGATCTGGCTGGAGCGTCTGGCGGGGCAGACGGCGGGCGTTCAGGGTGCCTTGGGTTTGCCCAAGGGTGGGATGGCGGCAATCGGGGATGCGATGACCCGCGCGGCAGGGGCGGCGGGTGTCGTTATCCGGACCGGTGCTGATGTCGCGCAATTGATAATCGAAAGCGACCGCTTGGTGGGGGTGCAGCTGACCTCGGGCGAAGAATTGCGCGCCGGGCTGGTGGTCTCTGCCATCGCCCCGAAGACCACACTTCTGTCGCTTGTCGGTCCGCGCCATCTGGATACGGGGCTGGTCAACCGCATCCGCCACCAGAAATCGCGGGGCGGGGCGGCCAAGCTGCATCTTGCCCTGACCGCAGCGCCCGATTTCCGAGGAGCGGACTTGCGCACGCGGCTGGTTATCGCGTCGTCCGAGGACCATGTGGAGCGCGCCTTCAACCCGGTGAAATATGGCCATGTCCCCGAAGCGCCGGTCATGGAAATCGTGTTGCCGTCGGCGCATGAGGCGGGCCACGCGCCGGACGGCCAGCACCTCTTGTCCGCCATCGTGCAATATGCCCCACACGCGCCCACCGACCGCGATGCAGCGCGCGCGGCCATGCTGGAGGCCTGTCTGCGCCAGTTGGAAACCCACGCCCCCGGCATCCGCAAATCCATTGCCCACGCAGAGATGCTGATGCCCTATGATATCGAGACGCGTTGGGGCATGCCGGGCGGCAATTGGCATCACGGCGAGTTGTCGGTCGAGCAGATGCTGTTCCTGCGCCCCTTGCCGGGGATGGCGCAATACCAGACGCCCATCACGGGGCTCTGGCTGGCCTCGGCGGGCTGCCATCCGGGCGGCGGGATTTCGGGGGCTGCGGGATGGAACGCGGCCAATGCCATTGAAAGGGCCAAGGGATGAGACACCTGCGCCATTACGAGACGCCGCTGCTGCAGACGCCGTTTCATGCCCGGACGGCGGCGGCAAACCGGTTGCATTCCTGGGGGGCCTGGGCGGGCTATGTCTCGGCACTGAGCTTTGATGACACGGCGATGGAGTATTCCGCGATCCGCAACGCGGCGACGGTCTACGATCTGTGCCCGATGGTCAAATACCGCATCACCGGCAAGGATGCCGCCGATTACCTGAACCGGCTGACCGTGCGCAATTTGACCAAGCTGTCGGTGGGCGGCGTGCAATACACCATCTGGTGCGATGACGACGGCAAGCTGGTCGATGACGGCACGCTGTTCCGGTTTGGGCCGGAGCATTTCCGTATGTGCTGCCAAGAGCGGCATCTGCCATGGCTGTTGGATGCCGCCATCGGCTTTGACGTCACGATTGCCGAGGAAACCGACGAGGTTGCGGCCCTGTCCCTGCAAGGTCCGACCTCCGCTGCCGTTCTTGCCGAAGCCGGCTTTGATGTGCAAAGCCTGAAGCCCTTTCGCATGGCATCCTTTGCCTTTGGGGCAGGCACGCTGATGATCTCGCGCACCGGGTTTACCGGCGATCTGGGGTATGAGCTTTGGACCACGCCCGACAATGCGCTGCCGCTGTGGGATCACCTCTTCGCTGCCGGGGCCTTGCTGGGACTGCGGCCCATCGGGTCGGATGCCTTGAACATGGCGCGGCTGGAGGCGGGGTTCATCATAACCAACATGGACTTTGTGCCCGCCCCGCAAACCTTGCGCGAGGAGCGCCTGCGCTCGCCCATCGAGATGGGGCTCGATTGGCTGATCGACTGGGACAAGGGCCATTTCAATGGTCGCCGCGCGCTGGTGCGCGAACGCGACAGCGGCAGTTCCAAATGGGCGTTTGTGGGGCTGGAGATTGACGGCAATGTCTCGGGCGAGGGGGCGATCGTGTATCACGACCAAAAGACCGAGGTGGGCGTGATCACCGGGGCCTGCTGGTCGCCAACGCTGAAAAAAAGCATCGCGCTGGCGCAGATCATGCGTCGCCACAGGGCGGGGGCCAATATCTCGGTCGAGATTTATGCCATGCGCGAGTTGCATTATGTCAAACTGATGCATCGGGCACGCGTGGTCGAGCGCCCCTTCTATTTCCCCGACCGCCGCCGTGCCACACCACCGGGGAGGTTCTGATGGGATCGGAGCGCCATCCGCAATCGCCGGTCATGGATCACTGTCCCGACACGCTTCCGGCGCAGGCCTATTATGACGCGGACTGGTACCACCGCGAACAACACAGCCTGTGGGCACGAAACTGGGTCTGGGCCGGGCGGCTCAGTGATCTGGCGCCCGGCTCGATGCAACGGCGTCAGGTCGGGGCGGCCAGCGTCATCGTGTGCCGCTCGCCCGAAGGCGAGATCTCGGCCTTTCACAACGTCTGCCGCCATCGGGGTGCAGAGTTGTGCAGCGTGGACCAGCAGCCGATGGGCAGACTGGTGACATGCAAATACCACTCCTTTGCCTATGCCGCGACTGACGGGCGGCTTGTGGCGACGGGGCAGGCGCAACCGACAGTGGATTTCGACCGGGCAGCGCATGGCCTTGTCAAGGTGTCGCTCAAGGTCTGGAAAGGGTTTGTGTTTCTCAACCTGCTGCCGGAACCGGGGCCGCTTCACCCGGATACGGGCCTTGCCGCGCTGGACAACTGGCCGATGGAGAGCCTTGTCACCGGCCATCGCGCGGTCAACGAGGTCGCGGGCAACTGGAAGATCCTTTGGGAAAACTACAACGAATGCCTGCATTGTGCGACCATTCACCCCGAACTCAGTGATCTGGTGCCGATCTACAAGCAAGGCATCATGGCCCAAAACGAAGAACCCGGCTGGACGCCCGAGGCACAAATGCGTCCGAGCATGACGCCCGGCGCCGCAAGCTGGACCCTGTCCGGCAAACCCTGCGGACCGGAATTCCCGGCGCTGACGCAAGCCGAACGCGACGCGGGATATCTGTTCGTGACGCTCTATCCGTCGGTCTTTATCGTCGCTCATGTCGACTATGTGCGTGCCGTGATGTTCGAACCTCTGGGCCCGGAACGGACCCGCGTTACGGCGGAATGGTATTTCGCGCAGGAAACCCTCGATCAGCCGGGATTTGATGCCGCCGAGGTCGCCGCCTTGGCCAAGCTGGTCTTGGCCCAGGACGCCGAGGTGGTCAGGATCAATCAGCGCGGCATGCGCTCGCCCGCATACATGCGCGGCCGCTTGATGCCGGAGGAATATGCGATCCGGGATTTCGATAAATGGGTGTTGCAGGAAATGGAGAGGCGTGAATGAAGGATTTTCCGATTGTTTCCGTGCCGGTCCCGAACGAATGGGATCGCAGCGGTCTGCCCGCATGGACCTACCACTCGCCCGAACTGTTCGCGCTGGAGCGGGAGAAACTGTTTCTCACGCATTGGCAGGTGGTTGGGCACGAGAGCGACGTGATGGCCGCCGGGGACTGGCTGACCTTTGATCTTCTGGGCGAACGCGCCGTCGTCATGCGAGACAAGGATGGCGTGTTGCGCGCCTTTCACAACCTGTGCCGCCATCGGGGCGCGCGTGTGGTCGACGGCGACAAGGGCAATTGCAAGGGGGCGATCGTTTGCCCTTTTCACGGCTGGGTCTACAACCTTGATGGCACGCTGAGGGGGGCTGCCCAGCCAACCAGCTTTGGCGCGATGGACCGCGACCAGTTCGGGCTACAGCCGGTCGAGATGGAGGTTTTTCACGGCTTCATCTTCCTGCGCTTTGCGCCCGGCCCGCAGCCATCGGTTGCAACATTGCTTGCCGTCTTTGACGCTGATTTCGCGGCATATCGGCTCAGGGATGTGCTGCCCGTCCAGATGCCGGGTTGGAGCATGGATCTGGCGGTCAATTGGAAATCAGTCCGGGATGTCGACAATGAGGGCTACCATGTACCGATGGCACATCCGGGTCTGCAGGACCTGTACGGACGCAGCTACCGCGACCTGTATCTGGATGGTGGGCTAAGTGTTTCAGTTGGCTATTCTGGTGATACGCCAGGGCGTGGCTGGTCCGTGCGCAATTATGTCAAGCACGCGCCTGCGTCTGACCATCTGCCGCCGCATCTGCAAAAGGCCTGGACCTATTACGGCCTCTTTCCCACCATGGTCTTTTCCTTCACGCCCGAGGCGGTGCAGTTTTATCAGGAAATCCCGCTATCGCCAGGACTGACGCGGCTGACAGGCAAGGTCTACCGTCACCCGAACGAAAGCCGCGAGACGCGCCTGGCCCGCTATCTGGCCTACCGCATCGACCGCGAAACCTCGGCCGAGGATCAGCAACTTTCGATCTGGTCCAACGAGTCGATGAAATCGGATGCGTTCGCGGGGTTCTATCTGTCCGATCTGGAGTATGGCCTGCGCCGTCACCACGATGGCCTACGTCGCTTGCTGCCGGTCATTACGCTGAACGATGCGCCACTGGAGGGCGAAATTCGCGCGCGCAACAACGAATTGATTTGCCAGTCAATACGTTAAGGGTAACGGTGACGTAAGACATATGTATCAAGGGGAGAGACGGACATGAACCTGACCCGACGCAAAGCTCTTGTGACCCTGGCAACTGCGCTGGCCGTGCCCTATGTGCGCCCGTCCTGGGCGCAGGCCGGAACCGTGAATGTCTATAACTGGGCGGACTATATCGGCGAGACGACGATCGCCGATTTTGAGGCCGAGACCGGGGTTGGTGTGGTCTACGATCTCTATGCCTCGGCCGAAGAGATGCAGGCCAAGATGATGGCAGGTGCCACGGGATACGATGTGGTGCTGCAGTCGGGCTTGAGCCTGCCGCGGATGAGCGCGGCCGGCGTTTACCTAAAACCGGATCGCGCCAAGTTGACCAACTGGGGCAATCTGGACCCGCAATTGCTGAAAGTCCTTGAAGGCTTTGATCCGGGTAACGAATATTCGGTACCCTATATGTGGGGTTCGGTCGGGTTCACCTTCAACATGGACCTGGTCAAGGCGCGTCTACCGGACGCGGATCTCAGTGATCTGGGCACGATCCTCAATCCCGAGAATGCCGCCAAGCTGGCCGATTGCGGGCTGACGTTGCTCGATAGCCCTACCGATTTCGGTTTTATGGTCCTGAGCTATCTGGGACTTGATCCCGACACCGCGCGCGAACCGGAATACCGCAAGATGATCGAGGCAGTGATGCCGATCCGCGAATACGTGACGACCTTTGACAACTCCAACTTCCTCAACACCTTGCCCACGGGCGAGGTTTGCGCGGTGAATAGCTGGTCCGGCGACTACGGTGTTGCCAAGGCGCGCGCATCGGAGGCAGGGCTTACGGTGAACCTCGCCTATTTCGTGCCCAAGACCGGCGCGCCGGCATGGTTCGACACCTGGTGCGTCCCGTCGGATGCAGGCAATGTCGACAATGCCCATACTTTCCTCAACTATCTGCTGCGCCCCGACGTGATCGCTGCGTGCACGGACTACACCGGCTACGCCAACGTCAACAAGGCCGCGACCGCCTTGGTCAGCCCCGAGATCGCCGCAGATCCTGCAGTATATCCCGATGCCGAAACCATGAGCCGCCTCTACACGCCAAAACCGCAGACCGAAGAACAGGATCGCGAGATCACCCGCGCCTGGACTGAAATCAAGTCTGGCAGCTGAGGATGCCAGACGGGGCGCCGCCGTTCCTTTTGATCGAAGGTGTATCGAAAAGCTTTGGCAGTTTTCAGGCCGTCAAAGATGTCACTCTGACCATCGACAAGGGCGAGATTTTCGCTCTGCTGGGTGGGTCCGGCTGCGGCAAGACGACCCTGCTGCGCATGCTTGCGGGGTTCGAGGAACCCACGGCGGGTCGCATCATGCTTGACGGACAAGACATGTCGGGCGTTCCTCCATGGGAACGCCCGGTCCACATGATGTTCCAGAGTTATGCGCTGTTTCCGCATATGACGGTCGCGCAAAACGTGGGTTACGGCTTGAAGCATGAGCCGATGTCCCCTGCGGACAGGACGGCGCGGGTCCAAGAGATGCTGGACCTTGTCCAGTTGACCCAGTTTGGCCACCGCAAACCGCATCAGATCTCGGGCGGCCAGCGACAACGGGTGGCCCTGGCACGGGCTCTGGCGCGCCAGCCCAAGCTCTTGCTGCTTGATGAACCCCTTGCCGCCTTGGACAAGAAACTGCGCGAGCATACCCAGTTCGAGCTGATGAGCATTCAAGAACGCACCGGCGTCACCTTTATCGTGGTGACCCACGACCAGGAAGAGGCGATGACCCTCGCTGACCGGATTGCGGTGATGGACAAGGGGCAGGTCAAGCAGGTTGGCCCCCCGGGAGAGGTCTATGAGCATCCCTCCAGCCGCTTTGTCGCCAACTTCCTCGGTTCCATGTCGCAATATGAGGCGGTCGTCTCCAAGGTTTCGGGCCAGAACGCAGAAATTGACGTGCCGGCCTTTGCAAGGTCGGTGCAGACCGGGATTTTGTCCGATCTGGTCAAGGGAGAGACGCTGACGCTGGCGATCCGGCCGGAAAAGCTGATGATCCACCACGACAGGCCCGACGCAGCCAATGTGATCGAGGGCGAAATCAAGGATCTCGCCTATTTTGGCAAGGACAGCCTGTACCGCGTGATCCTGCCCTCCGGGCAGCTTTTGTCCGTGCACGCCGTCAACGCCAAGCGCAAGGGAGACAAGCGGCCAGATTGGCATGACAAGGTCTGGATCAGCTTTGATCCTGCCTCGGCAATTCTGTTGCGGGACTGACATGGCTGCATCGCGCCTTTCCACATGGTTCAATCGCAAAGGTTGGTCTGACCTGATCATTGCACTGCCCTATCTGTGGTTGGTGTTGTGGTTCTTGGTGCCGTTTCTCATCGTGCTCGCGATGAGCGTGGCCTCGCAGACAGCGATGGCGCCGCCGTTTGGCTACGGTGGCGAAAACCCGGTGATCAACCTGAAGGGCTATCAGCGCCTTTTCACCGACGATCTCTACATCCGGTCCTTCCTGATTTCGCTGGTGAATGCCGGTATCGCGACGATCCTGTGCCTTGCCTTGGGCTATCCGATGGCCTTGGGCCTGACCCGCGTGTCCAAAAGCTGGCGCAGCATCTTGCTGATGCTGGTGATTTTGCCCTTTTGGACGTCATTCCTGCTCCGGGTCTACGCATGGATGGGGCTGATGGGAAAATCAAGCTGGTTCAACCAGTTGCTGACGGACATCTGGAACTTCGTCGTGCCGCTGGATTGGGCGCTAAAATCCATCCCGATGATGAACACGAATTTCGCCGTCGTGCTGGTGATGGTTTACACCTATCTGCCCTTCATGATCTTGCCGCTTTACTCCAGCCTTGAACGGCTGGACCCGACGCTGGACGAGGCGGCGATGGATCTGGGCAGCCGTCCGTTCCGGGTGTTTCTGGACGTCACGCTGCCGCAGTCGATGCCCGGCATCATCGCCGGGGGCCTTTTGGTCTTCATCCCGGCGGCGGGGGAGTTGGTGATCCCGACCTTGGTCGGCGATGCGTCGACGCCGATGATCGGGCGGGTGATCGCGGATGAGTTCAACTATGCGCGTGACTGGCCGATGGCCTCGACCGTTGCGGTGGCGCTTTTGGTGCTGATGGTGCTGCCGACGATGCTTTACAGCCGCTATCAGGCCCAGGCCGAGGGCCGGGAGGCTCAAAGATGACCCGCCGCCCGGTGTTCTTGATCAGCGTCCTGTGCTTTGGGTTTGCGTTTTTCTACATCCCGATTATCTCGATGATGGTGTATTCCTTCAACGGATCGCGTCTGGCCACAGTCTGGGGCGGATTTTCAACCAAGTGGTATGTCTCGCTGTGGACCAACAAGCAGGTCATTGCCGCACTTTTGCTGTCGCTGAAGATCGCGCTGGTTTCGGCGACGATGGCCACGATCCTGGGCACCATGGCCGGTTTTGCGCTGGCACGGTTCACCAAGTTTCGTGGACGGTTTCTGTTTTCCGGCCTCGTCACAGCCCCTCTGATCATGCCCGAGGTCATCACCGGCATTTCGGCACTCATGCTGTTCATTCTGCTGGCGGAAGGGACGGGCTGGCCGGGCCAACGCGGCTTCACCACGGTGACGCTGGCACATATCACCTTTTCCATGGTGTTCGTGACCACCATCGTGCAGTCCCGCCTGTCGCAATCGGACCGCGCCATCGAAGAGGCCGCGATGGATCTGGGATCGAAACCGTGGCAGGTGTTGTGGGATGTGACCCTGCCGACAGCTTTTCCGGCAATCATGTCAGGATGGCTGTTGGCCTTTACCATCAGTCTGGATGATGTGGTCATCACATCGTTTACCACCGGGCCCGGATCGACCACGCTGCCGCTTTTGATCTGGTCAAAGGTCAAGCTGGGCGTGACACCTGACATCAATGCGCTTGCCACCATTACGGTTGTCGTTGTCGGCATCGGGGTCGCGATTGCGGGCTGGATCTTGAACCGCGCCGAGAATCGCAGGCTTCTGGACGAGCACCTGGCATTTCGCAGCAATGACTGAGCCCATGACGGATCCATTGGACCTGCTTCATGCGCCATTGGGAGAGCCCGGTTCGGGTCGGATACGCTATGGTGCTGCGATGGCGCTCTATCGGGCCGGACAGCTGTCGGACGCGCAGCTTGAGGTTTTTCGCGTCGCGTCGGCGCATGACGGGCGCGATCCTGACCAGCTGCTGGCTGAGCGCGGCTTGCCCATTCCCGCGCGCGCAAAGTACGATGGGGCCGGTGCGTTGGCGTCCCTTGTGGCCGAAGTGGATCAGTATCTTGCCGCTCTGAGCGGCGATGGCCCGGTCGAGATCCGTCACGGAATCGCACGATGGGCCGGGCCGATCCACCCGCGAAACGCACCGCCCAATGTCGTCGTCACCGCGCATCTGGCCCCCGCGCTTGAGACGCTTGCCCCCAGCCATCCGGCCCTTGCAGCAGCGATTGCGGCTGCGGCCCCGTTTCTGGACTGGATCACCTACGACGGCTGCGAGCCTGCCGAGATCGGCATAGATTTTGCGTCCGGCCATGCGTTTGCAACTATCATCGGTCAGGACGCACCGATCAAGGCACATGACTTCGATGTCGGTTTGTTCCTGATCGCACCACACGTTCTTTACCGCGACCACTGCCATCGCGCGCCGGAACTCTATGCCCCCCTGACGGGACCGCATGGCTGGCGGTTTGGCGCAGGCGCGCCGCTAACGATCAAGCCGGCCCACATGCCGATCTGGAATCCAGCCTTTCGACCGCATCTGACGAAGGTCGGTCCCGTTCCGTTTCTAAGCGTCTTTGGCTGGACGCGCGACGTGAACGAACGCGCCCGCGTGATCGCCGCCGACGACTGGCCCGCATTGGAGGCGCTGCGGCTGTGACGCGAACCTTGCTGACCAATGCGCATATCCGCACCATGGATCCCGCGCGTCCCACCGCCGACGCTTTGGTGATCGAGGCCGGTCGCATTCTGGCGCTGGGGTCGGCCGACGTAATGGCGACGCTGGCGGGTCAGCGGGCAGAGGTGACGGATGCAGGCGGTCGGCTGGTTCTGCCGGGGTTTCAGGATGCGCATATCCACCTGTTGAATGGCGGGGTGGACCTGGTGGAAACCGCGCAGCTGTACGATTGCTCGACGCTAACCGAGTTGCAGGCGGTCATGGCCCGCCATGCTGCCCGCTGGACCGGCCCGATGGTCTGGGGGGCGGGATGGGAATGCGGGTTCTTTGGCGACCACAACCTGACGCGCGAGGTGCTGGATGCCGTAGTGCCTGACCGGCCCTGCCTGATCTACGACGGCAATTTCCACAATGCCTGCCTGAATTCTGCGGCCATCGCCATGGCCAGGATCACCGACGACACCCCCGACCCGAAGAATGGCCATTTTGTCCGCGATGCGGCGGGTCGCGCGACCGGCATGCTGCACGAGGATGCGATCTATTGGGTCACCGAACGGCTGCCCAAGACGTCCGAAATCACATTGCAGCAGGGTTTGTTGGCGGGGCAGGCGCGAGCCAACCGACACGGGATCACCGGCGTCCTCGACGCGCAGATCCTTGATCACCACCGACGCATCTATGCGCAGGCCGCGGTGACGCAGGCTTTGACCCTGCGCGTCGCAGGCACCATGCATGTCACGTCGAGTGAGAGTGTTGATGCCATCATGGCGCGTCTGACTGCATGGCGCGGCGCACACCAGACCGAGGATTTCCATCTGCATTCGGCCAAGGTCTTTATGGATGGCGGGTTTGAAAACCGCACAGCGGCACTGATTGCCCCTTATGCCGATGCCAGGGGCGGCAATGCCCCGCTGATGTTCAACCCCGACCAGATTGCCGCCCTGTTCACAGCACTGGACGCCGCGCGCTTTCAGATCCATGTCCATTGCATCGGCGACGCCGCGACCCGCGCCACGCTGGACGGGTTCGCGGCGGCCCGCGCAGCCAACGGCGCATGGCCGTCGTTGCACCAGATCGCACATTGCCAGCTTGTGCATCCCGACGACTGGCCCCGGTTCCGCGACCTTGGCGTGATGGCGAATTTCCAGCCGCTTTGGGCCTGCGATGATCCGATCGTTCCCGACGACACCATGACGCTGATCGGTTCTGCGCGCGCGCCGTGGACCTACGCCTTGAGGTCGGCCATCAACGCGGGCGCACCCTTTTGCATCAGTTCGGACTGGGCGGTGACCACACTGAACCCGTTCGAGATCATCGGTACCGCCATCACCCGCGAGCCGCCGCGGCATTGGGGCAAGGCTGCGCCGTTCTTTCCTGCAGAGGCAATCACCATCTACGAGGCCGTGCTGGGCTACACCACCCATGCCGCCGCCGCCTGCTGGCGCGGGCATTTCACCGGTGCGCTGAAGCCGGGCTATTCGGCAGACCTCATCATGCTTGACCGCGATATCTTTGCCTGTGACCCGTATGCCGTGGCCGAAACACAGGTGCTATTGACCCTGTTCAAAGGCCAAGCCGTACATCGCAGCGCCACCATCTGACCAAAGGACGCCCCGATGTTGCATGACCTGACCTTGGGAACCAACGACATGGAAAAAGCCGTTGCGTTCTATGATGCGATCTTTGCCACGCTTGGTGTTGCGCGGCTTGACGGCGGCGAGGGTTGGATGGGGTGGGGCAAGAGCTATGACGAGGGGTTTGGATTCTGGCTTTGCCCGACGTTCGACGGTCGGCCTGCCACTGCGGGCAACGGTACCATGTTCACCTTTGCGGCAGAAAATGCCGCACAGGTGCGTGCCTTTTATCGGGCAGCGTTGGCCAATGGTGGCACCGACGAAGGCTCTCCGGGAATTCGCGAACGCTATGATCCGACATTCTATGTGGCTTATGTGCGCGATCCCGACGGCCACAAACTTTGCGCGGTCCATCATCGCTATGACCCGGCAGGAGACATCGAATGAGCATGGATGACCACTATCCACCCCGCCTGATCGCCATGCTGGAGGCAATCTGGGGCACCGGGTTCCTGTCCCCCGGCGGGCCAGACGAAGTCGGCCGCATTCTGGAAGGGCACGACATTTCCGGCGCTTCGGTTCTGGATATCGGCTGCGGGGCAGGCGGCATCGATATCGCGCTCGTGCGCAATCATGGCGCGGGCTATGTGACGGGCCTTGATGTCGAGGACCCGGTGCTGGCGCGCGCGCGGGCGCTGGTGACGATGGCGGATCTGACCGCCTGCATCGGACTGATCAAGGTTGCTCCCGGTCCGTTGCCTTTTGCTCCTGCCAGTTTTGACGTGGTGTTTTCCAAGGATTCCATCGTCCATATCCCCGACAAGCACAGCCTGATGGCCGAGGTTTTTCGCGTGCTGAAACCCGGCGGGCGGTTCATCGCGTCGGACTGGTTGATCAGCACGGACGTCGTGTCCCCGACAATGGCTGCCTATATCGCGTCCGAAGGTCTGGATTTCGGCATGGCGACGCCGGGGCGGTATCTGGAGGCGATGGCGGCGGCGGGGTTTGTGGACGGGCAGACGCGGTCGCGCAACCTTTGGTATCGCACCCAGGCGCGCGACGAACTTGCGCGGCTGCAAGGCGCGGTGGGAAAAGCCGCCTCCGCCGTGGTGGGTCAGGATTTCGTCGAAAAGAACATCGGCATCTGGCAGAACATCATCCCGGTGCTGGACAGCGGCGAGCATTGTCCGACGCATCTGTTTGCCCGCAAACCGGCGGAGTGAAGACACTTTTCTTTGGCATCTGAGGCGGGACCAACGTCCCCCCACCCCTCGTCACCGGGGAGAGGCGAGGTGGCGGCAGCGCAGCGTCAGGTTACGAAAAAGCCGACCAGTCTCCCTCCCCCTCGTGGGGAGGGTTGGGGAGGGGGGATTTCAGTACACTAGGTCAGATGCCCACTTTCACGCCTTGCGAAACAGCGCGGGGTCGGGATGCCCGTCGGCGATGATCACCGGCACGATGCTGTCGCGGTGCAGCGCGATCAGCGGCTCGAAGCAGATGAACACGAAACCGCCCGACAGCTCCATCAGGTCCTCCATGCGGTTGAACATCGCCTGCCGCTTGGCCGGGTCACGTTCGGACAGCGATGCCTGATACAGCGTCTCGTATTCCGGATCGTCAAAGAACGACCAGTTGTAGATGCCGATCTGATCGGCGCGGAACCAGACCAGGTTTTCGGTGGGGTCCACGCCGCCCGCGAAACTGACCAGCGCCAGTTCCAGCGACTTGAAATTCTCGCCCGCCGTCATGTCGCCTTCGGCCCAATAGGCGGCGTCTTCGGTGGGCTGGATCTCGACGTTGATCCCGGCCTCGCCAAGGCTCGCCTGAATGATCTGCGCGATGGTGACGGATGTGGAATCGGTCAGCGTCAGCAGGTTCAGCGTCAGCCCCTCGGCCCCGGCCTCGGCCAGCAGGGCGCGGGCCTTGTCGACATCCCGGGTGGCGATCAGGTTCGATTTGCGGGCGAATGCGGTCGAGGGCTGGATCACCCCGGCGGAACGGCCCACCAACCCGTTGAACGCGCCTTGCAGCACCGCGTCGCTGTCATAGGCATACTGGATCGCCTGCCGCACCCGGATGTCCTGCAACGGCCCGGCATTCTTGTTGATGGTCAGCCAGACATAGCGGGTGCTTTCCGCCTCGATCAGCACCGTAGCCGCAGGCATCGCGCCCTTGACCTGATCGACGGCGCTGACGGCGATGCGGGTATAGTCGAAGGCATCCGCCTCATAGGCCAGTTGGGCCGCCTGATCGTCGAGGACGATATAGATTTCCACCTTTTGAAACGCCTGCGCCGGTCCGGTCCAGGCCGGGTTGGCGACCAGCGTGACCTTTTGCTGCTGTTCCCAGGCGTCCATCAGGTAAGGCCCGCAGGACGCCGGGATCTCGGTCGTGTAACTGCCGCCCGCCGCCTCCATCGCCGCCTTGCAGACGATCTGCCCGCCATAGCCCGCCAGCGTCACCACAAGGAACGGCTCGAACGGCACCGACAGATGGATGATGCCGCTGCGGTCATCGACGATCTCGACCTCCTTGAGGTTCTCGAACTGGTAGGCCCAGGCGGATGCCGAGCCCAGGAACCGCTCAAAAGAATATTTCACGTCCGCCGTGGTCACCGGCCCAAAATCACCGCTCCACACCAGTCCGTCGCGCAGGGTGAAGGCCAGCCGCGTGTCATCCAGCCAGTCCAGCTTTTCGGCTCCCCACAACTGCCACTGGTTGCCCTCGCGGATATCGCCCAGCTTGATCAGGCTGACGAGGGTGGCGCGGTTGATCGCCTCTTCGATCCCGCCGATCAGGCCAAAGGGATCGAGCACCTGCAGATCCGCGTCCATGCGGATGCGCAGGGTGTCACCCTCGGCGGCCCAGGCGAAATGCGGGCTGATCATCGCCCCGGCAAAACCCGTGCCGGCGGTTTTCAGAAATCCACGTCTGTCGGTGGTCCAGTTCATTTCGGTCTCCCTTTCAGGTTTCGGATACGGCAAAATGGCAACTTGCAGCGCGGCCGTGGCCCAGATCGCGCAAGGCGGGGGCCTCGCTGCGGCAGCGGATTTCGGCGATGGGGCAGCGGGTGTGGAACGCACAGCCCGACGGGCGGTTGAGCACACTCGGGATCTCGCCCCAGATCGCCAGATCATGGCGTCGCCTGCGCGGGTCGGGCAGGGGTTCGGCGGCGATCAGGCTGGCGGCATAGGGGTGCGCGGGGCGCGCCATCACCGCCGCCGTGGGGCCGGTTTCCACCAGCCGCCCCAGATACATCACCGCGATCCTGTGGGCGACATGGCGCACCAGCGCAAGGTTATGGGTGATGATCAGGTAGGCCAACCCGTGCCGGGTGCTGAGATCCATCATCAAGTTCAGGATCTCGGCCTGCACGGATACATCAAGCCCCGCAGTCGGCTCATCGGCGATCACCAGCGCCGGGGTCAGCGCCAGCGCCCGCGCCACGCCAACCCGCCTGGCTTGCCCGCCGGACAATTCATGCGGATAGCGCGCGGCGATCTCGGGCGGCAGGCCGACTTCGGCCAGAAGGGCGCGCGCGTCGCGGTCGCCGACCGCAACCCGGTGGATCGCGAACGGCTCGCAGATCGCCTCGCCGACCCGCATCCTAGGGCTGAGCGAGGCCACGGCGTCCTGAAACATCAACGCGGTGCGGGCGCGGACGCGGGCAAAGTCGGCGGGTCGGTCCAGCCCGGTGCCGTCAAACCGGATCGCCCCAGCACTGATGCGCTGCAAGCCCATGATGGCGCGGGCAAGCGTGGTCTTGCCCGACCCGCTTTCGCCGACCAGCCCGAGCGTCTCGCCCGGGCGCAACGTCAGCGAGATGTCGGACAGGATGTTCAGCCGCCGCCGTTTGCCGGGGATCAGACCCGACCCCAGCGCCAGATCGACCGACAGCCCGTCCACCTCCAAAAGCGCGCTCATGGCGTCACCAGATGGCACAGCGCGAACTGGCCGTTGGGCAGGGCCACGCGCGGCGGCGGTGCGGTGTGACATCGGTCCACGGCCATGGTGCAGCGCGGCGCAAAGGCGCAGCCCGCCACGGCCACGCGCAGATCGGGCAGTCGCCCCCCGATGGTCGGCAGCGGCCCCGCGCCCGCCGCCAGCGCTGCGGGATCAGATGCGATCAGGGCAACGGTGTAGGGGTGGCGGGGGGCATGGAAGATGTCGTCAACCAGCCCTTCCTCGACCACCTCGCCCGCATACATCACCGCCACCCGGTCACACAGTTCGGCGATCACGCCCAGATGATGCGTGACCACGACGATGGCCCCCTGAAAATCGCGTTGCAGCGCGCGCAGAAGGTGGATCACCTGCGCCTCCATCGTCACGTCCAGCGCGGTTGTCGGCTCATCTGCCACCAGCACATTGGGCTGCATCAGAAGGGCCGCCGCGATGGCCGCACGTTGCCGCATGCCGCCGGACAATTCGTGCGGATAAAGCCGCAGACAGCGCGCCGCATCGGCAATGCCGACCTTTTCCAGCATCGCAAGTGCGCGGGCGTTGCGGTCAGCGCCGTCGCGCGCGTTCGTCTGATAGTCGATCAGCTGCGCCCCGATCGTCAGCACCGGGTTGAACGCTGTCATCGGGTCCTGAAACACCATCGCGATATGGCGGCCCCGGATGCGGCGCTGTTCCTCGGCGGGCAGGGTCAGGATATCGCGGCCACGGTAGCGCACCGCGCCCGAGGTGACGGCGGCATTCGCCCCCAGAAGGTTGATCATTGCGGCCGCCAGCGTCGATTTTCCGCACCCGCTTTCGCCCATGATCCCCAGCACTTCGCCCGCATGTGCCGTCAGGCTGGCATGGCGCAATGCGTGCAAGGTGCCGCCGGGGACGCGGTAGCCGATGGACAGATCGTCAATCTGCAGCAGCGCATCGGTCATCTGAGCCCCCGCGCCTGCAGCTTGGGGTCCAGCGCGTCGCGCAGGCCCTCGCCCAGAAAGGTAAAGCCCAACGTCGCCAGCACCAGCGGCAGCCCCGCGATCACCACCATCGACGGCGCGGATCGCAGCGAGGTATAGCCGTCGTAGAGGATATTGCCCCAGCTTGCCGTGGGCGGGCGCACCCCGAGGTTGAGGTAGCTGAGCCCCGCCTCCAGCATGATCACCACGGGAATATCCATGCTGAGCACGATCACCAGCGGCCCCACCACATTCGGCAACAGGTGGCGCAACAGGATACGCGGGGCAGATGCCCCCATCGCCCGTTCCGCCAGGACGAAGTCGCTGCCCGCAAGGGTCAGCGTCTGCGCCCGGATCAGCCGGGCATAGCCCGGGATCGACACCAGCACGACGACAAGGATCAGGGTCTTGGTGCCGGGACCAAGGACGGTGATCACGGCAAGGGCAAACATGATCATCGGCAAAGATGACAGGCTGTCCAGCACCAGCACCAGCACCGCATCGAGCCAGCGCGGCCCGTAGCCCGCGATCATGCCCAGCATCACCCCGACCGCCCCGGCCAGCCCGACCGAGGTTATGGCTATGAACAGCGCCGTGCGCGCGCCATAGATGATGCGCGACAGCAGGTCCCGGCCCAGCTGATCGGTGCCTGCCCAGTGCGCAAGGCTCGGGGGCTGGAACTTTTGCATCACGTCCAGCTTGACCGGATCATAGGGGGCAAGGATCGGCGCAAACAGCGCCATCGCCACGAAAGCCAGCACCAGCACCAGACCGAACAGCCCCATCGGGTCGCGCATCAGGCTGGACCATGCGCCCCCGCGGGGGGCTTCAGCCGCGATAGACATCACGCACCCTCGGGTCCAGCCGGGCGATCAGCAGATCGGCGGCGGTCACGACGACCAGATAGAACGCTGTCATGAACAGCACGGTGCCCATCACCACCGGATAGTTGCGCTTTTCCACCGCCCCGGTGATCAGCGTGCCGATGCCGGGCCGCGCGAACACCGTCTCGACAAAGACCGCGCTTGACAGGATCGACCCGAACCCCACCGCCAGAATGGCCACCGTGGGGATGATCGCGATGCGCAGGGCATAGCGAAACACGATGCGGCTTTCAGGCAGACCGAAGGCGCGCGCCGTGCGAATATGGTTTTCGCCCATCACCTCCAGCATCGAGGCGCGCACGAGGCGGGCGATATACCCGACCCAGCCGATGCCCAGTGAAAATGCCGGCAGGATCACCGCGCGCAACTGACTGCCCAAATCCCCCGCCTCGCCGCCGCCGATGGCAGGCAGCCAGCGCAGCCAGACGGCAAAGATCAGCAGCGCATAGATCGCCACCACAAAGGACGGGATCGAGATCAGGCTGACCGACAGGATCCCCAGCAGCCGGTCGGTGACCGTGCCGCGCCAGACCACCGCCGCACAGCCCAAAAGGATGCCAAGGATCAGCGCCCAGCCCAAGGCCACGGTGCCAAGGAACAGGGTTGATGGGAAAAATTCCAGGATCTGGTCGAACACCGGGCGTTTGGACCAGACGTCATAGCCCAGATCACCCGTGGCGGCGTTGCGGAAAAAGTTCCAGATCTGCGTCGCAACCGGCTGATCCAGCCCCATGCGTTCGCGCAATAGCTCCTTCAGCGCAGGCGTTGCGCGGGGGCCAAGGGCCAGCGAGGCCGGATCGCCGGGCACCAGAAACACCATCGCGTACATCGCCAGCATCACCGTGAACAGGATCACGAAGGCCAGACCGATGCGCTTGATGGCGTAGGTCAGCATTGTTATGCACCCTCTTGGTCAGACCAGATCACGCGCGATCCTTTCATCCCAGTGCCGCGCGAAAACCTGCGCGCCGTTTTCGGTGATCGTCAGATCGGTCTTTACGCGGAAATGCGTGGCATCGCAGGTCAGCGTGCCGGTGGAGCGGTGGCCAACCGTGGTATCATTGCGCTTGATTTCAACGCTGTAGCCGCATTCCGACGTGGCCGTCAGCGGATCGCCATCGGTGATGTGAAACCGCGCATAGCCGGAACTGGTGACGGTTTGGCCGATGTCGGGCATCTCGGTCGCATAGGTCCAGCGCGGGAAATTCACCGACATCCTGCCGCTGAGCAGGTCGCGCTGAACGGTACGCCGCGACGGGTCCGGGACGGGGTGTTGGATCTCGGGCGTGGCCGGGCCGGACGTGGGCGGATCAAAGGCGCGCAACGTGGCATCGGCGGGGTTTTCCGGGCGCACCGGCAGATCGAACCATGTCTCGCCGGTGTGAACCGACAGCGTGGCAAGGTCTGGCGAGGGCCAGCAGATCGGCCAATAGGTGGTCGACAGCGACACCGCGATGCGGTGCCCGGCAGGGAACGCATGCGCGATGTCGTCAAGGTCGACCACGCAATCATAAACGCGGCCCGGCTCCAGCGGCGCGGGGTGTTCGTGGCTGTCGCGGTGCGTCAGGTTCAGGCAGCCCACCGTCACCCGGGTCGACCGCCCGTCCGGCATCACATCGTTCAGCCGCACCGCCACCAGCGCCAGTGGCTTGTCCACGCTGAACCGCAGGTGCAGTTGCGGCGCGCCAAGGATTTCGGTGCGCGCGGGCAGGGGCTTGGTCACAAACACCAGCGATCCGCCGTCATCCTCGCGCTGGTCGGTGGCCCAGTCGGCATCGTCGCCGTAGCGCCCGACCTCACCCGCCGCGATCCCGACCCAAAGGGGCGAGCAGATCGGGGCTTGGGTCATGGGCGTCGCGGTTTCCGCCAGCACGCCACCTGCATTCAGATGCAGCTTGCGGTGCCGGATGCGCGGCGATGGCCAGCTGGTCTCGCCGACCCAACGCCCGGGGCGGTCGCGGTAGCAGGTGGCGGGCGGCAGGCTTTCCTGCATCCAGACGCGCAGCATCGGCTCGTCCATGATGCCGGTGGCAAGCCCCTTCACCCAGTGATCGCACCAGCGCCGCACCTCTTGCAGCCAGCCGATGGCCGGTTCCACCGTCACGTCATGCGGGAAGGAATGTGCCCAGGGGCCGATCAGGCCCCGGCAGGGCACCGACAGACCGGCTAGCAGGCGCGGCACGCTTTCGGAATAGTTGTCGGCCCAGCCTGACACCGCATAGACCGGGATGTCGATGGCCGCGAAATCCTCGCAGACCGAACCTTGTTTCCAGAACTCATCGCGGCGCTGGTGTTGCAGCCAATCCAATATCCATGGCCGGTTGTGCTGCATCCGCGCGCGCCACATCGCGCGCCAGTCCGGCCCGACGATCTCGGGGTCCGGCGGCAGATCGTTCATCGCCAGCATCGTCGCCGACCAGTCGAAATTGTCCTTGGACAGACAGCCGCCGACCCAATGGATGTCGGTGGCATAGCGGTCATCGGTGGAGCCCACCGTGATGATGGTTTTCAGCGCCGGGGGACGGCGCGCGGCGATTTGCAATCCGTTGAAGCCGCCCCAGGATATGCCGTACATCGCAACCTGTCCGTCGCACCAGTCCTGCGCCGCGATCCACGCGATGGCATTGCAGCCATCTTGCTGTTCCTGAGAGGTATATTCGCCGTCGATCAGCCCCTCGCTATCGCCGGTGCCGCGAATATCCAGCCGGATACAGGCATAGCCGTGCCCCGCCAGATAGCTGTGCATCATGTTGTCGCGGGCGCGTGAGCCTTCACGCTTGCGGTAGGGCAGGTATTCCAGGATCGCGGGTACCGCCCCCGCGCCGACAGGACGCCAGAGCTTGGCTGCAAGGCGGGTGCCGTCGGGCAACGGCACAAAGATGCTTTCGATGGTCTCGACCGGAAAGGGCCAGTTTTGGGAAAGTATGTCCATCCGCAGGCCCCCTCTCTTGAACGACCATGCAACTGCGTATTCTGTGCGTCAACACCAATCACAATCGACCTAACCGATGGGTCCCAAATGCGGCTCGAGGAAAGCAAGACAGAGCGCGCGCGCGACGCTGGCGGGCATCACGTCCGGATCTATGCAATGCTGCAATCCCAGACCGTCAACCAAGCAGATCAGCGCCTTGGCGACATTCCGGGCGTGCACCTGACGTGATCGTTGCGCCGCAAGGTCGGCGATGGCATCGCTGACAGCACCAAGATAGGCCGCGTAAAGCCGCCGGTGTTCGGCCCCAAGTTCAACATTGACCGAAATCTGCCCCCATAGGGCGATCCAGACGTTCAACGACTGCCGGTTGAACACCTTGGGATCGACATAGCTGTCGACCAACCCGGCAATCCGCGCCTCTGCCGTGGCAAAGCTGGCCGGGTCCGGCGTCGACTCGCGGTAAACCGCTGCATAGACTGCCGCCAACAGCCCGTTGATCGACCCGAAATGATGCGCGATCAGGCCACGCGAAATACCCGCCTCGGCGCAGATCTTGTCGACGGTAAAGTCCTGAATACCGCCGCGCGCGATGCAGGCCCGGGCGGCCTCGATCAGATCGGCGCGGCGCTCCTCGCTGGTCAGGCGGGCATATTTCGGTTTACCGGGCGCGCCCGCAGATCGGATCGGTTTCAGCGCGCCCATTTCGGCCCCAGTTCCACAGCCCTGCGGCCAAACCAAAGTCTTTCCCCGAAGGGACCAAGTTGACGGCAGGTTGTAGCTTGGCGGGTATCAGCCGCCAAAGATCGTCGTGTCATAGGTCACCGACAATCCGAAATAGCTATCGACATATTCCGAACCATCATAGTAGCGCGCGTCGATCCCGACCTCGTCGTTCAATGAATAGGTTGCGCCGATATCCCATTCGGATTCGTTGCCGGCACCTGCGACTTCATAAACGCCGTAGTTGATCGACGCCTGGATTGCGTCGGTAAAATAATAGCTGGCACCAACATAGGCACTGCTCGTGCTGTCATCGGGCACGTGATAGATGTCCAGCGTGACCTCTGCCTTGTCGCCGAGGGTCTGGCCCAAGGACAGCAAGATCTCGCCACAGCAGCTGCCACCGTCATTGGGATAGTTATACTGCGTGTAGCTCACGTCATAGGTAAAGCCGCCGTCAGTCGTTTTGCGGTAGCCCAAATAGGCATAGAGTTCATTGGCGACACTGTCGTTGGCAACTTTGCCATTAAAGCCGACGTAGACAGGACCGAACTCGGCTTCGATATAGGCGGAGATGGTGCTGGTGTCGTCGCTGCCCGATCCGTCGGGCGAAAACAGGATTTCAATCTCGCCGCCGCCATAAACGACGACGTCCTGCGCAAAAAGCGGTGTCACTCCGAGCAGCAGCACGCCGATCGTGGTTGTCGCGGTCTTGAGCATTTGGTGTCCTTTCCCGTGGTGTTTGTTGGTCTTGTCGTGTCCGCCTGCAGGCCCTCGGTCGACAGCGCAGCCTGTATCTCAGTTCATTGGTGCTCCCCCCTCTTCTTTGCGCTTGGCAACATAGGCGTCAAGCGCATCGACCACGCCGGGGTCAATTGCAGGGTCTTGATGTTGCTTGAGAACCTCTTTCCACACCATATTGGCGCGCGAACGGGCATCTATGCCGCCCTTGTCCAGCCAGTTCGGGTAATTGTCCCAGTTTGACAAAAGTGGCGTGTGAAAGGCTGTCTCGTAGCGGCCCATCGTATGGGCGGTGCCAAAGAAATGCCCGCCCGGCCCGGCCTCGCGGATGGCGTCCAGCGCCAGCGAAGCCGGGTCCGTCGCGATGGGAGTGAAATAGGCGTCCATCATCTGCAGCATCTCGGCATCGAGGATCAGCTTTTCGAAACTGGCGGTCAGCCCGCCATGCATCCAGCCAGCCGCATGTTCCAGAAGATGCGCGCCGCCCATCAGCGCGCCCCAGAGCGCCATCTGCGATTCGTAGGCGGCTTGCGCGTCCACCTCGTTCGCCGCCGTGACGTTCGAGGTGCGAAACGGCACCAAGATATGGCGCGCCAGTTGCCCCGAGGCCTGCGCCGCCTTGGTGTATTCCGGCGTGCCGAACGCAGGCGCGCCCGACCGCATGTCGACGTTCGAGGTGAAGCCGCCATAAAGCACGGGTGCACCGGGGCGCACGATCTGCGTCAGGGCAATCACCGCCATCGCCTCGGCATGCTGTTGCACCAGCGCGCCCGCCAGCGTCACCGGGGCCATCGCGCCCGCAAGGGTGAACGGCGTGATCGCCAAGGCCTGACCATGTTCGGCCATGCAGATCAGCCCCTCGGCCATCGGGATATCCAGTTGCAGCGGCGAGTTGGTGTTGATGATGCCCAACAGGGCAGGGCGCGATTTCAACCCCTCGGGCGTCGTCCCCAAGGCAATCGCGGCCATTTCGATCCCGTCCATGGTGCGGGCATGGCCAAGGGTCTGGGTCTGCCAGTTCTTGTCCAGAAGCGTGATCTGCGCGCGGTAGATGTCCAGATGCCGAGTGTTGGCCGGCAGATCCAACGGCTCGAACGGGCCGCCGCCTTCCTGATGCATCACGTTCAGCGCCTGGATCAGCCGCAGGTAATCGCACATTTCGGCGTAGCTGCCGTCGCGGCGGCCCTTGTCGTTGCACATGACGTAAGCCGGACCGCCAACCGAGGCATAGACGCAAACCTTGCCGCCGACGGTCAGGTCATGCGCGGGGTTGCGCGCCGCAAGGGGGAAAGTCTGCGGCACGGTGGCCAGCCGTTCGGTCAGAAGGCCCGGCTCAAAGTGCACCATGTCGCCCGCAACTGTCGCCCCGGCCCCGGCATACAACGCGCGCGCGCGCAGGTCGAGCACGCGCATCCCGATTTCGGCCAGCACGGTCAGTGCCGCCTCGTGGATGGCGGCGACCTGATCGGCACTGAGCACTTCGATGGGCGCGTAAGGGCGGGGGCGCTGGCCAAAGGGCGCTTGCGCCACGCCGACGCCGCGCTGCCCGCGCGGGTTCGGGCGACGGCGGGCCTCGCCGATCACTCGGCGGCCTCGGCGCGCCTCGACAAGGCAAAGTCTCGCGGTGCAAAGGGCGCATCGCGCCCCACATAGATGGCGGCCCGTGACAAGCCCAGTTCCCGCGCCGTCTTGTGCCCCTGATAGACGGCATGGACGATGGCGCCGGGCGCATTGGCATCGCCGGTCAGCGCCAGCGACCGGATGCCCGCACCCGCAAGGTCCGACGCTTCCAGTGCGGCATGCAGGGCCGACCCGCCCGCGCGCAGCCCCACGATCACCAAGGACCGCGCCGCGATTTCGCGCGGCTCGCCGCTGAAAATCTGCGCAAGCCGGACGGTCGCGCCGTCAAAGCCGGTGACGATCTCCAGCGTGCGATAGGCGATCCCGGCCTTATGAAACGCCTGATGCACCAAAGGCTGTTCGTTGGTCATGAAGCCCCAGGCCTGCGCCGCGCCCGCCGTGGTGATGTAGGTTGTCGCCAACCCGCGCGCAGCGAGGTCTTCGGCAATCGCCGAGCCGAGATAGTAGTTGTCAAAGTCAAACACCGCGACCGGGCCTTCGATCACCGTGCCCGCCGCGATGTCAGCGGGCGTGTAGATCCGGGGGCCGACGATCGCTTCGGTTGGCAACTCGTTGGCACCACACAGATTTGCCATCCAGCGCGCGCCAGTGGCGATCACCACGTGATCCGCGCCGAACGCCAGCACGTCATCGGGGCTCATCTCGCTTTGGGCATGCAGGGACACGTTGGCCATCTGGCGCAGCCGCCCCAGCCGGTAATCCGCCACCCGGAACCATTGCCGCAGCCCCGGCAGACTGGTTTCCCACACGAGCCGCCCGCCAAACTCCGCCGCCTTTTCGGCGACCGCCACGTCATAGCCCCGCCGCGCCAGCGTCAGTGCCGCCTCCAGCCCGGCCGGACCGGACCCCACCACCAGCACCTGCCCCTTGCTGTCGCGGGTGACAATCTCGGGGTGCCAGCCGCGCCGCCATTCCTCGCCCGCCGTCGGGTTCTGCGTGCAGCGCACCCAGACCCCGTCATGCCACGAGGAAATGCAGATGTTGCAGCCGATGCATTCGCGGATCTCGTCCTCGCGGCCCTGATTGATCTTGGCGGGCAGGAACGGATCGGCGATCGACGGGCGCGCGCCGCCGATCAGGTCCAGGACGCCGCGCTTGATCATCGACACCATGGTGTCGGGCGAGGTAAACCGGCCCACCCCCACCACCGGCTTGTCGGTGACGGATTTCATGAAATCGACGACCGGCTCGTGGCTGCCTTCGGGGGTATAGCGGCTGGCCGCACAGTCAAAGCTGGAATAGTCCATCTTCACGTCAAACAGGTCCGGCGCGTCCTTCAGAAGGCCGATCACCTCATGCGCCTCGGACGGCGCCACCTCGGACGGGCGGGCACGCATTTCCTGCATCGACACCCGCAACGCCACCGCACAGCGCCCATGCGTCGCCTCGCGCACGGCGTCGATCAACTCTTCGGTCAGCCGCACGCGGTTGCGCACCGACCCGCCATAGGCATCGGTGCGGTGATTGTAGTCCGCCAACATGAACTGATAGGGCAGATAGCCCATCCCGGCATAGACATAGAGGATGTCGAACCCGGCCTGTTCCGCCCTGACCGCCGCCTCGGCATGCCAGCGGATCAGATCGCGGATATCGGCGGCATCCATCACCCGTGGCCGGGCCGAGGACATGAAACCGACATGTGTCGCCATCCACGGCACGCCTGACGGCGACAGGGAGGCCACCCGCGTCGTGCGGTTCACCGCCGCCGCCCCACCATGCCACAACTCCACCCCCGCCAGCGCGCCATGGGCATGCACCGCCTCGGTCATCAGCGCGTGGGAGCGGATGTCGGCGTCATCCCAAAGCGAGGCAAACGGAAACGGGCTGTCATCGGACGAGGGGTCCACCGAACAGGCTCCGGTGCAGACCACGCCCCAGCCGCCCTCGGCCTTCATGCCGCGAAACGCCGCGCGCACATGCGGCGCGGCATTGGTCATGCCGGACGCGTGCGGCACCTGAAAGAACCGGTTTGGCGCGGTTTTCGGGCCGATGCGCAAGGGTTCGAACAGCACGTCATAGCGCGGGTTGCGGGGCATCTGCGGTTCCTGTTGAATTACAGTATAATTGCTGGCATCCTTGGCTTTGGTCAAGCCGGTTTTCCGCGCGCAGGATGAAATGTCACATCAGCGTGTCATGGATGACGCTAGGCCCCGGCCTTGCGGGAATCGAATGGGAGAGAAGGATGTTTAGAACTTTTCTTGTCGTCGCTCTGCTGTCACCTGTCATGGCGCACGGGCAAGACAGTGTTCGCCTGAAAGTCATGAGTTTCAACATATGGTACGGCGGCGATCAGGTCAGCTTTGATGCTGTGATTGACGCGATCAAACTGGCTGATGCCGATGTTGTCGGTTTGCAGGAACCCGATGGCAAGACTCTGGTGATCGCGGCTCTTGCGGGCTATCCGTACGCGGATCAGCGCCGCCACATCATTTCAAAATACCCGATCTTTGATTCTGCCTTGGGCGAAACGACGCGGGCCGACGCGCCGCCTTATTCGATCGCCGGGCTGGACCCTGATGCCGTGCATGCGTGGATCGAGGTGGCTCCCGGTCGCGTTGTGGCTGTGGCTAATACCCATTTGACGTCAGATCCTTACGGGCCGGAGCTGGTACGCGATGGCAGCAGCATGGACGAGGTTCTGACCAATGAGGCCGCAACTCGGATGCTGGAGGCGCAAGCGCTGATCGGCGGGTTGACGCCCCTCGTTGACCAGAATGTGCCGGTGATACTGACCGGCGATTTCAACGCGCCGTCCTGGCGTGACTGGACGCAAGAAGCGATGGCGCTGCACCCTTACGCGACAACGCCCGTCGAATGGCCAGTCAGCAAGGGCATGGAGACTGCGGGCTTTGTCGACAGTTTTCGCGCCGTTCACCCGGACCCTCTGGCGATGCCGGGGGTGACATGGACGGCGGGACGACCCTTTCCCCATATCCCCGAAGGCGAGACGTTGGATCGTATCGACTATGTCTGGATTGCCAACGGCAAACCGGTTGACGTGGTCGTGATGGGTGAGGCCGGAAATCCGCAGAACGGCATGTCGGTAACGCCCTGGCCGTCGGATCACCGGGCGGTTGTTGCGACGCTGGATGTCGTGCCAATCGCGGCCCCGGCGCTGATCGCGGTCGAGCCGCGCCCGGTTCGTATGGGTGACAGCTTTGTGCTGAGGGTCGCATCGCCCGGTGGTGCCACCTATTCCGCAATGGTGATGCCGCGCGGTGCCACATCCGGCGCGCTGACCGGGATCGCCGATGTCGACCCCGCTGACCGCCCGACCGTCCGGTTGTCCACCATCGGTCTGTCACCGGGCGACTATGACGCGGTGATGCTTGATGCTGCGGGGGGCGAACGCGCCCGTACCCGGTTTTCTGTGGTGCCCGAGGACGGAAAGGCCATGCTGGAAGTGACGGCTGGGACGATCACGTCCGGCGATGATATCGCGCTAAAGTTCAGCGGTGCGCCGGGGTTCAAGCTTGATTGGGTCGGCATCTACCGCAAGGGCGAGCCGTCGGTTTATGGCTATATCGGCTTTGCCTATACCGGAGCACGGATCAACGGCACGCTGAGCTTTCCGGTGACCGCGCTTTATGAAGAAATGATCCCCGGTGACTATGAGGCGCGGCTGATGTTTGATGACCATTACCAGACGATGGCCGTGGCAACGTTCAAGGTGGTGGCACCCTGAACGGGAGGCTTCTGGTGGCGAGAAATGCTGTGGTGTTGCGGCCAAAGGAACGTTGTTTAACGCCGATCAGTGGAAATCCCGGCTTGGAAACAGCACCTTGGCCTGATCGCGGGGGTGGCGCGCGCGGGTGGTGCGCGCGTCCCCGGTGGGCTGGCGCGCCTCGTCCGCGCGGCCTTGGGTGGGGTCCATGCTGGCGGCCAAGGGATGACCCAGACCCATCAGCCGGTCCGAGACATCCTGCACATGGTCGGCAATCAGATGCACGACGGTGCCCTCGCGCTCGATCCGGCCGGTGATGCGCAAGAGCCGCCCGCCGATGACGGCGCGGCGAAACTGTTCATAGATGCGCGGCCAGACGACGACGTTGGAGACGCCGGTTTCATCCTCCAGCGTGATGAAGATGACGCCCGAGGCCGTGCCGGGGCGTTGCCGGGTGATCACCAGCCCGCAGACGGTGATCTGGCGGATGCCCCGGCCACGCCCGTTGACCCGTTCCACGGCCAACTCGGCATGAGCCACAATGTCGGGCATCTGGGGGCGTAGCAGTTCCATCGGGTGGCCGCGCAGCGACAGGCGCAGGGCAAGGTAATCTTCGACCATTTCCTCGCCCAGCGTCATGCGGGGCAGGGTCACCAGCGGCTCCACCCCGCCCTCGCCATCCATGCCTTGATCGAACAGGGGCAGGGGGGTTGCGCCCTGAATCGCGCGCACCTGCCACAGCGCGTCGCGGCGCAAAAGCCCGATGCTGCCGAACGCATCGCCCTCGGCCAGCCGTTCCAGCGCCGGGGGGGGGATGCCCGCGCGCCGCCACAGGCTTTGCACATCGGGATAGCCATTGCCGCGCGCGGCGGCGATCCAGTTCCCGTCCTCTTCGCGCAACCCCTTGATCTGGCGAAACCCCAAGCGCAGCGCCAGCCGCCCATCGGCGCGGTGTTCCAGCGCGTTGTCCCAACTGGAATCGTTGACGGACACGGGCCGCACTTCCACCCCATGCTCGCGCGCGTCGCGCACGATCTGTGCGGGGGCATAGAACCCCATCGGCTGGGAATTGAGCAAGGCACAGGCAAAGATCGCCGGGTGATGGCATTTCAGCCAGGCCGAGGCATAGACCAGAAGCGCGAAACTCGCCGCGTGGCTTTCGGGAAAGCCGTATTCGCCGAACCCCTCGATCTGGTCAAAGCAGCGGGTGGCGAACCCTTCCTCGTAGCCCCGCGCCAGCATGCCCGCCATGAAGCGGTCGCGAAAGGTGCCGATGGTGCCCATCCGCCGGAACGTGGCAAGGCTGCGGCGCAACCGGTCCGCCTCGTCGGGGGAAAAGCCTGCCCCCACGATGGCGATCTGCATCGCCTGTTCCTGAAAGAGGGGCACGCCGTAGGTGCGGCCCAAAACCGCCTCAAGGTCGGATGACGGCATGTCCACCGCCTCCTTGCCCTGACGGCGCTTGATATAGGGATGCACCATGCCGCCCTGGATCGGGCCGGGCCGGACGATCGCCACCTCCACCACCAGATCGTAAAAGACACGCGGCCGCATCCGGGGCAGAAAGTTCATCTGCGCGCGGCTTTCGACCTGAAAGACGCCGATGGCATCCGCCCGGCACAGCATGTCGTAAACGGCAGGATCCTCTTTCGGCAGGCTTTCGAGGCTCATCGGGGTGCGGGCGTGGGCCTCCAGCAGATCGAAGCATTTGCGGATGCAGGTCAGCATCCCCAGGGCCAGCACATCGACCTTAAGGATGCCAAGGGCGTCGATGTCATCCTTGTCCCATTCGATGATGGTGCGGTCCTCCATCGCGGCGTTTTCGATGGGGCAAAGCTCGTCCAGCCGTCCTTTGGTGATGACAAAGCCGCCGACATGCTGCGAGAGGTGGCGCGGAAAGCCGATGATGTCACCGATCAGGCGCAGCGTCAGGGCAAGCCGCGTGTCCTGCGCATCCAGCCCCGCCGCCTGCACCGAGGCAGGATCGGGCGGCTTGCCATGCCAGCCCCAGCTTTGCCCCGCGATCAGGGCCAGCACGTCCTGGCTCAGGCCCATGACCTTGCCCACCTCGCGGATCGCAGCGCGGGAGCGGAAATGGATCACGGTCGCGGTCAGCCCGGCGCGGTGGCGGCCATAGGTGTCATAGATGTGCTGGATCACCTCTTCGCGGCGTTCATGTTCAAAATCGACGTCGATATCGGGCGGCTCGCCGCGTGCTTCGGACATGAAGCGTTCAAAGACCATCGAGATGACGCCGGGCGGCACCTCGGTGATCCCCAAGGCATAGCAGATCACCGAATTGGCCGCCGAGCCGCGCCCCTGACACAGGATGCCGCGTGACCGCGCAAAGGTGACGATATCGTTCACGGTCAGGAAATAGGCGGCAAAGCCTAGCTTGGCGATCAGGGCCAGTTCCTTGTCGACCTTGGCTTGGGTGTCGGGGATCAGGCCGTCCGGAAAGCGGCGGTGCAGGCCTTCGGCGACCAGCCGGTTCAGCCGGTCCTGCGCCGACTCACCTTGCGATACCTCGTCGGGGTATTCGTAGGACAGTTCGCTGAGGCTGAAGGCGCAGCGATCCGCGATGTCCAGCGTGCGCTGCAAGGCGGCAGGATAGCGACGGAAAAGCCGCGCCATCCCGGCGCCGGATTTCAGGTGACGCTCGCCATTGGCAAGGGCTCGCCGCCCGATCTGGTCGATAGTGGTGCCCTCGCGCAGGCAGGTCAGAACGTCCGCCAGCGCCCGGCGTGCGGCGCGGTGCATCAGCGCATCGCCCACCGCGACCATCGGCAACCCGGCCGTTTGCGAGATCTGCGCCAGCGCATCGAGGCGCGGCTGGTCCTGCCCGTCGTAGCGCGGGGCGGCGCCCAGAAAGACCCGTCCGGGATGCGCCCGCGCCACGGTGTTCAGCCGGGCCGGGGGCAGGGGCGTGGCCAAGGGGTCGGGGGGCAGGGCGATCAGGATCAGCCCCTGGGCCGCCGCCACCAGATCGGCCTCGGTCAGATGACACTCGCCCTTTGTCGCGCGTCGCTTGCCGAGGCTGAGCAGGCGCGACAGCCGCGCATAGGCGGGCCGGTCCATCGGTAGCGCCACCCAATGCACCGGGCTGTCGGTCAAGACCAGACGCGCGCCGATGATGAGTTTTGGCAGGTGGCTCTGAAAGGGCAGCGCCATCGCCTTGTCGTCGCTTACATCCTGCCGGCTGGAATGGTCCATCCGCACATGGGAGCGGATCTTGACCGCCGCCTCCGCCGCCTCTTTCTGCAGCCGCGCGATTTCTTTCAGCGCACTATGCGCCCGCACCACCCCGGCCAGCGAATTGCGGTCGGTGATGGCGATGGCGGCAAGGCCAAGTTCTGCCGCGCGGGTGACCAGTTCTTCGGGGTGCGAGGCACCGGTCAGAAAGGTGAAATTGGAGGTGACGCACAGTTCCGCATAGGCGTCCTTGGCGCGCAGGGGGGCAGGCTTCATGCAAATTCCCCCTGCACATACCAGGCGGGGGACTGGGGGGTGTGATAAAGCCAGAGTCTGCGGCCCTGCCGCGTTTCGACCTTCCAGTAATCGCGCAGGCCGCTGCGCCAGGCGGGATCGTCGAACCACCATTCCGGGGTCAGCCGTTCCGGCCCCGACGCCCGCCCCGTGACCAGCGCCATGCGCCGCCAGCGGAACCGGGCGGGGGGCGTGGGGCCTGCAGCGTCGATGCGTTCGGGCGGAAAGACGGTCAGCGGGCGGCGATCGGTGGCGGACCAGCCGGTTTCCTCCACCGCGCTGAAGGTCATGGGGGCGATGAGATAACTGCGTTCGGGGATATGGCTTTCGGCCTGCAGGAAACGCTGCACGTTTTCAAAGCCCAGCCGGTTTCCCAGCCGGGTGACCAGATCGGCCAGCTTGTCCTGTCCCTTTTCCTGTGCGGCACTGAGTTGCACCGCAGGCATCGGTTCGGTCAGTGCGCCGACAAGGCGCATCCGGTCGATGCCAAAGCCTGCCTCGACCTCGGCAATGGCGGCGCGGAACAGGGGCAGGATGCGGGCAGGGTCGCGCATGGCGCGGGCAAGGCCGATCTCCAGCACCGCTTCGGCCCCATCGACGCGGCGCAGTTCCAGCCTGAGCCGCCGTGCGCCCGCACCATGCAGGGCCAAGGTTTCGCAGAGCCGGTCGAGCAGACGCTGCAAGCCCGCCTCGACATCGCTCACGAGGCCGATGGGTTCGGGCAGCGTCATGCGCACGGCGAAATGCGGCGGGCCGGTCTCGGCCGAGATCGGTTCCGACACCGCCCCAAGGGCTTGATCCAGCCGCAGCATCAGCCCTGCCCCGAACCGCCGGGCCAGCGGCGCGCGCGGCACCAGCACCAGATCGCGGATCGTGCGCAGCCCAAGTCGTGCGAGGGCGGCGGCGGTGTCGCTGTCGATCCTGAGGGCTGCGACGGGCAGGGGGCCGATGGCCTCCATAACCCCGCCCGCTGCGGCAATCCCGCCGCCATGGCGGGCTATTGCATGGGCGGCCCCGCCCGTGTCGGCAATGCCGGTCTGCGCGGTGATGCCATTGCGCACCATGCGGGTTTGCAGGTCGCGCAGCAGCGCCGCCTCGCCGCCGAACAGATGCGCAGAGCCGGTCAGATCGACCATCACCCCGTTCAGCCCGTCACGCGCCACCCAAGGTGCATAGCGCCCCATCCAGCGCGCCAGGGCTGACAGGAACGCAGCCTCGCGCGGCAGGTCGGAAGGGCGGGTGACAAGGTCCGGACACAGCGCGCGCGCATCCGCCAGAGGCATGCCGCGCCGCAATCCCCGCGCCGTGGCCACCCCGTTCAGGCAATGCAGATGATCCGCATTGCCCGACCGATGGGTCAGCGCGAAAGGCCCCTCAATGGGCCGGATCCGCAACCAGCGCTCGCTCGCCAGCCTTGGAAACCACACGGACAGAACGCGACGTGTCATCCCAATTCACGGCCCATGTTCCAAGAGTTCCCTTTTTGTTCTTGATAAGGGACCATTCCTGCAGAGTCGAGATTCTTTCATCCCAAAGTGGCGCACAGTGCCAGCGTGTCTCAACCGCATTGCTGCCCGCACCGTCGCGCACCAAAAGTAGGCCCATGGTCCGACCCGCCTCGGCCGCCAGTTGCAGCCGCCGTCCAGCGGTCAGGGACAAAGGCTTGGCAGGGGATGCGATGACCATCCCGACCGCCCCCGAGCGCAGCGCCTCCTCCACCGACCAGAGAAGATCGGTCTCAGACGGCGCGCGCACCAGCATCATTCGTGACGGCGACAGCATCCGCCCCATGCCTGCGGGCAAGAGATGCGTCGCGTCATGCGCGGGCGTGATCCAGGTCACCGGGGCGGTCTGGCAGGCCGCCTGCATCAGCGCAAAGCCGACGGCACCGGGTCCGGTGGCCTCATGCACGCGGGCAGGGGCAAGGGGGGGCAGGGCAAGATCAGTGCGCATGATGAGAACATAAAGCGAACGCACAAATTGACAATGACAAAGCGAGGCCCGCAGGGGCGCGGGCGTGCCGCCATTTCGCCGTCGCCCGGGGCGACTTCGCCACATGTTTCAAGGGGTGTGGCGTCGGTCAAGCGCCGGGAGTATATGGTTTCGCAACATTGACTGCACAAAAAAACAGACAATGGCTCGGACAGGGATCAGACGCGTGAGGTACTAGAGCGCGTCATCCTGAATGCGCGATTGGGCATGTGGACGACAGATGCAGGGGCAAACGGGGCAGTCATCATGACGCAACAATCAATCTGGCTTGGCATCGGCTTTTTGGGTCAGGCGCTGTTTTCGGGGCGCTTTCTGGTCCAGTGGCTGGTCAGCGAGGCGCGCCGCGAAAGCGTGCTGCCAGTGGCCTTCTGGTGGTTTTCCATCACCGGCGGCGTCACGCTTCTGGCCTATGCGATCTATCAGCAGGACCCGGTTTTCATCACGGGCCAAGCCTTTGGTCTGTTGGTTTATACGCGCAATCTGTTCTTGATCCGCCGCAAACGCAAATCTGACAAGGCGGGCGCGACCCCTGCGGTCGATATATGATCCTGACATCCCTGCGTCGCGCGGTCTGGCTGGCGCTTGGCCTTTTTGCTGTCACGGTGCTGTCGCTGGTGATGCTGCGTCCGCTCTTGCCGATTGACGAGACGCGCTATCTGACCGTTGCGTGGGAGATGTGGCAAGGCGGCTCCAAGATCGTGCCACGCCTGAATGGCGAACTCTACAGCCACAAGCCGCCGATGCTGTTCTGGCTGATGAATGTCATCTGGTCGGTCATTGGCGTGAATGAGCTTGTCGCGCGCCTTGTGGCTCCGGCTTTTGGTCTGGCAAGTGTTGCTCTGACGGCCGTGCTGGCGCGCAGGCTCTGGCCCGATGCGCCGGACCGTGCAGGGCTCGCGGCGCTGATTCTGGGCAGTGGCGTGGTGTTTGTGCTTTATGGCTCGGCCACGATGTTCGACACGATGCTGACGGCGGCCACGCTGGGGGCGATGCTGTCGCTGGTCGCACTGCGGCGCGCCCCCGCGATTGTCCCGATGCTGGCCTTTGGTGCAGCGATGGCGTTGGGCGTTTATGCCAAGGGGCCGGTTATCTTGGTGCATGTGATGCCGGTTGCGCTGCTGTATCCGTTTTGGGCGGACCGCATGACACGACCGGGATTGTGGGCCTGGTATCGCAGCATCGGTCTGGGGATCGTCGTGGCGCTGGTGCTGGTCGGCCTGTGGCTCGGCCCGGCGCTGCTGCTGGGGGGCGAGGAATACCGCACCGATGTGCTGTGGCGGCAAAGTGCCGGGCGCATGGTGGACGCCTTTGACCATGACCGCCCGGTTTGGTTCTTTGCGGCTCTGCTGCCGATCTTTGCCTGGCCATGGGGCTGGAGCCGTGCGGCACTCAGATCCCTGTCGCCGCGCCACCTGATCGCCGACGAATCCGCGCGGTTCGTGGTGATCTGGGCGGCGTCAGCCTTGGTCGCGTTCAGCCTGATCAGCGGCAAGCAGGTGCATTACCTCTTGCCCGAACTGCCCGCACTGGCGCTGTTGTTGTCCGGGATGGCGGTGCGACCTGCCTCCTTGTGGCGCAAGATTGTGCTGGTCGTCCCGGCGCTGGTCATTGCGGGCGTGGCGGCTGCCCTTTTTGTGGGCCTGATCCCGGCGGCTGAGGTCAATGGGGCGCAAATGTCGTTTCTGATGCTGGCGCTGACAATACTGGTGGTGGTCGGTCTGATCATCGTCGTTGCGCGGGTCAGCCAGCCATTGGTTGCCATCGCCCTTGCCGCCCCGGCCACGCTGCTTGCGCTGCATCTGGCGCTGAACTCCGTGCTGTGGGCGGGCTACGATCCCCAGCCCATTGCGCAAACCATGGTGCAGGATCAGGCGCTGGGTCTGGCCACGGTGGATTCAGGCTATGCGGGCCAATTCACCTTTGCGGGACGCATCGAGGGCGCTATCACCGTAATTGATACACCCGAAGCGCTGGCCGCCTGGATTGCGGCACATCCGGGGGGGTTGATCCTGTCACGCCAGGACCTGACCGATCCGGGTCTGACACTTGCCTATCGGCGCGATTTCTCAGGCAAGGACTATCGCCTTTACCGTGTCGAAAAAGGTTAGAACTCATGCACGCCACCCCCCCGGACGTTTCCGTGATCCTGCCCGCCAAGGACGAGGCCGCAAATCTGCCGCTGGTCCTGCGCGACATTTCGCAGGCGCTGGCCGGGATTGCGCATGAGATCGTGGTGGTCGATGACGGTTCCACCGATGGGACCGAAGCGGTGGTGGTCGCGCTCAGCGACACGATGCCCGGCCTTTGCATGATCCGGCATGATACCTCATGCGGGCAGTCGGCGGCCCTTCGAAGCGGCATCCATGCGGCCCGCGGGCGCATTATCGCAACCCTTGATGCGGATGGGCAGAACCCTGCGTCGAACCTGCCCAACCTTGTGGCACCGTTTCTGGCCGCGGACGCCGACCCGCAGCTTGGGCTGGTGCAGGGCCAGCGCATGAAACGGCAAGACACCTGGTCCAAACGCATCGGCTCGCGACTTGCCAACGGCATCCGCAACGGGCTGTTGAATGACGGCGTGCGCGACAGCGGCTGCGGCATGAAGGCCTTTCCCCGAGCGGTCTATCTTGATCTGGCATTTTTCGACCATATCCACCGCTTCATGCCCGCGATGATCAAGCGCGAGGGGCTGACGGTCATGGTGATGGATGTCACGCATGCCGGGCGAAATGCCGGGCAGTCGAAATACAACAATACCCGGCGCGCGCTGGTCGGAATTGTGGATCTGGTCGGGGTGGCGTGGCTGATGCGACGGCGAAAGCTGGCCAGGGCACGGGTCGTCATACGGGGGCCGGACACAAGCGGGTCGGACGCGCCTTTGCTGTAGGGGATCAAACGGGACGATCTGCCTCAGTCAAAGACCAGTGCCAAAAAACCAAGCAAAAGAACGAGCTCGATCGAGGGAACGGTGCCGATCATGTCCTTGGACAAGATTTTGATCCGCGCCCAAATGGCACTGGTGCCTTGCTGTGCGTCCGGACGAGATGTCCGGACAGGCGGCCGAAGGTCGGGAAACTGAGGCATACTCTTCACAAGAACCATAACTTCACTACTTGAATTAGACAAAATCAACCCGGCTACTCATCACGAACGACAGTTACTGGTTACGCGGCACATACATCGTGCAAGTAGAAGTCTCACATTGTTTGCACCCTGCATAGTTGCATTTTGAGACGTGTCTTTTTGGATAGGTGCGCCTTGTTATACATCTGTAATGCAGCAGATTGGGGCCAGATCGTTGCCAAATTCGTGGATTCAGGCGGCTTTCGGTCAAGATCGAAGCCGTGTTCTGCCGCATTCGATTCGCGGCGAAGGCACCTGTCATGCCTGTCTGATTGCGCGCGGGCCTTGCGGGCGGCTACGAAAATAAACATGCCATCCCCCTTGACCTTCCCATGATGGGAAGCCCCATCTTGGAGTTGTGATGTCGGCACGGCGTCCGTTGAAAGAAAGGCACGTTTGCAGACATGAATGCCCCGATCCCCCACATCAAACCCGATGTCCCGGTGCCCGATCGCCATCTGCCGGTCGCGGGCATGCATTGTGCGTCATGTGTGGTCAGGGTGGAGCGTGCGCTCAGGGCAGTGCAGGGGGTTTCCGCCGCCGTCGTCAATTTGGCGACCGAGCGCGCCGATATCACCACTTCGGCCCCCGTCGCGCAGATGGATCTCATCGCGGCAATTGTCGGCGCGGGCTACGTGGTCCCTGACGGCGTGACCGATCTGGCGGTGACGGGCATGACCTGTGCATCGTGCGTGGCGCGGTTGGAAAGCGCGCTTCAAGCGGTGCCAGGGGTCACGTGGGCAAGCGTCAATCTGGCCACCGAACGCGCGCAGGTCCGCGGTACACCAGAACCTGCCGCCTTGATCAAAGCTGTCGCGAGCGCAGGCTATCACGCAGAGATCGCGACGGCTGTCGCGGGTGGGCACGCGACCGACCGCAAGGCGGCCCATGTTACCGCGCTTGGTCGCGATCTGACCCTTGCAGCATTGCTGACGGTGCCTGTCATGGTGCTGGAAATGGGCAGCCACGTGATCCCGGCGGTGCATGATTTGATCCACCGAACGATTGGCATCGGGACCAGTCACTTGATCCAGTTTGTGCTGACCTCGTTCGTGCTGCTTGGTCCCGGCCGGCGGTTCTTTGTCGTGGGGATCCCGGCGCTGATCCATGCGCGACCCGACATGAACAGCCTTGTCGCGCTGGGCACGCTTGCCGCCTACGCGGTGTCGGTCGTGGCGGTCTTTTTGCCCTCGCTCATGCCAGCCGGGATGGCAAATGTCTATTTCGAGGCGGCGGCTGTAATTGTGACGCTGATCCTGATCGGGCGCTATCTCGAAACAAAGGCCAAAGGCCGCGCTGCGGGGGCCATCTCGGCGCTGATTGGTCTGCAACCCAAGACCGCGCGTGTCCGACGGGATGCCGAACTGGTTGAGGCGGCCATCCGCGATCTGGTTGTGGGCGATCTTGTTGAAATCCGGCCTGGCGAGCGCATCCCTGCCGATGGCACCGTGACCGAAGGCACAAGCTGGATCGACGCCGCAATGATCTCGGGCGAGCCGATCCCGATTGAGGCGGGACCGGGATCAAGGCTTGTGGGGGGCACGGTCAATCAGAACGGTGCGCTGACGCTGCGCATCACGGCTGTGGGGGCCGCCTCGACCCTTTCGCAGATCATCCGCATGGTGGAGGATGCCCAAGGCTCGAAACTGCCGATCCAGACCATGGTCGATCTCGTCACGATGTGGTTTGTGCCTGCCGTGCTGGTGTTTGCCACTCTCACGGGCGCCGTCTGGTTGATCTTTGGGCCCGATCCCGCCATGGCCTTTGCATTGGCAAACGCCGTGGCGGTGCTGATTATCGCGTGCCCTTGCGCGATGGGGCTGGCGACACCGACGTCGATCCTTGCGGGCACGGGCAGGGGGGCAGAACTTGGTATACTGTTTCGTCGTGGCGATGCGCTGCAGCGCCTTGCCGAGGTCAAGGTGGTGGCCTTTGACAAGACCGGCACATTGACCATCGGCCAGCCACGGCTGACCGATCTGGCCTTGGCGCAAGGCCGCACCCGTGTTGATGTCCTCGGCGCCATCGCAGCGGTCGAGGCGCGGTCAGAACATCCCATGGCGCGCGCCCTGGTCGCCGCCGCGATCGCAGAGGGGGTGGCGTTCGGCAGCGCGACGCGCATTGTCGCCGCCGCAGGTCTTGGCATTACGGGACAGGTTGGTGACCGCCGGGTCCAGATCGGCTCGGCCTGGTTCCTGGCCGAGCAGGGCATTGATCTTGCGCCCATGGCGGCACAGGCCACGGCGCTGGATGGTTCTGGCAAGACGGTGCTGCATGTCGCATTGGACGGGCAGGCTGCCGCCATCCTTGCCGTCGCCGACGAAGTGCGACCCGGCGCGGCCGCTGCCATCCACGCGTTGAAAGCACAGGGCCTGCAGGTCGTCATGATCTCGGGCGATGCCAAAGCCACCGCCGAGGCAGTGGCACGTACACTTGGCATCAACGAGGTTTGCGCCGACGTCATGCCGGGTGCCAAGCGCGATATCGTCAAGGCGCTTTCGGCCAGACATGGAACGTTGGCCTTTGTTGGCGACGGTATCAACGACGCCCCGGCGCTGGCCGCAGCCGATATTGGGATCGCCGTCGGATCGGGCACCGATGTCGCCATAGAGGCCGCTGATGTGGTCTTGATGTCCAGCAATCCGGGCCTGATCCCTGTCGCCATCCGCCTGTCGCAGGCGACCATGACCAACATCAAGCAAAACCTGTTCTGGGCCTTTGCCTACAATGCCGCGCTGATCCCGGTGGCCGCAGGGGTGCTTTATCCTGCGCGCGGTATTTTGTTGTCGCCTGCACTTGCTGCCGGTGCCATGGCGCTGTCGAGCCTGTTTGTGCTGGCCAATGCGCTGCGGCTTGCGCGCTTTGCCGCCCCTGATGCCGGGGGCCGGCCATGAATATCGGCGAGGCATCCATGGCATCCGGCGTTTCGGCAAAAATGATCCGCTATTATGAGGAAACCGGCCTCATTCCGCAGATCAAGCGGTCCAGTTCCGGCTACCGCGTTTACAGCGACCGCGATGTGCAGATGCTGCGGTTTGTGCGGCGCGCACGGGATCTGGGCTTTCCCGTTGAAGAGATCGGCGGTCTTTTGGCGCTCTGGCGCGACAAGTCGCGGCACAGTTCGGACGTCAAGCAACTTGCAACCGAGCGGATCGCAGAACTGCAGCGCAAGATCCGCGCGCTGGAGGAAATGGCATCGACGTTGCAAACGCTGGCGAACAGTTGCTCTGGCGATAGCCGTCCGGAATGCCCCATCCTCGCGGATCTGGAAAAGGACGAACGGCTCGCAAAGCCGCGTCATCGGCCAGAGCCGACCGCAGCAAGATAAGGCGTGTCGATACACCGCGCGCACGACGCAGAATGAAGCGGGCCATCACCTCAAAGAAATGGAATATATGTTCCGTTCGTCGCCAAGGCGCGCTATTTGCACATGGCAAGGTCCGGGCGCCAACATCGCCGCCTTGGCAGATGTCGAAACGATCGCAACCGGGACCCGCCCGGAGCAAGGAGCAATATGACAATCAGATTTGGTCTTTTGGGGGCAGGGCGTATCGGCAAAGTCCATGCCAAGGCCATTACCGGCGACGCGCATGCAAAGCTGGTCGCCGTGGCGGACGCCATGGCCCCGGCGGCAAAAGCCATATCCGACCAATATGGCTGCGAGATCCGCAGCATCGAGGCGATCCTTGCCGCGAAGGATGTCGACGCGGTGGTGATCTGCACGCCGACCGATACGCATGCCGACCTGATCGAGGCCTTTGCCAAGGCGGGCAAGGCGATTTTCTGCGAAAAGCCCATCGACCTCAGCCTTGCGCGGGTCAAGGCGTGTCTCAAGGTCGTGCGCGACACCAAGGCCGTGCTGATGGTCGGCTTCAACCGCCGGTTCGACCCCCATTTCATGGCCGTGCGGGCGGAAATTGAAAAGGGCACCCTTGGCGTGGTCGAGATGGTGACGATCACCAGCCGCGACCCCGGCGCGCCGCCCATCGACTATATCACGCGATCCGGCGGGATTTTCCGCGACATGACGATCCATGATTTCGACATGGCGCGGTTCTTGCTGGGCGAAGAGGTCACCGAAGTCAGTGCCATGGCGTCGGTCCTTGTCGACCCCGCCATCGGCAAGGCGGGCGACAGCGATTCTGTGCAAGTGTTGCTGCGAACCGCCACGGGCAAGATGGCCGTCATCTCGAACTCGCGCCGGGCGACCTATGGCTATGACCAGCGGATCGAGGTGCATGGCTCCAAGGGTGCTGCGGTGGCCGAAAACCAGCGTCCCGTCTCGATCGAGGTTGCGACCAGTGCAGGCTATACCCGCCCGCCCCTGCATGATTTCTTCATGACCCGCTATACCGAGGCCTATGCCGCTGAAATCGCAGCCTTCATCGGTGCGATGCAGGGCAAGGGCGCGGCTGAGCCGTCGGGCGAGGACGGGCTGATGGCACTGGCTTTGGCCGAGGCCGCGCTAAGATCCGTGGCGGAAAAGCGCATCGTCTTGTTGTCCGAAGTGACGGGCTGAGCCATTCTTGCGGCCCATCAGGCACCATCTGCGTGACGGGCCGGGCTCTTTGGCCCGATGCTCTGAGGGTGGTGGGCAAACCATGCTCCGGCATGTAAATCCTGCACGCTTTTCAGTGATTTCAGCGCCTTAGTTGACATCCGTTGTCTGGACACTTCGGCAACGACTTGGCGACCTTGCAACCTGTTTTCCGACCTGATCAAAAGGCGGGCCAGTCCAGCGTTAGGTAGGTCGGACCGCTTGGTGGGGCTGTCCCGCAAGTGTCAGATTGTCCAGCCCAGCTCGCGCCCGCGCGTCACGTAAGCTTCGGCGTTGATGTTGTGGTACAACTGCTCGGCCCGGTCCGACCAGAGCGCGGTACGGTCGATCTTAAGCCCGGTGGCCTTGGTCTTGGTCTCGGCATTCCTCGTCTCTTCCAAGGCCTCTGTTGCCCGGTCGGGCAAGATCCCCAGACGACCAGCAAGATCGATGGCAACTTGCGGAGTTTTCAGGAGGTCGTCGAAGTTCAGCATGTGGAACTGGTTGGTCTGGAACTGGCCGCACAGCGGTTCGCTACGCAGCACAGTGATGGCCAGCATCTGCGCGAAAACAGCCATGTGCCCCTCGCCCTTTCGCTCCAGATAGGCGCAGAACGCGTCGCGATCATCTGGGATCTGCGCGCGCTCGATCCACTTGATGTCTTCGCGGCGAAAACGGAAATCGACGAATTGTGACATCAGCGTCTGGCGCGGGTGACGATACGCACAGATCATGAAAAACTGGGGAAACAGCCACGCCATCAGCGGCATCGGGAAGTGACCGAACGCCAGTTCGCCGTCGGTCATATTGCGAAGGGTCGCCATGAAGGACTGCTGCTCCATCGCGCGTGAGGGAAAGCGGGCATTGGTCTCCATGTCCAGCTTGGCGGTGTTGAGCACGCTCGTCTGGCTGACGTGAAAGCCGGTGTTGTGAAATCCCAGACGCGCGACGAAGTCGGCAAGAAAATAGGTTCCGGCCTTGGGGATCGTGTAGATGTAAATTTTCATGGGGTCAGGCCTGCTCTTTCTATTTAGGGGCCTTAGCGAGACTGTCGGGATTTGCGCTTCCACGGCTTGGCCTTTAGGCCATCTCATACTTGGCACGCCATGCCGCGATCCGGTCTGGATACCGCTCCTCCAGACGATCATAGACGTGCTTAAGTTCCAGATAGAGCGTCCGCTGCAGATCCGGTGCGGCTTCGAAAACCGTGCCCTTGTTGACCTCTTTCTGAAGCAGGGCATCCTCCAGCGTGACCGAAGTCGCCCCGATAAACTTGCAGACGTCAGTCAAAAGCCCGGCTGGATCACTCTGAATGTCATCGAAAAAGAAAACGCCCACCTTTTCGGTTCCGAACACGCGTTCGTATTTCTCGATATGGACCATGGAATTTGACAGGAATCGTTGGACGGGGGCCAATGTTTCTTGCTGCATCACGTCGTCGTTCAGGGCCTCACCTCTTGCCCGAAGTGCCATGCGACAACCTGACAGAAGGCGACTTACCGGATCGCGCAGCATGTAGATGATCCGCGCATCCGGTGCGATGTTGTGGATCTGGCGCAATCGGGGCGGGGGCAGCAGGCAGTATTGTGGCGACAGCTCGCCGACGACAGGCTGGTCAAGCTGACCAAACACCCGGTAATAAGCGGGCAAGCCCCCATAAAGGAGCCGCACTTCGATTGCGAGCCGCTCCATAAAGCGCTCGGTCCTGGGAGCGCCGCGCGGGTTTTCCAACAATTCCTTGAGTGCTCGAAAATGAAGATAGTCGACCTGCGTGTTATCGTCGAAAAACCGCAGCTCTTTGGTCGCCGCGACACCAACTTCGGGATGGGCCATCAAGCAATTCCAGAGCCAGGTCGTTCCAGCCTTTTCGGTGCCGATGCAGATGAAATCGGGGTGCCGTTCCTTGCCAAAGACCTCAACCGGATTCGGCCCTTTGAATTTCGGGGACCACCGCGGCAGCGCATTGCTTGCGGAAAACCAGGGTTCTGTCTTGGGCGGCGGCGGCGTTGACGTCATACCTTGTCCTTTTGTGAAGGAGCCCGGGGACTAGTTCACGATATTGTCTGCCTGCTGTACTCTTCCTGCTGCCAAGCCGAACAATGAAAGGGCCTTCGTCAAGGACACGGCGCCGGCATTTGCGACATAGACAATGTCTGCGTCGCGCAGTTGCACGGACTGGGCGACGAAAAACGCTTCGGGTTGTGAGAAATCGACCCAATAGACGGTCGGCACCCCGCGTCTTTGCAAAGCCCACCAAGACTTGGTCGTCAAACCATGGCTTAGCAGAACCTGGGCTGTTTCGCGCCGAAAAAGGAACACGCCTTTGGGGTCGGCGCGGCCGTCCAGCAGGCCGCTCGATTGGCCGATGGCCTCGAAAAGGGTGAGCTTTGGCTCGTTGAATGGCACGTCCTGCGGTCGGTTGACCGATCCCATGATCGTGTAGCTGCTTTGGCGTCGCACCAGCGTGATCAGATCGCCCGCACGCAGCGCCACATTCTGTCCGGGCTCGTTCAGCACCCGCAGCAACGAGGCCGTCGACGTACTGCCGCCACGGGTCAGGGAAATGTAGGTTTCTTGGGCCGGGAATTTTGACCCCCCAACCTGAACCAACGCTTCTGCGAGCCGATCGCCGCGCGGACTGAGCTGGACGCTGGCAGGCCGAACGGCTTCGCCTATCACCGTCACAGTGTTGTTGGCGTCACGCGTCACCGAGACTTTTGCCTGGGGTTCGATCGCCTTGCCCTGAAGCAACGACACGATTTCGACTTCGATTTCTTCCGGTGCGAGGCCAAGCGCGTTGATCCGGCCAGCATATGGCAAGGTGATGAAGCCGCCTGGGTTGATGACCATATCTGGAAAAGTGACCTTGCCGTCTTGCGTGCTGAACAGGCCCCCTTGTCCTGCCTCAAAGATCGTCACAGTGATCTGGTCACCAATTCCAAGCCTTGAATCGCTCGTCACCAGCGGTGCCTGCAGCAATGCGTTGGAAAACCCGTCCAGCGGCCGTGCCGCCAGCCGCTCGGCGATCTGGGGCGTAAGCACGACAAGCTCGTAGCCTTCGTCGCCATCAAGCTCGGTCAGATCGCGCGTTGAAGGTCCCTGTTCGGGAAGGCTGCACGACACCGCAAGACATAGTGCAAACATGGCGGCAAGTCGACCTTGACCGGACCCGGCGTTTGGTCTGGCCTTTTGCAGCGAAGCACCTTTGCCCGTTTCAAACAATTCAGCGCCCATCACGAACTGTGTTCACGGATCACATAAACCAACATCACACCCATCCCCCAAAGCATCACGGCAAAGCCACCGAAGATCAGGGTATTGAGTACGCGGTCGGGGTAAAGCGATTTTTCTGGCAACGATGGCTGAACGAAGGCCGCAAGATAGCGTTGGGCGCGACCTGCCTCGATGCGGGCGGCCTCGCGGGATGCGAGGGCGGTGAAGTAGGCCTGCTGCAGAAATTCAAGATCGACGGCCAGGTCTTCATAGGTCCCCACGCGGTCACTGAGGCTGGTTACGTTGTTTTCGGGAATGGTGGCCTGAACACCGGCGGCATCCCCTGATCCGAGCCGCGCGCGCTGAACGTCAAGCTGCTCTTCCATGGCCTCTATCTGACCGCGCAAGATACGCACGCTTGGCGCATCGTCGTTCAGAAAGCCGGTCAGAGACGTCAGCCGCGCCCGCGCCGAAGCAAGTTCGGTCTCCAGCACGCCCAACAGCTGCATCTGGCTTCCTGCCGACGCGGCGGGGTCGACATCCTGCTGGGTGTCGCGAAACGCCGCGAGCGCCCGTCGGTGACCGTCCAGCACCGTTTCGACCCGCGCGACTTCTTCTTCGGCGCTGCGCATCGTGTCTTGCCGGATCTTTTCGGAGATCTTGTTCACCAGCTCGTCGCAAATTTCGAGAATTGCAGCTGTTACGGTTTGTGCCCCTTCGGGCGTGAACGCCTGCACTTCCAGTGTCAGGATCTGTGATGACGTGTCATAGTAGACCGACATCATCCGCGACATGTACTTCACCAAATCCTCTTTGGTGGTCGTGGAATCAAGACGCATCAGCGGGTCGGCAAGCGGCGTATCGTATAGAGCCCGCAGATCGATCTTTTCCTCCAGCCGGTCGATCAGATCGCGGCTTTCGATGAAGTCGACGACGATATAGCTGTCCGTTGCGGTGGAGCTTGTTGCAGAGACGCTGGCGACAATGCCTAGAAAATCGGACGGGGCCGCAGCGCCCGGCGAGCGGATCGCAAACTTGGCTTCGACGGCATATCGATCCGCGGCAACGGCGAAATAGTAGTAGCCGACTCCCGACAGCGGCAGCAGAACCAACAAGACAAAGCTGATGAGCGTCAGCCGCCTGCGACGGCGCTGCGCCAGATGCGAGCGCTTGTGCACTTCATCCGCGTTAAGGACATGCACCTTTGGACCGGGGTCAGCCTGCTCGCTCTTGTGTGGCCGGGAGGATGTTTTTTCTGACAATGTCAAACCTGGTTGGTCCGTAGCCGTTACCCTACAGCGCCGGATTGCGTGCAAGCAAGGTCATCGGTGGCCTCTGGTGTCTTTAGGCATTCAATTGGCGGTAGCGATCGATCGCTCTTTCAAGATCCTCATAGTATTCAAGGCGACCATCTGTGACGACGAGACCGGTGTCGCAGTATTCGCGCAAGGCGGGCATCGAATGCGAAACCATGAGGATGCGCGATCTTGGCATCCGCTCCTTGAATGCGGCTTTGGACTTTTCCTGAAACCGCGCGTCGCCGACCGACATGACCTCGTCCACCAGAAAGACTTCGAAATCAATCGCCATGCTCATTCCAAAAGCAAGGCGGGCGGCCATGCCTGAGGAATAGGTCTTGAGCGGTTCGTAGAAGAATGGCCCGAGTTCTGCAAACGCCTCAACGCTTTCGATCATTTTCTCGGTGTTTTGACCATAGATGCGCGCGACGAAACGAACATTCTCGATGCCGCTCAGTTCTTGATGAAAGCTGCCACGAAAGCCCAGCGGCCATGATAACTTCTTGTGTCGGCGGATGACCCCGGAATCCGGCTTTTCAATTCCGGACATGAGTCGAAGCAGGGTCGATTTCCCGGCTCCGTTACGCCCGAGAATGGCGATGTTGCGCCAAGGCAAAGTCATTGTGGCGCCGTTCAGGATGACCCTGCGCCCGGTGCGGAACTTATAAGTCTTTGAGACATCGAGAAGATCGATCATTGCTGCTTGAAACGTGTCAGCCATTCGCCCACCAAACCCAGGAAGTTCAAGACCACAACCCAGCCGAGCAGATAGAACAAATCGATATCCTGATCGGCGTATTCGGGATAATAACCTGCCCTGAATCCCTCTATGCCATGCACCAGAGGGTTCCAGACCAGAATTTCCCTGTAGAGCGTCGGAACGCTTGCCAACGGAAAAAACACGCATGACACAAAGAAGGCCGGGCCCATGATCACGAGGTAGACGTTGGAAATCGACGGCATGAATCGCCGCAGCACCGCCAGCGAAAGCCCCGCGCCGAACGCCAGCGAAATCAGCAAGGCGGCCGCGACAGACATCTGTGGGATACTCTTGGGTGGCGGTGCTTCCAGGGCGAATATCTGAAAGCAAAGCACCAGAAAGATCACGAGCAAATGGGTCGAGCTGTCGAGCACCGACCGCGCAACGGCAGTGTCGATCGGCTTGACCATCGGATAGTTAAAGAGCGGTCGGTTTTGATCAAAAGACATGCTCACATAGGTCGAAGTGTTTCTAAACAATTGAAATGACAAGACTCCCGTCGCGAAAAAAAGGGCGAAGTCGCGTCCGCTACCGCGGGAGCCGACTTGGGTAAACAAAAATGTGAGGACTGAGGTCAAAAGGACCGGCTCGATGATCGCCCATGAATATCCTATGCGTGCCCGACCATGGCGCACCCTTGCCTCGCGCAGGACCAGCGCAAAGACCACGCGAAGAAATTGCGCGACACCTCGCATGCCATCACCTCCTGATGCGCGACAGCATCGTATTCCGCACCAAAGGTCAATTCATCATGTAGGGTCTGACATCGCGAACTACCGCGATCAAACCAGCTTTGCGAGGGGCAGGGAAAGACGCCGATCTGTACGATTTTCTTCGCGATCCGGTCAAAATAAAGCCCGGCTCATTCCTTGTAGTTACAAGTGGAATCGGTAAGGGTCTATAAAAAGTACGAGAAACGCGAAAACTGTGGGACAGTCCGGTCAGAGTGATGGTTTGAAAATGACGAAGACCTATCTGATAGGTCGCGCCTGCAGGCTGCCGGGCGCCCCTGACGTCGCCGCGTTCCGGTCGCTGCTTCAGGAAGGTCGTTGTGCTGTCACTGAAATACCGCAGGATCGGTGGCGCCACGATCTGTTCCTCCATCCCAGCCCTGGCGTTACCGGAAAATCCTACACTTTTGCGGCGGGCGTGCTGGATGACATCTGGGGTTTCGACCTGTCCGTGTTCAACCTTTCGCCGCGCGAGGCCGTCCAGATGGATCCTCAACAGCGGATGCTGTTGCAGGTGGTTTGGGAGGCGCTTGAAGATGCCCGTCTCGATCCCAAGTGTCTGAGCGGCGAACGGGTGGGCGTCTATGTGGGCGCGTCCAGCATGGATCACGGCACGATCCTTGGCCGCGACCCGGCGCTGTCTGACGCCTACATGATGACAGGCAACACGCTGTCGCTTGTGGCCAACCGCATTTCCCACGCATTTGATTGGCGCGGTCCAAGCTTTGTCGTCGACACCGCCTGTTCGTCGTCCATGGTGGCGCTGGATCTGGCGCGGCAGGCGCTGGAATCCGGCGAGATCGAGATCGCGGTCGTCGCCGGGGCAAGCCTTCTTCTGAACCCCGTCAGCTTCGTAGGTTTTTCTGCCGCACGGATGCTGTCGCCCACCGGGCGCTGCCGGTCGTTCTCTGATCAGGCCGACGGCTATGTGCGGGCAGAAGGCGCGGTTGCCGTAGTTTTGCGGCGGGCCGAGGACGCGCCTGCCCAGGCGACCGCGCGGCTCATTGACAGTGATACGAACGCGGATGGGCGCACGGTGAACGTGGCACTGCCGTCCGAAGAGGGGCAGTTCCAGCTTTTGTCGCGCCTTTACGCCCGCGCTGAGGTCGATCCACAGTTGCTGAGTTTTGTCGAGGCGCATGGGACCGGCACACTGGTCGGCGATCCGATCGAGGCGCATGCGCTGGGCCGTGCCCTCGCGCGACACCGCACCACGCCGCTGCCGATTGGCTCGGTCAAATCCAACGTCGGCCATCTCGAACCCGCGTCAGGTCTCGTGGGGTTGCTCAAAACGCTGATCGCCTTTGAAGACAGGCGCCTGCCGGCCTCGCTTTACGTCGACGCGCTGAACCCAAATATCGACTTTGAAGAGCAAAACCTTGTGGTTGCCCGCGAAGCGGTCGCTTTGCCCGCTGATCAGCCGCTGATCGCCGGCGTCAGTTCCTTTGGGTTTGGTGGCGTCAACAGCCATTGCATTGTGGAATCGGTGCGCGTCGCCACCCCTTTGCAGCCTGCACCCCCAAAGCAGGTCGAACGCATCTTTGTCACTTCTGCTTTTTGCAGTGCCGCCTTGCGCGATCTCGCCCGCAGTTACGCCCCTCTGATATCCAGTCCACAGGCGCTTGCGCCCGGTGCCCTGCTAGATCAGGCGTGGCGTGGAAGAGGCTTGCATCCCAAGCGGCTTGGCGTTTTGGCCACGTCCCCCGTCGTCGCCGAAAACGCGCTCAGGTGTCATGCTGCCGGAGAACGTCACCCCGCCGTCATTGACGCCGACGCGCACGCTCAGTCACTGCCGCCAGTTTTCGTCTACTCCGGAAATGGTGCGCAATATGTCGGCATGAGCCGCCTGGCGCTCAGGCATGACGATGTCTACGCGCGGGAGTACGCGCGGATCCACGAGTTGTTCAAAGAGCTTGCCGGCTGGCCGCTGATGGACTGGCTTGCTTCCGAGACCCTTGCCAGGGATCTCGACAATTGTACCGTCGCCCAAAGCCTGCTCTTTGCCGATCAAGCCGCACAGACGATCGCCTTGGAGGCACGCGGCATCTCGCCAGCGGCAGTCATCGGTCACAGCGGTGGCGAGGTTGCCGCGGCCTGGGCCTGCGGTTCCTTGAGTTTGGCGCAGGCCGTCGATCTTGTCATCAAGCGAAGCCGGACCGTCGTCAATCTTGCTGGCACAGGCACCATGGCTGCCCTGCAAACCAGTGTCGAAGATGCCACCGCAGTCATCGCCGAATTCATCGATGAGATGGATGGCGACCGGATCGAGATCGCGGCAGTCAACAGCCCGGCCAGCGTTACAATCGTGGGCCCAAGCGAACACCTCAAGGCATTCTCGAAATGGGCGAGACGGCGGCACCGGCATGCCTGCCTTCTGCTTCCGATCAACTACCCCTATCACAGTGGTTTTCTGGACCCCTGCGAAGACGACCTGAAGCAGGCGTTGAAAAGTCTCGCGCCTGCGAGGGCACTCTTGCCGTTTTTTTCAAGCACTCTGGGCCGCGCGGCACAGGGCTTCGAGCTCAACGCCGAATACTGGTGGAAGAACCTTCGCCAGACCGTTCGCTTCGACGCGGCCGTCAAGGCAGCAGATGCCGCAGGTTACCGGGCTTTTTTTGAGATCGGTGCGCAGCCAATACTGACCAGTTACCTGGCAACAACCCTTGGCGAGCCGGTTCAGCCGGTCGCCATCACCCACAGCTTGTCGAAAAGCGATCCCGAAACAGCAAATCCCATCGCACGCGCCGCATTGCGTGCGGTGCTTCATGGGATCGAGCCGAACGAAGGGACGGTTTTCGTGCCGCCGGGTGGTTCTACCTTCGATCTGCCAAGCTATCCTTGGCAAAATACGCGACTGCGCGCCACCGACAGCCAAGAACTCAGGCGGAGCCTTGGAACCGACGACAGGTTTCACCCGTTGCTGGGTGCCCAGCTTGCAGGCGGCGTCGGGGTCTGGCGGCGTGATCTGGATCATCAAATGCTGCCCTCGCTCGCCGATCATCGTATCGGCATGGCGGTCCTCCTTCCGGCAACAGCCTTTGTCGAGATGGCCTTTTCCGCCGCAACCCGTGTCGCCAAAGGTGCGCCCATCGAGATCACGGATCTCGATTTGACCGCTTCGCTTGTCCTTTCCACGGAAACCAGAGTGGAGGTGCAGACCCGCGCCGACCCCGACACGCGTCAAATTCGCATCGAGTCGCGGCGGCGCCTCAGCGACGAGCCGTTCCGCGAACACATGCGGGCACGATTTACGGTTCTTTCCGCGCTTCCCGAAAGCCCACGGGCAAAGGCACCGGTTCGGCGCGGTGACGCTGCCAAGCACCGGCTTTACCGGGCCGCCAAGGCCAAAGGACTCGACTACGGCGCGGCCTTTCAGGGTGCTGACCTTGTCCATCGCGATGGTAACGTCATCGAAGTTACTCTGCAAAGGGGGCTCAGTCTTGGTGCTGGACAAAACATGCAGGGGTTTGATCCGGTCGCAGTTGACTGCCTCCTCCACGGCCTCATAAACGCCCTTGAAGGGTCGGTCTTTGATCGAAATTCCCTTGGGGTGATCCCGATCCGGATCGCGCGGATCCATATCTTTGCGCCAGCAAGCACCCTTGCCACGGGCCGGATCGAGATCGTCAAGTGGGGCGTGCAATCGATTCTCGTCAACGTCACGGGGTTTGGCGAAACGGGTGAACCGGCATTGCGCTTTGAGGGTCTTCGCCTGCGCGCCATGCAGCTTGTGGCACCCATCGAGCCAGAGACCCACATTTTCCACATCGCTGCTCACCCTTGTGTTGGTGCCAAGATCGTGGCCCCTGCCAACATCGAGACGCTTGCCAATGCGCTTGCGGCGGCGGTGCCAGCAAGCCTGGACGAAGACGATGCGCTGCTTGTTATCGATGCCGCCACGCATGAAACAATTTGGGCCGCATTCAACGCTGTCGTTGGGGCAGATCGAAAGTATGACCTGCATCATCCCGATGCCGGTCTTGAAACCAGCCTGCTTGAAATGATCGCGCGGCTTAACCTTGCAACGCCTGTCCCTCAGTCAGACAGTTGGGTCATAGCTTCTGAATGCGATATCCCGCCGGCCGCGACATTGGCTGCTGCACTTTTGGAGGAACGCCGCGATCTGATCGGAGACTTGTCGGTCCTTCTGCAACTGCCGAATGCGCTGGCACAGGCTTTGGATCTGCCACGGGGCAAGGTGCCTGGCGCGGAATACTGGTTCGGGCGCGAGCCCCTTGCAAGCATCCCTGTCGGTCAGGCGGTCGCTGATCGACTGGTCGCAGCGGCGTTTGATCACCTTTGCGAAAGCCTGCCCAACAGTGCTCTCATCCGGTTGGGGATCATTGGCCCCAGTTTAAGCGCGTTTCAGCGGATGCAGAGCCACCGTCCGGGGATCGAGCAAGTGCGCGTGCGCATCGAGGCCTCGCCGACCGCTGTGAATGCCGCGAGCTACAAGACACTGGAGCTTGGCGAAGAGACGAATTTCGATGCGCTGGCTTTGGCAGATCCAGCCCGGCTGATGGATCATGACATTCGGGACCGCCTGATGCGAAGCCTCAGACCCGGCGGGCGGATCCTGGTCCTTTGCCTGGCACAACGCGCGCTGAACTGCGCCATTCAGGCCTTTGGAACTGACATAGCCAAACCTGCAGGCTCGGCCGATATCGCAGCGCGCAGACTCCTGGAACTCGGACTGGTTTTGGACCTGCGCCATCAACTCCCCGATGGGATCGGTGGCGGCGAGTTGATCATTGCGTCGAAACCGGTACCCAAGGACGTGGCCGCGCCCAAAACACTTCTGGACGCGATCAAACCGCCTGCCAACTGGCTGGAACTGTGGGAAGCATTGCACGGCCCGTGCCAAAGAACCTCGGGGGCGATCACGCTCATCACTCCCAAAGACGTGGCCGCGCCCTGTCTCGTGTTCGGCGAGGGTGGCAAATCTGCAGCCCCCCTGACCGGGCGCATTCTTGCACTCAGGGACGCAGTTGTGGCGGCCGCAAATCAGGGGCGTGGGCTGACCGCGATCCTGCCAAGTGGTGCCTGTTACGCTGGCGGTCCTGTTTCGGATCCAGATCAGTCCGCGCTTTGGGCGGTTATGCGCACGGCGTCAAACGAATACCCGGCGTTGCAAATGCGCATGATCGACACCGCTGCACTGACTGCCAACAAGCCGTCGGGACTCGTTGAAGTGATGCGCGCGGTTGATGCGCAGGCACCGGGCGAAAGCGAAATTGTTCTGACCCAAACCGGCGTGCGGGCGCTTCGCGTGGTGCAGGGCCTTGCGCCACCTGCGTTGAATGATCCGGATCTGGCCGACCAGACGGGTCTGAAACTTGTCGCTCATCTGTCGCCGCGCCTGAATGCCATGCGCTGGAAGCCCTTTGTGCGGCCCGCGCCCGGGCGCGGTGAAGTCGAGATCGAGATCGCGGCAACCGGTCTGAATTACCGGGATGTGATGTGGGGAATGGGCCTGCTTCCCGAAGAGGCGCTTGAAAACGGCTTTGCCGGTCCGACACTTGGTTTTGAATGCGCAGGGCGTGTCGCCCGCGTTGGCAAAGGGGTGCGTGATCTGGCGCCGGGTGATCGGGTGCTTGCCTTTGGCCCCGCCTGTTTTGCCAGCCACCTGGTCGCGGCGCGTGAATGGGTGACACGGCTTCCTGAGGGTCTATCCTTGGACCAGGCGGCGGCGCTGCCCGTCGCCTATTTTACGGCACATTATGCCCTGTGCACCTTGGGCGGCTTGCAAGCCGGTGAGACGGTCCTTATTCATGGCGGCGCCGGCGGTGTCGGGCTTGCCGCGATCGCCGTCGCCCAAAAGAACAACGCCCGGGTCATCGCCACGGCGGGCAGCCCGGTCAAGCAGAATTACCTCCGCCAACTGGGCGTCGATCATGTGATTTTCTCGCGCGATCCGGGCTTTGCGACACAGGTGCGCGCTCTTGGCGCGGGCAACGGCGTCGATGTCGTTCTGAATTCTTTGGCGGGTCAGGCCATGGAACAAAGTCTGGAACTGCTGCGCCCCTACGGTCGGTTCCTCGAACTTGGCAAACAGGATTTCTACAGCAACACCAATATCGGACTGCGGTCGCTCAAGGACAACATCAGCTATCACGGGGTCGACGTGGATCATGTCCTTGCCCACCGCCCAGAACTGGCCCGGCGGGTGTTCGGCGAGGTTGTTGCCAGCCTGGCCGACGGCTCCTATCCCGCCTTGCCCTACACCAGATTTGACGGTCAGAATGTGCTGGATGCCTTTCGCTTCATGCAGCGGTCGGCTCATATCGGAAAGATCATCATCTCCCCACCCGACCGGGCTGCCGTGCGACGGTCCGCTGTTGTCAAAACGCGCCCCGATACAAGCGCGGTTTTTGTGCCTGATGGGGAAGGGTGGCATATTCTTGCAGGCGGCCTTGGGGGTCTTGGGCTGGAAACCATGGAATGGCTTGATGTCAATGGTGCCAAACGCATTGCCCTGCTCAGCCGGCGCTCGGAGGCATCCCCCGAGGCTGCGGATCGGATCAAACTGCTGCGCGCACACGGCGTGGACGTCCGCGTTGTCAATTGCGATATCAGCGACAGGGACCAAGTCGACAGAATGCTTGACGCATTGCGGCGTGTTGCTCCGGTCGCAACGGTTTTTCACACCGCGATGGTGCTTGACGATCGCATGTTGCCCAATATCGATGCCGATAGCCTAAACCGGACGCTCGCGGCCAAGACCACGGGCCTTTTGAATCTCGATCAGGCGACCCGGTCAGACAATCTGCAGGCGTTCGTGGCCTACACCTCGCTTGCCATGCTGATCGGCAATCCCGGCCAGGCCGCCTATGTCGCGGCGAATGCCTATCAAGAGGCGCTGATGCAGGCTCGCCACGCCGATGGCCTTCCGGCGCTGGCCGTTGGATGGGGCGCGATTGCCGATGCAGGCTACATCACGCGCGATGCCGCACTGGGCAAGATGCTGGGAAAGCTGTCTGGCGATGTGCGCTTTACCGCGTCCGCCGCGCTTGAAGCGCTCGGAAAGCTGTTGGTCACAAAGATGGTGTCGCCGTGCATTGCGGTGACGCCGATGAACTGGGGGCCCTCCGCTAAGGTGCTGGCGATCCTCAAGCGTCCAAGTCACGAAGTCCTTCGCCGTCTGGGCGAGGCTTTTGCCAGCGCAGAAACTGCCGGGAATTTGCGGGCTGATCTACAGTCCATGCCGTTCGCGAACGCCGTAAAACGGGCAATCGCCTTCTTGAAAGCCGAGATCGCAGGCATCCTCAGGATCGACAAGGAAAGCCTGAACGCCACCCGCCCGCTGACCGAATACGGGATGGACTCCCTTATGGGGGTCGAACTTGGCCTGGCAGCGCAAAAAGCGCTTGGCGATGACTTGCCGCAACCGGCGCTCTCGGATGGCCTGAGCATCGAGCGCGTCGCCGAACTCTTCGTGTCACATATCCAAGCCAGAGACTCGCTTGGCGCGGGCGACCCCGGGGGTGCTGGCGAAAATTCAATCTTGATGGCCGCCGGCCTGCCGGGAATTGATCTCTCCGAGGCCCGGGCAGCCGAATGACGACCAGCAAACCCACACTGGATGACGACGCGCGGCGACGCGCCGTGCAAGCCGCCCGTGCTGCGCGCCAATTTGCCCAGCCTTCAGCCGCGCATCCCCACGCGAACCCGGCGTTCGATAGTTTGCCCGGCCACAAGGAGCGTGCAATGCTGCGTGCCTTTTCGGCCGCACATGGGCTCGCGGACCCGACATTTCGCGAGCTTGAGACGCGCGGCAGTGCCATCGGTCGCATCGATGGCAAAGATGTCGTCAACTTTGGCTCTTACGACTACCTTGGCTTCAATGCTGATCCACGACCAGCCGCCGCAGCTATCGCGGCGGTCAGGCTATACGGTGTCTCGGCTTCGGCCAGCCGGCTGACCGCGGGCCAAAGGCCGATCCATCGCAGCCTCGAGCGAAAGCTGGCGCGCCACTACGGCGTTGACGATGCGCTGAGCTTTGTCTCTGGGCACGGAACGAACGTCTCGGTGATCCCAACGCTTGTCGGCAAGAACGATGTCATCATCTATGACAGCCACATCCACAACAGCGCCTCGGTCGGTGCCTCGCTTTCGGGTGCGTCGCTGCGCAGCTTTGCGCACAATGATCTGTCTGCCCTCGAGATGATCCTAGAAGAAAACACAAGCGGCTACCGCGCGGCGCTGGTGATCGTCGAGGGCCACTATTCGATGGACGGCGATGTGCCCGACCTGGCGCGCCTCGTGGAACTCAAGCGGAAATACGGCTTCTGGCTGATGGTCGATGAGGCGCACGGCCTTGGATGCATTGGAACCACAGGCAAGGGCGTCCGCGAGCTTTACGGCCTTCGCGGCACCGACATTGACATCTGGATGGGGACGCTCAGCAAGACCTTGGGTTCCACCGGCGGCTACGTCGCCGGAAGCAACGCGCTTATTGACATCATCAAGTACGAGGCTCCGGGTTCGGTCTACTCGGTTGCCTTGGCCCCTGCGCTTGCCGCCGCCGCAGATTGTTCACTCGACTTGCTTGAGGCCGAGCCCGAACGTGTGGCGCGGTTGCAGGATCGCGGGCGCCTCTTTCTTGACTGCGCCCGCATGCATGACCTTGATACCGGACACAGTGTCGGCTCTTCCATCGTACCCGTCATGACGGGCAATCCCATCTTGGCGGTGGCTGCCAGTCAGAGCCTTCTTGAGCGCGGCATAAATGCTTTGCCCATCGGGTTTCCCGGCGTGCCCGTCAACGCTGCGCGATTGCGCTTTTTCCTGACAGCCGAACACAGCGAGGACCAGATCCGCTTCGCGGTTGCTGAAACCGCCAAGGTCCTCGCGCAGCTCCGCAACAGCCCTGTTGCCGAATTGATGCGCGCAATTGGACCCAAGCTTACATGACCGCGACCAACCACCCGCTCGCAACGCTCTGGATTGGCGGGGATCTGAACTGGCTGTCGGTGGCGTGCCTGAAATCTGCTGTGCGGACCGGACACAAGGTGCACCTCTATACCTATGGGAACGTGTCCAACATTCCTCGCGGGGTTGTGCAGCTGGATGCCAATGATGTGGTCCCCGAGACCGATGTCTTTCGGTTCGACGGTATCGCACAGCCAGAGCTGTTTGGCTCGTACGGGCCATTTTCTGATGTCTTTCGCTGGCGTTTGCTGGGCAAGGGTCTGGGCATTTGGTTTGATACCGACATGTATTTTCTGCGCCAACTCGATACGTCGCGTGACATCTTGATGTGCTGGGAAGGGCCGAGAACCCAAGGGCCCAAACAATCGAGGGTCGGCAACGGGTTGCTGAAAGTTCCCGCCCATTCGGCGCTGGTTCTTGCAATGATGCAGTTGACCATGAAGCCCTATGCGATGCCTCCTTGGGTGGGCGCAGGGTATCGCCACAAGTGCCTGGAAAAATTGGCGGGTCGCCCGTTCTTTCCCGGGGCGATCGCCTACGCGACCTATGGGCCGATCGCCGTGGATTACGTTGTCACCAAGAATGGGATGCAAGCCACCGTGCAGTCGCATGAGCTTTATTGCCCTGTTTCCTTCCGAGAGGTCCATCGCTTTGGCGAACCCGATGCTGAGTTTCGTGCCTCGCTCAGCCAAGACACGCAGGCAGTCCATATCTGGAACAGCGGCTTCGGCCCGACCTTCGCAAAGGTCCAACCGGTGGGCAGTTTTGCTGCGCGATTGCGCGAGGAAAGCCTCGATGCGTGAGCGGAATATGGGCGTCATGGCGACGATGTGGGTCGGAGGCGAGCTTGATTGGCTGAGCAGGGTGTGCCTCAAATCTGCAGTGCGCCAGGGCCATGACGTTCATCTCTACAGCTACCGTGATGTCCCGAACCTGCCCGCAGGGGTCACCCATCGTGACGCCCGTACGGTCATCCCCGAAGGTGATATCTTCAGATTTGACGGCATCTTGACGCCAAAGACTTTCGGATCCTACGCCCCCTTTTCCGACGTTTTCCGCTATCGAATGATGTACTTGGATCTGGGGACCTGGATTGACAGCGACGTGTACTTCGTGCGCCCGCTCGATACTGATCGCCCGACGCTGCTGTGCTGGGAGCAAGCTGCGTCGGGCAAACCGGACGAGGACAAGATCGGCAACGCCGTGATGCGGCTTCCCGCCAATTCTCGGATCCTTCGCGATCTCGTCGCGATCACGCGCAAGCCCTATCGAATACCACCTTGGGTGTCCAAGGATCTTCAGACCCAAGCGCTAGAAAAACTTGCCGGGCGGCCATTCTTTCCGGGGGCTGTCAGCTACGCCACCTACGGGCCAAACGCCGTGACCTACTTTGCGACCAAGCGCGGTCTGACGACGGACGTTCAGTCTTTCGAGCAGTGCTACCCCGTCGGCTGGCGCGATGTCGGTCGTTTCGGACAACCGGATGCAGAGTTCATCGAAAGCCTGCCAAGTACCACCGCGACCATCCACCTCTGGAACAGCCGCTTTAGCGTTGTCTTCGCCCGTAACATCCCCAAAGACAGTTTCGCCGCCCGACTCCGGGAGGAAAGCCTGGATGCTTGATCAAAAGCGCGTTCTTGTCGTCGGTGCAGGATTCAGCGGCGCCGTCATCGCCCGCGAGCTGGCCACGGCCGGCCACCGCGTGACCGTTCTGGACGAGCGGCCGCATGTCGGCGGCAATTGCCATACCGAGCGCGATGCCGAATCCGGGGTTATGGTGCACATCTACGGCCCGCACATCTTTCATACCGATGATGATGAGGTCTGGGGCTACATCAATCGCTTTTGCGAGATGGTCCCCTATCGCCATCAGGTGAAGGCCAGGGTGGGCGATCAGGTCTATGCGATGCCCATCAACCTGCACACCATCAACCAGTTCTTTTCCAAAGCAAGGGATCCGGCGACGGCCCGCGCCTTCGTCGAAAGCCTCTCGGAAGGGGGCCTCAAAGAGCCCGCGTCCTTCGAAGAACAAGCTTTGCGTTTCATGGGGCGCGACATCTACAAGGCATTCTTTCGCGGCTACACCCGCAAGCATTGGGGGGTCGAACCCGCCCGTCTTCCTGCCTCGATCCTCAAAAGGCTGCCGCTACGCTTTACCTACGACGACAACTACTTCTTTCACCGCCATCAGGGCATTCCGCGCGAAGGCTACACATATGCGATCTTGCAAATCCTGGATCACTCAGGGATTGAGGTGCACCTATCAACCCCGGCCGAAGATTTCAGAACGGATGGCTACAATCATGTCGTCTATACCGGCCCGCTTGATCGGTACTTTGGCCATGCGCTGGGTCGGCTCAGTTACCGCACATTGCGATTTGAGCGCGAGGTCACGGATGCGCCATTTCAGGGCACAGCCGTGATGAACTACTGCGACGAAGACGTGCCGTTCACACGTATCACGGAGCACATGTATTTTGCCCCCTGGGAGGCAGATCGGTTTACGAAATCGGTGATCTTTCGCGAATACTCCGCCGCAGCAGGGCCACAAGACATTCCCTATTATCCGGTCCGATTGCTTGACGACAAAGCCCTTCTGGATCGCTATGTCGCACGTGCCGAGGCAAGCACAGGCGCGACTTTTGCGGGGCGGCTGGGCACCTACGCCTATCTCGATATGGACGTGGCCATCAAAAGAGCTCTCGACGTGGCGCGGCACTTGGCTGGCTGCTTTCGCGATGGCGCCGCGCCACAGCCCTTTGTCCACAAAGTCTGATCTTCATGCCAGAGCATGACGCCTTTGTGCTGCAACCCATTCTTGCACCCGGTTTCGGGCATCCAAAGCTGCTTTATTTTCAGGCCGCTTACATGGCCGCAGGCGCACAGGGCGATTGTCCTTGGCAGCTTGATGCGGGCGATCAGCTAGATGGCAACACGTTCTTCAACATGTTCTTGCCAGACATGTGGTCGCGACATGCCAAGATCGGAAGGCTTGGCATCCGGGTTGCATTGTGGGGCCGGATTGCTCTCAAGCTGATCGGGGTTGACCGAGACGCGGGTGACGTCTTGCTGGCGCAAAAGACCGGCGACAGCGATTTCGTGATCTGGTTGGACGACCTTCAGTCCAACATCGGGCGTGTCTACATGCGACTTACAGTGCTGCAAGAGACCCGGATTGACCGGCTGGAATGGGTGACTGACAAAGCGCCGGTTTCGGACCCGAGGATTTCGGTTGGCATCTGCACCTTCAATCGCGAAAGCTTCGTTGCCGCAACACTCGCAGCCTTGAGCAGGCAATCCGAACGCACTCCGGCGCTTGGAAAGATATGGGTCGTCAACCAGGGCAAAAGCTTTACCGACGAAGGGCTGCTCAAGCTGGGGTCAATGCCCAACATCGAGGTGATCGAGCAGCGCAATCTAGGTGGTTGCGGTGGGTTCACGCGAAGCATGCTCGAGGCGATCTCTGCCAAGGATCCTGCGACCCATCACCTTCTCATGGATGACGACATCATCCTTGATCCACGCATCATTGATCGGGTGGCGGGCTTTCTAAGGTACCGGGCGGATGACATCGTCCTCGGCGGACAGATGTTCGAAATCGAACGCCCGACAGTTTTGTACGAGGCCGGGGGGCGGCTGCATCACATGTGGTTTGTCGATCCCGTTGCGCGCAATCTGCGTGTGGAGAATCCAAATGCCCTTAACTTCTTTTTCGACACGCCCGCCCTCGATTACAACGCCTGGTGGTTTTGCGTCATCCCGACAGAGGCAATCCGAAAAGTAGGCCTGCCGCCACCCCTTTTCATCCGCGGCGACGATATCGAATACGGCTGCCGCCTCCGCGAGGCCGGCATCGAAACCATCCCGCTCATCGGCACCGCGATCTGGCACGAGAGCTTTGTCTTCAAGACAAGCGATTGGTTGGGATATTATGATCTGCGCAATCGCCTGATTCTTTCTATGCTCCATCCGACGATGGCGAAACCGCCAGACGGGCTATATCTGCTCGGTTATGTCATGAGCATCGTGTTTGGTCACCGTTACAGGGCGGCGAGCATCGCGCTCAGGGCGATCGACGATGCCCTGGCTGTGCATATGGACGGCCTGCCAGCAAACAGCGAGATCAAGCACCGTGAGGTGTTGGCGCTGATCGCCAAAGAGTCAGGCCCGCGAATTCTGGCGCTGGGGGACCTTCCTTTGACGCAAGCCGGCCCGTTGAAACCGCTCGACCCGACGATTTTGGGAATGGTGAAAATGTGCGTAGGGGCGTTTATCAAACTGCATTTGGTGCGTCTGTTGCCACGCCGATTGCCACTTTTGTTTCCGCGTTTGCCTCAGGCGTCCGCAGTTGGTGCCCGCGACTATGTTGCAGCCATCGACCCAAGTGCGACGAGCTATGTCTATTACCAGAGCGATCTGGGCAAGCTTTGGCGGCTTGTTTTTCGCACCTTTGTGATGTGTGCCAAGTACAAAATCCGGATGCGCCGTGCGGTGCTGCTGACACCCGCCAAGATTGATGCGTTGCGCAGCCAAGAGGTCTGGCGCGAGACGTTCAAGATACCGCGAGATTAAGACAGGTGCCTGTCGGTTGGCTTGCGCAAAACCGCCGCGAAATCGGCGCGCAGGCCGGTCTCATATTCTTCGTATTCCGCGCTGCCGGGCATATCGGCCCATTTGACCGCGTAAAGGCTGAAGGGCCAGGGAACCTTGGCCAGCTCTGCCTCACGGCGCGGCAGGTCGGCCTTGAGCGAGGCAAACGTGTGTGCGGTGATGTCGCGGTAGCTGACAAACTCCAACCCCGCCTTTTGCGCCGCCGCTCTGATCTCCCCCTCGATTTGTGCATGATCGCCTTGGCGATAGCCGCCGCTAAAGCTGATGAGCCCCGCGCTTTTCACCACACGGGCCGCTTCGGCAACAAAGAGTGTCAATCCGAAGTAGGTCGGTGCGCCGACGCTGATCAGCAGATCAAAACTCTCGTCGTCGAAGGCCAGCCCGCTTGACGTTCCGCGCCGAATGTCTGCCGCAAGCAAGGCAGTGGTGCGTCGGCGCGCCAAGGCAACGGCCGCTGGGCTGCGTTCCGTGCCGGTCAGTGAGGCACCGGGAAACAGCCGTGACAGATATATCAAACCGCCGCCCTGGCCGCAGCCTGCATCCAGAATGCACGAAGCTCGATGCGGCAGGTCCCTGATCTGTGTTCGCCCGACCAAGTGATACATCATGGCACAATGCGGCTCGGCCTCGAATTGCGGCACCGCGATGAAGTCCTTGTCCAACGGAAGATAGCCGCCATTGAAGAACCAGTGTTTGCGCGCGGGCGAATACCGATACAGAACCTCGTAAGCGATCAGGTCAAACAGGTGGAAGGCAAATCCAAAAAAAATGCGTTTCACGAAGGTTGAGCGGGCGCGGAGGAGGTCGGGCACCTTTTGTCCTTGTCATGACTTGCCGGTTGAGGCCAACCTGCACTGGCTCGACTTGGGATAAAAGTGGTAATGAACAGGTAAGCCCGAATGGACGAGACCCCGCGGCGGCGCAGCTTCATTTTCCTGCAAGGACCGACCTCGACCGTCTTTCGCGACCTTGGCCGCCACCTTGCCGGGCGCGGACACCATGTCTTGCGCATCAACCTGTGCCCCGGGGATTGGCTGTTCTGGCGCGGGGCCGACACGATGACCTATCGCGGTGCCCTCGCGGACTGGCCGGCCTTTCTCGAAGGCGTTCTGCGGGCGCGCGACGCCACCGATATCGTCTATTTTGCTGACCGGTTTCCGTATCACAAAGCAGCCCAAGCGGTTGCCCGACGCATGGGTGTGCGCGCGGTGTCGATGGAATACGGGTATATCCGGCCGGATTGGCTGATCCTCGAAGAGGGCGGGCAAACTGCGTATTCGCATTTCCCGTCCAATCCCGATCTGGTCCGCGCCACGGCGGCCCGTCTGCCTGCCTTCGACTATATTAGGCGCTACGATATCCCGGCATGGCAAGAGATGGTCTGTGAGCCGTTGTTCCACCTGTCGAACGCGCTGTTGCGCGGGTTCACGCCCCGCTATGCGCCCAACCGCTACTATCCCGAAATTCGGGAGTTTCCTGCCTATATTCCGCGCTTTGTCCGACGCGCGCGCAATGCCCGATCCGTGCACGCCCAGCTTGTAAAATTGGCATCGACACACGTCCCGAAATTCCTCGTGCCGTTGCAAATGCAGAACGATTACCAGGTGCGGGAAAATGCTCCGCCCGGCTATCAGCATGGCTTTGTGAGCGAGGTTCTGGCCTCGTTCAAGCGGTCTGCACCCCATGATGCAGAGCTGATCTTCAAGCTTCACCCCATGGACAACGGGATCGAGCGCTGGGATCGCGCGGTTCCGCGCATGGCGGCGGAGCTGGGGCTTTCGACGCGCGTTCATGTGCTGGACGGGGCGACGCTGCGAGAGGTATTCCCCATTGTGTGCGGATGCGTCGTGATCAATTCGACCAGCGGGCTGGAGGCGCTTCGGTCGGGGATCGCAACGAAAGCTATGGGGGTCGCCATCTACGACATGCCCGGGCTCACGCATGAGGGCCCGCTGGATGGGTTCTGGGCCGAACCCTTGGCGCCGGACATTGGTTTGGCCAGGGCGTTGGTCCGCTGCCTCGCGCATGGCATACATGTCCGGGGCACCGTCTTCGGCGCGGCGGGACGCGCGGCTTTTGTCCAGAATGCCGTCGCACGGCTCGAAGCAGATCACCTGCATTGCCATGGCCTCTATGTCACCCAGCCGCCTCGTCTGGCAGACGCATTCGCGCGCGGTATTGCTGCCGATCTCGTACCCGCCTTGGATGATCAATGCCTCAGCCTGCCCGCATAGCGATCACCGGAGCCAGTTCTGGTCTTGGTGAGGCCTTGGCGCGACGCATCGCAGCGCCGGGCGTGACATTGCTTCTTTGCGCGCGCGATATCACCCGGTTTGGGCCGATCGTTCCGGCCCTGCGCGCCGCCGGAGCAGAGGTCGAGATTGCCTCGGTCGACGTCGCCGACACCCAAGCCATCATGGCGTGGATTACAGCGCTTGACAGCCAGGCTCCCATCGATCTGCTCATCCTCAATGCGGGGCAATTCGGTGGACGCGACCGCGACGGCGCGCTCGAAACACCTGAACGTGCTGCAGCCCTGATCGCTACAAACCTCACCGGCACCATCGCCCCCGCGCTTGTCGCCGGCGAATTCATGCGTCAGCGCAAGAATGGCCATATCGTCTTTATCAGCTCGCTTGCCGCCTTTGGCCCGCAACAGGATGCTGCAAGCTATGGTGCCAGCAAGGCAGGCGTCACGGCTTTTGCGCGGGCCCTTCGCGAAGATTTGGCACCCGCGAATGTGCGGGTCACGCTTGTGCATCCGGGGCATATCGAAACCGCGCAGACCGACCAACATGTTGGCGCATTGCCTGGACTGATCTCGGCTGATCGTGCGGCGCAGATCATTCTGGACGGCATTGCACGTCGTCGCGCCGAAATCGACTTTCCAATCCATTTGCGCATCCTGCTTGCGTTGCTTTCTGCGCTGCCCTGGCGGCTGCGTGCGCGTATTCTTGCGCCATACCGTTTCCGCGTGAAAGAAAACCCGCATGCCCCAAAGTAGCAAGGCGTCAAAAGTGATCTTAATGAGCATCGTCCGCTGCCCAATGCCGGAGCCATCTGACCTTGCCCGTTTCATTGCTGGCACGGCCAGATCAAATCCTTGAAGCCGACGTCATGGCTCTGCAGCGTTGGCACATCGCCAAACTTTGCCTCTTCCACTTTGTCAGAACACACCCAATGTCATGTACTTGAACGTCAGGCTTTAAGTCCGCTTGCCTGTGTCGTCGTGGAATGTCGAGGATCTGCTGCACCTCCGTGGCATCGCGATCAGTTAAGCGAAGGTCAGGTTGATGTGGAACCGACCCGGGAAGGTGTTTGCTTCACCGAACCTCAGACGGCGTGACGCGCGCAGGGGCGCAGTAAACGCGCATGAACGGAACAGGCGCAGAACATGTCCATGATAGGTGGCGTGATAACACCTTGACCCCCGCCACCGAAAATTCTACTCAACCCAAATATGAGGCGGGTGGGCAGGCAGGCTATGCACCGGATTGCAAATCCGTGAAGACCGGTTCGATTCCGGTACCCGCCTCCAAGTATTTCAAAGGGTTAGCTTGTTGGCCCATTTTTCCGTATCACTCTAAGTATCAAGCTTCTGTTCTGTGCTCGTTCTGTTCACTGGCGCTTGATTCGTGCGCTTCGGGCGTTCATCTCTTGCCTTGCCTCGCCCGCATATTTGGCGATCATGGCTTTGGTGGCGTGTCCGCTGTAGCTGGCGATTTCGTCGTCACTGCACCCGGCCCAAGCCAGCTCTTTGATTCCGCGATAGCGGAGTGCATGAAGGTCGAAAGCTGCAAGTTCCAACCGGCGACGCTCCCGGAGCATGATCGCAGCCATTGTCCGATAACCCATACGCCCGCCGGTAGGTCCGCAAAGGATTGGCTTTGACGCAAGAGGGACGTATCCAAGAGCCGCCTTATTGTTCTCCAAGGTGCTCTTGAGCATGACAGTGCACGGCAAGATCAAGGGTTTGTCGGTCTTGCTTTGACGAAGGCGCAGAGTGCCGTCTCCTGACGGATCATAGTCGCCCCAAGTGAAGCCGGTCCAATCACCTGGACGCTGGGCTGTGCCGATTCCGATTTCAAAGATGAGGCGGGGCAACGGCAGTGCATCGGCGCGCATTTTGTTCACTGCCCAATCTGGCCAGGGCACATGCGTTTGCTTACGCTCGTCCGGGGTCTTTAAGGCGCGCACGCCCTTTGCCGGGTTGCGGTCGATCCAACCAAGATCAATCGCATGTTCGCACAAGATTACAAACATTTGCGGGATGTAGTTTGCAAAACGGGTGCGGTGCGCGTTCGCTTTTTGCGCGGCGATCACGTCCGAACGGGTAAGCGCCTGCACGTCTTTCGTGCCAATTTTTTCAATGATGTAGGCCATCGGCCTTTCATAGTCCGACCTGGTGCGTGGCTTCAGGTCTGTCCAACGATCGGACGTGCGATAGTCCTCGATGAGCGAGCGCCACGAGGTTTTAGTTTGCGCTCGCTTGCCGGACAGAATTTCCCAATACTGCCGATCAAAATCGGGCGAACCCTCCGCAGCGTCGATCCGGCTATATCGCCCTTTGATCCGCACATACCATCTGCCGTCTTTGTGCTGCCAAAGGTATTTCTTGCGGGCTACCAACTCACGTCCCCCATACCTTCCGAAGCTTCGCCGCAGGCAATCCGGCGCAAATCCTCGACAGGCCAACGAACAAGGCCAGGTGCAATTTCTCTGCCGCGCGGCAAGTGCCCCGAATCCACTAGCGAACGAAACTCACCAGGCTTCAAATCCAGAAGCCGGGCGGCGGTCGTTTCGTTGGCAAGGATTGGGGCGAAATTGGCCATCAGTATGCGGGCCCGGCAGAATGATGTTTGTCGGCAAGGAAAACGGAACGCTCGCGGTCGTCGCCGAACAGGTGCGGTGCAACGGTATAAAGCAATTCGTCACCCTCGAGATGCCAACCTTGCAGATTCATGTATTCGCGGGTTTCTTCGAGAGTCAGCCCGTTGAGAATCCAGTTACCGGCATCATCCTTTTTCCATGCGCGTTGCCCGCCGTTCGGCCCATACCAGTTCGGCTCAGGGGGGATGTCCGGGACCGTGAAGTCCGGAATATCGTCGCCCGCGACAATGGCGTGCAGCTGCACGAGCACCTGATCAATCAGCCGGTCCACGTCCAAGACATGCACGGCCAGCGGTAGCTTCGGCTCGTGCGCCATTTCTTTGTAGATCGGGATCAAGGCCCAGTCGCCGTTGGACATGGGATAAGTGATGATCGACATTTCCGTCTGTTCGGCCAAGCCAATAGTGCGGGCTTTCGCGCGACGTGCCACTTGCTCAGACAAACCTATTGACCACCGCTGCGGAAAGCCGATGTCTTTCATGACGTAGGCAGCCGCGATCTGCAGGACCTGTGCGCCGGTGAAGATGCGCCGCTTGCCTGTGCCAGGGTTCACCCAATCGCCCATGAGGCGAACAAGGCCGCGCGACGGGTTCAGGAAGTGCTCAAGTGCCTTGGGGGTGGCTCCGGTCATCTTGCAGACCTCGGAGAGAGTAAACTGCGGCTTGTCCCATATCTGGGAAGCTTGTGTCAGCTTTTGAAAATGTGCGTCAGGATCGAACGTCATTACAAGCCCCATGCCATGGTGCTGAACGATAAGCCCCATGGCATGGGGTTGTCAATCACTGAAATGGCGTAGTGCGAGAGTGCATTTCTATCTCGGAGTTCACTTCTTCCGCCAGCCTGATGATCACTTCGAACAGAGAGCGCATGGCGTCATCGAGATGAGCAACGTTCAAGTTGGAGTCGGTCGCCGCAATGCCGATCACGGCAAGGTGGCGAATCTGGGCAACCTTGTCTTCTGCGTCGAGCGGGCGGTTGTTGTTGTAGATCGGCGCGGCGGGCGGTGTGAAATCCTGTGCATGCGTCATTGCATTTCTCCAGTTTTTGTGTTCCCGTCACCATGAGGGTGACAAGCGCACCATACAGGGAACAATCATGGTGACAAGTGCACAAATACGGGCGGCACGCGCTTTGCTGAATTGGACCGTTCGTGACCTTGCTGACAAAGCAAGCGTGCACCGCAACACCGTCACGCGGTCAGAGACAGACGCCACTGGGCCAGGCCATGCGACCGCCGCAATCCGCGCCGCCCTCGAGGCCGCAGGGGTGATCTTCCTTCCCGAGAACGGCAACGGTCCCGGCGTGGCGCTGCGCAAGGAATAGCCCGCGACCTATTCCGCAAGCAGCTTTGCATCAAAGCCAATCCGGCGGGCCAGCTCTGAGAAATCGGCAAGGGCAAGGCTGTAGTGCCGCACATCTTTGCCCGATTTGATCATCAGGATCACTGTCTTGTCGTCGCCATTTACCCGGCAGGTGCGAAACTCTGTCATGGGATAGACGTTGATCAAATCATCCGGGTTGCTCATGCCAGGCCATCCCCGCCGCCAAAATTGACACTCAACAGTGCCGATTCCATCTCTGCCGGCGACAGGCCAAGCTCTTTCGCGCGCCCCATCGCCTCGATGATCTGGGCCAGCGCCCGCGCCCTGCCGCCCGCATCGAAGGCCTGCAAAGGCCGACCCACGTCGATCATGACAGACACCCCAAGCTTCTCGCTTGCCTCTTGGGCCAGCAGCTCGGCCATCGGCTGCAGCACCCATCCGCAGAGGTGGCGCTGCGCCTCCCGCACCATCGGCCCTGTCGTGCCCCGGTTCATCAAGCCGGGCAGGACACCGAAGACCATGCAGACCGCATCCCTTGCCGCCTCGAGCGTTTCGCCCGTCATGCTCTTGGACAGGTCGGGCGAAAGCTGATCCGGCGACTTGCCAAGGTTTGGGTGCATGCCCGCCGCCGTTGCTTGGGCCACGCCCTCGATCACAAGCGAGGATCCACGCCGCCCGCGAAATGCTGCCCGCATCGTTTCCATGTCATCCGAACCGGCATCCGGCAAAGGGATGATCAGCGAACCAAGGGGCGCATCGCGGTAGACGTCCCGCAAGGCGCTTTCGACCTGGTGTAGCAGCTCGGCCGTCAACGGTGCCCGCCGCAACGGCGCGGTGCCCGTCCAAGGGGCCACCATGTCCGAACCGATCCGCAGATGCATCACCTCGGCGGCCAGCGCCGTTAAAGACCGGGGCCCGCCCGCCTCGGGGATGCTGACACGATACGCGCGCGGGATGCCGTTCCGGGTGGACACGTCCCAATCGCTGCATGGCACCAAGCCCTCGCCGGTTGCCAGCATCACCGCCTCGCCTCGAAGGGCAATGCTTCGGGCGATAAGGGCCATGACGGGCCGCGTCAGAAGTTCGGTGCCCTTCACATCGGCCAGCGCAAAGGCATTTTCCCACAAGCTCACACAGGACTGAACCGTCGCGGTCAGCTCCCCGATGCCCGAGAAACCGCTGATATAGCTCTGCCGCGCGACCATGATCGCAGCCGTATATCCGGACCCGCTTGACCGCGTTTCAGGGGCGCGCAACTTGTTGCGAATCCATTCGATCATTTCGGCCACCTTCTGTTTGCTGCGATCATGTTGAAGCGCCGCACAATCGGGTCACTGGCCCAGTTACGCGCCTCGATTTGCGCCTTGGGATAGGCCGGGACAGTCACCGCAGACAGCTCGTAAAGGGCTGCCCGGGTCACCGTGCGCAACTGCCCCTTGCCCAAAGGTTCAACACGCTCGCCACCGGGTTCGACCCGAAAGCCTGGTGACAGACCTCGGATCAGCCCGGACGCATGGGCGGCAAGAAAATCCCGGGCCCAGCTGGTGCCACCGTCGATGCGAGCCTCAAGGACAAGCGCCGCGTCGGTGTCCCGCAAGGTCAGAGTGCCCGCCGCCCTTGAGGCGAGGGGCTTTTCATAATCGTGCCCGGAAAGCAGGTGGATATCCTCGCCCGCGTCGATCCGGGATGCAAAGGCACGGCCAGCGATGACTTCACGCAGCCCAGGTGCAAGCTCGGTTTGCGCGCCATAGGGGAACGTCGCCCGAAGGCGGGTTTCCCCGCCCTCGCTGCGCAGTTCAAGCCCGCCGAGGGACGCCCCCCACAGCATCAGACCACGCTCACGCCGGTGAGAACCTCAAGCTGCGCACCGCGCGCAACCGTCACGTCCGCCGTGGTCAGGGCGGTCAGCCGCAGTCCGCCGGTTGCCGCGTCCGAGAACGGATCGCGGATCAGGTCCACCGCTCCCCACATGCCGACGAAGATAGGGGCGATGCCGCCCGCGTCAGTGGTCAAAAGGCAGTTCACGTTGTTCGCCACCGGCGCGGCCAAGGCGTTCGAGCTCATGGCGATGTTGCCCGCCGGGATGTTTGCAAGCATCCGGTCCCATTCGCTGACAGCGGTCGAGGTGATCAAACTGCCATCCATCTTGGCATAGACTTCCGGACGGATCAGAAGCCGCACTGCGCCAGGCGAACCTGCAGCGTTAGCAAGCATGAACCTCACCACTGCCGCACGGAACGCGGCCCATGTTGCAGCTGCGGCGACAGCGGTCGAAGTGATGCCGTAGGTTGCTGGCGTGGTCAGCACCCCCAAAGGCTCACCAGACGCGCCAGCGCCCCGGAAGATTGCCGCGTCAAGCGCTTGGGAAATCGCGCCGTTCATATCGCGCCGCACGGCTTCCTCAAGGGCCTGACCAGCCTGCAGCATGGCGCGACGGCTGATCGCCATCCGGATGCCCAGGGTGTTGTTGGGGGCCAGCGCCTTGTCAACCGTGGTGTAGGCGGTCGGCCCGGCCACCGAACCGGCTTCCGTCGCCTGCCAGCCCGCCGTGATCGCACTCGTGGTCACCGGCCATTCGGTCAGGCCACTTTCGATTGCGATCATCTGCGCGCCCATGCGCGCTGCCACCGAATCCGGGAACAAACGGTCGATGGTGGGGCGCGTGGTCAGCGGGCTCAGGACGGTCGCGGCGACGGTGTTACGGCGCTCAAGTGCAGCCCACGGAACCGGCGTACCGCGATAGCCGCCACGGCTACGCAACTCCTGCACCACCTCTGCCGTGCGACCATCGAGGGCGCGGCCCTCGTCAAGGTACAGGGCCACTTGCCGCAGCTCAAAGCCCGCGACCATGGCCGCCCATTCGCCACCGGCGCGGGTTTCAAGCGCCGCCCCGGCCTCCCGCCGTTCGCCGTCTTCGGCAATCAGCGCCGCGCGGTAGCGGGTTTCGTTCGTGCGGTATTCCGCATCCATGTTTTCCATGGAACGGGTTTCGTCCTCAGTCGGCTGGGCCTTTCCAGCCAAGGTCGAGAGTTGCTGGCGGATTTCGCTTTGCCGCCGGGCGATCTTCACAGAATCAAGCATGGTCAGTCCTTTTGCTTGGTGGATGGAACCGGGGCCAGATCGGCAACGGCTTGTGCCCAGGCGGATCGCTCGGGCGATTGGACCGGGGCGGGGTGACCGCACTCGATCCGGGTCTTGCGGGTGTGGCAGGCGCTGCAAAGGGCCTGCAGATTTTCGGGGTCAAACGCCCAGTCCGGCGCCACTCGGACCGACTTGACATGATCGATCTCAAGTCGCCCGCGGGCACCGCAGCTGCAGCACTTCCAACCGTCGCGCTCAAGGATGGCGTGACGCAACACTTGCCACCGGCGCGTGGCAGTGACCTGCTTTGAATGGCGGCGATGCACGGTCAGCCCCATGATATCCGCGCCTTGCGTGTGGGTGCCGCTTTCATGCGCGCGCCTTGGGCAACGGCCAGAACGGTGGCCGCTGCAGCATCGATCCGCCCAAGGCTGCGCGCCTTGGCCAGCTTGTGATTTCCTGCCGGGTCGATCAGCGTGATGGCATCCGCAAACGCAAAGCGCAGCAGCATCGAGGGGGCAACCTTGACCTCGCCGTCGAACAGCGCACGGCGAAACCGCTCCAGATCCTCACTGCCGTCTTTCCAGCCAAAGCCGCGCCAGATGAACGGCACGCGACCAAGCCCTCCGGCCTGCATGGCCTCGTTGAATTCGGCGTGCCGGAACCTGTCTCCGACGATACAGGACACCTCCGCGCCGTCGAGGTGCCGAACGATCTGGGCCAGCCACTGCCCAGGCGGCACGGTCGCCTCGCCCATCACCGAAAGCTCGCCGCGCTCGTTCATCTGGACATAGCGATCCGAAACGCCATCTGCCGCGCCGCGATCTGCCAGCGACGGGCAGGCAGGGAAGGTGCCAAGGGCTTCAAGCCGCCCGGTATCGGGCCAGTAGAACGCAGCCGCCGACATGCTGCGACTGCCGCCCAGATCGACGCCCAAGATGCATGGACCTTCGCGGGACGGCAAATCATCGGGTGCGACCTCAGCCGCCATCCACTCATCCACCGTGACAAGGACGGAACGATCCTCGGTCGATGTGCGCTCGTTTCGGTTCAGGTTGCGAAAGCTGGACAGCGCAGAGCCGCCGCGCGCGATGGCACGGCGGGCTTGCGACACCAGCCATTCGGGGGTTGATCCGATACCTTCCGCAGCGCCAGGGTTCGCCTCAAGCAGGCTTGCCAAATCATCCGCTGGCAGGCCAAAGCCCGGTCGATGCTCTTGAACGTATGTGCCTGGTGGCGGGTCATCGAGCCAGCGAGAAAACGTGTTTGCGTCATCGGGCGCGCTGGTGGAGATGATCAGCGCGCGACCGTCACGTTTGCCCAAGCCGGACATGATCGCATTCTCAAGACCGTCGCCCTTCTCGCGCTCCCAAGCCGCGCGCTCGTCCAGGATCGCCAGCGTCGGAGCGCCCCCAAGAACGGACTTGCCGTCTGCAGCGATCACCCGAACCAGACCGCCACCAAGGCAATCGCATTCGACCTCAAGCTTTGAACCGCGCCGGATCGTGAACAATGACTGGTCCGCCGGCGGAAGGCCTTGGATGAAGCCCAGCACGAAATTGAAGGCGGTGCGCGCCTGGTCACGGTTGCGGGCAGCGACAATGACCTCGCGTTTGGGCTGGGGGTGTTCCTGCAGCGCCCCGACCATCTCGGCCATTGCCAAACCGGCAGAGAGTGCGGTCTTTGCGTTCCCGCGACCGATGGACAGGACGCCAACCATGACGCCCTTGGCAAAAGTCCCTTTTACAAATTTTCTTTGGAATTCTGCCAGTTTAAGCGGTTTTCCGGCCCTTTTCCCCTCCGGAATCGACAAAAGGGTCAGAAACTGAATTGCTCGGATGCCCGGCGACTTTCCCGAAATTTTGGACGTGAGAGAGAAAGCAAGACTACCACAACGGTCCTTGGATCGCGCGGAAAGGGTGGCATTGGGACCATTTCCGAAGAGGTCAGCGACCACTGGCGAGGCTGCAGCGAGGCTGGCACCGTGCGTTCCATCTTTCATAGCGATTGCTCGCGTCGGACAGCAGCGAACGGCACGACGGTTTCGCTATCGGTCGGGTAGTAAGAGTTCGGGTGAACGTGCTTCACCCCCGCTCCTCCGTTTCCTTCACCCCCCCGGGGTGAACGTGCTTCACCCCGGGGGGTGAACGTGGTGCACCCCTTAACCGGCCAGAACAGGTCATATTGGTTGCTGGTCTGGATGCCGTGCACAGTGCGCTTGGCGATGGTGATCAACCTCGCCTTTGCCAATGCTTGGGTGGCAAGCTGAACGGCTCTATCCGATAGTCCCGTCTCACCGGCCAGCGTGTCGACCGAAGGCGTGCACGTGCCAGTCTTGTCGTTGTGATGGTAGGCAAGCGTCAGCAGCACAAGCCTTTGCGCGGATGAAAGGCGGTACTGCGGAGCCGCTTCCATTGCCCATTTGATCGCGCGCCAGCTCATGCGACGTCCTCGATCAGGCGGTTGTCCCCCTCGGGGTCGGACTGCGGAAGCTCAGCGACCATTCGGCGCATGAGCGAAAGTTGCTTGGCGCTTGGGTTCCAGCCCGGCTTTTTCCGGTCGCGCTGAATCGACAGTGCAAACCCCCGTGCCCAGCCCTCAGCGTCGCGGATCACGCGGCCCCAACTGAACAGAAGACGGTCAACGTCAGCGTCGCCGGTGTAATGCTGCCCTGCCGTCACAGCGCCACCCTCCGATAACGGGCAGCGATCCGCGCCATGTGAGGGGACATGCCGTTGCTCTTGCCGTCGCCAGGGCCTCGCGTGTCAAAAAGGGCTGACGCTTGGTCAGCAATGGCATGGCGAATATCTGAAGGAACTGCATAGGCCGTCGAACCAAACCCGGCGAGGTAGGTGACAAAGACCAGCCCACTAGGTTTTTCGTCCGTGAACCGGATCGCGGGCCGGAGGCCGGTGATAACTGCAAAGCCCTCAAACGGTGCGCCGTCGACGGTCACCACCACAGACAGTGGATCGATCAGTGGTGCGATGGGCAGGGCAAGCATGGCGCACTTGATCGGACCTTCAATCATCACGCTGATCGTCTGATCCAGCAGCGCAATCTGTGCAAAGTCCTCAAACTCACGGGCTGCGGCCATCGATAGGTCTTGCGCCTCGGTTACAAAGCGATTTTCATCAAACCGACCATGACGTGCGACATCGGCCACGTTAATGGGCATGCCATTCGAAACTGGTGTTCGTTGGATGATCATGCCTTGCCTCCGGATGCCTGAGCCAGAAAGCGCGCCTGCATTGACGGGGTGAAGCTCCGCCACAGGACCAGAAAAAGGCGCTTGCGGGTCTCAAGGTGCATTGCGCGGTCGCCGAGGTTGTCGAGAACAGCCGACAGCGTAGCGACAAGAATTTCAGGGGGTTCGCAGCTGGCCCACCACTGCACTTCTTCTTCTGCATTCAGAAAGAAGTCGGGTCGCCGTCCGCCGTGCGAAAGATCGGTCAAAGCAGCGGACATCAGGAGCACCGCGTCGTCAGGGTGCGCGTCGCCTATAGCTTCGGCCAAGGCGCTGGCCGCCGTCATCCGGTGGCGGACGTCTTCGGGCTGCAGCTGGAGCGATGCACAGGGGGTAACAGGTTCACCCCCCGTTCGTGCATTGTCCTGATACGGATTTTCGTCTATCCCCTTGTTTTCAGGGGGGCACAACTTGGATTGCAAATCCGTGAAGACCGGTTCGATTCCGGTACCCGCCTCCAGAGCAAGTCTGCCCTAGACGGCATCGCCCAGATACTTGGCCGCCTCTTTGCGGGCAAAGCTTTTCAGGCGCGCTCCATGCAGATCCAGAAAGGCCTGCGCCCGCGCGGGATCATGCTTGGACAGATCGCGGATCCACCATGCAATCGCCTTTTGGATGAACCAGTCGCGGTCATCGGCAAGTGTGGCACACCAGCCCAATATACGGTCGCGGGCGGCCAATTCGTCAGGTTTGGGGTGGTTCTGTTTGGTCCATGGCAGGGTCATCACCAGCGCGGCGCGGCGCACCCACATCTTCGGGTCGCCAAGCCATTGCTCGACCTGATCAAGCCGTGCGGGGTCCGCTACAAGCCGCTTTTGGCCCGCGATGGAGACGTGATCGGCGATAGCCCAGGCGTCGAACTGCGCAACCCACGCGCAGATCAGCTCCCACGCGGCGGCATCGGGGCGAATTCGCGCCTGCGTCAAAAGCTTGGCCGCGGCCACGCGTGCTTCATGAATGTCGCTATCCCAAAGCTGCGCCGCCAACGCAAGCCGGCCGTCCAAAGTGCATTCCGCGCGCCAACGATCGGTCAGATCTTGTATCGCGGCGACAGGCACGCCCAGATAGCGACGGTCCACCTTGTGGTAGGCTGCCATTTCAAGGGCGCGCGCCGGGTCAGCCAAGGTGCACAATTCGGCAATAGGGTCTTGCATATGGGTCTCTGTCTTGGGCGGTGATCAGACTAGCCTGCGCTGACAACCTATGCCATGCGCACTGTCAGGTCTTTTCAACGCGGCGTGATGACGAACTGCACCGCGCCAACCGGAACGCCCGCGCGACTGACGACGGCGTCGTTCATGATCACCCCGTCCGGGCGGCGATAGATCACGTCGGCAAATCCCAGTCGGGTGACCCCGGAAGGGGACGCGAAATCTGCCGTATAGGTCAGCCGGATCACCCCATCCGCCTCGATAATCTGCGCAAGGCCGACTGTATCTTCGCGTTTGCCGGTCCAGATCCCCGGCCCGCTGCGATCAAATACCCAAGTCAGCCGGTTCTTCTCACCATCATCATAAACGAAATCCTCGACCACCGTGAGACGAGAGCCTTTGAGCGACAGCTTACCGTTCAGTTGCGCTGTAAAGCGGCGTTCGTCGCCGGTCAGCCAGACTCGGAACAGGCCTTGCCCGGTGCTGCGACCGACAAAGGCCTCCGTCAGGGTAACCGGGATCGTCGGCGGAACCGGGTCAGCCGGCGCGGCGGCACAGGCAGCCAGCAACAGTGACACGGTGCCAGCCAGAAACAGCCGGCGGGTTGGGGCAGATGTATGGGGCGTCATGGGCAATCCTCTGGTGGCCTGCCCGACAGATAGGCCGCGCTATTCTACAGTCACGGATTTTGCCAGATTGCGTGGCTGGTCCACGTCAGTGCCCTTTGCGATGGCGGTGTGATAGGCCAGCATTTGTGCTGGCACCGCATAGAGGATCGGCGCGAATAACGGCGCGACATCGGGCAGTGTCAGCGTGCGCCAGCAGCCGTGTCCAGCCTGCGCAATGCCGGTCGCGTCCGAGAGAAGCAGCACCTTGCCGTGGCGGGCCATCACCTCTTGCATGTTGGAGATCGTTTTCTCAAACAGCTGATCCCGCGGCGCCATGACGATCACGGGCACCGTTTCGTCGATCAGCGCGATGGGGCCATGCTTCAATTCACCCGATGCATAACCTTCGGCATGTATATAGCTGATTTCCTTAAGCTTTAATGCACCCTCAAGCGCCATCGGATACATCGGTCCCCGCCCGAGAAAGAGGACATCGCGGGCCTTGGCCAGCTCTTCCGCAATGCCGGTGACAGGGCCGCCCAGAGCAAGCGCGTGGTTCATCAAGCCGGGCAGCGTCTGCAGCGTCGCGATATGCTGGCGCGCACCACTTGTATCCAACCGACCCCGATCTATGCCGGCCTTGATCGCGAGCAGCGCAAGAACGGTCAGCTGGCAGGTGAACGCCTTGGTGGAGGCGACCCCGATCTCGACACCGGCATGGATCGGAAGCACAAGGTCGCTTTCGCGCGCGATGGACGAGGTCGGCACATTCACAACCGCGACGATCTTTGCGACCTTGTCGCGGGTATAGCGCAAGGCGGCAAGCGTATCGGCGGTCTCGCCCGATTGGCTGACGAAAAGCGCCCAGCCGGTCGACGACAGGGGTGGCGCGCGATAGCGGAACTCCGATGCGATGTCGATGTCGCATGGCAGTCCCGCGATCTGCTCGAACCAGTACTTTGCGACGTGGCAGGCAAATGAGGCGGTGCCGCACGCGACCAGCGTGATCCGGTCGACGCCCGTGAAATCCACGGCCTCAGGCAAGCTCAGCCTACCATCCGGGGTCGTGTAGCGTTTCAACGCCTGCGCGATCACGACGGGTTGCTCGGCGATTTCCTTGGCCATGAAGTGCTTGAAGCCCGCCTTTTCGATGCGGGTCTGATCCAGCGCCACGTGCACCACGGCACGGTTCGCGATGCGGCCCGCATGGTCGTGGATCGTGACCGATGCCCGCGTGACGACGGCCACATCACCGTCCTCAAGATAGGACAGCCTTTCGGTCATCGGGGCCAATGCCAGTGCGTCCGATCCGATGTAGTTTTCGCCATCGCCGTACCCGACCGCCAAGGGGGCACCATGGCGCGCGCCGATCATCAGATCATCCATGCCGTCGAACAAAAAGCACAGCGCAAATGCACCCTCCAAGCGCGCCACCGTTTTCTGCACCGCCTCTAACGGGCTTGCGCCCGCATCAAGAAAACTGCGGGTCAACACGACGACGGATTCCGTGTCGGTCTCGGACTCGAACATCTGGCCTTGTGCTGTCAACTCGTCGCGCAAGCTGCGAAAATTCTCGATGATGCCGTTGTGCACCACCGCAACGGCGCCAGAGCGGTGCGGATGTGCATTGGGCACGGTGACGCCGCCATGCGTGGCCCAGCGCGTCTGGCCGATGCCGGATTTTCCCGGCAAAGGGTTGTGGACCAACAGATCCGACAGGTTCACCAGCTTGCCCACCGCCCTGCGACGATCCAGACGGCCGTTGTTGATGGTGGCGATGCCGGCCGAGTCATAGCCGCGATACTCCAGCCGTTTGAGCGCCTCGACCAGCAAGGGCGCCACCTCGTGAAGCCCCAGCACCCCCACAATACCGCACATCTCTAGCGGCCTTCTCGCTTGGCGGCGCTGGTCGCCTTTAACTTTTCGAACAATCTGGTTGCAAGACCCGGTTTGGTGACCTGCCGCGCGCGTGCGATGGCGATGGCGTCGGCGGGTACATTTTCGGTGATCACCGAGCCAGAGCCCGTCATCGCACCATCGCCCACCGTCACGGGGGCCACCAGCATCGTGGCCGACCCGATAAAGGCGCGTTTGCCGATCACGGTGCGGTGCTTCATCACGCCATCATAATTGCAGGTGACGGTGCCCGCGCCGATATTGGTGCCGCCGCCGACCTCGGCATCGCCAAGATAGGTCAGGTGCCCGACCTTGACGCCTTCGCCCAGGACGGTGTTCTTGATCTCGACAAAATTGCCGACATGCACGTCCTCGGCCAGTTCTGCACCAGGGCGCAAGCGGGCAAATGGGCCGACGGTTGCCCCCCGGCTGATGTGGCAGCCGGTCAGGTGGCAAAAGGCTTCGATCACGGCGCCGGACTCCACTGTGGTGCCGGGACCAAAGACAACGTGTGGACCAATGATCGCGTCCCGTCCGACATGGGTGTCATAGGCAAAATAGACCGAAGCAGGGTCGACCATGGTGACGCCAGTTGCCAGCGCCTCGGCGCGGGCGCGCGCCTGAAAGATGGCCTCGGCCTCGGCCAGCCCCGCGCGGGTGTCGATCCCAAGAGTTTCCGCCTCGGGGCAGGTCACGGCTGTTGTCGCAAGGCCGTGCGCGCGCGCCGCAGCCACGATATCGGTCAGGTAATACTCACCGGACGCATTGTTGTTGGTCAGTCCCGCGACGAGGTCCGCCAGTACCGCGATGTCACAGGCCACGACACCACTGTTGATCAGTGTGATGGCCCGCTCGTTTTCGGTTGCGTCCTTGTATTCGACGATGCGCAAAAGGGCATCACCCTCCATCACCAAGCGGCCATAGCGTTGGGGGCGGCGGTCGGTGTCAAAGCCCAGCACCGTCACATCAGCGGGTGAGGCGACCAGCTTTTCCAGCGTTTCAGGGGTCAGGAAAGGCGTGTCGCCATACAGCACGACAACCTTGCCCGCCACATCTGCCAGTTCGGGCAAGGCCTGCAGGACTGCGTGGCCGGTCCCCAACTGTTCGGCCTGCACCGCGATCCGGACATCGGGGTCGTGATCAAGCGCGACCTTCCCGACAGCCTCTGCGCCATGTCCGGTGACGACGACCGTCCGCTCGGGCTGCAACGTCGCGCCCGACCGCATCGCATGGACCAAAAGCGGCGCGCCCGCCAGTTTGTGCAGCACCTTGGGCAGGTCGGAATTCATCCGCGTGCCCTGACCTGCGGCCAGAATGATCAGTGAAACCCGCATGCGCCCTCTTTTCTTCTCGTTGCCGCCGTTTTACCGACGATGGCGGGGGCCGCAAGGGGCTGACCCTTCACAGGACGTTACAAGGAATTCCCGATGCGCACAGTGGTCTTTGATCTTGATGGCACGCTGGCGGACACCTCGCAAGATTTGCTGGCCTCGGCGAATGCGTGTTTTCAGGCGCGCGGGTACGGCGATCTTTTGGATGCGCGCGATACGTTGACCGCGTTTCATGGCGGCAAGGCCATGTTGCGACTGGGATTTTCCCGACTGGATCAGCCCTGGGACGAGGCAGACGTGGAACGCGCATATCCCGAACTTTTGGCCGCCTATGCAGGCGCGCTGGACCTGCACACAGTGATGTATCCCGGCGCAGTCGCCGCCATCGAGACCCTGCGCCGACAAGGCTATGCGGTGGCTGTGTGCACGAACAAGCCAGAGGCGCTGGCCCTGGAACTCTTGCGCCGCCTCGGTGTGCTGGATCTTTTTGGCGCGATGATCGGGGCTGACACACTGCCAGTTCGCAAACCTGATGCGGCGCCTTTTGTGGCGGCGGTGACGCGCGCAGGCGGCACGGTTGCCCGCTCCATGCTGGTGGGCGATACCGAGACGGATCGCAAGACGGGTCTTGCCGCCGGGGTGCCTGTCGTGCTGGTAACCTTCGGCCCTGAAGGGCAGGGTGTTGCGCGTCTGAACCCCGAGGCGCTTTTGCATCACTATGATGAGTTGCCGGGGCTTGCCGCAAGGCTGGTGTCATAGCGCTGTCGTTTGACACCGGAACGACCAGCACATAGCGTCCTGCTCCATGCAAAACACCGCTTCAATTGCCTCGTCGCGTCATGCCGTGACCTTTGTTCTGATCACCGTATTTCTGGATATGGTGGGATTTGGTTTGATCTTGCCGGTGCTACCGGCGCTGATCACCGAAGTGGGGCATATGAACCTTGCCGATGCCGCATATATTGGCGGCTGGATGTTCGCGGCCTTTTCGCTGGCGCAGTTTGCGTTCAGCCCGTTGATGGGCAACCTGTCGGACCGCTATGGTCGTCGGCCGCTGCTATTGCTGGCGATCTTGGGATTAGGGCTGGACTACCTGTTCTCTGCATTGGCGCCGTCGCTGTTCTGGCTGTTCGTTGGTCGCATCATTGCGGGCCTTTGCGGGTCGTCCTACGTGATCGCCAATGCCTACATCGCCGATGTGACCGCGCCCGAGGACCGCGCCCGCGCGTTCGGACTGGTCGGGGCTGCCTTTGGCGTGGGGTTCGTGCTGGGACCTGCCATCGGTGGGCTGTTGGGAGAGCTGGGACCGCGCGTGCCGTTTTACGTCGCTGCTGCAATTTCGGTGCTGAACCTGATCTACGGCTGGTTCGTGCTGCCCGAAACGCTGCCGCCCGAGAAACGTCGTGCCTTTGAGTGGTCGCGCTCCAACCCCTTTGGCGCGTTCCGGGTGTTCCGGCTTTATCATGGCGTGGTGCCTTTGTGTGCCGTGCTCTTTGTCTATTTTGCGGCTTCGGCGGTCTATCCTGCGATCTGGACGTTCTGGGGCATGGCAAAGTTCGGCTGGTCCGAGGCAATGGTCGGCCTCACGCTCGCGGCCTTTGGCATCATCACGGCGGTGTTTCAGGGCGCGGTCACGGGGCCGGTCGTGGCACGGTTTGGCGAATGGCGCGTGTGCCTTTTCGGACTGGTGATCGCGGTGATCGTGGCGACAGGCTATGGTCTGGCCGGATCGCTGCCCGTCGTGCTGGTGTTGCTGGTCGTTCATGGCCCCGAAGGCTTTGTGCATCCGATGCTGGTGGCCATGATGTCCAAAGCGGTGCCCGAAGACGCGCAAGGCGAGTTGCAAGGTGGCATTTCGGCAGTCATGAATGTGGCGATGTTGATCGGCACAGTGGGCTTTTCGCAGGTTTTCGGCTATTTCATGCAAGAAACGTGGGAGCGGCCCTCGCCCAACGTGGCCTTCTTTCTGGCCGCAGCCCTTCTTTTTGCGTCGCTTGCGCTCTATTTGCGTGTCGTGCGGCGCACGGCAGACAACTGAGGCGACACGATGGAACGCTTTACCGGCAGCTTTACCCAGCAAGAGCCGATCCCCGAGGCGGGGATCGCGGCGGCACTGGCCGTGCTGCAGCATGGGCGACTGCATCGCTACAACACCGCGCCCGGCGAAGTGGCAGAGACGGCGTTGCTGGAGGAGGAATTCGCCGCATTGACGGGCGCGCGTTATTGCCTGGCGGTGGCGTCGGGCGGCTATGCGATGGCTACGGCCCTGCGCGCGATGCAGGTGGCCGCGGGCGAGCCTGTGCTGTCGAACGCCTTCACGCTGGCCCCGGTGCCGGGCGCGATCGCCTCGATCGGTGCGCGACCGGTGTTCGTCGAGGTGACGGACGATCTGACCATCGACCTTGATCATCTTGCCCATCAGGCAAAGGCAAGCGCTGCACGGGTGCTGCTTGTCAGTCATATGCGGGGCCATGTCTGCGACATGGACGCGCTCATGGCGCTTTGTGATGGCATCGGCATCAAGGTGATCGAGGATTGCGCCCACACGATGGGGGCCACTTGGCGCGGTGTGCCGTCGGGTCGGCATGGGGCCATCGGGTGCTATTCGACGCAAACCTACAAGCACATGAATTCGGGCGAAGGCGGGTTTTTGGTCACCGATGATGCGGAGCTGGCGGCAAGGTCGGTTCTCTTGTCGGGGTCTTACATGCTATATGCCCGCCATCGTGCGGCACCCCCTGCAGAGGTCTTTGAACGATTGCGGCTGGATGTGCCCAACATCTCTGGCCGGATGGACAATCTGCGCGCCGCGATCTTGCGCCCGCAACTCGCGTTGCTGGAAGACCGGCGCGCGCGCTGGGGGGTGTTGTATCGGGGCATGGAGGCAGGCCTTGCCAACACCCCCGGTCTGCGCCTGATCCCGCGTCCGGCGCATGAACATTTCCTGGGCTCATCGTTTCAATTCACCCTGCCGGATTGGGAGCCTGCGCGCGCAGCCAGCCTCGTTTCGCGCTGCGCTGCCCGTGGGGTGGACCTGAAATGGTTCGGCGCGCGCGATCCCATTGCCTTTACCAGCCGCTATGCGCATTGGGCCTATGCCAAGCCTGACGCTTTGCCGCAAACCGACCGGGTGCTGTCCGGGCTGATCGACATGCGCCTGCCCTTGACGTTTTCAGTTGCAGACGTGACCGTGATCGCCCGGATCATTCGGGCCGAGGTTCTGACGGTCACACAAGCCGAACTGTCGGATGCGGTCGAGGTGCCGACGACCCAATAGCAGCCGCAAAGGGCAGGGGATGGCAAAAAAGCCCGGGCGTGGCGGTAACGTGACGCCCTTCAGTCGCGACTATCGCACGCCGCCCCGCTTTGGCATGGGCCTGCCGCCAGGACGCCCGGGGTCGCGCTGGCGGCGACTGCTTGCGCGCATTCTGGACCCGGTTTTTTACCTCAAGGCGGTGATGGCATTCAGCACCCTTGCCCTGATCATTCTGCCGCTGGGCGCGGATGCGATCAATGCAGCCTTGAGACCTGCGCGCAGCGGTGCGGGCGATTGCCGCGTGCTATCGGTGATTGACGGCGACACCATCTCGCTCTGGTGCGCAAGGCGGGGGATCGAACGCGCCCGCCTGACCGGCTTTGACACGCCAGAATTTTATTCGCCCGGCTGTGCGTCGGAGCTTCTGGCCGCGCAGCAGGCGACCTGGGCCTTGCGCGCGCTGATCTTTCGGGCTGCGACCGTTGAGATCGGCTTTGAGGGGCGCGACCGTTATGGCCGTGCGCTGGTCGCGCTGCGGCTTGACGGCAGATCCGTCGCACAACACATGATCGCGGCCGGCCATGCCCGCCCCTATCAGGGCGGTCCGCGCCAGAGTTGGTGCGGGACGGATCCCGTGTCCGTTCTGTCGGGCGGTGACGCTTGGCAAAGCAAACCGGTCGCCCCTGCAGAATGATCCCGCTTCCCGTTGCCGCACCGCAGTTTTCTGGCCCGGCTTTGGTTGACCGCGCCGGGGGGGCAGAGTAAACCCTTGGCCAGAGCAGAAGTGACCCGCCAGAGGTCGCAGCCTCGCCCTCGTCAGTTGAAGGAGCACACCTTGGACATCCTCCTAAGGGAATACCTGCCCATCCTCATTCTGCTGGGCGTCGCCACGGGTCTGGGGCTGGTGCTGATCTTTGCCGCCGTAGTGCTGGCGGTGCGCAATCCCGACCCCGAAAAGGTCAGCGCCTACGAGTGCGGCTTCAACGCCTTTGACGATGCACGGATGAAGTTCGACGTGCGGTTTTACCTTGTCTCGATCCTGTTCATCATCTTTGACCTTGAAGTTGCGTTCCTCTTTCCCTGGGCGGTGGCGTTTGGCGAAATCAGTATGACGGCATTCTGGTCGATGATGGTGTTTCTGGGCGTGCTGACGATCGGCTTTGCGTATGAGTGGAAAAAAGGCGCGCTGGAATGGGAATGACTCTGGGCCAAGCGATCATGGCGGGCTATCTGGCTGCAGATGATAGGGTTTGTGGGGTGACATCATGGGCATAGCGACCGGAGCCAACACCGCAGGCGGTGATGCCGACGTGGCCACGCGTGCTCTGAATGCCGAACTGGCCGACAAGGGGTTTTTGTTGACCTCGACTGCGGATATCATCAACTGGGCGCGCATTGGCTCCTTGCACTGGATGACGTTCGGCCTGGCCTGCTGTGCGGTGGAGATGATGCACACCTCGATGCCGCGCTATGATCTGGAACGCTTTGGCACCGCCCCACGCGCATCCCCGCGCCAGTCCGACCTGATGATTGTGGCGGGGACGCTGACCAACAAGATGGCCCCGGCCTTGCGCAAGGTTTATGACCAGATGCCCGAACCGCGCTATGTGATCTCGATGGGGTCTTGCGCGAATGGTGGCGGGTACTACCACTATTCCTACAGCGTCGTGCGCGGCTGCGACCGGATCGTGCCGGTCGACATCTATGTTCCTGGCTGCCCCCCCACAGCCGAGGCGCTTCTTTACGGCATCTTGCAACTGCAACGCAAAATCCGCCGCACCGGCACGTTGGTAAGGTAGTCCCATGTCCGAAGCCCAGAGCGACCTTGCAGGCCTGATCACGCTGCGACGCCCGAATGCGGTGCAATCATCCTCTATCACCCATGGTGAGCTGACGCTGCAGGTGATGCCTGCGCATCTGGAGGATTTGGTTGAGTTCCTGCGCACCGACCCGTCCTGCCGGTTCAGCTCGCTCGTCGACATCACCGCGATCGATCATCCATCGCGCGTTGAGCGGTTCGATGTCGTCTATCACTTCTTGTCGATGTACCAGAACCATCGCATCCGCCTGAAGCTTACGATCCGCGAGACGGACATGGTGCCCTCGATCAGTGCGATCCATCCTTCGGCCAACTGGTTCGAGCGTGAAGTCTTTGACATGTTCGGCATCCTGTTCAGTGGCCATCCCGACCTGCGCCGGATCTTGACGGATTACGGCTTTCGCGGGCACCCGCTGCGCAAGGATTTCCCGACGACGGGCTATATCGAGGTGCGCTATGACGAGGCGCTCAAGCGTGTTGTCTATGAACCGGTGACGCTGGTGCAGGAGTATCGGCAGTTTGATTTCATGAGCCCGTGGGAGAGTGCGGATTACATTCTTCCCGGCGACCAGAAAGCTGCAACGAAATGAAGCCCGGCCTTGAAACAGGGTCCAAGGCGACGTTTCGCCATCGGATCGAGGCGCGCCATACGGTGCCCGCGCTTTATCCGGAATCGCCGCTGTTTCAGGACGTGCCAGGGGTCTTTGCAACCGGCTATATGGTTGGGCTGATGGAATGGGCGTGTCTGGAGCACCTGTCGCCGTTTTATGATGTCGGCGAGGGATCGTTGGGGACGCATATAGATGTCAGCCATGTCGCACCCACGCCACCGGGTCTGACGGTGACGGTGGATACCGAAGTGACGCAGATCGAAGGCAAGTTCGTCTGGTTCAACGTGCGCGCCCATGACGGCGTCGACCTGATCGGGCAAGGCCGGCACCAGCGTGCCGTGGTGGCATGGGACAAATTCACGCCGCGGGCCATGGCCAAGGCGGCAGTTGGGGAACATCTGCGATGATGGACGGCGACATCCGCACCAATACCTATGACGACGGGTCCAAGGATTTTGAAACCGGCGAGCAGAAGATTCGCAATTTCAACATCAACTTCGGCCCGCAACACCCTGCAGCACATGGTGTTTTACGTCTTGTGCTGGAGTTGGACGGCGAGATTGTCGAACGCTGCGATCCCCATATCGGCCTGCTGCATCGCGGCACTGAAAAGCTGATGGAAAGCCGGACCTACCTGCAGAATCTGCCGTACTTCGACCGGCTGGATTACGTCGCCCCGATGAATCAGGAACACGCCTGGTGTCTGGCGATCGAGCGGCTGACCGGGGTCGACGTGCCGCGCCGGGCATCGTTGATCCGCGTTCTCTTTTGCGAGATCGGGCGGGTCCTGAGCCACCTGTTGAACGTGACGACCCAAGCCATGGACGTGGGCGCGCTGACGCCACCGCTCTGGGGTTTTGAGGAACGCGAAAAGCTGATGGTGTTTTACGAGCGGGCCAGCGGCGCGCGCCTGCATGCGGCCTATTTCCGTCCGGGTGGCGTGCATGTCGACCTGACCCCCCAGCTGATCGAGGATATCGATCAATGGGCGGTCGAGTTTCCGCGCGTGCTGGACGACATTGACGGGCTTCTGACCGAAAATCGCATCTTCAAGCAGCGCAATGCCGACATCGGCGTGGTGAACGAGGATGATATCCAGAAATACGGGTTTTCCGGCGTCATGGTGCGCGGGTCTGGTCTGGCGTGGGATCTGCGGCGCAGCCAGCCGTATGAATGCTATGACGAGTTTGCGTTCCAGATCCCCGTCGGCAAGAACGGCGATTGCTATGACCGTTATCTGTGCCGCATGGCGGAGATGCGCGAGTCGACGTCGATCATTCGCCAGGCCGTGGCCAAACTGCGTGTGGAAAAGGGCGATGTCCTTGCACGCGGCAAGATCACGCCGCCGCCGCGGGCTGAGATGAAGACCTCGATGGAGGCGCTGATCCATCACTTCAAGCTTTATACCGAAGGGTTTCACGTGCCAGCGGGCGAGGTTTATGCGGCGGTCGAGGCCCCCAAGGGCGAGTTCGGGGTGTATCTGGTGGCCGATGGGTCGAACAAACCCTACCGCGCCAAAATCCGCGCGCCGGGCTTTTTGCACCTTCAGGCCATGGATCACATCTGCAAGGGGCATCAACTGGCCGACGTGGCCGCCATCATCGGAACGATGGACGTGGTGTTCGGGGAGATTGATCGGTGATCTATCGCATTTTGTTGGCGGGATCGATGTTTGCTCCGTTTGCAGCGCAAGCTCAGGATGGAAAGGCCGACGCTTTTGTCCTTCAGTCCTGTCTGGACGCTGGTTCGCTAGTATTTTCGCTGGCATCAATCGGATTTGATCCACCGCCGAAAGAACGTCAGTCAGAAATACTCGATGACTTCGCAAGAGCGGCGGACCTTTTGGGAATCGCCGGAGGAGCGCGAACGAAAGTGATCTTGGAAAATCAATCAAGCGATGTTCGCCTCTTGGAGGCTAACGCGTTCGCCTGCTTTCAAGACGAGCCGTCCTGTAATCGTTCACCTGAACTTCTTTCTGCAGGATTTTCTGCGTCCGGCAAGTTCAGAGTTGGATGTGAACAAGACTATCTAGGAAACTGATTGTAATGCTCCGCCGCCTTCACCCCCACCAACCCGCTTCGTTTGAATTCACCCCGGCCAACCTTGCCTGGGCCAAGGGGCAGATGTCGAAGTATCCCGAAGGTCGTCAGGCATCGGCCATCATTCCGCTTCTCTGGCGCGCGCAGGAACAGGAGGGGTGGTTGTCGCGTCCCGCCATCGAGCATGTGTCGCAGATGCTTGGCCTCGCCTATATCCGGGGGCTGGAGGTGGCGACGTTCTACTTCATGTTCCAGTTGCAGCCCGTCGGCTCGGTCGCGCATCTCCAGATTTGCGGCACCACCAGCTGCATGATTTGCGGCGCGGAGGAGCTGATTGCGGTCTGCAAAGAGATGATTGCCAAGACGCCACATACGCTGTCGGCGGATGGCAAGTTCAGCTGGGAAGAGGTCGAGTGTCTGGGTGCCTGCGCAAACGCACCAATGGCCCAGATCGGCAAGGACTATTACGAGGATTTGACGCCCGACAAACTGACCTACCTCATCGCGCGGTTCGGCAAGGGCGACGTCCCGGTGCCAGGACCCCAGAACGGGCGCTATGCGGCGGAACCGGCAAGCGGGCTGACCAGCCTCAAGGAGTTTGAATCGGGGCGGCGTCAGTACAATGCCAGCGCCCAATATGCGGTCGATCTGCGCGATACGATCAAACGGATCGACGGCTCTGAGGTGCCGCTGACCACGCCTTGGATGGGCAAACTGGCGAAGGTCACGGCCGCGCGGTCGACGCCGACAGAGCCCAAACCCGGTAAAGCCAGCGTGGCCGACGCTTCCGGCATCACGGTCCAAGAGGCTCCGGCGCGCTCAAAGGGCAAACCTGTTGCGGATGGCAATTCGCGCCTGGCAACACCTCTGGCCACACCGCAGGCCAAGGCCCCGGTGGATATGCCAAAGCGTCGGCCAAAGGCGCTGACGGCGGCGCGGGGCGGCCAGAAAGATGACCTCAAGATCATTGTCGGCATCGGCCCGAAGCTGGAAACTCTTTGCCACAAGCTTGGCTTTTTCCACTTTGACCAGATCGCTGCCTGGACTGGGGCAGAGATTGCTTGGGTTGACGATAACCTCGACGGCTTCAAGGGCCGCGTCACACGCGACAACTGGGTGGGGCAAGCCAAGGCCTTGGCCGCACGCGATCTTACAACAGGAAAAGGCACGTGACGACATACAGGGCCCCGCATAGAGGGCCATATCATCAGGGGAGTGACACGAGATGAAGTTAGCGACGAACAAGAATGCGCCCAATCTCGCGGGCTGGTTTATCGGCCTCGCCATGGGCGTGGTTGCGTTTGCCGTGGCAAGGCTCGTGGGCCAGTTGTCCAATGAGGCCGCGGTTGCGATTGGCGTCATCGTGGCGTTGCTGGCCGGTCTGGTCATGGGGATGCCTTGGGGCGCGAAAAGCAGCCTTGCGTCAAAGCCTGCGAGCGCCAAGCCGATGCTCTCGCCCGCGCCGATGGTTGCCCCAAGCGCCGCACCCGCGCCCGCAGCCGCAGCCGCGTCAAAGCCTGCGGTCGCCCCCGCGATAGCAAAACCGGCGCCGGCCCCCGCAGCCGTCATGGCCAAACCTGAAACGTCCAGACGGCCCGAAGCGCTCAAAGCTGCGCGCGGTGGCAAGGCTGACGATCTCAAGATCATCAAGGGCATTGGGCCAAAGCTGGAAATTCTGTGCCATACCTTGGGATTTTATCACTTTGATCAGGTGGCGAACTGGAAAGCGGACGAAATCGCATGGGTTGACGAGAACCTCGAAGGCTTCAAGGGCCGGGTGACCCGTGACCGTTGGGTCCCGCAGGCCAAGGCGATTGTCAGCATGGGCCCCGTGGAGTTTCTGCGCCGTCTGGATGCAGGCGAGGAGTTCTAGGGACACATGAGGCAGCCGCCGGACCCAGAACAAGACCAACATCTGTCGCGCCAGGCGCGGCTGGTGGCCTTTGTCATCGCGGGGACGGCTGTCTTGTGGATCGGCGTGCAGTGGTTGGGGGGAACGCTGGGCTGGGAAACCCGGTTTGTCTTTCTTTTCGACTTTGCCGCAATTGCCGCATTTATCTGGGCAATGGTTATGACGTATCAGATCTGGCGAAAGCACCAAGATTAGGAAAGAGGCAGGAATGCTGAAAGATCAGGACCGCATTTTCACCAACCTGTACGGGATGCATGACCGCTCTCTTGCAGGGGCGAAAAAGCGTGGTCATTGGAATGGCACGGCTGAAATCATCCAGCGCGGACGCGATACCCTGGTCGATCAGGTCAAGGCATCAGGTCTGCGCGGACGTGGTGGGGCTGGGTTCCCGACGGGCCTGAAATGGTCGTTCATGCCGAAAGCGTCCGATGGTCGCCCGTCCTACCTTGTGGTCAATGCCGACGAGTCCGAGCCGGGCACCTGCAAGGACCGCGAGATCATGCGCCATGATCCGCATACGCTGATCGAGGGTTGCCTGATCGCCGCCTTCGCGATGGGGGCCCATGCCTGCTATATCTACATTCGCGGCGAATACATCCGTGAGCGTGAAGCACTGCAGGCGGCATTGGATGAATGCTATGACGCGGGTCTGATCGGCAAGAACGCCGCCAAATCCGGTTGGGACTTCGACTGTTACCTGCATCACGGTGCCGGGGCCTACATCTGCGGCGAGGAAACGGCGCTGCTGGAAAGCCTTGAGGGCAAAAAGGGCATGCCCCGGATGAAGCCGCCGTTCCCCGCAGGCTCGGGGCTTTACGGTTGCCCGACCACGGTGAACAACGTGGAATCGATTGCCGTGGTGCCGACGATCCTGCGGCGCGGCGCGGACTGGTTTGCCTCCTTTGGCCGTCCGAACAACACCGGCACCAAGCTGTTCGGCATCTCGGGGCACGTCAACAACCCCTGCGTCGTCGAAGAGGCGATGTCGATCCCGCTGAAGGAACTTCTCGACCGGCACTGCGGCGGGGTGCGGGGCGGCTGGAAGAACATCAAGGCGGTGATCCCCGGCGGGTCATCGGTGCCCTTGCTCACGCAGGCGCAATGCGACGAAGCGATTATGGATTTCGACTGGCTGCGCGAGCAGCGGTCGGGCCTTGGCACGGCTGCGGTGATTGTGATGGACCAGTCGACCGACGTTATCAAGGCGATCTGGCGGCTGTCCAAGTTCTACAGGCACGAATCCTGCGGCCAGTGCACGCCCTGCCGCGAGGGCACGGGCTGGATGATGCGGGTGATGGACAGGCTGGTGCGCGGCGACGCGGAGGTCGAGGAAATCGACATGCTGATCTCGGTCACCAAGCAGGTCGAAGGGCATACGATCTGTGCGCTTGGCGACGCGGCGGCCTGGCCGATCCAGGGGCTGGTGCGCGCGTTCCGTGAGGAAATCGAGGACCGGATCAAGGCGAAGAAGACCGGTCGCATGGGCGCGATGGCGGCGGAATAGATGAACGTGATGGAGATCGGAATGATGAGAAGTCGTATCGTTTTGGCCGCGCTGCTAATGACCGTCGGACAAGGTGCTGCAGCCCAGGATACCCCCGGCAAAGTTCTGGCCGAAGCGACGTTCAAGCAAATCGACGCCAACGCCGATGGCGCAATCCCGATCGACGAGTTGCAGGCTTTTCGCGGGGATGTGTTTGTCTCGATGGACGCAGATTCCGACGGTGCAGTCACGCTGCCCGAGTTCCAAGGCTGGGACTTCGGGTTCGTGAACATTGCGGAGTCGGCGGACAGACTCGAAGGCTTTTCTACCGCACAGAAATTGATCTTTGATCTTTGGGATCGCGACAATGACCAGCAGATGACGTCGGACGAAATGGGGGCGGCGATGGACCGCGAGTTGCCCTATGCCGATCTGAATGTGGACGGATCATTGGACGTGACAGAATTCATCATGGGTTTTGGCGTGATGATCGCCTATCGCGCGGCGCTCAAGGTCGAATGAGATGGTGCGCGACCGCAATCCGCTGAACACCCCCCATTCTGCCCGGACGGCGGTGTAAATGGTGCGGCTTTGGGTCATGCCCGCAATCGTTCCCGCCAGCGGTGCGGCGTTGTCCGCGCCCATTATGTCGCGTGGCACAATCGGCGCTGCTATGCCCAATCAAGGACTTGTCATCGCATATCAGCCAATGACGCGTCATTTTTGGGGGCAGGCATGACATGGAGGCCCCGATGACCCGACTTTCTGTGACCCTTGGTATCATGGCGCTGCTTGCAGCTGCCTGCCCCGCTTGGGCTTTGGACCCCTTGCCCGAAGAGACGCATATCAACGACTCCTTGCGCGCTGGGCGTATTGGCGACGTGATCCGCAAGACGTGCCCGTCCGTCAGCGCCCGCATGTTCGTCGTGCTGGGCAAGATCGAGGACCTCAAGCGATACGCTCTCGACAAGGGTTACAGCCGCGATGAGGTCGAGGCCTTTCTCAAGAACCCCGAACAGAAAGCCAGGCTCAAGACAGAAGCTGCAGCCTATCTGGAGGCAGCAGGCGCAGTCGAGGGCGATACCGAAAGCTATTGCAAGGTTGGACGCGACGAGATTGCCAAAGGTAGCCTCGTCGGTGAACTGTTGAGGTCGTCGGAATGACGCCAGTTGCGTGCATGACAGAAACCGAAATGACGCGTCGGCTTGCCATGCCTTGCAATGCAGCGGGGGGCATATGATCCGTTCCGGTGTTGTCAACCTTGTCGGGATGGGTCTGCTGGGCGCTTGCACGGCGTCCCCGTCGGGGACACCGTCTGTGGCGCAGGTCGCGCTCCGGGTCACCAACGGGGACAGCGCGTTTGCACAATCTGACGGCGCCGCCGCCCGCAAGCGCGCCGCGGCGCAATGCGCGGCGCGCGGGCAGCAGTTGCAAACCTCGATCTATGACCGGTATGAGGCAGGGGCTTGGGTCTTTGTGGAGGGCTGCAGATGAGGGCTGTTTTGGGGTTGGCATCAGTATTGGCGCTGACGGCCTGCGGGGGACCACCGCCCGTGCTGTTTGACGGGATGAAAATCAAAGCCAAGGTCACTGCGACAAGCGAAGACAAGCGTGACTTTGATGTGGCCGTGCGCGACACTGCGGACAAGGCGGCGACGGCGGCCAAAGCCGCGCGCTACGAAGCGACGCTTTACTGTCTGGAGCGCTTTGCGGGATCTGACGTGGTTTGGGCAGATGGCCCGCTGCAAGATGCCGCCACGCTTGTGACAGCTGACGGCTCTTTTGTGCGTCAAGGGCGTTGTGTGCAGAGATGAGCGGCATGATGCACCTGGCAGAGCTGAACGTCGGGCGGCTGCTGGCACCGACAGATGATCCGCGCGTGGCTGAGTTCATGAACGCGCTTGATCGCGTGAACGGCATGGGCAAGCGGATGCCGGGGTTTGTTTGGATGATGGAAGGCTCGGGCGAACCCGGCACCGGCAACACCGAGGCCAAGATCGGTGGCGATGCGCAGCATGTCTCGAACCTCACCGTCTGGGAAAGCGTCGAGACGCTGGAGAATTTCGTCTGGAACACCGTGCACCGCACGTTTTACGAACGCCGCAAGGAATGGTTCGAAGTTCTGGGCAAGATGCATTTTGTCATGTGGTGGGTTCCTGCCGGGCATAGACCGACACTTGACGAGGCGCTGACGAGGCTGGCCTTGCTTGAGGCAAATGGCGACAGTGACGAAGCGTTCGGGTGGACCTATCTGAATGACGCTCAGGCATGGAAAACCCATGGTTGCACGCGGACGGCGGCGGAGTAGGCGATGGCAATCTCTTGGACAATGCGGGATCGGGATCGCTTTGCCGACGACGATCCGGATGATGCAACAGCGACAAGCGAGCCATCGCTGCGTATTTGCATGGCGGTCGGGGTTGGCTATGCGGGGCTCCTTGGCGTGCTGTTCGTGATGTGGAACGGACTTGCGTGGTCTCATCTGCCTGCGGCGATGTTGATCGGGGCGGTTTTCGGTGTGTTTGGCTTGCGGCGGATGCGTCCTGTGGCCTATCTGGCCGCGATTGTGCTGGTTGTGGTGACGTGTGTCGGTCTGGTCTTGGGTGGGGCCCCGGGTCTGACAAGATGAATGGGGTGACATGATGTGCTATGGCGGTCTCGATCCGAAATACCAGCTTCGCGACCTTGAGGCGCGTGCAAGGCCCCGGCCGTCTTTGCAAAGTCATCAGGTGCAGCCTGCGCCCGTATCGACCCCGGGCCTGGGTGCATGGGTCAGGGCGATGGTGGCGCGCGTGCTTCGGAAAGGTCCGGCCCATGTCTAACCTCAAGAAAATCTCCATCGACGGCATCGAGGTCGAGGTTGACGGCGCGATGACCATCATTCAGGCGGCTGAGGTCGCGGGCGTCGATATCCCGCGCTTTTGCTACCATGAACGCCTGACGATCGCGGGCAACTGCCGGATGTGTCTGGTCGAGGTTGTCGGCGGCCCGCCCAAGCCGACCGCGTCCTGCGCGATGCAGGTCAAGGATCTGCGCCCCGGCCCGAACGGCGAGGCCCCGCTGGTCAAGACGAAATCCCCGATGGTGAAAAAGGCGCGCGAGGGGGTGATGGAGTTTCTGCTGATCAACCATCCCCTCGACTGCCCGATCTGCGATCAGGGTGGCGAGTGTGATTTGCAGGATCAGGCGATGGCGTTTGGTGTGGATTTCTCGCGCTACCGCGAGCCGAAACGCGCGTCCGAGGATCTGAACCTTGGCCCGCTGGTCGAAACCAAGATGACGCGTTGCATTTCCTGCACCCGCTGTGTGCGGTTCACCACCGAAGTCGCGGGCATCACCCAGATGGGCCAGACGGGCCGTGGTGAGGACAGCGAGATCACCAGCTATCTGAATGAGACGCTGGCCTCGAACCTGCAAGGCAACATCATCGACCTGTGCCCGGTGGGGGCGCTGACCTCCAAGCCCTATGCGTTCACGGCACGGCCATGGGAGCTGACCAAGACCGAAAGCATCGACGTGACGGATGCGCTGGGGTCCAACATCCGCATCGACACCAAGGGGCGCGAAGTGATGCGCATCTTGCCGCGCAACCATGACGGCGTGAACGAGGAATGGATTTCCGACAAGACCCGGTTCGTCTGGGACGGGTTGCGCCGCCAGCGGCTGGACACGCCCTACATCCGCGAGAACGGCAAACTGCGCAAAGCAGGCTGGGACGAGGCGCTTGCGCTCGCCGCCGCCGCGATGAAGGGCCGCAAGGTTGCGGGGTTGGTGGGCGACCTCGCCCCGGTCGAGGCCGCCTATTCGCTGAAAAAGATGATCGAGGGCCTTGGCGGCCATGTCGAATGCCGCACGGATGGGGCCAAGCTGCCGATCCACAACCGGTCGGGGTATGTCGGCACCGCGGCAATCGAGGATATCGATTCGGCGCAGATGATCCAGCTGCTCGGGACCAATCCGCGGGTCGAATCCGCCGTCTTGAATGCGCGTCTGCGCAAGGCATGGCTCAACGGGGCCAAGATTGGGCTGGTGGGCGAGGCGGTCGATCTGACGTATGAATATACCCATGTCGGCACCGACCGCGCGGCGCTGTTAAAACTCTCGTCGCAGGTGATCAGCGACGAGACCAAGGCCAAGCCGACACTGGTGATCGTGGGGCAGGGCGCGATTTCCGAGGCGGACGGCGAGGCCGTGCTGGCCCATGCGATGCGGCTGGCTGAAAACTCGAACTCGAAACTGCTGATCCTGCACACCGCTGCGGGGCGCGTGGGCGCTATGGATGTGGGCGCGGTGACCGAAGGTGGCCTCGCTGCGGCCACGGACGCGGCCGAGGTGATCTACAATCTTGGTGCCGATGAGGTGGAGATCGCCCCCGGACCCTTCGTGATCTATCAAGGCAGCCATGGTGATCGCGGCGCAAATCGCGCCGACATCATCCTGCCGGGCGCCGCCTACACCGAGGAAAACGGACTTTTCGTGAACACCGAGGGCCGCCCGCAACTGGCGATGCGCGCAGGCTTTGCGCCCGGCGAGGCCAAGGAAAACTGGGCCGTCCTGCGCGCCCTGTCGGCGGAACTTGGAGCGACATTGCCATGGGACAGCCTTGCGGTCCTGCGTCAGGCGTTGGTTGCCGCACACCCGCATCTGGGGCGCATTGACGAGGTTGCCGACAATGTCTGGACGCCTTTGCCGCTTTGCGATCCGGGCAAGGCCACGTTTCGCAACGCCGTCGGGGATTTCTACCTGACCAACCCGATTGCGCGGGCAAGCCGCGTGATGGCAGAGTTGTCGGCGATGCAACTTGCGCGGACGCAAAGCCCCATGGCGGCGGAATAAGTTGGACCACGCGCCGACCCTTGCGGGATGCCTTGCAGCGCTGACGGCGCTGGGTGCCTGCGCGGCGACGCGGCAAGAGGCGGGCCTTGGTTTTCAGCCGGACTACCGGGGCATCGAGACGCTGCTGCTGGACGGTGATCTGGTCAATTTTCGCGTGTCCATGACCGGCGCGCGCAACGACGAGGATGTGGCCGCCTATGCCCGCTGTGCGGCGGCGCAATATGCGCTGATCCGCGGGTTCGGATTTGCGCGGCTGGTGCGCACAACTGTCGCGCAAGACGGTGAGATCTGGCGTGGTGATGCGGTCTACACGATATCGGCAGCGCTGCCGCCCGGCTTTCGCACTATTGACGCCGAAGTCACAGTGCGCGATTGCGGCGAACAAGGCATTCCGACGGTCTGAAAGTACTGTCGGTTGAAGAATTGGGGAATGCGGGTATGGACGGGTTTATGTCGACGAATCTGGGGGTGGCGCTGTTGATCGTGGCGCAAAGCCTGCTGGTCACCGGGTTCGTGATGATCAGTCTGCTGTTTCTGGTCTATGGCGACCGCAAGATCTGGGCGGCCGTGCAGATGCGCAGGGGCCCCAACATGGTCGGCGCGTTCGGCCTGCTGCAGTCTGTCGCCGATGCGCTGAAATACGTGGTCAAGGAAATCGTGGTGCCGGCAGGTGCCGACCGCCCGGTGTTCTTTCTTGCCCCGATGCTGTCCTTTGTGCTGGCGATCCTGGCCTGGGCGGTGATCCCGTTCAATTCGACCTGGGTGCTGTCGGACATCAACGTGGCGATCTTGTTTGTCTTTGCGGTGTCGTCGCTGGAAGTTTACGGCGTCATCATGGGCGGCTGGGCGTCCAACTCGAAATACCCGTTCCTTGGCTCGCTCCGGTCCGCTGCACAGATGATCAGCTATGAAGTATCACTGGGTCTGATCATCATCGGCATCATCATCTCGACCGGCAGCATGAATTTCGGGGCGATTGTCGCTGCACAGGACGGCGACTATGGCCTGTTGAACTGGTACTGGCTGCCGCACTTTCCGATGGTGTTCTTGTTCTTTATCAGCGCTTTGGCGGAAACAAACCGCCCACCGTTTGACCTGCCGGAGGCGGAATCCGAACTCGTTGCGGGGTTCATGGTCGAGTATTCTTCCACGCCTTACCTGTTGTTCATGGCGGGCGAATACATCGCGATTTTCCTCATGTGCGCGCTGATGAGTCTGTTGTTCTTCGGCGGCTGGCTGTCGCCCATTCCGGGCCTGCCCGACGGCGCGCTGTGGATGGTGGCGAAAATGGCCTTTTTCTTTTTCCTGTTTGCCATGGTCAAGGCCATCGTGCCCCGCTATCGCTACGATCAGTTGATGCGGATCGGCTGGAAGGTATTCTTGCCCATGTCGCTGGCTTGGGTGGTGATCGTGGCCTTCCTTGCGAAATTCGAAGTTTTCGGCGGGTTCTGGGCCCGCTGGGCGATTGGAGGCTGATATGGCGAGTATCGACTGGACCCGCGCCACCAAGTACTTTCTCTTGATGGATTTCTTCAAGGGATTTGGCCTGGGCATGAAGTATTTTCTGGCCCCCAAGGCCACGCTGAACTACCCGCACGAGAAGGGTCCGCTGTCCCCGCGCTTTCGCGGCGAGCACGCCTTGCGCCGCTATGCCAATGGCGAGGAACGCTGCATTGCGTGCAAGCTCTGCGAGGCGATCTGCCCCGCGCAGGCGATCACCATCGACGCCGAACCCCGCGAGGATGGTTCGCGCCGCACTACCCGCTATGACATCGACATGACGAAATGCATCTATTGCGGGTTCTGCCAGGAGGCGTGCCCGGTCGATGCCATCGTCGAGGGTCCGAATTTCGAGTTCTCCACAGAGACGCGCGAAGAGCTGTTTTACAACAAGGACAAGCTGCTTGCCAACGGCGAGCGCTGGGAGGCCGAGATTGCCCGCAACCTCGAACTCGACGCACCGTATCGGTAGGGGGGCGCCAAGATGCATGTAAATCTCGGCCAAACGCAGATAACCGGCCTCCCGGCTTTGCTCATCATTCTGGTCCTGGGTTTCGTGGCCTATGGATGGCCTGCGATGATTATCGCAAGACGCGCGCATGGAAAGTCATGGCCCGGGATTCTCATGGGGATACCGCTGATCAACATTATTGCGATCTGGGTTTTCGCGTTTTCACGCTGGCCAAAAACTGACGATAGACCAGGTTCATGACACAGGATTTCACCAAGTTCTTTGCCCAGATGATGGAACAGGGCCAGCAGATGGCCAAGGCATTCACGTCGCCAATGGAAAGTTTTGATCTCAAATCGTTTGAAAAGATGTTCCCTGCGATGCCACGCGACATGCTTGAGGCGTGGTTCGGCAAGACCTTCAACCCGGACGGACTGGACGCGCGGACGCGGTTTTTGGTGACGATCGCGGCGCTGACCGTGCAAGGCCCGATCGGCGAGCCGCAGATGCGCATGACGATCAAGAACGCGCTGTCGGCCGGCGCGACGAAACGCGAGATCGCCGAGGTGATCTGGCAGATGTCGATGTTCGGCGGCGTGCCGGCGATGCAAAAGGCGCTGGAACTGGCGCAAGCCGTCTTTGCCGAGACGGCCGAGAAATCTGGGGAGAAACCCGCATGACGGTCGCCGATTATGCCTTTTACGCTTTTGCGGTCGTCACCGTGGTCGCGGGGGTCTTGGTCACGATCAGCCGCAACCCGGTGCATTCGGTGCTGTGGCTGATCCTTGCGTTCCTGTCCTCGGCAGGACTGTTTGTGCTGTTGGGGGCCGAGTTCGTGGCGATGCTGCTCGTCATCGTCTATGTCGGCGCGGTGGCGGTGCTTTTCTTGTTCGTCGTGATGATGCTGGACGTCGATTTCACCGAACTGAAGGGCGAGATGGCGAAATACATGCCCTTGGCCCTGCTGATCGGGGTGATCCTGATCATGCAGCTGACTCTGGGCGTGGGGGCCTGGGTAGAGGCGGACGGGGCGCTGGGCCTGCGCCAGGCTGTGACGCCCGCGATCCCGGAGGTGGAGAACACCCGCGCGCTGGGCCTGCTGATTTACGACAAGTACATCCTTCTGTTCCAGCTGGCGGGCATGATCCTGCTGGTGGCGATGATCGGCGCGATCCTTTTGACGCTGCGGCACAGAAAGGACATCAAGCGCCAGAACGTGCTGCAGCAGATGTGGCGGGATCCTGCCAAGGCGATGGAATTGGTGGATGTGAAGCCGGGGCAGGGGTTGTGATGGCGGGGTGAACCCCGCCTGTTCCGGAAGAGAATAACAGGGCCAAAACGCCCATGAGGGACGAAACCATGGTAGGACTGGAACATTACCTCAGCGTCGCGGCGGCTTTGTTCGTCATCGGCATCTTTGGCATCTTCCTCAACCGCAAGAACGTGATCGTCATCCTGATGTCGATCGAGCTCATGCTGCTCGCCGTCAACATCAACCTCGTGGCGTTTTCCAGCTTTTCGGGCGATCTGGTGGGGCAGGTCTTCACCATGTTCGTGCTGACCGTGGCGGCGGCGGAGGCGGCGATTGGTCTGGCGATCCTCGTGGTTTTCTTTAGGAACCGCGGGACGATCGACGTCGAAGACGTCAACGTGATGAAGGGCTGAACCTATGACCACGATCATCCTTTTTGCCCCCCTGATCGGGGCGCTGATCTGCGGGTTCGGCTGGCGGCTGATCGGTGAACGCGCAGGTCAGATCATTGCAACGGCGCTGCTCTTTCTGGCCGCGATCCTGAGCTGGTACGTGTTCCTGACCCATGACGGGGTCAAAGAGCAGATCGTGCTGATGCGCTGGATCGAATCCGGCACGCTGGGCGCGGAATGGGCGATCCGGCTGGACCGGCTGACCGCAATCATGCTGGTGGTGGTCAATACAGTGTCCGCGCTCGTGCATCTCTACAGTTTCGGCTATATGGCGCATGACGAAAACTGGCATGAGGGTGAGCATTACAAGGCGCGGTTCTTTGCGTATCTGTCGTTCTTTACCTTTGCCATGCTGATGCTGGTGACCTCGGACAACCTTGTGCAGATGTTCTTTGGCTGGGAGGGCGTGGGGGTCGCCTCCTACCTGTTGATCGGGTTCTACTACCGCAAGCCAAGCGCCAACGCGGCTGCGATCAAGGCGTTCGTGGTCAACCGGGTCGGCGACTTCGGCTTTGCCTTGGGGATCTTCGCGCTGTTCTTTTTGGTGGACTCGGTGCGCCTTGATGACGTCTTTGCCGCCGCCCCCGTGCTGGCAGAGACCAACCTGTCGTTCCTCTGGACCGACTGGAACGCCGCAAATCTGATTGGCGTGCTGCTTTTCATCGGTGCGATGGGCAAGTCGGCGCAGCTGTTCCTGCATACCTGGCTGCCCGACGCGATGGAGGGGCCGACGCCTGTGTCCGCGCTGATCCATGCGGCCACCATGGTGACGGCGGGGGTGTTTCTCGTCTGCCGGATGTCGCCCTTGTATGAATTCGCGCCCGACGCCAAGACGATGATCGTTGTGGTGGGCGCGATGACGGCGTTTTTTGCCGCCACCGTGGGTCTGGTGCAGAACGACATCAAACGCGTGATCGCCTACTCGACCTGTTCGCAGTTGGGCTACATGTTCGTGGCGGCGGGCTGCGGCGTTTACTCGGTGGCGATGTTCCACCTTTTCACCCATGCCTTCTTCAAGGCGATGCTGTTTCTTGGGGCCGGCTCGGTCATCACCGCCACGCACCACGAACAGGACATGCGCAACTATGGCGGCCTGCGCAAAAAAATACCGCTGACGTTCTGGGCAATGATGATCGGCACGCTGGCCATCACCGGGGTTGGCATTCCGCTGACACATTACGGGTTCGCGGGGTTCCTGTCGAAGGATGCCGTGATTGAATCGGCTTATGTCGGCTCGTCGTTTGCCTTCCCGCTGTTGGTGCTTGCGGCGTGCTTTACCAGTTTCTACAGCTGGCGGCTGATGTTCATGACGTTCTTTGGCGAAAGCCGCGCCCCGGCGCATGGCCACCATGGCCACGGTCAGGGCGAACATGCCCACGAACCCCACGAAAGCCCGATGACGATGCTGGTCCCCTTGGGTGTGCTGGCGCTGGGGGCCGCGTTTTCGGGCATGATCTGGTACAACGTCTTTTTCGGCGAGGTCGACAAGGTTCGCGCCTGGTTCGGGATGGAGCCGGAGGCCGCCCATGCCGAGGGAGAGGCAAATGGCGAGGCGGCCAAGGCCGAGAGCCACGCCGATACCGCCGCAACAGAGGCGGCGCCAGCCGAAGGCGCAGTCGCCACGACTGAAGCAGATCCTGCCGAAAGCACAGTCGCCACGACCGCGGCGGCTCCTGCCGTCGAGGCCCCCGCAGCCGAAGATCACAGCGATGCAGCACCCGCCGATAGTGTCGTGGCGACTGGGGCGATCACGGTGACCGGCACCGCCCCGCAGGGCGCTATCTACATGGGTGACGACAACCGTGTGATCCATGAGGCGCATGAGGTGCCGACATGGGTCAAGGTCTCGCCCTTTGTCGCGATGCTGATCGGGTTCTTCACGGCCTGGATGTTCTATATCCGCGACCCCAGCCTTCCGGGCCGTCTGGCCGCACAGCAGCGCCCGCTCTACCTCTTCCTTCTCAACAAATGGTACTTTGACGAGATCTACGATTTCCTCATCGTCCGCCCCGTGCGCTGGCTTGGCAACATGCTGTGGAAGCGAGGCGATGGTGATGTGATCGACGGGTCGATCAACGGCGTGGCACTTGGGATCATCCCCTTCTTTACCCGCCTCGCGGGTCGGGCCCAGTCGGGATATCTGTTTCACTACGCGTTCGCGATGGTGCTGGGGATCGTTGTCCTCGTCACCTGGATGACGCTTTTCGTCGCGCATTAAGGGCAGGCACGGATCATGGGCAACCTTCTCTCGATGATCACCTTTCTGCCGCTTGTCGCGGCGGCGGTGCTGGCCTTGTTCCTGCGCGGGGATGATGCCGCGGCACGGCTGAACGCCAAGCGGCTGGCCTTGTTCGCCACGACGGCGACCTTCATCATGTCGCTGTTCATTCTGGCAGAGTTTGACCCCGCCAATACCGGCTTTCAGCTGGTGGAAGAACGGACCTGGATCCTGGGCCTGGACTACCGCATGGGCGTGGACGGGATTTCCGTCCTGTTCGTCTTGCTGACCACGATCCTGATGCCCATCACGATCGCCTCCTGCTGGGAGGTGGAGACGCGTGTCAAGGAATACATGATCGCCTTTCTGGTCCTGGAATCCTTGATGCTGGGCGTCTTCTGTGCGCTGGACCTTGTGTTGTTCTACCTCTTCTTCGAGGCAGGTCTCATCCCGATGTTCCTGATCATCGGCATCTGGGGCGGCAAGGAACGGATCTACGCGGCGTTCAAGTTCTTTCTTTATACCTTCCTCGGCTCGGTCCTGATGCTGGTCGCGATGATCGCGATGTATCAAGCGGCGGGCACGACCTGCATCGGCGCCTGCCCCGAGGGGGTCACCTCGCTTTTGGACTTTGAATTCGCCAGTGAAACCTTCTCGGTTCTGGGGATCACGATCACCGGCGGCTTGCAGACGATGTTGTTCCTCGCCTTTTTCGCCAGCTTTGCTGTCAAGATGCCGATGTGGCCCGTGCACACGTGGTTGCCCGACGCCCACGTTCAGGCGCCGACGGCTGGCTCTGTCGTGCTGGCCGCGATCTTGCTGAAAATGGGTGGTTACGGGTTCTTGCGGTTCAGTCTGCCGATGTTTCCGGTGGGGTCGGACGTGATGGGGCCGCTGGTTCTGTGGATGAGCGCCATTGCCATCGTCTACACGTCGCTGGTCGCGTTGGCCCAGACCGACATGAAAAAGCTCATCGCCTATTCGTCGGTCGCCCATATGGGCTATGTGACGATGGGGATCTTTGCGGTGAACCAGCAGGGCGTCGACGGCGCGATTTTCCAGATGCTGAGCCATGGCTTCATCTCGGGGGCGCTGTTTCTTCTGGTCGGGGTGATCTACGACCGCATGCACACCCGCGAGATCGAGGCTTACGGGGGGCTCGTGAATCGGATGCCCGCCTATGCGCTGGTCTTCATGTTCTTTACCATGGCCAATGTCGGGTTGCCGGGCACCAGCGGCTTTGTCGGGGAGTTCCTGACGCTGATGGGTATTTTCCAGGTCAATACCTGGGTTGCCGCGGTGGCAACTTTTGGCGTCATCCTGTCTGCGGCCTACGCGCTATGGCTGTATCGCCGCGTGGTGTTCGGCGCACTTGTGAAAGAGGCGCTCAAGTCAATTACCGACATGACCGGGCGCGAAAAGGCGATCTTTGCGCCCCTGATTGCGATGACGCTGATCCTTGGGGTGTACCCGTCGCTTGTGACCGACAAGATCGGCCCGTCTGTTGCGGCTTTGGTCGCAGATTACCACGCCGCCGTGCCCGATGCGGGCGAAGCCGTGGCCCTTCAGTAAGGAAAATGACGATGCCGTCCACCGATTTCTCCATCGTCCTGCCCGAAGTTGCGCTGGCAATCTATGCCATGGCGGCGCTGATGTTCGGGGTCTACACGACCAAGGATGCGATGGCCGGACTGATCTTGCGGGTGACGGCGGGGCTGTTTGTGGTGCTGGCGTTCTGGATCGGCTTGAACGGGCAGGGGGCGCAGGTGGCCTTTGGCGGCATGTTCATCGACGACGCCTTTGCACGGTTCGCCAAGATTACCATTTTGCTGTCGGCGGCTGCGGTTCTGCTGGTGGGGCAGGATTACATGGCACGGCGGGATCTCTTGCGGTTTGAATATCCGATCCTCGTGGCTCTGTCGGTGCTTGGGATGATGATGATGGTGTCATCCGGCGACCTCATGTCACTTTACATGGGACTGGAGTTGCAGTCTCTGGCGCTCTATGTCGTCGCCTCTTTGCGACGCGACAGTGCCAAGTCGTCCGAGGCCGGATTGAAGTATTTCGTGCTTGGCGCGCTGTCCTCCGGGCTGCTGCTGTACGGTGCGTCCTTGGTTTATGGCTATGCAGGCACCACGCTGTTTTCGGGCATCTTGTCGACATTGGACGAGGAGATCCCGCTGGGGTTGCTTTTGGGTCTGGTCTTCATGTTGGCGGGTCTGGCGTTCAAGGTTTCGGCCGCACCGTTCCACATGTGGACGCCCGACGTGTATGAAGGCTCGCCCACGCCGGTCACGATGTTCTTTGCCACCGCACCAAAGGTCGCCGCAATGGCACTGATCGCGCGGCTGACACAGGATGCCTTCGGGGCGATCCCCAAGGATTGGGGCCAGGTGCTGGCTGCCCTGGCCGTCATTTCCATGTTCCTCGGCGCGGTGGCCGCAATCGGACAAAAGGACCTCAAACGCCTTATGGCCTATTCGTCGATCGCTCATATGGGATATGCGTTGATCGGGCTGGCTGCGGGGACGGTCGGCGGCGTGCAGGCGATGCTGGTCTATATGGCGATTTACGTGACGATGAATGTCGGCACCTTCGCCTTCATCCTGTCGATGGAGCGGGACGGCCGCCCGGTGACCGATATCGCCAGCCTCAACATGTTTTCCAAGACCGAGCCGATGAAGGCGCTGGCCCTGCTGGTCTTGTTGTTCAGCCTTGCAGGCGTGCCACCGATGGTTGGCTTTTTCGGGAAGTTCTATGTCTTGCAGGCGGCCGTTGACGCAGACTTGACCTGGCTTGCGATTGCCGGGGCGGTGGCATCGGTGATTGGAGCATTCTATTATCTGCGCATCGTCTACCTGATGTATTTCGGCGTCGAAGGTGATGGCGTCGAAAGCCGCATGGTCCCGGTGCAATGGGTGGCGCTGGTCGCTTGCGCGGTCATCATGCTGGCGGGGATCGTCAATCTTTTCGGGATCGAAGCAGTGGCCGCAACAGCCGCTGAAGCCCTTGTCGGCTAAGCCCGAATGGCCTGCTGGCCTTGGCCGCCATCTGCTGGCGTCGGTTGACAGCACTAATGCCCATGCGTTGCGTCTGGCGCCTGACCTGATCGGGCCGCACTGGTTCTTGGCGGCCGAACAAACAGCCGGTCGGGGCCGACGTGCGCGGGCGTGGGCGTCGCCGCGCGGCAACTTTCACGGCACGCTGGTGATGCGGCTGGCTGAACCGCCGGCTATCATCGCGTTGCGGTCGTTTGTTGCGGCTCTGGCGCTGCGCGAGGCGTTCATGGCGCTGACCCGTTTGCCGGATGTGTTTGCCCTGAAATGGCCAAATGATGTCTTGCTGAACGGTGCCAAGGTCGCTGGAATATTGCTGGAAAGCAGCGGGCAAAGAGACGGGACGTCCCATCTCGCGGTCGGCTTTGGTGTCAACCTGATTGCCAGCCCCGCCCCCGCTGATCTGGAACCCGGCGCGTTGCGCGCGGTCTCTTTGCTGCAAGAGACCGGTCTGCGGGTTGACCCAGCTGATCTGCTTGGCCACCTTGCCCCCGCGTTCGCGCGGTGGGAGGCGGCCTTGCGGACCAGCGGTTTTACACCCATTCGCGTCGAGTGGCTGAGCCATGCCGCGCGGCTCGGAAGCCCGATCCGGGCCCGGACCATGCGCGAGACGCATGAGGGGACCTTTGACACGATTGATCCGGCGGGCAATCTTGTCCTGACAACTGCCTCGGGGCGGATGGTCATCCCGGCGGCGGACGTGTTCTTTTGAAAGGCGGCGCGGATGCTTTTGGCGATCGACTGCGGCAACACCAACACTGTCTTTTCGATCTGGGACGGCACCCGGTTCCTGTCCACCTGGCGCATCGCGACCGATCACAAGCGCACGGCGGACGAGTATTTCGTTTGGCTCTCGTCCCTGATGTTGTTGACAAAGACCGAGGCGCGCGTGACTTCGGCCATCATCTCATCGACTGTGCCGCGCGTCGTGTTCAACCTGCGGGTTCTGTGCAACCGCTATTTCGACTGCCGTCCCCTCGTCGTGGGCAAACCCGACTGCCGCCTGCCGGTTGCCCCACGCGTCGATCAGGGCGCAACGGTGGGTCCGGATCGGCTGGTCAACACGGTGGCGGGTTTCGATCGGCACGGTGGTGACCTGATCATTGTGGATTTTGGCACCGCGACGACCTTTGACGTGGTGGACGACGATGGCGCCTATGTCGGCGGCGTCATCGCGCCAGGTGTCAACCTGAGCCTTGAGGCGCTGCATACGGCCGCCGCCGCCCTGCCGCATATCGACGTTGCCAAACCGCTGCGCGCCATCGGCACGAATACGGTAGCCTGCATGCAGTCGGGCGTGTATTGGGGCTATGTCGGGCTGATCGAAGGGATCGTGCGCGAGGTGCGCCGTGAACGCGAACGCCCGATGAAGGTGATTGCCACTGGTGGCCTTGCATCGCTCTTTGCTCAAGGCACCGATCTTTTCAATTCGGTCGAGGATGACCTGACCATGCATGGTTTGGTGCTGATCGATGATTTCAACAAGGATGCAGCATGACGTCGGAACGGCTTATCTACCTTCCCCTCGGCGGGGCCGGGGAAATCGGCATGAACGCCTATGTCTACGGCTATGGCCCCAAGGATCGCGAACGTCTGATCCTGGTCGACATGGGGGTGACCTTTCCCGACATGGACAGCACGCCCGGCGTCGATCTGATCATGCCGGATATCTCGTGGCTGTTGGAGCGCGCCGACAGGCTGGAGGCGATTTTCATCACGCACGCGCATGAGGACCATATCGGCGCGTTGGCGCTTTTGTGGCCGCAACTGAAAAAGCCGGTCTATGCCCGCCGCTTTACCGCCGAGATCGGGCGCCTCAAATGCGCTGAGGCCGGTTTGCCGCTTGATACGATCACGGTAGTCGAGTCGCGGCCCCAGACCATCGCCGCAGGTCCCTTTTCGGTGCAGTTCGTGCCGGTCAGCCATTCGATCCCTGAATCAGCCGCCCTTGTCATCGACTGTCCTGCGGGCCGCGTGGTCCATTCCGGTGATTTCAAGATCGACCAGAACCCCATTGTGGGTGAAGCCTGGGACGACGCGCGGTTCAGCGAGATCGCGGCGGAGCGTCCGATCAAGGCGCTGATGTGCGATTCAACCAACGTCTTTTCCCCCCTGCCCGGCCGGTCGGAAAGCACGCTCAAGGACAATATCGCGGAACTTGTGGCGTCTTCAGCCGGTATGGTGGTGGCCACGACCTTTGCATCGAACGTCGCAAGGGTGAAAACGCTGGCGGAGGCTGCCCGCAAGGCGGATCGGTCGGTTTGCCTTTTGGGCCGCGCGATGAAGCGTATGGTGTCGGTCGCGCAAGAAACCGGCGTGCTCAAGGATTTTCCGGCCACCATCACGCCTGAAGAGGCCCTGGAGGTCCCGCGCCGCAACCTGATGCTGCTGGTGACCGGAAGTCAGGGCGAACGGCGTGCTGCTTCTGCGCAGCTGGCGCGCGGAAAATATCTGGGGATCGAGATGAAGGCGGGCGACATGTTCCTCTTTTCATCCAAAACCATCCCCGGCAATGAACGCGACACGTTGAAGATCGTAAACGGCTTTTCCGAGATGGGCGTCGATGTGGTTGATGATACGGGGGGCAGGTATCATGTCTCGGGTCATGCCAACCGTCCTGATCTTGAACATGTGCACCGCCTTTTGTTACCGGATATGCTGATCCCGATGCATGGCGAACATCGTCACTTGCGCGAGCATGCGCGGCTTGCCAACGAGGCCGGGATCGCGGCCATCGTGGCCACCAACGGCATGATGATCGACCTGTCCGGTGAGATCCCTCAGGTGGTCGAGCGTATCGACACCGGCCGCACCTATCTTGATGGTACCGTGCTGATCGGGGCGCGCGACGGCGTGGTTCGGGACCGCATCCGCATGGCGCTTGGCGGGCATGTGCTGGTCACGGTCATCGTCGACGACGGGATCGAGCCGATGGGCGAGCCTTGGGTCGAGCTGACCGGCCTGCCCGCCATGGGCAAGCGGGGCCAGAACCTGGCCGAAGCGATGGAGGCGGAGCTTGATCAATTCGTCAGCAGCGCTGGCAAAAAGCTGTTGTCGGACGATGCCAAGCTGGATGAAGCGCTGCGCCGGGTTGTCCGGCAGGTCGCGATGGAAGAGATCGGCAAAAAACCCGAAGTGACCGTCGTGATCAGCCGTCTGGTCGAAGGCTAATCAAGCAACACGGGTTGTCATCCCCGCGAAAGCGGGGACCCAGCCGTGCAAACTGCGCCATCGCCAGAAAGATCGGGTCCCCGCTTTCGCGGGGATGACAATCCCAGGGGCGCTATCCCAAAATCCCGTCCAGTATCCGCGCCGCCTCATCCCCGGGATCGACCAACTTTGCCCGATCCTCGCCGGGATGGAACCGCGCCCGGGTTGCCGTCGGCATCGGGGCGGGTGTCGCGATGACCACGCGTGGCCCGATCCTGGCAGTTTCGGCCTGCCAGCTGCGGGCAAGCGCGATCTGTGAGGCTTTGGTCGCGCCATAGGCGCCGTGGAATGCCGTTCCGATCTTGGGGTCGTCAAAGAACAAAGCCGTGCCCCGATGTGCGCGGAGCAGGGGTTCGATCATGGGGACAAGCGTCCCCGTGGCGCGGACATTGGTGGCGATAGACTTGTCCCAGTCCTTGGCATCGAGTGATCCTGCAGGGGCAAGAGGCGCCGCATGGATCGCGGCATGGACCCACAACCCCGCGCCCCCCCAGCGATCATGCACCGACCGGCAAAGGTGGCGCATTGCATCGTCGTTGGTGACATCCATCGGGGCGAGGGTCAGCGCGCCTGCTCCGGGCAGACCCATCGACCTGACGCGATCATCAAGCTCTTCGAGCGCACCGACGGTCCGGGCAACTGCCACCACATGCCACCCGCGCGCTGCCAGTTGTTCGGCCAGCGCAGCACCAAGGCCGCGCGAGGCGCCGGTCACAAGGGCAAGGCGTTCGGTCATGCGTCATCCTCTGGTCCGGCGTTGAAGCCTCCGGCGGGGATATTTGAGCAAAGATGAAAGGGCAAGGGTCAGCGACGGCCATAGCCGCGGGCAATCTCTGTTTGTCGCATGGTGACGATGAGGCGGACCAGATCGTCGGGAAGCGGACGCTGCGGCGTGAAGAGGACGCCGCTTTTTGATATCTTGAATCCTGCGCAGGCCGACAGAATCGCCGGGATCACAGAACCGGAATGGGGATAAAGCCCGAGGTGGTGCTTGAATGCATCATAGCTTGCAACCATCTTGCCCTCAGGGCCCGGTTTGCGAAAGCCCGGCATCGCGTAACTCATTACGACCAGATGATCGGGCAACAGACGATGAAGTGTGGCGTGAAGAGCCGTGAGGGTCTGGCGCTGGTCGAAAGGCAGCGCGGCAAGGTAGGCATCAACCTTGGCCGCGCCAGCGATCACTCCGCCGCTTTCATCTCGAACCCTTCTTCGATCTTGTCGAAGGGCGCCACCGGATAGTCGCCGGAAAAGCAGGCGTCGCAGAACTGCGGTTGCGCCATGTCGCGGCCCATAGCTTCGCCCGCCGCGCGGTAAAGGCCGTCCAGCGTCACGAATTTTAGGCTGTCAACGCCGATCCACTCGCGCATCTCTTCCTCTGACATCGTAGCGGCCAGCAGCTTTGAGCGTTCCGGCGTGTCGACCCCGTAAAAACAGGGCCAGGCCGTCGGGGGGCTGGCGATGCGAAAATGGACCTCTGCGGCGCCCGCCTCGATAATCATGTCCTTGATCTTGCGGCTGGTGGTGCCGCGCACGACGCTGTCATCCACAAGGATAACCCGCTTGCCCTTGATCAGTGCGCGATTGACGTTGAGTTTCAGGCGCACGCCCATATTGCGGATATGCTCGGTCGGCTCGATGAAGGTGCGGCCCATATACTGGTTGCGGATGATCCCCATGGCGTAGGGAATGCCGCTTTCCTGGCTGTAGCCGATGGCGGCAGGCGTGCCACTGTCGGGCACCGGGCAGACCAGATCCGCATCGACGGGGGCCTCGCGCGCGAGTTCGACCCCGATCTGGCGGCGGGTCTCGTAGACCGACCGGCCACCGATAATGCTGTCGGGGCGGCTGAAATAGACGTTTTCAAAGATGCAGAACCGGGGTTTGGCGGGCGCGAACGGGCGTGAGCACTCGACCTTGTTGCCCTCGATCACCAGCATCTCGCCGGGGTCGACCTCGCGCACGAAATCTGCGCCGATGATGTCCAGGGCACAGGTCTCGGACGCCAGCGCCCAGCCCGAATCCCCGATCCGCCCGAGCACCAAAGGCCGCACACCTAAAGGATCGCGTACCCCGATCAACTTGGTGCGCGTCATTGCCACCACCGAGAACGCACCTTCGACCCGGCGCAGCGCGTCCTTGATCCGTTCGGCCAGCGTTTTCTGGATCGAGCGTGCCATCAGATGGATGATGCATTCGCTGTCGGACGAGGACTGAAAGATCGAGCCGCGCTCGATCAGTTCGACGCGCAGCGCATTGGCATTGGTGATGTTGCCGTTATGGGCAATCGCGCAACCGCCCATCGAGAACTCGCCAAAGAACGGCTGCACGTCGCGGATCGCGGTGGCACCCTTGGACCCGGCGGTCGAATAGCGCACATGCCCGATCGCCAGTTGCCCGGGCAACGTGTCCATCACATCGGCTTTGGTGAAATTGTCGCGCACATAGCCAAAGCGGCGGGCCGAGTTGAAGCCGTGGTCGGGATGATAACTGACGATACCGCCGGCCTCTTGCCCCCGGTGCTGCAGGGCGTGCAGGCCAAGCGCCACAAAGTTCGCGGCGTCCGAGACGCCAACGACGCCGAAAATCCCGCATTCCTCTTTCAGCTTGTCGTCATCGAAGGGATGCGCGCGGAAGGGACGCATCGCGGGCATCTCGCGCATGAGCGGGCTCCGATTCCAGATGTGGCAGTTTGATGACGTCGGGTCTAGCGGGGATGCAAGGCAATGTCACGGGCAGCACTGCCCGCGCGCGTGCAATTTTGCGAGTTCGGGGTGCGCTGGTTCAGCCGCCGGTCGCAGGAGCCGTTTCCGGCGCGGCTGGGGCCGGAATGGTGGAGGCACCGGGCACGACGCATGCCTGTGTCAGGTCATTGTAACGTTCCAGTATCCAGCCGGGCGCGTCGGTCGGGATGTTTGCATCCAGATTGGCCTGAAACGACGAAAAGACGCGCTGGGAGCGGGAGTCTTCGACCATCGGAATCGGCTGGTTGCCCATGGCGCGGTCATAGACGATAAAGGCCACCGCGACCAGAAGGACACCGCGCGCCACACCGAACAGGAACCCCAGACCCTGGTCGATCCCTCCCAAGGCCGAGCGCTGGATGACGGACGAAAAAAGTGGCGTGAACAGGGCGGCAATGATCAGCCCGACTGCAAAGACGCCAGCCGCCGCCGCGACAATGGACAGCTCGCAGCTATCGGCCAGAAAACTGCCCACGACCGGGAGTTCCTTGACCAAGGGCTGCACCGAAGGCGCGAAGATGAACGCCAGGATCGCGGCCCCGATCCAGCCGACGATGGCCATTGCCTCGCGCACAAAACCACGCGAATACGCGAGGATCGCCGACAGCACGATCACGCCCGCCACGGCTGCGTCAATGACGGTAAAGCCTTCCATTCGTCTCTCCCCGGGGGAACTAACCTGCCCCGAATCTCTGACCCACAAAGGCCGTCAGATCGGCCACTTCGGTGATCGCCATTCCTGCCGCGACGTCCGTCTTGGAGCCCGCAGGCAGCGTCGCCTGTTGAAAACCAAGTTTCGAGGCCTCTTTCAACCTGTTTTCCGTCTGGGAAACCGGGCGCAGCGCACCCGACAGCGAGATTTCCCCGAAAAGCACCATATCTGGCGGAATTGCCACATCTTCGCGCGCTGAAAGCAGGGCTGCCGCGACTGCCAGATCGGCCGCAGGTTCGTTGACGCGCAAGCCGCCCGCGACATTCAGGAAAACATCGAGGCCTGCAAAAGGGATACCGCAGCGCGCTTCAAGCACAGCCAAAATCGTCGACAGTCGCCCTGAATCCAACCCGACCACGGTGCGGCGCGGCGTGCCAAGCGTGGAGGGCGTGACGAGCGCCTGGATCTCGGTCAGGACGGGGCGGGTGCCCTCGATCCCGGCAAAGACCGCCGATCCCGAAACCGGCGTGTTGCGGTCCGACAAGAACAGCGCCGAAGGGTTTGCCACCTCGGCCAACCCCGCCCCTGTCATTTCGAACACGCCAATCTCGTCTGCCGGGCCAAAACGGTTCTTGACCGCGCGCAGGATGCGGAACTGGTGGCCGCGCTCGCCTTCGAAATAAAGCACGGTGTCGACCATGTGCTCGATCACGCGCGGGCCCGCGATCTGGCCCTCTTTGGTCACATGGCCCACCAACACGACCGCGACGCCCCGCCGTTTGGCAAAGGTGACCAACTCATGTGCGGCAGCGCGCACCTGGCTGACCGAACCGGGGGCGGCCTCGACCGAATCCAGCCACATCGTCTGAATGGAATCGATGATCGCAAGGCCCGGTCGCTCGGCATCGAGCGTGGTCAGGATATCGCGTAAATTGGTCTCGGCCCCCAGCAGGACCGGCGCGTCCGCCAGCCCCAGACGTTGTGCGCGCATCCGCACCTGAGCTGCTGCTTCTTCGCCCGAGATGTACAGGCACTTGAGACCAAGCCGGGCGAAACTTGCGGCCGCCTGCAACAAAAGCGTGGATTTGCCGATGCCGGGATCCCCGCCCACCAGCAGCGCCGAGGCGGGCACGAGCCCGCCACCCAAAACCCGGTCAAGCTCGCTGATGCCAGAGCCAAAGCGGGGCGGCGGCGGCTCGTCCGTGCCCAAATCGCCCAAGGGAATGCTGCGCCCTTTGCCCTTGAGTGCCTTTGGGCCGGCAGACAGGGGGGCCTCTTCGACAATTGTGTTCCAGCTGCCGCAGGCATCGCATTTGCCGGTCCACTTGCTGTAGGCGGCGCCACAGACCGTGCAAGTAAAGTTCAACGCAGATTTGCTCATGGCGAAGTCATGCCTGCATCATGCGGCCCGCGCAATCGCGATCAAGGCGCGCGGCTGACATGGCCGATCCAGAAACTGACCAGCACGCACCCGGTGAACAGATAAAGGCCCCATGCGGTCTCCACCGTGGCAAGGCCGATGCCCTTGACCAGCACGATATAGATCGCGATCAGAAAGATGTCGGCCATGGCGAGTTTGCCCAAGATGTGCAGGCTGGGAAGCAGCCGCGGGCTCAGCAATCCAAATTGCAACAGCGTCAGTCCCAGCGTCTTGGCAAAGGGCGCAAAGACCGCCAGGAACGTGACCAATAGCGCCAGCGCCGGGTCGGTCCCCCACAAGGCCTGAAGGCCGGTAATGACCGAGATTTCGTCAAGGCCAAAGATCGGCAGCAAGCCTGCGCGCAGCAAGGGCGCAAACCACGCGATGGGGAAAAGGACCAAAAGAGCAAGGTTGGCCGCGCGCAGCATCATTCACCTATCGCAGAGGGCTGATCGGGCCTTCTGCCCGACCATGCACGAACTGTTGCACATAAGGGTCTGATGTTGCGTCCAGTTCCCCGACCGGCCCAGTCCAGCGGACAAGCCCGTCATGCAGCATTGCCACATGGTCCGCGATGGCGCGCACTGAGGTCATGTCATGCGTGATAGTGATCGCCGTCACCCCCATTTCGACAACGATCTCTCGGATCAGGTTGTTGATGACGCCCGCCATGATCGGATCAAGGCCGGTTGTGGGCTCGTCAAAAAAGATCACCTCCGGCTCGGCGGCAATGGCGCGCGCAAGCCCCACGCGCTTTTGCATGCCGCCCGACAGCTCTGCCGGGTAAAGGTCCGCTACATCGGGACCAAGCCCCACGCGGCGCAGCTTTTCCAAGGCGGTGGTGCGGGCGCGGTCTGCGGGTTGTTTCAGCGCGCCCTGCATGAGGCGAAAGGCAACATTTTCCCACACCTTGAGAGAATCAAACAGCGCTCCGCCCTGAAACAGCATCCCGAACCGCGCCAGAAACGTATCGCGGTCGCCCTTGGTCACGTCCTGCCCGTCCAGCGTGATGATGCCCGCATCGGGGCGCACCAGCCCCAGGATGCACTTGATCAAGACCGATTTTCCGGTGCCCGACCCGCCGATGACGACCATGCTCGTCCCCCGGTTCACGGTCAGGTCCACGCCGCGCAAAACGTGTTTTTTACCAAAGGATTTGGTCACGCCGGACAAGGTGATCATGATGTAAAGAACACCTCTGTCAGCAGGTAGTTGGCCGCCAGGATCATCACGCTGGCAGAGACGACGGCCGCCTTGGTGGCCGCGCCGACGCCTTGTGCCCCCCGCGCGGAGTTCATGCCGTAAAAGCACCCCATCAGCGCGACGATAAACCCAAAGGCTGCACCCTTGACGAGGCCAGAGCCGATATCCCAGAATTCAAGAAACTCAATTGTATTAAGGATATAGGTGGCGGAGTTAAAGTTGAGGCGCGTCGTGCCGACCAGCCAGCCGCCCATGATGCCGATGGTGTCGCCGACCGCCACAAGCACCGGCATGGCCAGCGTTGCCGCAAGTACGCGCGGCACGGCAAGATAGCGGATCGGGTCTGTGGACAGGGTCACCAGCGCGTCGATCTGCTCGGTCACTTTCATCGTGCCGATCTCGGCGGCGATGGAACTTGCGACGCGGGCGGCAACCATCAATCCGCCCAGCACGGGGCCAAGCTCGCGCACCATGCCGATGGCGACGATGGAGGGCACCACGCTTTCGGCGTTGAAGCGCGCGCCGCCCGAATAGATCTGCAAGGCTAGCGCGCCGCCGGTGAACAACGCCGTCAGCCCCACTACGGGCAGGCTGAACCAGCCGATCTGCATGAGGGCGGTCACAAAGGCGCGGGCGTAAAACGGTGGCTGGACAATCCGGCTGATGATCGTCGCGGCAAAGATCGCGACGCGCCCGATTGCCGCAATCGCCCCCAGAGTGGCGCGCCCGAGGCGGGCAACGGGGGCGGCAAGGCTCATGGCGCGATGTCCAGATAGCGGCGCTGATACCGCGACCCGAGCGCGGTCAGGATCTCGTAGCCGATGGTCCCTGCGGCATCCGCTAGGTCGTCGATCGTCTGATGCGGCCCCAGAATGTCGAGGCTGCGGGGAATTTCGGCCAGATGCGTCACATCGACGGTGATCAGGTCCATCGAGACACGGCCCACGATGGGGCACGGCACGTCGCCGTCCCAAAGGACCGCGCCGTTTGACAGGGCCCGGATCAGACCATCGGCATAGCCGCCAGCCACCGTGCCGATCACCGACGGCACATCGGCCTCCCAAGCCGCGCCGTAGCCCACGGTTTCTTCGGGGGCCACGGCGCGGGTCTGAATGATCGGCAGGGACAGGCCCACGACGCGCGCCGAAAATTCGTATGGCCGCCCGCCATAAAGACCCATTCCTGGCCGTGTCAGATCAAAATGATACTGCGGCCCCAACAGGATACCGCCTGTGGCAGACAGACTGCGCGGCACGCCGGTGCCATCGGTCATCGCATGAAACGCCGCCAGTTGTGCGGCATTCTGCGGATGATCCGGCTCGTCCGCGCAGGCCAGGTGGCTCATCAAGAGTGCGGGGCCCGCACCGACGAGGATCGGCGCCACAGCCTCCCATTCCGCAGGCTCCATCCCCAGCCGGTTCATGCCGGTATCAAGCTGCACGCCAAAGGGATGGCCCGGCAACAGTTCCAGATGCCGCGTCGTCTGCTCCAGCGAGGCCAGCATCGGCGTCAGGTCCAGATCATGGATCATCTCGGTATCGCCGGACATATGGCCTGAAAGCACCGCGATCTGCGGCCCGGGGCCGAGGGTCTGGCGCAAGATCGCACCTTCTTCGGCATAGGCCACAAAGAACCGTCGTGCCCCGGCCTGCGCCAGCGCCCGCGCGACGCGCGCAAGCCCCAACCCATAGGCATCCGCCTTGACGACGGCAGCGGTCTGTACGCCCGCGCCCGACAACCGGTCGAGGCTGCGCCAGTTGGCGGCAATGGCGTCAAGATCGATGGTCAGGGTCGCGGTGGCCATGCGGCGGTTTTGACAGCGTGAGCCTCGCCGTCAAGCCAAAAAGCAGGTCTGCGAAGCGTGCGCCAATTGTTGCCCGTGCGCGGGGCTGTTGCGGTGCATGTCGACGCCAACGGGCATCTTTACGGCGCGCCACAAGATTGCACGTCAAGCATTTGAAGAAAAACGCTGTTCTTCTGGTTCGAGGGCCTTCGCATGCTAAAAGGAAGCATCTGTGCTGTCACCCTGCCAGGGTCGCACGAGATTGCCGAACCGGGTGAAGCGTCCTTCAAAGCTCAGCTCGACCGTGCCGATCGGCCCGTGCCGTTGTTTGCCGATGATGACCTCGGCCTTGCCATGCGCATTGTCGGCTTTCTTGAACCACTCCGCATGTGCGGGGCTGCCCGCCTCAGGCTCCATACGCGAAAGGTAGTACTCTTCGCGGTAGACGAACATCACCACATCCGCGTCCTGTTCAATGGAGCCGGATTCGCGCAGGTCACTGAGCTGCGGGCGTTTGTCTTCGCGGTTTTCGACCTGACGGCTGAGCTGTGACAGCGCCACCACGGGGATATTCAGCTCTTTGGCGATCGCCTTGAGGGCCTGGGTGATCTCGCTCACCTCTTGCACGCGATTTTCCTTGGTCGATCCGCGCAGAAGCTGCAGGTAATCGACAAACAAGATGTCCAGCCCGTGCGTGCGCTTCAGCCGACGTGCGCGTGCCGCAACTTGACTGACCGGCAAGGCCGGCGTGTCGTCGATGTACAACGGACAGCTTTCCAGAGCTTTGGCGGCATCGACAAAGCGGCGGAACTCACCCTCGGTCATGTCGCCGCGCCGGATCTGCTCGGAGGGGACTTCGGAGGCTTCCGACAAGATCCGCGCGGCCAATTGCTCTGCCGACATCTCCAGCGAAAAAAAGCCGACCACGCCGCCCTCGATGGTGCCCTCGGACCCGTCGGCGCGTCGTCCGCGCTTGTGCGCCTTGGCGATGTTGAACGCGATGTTGGTGGCAAGCGAGGTTTTGCCCATCGAGGGTCGCCCCGCCAAGATCAGCAGGTCGGATTCGTGCAGGCCCCCCAGACGCCGATCCAGATCGATCAGCCCCGAAGATATGCCCGACAAACCACCGCCGCGCTGATAGGCGGCGTTGGCCATGTTGACGGCCTCGACCGCAGCCCTGAGAAACGGCTGAAAGCCGCGCTCGGTGACACCTTGTTCGCCCAGCGTGTAAAGCCGCTGCTCGGCCTCGGTGATCTGGTCGCGTGGCTCGCTTGCGATATCGACCTTGGCCGCGCGTGCGGTGATGTCGCGCCCAAGGGCAATCAGTTCGCGCCGGACCGCAAGATCATAGATCATCTGCGCATAATCGCGCGCCGCAAAGGTCGAGATCGCGGCCCCGGCCAGACGCACAAGATACGCAGGCCCACCCAGTTCCTTCAATCCGGCATCATCTTCGAAGAACCCTTTGAGGGTGACCGGCGAGGCGAGGGCGTTTTTCAAGATGCGCGCGGCCGCAATCTCGAAAATGCGCTTGTGCACGGGATCGTAGAAATGCTCTGGCTTTACCTTGGACGCGATGCGGTCATAGACATCGTTGTTGGTCAAGATTGCGCCCAGCAATTGCTGTTCGGCTTCGATATTGTGGGGCAGGGCGTCTGTTTCAGATTGCGCTGCCACCGGCATAAGCGGCCGCAACGTTGCAACATCGGTCATTTTTGTCCCCTGATCCTGCGGCCGAACTCTTGTTGGTGCGCCGCCTGTCCCGATACCTCAGTGCCCTATCAGCCCGTCCTCCCACAAGGTGGAACTCTTTTGCGGAAAAGTCTGTGGGCGACTCAGGGGCTGCGGTTGCATCCTACTACATCTGGCGTGCAGTGATGGACACGATACCACAAAAACGTGATATTTCGATTCGAAAAGCGGGTTATCCCCAGCTGGTCCACAGGGGTTGGGTCATGATGTCGGCCAAATCACGCTGGCTTGCGCGCGTCTTGCCAGACGCGCGGGGCGGTCAGGAAGGCCGCGACTTCGCGCAACGTCGCGTCATCAAACGCATTTTGCGCCCGCGCCTCGGCCAGCACGTCCCACCAAGTGCAAAGGTGGTGAAGTGCCACCCCATGGTCGGACAGACGCGCGGTCGTCTCGGGAAAAATCCCGTAGTAAAAGATCACCGCCGTATGCGCACAGCTCGCCCCTGTCTCGCGGATCGCATCGACGAAAGACAGCTTTGATCCACCATCGGTTGCAAGATCCTCGACCAGCAGAACGCGTTGGCCGGGGGTCATCTCCCCTTCGATACGCGCATTTCGGCCGTAACCTTTGGGTTTTTTGCGCACATAGGTCATCGGCAGTCCAAGGCGCTCTGCCACAAGCGCGGCAAAGGGGATACCGGCCGTCTCCCCGCCGGCGATGTTGTCAAAGGCCTCGAAGCCTGCATCCCGCATCACTGTGACGGCCAGAAAATCCATCAATGTGGACCTGATCCTTGGATATGAGATCAGCTTGCGACAGTCGATATAGGTAGGTGAAAGCAGCCCCGAGGCCAAGGTAAACGGCGTCTCGGCGTTGAAATGCACGGCCTTGATTTCCAACAGGGCACGCGCCGTCAGTCGGGCCATCTCTTCACGGGGCGGAAAGCTCGCGGCAATCATCTTTCACCTCCTGGGCGCATCAATATTTCTCGGTGCAAACGGTCAGTCCCGCGCCGACGGCAACTACCCAAAAAGCCACGCGACGGCGCGTTTGGGCGAAGCCAAGCTCACGCTTCGACACGCCAATGCACCACAAAGCCCGGGTCAAAGACAGTGACATTGCCCGCCTCGGTCAAGATCTTGTCCGGGAAAACATGTGCCGCATCGTGCTTGACCAGCCGCATGCGTTCGGTGCTGGGGGCAAGACCATAAAAGGCCGCGCCGTTGCGAGACGTAAACGCCTCAAGCTGCGGCAGTGCGTCCATCTCTTCAAAGACATGCGCCAAGATTGCCATGGTATTGGTCGCGGTAAAGCAGCCCGCACAGCCGCAGGCCTGTTCTTTCAAGGCATCCACATGCGGCGCGGAATCGGTGCCGAGGAAAAAACACGATGCCCCGCTGGTGGCCGCCGCCCGCAATGCCAGACGGTGCTTTTCGCGCTTGGCCACCGGCAAGCAATAATAGTGCGGCCTGATCCCGCCTGCCAGGATGTGGTTGCGGTTGATCACCAGGTGATGCGTGGTGATCGTCGCCGCTAGGTCGGCCCCGCCGGATTTCGCATAGGCGACGCCTTCCTCGGTCGTCACATGCTCCATCACCACGCGCAGGCCGGGGATGCGCCGCCGCAGCGGGTCCAGCACGGTGTCGATAAAGACGGCCTCACGGTCAAAAATATCGACGGCAGGATCTGTGACCTCACCATGCACGCAAAGCGGCAAACCGATCTCGGCCATCCGTTCCAACACCGGCAGGACTCGCGCGATGTCGGTGACACCTGAGGCAGAGTTTGTCGTGGCCCCTGCCGGGTAAAGCTTGACCGCGGTTACGATGCCGGAGGCCGCGGCAGCAGCAACTTCTGCAGCATCGGTGCTGTCGGTCAGATACAGCGTCATCATCGGCGTGAACGATGCACCTGACGGCAGCGCGGCCAAGATACGATCCCGATAGGCTCTGGCGTCCGCCAGCGTGATGACAGGTGGCACGAGGTTCGGCATCACCAGCGCACGGCCAAAGTGGCGCGCGGATTCTGGTAAAACGCCGCGCAGCATTGCCCCGTCGCGCAGATGCAGGTGCCAGTCGTCCGGGCGCACAAGGTCGATTGATCGGATCATGCCTCGCGCCCTAGCGCATCAATGTGCCGATTTCCAGCCCGAAAGCTGGACCCCGTCCCAGACAGGTGGTCCGGCTTTTCGAACCGGCTCAGATCTTGGGGCGCGTGTCGGTGTTGGCAGGAGCAGCAGACAACAGCGACTCGCCCGAGCCTTTGCGACGCAGCACGGCATATCGATCAAGACAAGCGGCCCTGACGACCAGTCCGGCCTCGGCATTCTGGTCACGCAAGGACTGAAGATAGGGACCATGGCCGCGCCGCGCCGTGCGCCAGAGCCGGGCAAACTCCGGCGCGTCCAGATTGCCAGCGACCGCCGCGTCAATCAGGGGCTCCATCAAACCGGCAGCGTCAACGATGTGGCAGGTATCTGCCCCGGTTCGCCGCATCTGCAACAGCGTGACATGTGGGCGTGCAAAAAGCATGGCATGCATGGCGTCCGGTGCGTGCGAGGGATCATAGATCACAAAGACCCGGCCCGCACCTTCGGTCATGTCAGGGGCGTAGCCGTAGCGGTCGGTAAAGTTGAGCCTGCGCGCCTCGGGGTTGCGTGTATCCCAACTTGCGCGTTCGCTATCCATCGTTGCGCGCGGCGCGACCAGCACGACCGACGCCCCCGGTGCGGTCACCGAAAACGCCGCCGCGGCATATCCCGCCAGATCCGCCCCGTAGAAGACGACATGATCGAAGTCCTCAAGAAAGGCGTCATCGACGAGCCGGTCGAAATATCCGTATACCCTGCGGTCGCGGTACCAGGTCGGCCCCTCCGCGATGATGCACAGATGCGACCAGCGCCGTGCAACGGCTATTTTGTGGCCCTGCGGCAGGTTCCCCGGCCGGGCGCGGATATCGGCCGCAGACTCAAATGTCACCAGCAGATTTGGACCGTCATCAAGGAAAAAAGCCCAGTGTCGATCCCCCAGAGTTTCAAGATACCCCTCCTCTTCGGAGCTGGCTTCCATCGCCTGCAGCCAGCTGGCCGAGGCTTGCGCCGCCGGGGGTGGCGCGAGGGTGTCGGTATCATTATCTGCCGGCGGCATTTGGGTTGGGGTACTGCCTGTTGTGGTCCGCGCCTCGTCAACACTGTCTCATCTGTGCGACAGCAATGGCAAGGGCTCCACTCCAAGCGATTAGGTAACATTCCCTTGCAATTGTTTCATGCGCGCCAGTTTGCCGAAGCTGGATCGCCCTGCGGTTGCCATATTGTGCGTGCCTCAACCTCGGACAGTACCCGCGATGGCGGCGTCAACCGAAGACGCCCAAACAGCGCCCGCCAAGCCTCGTCGCCCATCAGGGCTCGAAATCGCGCACGACGCCATGCAACGGCCGCCGTATGCAGGTCAGCGAGCACGCGATCACCTGCCATTTCCGCCCTTAGCGGGGCGGAGTCGAGGGCAAGGATGGAGCGATCCTCGATGTCACAAAAGTTTCGTTCGACCCAATAGCCCATGTCCAATGGCGAGCCTTCGCGATTGGCGCGTCCGCGGGCGCATTTCACAAGAAAGTCCTCCATTGATCCCAGCGCATAATGGTTCAACTGCACCAGTTGGTGCGAGTCGACGCCCAGAGGAGAAAACACCCTTGCGTCGTGGTAGAGGTCGGGAAGCCTGCGGCCCGATCCATCGAACCACGCCTGTGCACCGATCCGGTCAGGTCTTGGGTTACGCGGGCGGTGCACGCCCAGCCGCGCATAGCTGCCATCATTGCGAAACAGCGTCTTGAAATGCTGGGCGCGCCATGGCCAGTACAGCTTCGAGGGTGCGGCGAGGGTAAAGACTTCGGGCGCGGGGCGGTCCGTGTATCCGACGACACCGGCATTGCCGAACATCTTCCACGTCAGCGCAATCGCCGTGGCACCCGGCAAGGTCTCCCAAAGGTCTGCCAGCGTGCGCGCCCCGACATGGATATTCACATACTCGTCGATATCGAGCACGAGCACCCATTCGGCGCGGGCCACCGCCTGATGCTGGTCCGCAAGCCGAAGCGCGGACCATTGCGGACCCTTGTCGCCATAATCTTCGTTACGTACATGCGTCAGAAGACCCATTGCCTGCAGGCGGTCCAGAATATGGTCGGTGCCGTCGTCGCAATCATTCGAAAAGACCAGAAAGTCGGCAAAGCCCACTGCACGGTGATGGGCCAGCCAGTCCAGAACAAACGCACCCTCGTTACGCATGCATGCGACCGCCAGCGCATTCGTCATGCCAACCAGACCTGTGTGATGCCGACCATCTGCCTACCCATGCGCGCCTTGTGACGCACACGCATACTGCCCGCTGCCGTGATCAGGCGGCAAGGGTCAAAAGAACGCCTGCAACCCGGTGATCGCCCGACCAAGGATCAGCGCATGGACATCGTGCGTCCCCTCATAGGTATTGACGGTTTCCAGGTTGACCATGTGTCGCATGACCTGAAAATCCTCGGATATCCCGTTGCCGCCATGCATGTCGCGCGCCATCCGGGCCGCGTCCAGCGCCTTGCCACAATTGTTGCGCTTGATGATGGAAATCATCTCGGGCGCTGCATTGGCCTCATCCATGAGACGCCCGACCCGCAATGACGCCTGCAATCCCAGCGAAATCTCCGTCATCATGTTGGCAAGCTTTAGCTGGAACAATTGCGTCTGTGCCAGAGGTCGCCCGAACTGCTTGCGGTCCAGCCCATATTGCCGTGCGGCATGCAAACAAAATTCGGCAGCGCCCATCACGCCCCAGGAAATGCCATAGCGCGCGCGGTTCAGGCAGCCAAACGGCCCTTTCAGCCCCTCCACATGCGGCAACAGGGCGTCTTCGCCCACATGCACATCCCGCATCACGATTTCGCCGGTGACCGATGCCCGCAAACTGAGCTTGCCGCCAACCTTGGGGGCAGTCAGGCCCTTGGTGCCGCGGTCCAGCACGAAACCCTTGATCTTGCCGCCATGCGCGTCGGATTTTGCCCAGACGATGAACACGTCGGCAATCGGCGCGTTGGAGATCCACATCTTGGCGCCATTCAGCACATAGCCGTCAGCGGTCTTTTTCGCGGTGGTCTTCATGCCCGAAGGGTCGGATCCGGCATCTGGCTCTGTCAGCCCGAAGCAGCCGATCCATTCGCCGCTGGCCAGCTTGGGCAGATATTTGCGGCGCTGGTCTTCGGTGCCATAGGCAAAGATCGGGTACATCACCAGACTGGATTGGACCGACATCATGGACCGATAGCCGCTGTCCACGCGCTCGACTTCTCGCGCGATCAGACCGTAGGCGACGTAAGAGGCGCCCAGTCCGCCATATTCCTCGGGCACTGTCACACCGAGCAATCCCATTTCGCCCATCTCGCGGAAAATCGCAGGGTCAGTGGTCTCATCGCGGTACGCCTTGATGATCCGCGGCTGCAGCTTTTCTGCGGCATAGGCGCGCGCGCCGTCACGCAGCATGCGTTCTTCTTCGGTCAGTTGATCGTCAAGGCGGAACGGGTCTTGCCAGTCGAACCGCCCGAGATCCGGCGCGTCCTTGGACTTGATTGCGGGCATTTGGTTCATCGCGGGCCTCATACATGTGATCATCGAGCATTGCACGAAAGTGCGAGATGCGCTATCGAAACGGCCTCGCAGGGTCATGAGGAAAACGCATAGTGTTGCCGCGCCGATATCTGCCCTCCTTACCCTCGCTTCTGGCATTGGAGGCGGTTGATCGCCTCGGTTCGGCCTCGGCAGCCGCTGCTGAACTTGCCTTGACACAAGGGGCTGTCAGCCGACAGCTGCAGGTGCTTGAGGCGCAGCTGGGAATGCCCCTTTTGCGGCGCGAACGTCAGAGGCTGGCGCTGACCCCGGCTGCAAGAGACTATGTACAAGACGTGCGCAAGGCATTGACCATGTTGGCATCCGGCGCGCTGACGTTGCGTGCAAACCCGACGGGAGGCAGCCTCAACCTTGCGATTTTACCTGCGTTCGGGATGCATTGGCTGGCCCCGCGTCTGCCCCGCTTTGTTCGCGCCCACCCCGAGGTCACGCTGAACCTGTCCACGCAACTGCGACCTTTTGATTTTGCGACGCATCCATTCGATGCAGCGATCCACTACGGACGGCACGACTGGCCCGGAACCTCTTTCTTGAAACTCATGGATGAGGATGTGATGGCGGTGGCGTCGCCACAGATCGTGCCCATTCCTCTGGGCAGTGCCGCCGCTGTCTTGCGCCATCCCCTGCTGCAGTTGGACAGCCGTACGGGCGACTGGGGCCGCTGGCTTGCGCATCATGGCATCGCCGGTCAGCGCCCGCCGGGGATGCTGTTTGACCAGTTCGCCACGATGACCCAAGGCGCGGTGCATGGGCTGGGGCTTGCCATCCTGCCGATGTTCCTGATTGAGCGTGAGCTGGGTGAGGGGCGTCTGGTTCCGGTCTTTGGCGGTGCCATTCGCAGCGAGGCCAGCTATTCGCTGGTCTGGCCAAAGGATCGCCCGGAACGCGGCCCGTTGTCGTCGTTTTGCAACTGGATCGCGTCAGAAGTCGGGTCTGCGGGAACCTGATCGCCCTTTGACGCGTTTTGGCCTATGTCGGCCTATATCAATGCGCTGATATCGCATAGCGGCGCTAACGCTGTGCATCCTGTGACCATCATCAGATCTGCCCAGCTTGGTGCAGCAGGCGGCCAAAGTGCCGCGTGACTTGAAAGGACGACAATGAAACGTTTGCTCTCAACCTCGACGGCTCTTTCGCTGGCATTGGCCCCGGTGCAACCCTGGCCCCTGTTCGCGCAGACCATGATCGAAGATGGATCAGTGGTTGCCGAAGACGGCACTGTTCTGTGCACGCCCACGGCAGATTTGGCATGCGATCTGGATGCGATCATGGCCGCAATCGCCGCCGAAGCCGAAGCCAAGGCGGCCAACGATGCGGCGGCAGCCGAAGCTGCGGCTGCAGCAGAGGCACAAGCCGCAGCAGACGCTGCCGCCCAGGCCGAGGCCGAAGCTGCTGCCCAAAAAGCCATCGATGATGCCGCCGCAGCCGAAGCTGCCGCCGCTGCGCAAGCCGAGGCTGAAGCGGCGGCGCAACAAGCCATTGACGCTGCTGCCCAAGCCGAGGCGGAGGCCGCAGCCCAGAAGGCTGCTGATGAGGCCGCAACCGCCGCGGCTGCCGCACAAGCGGATGCTGACGCTGCCGCCCAGAAGGCTGCCGATGAGGCCGCCGCTGCCGAGGCTGCCGTCCAAGCGGATGCTGATGCTGCGGCCCAGAAGGCTGCCGATGATGCCGCCGCCGCCGAGGCGGCCGTGCAAGCGGATGCTGACGCTGCGGCGCAAAAGGCTGCCGATGAGGCCGCGACTGCTGAGGCCGCTGCTGCTGCGGCAGAGGATGACGCCGCTGCCGCGCAAGCTGCTGCTGACGCTGCCGCGGCACAAGCTGCCGCAGATGCCGTGGCCACTGACGTGACCGCAGAACAAGAGGCCGCCGCCCTGAAGGCCGCCGAGGACGCTGCGGCCGCGCAAGCCGCCGCCGAGGCGGAGGCAGCCGCTGCCGCTGTTGCAGCCGAAGATGCGGCGAAAGCTGCCGAAGAAGCCGCAGCCAGTGGTACGGCAGAAGAAGCCGCTGCCGCCGAAGACCTCGCGCGCGCCGCCCAAGGTGACGCGGTCGAGGCTGCCGCAAAAGCTGCCGAAGAAGCTGCCGTTGTGCAGACCCTTGTTGCCGAAACCGTGCCCGTTGATCCCGTCGACGTTCCGGTTGCCGAAGCCGAAGCGGTCGATGCGCTGACCACGCTTTTGCAAGCCCCCACAGACGAGGCCGGGGCACTCGACGCGGTCCCGGTGATCGCGGCTGCAGAGGCGTTTTCAGATCCTGCCGCGACCCTCGACCCCGCAGCGACACCTGATGCGTCCGCCGTAGAAGTGTTGAGCACGGTCATCGAGGCAAAGGACACCCGCTCGTCGGTCGAGGAGTTCGCCGCCGCACCCGTTCAGCTGCAATCGGGCAAGAAAAGCGGTCTGTCCGATCTTGAAAAGGTCGGGTTGATCGCGCTTGGTGCACTGGTCGTGGGCGCAATCTTGAAAGATGGGCGCGAGGTTGTGTCGAACTCGGGCGACCGCGTCGTCGTGCGCAATCCAGATGGTGGATATCAGGTCTACAAGGACGACGACACGCTTTTGCGTCGTCCCGGATCCACGGTGCGGACCGAAACCTATCGCGACGGGTCAACCCGCACGATTGTCGAACGCGACAATGGCACCCAAGTGGTGACGATCCGCGATGCCTCGGGCCGGGTGATCCGCCGCGCAAGTTATGACCGTCGCGGCAACGAGATCATGCTTATCGATGATTTCGTCCGCGAAGAGCGCGTCATTGTCAGCGAGTTGCCCCGGCCGCGCCGCGACCCGATCACAATCTCGTCGCGCGATGAGAACGCAGCCCTCAAGGCCGCCCTTGCTGCCGAGGAAGCGGCCCGGATCGGGCGCACCTTCTCGCTTCGCCAGATCCGCGACATCCCGCAAGTGCGGGCCTTGGCGGCCACGATCGATGCCGAGCGGATCACGTTTGACAGCGGGTCATCCGTGATCCGCGCAACCGAGGCGCGCAAGCTGGCCGATCTTGGCCGGACCATGGGCGACCTTCTGGACGACAACGCGGCGGAGATCTTCTTGATCGAAGGCCATACCGATGCTGTCGGGTCGGCCGCCTCGAACTTGTCCCTGTCGGACCGGCGCGCGGAATCGGTGGCTTTGGCGCTGACGGAATATTTCGATATTCCGCCAGAGAATATGGTTGTGCAAGGTTATGGTGAAGGTGAGTTGCTGATTGATACCCAAGCAAACGAACGGCTGAACCGGCGTGTCGGTGTCCGCCTGATCACGCCATTGATGCGCACCGCCTCGCTGCGCTGATCGCCAGAGGCCAAAGACCAAGGTCCGGGTGCAGAAATGTGCTCGGGCCTTTTGCCATTTACCAAAGCCTAGATGCCACCCCATAATGTCCAGATGCAGCATCCCCCACCCCCCCTCCTGGACCAAGTTATCGACACCGCCGTTGCGTGGCATCGGGGGAGGCGCGGCGCGGCTTTGGCGACCGTCGTCTCGACGTGGGGCTCGGCACCTCGGCCGGTCGGCAGTCAGATGGCAGTGTCGGGTCTGGGCGAGATGGCGGGCTCCGTCTCGGGAGGTTGCGTCGAAGGGGCGGTGGTCGTCGAGGCCCTGGCCGCGCTGCAGAGCCGCGTTCCGCGTCTGGTGCGTTACGGCGTCAGCGACGACAGCGCTTTTGCTGCGGGGCTGGCCTGTGGCGGGTCGATCGAGGTTCTGATCGAGCCGGTCGGGGCAGGGCAGGACGCCCTGCCCGAAGGCACCCTGGTGGCGCTGATCTCTGCAAAGGCCGCCGGGCAAGCGGTGGCTCTGGTCACCGATCTTGGTACGTGGCAGCGCCAGCTCTTGCGCGCCAGCGACGATCCGATGGTGGCCGCGCGCCTTGCACAAGACCTCTCGGGCCGCGAGGCTGATGACCGGTTTGTGGCGGTGCACAATTTGCCGTTGCGGTTGATCGTGATCGGCGCGGTGCACATCGCACAGGTGTTGTTGCCTATGGCGGGGCTATGCGGTTACGCCGTGACGCTGATCGATCCGCGCACCTCCTTTGCCGCCGCAGCACGTTTTCCGCAGATGACGGTCGTCGATGGCTGGCCGGATGCAGCGGTCGCGGCCGTGGCTCCGGATGCCCGCACTGCGATCGTGACGCTCACGCATGACCCCAAGCTGGACGATCCCGCGCTCTTGGCTGCCCTTGGGTCGCCCGCCTTTTACATCGGCTGTCTTGGGTCCAAGCGAAGCCATGCGCAACGGCTGGAGCGTTTGCGAAATGCCGGGGTAGGCGAACGCGATCTTGCGCGACTGCACGGGCCTGTCGGACTGCCCATCGGAGCGCAAAGTCCAGCCGAGATCGCGATCAGCATTCTGGCCCAGCTGACGCAGGTGCTGCGCCGGGGGGCATAAATGCAAAGGGCCCCTTCCGGGGCCCGAAACTCTTCGAAGAGTTTTGCAAATTCGTTCGAACGAATATGGGTTTGCTACTTTGGACCGATCATCATGACCATCTGGCGGCCTTCGAGGCGCGGCATCGATTCGACTTTGCCGGCATCGCCCACATCGGCGGCCACGCGGTTCAACAACTCCAGCCCCAGATCCTGGTGGGCCATCTCGCGGCCCCGGAACCGCAACGTGACCTTGACCTTGTCGCCTTCGGTCAGAAACTTCATCACGGACCGCATTTTGACGTCGTAGTCATGGATATCAGTTCCCGGGCGGAACTTGATTTCCTTGATCTCGATGATGTGCTGCTTTTTGCGCGCTTCGGCTTCGCGCTTTTGGTTCTCGTACTTGAACTTGCCAAAATCCATGATCTTGCAGACCGGAGGTTCGGCATTGGGCGAGATTTCCACCAGATCAAGGCCCGCCTCTTCGGCAAGTGCCATGGCGCGTGCGGGTGTTACCACGCCGACGTTTTCACCATCGGCCCCGATCAGCCGGATCTCGGGCGATCTGATGCGATCATTGATACGGGGGCCGGTTTCGCGTTGGGGCGGGGCATTGTGAGGGCGACGGGCTATGGTGGTGGTCCTTCGGTGGTTGCAACAAGCGCGCGGACGATAGACGCCCGGCGGGCGCGCTTCAACCTCAAATAGGCAGAAATTGCATCCCTTTGGTGTTGCTTGGCTGGGCAGACCTTTTCAAAAGGGGCCCGGTCTGCCATATGAAGCCCACATCCGGAAACAATTGCCCGGTAAATGGAGAACCAAGATGAACAGAAACGTGATCATTGGCGCACTGATCGTCCTGCTTGCAGCAGGCGGTTACTATCAGTTCAGCTATAAACCAGCACAGGAAGCGGCAACTGCCGCGACAGCCGCAGCTGAACAGGCTGCCGCAGACGCAGCCGCTGCTGCAAAAGCAGCCGAGGATGAAGCCGCCGCTGCGGCCAAGAAAGCCGAAGACGAGGCCGCCGCCGCCGCTGCCGCCGCGACCGAGGCTGCACCTGCCGCAGTGGACGCTGCGATGGCAGCACTTGATCCGGCCAGCTTCGATCCGGCTGCAGTTGCAACGATGATCGACGCATCCAGGGTGGATGACGCAACCAAGACCACGCTCAAGGCCGCCGTCACGGCTGCTGGCGCGGACCCCGCCGCCATCGCCGCCGTGATCGCGCAGGTCAAAGCCGCGCTCGGCTTGTAATCCTTGCCGCAAGGCAAACGTAAAAGGCCGCGCAGGGGACCCTGCGCGGCCTTTTTCATGGCAGTTGAGAAGATCAGATGCCGTCGCCGACAAAGGCCTTTTCGACCACGAATTGCTGCGGATCAGAATTGGCGCCTTCGGTCAGGCCGAACCCTTCGAGGATCGCCTTCACGTCGATGTTGAACGCCATCGAGCCGCAGACCATGGCGCGGTCTTCGGCCGGGTTCATCGCGGGCAAGCCCAGATCAGCAAAGACTTTGCCCGAGGAAAGATTGTCGGTCACCCGCCCCATGTGATGGAACGCCGCGCGCGTCGTGGTGGGATAGTAGATCAGTTTGGTCCCCACAATGTCGCCGATCAGCGGATCGTCCTTCAGACTTTCGACCAATTTGCGGCCGTACTCCAGTTCTGCTACTTCGCGGCAGGTATGCATCATGATGACCTGATCATACTTTTCATAGGTCTCCGGTTCTCGCATCAGCGACGCAAAGGGCGCGATCCCGGTCCCGGTGGCCAGAAACCACAGCCGCTTGCCCGGCAGCAACGCGTCATGCACCAGCGTGCCCACCGGCTTGGGGCGCAAGATGATCTCGTCACCCACCCGGATATGCTGCAACTTGCTGGTCAGCGGGCCATCCGGGACCTTGATCGAATAGAACTCCAACTCTTCGTCCCACGCGGGCGAGGCGATGGAATAGGCGCGCAAAAGCGGCTTGCCGTTGTCGCCAAGCAGGCCAATCATCACGAATTCCCCAGACCGGAACCGCAAGGATGGCGGGCGGCTGACGCGAAACGAGAATAACCGATCCGTCCAATGTGTCACAGCGGTCACGGTCTGCGGATCGGGCAGATGCGGCTTTGCAGTCGGGGCAGGGGCGGCTTCGTTCATCACGGTCGCTTCGCTCATGTATGTCTCATCTGCAGATAGGCCAGTCGCAGGCCGTGGGAAACCCCGATTTCAGGCGCGCAGTCTTGCGAGGTAGTCATGATCGCGCCAATCGGCCCGCAACAGCCACTGATCCTGCGGCTGGCGTGCGGCCAGATCGTCGGGGATTTCAACACTGTCAAAGCCAACCCGGCGCAGCATGGCGTATTGATCCGCGATGACCGGGCCGAGGGCGCGCAATTCGCCGCGATAGCCCATCATCCGAAACTTGCGCGCAATGGTAGACGCGCGGCCGTCGTTGAAGGCCGGAAACGCTACGCGGATCAGGGTCAGATCACCAAGATAGGGCTCCACCGCGACCGGATCATCGGTATTGGCCACATCCAGAGCGCCCGCATGCTGCGTGATATCGACAAGCGTGACTGCGCTGACCTCGCAGGCAGGGGCAAAGCCCGCATCGGTGACAAGAACGCTCATGCGGCGGACTCCTTGGGGATACGGACGGATTTGCCATCAATGAAGTGAATGCCGCATTCGACTTTTGCGCTTCCGCGCCAACGGCCTGCGCGGGGGTCTTCACCCGGTTTTACTGCGGTGGTGCACGGCGCGCAGCCGATCGACGGAAACCCCTTGGTGACCAGCGGATGTCGGGGCAGGCGGTTGTTGACGATGTAATCTTCGATATCCGTGCGGTCCCAATGGGCCAATGGGTTGACCTTGATGCGCAACTCACCCTCGGCCTCAAAAAAATCAACCGTCTCGCGGGTAGCCCCTTGATAGCGTTTGCGCCCGGTGATCCAGCCGTCAAACGTCGACAGCGCACGCTCCAGCGGCTCTACCTTGCGGACGTGGCAGCAGGCGTCTGTATTGAACTGATGCAACGTGTTGTCGGGGTCCTCGAACGCCACGCGCGGCTGCGCAGCCCGGATCGTGCGGACATCACACAGATGCAGCTTTTCCGCCAGCTCGCGCTGGTAATCGAGCGTCTCGGGAAACAGCATCCGCGTGTCGATGAAAAGAACCGGCGTTTCTGGCGCGATCACCGAGACCAGATGCAACAGCACCACCGATTCCGCGCCAAAGGACGACACCAGCGCGACGCTGCCAAGGTCGTCATCCTTCAAGGCATGTTCGAGCACCGCCGTCGCCGAATGGTGCCGATAGCGCGCGTTCAAGGCGGCGACGCGAGTCGCCACATCGCCCATATGCAGATCACGCGGCATCTTTTGCGCCTTCGGCTCCGTAAAGCGCCAGCTTGAACGGCTCCAGCCCGACGCGGCGATAGGCTTGCAAGAATGTCTCGCCCGGTTCCGCCCGCAGGTCGAGATAGGCGCGCACAATGCGTTCTACCGCAGGCACCACCTCGTCATAGGCAAATCCCGGGCCGGTTTTGTCGCCGATCACGGCGGTTTCCGTGCCATCCCCGCCCAGCGTGATCTGGTAGTTCTCCACCCCCGCGCGGTCGAGGCCAAGAATGCCGATATGGCCGACATGGTGATGTCCGCAGGCATTGATGCAGCCCGAGATTTTCAGCTTGAGCGGCCCGATTTCATGTTCAAGCTTCAGCTCGTCAAACCGCAGCGCAATTTCTTGCGCCACCGGGATGGACCGCGCCGTGGCCAGCGCACAATAATCCATGCCGGGGCAGGCGATGATGTCGCTGATCAGGCCGACATTGGCCGTGCCAAGCCCGGCCAGTCGCAGGGATGCATGGATCATCGGCAAGTCCGATTTGTGAACATGCGGCAAGATCACGTTCTGCTCATGGCTGATGCGCAGGTCGCCATGGCCATATGTTTCCGCCAAGTCCGCCATCAACCGCATCTGATCCGCCGTCGCATCGCCGGGTGTGGCACCATGCGCCTTCAGGCTGATCGTCACGATCGCATATTGCGCATGGCGATGGGCCGTCAGGTTGGTATCCGCCCAGGCGCGGAATACGGGGTCCGCCTTGTAGAACGCGTCATAGGCATCGACGGGCGCATTGCAATAGGCGGGTGGTGCAAAGGCCTCGCGGATTTCGGCCAGCAGTTTTTGATCGGCGCCCCCGAACAGCGGCCGCAGTTCGGCAAAGCGTTCCTCGATCAGACGCGTGACGACCTCCGGCGTATTTTCATGCACCATGATCTTGATGCGGGCCTTGTACTTGTTGTCGCGCCGTCCGAGCGTGTTGTAGACGGAAAGCACCGCCTCGACATAAGGCAGAAGATCTGCCACGGGCAGGAAATCCCGCACCGTATGGCCGATCATCGGCGTGCGGCCCAGACCACCGCCAACCATCACCTCGAACCCCGGCTCGCCTTTGGCATTGCGGTGCATCCTGAGGCCGATGTCATGCGCGCGCGTCACCGCCCGGTCATTGGGGCTGCCGGTAATCGCGATCTTGAACTTGCGCGGCAGAAACTGGAATTCCGGGTGATCGGTGGACCATTGCCGCAAAAGCTCGGCATAGGGGCGGGGGTCTTCGATCTCATCCGCCGCGGCACCTGCAAAATGGTCGGCGGTGACGTTCCTCACGCAGTTGCCCGAGGTCTGGATCGCGTGCATTTCCACATCGGCGAGGGCGCTGAGGATCGCGGGCACATCCTCTAGCTTGGGCCAGTTGTACTGGATGTTCTGACGTGTTGTGAAATGCCCGTAACCCTTGTCAAAGGTCTCGGCGATCATGGCCATCTGGCGCATCTGGCGCGGGTTGACGGTGCCGTAAGGAATGGCGACGCGCAGCATGTAGGCGTGCAGTTGCAGATAAAGCCCGTTCATCAGCCGCAAGAGCCGGAACTCGTCTTCGGTCAGTGACCCGACCAGACGGCGTTCCACTTGGGAGCTGAACTGGGCCACCCGGGTCCGCACAAAGGCTTCGTCAAAGTCGGAATAGTTATACATGGTCTGCCTGCTTGCCGTGTGGATAGTTGGAGGGGCCGCGGGTGCGGAACGCCTCGCGGAAATGGATCGGTTCGGGGCCGTTCGGACCGGCCTTGGCGTCGGCAAGATAGACGCCAACAACCGCCTGCCGCTGCGCCGCACCGTGCAAAAGCCGCATCTGCGCATGCGCCTCGTCCTCGATCAGCTCTGCCTCATGGTGCTGGCGCGACCACGTGTCGTCGGCGGTCAAATAGACAACATCCCCCAACCGCAGATCATTGGCGGTCACGACTTTCGGGGTAAATCTGCGGGTCATGGCAGCACCTTTCGAGTTTGAGCGTTACGGGGAGGCATGAAGCAACGCGTTCATACCGGTTCAATATAGGAGATTTTCCTATCGCTGGGCCAGATGTGCTTGCAGATAAGGAAGATTGTTCCGATACTGCAGCACCTTGGAATGTGGTTCCACAGTGGGGGTTATCTGGCGAATGGCGGCCCAATTGGATGATCTGGATCGGAAGATCCTCTCTGAACTGCAAAGCGATGCCGAACAGTCCTTGGACGAAATTGCCCGCAAGGTGGGGTCATCCAAGACACCGGTCTGGAACCGCATTCGCCGGATGAAAGAACAAGGCGTGATCCTGCGCCAGACCGCCATCCTTGATCCCGAGGCGCTGGGACTCGAGGCGTGCTTTTTCGTGCTGATCCGCACCTCGGAGCATGAGGCGGAGTGGCAACGCAAGTTTCTGCGGGCGCTGCAGGCCCGTCCCGAGGTTCTGGAGGCGCATCGGCTGGCGGGTGACATCGATTACATCCTGAAGGTCCGTGTCAAGAATGCGCGAGCCTATGACACGTTTTATCAGGCGCTGATTTCCGAGGTGCGGATTTACAACGTGACCGCACTGCTGAGCATGGAAGAGATCAAGGCGACGACAGTCTTGCCATTGTAGTGGTGCCGGGGGTTCCACACCCCCGGACCCCCGTGGGATATTTGCGCAAAGGTGAAAGGCTTAAGACGCCTGAACCATCAACCTTTCGAGCCCGTGGAAGTGGTAGACATCGGCGTATCGGGGCGGTTCGGTCAGGCGCAAGCCAGGCAGGCGTTGAAACAGGATCGGCAGCGCGATCTGCAACTCCAGCCGGGCCAGCGGCGCGCCGACACAGAAATGCAGACCGGCGCCAAAACTGGCATGGGGTTTGACGGGTCGCGCGGGGTCAAAGCGATGCGGTCGGTCCCACCCCCCCGGATCGCGGTTCGCCGCCGCGAGCAGCAATGCCACCTGATCGCCACGCCGGAATTTGTGCCCCATCACGTCGACATCTTCGTAGGCCCAGCGCGTGAACATATGCAGCGCCGGGTCAAAACGCAGGATTTCCTCGACCGTCGCCTCGATCGCCTCCGGGGCCAGCGCTGCAGGGGATGTCGCCGCCGCAAGCAGCGCCTTCACGCCATTGCCGATCGTATGGACCGTCGCTTCGTGCCCGGCATTGAGCAACAGGATGCAGGTCGAGATCAGCTCGTCCGTCGTCAGTTTTTCTCCGGCCTCTTCGGCGGCAATCAGGTGGGTGATCAGATCATCGGCAGGGCTGGTTCGGCGCGCCTCGATATAGCCGCGCAAAAAGGCGACGAAAGCCTCGGTCGCCGCAACCGCTGCATCTTCGCGCGCGCGGGATCGACCGGCCATGTACATGCCGACCATCGCATTGGACCACTGCAAGAGGTCGTCGCAGCGATCCTGCGGAACCCCCAAAAGCCGCGCGATGATGATCACGGGCAGCCGGGTTCCAAAGTGTTGCAAAAGGTCGAATTGTCCGGGGGGAAATGTGTCGATCAAGCGATGGCACAGCGTGGCAATTTCGGGTGCCAGCGCGGCAATCCGGCGCGAGGTAAAGGCCCGCAGCACCAGGCCGCGCAGGCGCGTATGGCGCGGTGGTTCCAGCTCCAGCATGGAGTGCGCCTCGACGGCGTAAAAGGGCGCGAGGTGCGCAGGAATGGCGACGGCCAGTTCGACAGGCGCCTCGCGGCCAAAGCGGCGGTCGCGAAAGATCGCCGTCACGGCTGCCGCATTGCCTGTACAGGTCAGGTCATATTCGGCCCAGCGAAAGAATGGCCCCATCGCACGGGCGCGTTCATAAAACGGATAGGGGTTCTGGACAAAGCCTGGCTCGGTCGGCGATTGGTGCAGTCTGTCCATTGCGTCATGCACGAAGCTTGAGCATGCCTTGCGCGATCAGCGCACCCGCAACGACGATCACTGCCCCCAAGCTTTGCCACCAGTTCCACGCGCCGCCCGTCAGGAACACGATCAGCATCACATAAAATGGCACGGCATTCATATGCAGGCTCGCCGCACCGATGCCGATCCGGCCCACCGAAATGATCCACAAAAGCTGGCTGACGGCCATCGAGCCAATGCCGAAAACGGCAAGCCCGAACAGCTCGCGCAGGCCAATCGCGGACCAATCGGGCCAGACATCACGCAGAAGGCCATCCGCACAGGCTGCGATCAGCATCACGACCGCGGCCCCCGCCACCGTGATCGCGCTGCGGCCCAGCGGCGTCAGAGCGGGAAATGCGCGCACGGTCTCGCGTGAGCCCCAAGTATAACAGATGACCGAGGCCAGTGCGGCCAATGCCCCAAGCCCCAGATCGACCTTGGTCACCCCGCCGGACAGTCCGATCAGCCCGCCCGCCAGTGACAGGATCAGACCCACCGCCAGCGCGCGCGTAAAAGGACGCCGGTCGGCAAGGCATTCCAGCGCGATCCCCGCCACCGGCATGGTTGCGGTCACGATCGCGACCGTGACGGCATCGGTCAGCGTCAGCGCGATGATCACAAAGACCGACGCCAGGCCCAGGGCCACAAAACCGACCCAGGCCCCGCGCCGCCAGTTGGCATTGCCAAGCGTGCCGGTGCCCTCAACTGCCCACCAGATCGGAACCAGAACCAACGCCGCCAGCGTCGCGCGCGCTGCCGTCAGCGCCACAGGCGGCATATGGGGCACGATCAGGTCCGCCGCCGGCAGACCTGCCGCCCAGATCATCATCGAGGCAAGGCAAATGAGATTTGCGGCCAAAAGCCCGCGGGTGGGGGTCGTTGCTGAAAGGGTCATCTCATCTTGCTACGTCCGCACCATTGTGGCGTCTGGTCCACTCGCGACATGACCCTGTCGTCACGCGGCGAGTGCCACGACGATGGCGCCAAAATCGGCAGCTTTGAGGCTTGCGCCCCCGACCAGGGCCCCGTCGACATTGGCTAGGGCGAAAATCTCGGGCGCATTCGACGGCTTGACCGAGCCGCCGTACAGAAGTCGCACCTCCTTGGCCATCGCCCCCAGCCGTTCGGTCAGGCGCGTGCGCACGAAGGCATGCACTTCGGCAATCTCGGCGAGTGTCGGGGTGCGACCCGTGCCGATGGCCCATACAGGCTCATAAGCGACCACCAGCGTCGCCGATTGTGCGCCATCCGGGACCGATCCGGCCAGTTGCGCGCCGACCACGTCCAAGGTGCGGCCTGCATCCCGCTCTGCTTCGGTCTCGCCGATGCAGACAATCGCCGTCAGACCCGCCGCGATCGCCGTCGCGGCCTTGGCCCGCACCTCGGCATCCGTCTCGCCATGATCTGCGCGGCGTTCGGAATGTCCAACAATGACGTATGTGGCGCCGGCATCCTTCAGCATTGCGGCCGAGATGTCGCCGGTATGGGCGCCTGACATGTCGGCATGGCAATCCTGCCCGCCAAGTCCCAGCGCCGAACCCCGCGCCGCCCACGCCATCTGCGCCAGCAAGGTGGCGGGCGGGCACAGCACGATGTCGCAGGCGGGCCCCGGATGGGCCCCGATCAGCGCGGCCACCTCGGACAAGCTTGCGGCCAAGCCGTTCATCTTCCAGTTGCCTGCGGCGAGTTTGCGCATGATGATCCTCCGTCGACTATCGCCTCAGGGGTAGCGCGCGGTCGACCAAAGGGAAAGCCTTTGCCGCTTCACATTCGGAAAAATATCCCCGCCGGAGGCACGCTCAGGCAGTGCTGGTTGCGTCACCGTGCACGCGATGCAGGCTACTCCGCCGCAACATCCTTGAACTTGATCGACTCGCCGCAACCACAGGCCTCGGCCACATTCGGATTGCGGAACTTGAATCCGGCAGCCAGCAGGTCGATCTCGTAATCGATCTCGGTGCCGATCAGGAACATCTGCGCCATCGGGGCGATCATCACGCGTGCGCCGTCTTGTTCGACGACCTCGTCCAGCGGGTTGACCGACGACACGTAGTCCATGGTATATTCCATGCCTGCGCAGCCACCCTTCTTGACACCGATGCGCAAGCCGGAAGAGCCCTGCTTTTCCATCAGCCGCGCGATTTGTGCGGCGGCGGTTGGGGTCATGGTGACGGCGGCTTTGCCGGGAAGTGCGAACATGGGAGCCTCGCTTTACATATAACTAGGGTAGCAGATCGGGAATTCCAAGGGAAGGCAGCAGCGTTAACAGGGCAACCACGCCCGCCGACACGATGATGGCCCAGCCAAAGGATGCAAGCGTACCGATGATGACATATTCGCTGAGCTTGCCTTCGTCTTTCACCGCACCAAAGCGCAGCACCGATTTTGCGGCGATCAGAAAGCCGATACCAGCCGCTTGACCGGTCAGAATTAGCACGTAGATCAACCCCCGCTCCAGCGTGCCGATGACGCGGCCCCCATTGCGTAGGCCCGATGGCGTGTCGTCCGCCCAAGGCTGCATCAGCATGCCAATGGCATAGCCGCCCGCCTGAGTGACAAGGATCAGGCCTGCCAGCAGGACCATGACGCTGATAAGCCATGGGGTGTTTGCCCAAATGCCCGTTGCCCACAAATCGGGCTGCAGGGCGGCAACGGCGATGATGCTGGCCAGATGCGCTGCTTGATCGACCAGAAAGGGGCGCAAGCGGGGCGGGAAATACGCGGCTTTAACGGCGTCTATCGCCATGTGAACAGCCGCCAGAACGAAGATCAGCGGGTGCAGATTTCCGGTCATGACAATCGCCGTCGCCAGCACTACTGCGATATGGGCCAGCATCGGCAGTGTCTGGCGTTTGTTTTGCACCATCCAGTTGGTCTGGAACAGAAAGTCGGCAAGGGTGTGGGCGAAAAGGAGGGCTGTGAAGGTTTCGATCATGCTGCAAACCATTCGCCTGGGTTGAAAGGACGATTCGCGTCCCACAACGGTTCATATCCCGCACCGTCCAGGCGTGCCTTGAAGGCTTGGCGACTGATGCCAAGTTCCTCGGCTGATTTGCGTGGTTCGGGTGGATTGCAGCGGAATGCCAATGCTATTGCTTCGGCTTGTTGGGGCGACCAGCGGGACGATTGCCAGTCCAGGTAGGAAAACAGCGGCCTTTGCCATTTTGCGTCTGCAGTCTGGCTGAAAAAGACAAGCCGATCAGTTGTCATGTCATCCAGTTCGCGACCGGATGAGATAAAAACGTCGCCACTTGCACTTGCGAGTCCAGACTGAGGAAGAACAGACACTCCACCCGTCGCAACCGCAATTCGGGTCTGGGCGAGGGCAGGGCGGCTGTGCAGATTGGCCAGCACCAAGACGGTCAAGCGAAACACGCGTGCCGCGTCTGGGCAGTACATTTGCCAGCCATCACCGCGAAAGCGGGCAAAACGAATATCAAGCCCGCTGATTTCCGCCTCATGCGTCGCTATGCCTTCAAGCACTTCCATCGCACCATCAACCGCCGCCTGCCCGGCTTGGGTTGAGGCAATCAGATCTCCGGTAAGGACTGTGGCAATAGGCTCCATCCGCAAGTTATAAGGCTTGCAATGGCAAAATGCAAGTCTATTAGATTGCAATGCTAAAATGCAAGTCTAGTAGCTTGCCATATTGGTCCGCAACCTCTCAGACTTGCCTACATGAACCCAAGTTCCAGCTTGGCTTCGTCCGACATCATCTCCATGCCCCAGGGCGGATCGAATGTCATCTGCACGTCGACCTGCTTGATCCCGGCAACCGATCCAACGGCATCTGCGACCCAACCGGGCATTTCGCCCGCAACGGGGCAGCCGGGCGCTGTCAGTGTCATGGTGATGTCAACGGCGCTCTCAGGGTCGATGTCGATGGTGTATACAAGACCAAGGTCAAAGATGTTGACCGGAATCTCGGGATCAAACACCGTCCGGCAGGCATCTACCACGGTCTGATAGAGCGGATGTTCGGTGCTGGAGGGTCGGATCAAAGGTGCGCCTTCGATCTTTTCCTGTGGCTGGTGCGTCATGTTATTCTCGCCCGGACTGACCGTCTCTTGTTCCTGAGCGATTATATAGGGAAATATTGCGCAAGGTCCAGCCGTCGTGACAGGCCTGCCGATCAAGCGGGCGCGCGCGCATCAATACCATGCCCGGTGTCTGGACCGCGTCCAAGTTCGGTCCATCACCTACACCCGCCCGGCAGCACCAAAGCTGTCAGACCCGAGGGGACTCAGAACGGAATTTCGTCATCGAGATCAGACCGGCTGCCGCCTGCGCCCGCAGAACTTGAACGACCGCCGCCGCTGGAACCACCACCAGACTGGCCGCCAAAATCATCATTGCCGCCGCGATCTTCATAGCCACCTGAACTGCCAGATCCGCCATCGCGGCCGCCGAGCAATGTCAGTTCGCCACGGAACTGGCGCAACACCACCTCTGTCGTGTAGCGATCTGCACCGGACTGGTCTTGCCATTTGCGCGTTTCCAGCTGGCCCTCGATATACACCGTCGAGCCCTTTTTCAGGTATTGTTCCGCGATCTTGCCAAGCGCCTCGTTGAAAATCGCGACAGAATGCCATTCGGTGCGTTCCTTGCGTTCGCCACTGGCTTTGTCGCGCCAAGATTCCGATGTGGCGATCCGCAAGTTCACGACTTTGCCGCCATTGGGAAAGCTGCGCACCTCAGGGTCGCGCCCCAGATTGCCGACGATGATAACTTTGTTGACCGACCCCGCCATAGCGCGCTCCCTGATTCCCTATGCCCTGGCAGGTTCGCCAAGTTTGGTTAACAAAATCCTATAGCGTTCCAGACAGGACCTCGCAACCAACACCGAGCGACTTGCAGAGGTCCGCTGATCTTTGCCGAGGCTTGTGCAGTCCAGCAATCACGGGACTGGAACGGACGTCCAAAAGCCCTATACTGCGGAACTGGGGGGCGCTGATGCGTCTCGTGAGTTGTCTGCCATAGGGTGTGGGATGCTGACGGTCGCACGGCGCAAGAGAGCGCTTTCATTGGTGTGTCTTGCGCTGCTCTTTGGCGGCCCGCCTGCGTTTGCCGAAGGGTTGAGCCTTAGTGGATCGTCAAAGTCCCGCAATGCCATATTCGGCTCCCAAGCCGAACTGTTGGACGGGCGCCTGTCCAAGCAATACAGCGGCTCGGAACGTTTGACGCCGAACGCCAAGAAGAAAAAAGCCGCCAGTGCAGCGGACGACGTTGCACCCCGTTACAGCGGCAGCTATCGCGGCGAATACATCGAGGTGGCGAAGGCCGCCGCAGCCAAGCATGGCGTCCCCGAAGACATGTTCCTGCGGCTCGTTCAGCAAGAATCTGGTTGGAACCCGACGGCGGTTTCGTCCAAGGGGGCGACCGGGCTGGCGCAACTGATGCCTGCGACGGCGATACGGCTTGGCGTCGATATCGACAACCCGTCCGAAAATCTTGACGGTGGCGCGCGCTATCTGCGCATGATGTATGATAAATTCGGCACCTGGCGACTGGCGCTGGCGGCCTATAACGCAGGCCCGGGTGCGGTCGAGGAACATGACGGCATCCCGCCCTATGACGAGACGCAGAATTACGTTCTGGCCATTTTGGGGTAGTCTCGTCGTACCTTCCGCCAAAAAGGTGGCACCTTGGGACCCGTCATTGTCGACCCCGCCAAGATACATGAGTTCGTCGACGCTGATGGTATTCATCAGTGGCTTTCGGCGCATCATGACACCCAAGACGACGTCTGGATCAAGATCCATAAGGTTGCTTCAGGTCTGCCGTCGATCACCCCAATGCAGGCGATAGAAGTCGTGCTGTGCTGGGGATGGATCGACGCGATCCGCAAAGGCTTTGACGACAAGAGCTATTTGCAGCGCTACACAACGCGCGGCCGCAAAAGCATCTGGAGCCAGATCAATGTCGCGACCGTTGCCCGTCTCGTCGACCAAGGCAGGATGACAGATCATGGGCTAAAGCATGTTGAAGCGGCCAAAGCCGATGGTCGTTGGGACAAGGCGTATCAAAGCGGGAAGAACATGAAATTTCCCGGTGACCTGCAACATGCCATCGACGCCGAGCCGCAAGCCAAAGAAATGCTTGGAAAACTCCGCGCGCAGAACCGTTTTGCGTTGGCGTTTCTGACACACAACATGAAAACTGAGGTTGGGCGCAAACGAAAGATCGAAAGCTTTGTTGCGATGCTGATGCGCGGCGAGACGATCTATCCCCAAGTCAAAACATCTGCGCGGGCGGACAACAAGCCCGCCTGAGCCTTGCTTTACTCCGCCGCGATCTTGATCACCGGTTCCATCGTCGCGAAGATCTCTCTGCTCAGGTGGCATTTGATCTGATGCCCGCCTTCCAGAATTTGAACCGGCGGCATTTCGGTGTCGCACAGCCCGTTCGGCACCTGCGATTTCCACCGGCAACGGGTCTGGAAGGGGCAACCGGGCGGTGGGTTCATTGCCGAGGGAATGTCGCCTTCAAGCACGATGCGTTTGCGGATCACCTTGGTGTCGGCGATCGGCACGGCTGACAAAAGCGCCTCGGTATAGGGGTGATAGGGCGGATTGAACACCTGATCGGTGGTGCCCATTTCGACCACGTGGCCCAGATACATCACCATGACGCGGTCGCTGAGGTAGCGCACGATGCTGAGGTCATGGCTGATGAACAAGAGCGTTGTCTTGTTCTCGCGCTGGATGTCCATCAAGAGATCGGTTACCGCGGCCTGCACCGACACATCGAGTGCTGATACCGGTTCATCGGCCACAACGACCTTGGCACCACCGGCAAAGGCGCGGGCGATGCCGACGCGTTGTTTCTGGCCACCGGAGAGCTGGCGGGGCATACGCTCGGCAAAGGCGCGGGGCAGCTTCACGAGATCCATCAGTTCGAGCATGCGGGCGCTGCGTTCGGCGTCTGATTTGCCGTATTTGAAGATCTCAAGCGCGCGGATGATCTGGCGGCCCACGTTCATCGACGGGTTCAGCGTGTCAAACGGGTTCTGGAACACCATCTGCACCTGACTGACAGTGTCGGTGTTGCGCTGCTGGATGGGCGTGGACTGGACGTTTTCATCAAACAGCATGATCGAGCCAGAGGTCGCGGTTTCCAGCCCCATCAGCACCTTGGCAAAGGTGGACTTGCCGCAGCCGGATTCGCCCACAATTGCAAGTGTTTCGCCCTCGCGGGCCTCGAAACTCAGCGTCTCATTGGCCTTGACGACTTTCTTGGTGCCGCCGCCAAAAGCACCGCCCGATACGGAATAGTATTTTCTGAGGTCCTCCATCTTCAGGACGACCCTGCCGAGTTCGGCCTTTTTCTTTACGGCCTTTATGGGCGGCGGGGCATCCCAGTCGATCTCGGACCACTTCACGCAGCGCGATTCGTGACGGTCGCCGCCCGGAATGGGCGACATCGGCACGTCGCCCGCATCGCAGCGCCCGGCCTGAAAGTAGTCGCAGCGCGGTCCGAAATTGCATCCCGGCGGGCGTTCATGCGGCAGAGGAAAGTTGCCGGGAATAGAGATCAGGGGGCGCGAGTTCTTGTCGGCACCGGGCAGCGGGATCGAGCGGAACAGCGCTTGGGTATAGGGGTGGCGCATGGTGTCGAAGACTTCGGCCACGTCGCCCGTTTCCACCGCCTCGCCCGAATACATCACGCAAATCCGGTCGCAGACATCCATGATCAGGCCAAGGTTGTGGCTGATGAACAAGATTGACGTGCCGTACTTTTCGCTCAGCGCCCGGACAAGATCGACGATCCCCGCCTCGACGGTCACATCAAGTGCTGTCGTTGGCTCATCCAGGATCAGAAGGGCGGGTTTGGACATCAGCGCCATCGCGATGACGATACGCTGCTGCTGGCCACCCGAAAGCTGGTGGGGATAGGCGTTGATGATGCGGTCGGGGTCGGGCAGGCGCACGTCCGCCACGATCTGGCGCGCAAGCTTCCACGCGTCGGCCTTGGACATGCCTTCGTGGATCATCGGCACTTCGGCCAGTTGCGCGCCGATCTTCATCGCGGGGTTCAGCGATGCCATCGGTTCTTGGTAGATCATCGCGATTTCCGAGCCGCGGATCATGCGCAGGGCTTCGTCATCCATGTTGGTGAGGTCGCGACCCTTGAACTTGATCGACCCACCAGTGATGCGCCCGTTCTTGCCCAGATAGCGCATGACCGCCAGTGCCACGGTGGATTTGCCGCAGCCGCTCTCGCCCACCAGCCCCATCGATTCGCCTGCACGGACAGTGCAGGAAAAATCCATCACGGCAGGAATTTCGCGCAGCCGCGTGAAAAAGCTGATCGAGAGATTGTTGATCTCGAGGATCGGTTGAGACGGGTCCCAAGTGGTATCAGACATGGCAGCCTCGCGATTATGCTGGGTGCGGAACCGGGGGGCCAGCCCCCGGACCCCCGGGATATTTCATGAACAGAAAATGCGCATCAGTCTCTCAGGCTTTCTTCACGCAGGCCGTCAGCCAGCAGGTTGAGGCCAAGAACCAGGCTCATCAAGGCAAGGGCAGGGGTGACGGCAGGATGCAAATAGAGCGACAAAAGCTTGCGCCCGTCGTCGATGGTGGAACCCCAGTCAGGGGATTCCGGCGACACACCGAGGCCAAAGAAGCCGAGTGTTCCCAGAAGGATTGTCGTGTAGCCGATGCGCAGGCAGAAATCGACGATCAGTGGCCCACGGGCGTTAGGCAGGATTTCCCACAGCATGATGTACCACGGGCTTTCGCCGCGCGTCATGCCTGCGGCCACGTAGTCGCGCGCCTTGAGGTCCATCACGATGCCGCGCACGATCCGGAACACGGTGGGCGAGTTCACGAACACCACGGACACGAACACGTTCAGAAGGTTCGGCTCCATCGACCAGATGCCAAGCGGGTCGGCGTTGAAGGCCAGTCCCGAATAGGCCCAGAGCCCGATCACCAGCGTCGCGCCGACATAGAGGTTCCGCTTTGGCGGGTCGGTGAAAAATCGCGACTGGAACAGGATGCACATGAAGATGACCGGAAAGATGAAGAGCACCGCCGCGAGATAGATCGGGATCCCGGTGACGCGGATTTCCGGTGTGACCAGCAAGTAAAAGAGCAAGATCACCGGAAAGGCCAAGACGAGGTTGGCGATGAAGGACAAGATCGTGTCGAGCTTGCCGCCGAAGTAACCCGCAGGCAGGCCAAGCGTGACCCCCACCATAAAGGCAAATGCCGTAGCCGCAGGGGCGATGGTCAGCACGCGGCGCGCGCCCATCACGACCCGGCTGAACACGTCGCGGGCAAGGTGATCTGCCCCCAGCAGAAAGTAGGCGTATTGGCCATCGACCACCTCCTTGAGCGGCATGCCGGGGGCGACGTTCTTGACTTTGCCAAACTGCTTGATCGGGTCCATCGTGATGATCAGGTCGGCAAAGATTGCCGTGAACACCCAGAACATCACCAGCGCGAACCCGACCATGCCGACCGGGCTGTCAAAAAGCTTGCCGAGCAGGCCCAGCTTGCGCTTGAAGGTGATGCAGGCCGCAAAGGTCGCGATCAGCGCGATCCAGACCGGCAGGAACTGCATCGCAGCGGCGCCGATGATCCCCTTGGCGGGCAGGCCCGGCATCACGATGCCGACCACGAGATAGATCAAAATCAGGCCGATGATCAGAAGGCCGATGTAGCGCACGGCAAGGGCTGCGTAGTCGAAGAGACTGCGCCGGGCGACCAGCGTGCCGCCTTGCATCGTGGCGCTGACAGAGGCGCCTGCAAAGAGCCCCAGGACAAGTTGCCCGAGAACAGCCACGGCCAATGCGGCCAACGCAGCAAACAAGATGGGGTTGAGGAGGGTTCCGGCCGTTCCGGTCCAGGTGAGCGCTTCCATCGGGGTCTCCTCAGCTAAGCCGGATACGGGGATTGAGGAACACATAGCCGATGTCGGATATCAGCTGCGTCACCAGAACGACGAACACGGCCACCACGGAACAACCCAGCAACAGCTCGATATCGTTGTTGCTGGCGGCCTGAACCAGCGTCCAGCCAAAGCCCTTGTAGTTGAACAGGGACTCGACAATGACGACGCCGTTCAAAAGCCACGGAAACTGCAGCATGATCACCGTAAAGGGTGCGATCAGCGCGTTGCGCAGGGCGTGTTTGACCACGACGCCGCCAAAGGGCACCCCCTTCAGACGCGCGGTGCGGATGTATTGCTGGGTCATTACCTCGGTCATCGACGCACGGGTCATCCGGGCGATGTAGCCGATGCCGTAAAGGGCTATGGTCATCACCGGCAGGGCGAAGTTCCAGAACGTGATATCGTCCAGCGCAGAGGTGGAAGACCCCAGAAACAGCGTTTTGTCCTCGATCCAGCCCCAGTCTTTCAGGATCGGTGATATCCCGGCCGTGGCTGACGCAAAGATCGCCACCAAGACGACGCCGGACACATATTCCGGGGTGGCCGTCGACGCGATTGCAAAGGTCGACAGCACCCGGTCGGTGCGGGATCCTTCGCGCATCCCGGAAATAACGCCGATCAACAGCGAGGCGGGCACCATCACCAGCATCACCGCCAGCATCAGCCAAGCGGTCGCGCCCAGTTTTTCCATCACCGCCGAGAACACCGGCTTTTTGAAGAATGTCGAGAAACCCCAGTCACCCTGTAAAATACCGCAATATCGCGGCGCCACTTCGGTCGCCATGCCGTCATCGATACACCGCCCGCGCGTGACCCCTTTGTCATCCGTGCGGACCCACCCCGGCACCATACCCATCCATTGGGCATATCGGCCAAAGACAGACCCGCCATGGCCATTTTCGATGATCCACGAATCGACGGCCTCGTCGGTCATGCGGACCGAGCCCTCGGTTCGTGCAAGCTTTTCAAGGTTGGGGTGCAGGTTTGTCAGAAAGAACACAACGAAGGTCAGGCAAATGGCCGTAAGCACCATCAGGCCGAACCGTCGCACGATGAAAATCAGCATGTTCAAACCCTCATTGCGCCGGAGCGACAAGGTTCAGGGGCAAGTCGGCCCGGACGCGCAAGATGGAGGATCGATCGGGAGTGCTGCCAAAGCAGCACCCCCTTTCGCGCGACATTGGTCAGGCGACCGACCACTTGTAGTGCTGATGCTCGTTGGACGGGTGAATTTCGACGTTCACGCCTTCCTTGTTGTGGTGAAAGAGCGAGCGCCAGAACGGCTGGATAATGAAGCCTTCGTCTTGAAGGATTGTCTCAAGGATCACCATCTGTTCGCGACGGGCGTCGGCATCAGCAAGGGACAGTGCTGCGGTCATGGCGGCGTCGAACTCCGGGTTCGCCATGCCGGTTTCATTCCACGAGCCGGTGGAGGTATAGGCAAGGCTCATGTTCATTACCGCCAGCGGGCGGTGGTTCCAGGTAGTCGACGAAAACGGGTATTTCTGCCAGTCGTTCCAGAATGTCGATCCCGGCATCACGGTGTGTTTCACCTTGGCGCCTGCGTCGACCAGTTGCGACACGACGGCAGCCGTGGTGTTGGCCTCCCAGCCATCGTCCAGCGAGATCACTTCGAACTCGGTGTCGGCCAGACCGGCAGCTTCGAGTGCGGGCTTGAGGCCCGCGGTATCAACCGTCTGCGGGGGAATTTTTGCATATTCAGGATGGACCGGGCAGGCGTGGTGGTTTTCTGCAATGGTGCCAAGGCCATTATAGCCAAGTTCCAGAACGACGCCCAGATCGACTGCCTTCTGGAACGCCTGACGAACGGCCTTGTCCTTGTAAAGATCGCTCGAGGCCGCGTTCATCCGCACCACGATGGTCGCTGCCGTGACCGCTTCAACCTTGGTCCAGCCTAGACCGTCCATCTGCTCGATGAAATCGCCGGTGGTTTCATAGTTGGTGTCGATCTCGTCCGAACCGGCAAGCGCCAGCATGGCCGACGGGTCGGTGCCAAAGTCGATGTAATGGACTTCGTCCAGCGGTGCGGTGCCACCCCACCAGGTATGATTCGGTGCGCGGACCAGTATGGCACGCTGACCCACGGACACCTCTTGTGGGATATAAGGACCGGTGCCGATGGGGTTTGTCGAAGGATCAGAGCCCTCGACATAGGACGAATGCACCAACGCCGTAGGATAGTCGGCAATGTTCGGCACCACGGCGACATCGGATTGCGACATCATCAGCTTGACGGTCATGTCGTCGACCTTGACCACCGCGCCATCGCGAAGAGTTTTGGTATCTGGGTTCACGAGGCCCGGAAAGCGCGAGGCCGTGGAGTTGCCGTCGACCGTGCCATCGCACCAGCGCGTGATATTGCGCACCACGTCATCGGCGGTAAAGGCGTCGCCGTTGTTCCAGGTCACGCCCGGACGGACCCTGAGGGTGTATTCCGTGGCGTCGGCATTGGCCTCCCAGCTTTCCAGCAGGCGGCCTTCGAACGTGGCGTCCGCATTATACTGGATCAGGTATTCCAGCCAGCCGCGATAGACGTTGGCAATCTGCGGCCAGTCAGTGGTGCGTGGGTCTTTCAGAGCTTTGACTTCCATGGCGCAGCGGACGATGCCGCCGACTTTGGCGTCCTGAGCTTGGGCAGGTGCCGGCAGGCCGATCAGGCCGTAGGCTGCAGCAGCCGACACACCCAGTGCAGTGGTCCGGGAAAGGAACTCGCGCCGGCTGATCTGGCCGCTGCGGTGCTCTTCGGCAAACATGGTGGCAGCCGGATGCAGCGCACCTGCGGCAGTATTGGTATCAGTCATATCAGTCTCCCTGACGTTTGGTTTTTTTTACGTTTCTTGCGTGCGGTACGCAGTTGATGAGGCCCCGCACTTGCCGATCTTCCGCGACGCGGGATCCCAGCAGGCTCGGGGATAGGCTTTGCACCGTCCATGGGTCATTGCGCATCTTTTTTACCATGCCGTCAACGCCCGCTTTCAACAGTTCATCACAGTTTTGCGACCAAGATGATCCATGAGCGACACATGATGGTCGTTTTGCGAATGTCTACAGGCGGACATGATTTTGAACGGGACTCACGCCCCCGACGGTTTGCAAAGATCTTCAGATTTTCACCACCGGAAAGTCTCTGAATCTGCCTCAGGGCGCGCGGCGAAAGGCGGTTGGCGATTTCCCGGTCACGTGCTGAAACGCCCGTGTGAAATATGCGGCAGAGTTGAAACCAAGCATCTCGCCGATTCGCCTGACCGGCAAATTCGTTTCCGCCAAAAGCTTGCGGGCCTCAAAGATCCTGCGGTCCTGCAAAAGCTGCGACGCCGGACGACCGCAGGCCTGCTGGCAGCACCGGGTCAGATGTGTCGGCGTGACACTGAGTTGTTCGGCAAAGTGGCTGACGCCCAGACCGTTGCGGAAATCCCGCTCAAGCAGCGATGTGTAGCGCGCGACCAGTCGGCGCGACGCATCCGGCCGTGTCTGTTCAGGCGCGGTACGCGCGGTCTGGCGTTCCAGCCAGACCCCGAGCAGGCCCAGATAGTGCCGGGTCGCACGTTCATGCGCGGGACTGGTGCTATCCATTTCGCGCTGAATCGCATCAAGGATGATGTTCAGTTCCTGCTGCGCGTGAACCTCGCGGATCCGCAGATGCTGGACCTCGCGGGGCAGGGTGACATCGCAGTCGCGACCAAAAAAGACGGCAGTCCCGAAGACCTGCGGGCCGGCCTCGAACCCGTGCATGGTCCCAGCCGGGATAAAAATGGCATTATGGGTGGTATATCCGCGCGTAGAGCCTTGCAGCGTGATCCGGCCCTGACCTTTGGTGAACCACAGCAAGCAAGGCTCGGACAGCGACCGCATCGCCTCGACACGCCAACGGCCCCCGGCGGCAAGCCGCGGGATTGCTACAAGGCGCAGCTGAGAGATGTTCGTCGCGTTCTGCATGCCCCTCGCCCTGACGTTGTCGTCCTGACCGCCAAGAGATAGACCGGGAAACCGCGCGAACCCAAGCGAAAAATTCACGAAAACGGGTGCCAGCTTTGGCACGCGTCAAATGCGGCGCGCAATCCAGTCTTATCTGCCCAGCTAAATGTCCAGAAATTCGAAACACTCGTATCCAGGAAACACAATTATGTAAATCAGCACGACAATCAAGCCTCAGTTTTTGTTTGCTAAAGAACGCTCAGCCCGTTCCAAGACCGCATCCGGGAGCGAAACCAGGTACGCTGACGCTTGGCATAATGGTGCGTGGCTTGTTTGGCCCGCGCAACGGCCTCTGTTGGAAGCAGATCGCCGTTCAGTTGCGCCATCAGTTCCGCTGCTCCGATGGCGCGCGCCCATGGCTGCGCCGCATCATAGTCGTTTTTGTTTGCGCGCACCTCGTTGAGGCCCCCGGCAGCCATCATGCGCTCGAACCGTGCATCGATTCGGGGGTTCAAGACATCGCGCTCGGCCAACAGCACAAAAGCCTGCGCCTCGCTCAGCGGCAAAACCCCCGGCCCGGTCTCTTTTTGCCAGTCCGCCAGTCCCCGACTGGTCGCGCGCCAGACTTCCCAAGCGCGCTGAACGCGGGCCGGGTTGGCCAAATCGATCCCGCCTGCCGTCAACGGATCAAGGTCGGAAATCATGCCCGCCACATCCCCGGCCATGCGCCGCATATCCGCGTCTCTGCGCACGTCGGGCGGGATGTCGGGAATGATTGCCAATCCCTCGGTCAGGGCCGAAAAATAGAGTCCAGTCCCGCCGACGATCACCACTGGCCGCGCCAACAGCGGTGCCACGTCACGCAGCCAGTGGCCGACCGAGTAGGCGGCGTCTTTTCCGACATGGCCATAAAGCGCGTGCGCAAGCTCTGCCTCGTCCGCCACCGAAGGGCGGGCGGTCAACAGCCGCCATGCGCCGTAAACCTGCAAGGCGTCCGCATTGACAATCAGGCGTCCGTCGCGCCGGGCAAGCGCCATCGCCAGGGCGGATTTGCCGCTGGCGGTCGGTCCGGCAATCAGCACGGGTGCTGTCCGCGAGATCTGGGCAATCCGGTCTGCATCGCTCATTTACGGCCCACGCTGCATTGCTCCCTGGGGGTTCATGCCCGATCGCCGGTTGAACCTGTCGACGTTTTGCGACATTTTGCGCCGCAACCAAAGACCGAAACCATATCCGAGAAAACGCATGACACATCCAAGCCCCGAAACCGGCGTCACCTATCAACGCGTGATGCTGAAAATTTCGGGTGAGGCGTTGATGGGTGATCAGGGTTACGGCTTGCATCCCCCCACCGTGCAGCGCATCGCCCTAGAGGTGAAGTCGGTCCGTGACCTTGGCGTCGAAATCTGCATGGTGATCGGCGGCGGGAACATCTTTCGGGGTCTGCAAGGCAGCGCCCAGGGGATGGAGCGGACGACCGCCGACTACATGGGAATGCTGGCGACGGTGATGAACGCGCTGGCAATGCAGTCTGCGCTCGAAGCCGTCGGCGTCTTTACCCGCGTCGTCAGCGCGATTCCGATGGATCAGGTCTGCGAGCCCTATATCCGCCGCCGCGCCGTGCGACACCTGGAAAAGCAGCGCGTCGTCATCTTTGCCGCAGGCACCGGCAATCCGTACTTCACCACCGACACCGCCGCCACCTTGCGCGCCTCAGAGATGGCGTGCCAGGCGATCTTCAAGGGCACCAAGGTCGATGGCGTCTATGACAAGGACCCCAAAAAGCATGCCGACGCCAAACGCTACGGCATCGTGACCTATGACGAGGTCTTGCAAAAACACCTGGGCGTCATGGATGCCTCGGCGATTGCGCTGGCCCGCGACAATGACCTGCCGATCATCGTCTTTAGCCTGGATGAACCGGGCGGCTTTAAGGGGATCTTGTCAGGGCAGGGCACCTACACGCGCGTGCAGGCCGAAGCCCCGCGCCGCCGCGGCGAGCTATCAGGCGAGGCGATGCTTGGCTGACACTGTATACCTGCTGGCGGGCTTGCTGGTATAGAATGACAACGCTTTGCGACCGAACAGTTGAGGTATGACTTGGATGGCTGACGATCTGGACATTGACACCGATGCGCTGCAACGGCGCATGGACGGCGCGATGAGCGTGCTCAAGACCGAATTCGCCAGTCTCCGCACGGGCCGCGCCTCGGCCTCGATCGTGGAGCCGATCATGGTGGATGCCTATGGCCAGATGACGCCGATCAACCAGCTGGGCACCGTCAACGTACCGGAACCCCGGATGGTGGTGATCAACGTCTGGGACAAGGGCATGATCGCCAAGGTCGAAAAGGCGATCCGCGAAAGCGGCATCGGCATCAACCCGATCACAGATGGCCCGCTGATCCGCCTGCCGATCCCCGAATTGAACGAGGAACGCCGGCGCGAGTTGTCCAAAGTCGCCGGAACCTACGCTGAAAATGCCAAGGTCGCGATCCGCAACGTCCGCCGCGACGGCATGGACCAGATCAAAAAGGCCAAGGGCATGGGCGAGGATGACCAGAAGATGTGGTCCGAAGAGGTACAGGAGCTGACCGACAAGGCCATCACTGCCATCGACCGCGCGCTGGAGCACAAGCAACAAGAAATCATGCAGGTCTGAGATGTCATTGTGCGGCGTGGCATCCCCAGCGGTGCCGTTTCTGACGAGTTCTGGCAACCAGGGGTGACGCGTGGCCGCAGCAGATGACAACTGGCCGCAAGGCCATCAACGGATCAGCCCCAAACTGGCCCAACATGTTGCCATCATCATGGACGGCAATGGCCGCTGGGCGACCAATCGCGGCTGGCCGCGCCTCGTCGGTCACCGCAAGGGCGCCGAACGTGTGAAAGAGATCGTGGCTGCAGCACCGGGCCTTGGGATCCACTACCTGACGCTTTACGCTTTTTCGACCGAGAACTGGAAACGCTCGACCGAAGAAGTCCTGGGCCTCATGCAGATCTTTGCCCGCTACATCGAACGCGAGGCGGGACGTCTGTCTGCCGAAGGCGTGCGCATGCGCTTTATCGGGGATCGCACCCGGCTGGACCCGAAACTGCAGCGCCTGATGGCCGGGATCGAGGCGCGCACCGCTGGCCTGAACCGTCTGAACCTGACCGTTGCCATCAACTACGGAGGGCGGGACGAGATCTTGCGGGCGGTGCGCGCGGTGAGCCATGAGGTAGCCGAGGGCCGCTTTGACCCCGATGCCCTGACCGAAGCGGCACTTGCAGACCGGCTGGATACGGCGCATCTGCCCGACCCCGATCTGGTGATCCGCACCTCGGGCGAGACGCGGACGTCGAACTTCCTGCCGTGGCAGGCGGCCTATGCCGAATATGAGTTTACCGAAACACTCTGGCCCGATTTCACCCCCGCAGAATTGCAAGCGATCTTGATGCGGTTTGGCAACCGGGATCGCCGCTTTGGCGCGGCGCGCCTGTGACCACAGCCTCAGACCGCTGGGCAGACCTCAAGCCCCGGTTGATTTCTGCGGCCGTCATGCTGGTGGTCGGTGCGGTGGAAATATGGTTGGGCGGGCTGTCATTTCTGGTTCTGATCACGCTTTTGACCAGTATCATGATCTGGGAACTCGCGCATATCACCGCACCCGACGCGCCTGCCATCGCCCTCATGCTGGCGGCGCTGGCAGCGCTTTGCCTCATCCTTGATGAAGGCTGGCCCTCGATCTCGGCCTTTTGGCTTTTCCCCTTTGTCGGCGTGGCCTTTGCCACCACCCCGCGCATACAGAAATCTGCGGCGGTCGTGCTGGCACTTGCCATCATGGTGGCGGGGCATGGCCTCTTTGTGCTGCGCGACGAATCCGGCACGGTGGCCATTTTATGGCTATTGGGCGTGGTGATCGCGTCGGACGTGATGGGATACTTTGCCGGACGCATCTTAGGCGGGCGGAAATTCTGGCCAGCGGTCAGCCCAAAGAAAACCTGGTCTGGGACCATTGCAGGCTGGATCGCGGCTGTGCTGGTGGGCACGGGGTTCGTTCTTTCGGGCCACGGCCAATGGGGTCTTGTGGTGATCTCGCCCTTTCTGGCCTTTGCCGGGCAGATGGGCGACATCGCCGAGAGCTGGATCAAGCGGCGCACCGGGGTCAAGGATTCCTCGAATCTGATCCCGGGCCATGGCGGGCTGATGGACCGGTTCGACGCGCTGGTGGGCGCGATGGTCTTCATCATGGTGCTGACGCGCATCATCCCGTTGCCGATCGGACCCTGATACATGCGTTCGGTGTCCATTTTCGGGGCGACGGGCTCCATTGGCGAGCAGACCTTTGATCTGTTGATGCGGGCCGGGGGGGCGTCGGCGTATCGGACCGTCGCACTGACAGGCGGTCGCAACATCGTCCGGCTTGCCGACATGGCGCGCGCGTTGCGCGCAGAAGTTGCTGTTTGCGCCGATCCCGCCGATCTGGTCGACCTGCGTGAGGCCCTGTCGGGCACCGGAATCGAAGCTGGTGCCGGAAGTCTCGCGATCGCCGAGGCCGCCGACCGTCCTGCCGATTGGGTGATGAGCGCCATCGTGGGGGCTGCGGGCCTCGTGCCCGGTCTGCGTGCCTTGCGACACGGGCGCACGCTTGCGCTGGCCAACAAGGAAAGCCTTGTAACGGCGGGGACGCTGATCTTGCAGGCCGCCGCCGATCATGGCGCGCGCATCCTGCCGGTCGATTCTGAACATTCCGCGATCTTTCAGGCGCTCCACGCCGAGGACATCGCAACCGTCGAACGTATCATCCTCACCGCCAGCGGCGGCGCCTTGCGCGATTGGCCGCTGGAGTCGCTGGCGACCGCAACCGTGGCCGAGGCACTGGCGCATCCCAACTGGGCGATGGGCCGCCGGATTACCATCGATTCCGCGTCGATGTTCAACAAGGCGCTCGAGGTGATCGAAACCCGCGAGTTCTTTGGCGTCGAGCCGGACCAGATCGAGGTCATCATCCACCCTGAAAGCCTGATCCATTCCATGGTCGGCTTTCGCGACGGGGCGATCATGGCGCATCTGGGCGCCCCGGATATGCGCCATTCCATCGGCTATGCGCTCAACTGGCCCGCGCGTGCTGCGCTGCCGGTGGCACGGCTTGATCTGGCGCAGGTCGCGACCCTGACGTTTCGCGCCCCCGATCTCGCCCGCTACCCGGCGTTGCGGCTGTGTCGCGAAGTGATGGCGATCCGGGGTCTGGCCGGGGCGGCCTTCAACGCTGCCAAAGAGATCGCGCTCGATCACTTTTTGGCGGGTGGCATCGGATTTCAGGACATGGCAGGGGTGGTTGAAGATACGCTTGCCCGGCTTTCGGCCGAAATGCGTCTTGGAAATGCCGTGCTGACCCTTGAGGACGTACATCGGATGGACCATCTCGCAAGGATACGGGCGGGCGAAGCGGCGATCCGCCGCGCTGGCATCAGGCAATAGGGCAATAGGGGTGTGACGTTGATCGAGGTAATTACTGGGGTAGGGGATGTCGCCCTTATCGTTGTGGTGTATATTCTGGCTCTGTCGATCATTATCGCCGTGCACGAATATGGCCACTACATCGTCGGGCGCTGGACGGGCATCCATGCCGAGGTTTTCTCGCTGGGCTTTGGCAAGGTACTTGCCAGTCGGATGGACAAGCGTGGCACCAAGTGGCAGGTCGCCGCGATCCCGCTGGGCGGTTATGTGAAATTCATGGGTGATGCGGATGCCTCATCGGTGCAGGCGGGCGCATTGGACGGATACAGCGTTCAGGAGCGGCGCCGCACGATGGCTGGTGCCCCCCTCTGGGCGCGGTCTCTGACGGTGGCGGCGGGACCGGTTGCCAACTTCATCCTCGGGTTCTTGATCTTTGCAGCGTTCCTGATGGTCGTGGGGGTGCCTGCCGAGACACCCAGCGTCCGTGCGGTGCAGCAAACCAATTACGAAGGCCCGGGCCTGCAACCCGGCGACCGCATCCTTGCAATGGCCGGGATCGAGACGCCGACAAGCGACGCCTATGGCAAGGCGCTCGACAATCTGCCCAGAACGCCAACGATCGACTGGACGATCGAACGCGCGGGGACGCGTCTGGTCATCAATGCGCCGCATCCTTCGCCCGCAATGGTTGGTGACCTGCATCCGAAATCCGCAGCAGGCGATGCCGGGCTGCGCAAGGATGACATCATTCTTGCAGCGAACGGAAAGCCCGTCGCCACGTTCGGCGAACTGCCGGACATCGTGAAATCCACGAATGGCAAGCCGATTACCCTGAAAGTCTGGCGTGACGGAGAGGTTTTCGAGGCCACGATGACGCCGCGCCAGCGCGATCTGCCGAAAGAAGGAGGCGGATTTGAAACGCGTTGGCTGGTCGGATTGTCCAGCGCGCCCCTGCTCGATCTGCAAACCCGGACCCCGGGTCTGTGGGAAACGGTCACAATTGCTGCCGATCAGACCTGGTCGACGCTGGTAATGGCCCTGTCGGGCCTGCAGCACATGATGTCGGGCCTTATCAGCACCTGCAATCTGTCGGGCCCCATCGGCATGGCAGAACAGATTGGGGATGCGGCACTTGCCGGCCCCGAAAAGTTCTTTCTGACGTTGGCGGCATTGTCCCTGGGCATCGGGCTGTTGAACCTCTTTCCGATTCCCATGCTGGATGGCGGGCATCTCGTTTTTCATGCCTATGAGGCGATTACCCGCCGCCCGCCCAATGAAAAAGCGCTGCGCGTCCTGATGTCCGTTGGCGTGACGCTTTTGCTTGCGCTCATGCTCTTTGCGACTTCAAACGACCTGTTCTGTGTGTGACGCCGCCCCCGCTTACGGTCGGGGCGCCACACTGGCGCCTTAATTTTATGCGTACGATTAAGCTTCCACGCTTCGGAGGTGTGCCATGCAGACTGTCAAGAACGGCTATCGCGGCCTGTCGCTGCTGGTGGGCCTGAACTGGGATCGCATCTTTGTCAGCTTTACCGTCGTCGCTGGGCTGCTCGCAGGTGCTTTTCTTGGCCAGACGCTGGTTCAGCTCTGAATCGGTTTTCCCCAGACTTATCCACAAGATTTCGTTAGTCCTGCAAAGTTGACCGCAGCCTTTTGACAAGGCTGGTCTTTCCCGATAGTCAGATTACAAGATAAATGACAGGGACGGGGCAGGGAAATGGTGCGGAATTTGGGGTCCTTTGACAGGCGTCCTCTGGCAGGTCAGGCCCGTATCCGGCCCATCCTCTTGTCTCTTTTTCTTGGCACCGCAACTGCTTCGGGCGCGTTCTTCACGCCCGCGCACGCACAGGTTTTCGCATTTTCAGCCGTGACGATCGAAGGAAATGAACGCGTAGATCAGTCGACGATCCTGTCCTATGCGGGAATCGCTCGGGGCCAGGAGGTTTCTGCGGCGCAGTTGAACGATGCCTATCAGCGTATCGTGAACTCGGGCTTGTTTGAGTCGGTCGAGCTTATGCCGCAGAGCGGCACGCTGGTCATTCGCGTGCAGGAATATCCGACCATCAACGTGATCAACTTTGAGGGCAACCGCCGCCTCAAGGACGAAGCGCTCGCAGAACTGATCCAGTCGCAGTCGCGCAGGGTCTATTCGCCTGCCATGGCCGAATCGGATGCCGCCGCCATCGCCGAACTTTACCGCACGCGGGGCCGTTTGGCCGCAAGCGTGGAGCCAAAGATCATCCGTCGAGACGGCAATCGCGTCGACCTTGTCTTTGAGATCGGCGAAGGCAGGGTTGCGGAGGTGGAGCGTCTGTCATTTGTCGGCAACCGCGCCTTTTCGGACCGCCGTCTGCGACAAGTGCTGGAAACCAAGCAAGCGGGCCTGTTGCGGAACTTTATCCAGCGCGACAGCTTTATTGCCGAACGGCTGGACCTCGATAAACAGCTTTTGGTCGATTTCTACCTGTCGCGTGGTTACGCCGATGTGCAGGTCACCGATGCCAGCGCCGATGTCGCGCGCGAACGCGATGCAACCTTTGTCACCGTCAGCATCCGCGAAGGGCAGATGTTCAAGATCGGCGAGGTCTCGACGTCATCAGAGGTCGAAGGTGTCGATGCCGACGAATTTGCTGCGGTTCAGCGCATCAGCACGGGTCAGACCTGGAGTCCGGGTCTGATCGACAATAACATCGCCCGGATGGAAAATCTGGCCTTGCGCAAAGGGCTGAATTTCATCCGGGTCGATCCGCGCGTGACGCGCGACGACCGCAACGGACGGCTGGACATAGAATTCGTGCTGGTGCGCGGCGAACGTGTGTTCGTGGAGCGGATCGACATCGAAGGCAATGCGACCACCCTTGATCAGGTTGTGCGCCGACAGTTCCGCTCGGTCGAAGGTGACCCTTTCAATCCGCGCGAAATCCGCCAGTCTGCTGAACGCATCCGCGCCTTGGGCTTTTTCAAGGATGCCAGCGTCGATGCCCAGCCCGGAACCAACCCCGATCAGGTCGTGGTCAATGTCGATGTCGAAGAACAGCCGACAGGCACGCTGAGCTTTGGTGTCAGCTACGGCGCCTCGCAAGGTGTCGGGCTGAACATCGGATTTTCCGAAACCAACTTTCTTGGCCGTGGTCAGGCGCTTGCCGTGAATATCTCAAGCGGTACGGACAACGCAAATACCTCGTTCAGCTTTACGGAACCGGCGTTTCTCGGGCGGGACTTGTCGTTTACGGTTGGTGGGTCTTATCGCACGACGAACAATGACGATGCGTTCTATGACACCCGTAACCTTGGGTTTAACACCGGCATCGGGTTTCCGATCAGCGAGTTCGGCAGGCTCAGTCTGCGCTACCGGATCTCGCAAGACGAGATTTTCAATGTCTCGACCGACAGCTCCGCCATCCTCATCGCCGAAGGTGCACGCGGGGCGCTGCTGACCAGCGCGCTGGGATATACCTACGAATATGATACGCGCATCAATGGCACCAACCCGCTTGGCGGTGTGCTTTTGCGGTTCTCGCAAGAGTTTGCCGGGATTGGCGGGGATACGAACTATATCTCGACGACTGGCTTTGCGCTGGCAGAACGCCGTGTTCTGAACGAAGAAGTCACTCTGCGCGCGGTTTTCGAGGGCGGCGTGATCAGCACGCTGGGCGACGAGCCGAGTGGCGTCAACGAACGCTTCTTTGGCAATGGCAAGATCCGTGGCTTTGAAGCCAACGGCATCGGCCCGCGGGACCTTACGGCTGTCAACGCGGACGCTCTTGGCGGCAACGTTTTCGCTGTGGCGCGCTTTGAGGCCGATTTTCCGTTGGGGCTGCCGGAAGAGTACGGCATCACGGCTGGTGCGTTCTTTGACGTGGGCTCGGTTTGGAGCTTGGACAACATCGCCGGAACCGGTGGATCGGTCGACGACAGCATGAACCTGCGATCGTCGGTCGGGGTGTCTGTGTTCTGGACCACACCTATCGGGCCCCTGCGGTTCAACTTTTCCAAGGCACTCATCAAAGAAGATTATGACAAAGAGCAGAACTTCGATCTGACGATCTCGACCAAGTTCTGATGCGCAAGGCGGGCTATGTCGTGGCAATGCTGCTGGCCTTGGCGGGGTCCGCCGGGGCGCAGGAATCAGCGCCGGTCGCACCCGCCGCGCCTCCGGTCGTCACGCTGGATCAGGACCGCCTATTTTTGGAAACTGCCTTTGGCAAGGCTGCTGCCGCGCGCTCTGCGGCCGATGAAGAGGCGCTGCTGGCCGAGAACCGCGAAATATTTGCGGCTCTTGAGGCTGAGGAGAAAGATCTGACCGCGCGTCGTGCGGAAACCCCGGCGGCCGAATTTTCCGCTCTGGCGGCGACGTTTGACACCAAAGCCGAAGGCATCCGCGCGGCACAAGACGCCAAGGGGCTGGAGATCGCGCGTCAGCGCAAAGACGACCAGCGCAAGTTTTATGATGTCGCACTTCCGATCCTGGCAGAGCTGATGACCGAACTCGGGGCGGTCGCGATCTTGGACAAACAGGCCGTCATCTTGTCCTATGACAAGATCGACATGACGGATCGCGCCATCGCCCGCGTCGATGCGGTCCTTGGCGACGGCACCACGCCGCTGCCGGCACCACCGCAAACGCCTTGACCACGTCCGGTGCGACGCGCCGCCTTGCCCCGACCGGAGCGACTTGCTAGCAAGGTCTAAACAAGGTCGCGGTCCCGTCATCAAGACGACCAACCGCAGTGGCGCGACAGGAGACGCGAATGAACAAGATCGACTCCCCTGTGCAGCATGCCGATCTTGACTTGATCCAACGTATCATCCCGCACCGTTATCCGTTCTTGCTGATCGACAAGGTGCGCGACATCCTTGTGAACCAGTCCTGTATCGGCATCAAATGCATCACCCTTAACGAGCCGCAGTTTCAGGGCCACTTTCCGGGCATGCCGATCTTTCCCGGTGTGATGATCATCGAGGCGATGGCGCAAACCTCAGGCGTCCTTGTTGGGCTTTCGATGGATCTGGTCGACAAGAACGCGAAAGTCTTTTTCATGGGCGTCGATGGGGTCAAGTTTCGTCGCAAAGTGGTGCCCGGTGATGTGCTGGAGCTTCATGTCCGGGCTTTGCGCGGAGGTGGCCGTGTCTGGAAATTCGAGGGTCTTGCAAAAGTCGATGGCGAGCTTGCCTGCGAGGCGACCTTCATGGCGATGTTCGATGTGCCCAAGGCATGACGATTGACCCGACAGCAAATGTCCACGCTGCAGCCATCGTTGAGCCCGGCGCGGTCGTGGGACCCGGCTGCAACATCGGGCCGTTTGCGCTGATCGGGTCCGAGGTCAAGCTTGGCGCTGGTGTTACGGTCAAATCTCATGCGGTTGTCACCGGCTGGACCGAGATCGGCGACGAGACGGTGATCTTTCCCTTTGCGACCGTCGGCGAAGTGCCACAGGATCTAAAGTTCCGGGGTGAGCGCACGCGTCTCAGTGTTGGCGCACGCTGCCGCATCCGCGAGGGTGCCACGCTCAACACCGGCACCGAAGGCGGCGGCGGGATTACCCGCGTCGGCGATGATTGCTTGATCATGACCGGCGCGCATGTGGGCCATGATGCGCAGATCGGCAACCGCGTAATCTTGGTCAATCACGTCGCCATCGCTGGCCACTGCGTGCTGGGCGACGATGTCATCGTGGGCGGCCTGTCTGGCGTCCATCAATGGGTGCGCATCGGACAAGGCGCAATCGTCGGGGCCGTCACGATGGTGACAAATGACGTGCTGCCCTACGGATTGGTGCAGGGCCCACGCGGCGAACTGGACGGGCTGAACCTTGTCGGGCTGAAGCGCCGGGGGGTGGAGCGCGCCGACATCACGGCCCTGCGCGCTGCGTATCAGATGCTGGCACAAGGTGATGGCACGTTTCTTGATCGCGCCCGCCGCTTGTCAGAAGAGACCGACAGCATTTATGTCCGCGAGATGGCTGATTTTGTCTTGCAGGCCTCCGACCGCAGTTTCTTGACACCCAAGGGGGCAAAGTGACGCCGCCGCCGCCGCGCAGGGCCATGATTGCCGGGCGGGGCGGTCTGCCTGCAGCGCTGCTCGCGGCCTTGTCTGACCGACCTTTTGTTGCGGTGATGGAGGGATTTTCCCCCGACGGACTGGTGCCTGACGTCACGTTCCGGGTCGAGCGTCTGATCCCCTTTCTGGACCTGTTGGTGGATCAAGGCGTGACCGAAGTGGTCTTTGCCGGTGCGGTCCAGCGCCCGCGCCTTGACCCTGCGATGTTCGATACGGCAACCGCGCAGATTGTGCCCCGCCTGATGCCGGCCCTGCAGGCAGGCGATGACGCGACATTGCGTGCGGTGATCGCCCTGTTCGAAGAGGCCGACCTGACCGTGCTGGGGGTGGCCGATCTTGCGCCGACATTGGTGCCGGGGGCAGGCATGATCACCGGCAATGCGACGCCGGTTGACGAACGCGATGCGGCGCGAGCAGGCACTATCGTGGCCGCTTTGGGGGTCGTCGATGTCGGGCAGGGGGCTGTCGTGCAGCAGGGTTTGTGCCTCGGTGTTGAAACGCTTGCGGGTACCGATGCGCTGCTGGCGTCGGTCGCCGCGTTGCCCGCGTCGTTGCGTCCCGACAGCGCGCAAGGTCGCGGCGTGTTCTACAAGGCTCCGAAACCCGGGCAGGATCCGCGCATTGACCTGCCGACGCTGGGACCTGCAACCGTGGCGCGGGTGGCCGAAGCGGGCCTGGGAGGTATTGCCTGGGCAGCAGGGGGTGTCATCTGCCTGGATATGCCCGCGATGCGGGCCGAGGCTGAGGCCCGGGGCCTGTTCCTGTGGGCGCGCTGAGACTTTTTCTGATCGCCGGAGAGTCTTCGGGCGATCGTCTCGGGGCGGCCCTGATGGCGGGGTTGACGTCCCTGCATCCCGGGCTAACGTTTTGCGGCATTGGCGGACCCTTGATGCAAGCCGAAGGACTGTCGAGCCTGTTCCCGATGGAAGAGCTGGCGGTGATGGGGATCGCCGAGGTGCTGCCACGGTATTTTGCGCTCAAGGCCCGCATTCGACAGGCCGCAGCGGCCTGCATCGACCAAACTCCTGCCGCCCTCATCACCATCGACAGCCCGGATTTCTGTCTGCGTGTCGCCGGGATCGTAAAGGCTGCGAACCCGGCATTTCGGACGATCCACTATGTTGCCCCCTCGGTCTGGGCGTGGCGTCCCGGTCGCGCCGACAAGATGGCCAAGGTCATCGACCATGTTCTGGCGCTGTTACCGTTTGAGCCGCCCTACATGACGGCCGCCGGGATGACCTGCGATTTCGTGGGCCACCCGGTCGTGGCCGAGCCCGTTGCGACAAAGGCCGAGGCGTTGGCGTTTCGGACCGCGCATGGGATCGCGCCCGAAGCCCCCTTGGTTGCAGCGCTGCCCGGATCGCGACAAAGCGAAATCTCGCGCCTGATCCGGCCGTTTGGCCAGACCTTGCAGCGGGTTGCGCAGCAGATGTCGGGGCTGCGGGTGGTTCTGCCGACGCCCGCGCATCTTGCGGGCACCGTAAGGGCCGCCGTTCAGCAGCTTGACTGGCCAGGTGCGCCGGTCGTCCTGGTGGCACCGGATGTTGCGACCCGCACCGCTGCCTTTGCAGCCGCCGATGCCGCACTTGCCGCATCCGGCACGGTGTCGCTGGAGCTTGCGGCACAATCCTGTCCGATGGTCATCGCCTATGTCATGTCCCCCCTGTCGCTCTGGCTGATGCGGCGCATGATCAAGATCGACACGGTCACGCTGGTCAATCTGGTCTCCGACACGCGCATGGTGCCGGAATTCATCGGCAACGAGTGCCGCCCTGAGCGGATTGCCCCGGTTCTGTGCGACCTGATGACCAACGGTCGTGACAGCCAGAGTGCCGCGATGCATCTGACACTGCAGCGGTTGGGCAAGGGAGGCGAGCCGCCTGGTCTGCGCGCCGCGCGATCGGTGCTGGCCAAGCTGTCAGAGGGTCGTCGCCAAAATGACGGCTGAATTCGAGACGCTGTTCGAGGGACATCTTTTAAAGGCTTCGGTCTTTTGGCCCGAGATACCTTCGGGTCGCCTGCTCATCACTTTTCGGCACCGCATTCCCGATCCGGGCGTCTATGATGCGCCCAAGCCGAGCCTGCGTTTTCTGCGGGCCGGATGGGCGCATCTGCAGATCCAGTCCCGGTTCAACGACTGGTATGTCAATGCCGATACTACGGCACTTTGCGCCGCTCTTGTCCCCTTTGCGGCCGGGTTCGATCATCGCACCGGCATCGGCTTTTCCATGGGAGCGTACGGTGCGCTGCGCCTGTCTGGCGCGTTGTCGATGAGCGACATGATCGCGATCTCGCCGCAGGTATCGATCGCCCCTGATGTCGTCCCGTTTGATCGCCGCTTCAGGGCAGACGCAAAGGGCTTTGACGCGGCCTTGGGCGATCTTGCAGTCCACGCGTGCAAGTCGCTGCAAGGCGTTGTCATCTTTGACCCCTTTCGCCCGCTGGATCGCCAGAATGCCGAAATGATTGGCGACATCCTGCCTCAGCTGGCACTTTGTCGATTTGGTTTTGGGGGCCATCCTGCCATGGGTGTTGTGCGCGAAACGGTTGGTTTCGGCGCGCTGCAGACTTTGGCCTTGCGCCAGAAACTGACCCGTGTCGCTGTGCTGGCCTTGCACCGCGATAACCGTGCCGTCGCCACATCTTGGTGGAGCGCGTTGGCCAAGCACGCAGAAAAGACGGGTCGCGCCGCCTTGGCCCGTCGTGCACGTGCGAAAGCCAGAGCTTGACACGTTTTCGCGCCCTTCGCGACCAGAGCAGAATTGTCTGTAACGTATCCCGGCTGCAATTATGGCTTTTGGCGGACAGAAATTCCCGACCATGTGCCCGCGTCGTTCATACCGGCGACAGATCCTAACTGGACCTGCACCGGTATCGTTCCGGTCAGGTGCTCATGTTAGGCGACCTTCTGTTCGTAGGCCACGGGGGATTTCCAGCCGATCGCTGAGTGCCTTCGGCGGGGATTATAGAAGCCGTTGATGTATTCGAAGATCGCGA
>JANNES010000005.1:0-30308 GCA_031378845.1 Rhodobacterales bacterium
CACCGACGCGCCAGCCGGTGGGCACTTCGGCCAGATCAATCACCGTGCTGCCCTTCATGGGGGCGGCATCGACCGTGACGAAAGAGGTCTTTTCAGCGCCGTTAATCTCCACCTCGCCTTCGGAGATGATGCCGCGCGACATGAGTTTCGGATCCCAGGAGGTATTGATGGCGCCATTGTCGGCGATCAGGATCTCGGTTGTGACGCCGGCATTGACCGGCTGGTCTTCGGTGCCGATTTCCAGCCGTCCGATCGAGGTGACCACCAATGTATCGACGGTCAGCGACGTGTCGCGATCGGTGGCAAACGACAATTCGCCATCCACCCGGATCGAAAAGATCGAGACGCCGCTTTCCCCGTTATAGCGTACATCGACGCCGTCCGGGATCAGCACCTTGGCGCCTTCGCCAGGGATCCGGCCATTGGCCCAGGTGCTGGCGCTGAACCAGTCGCCGTCGGCTACGGCCACATGCGTCGCCTGAGCGCGGGGCACCAGTTTCACGAGATCACTGTGTTCGCCCATCATCTTGGCGGCGTCGCCATGGTCATGGGCGACGGTTGGTTCCGCCTGTGCCTTGACGGCTGCCACATAGGCGTTGATCTGCGCTGCGGAGGCCCCTGCGGGCGGGGTTGGAATGGCGGTGCTGCTGGCGCCGTGGTCGTGGCCGCCGGTCGAGCCGCTGCCGCCGGTCCCGGAACCCGTGCCGCCTCCGGTGGTCCCGCCACCCGTCGTGCCGCCGCCGGTGGTTCCGCCACCCGTCGTGCCGCCGCCGGTGGTTCCGCCACCCGTCGTGCCGCCGCCAGTGGTTCCGCCGCTTCCGGTGCCATGGTCGTGGCCGCCGGTCGAGCCGCTGCCGCCGGTCCCGGCACCCGTGCCACCGCCTGTCGTACCACCGTCGGTGGTCCCACCGCCGGTATCCGTGCCACCGCCTGTCGTGCCGCCGTCTGTGGTCCCGCCGCCCGTATCGCCGCCGGTGCCAGAACCATTGTCGACATTGCACTGGCAGACCGTGCCGCCATCATCGGGGCAGGGGCCGGGGTTGCCGGCATTGATCGGGCCATCATGGCTGAGGCTTGGGCCGGTCACGACCTTGCGCACGCCCCCGCTATCGGGGCCTTTCCATTCCAGTTTCAGGCTTTGCGTCCCGCCATTCTCGAAATAGCGGATCTCGATGTCATGCGCGCCTTTGGTCAGGTCCAGCACAACCTTGCGTTCCTGGGTCGAATGGGCGCCGTCATTGTTGACCGCCAGCTTGCCGTCGACATAAAGCGCGGCACCATCGTCAGACGTCAGAAAGATCGTGTATTTTCCGGCATTGACGACGTTCAGATCGCCCATGAACTTTGCCGCGAAAAAGTCGACCTGGCCGGTTTTCCAGAACGATGCATCGGTATACATCCACGCCAGCGACTGAATCGTGCCGGTCATCGTGGGGGTCGCTGCAAAGTTGATCTGGCCGAGGTTTGTCACCCCTCCTGTCATCGGAAAGTATTCGGCCTTGAGGCCTGGCCAGACCTTGGTCGTCGTCCCGCCGCCGGCGCCACCCGTGCCGCCAGAACCGGTTCCGCCCGTTCCTGATCCCGTACCGCCCGTACCTGTGCCGCCGGTACCAGTGCCGCCGCCGGTTGCGGGCCCCTCGTAAGACAGGTTCTTGTTGGTGATAAGCGAGCGCGCGCCCAGACTTTCGGGGCCCTGCCATTCCAGTTTCAGGGTCTGCGCGTGGGAGCGTTCGAAATAGCGGATCTCGATGTCATGCGACCCCTTGGTCAGATTCAGCGTCACCGATTTTTCGACAGCACCATGCAGGCCATCATTGTCGATGACCTTCTTGCCATTGAGATAGAGCGCCGATCCGTCATCCGAGGTCAGAAAGATCTTGTAGGACCCCGCCTTGGTGACGTTGAGATCGCCCGAGAATTTTGCTGCGAAAAGATCGGTGGCACCGCCCTTCCAGAAGGGATTGAAGGTGTTGTTCCAGTTCAGCGAGCCGACAAGGCTCTTGGCCACCGGGGCGCTGTTGAAATCAACCTGGGCAATGCTGCTGATGCCGTTCTTGACGCTGTAGTACTCGGCCTGCAGGCCGAGCTTGCCAATCGGCGTCTCGCTCGTTGTTTTCGTCGTGCTTGCGTCAGTCTTTGTCGTGGAGGTCGGCGCAGGGGCTTTGAGGGTCGGCATCTTGAACACAGATGCGGATGCGGCGGATGATCCCCCCAGCGCGGTTTTGTTGAACAGCTTGCTCATGCGACCCGATCTCCTTCTCTTTGCTCAGTTTTTTGCTTCGATTTCCGTCGTCTTGGCGCTCGAAACCGTGCTGAGGGTTGGTGGCCGGACAAGGGCATGCCAACGTCGAAATTGTGGCCAAGCGGCCAGGCGATAGTTTCTTGCGGGTCCAGATGGGCCCCATTTCTTTGCCGGATGCTTTGAAACCAAACAGAACCATCAATCCCGCTGCCCAGAATCATGGGGCAACAAGGCACTTCTAGACACGCATGTCTTTGTTTTTCCGAACTTTTACGTTCGTTCTTAGGCAGCTCGAAGCAGGGACGTTTCTGCTGTCTCTTGTTCGCCTGCCCCGCGCCAGTGTGCAACCGCAGCAAAGATCAGGGGGGTAAAACTCGGCGAATTCATGCCATTTTCCTAAGCGGAAACCTGCCGGCGATGAGGTGTCTCGCCAGGATTGCCGGCGCCCTGCGCAGTTTGCCGCCACTTGTGGATAACTTCGGAGAAATTCGATCAAACTGTTGACGAATGAGAGACAGTTTCCGTGGCGATCACGGCGCCAATTGCGGCAGGAATGTGCCCTTAAGGGGAAACTTGAAAAAGATTTGCAACTTAAACATGTGTTTTGCGAATCTGATCCCGGGCGTCAGCCCTAAAGCGGTTTGCCGTCAATCTGGGTCAGATTGACGGCAAACCAGGACAGGTGATCGGTGGGTATGTTGTGTTTTGCCTTTGATCTGGGGCGCCAGATCAAAGGCAAAACGCTTTAGTCGCGAAAGTCGAAACTGTCGCTCATCAACATGTCCCGAACCGGCGATCGCGCGGGAAGAACAGGTTCGGGCGACATCGTCAGGATCTGAGCCGAGTGTTGCGGGGCGGCGGCTCTTGCAAAGAGCGGGACGGCCGTCAGGCCTGTCCCTGCGGTGGGGAGAGCCAAGGGCGCAGGCTCCCCGATCTCGCGCAAGAGATAAAAGAGTGCAGCCCGGGTGCCGTAAAGATGCGCAGGCAAGGCCGTGCCGCCATCGGCCTGGGGCGATCGTGGCGGCAAGGAGGACGCGGATAGCTCGTGCATGGACGCTCACAACAAAGGATGTTGCGAATTTTATACGCTTGGGATGCGGGCAAAATCATGGCGTTGGTGTCGCAGGCAAATGTACAGGGCCGTCGGGCCCGTCTTGCCACGGCACGGAAGGGCGCTTCAGGCCTTGCGCCGGGCTGTCCAGGCCGACCAGGCGAGCCCCGGCAGGATCATCGCGCAGTCCCAATAGCGCCGGGCCAGCCGCTGCGGGTTGCCCCCCATGCGCCAGAGCCATTCCATCGCGATGCGGCGCACCCAGAGGGGTGCGCGGATCTGGCGGCCGGCGATGAAATCCAGACCCGCTCCGGTCGAGACAAAGCCCAGGGTCGGTTGCAAGGTCCGCCCGCGCGCGGCAAGAATTTCCTGCTTGGGTGCCCCCAGCGCCAGAAAGACCAGCCGCGCCCCCGCTGCGGCCAGCCGCGCCAGATCCGCCTCGGCCTCCGGGCCTGAGGGGTCAAAGCCAAAGGCGGGTGCAATCCGGGCCACCACGGTCAACCCTTGATGATCGGCGGCCAACCGTGCAGCGGCAAGATCAAGCGTCGCGTGATCCGAGCCGTAAAGCGCCACCGGCATACCCCGTGTCGCCGCCAGCGCCGCCAGCGGGGCGATGAGTTCGGATCCCGGCACCAGCGCCACCGGGCGCGCCATCAGTGCTCGCAGCCAGACCACCGGATTGCCATCGGCGACGATATGGGTCTGGGCGCGGTAAGCGTCGGCAAAGTGCGGATCGCGTGCGAGCTTTACCAGATGATCGAGGTTGAGCGTGGCCACCGCAAAGCCGCGCCCTTGCGCAAAGGCCGCGTCAAGATCGGCAAGAAGACCCGCCTCGGTCGCATGGCTGACCAGCCCCAGCGCCGCCACCCCGGTCAACCGGGCCCCCTGCGATGCCATCCCCACCATCACGACCCCATACTCCACCCTTCCGCACCCTTCCGCGCGCAGGGGTAATGGCCGGTCCTGCCCGCTTTGTCCATCGCAGGCAGGGGCAGGGCAGGGGGTCATCTGTCCCTCTTGAACTATAGGTCTTTTTGGACAAGCCTTGGCCCTGTCTTGTCAACGGGTTGCACAGCGCCATGCGCGGAGGGTTCAATTGGGACAGTGTTGCGCGATCTATGCCCGCGTCTCGACCGCCGATCAGTCCTGTGCGCGACAGGTGGCGGATCTGACCGCTTTTGCGGCGCGGGCAGGTTATGAGGTGCAAGGCGTCTATCTGGAAACCGGATCGGGTGCCCGGGCGGACCGCACGATGCGCAAGCGCGTGCTGGCGCTGGCGCAGGCGCGCCGCATCGAGGTGATCGTGGTCACCGAACTGTCGCGCTGGGGACGCTCGACGCTGGACCTGCTTGCAACCTTGCGCGCGTTGGAGGGCTGGGGGGTGTCGCTGGTGGCGCAAAGCGGGATGGCCTTTGATCTGAGCAGCCCGCATGGGCGCATGATGGCGACCCTGCTGGCGGGGATTGCCGAATTCGAGCGCGATCTCATCAGCGAACGCGTGCGGTCGGGGATTGCGGCGGCCAAGGCGCGCGGCAAGGTGCTGGGGCGGCGTCCTGGCGCGCGGCCGGTGGCAGACCGGCTGGCACCCGCCGTGCTGGCGGCGGTGGCCGCGGGGCGCAGCTATCGGTGGATCGCGCGCGATCTGGGGATATCGAAAAACACCGTGGCCGGCATCGTCGCCCGCCAGCGCGAGACCGGATCAGGGGCCCCCCGGCCCTCGGTTTGACGCGTCAGACATCTGTCGGACATCTGTCGGACATCCGTCCCGACAGACCCCTGATCCGGGCATCTGCCAACCGTCTGCATCCGGCGTGCAAAGCGTATGCCAGGCGTGTGCCACTTCGGGCGTGCGCCGGGGGACAAAACCGGATAGGGTCGCGTCTGTCTTTTCCCTGCCTTGCCCGGTTGATCCATGCCGAATACCTTTGCCTATCTTGTGCTCTTTTCCTCGCCGATCGTGATCATCTTGCTGTTTTGGAAACTGCCGCTGCGAAAGGCGCTGGTGGCCTCGATCCTGGGCGGCTATCTCTTTTTGCCCACCGGCGTGTCGGTTGACCTGCCGGTGCTGCCGCCGCTCGACAAGACCCTTTTGCCCAGCCTGATGGCGGGTATCTTGTGCCTGATCATGACGCGCAGATCCGCTGTGGCAGCACAGCGCGCCGAGATCCAGAGCAAACGCGCAGGACCGGCGCGCCAAAGTGCGGCAGGACGGCCCGCCCCCCCAGCCGAACCTGCCGAACCTGCCGAACAGATGGTGCGCACGGCGCGCGGGCGCTGGCTCTTTCGCAGCCTTTTCGCGGTCTTGTTTCTGGTCCCCGTGCTGACCGTTGTACAAAACCCCGACCCGGTCATGGCGGGCCCGTTCTTGATTCCGGGCCTCAGGCTTTACGACATCGGCTCGCTGGTCCTGACATTGAGCGTGACCTTCTTGCCGTTTTTTCTGGCGCAGCGGTTTCTGGCCAGGCCCGAGGATCAGGTCATGCTGTTGCAAGGCTTCGTGATTGCCGCCCTCATCTATTCAGCGTTTTGCCTTTACGAAATCCGCATGAGCCCGCAGCTCAGCTATATGCTTTACGGGTTTTTCCCGCACTCTTTCTTGCAGCATATTCGCGGCGGCGGGTACCGTCCGATCGTCTTCTTGCCGCATGGGCTCTGGATCGGCATCTTTCTGGCGATGTCGATCGTGTCAGCGGTAACCCTGTTCCGGTGGAGCAAGCACAACAATAAAAAGGGGCTCTCGACCTTTGGCTGGATCGTGACGGCGATCTGGCTCATTTTCGTGCTGTTCTTGTCAAAGGCGGTTGGCGCCTTGACGCTGGCGCTGATCTTTATGCCCCTGCTGATCTTTGCGGGCGTTCAGGGACAGTTTTTGTTCGCCATGATCGTGGCGGGGATCACGCTTTTTTACCCGCTTTTGCGCGGGGCGGGCTGGATCCCGGTCGATACGGTCTATGCGGTCTCGCTGTCCTATAGCGAAGAGCGCGCGGAATCGTTGAAATTCCGGCTCGACAACGAAGATATCTTGCTGACGCGGGCGGGCGAAAAGCCGCTGGCCGGCTGGGGGTCCTGGGGCCGCAACCTGACCTATGACCCCTATTCGGGACGCCAGGAATCTATCCCGGACGGGGCCTGGGTCATCTTGATCGGCAGTGCGGGCTGGATCGGCTATCTTGCGCATTTCGGGCTTTTGACCGCCCCCTTGTTTCTTTTGGGGGTGTCGCGACGCAAGCTTGGTCTGTCGATCGAAAGCTCGGGGCTGGCGCTGATTCTGGCCATCAACCTGCTGGATCTTATCCCGAATGCAACACTGACGCCGCTGACATACCTTGTCGCCGGGGCGCTTTGCGGTCGCTATGCAATGGCGCGCGAGACTACGGCACGCGCGACCACCCCGCAGACCGGGGCTGCGGCCCTGCGGCCACCACCAAAACCGGGACGTGCGGCCTGGCCTGTCCCGGTTGGTGCTTCTGCGCGGGCGCAACTGGTCCAGAACGCGGCCACCACGCCCCCCGGAGCGCCCGCTATGGCAGCGGATTCAAGAAAATACCGACAGCCGCGGCGGCGGCCAGAATAACGCCTATGATCACGAGATTGGATCGCAGCCCAAGCCCGATGGTCCGCCGGGCGATCAGCATCAGGGGCAGCACCGCCCCCAGGGGAGCGATCGCTATCGCCAAAAGAGCCCCCTCGATCCCCATGAGATGGAACCCGATCGGCAAGGCAAGGCAGGTGGCGATGGCCTCTATGAACCCCAGAAGTGCGGAGGCTTTGCTGTTGCCCAGACTGAGCAACAAGGTGCTGAGCGGTGTGAACCATTCGCGCAATATGGCCAGCGCCAGAAACGGCATGAACGAGGCCGATTGCGTGTAGTCATCGGGATAGAGCAGGTGGATCAGGGCCGCGCCCCCCAGAAAAAGCGCCGTGAACCCCGCAACGGCCAGAATGCCGATCAGGCGGGTAAAGCGCTGATAGACGCGCAAGATGTCATGCGGCCGTTCGCGCGACACATCGCTAAAGAGCGGCAAGCCGATCTGCGTGGTGATGCGGTGGGTCACCATGACGCCAGCCTGCGCCCAGATGATGGCGATGACGTAAAAGCCGAAATGCTCCTTGTCGAGCACGGCACCCAGAAAGATCCGGTCGGCATTGCCGGTGACAAAGGTCATCAGCGACGCGCCGATGATCCATTTGCCAAACTCCCAGAACTCGGCGGCAATCTCGCGATCCCAGGTCAGGGCCATCCGCGGCCCGGGAAAGATGACATGCGACATGACCATGCGAAAGCATCCGCCGATGATCATCCCCCAAAGCAGACTCCAGACCGAGGCCTCGATCTGCGCGATCGCGACCATGCCAACCAGGGCCACAACCTGCCCCGAAATGTTCAGGATGGTGGCCCATTGCAGCTGCATCTTGCGCGCGGCCACGTATTGGTTGGTGGATTCAAACCCCGACAGAAACATCACGCTGGACGAGGCTGCGATCAACGCGGGCAGATCAGGGTCGGCATAGACCGTGCCCGCCGGGGCAAGACCGGGGGCCAGAAGCCAGACCGCTGCCGCCACTGCCAGCATAACGAGCATGACCACGCCGCTGCGCAGGATGTGAATCGTCCAGGCCACGCGCAGATAGCGCGGTTCTTCCCCGCGCGGCGAGCGGATGATGCTTTGGGCAATGCCGAGATCGCTGAGCATGCCCAACGCCATATGCAGGGTGGTCACCATCGCCATCAGCCCGAACGCCTCGGGCAGCAGGATGCGCGTCATCACAAGATTGCTGCCGAGCCGCAGGACATAGCTTGCACCAAGCTCGCCCATGCTCCAGACGCTCGCGCGGGCGGCACGACCGCTTGCCTTGCCGCGCACCGGCAACTGCGCGCGGAGACTTTCCCAGACCGACATATCTGCGCCCTTGTTACCTTGCACCGCACGATCCGACCTGCCTGCAGGCGCCGATCTTGCGCCGCAACACATGCCGGGCGGCGCACCTTGCGTCAATAGTGCATGTCTGCCTGTGTCAGCGCCCTGGCCTTTGTGTGATCTGGCGAAAAAACAACTGCTTAGGCCAGAGGCGGGCCGGACCTTTTCCAAAGGCCGCGCACTGCCCCGTCACAACCCGGGCACAAAGCGGGGCAGCGGGCGCAAGGTGGCCTGCAGGGCCTCTTGCAGACGCGCCTCGGCGGCCGCCAGCGCAATCTCCTGGGGGCCCTTGGGAACCACGGTGATCAGGCGCACCAGAGCGCTGTCACCCCGGCCATTGGTGATCTTGCCAAGCATCAGTTGCAGTTTGGCCATGAAGCCCGAGGCGGTGCGGGTGCCTTGCTGTTCGAACCAGTAATAGACCAGCATGCGGTCCGCACCGTTCTGGATGAGGGCGCGGTTGAGCGTGAAGGGCACCTTGTCGGGCCCCGTGGCGGTGATCTGGCCCAGGCCTGCGATCTCCCAGCCCGCGCCGGGCAGACAGACCTCGGGGGAATGCACACCGCCGGTCATCTGATCCTTGTACCAGGCGATGAAAAGATCGACGGGCACGGGATCGCCTTTGCGGGTCAGGGTGACCGAATGGTAGTCATCGGCCGCAAGCCTCTGCGCGATCTCTGCCTCAAAGGTGCGGGGGGGGCCTGCCTGCCAGTCGCCCAAGGTGGTGGGAAAGCGCACGAAAGGATCGCGGATCGCGGCCACAGGCGTGCGCGCCGGCACAAAAGCCCAAGCCACCGCCAACCCCACCGACAGCACACCCGCCAGCGCCAGCGCGCCCGAAGGCTGAACCTGGCTGACGCGCCGGGCCTGCGGGATCAGCCCGCCAAGATCGACATCCAGCGCCTGAGCCAGGCTTTGGCGGTCGCGGCGAAAGAACAACAGCGCCCAGGCCAGCGCAAACAGGATCCCCACGCAAGACAGAAAGATCACCCAGCCCTCGAAGAAATGGGTGAAGCCTTGCAGATGCGCCGTCCCCCAGTGGTTGACGATCCAGCCCGCAAGCGCGATGCGCACCGAATTCATCACCACCGTGATCGGCACCGCTGCGATCAAAAGTACCGCCTTGTGTGCGATCGGGCCGCGATAGAGCACCGCAAAGATGTAGGAAAAACTCAGGATCGGGAACAGATAGCGCAGGCCCGAACACGCCTCGGCCACGTGCAGGCGGGTGACGCCGAGATCGATGATGTTGCCATCGAGAAAGACCGGCACCGCCATGAGGCGCAAAAACCAGACCCCAAGTTCAGAGGAGATGCCCTGCAGCCAGGTCGAGAGCCCGTAATAGAGCACCCCCGGCAAGGGCAGCATGTAGACCAGATGCAGGACCGGCGGCCAGAAGGCGCGGCCCTCAGCCCAGCCGAACCCGATCAGCAGCATCGCGCCCACCCACAGGATAAGTGCGTAAGCCACGATATCGCCAATGCCGATCAGCTGTCCCCCTGCCCCCAGCGCCAGGACCAACAGCACAACACCGGGGCCGCGGATCGGTCACCGGACCAGCCCCGGGCGGGTGGTCCTTGAGCTGGCGCAGAAAGAGGATGGCAGACAGCACCGGGATCAGGGGCCTGTGGCTGTATTCGGGCAAGGCCCAGGCGGTGATCAGCGTCGCAAGGCCGTCCCGGAAGAAAAGCCCCGCCCCCAGCAAAGCCAGCGACAGCCACATCAGCCCCGCAAGAGGATGGGCGCCGAACACGCCGGGCCGTCGGGGCAGCAAAGAAATCTCGGCCATGAGGTCGGGGTCTCTGGCGCAAGATCCACGGGCATGATCCCTGTCTGGACGGTTGTGCCAAGATTAATCGCTTGGGCGGGCGAAAACCATGCCCGATGCTGGCGCGTTCAGCAGCAGGGCGGGCGCGGGTTGTCGATCCCAAAGCGCACAACGGCTGCGGCCATCGCAACCCCGAGCAAGATGAAGAAAGCAGCTGTCAGCATGGCGACCCTGTCTGCATGCCGGCGGCCCTGATGGCCCCGGTTGTGCCAATCTCTACAGCCAATGATGGCATTTGTCGGGCGGGATCAGGGTTTGATGCAGGGCCTTGGCGCGATCTTGCCCAAAGGCGCACCCTGCCCCGGCGGTGCACCGCCTATGCCTGCCCCCGGCGCACAAAGCCCAAAAAGGCCGCATCCGGGCTGCGCAGACGCGGCCGACCCGACCGCGCCCAGAACGCCCGCCAGTCGGCATGCAGCGCATGGACATCGCGTCCCGGGACCAGAAGGCGGGCCTCGTCCAAGGCCTCGGGCGAGGCATGCGGGCCCTCATGGAATTCGATCACCACGGCGCGGGGGGTGACGCGCAGGATGTCGCCCGGCTCTTCGGCCAGGACATAATCGGGGATGGTGTCGGCCGCGATGACCTCGCGCAGCATGGCGCGAAAGACGCGCCGCGGACTGGCCGAGCCCGATTTCTTCAACAGCGTATCGACCGAGACGCGCCATTCGGGCTGGCGCCCGCAATGTTTGCGCGCCAGTTCGTAAAGGCGGCGTTCCAGGGGGCGGCGCAGGCGGAAATAGTCTCTCGACAGCGTCAAGACCGACTTTGACAGCACCGCGCGGAACAGCCAGTCCGACAGCGTGACAGAGACCGCGATCATCCGGCCCTGCCGCGACTGGCGCAGGATCTGCCAGCCCTCGATGAGCCCGAAGCCTTCGGTCAGCGCATAGCCGCCCTCTGGCCCGCCTTGGGTGATGTTGGTGGTGATGCGGGTGCCCGCCAGCCGCTCCAGCGCATCGCGCAGGCGCTGATAGGCGTCCCCGCTGGTCTCGCGGCCCGTGGCCATCAAGAGGTCATGCGCCGTGAGCCTGAGCCGTCGGTCGATGGCCCGCCCGGCATTCTGGGCCGCCATCAGCTGACTGATGCAATAGATCAAGATGTCCTTGTCATGGATCGTGGCCAGCCCCCGGACCGAAGGCGTCACGGTGATCTCGGTGGCATTATGGGCATAGCGCAGGATGCGCCGGTCAGGCCGCGTGGCCAGCGAAAAAACCGGGTGCTCCATCGTGGTGACATCATCCTTGGGGATCGCATCGAGAATGTCGCAGAGGAAAAAATCCCGCGGCCGCGCCAGCGCCGGTGCCGCCTTTTCCGCCTGCAGACCCTGTGCCATTTGCCGCGCCCCCTGCCCTGCCCCGGCTTTGACCCACCTCCGCGTCGCGCGGAAAGAGGCATGGTCCGGTTATGCTCCGGACTCGGGGTTTCGGTGACACCAAACCTAGAGTTATCCACAGGCGCGGTCCAGCCCTGCCAACGGGGGAACGGAGTCGCCCGGTCGGGGGAACAGAGTCGTCGCATCGGGGGTTCGGAATCATCCCGCCTTGGCTTTGATCTGTGTTTTCAAGCGCGTGCGCCGCTCTCAGGGACCCGTAACGTATAAACTAACTCATATCTAACAAGCAGATTATTTGCCGACGGCGACCACCCCCCCGCCAGAAGAGGCAAATCCTGGCGGAAAATGCCGAGAATCAGACAGGATGTGCTGCGAATCTGGTCATGTGCGTCGATTCGGCGTATATTGCCAAAAAGCACGCACATCAGCGACAAAGGGGGCAGAGAATGGCAAGGGATAGCGAAGACCTCCCGCCCTATTTCAACATCAGCGCCGAGACAGCACTGGCCGATCTGGACCCACCGACGGGTACCGAGGAGTTTGCCGCGATTGCGCGTGCCTGCGCAAGAGGGCGGACGGATCTGGCCGCACGGGGCCTGGATGCGACGGGCGCGCGCCGCTTGCGGATGTTCTCCACCTGGGAGATCACGAAATACCTGATCCCTGTGGCGACCGCGCATTTCCGCCGTGTCCTGAAGGCCAGCCCCAACCTGCCTCAGGGTCGGTCGGAAACCGAAGGCGGGGCGAAATGGTTCAGCTTTGACGATGTGCTGGCCTTGCGCGCGCATTTCGCCGCAGAGGGGTCCAAGGCCAAGAACTACCTGCCCTGGCGGCCAAAGGACCTGCCCGCCAAGATCGTGGCAGTGGCCAATTTCAAGGGCGGTGTGGGCAAGACCAGTACGGCCGCGCATCTCGCGATGTCGGCGGCCCTGGATGGCTACCGGGTGCTGGTCATTGATCTCGACAGCCAGGGCTCGATGACCTCGATCTTCGGGGGCCGCGTGGCTGATGAATGGGCCACGGTCTTTCCGCTGATCGCACGTCACTATGCGACCCATTTGCGCGCCGACAACCAACGCCGGATGGATCGTGGCGAAGCCCCCCTGCCCCTTGATGACACGCTGATGGAGGCCCTGAAGATCAAGGCGCCGGACCTTATCCAGAAAACCCACTGGCCGAATATCGACCTCATTGGCGCGCAGCTGAACCTCTATTGGGCAGAGTTCCAGATCCCCGTCTGGCGCATGACGGGGCGCGGCTGGAAGCTCTGGGATGCGGTGTCAGAGACACTTTTGGCCGATGGGGTCCTGGACGCCTATGACATCGTCTTTCTCGATACGCCCCCCGCCTTGGGGTATCTGACCATCAACGGGCTCTGTGCTGCGGATATCTTGCTGGTGCCGACGGGGGCGTCGTTTCTGGAGTTTGACAGTACGGGGCGGTTCTTCGACATGCTGCATTCGACCTTCAAATCCATCGAAGAGGGCGAGAACCTCGCGGCCCGCGCCCTGGGCCATGACGAGTTGCAGTTCGAGTGGGATGCCGTGCGCGCCATCATCACGCGCTATGACGGGGCCCAGCAGGCCGAGATGGCGGCGCTGATGCAGGCCTATCTGGGGCGGGTGCTGTCCCCCTACCGGCAGGATTTCACTGCGCTGATCGGTCAGGCGGGCGAGCGGGTGCACGGGATCTATGAGGCCGATTACCGGGATTTTAACCGCGAGACCTATATTCGGGGTCGCGAGACCTTTGATGAGACCTATGCCGCTTTCAAGCGGCTCTTGATCGGGATCTGGCAGCGCGACGCAAGTGCGGCCCAGTTGTCGGGGACAGGGCCGCATCCCGGCCGCAAGAAAGGACAAGGCTGATGGCCAAACGCAAGCGCCTGACCCTGCCCGAGACCCCCTGGATGGAGGAGAGCAGCGCAGTTTCCGCCATGTCAGAGCCGAAATCGGCGCTTGTCCCCGGCACCGGGTTGATCGGAGGCACGGCGCCGATTGCCCGGGTGGCGGGGGATGCGGCCACCACTGCAGCCCTCGATGCGGTGTCCGACGAATTGTGGCGCGCCCGCCGCGAGGGCCGGCTTGTCCAGATCCTGCCCCTTTCCGCGATCGACGATGATTACCTCGTGCGCGACCGGATCCTGGCCGAGGACGACGATCTGGCCGCCCTCATGGCCTCGATGCGGGCCCGCGGCCAGCAGGCGCCCATCGATGTCGTCGATCTGGGAGGCGGCCGGTTCGGGCTGATCTCGGGCTGGCGGCGGCTGACCGCCTTGCGGCTTTTGGCGGCCGAGACGGGCGAGGCGCGCTTTGCCACCCTGCAGGCCCTGCTGCGCCAGCCGGCCGAGGCGTCCGATGCCTATGTCGCGATGGTCGAAGAAAATGAAATCCGCGTCGGCCTCAGCTATTACGAACGCGCGCGCATCGTGGCCAGGCTGGTGGATCAGGGTGTCTATAAGACGTCACAAAGGGCCTTGCAGAGCCTGTTTTCAACCGCCAGCCGCGCCAAGAGGTCCAAGATCGGCAGCTTTGTCGGGATTGTCACGGCGCTGGATGGCGTCCTTGCGTTCCCCGCACGGATCCCTGAACGGCTGGGGCTGGCACTGGCCCATGCGCTGGCCGCGGATGCAGGACTTGCCGACCGGATTACGGCGCGCCTGACCGCCGCCGCCCCCGCCGATGCCGATGCCGAACAGGCTCTGCTGGCCGCTCTGGTGGCCGAAGCCGCCCGCTCGGCCCGCGTTTCGCACGCGAAACTGAGCGCCGTGCCTGCCCGCGCGGCCTCGGGGTGCCCCGAGGAGGCCCAAGAGCTGCTGACGGGCGTATATCTGCAGGTCGAAGGCGGGTTTTTGCCACCGCGCGTCATCTTGTCGGGACCGGGCGTGGACGCGGCATTCCGCGACCGTCTCATTGCCTGGTTGCAAGGAGGAGGATAAAGGTGCATCCGGCTGAAATCCGCGCCACACGGCAGATATTCGCCATTCGGCGGACAATCGCCCGAGAGTCCGGGGTTTGTTTCCATTCTCAAACTGACTGCTATCAAGAGGTTCATTATGCTTTGTAAAACGAGAATTGACACGGTATGAGCCCCACCTCCCAGCAAGGCCTTCAGGAGCTGCGCGCCGCACGCCAACTTGGCCGCGGGCTCTTGTTTTGGGCTTTCATCTTTTCGATCTTTGTCAACATCCTGATGCTGACGGGCCCCTTGTACATGCTGCAGGTCTATGACCGGGTGCTGGCCTCGCGGTCGGTCGAGACGCTGATCGCGCTGTCGCTTCTGGTGACCGGGCTTTATGCGCTGATGGCCGTCTTGGATTTCGCCCGGGCCCGCGTCATGGGCCGGGTCGGCGCGCGGTTTCAGACCGCACTTGATGGTCGCGTCTTTGAGGCAACGCTGCGCCGGGGGATGCAGCCGCAAGACCGCACGGCAGCCTCGGCAGCCTTGCGCGATCTGGATGCGGTGCAGAGCCTTTTCGTCTCGCCGGTGCTTTTGGCAATAATGGATCTGCCCTGGGCCCCGTTCTTCATCGCGGCGATCTTCATCTTTCATCCGATGCTGGGGTGGCTGTCGATCGCGGGCGGTGTCGTGCTGGTGATCCTGGCGATCCTCAATCAGGTGCTGACGTCGCAAAAGGTCCGCCAGAACCAGATTGCGCTGCAGCTTACCCACAGTTTTGCCGATGAGGCGCGTGCCGGGGCCGAGATCGTGCTGTCGCAAGGCATCGGGCGCAACATGATCCAGCGCTGGGTGAAATCGCGACAAGAGGCGCTGGCCAAGGGGATGGTGGCCTCGGACTGGACCGGCACCTTTACCGCGATCACCAAGTCGTTTCGGCTTTTCCTGCAATCGGCCATGCTGGGCGCTGGGGCCTATTATGTGCTGAAGGGCGAGATGACGGCGGGCTCGATGATTGCCGGCACGATCCTTTTGGGCCGGGGCCTTGCGCCGATCGAGCAGTCCATGGGGCAATGGCCGATGCTGCAACGCGCCCAGGCGGGCTGGCAATCGTTGGGACGCTATCTGGCCACAGTGCCGAAACGGGTGCCGCGGACCGAACTGCCGGTGCCGCGGGCGCAACTGGTGGTCACCGGGCTGACGGTGGTGCCGCCGGGCAGCAAGGTGCCGGTCTTGCGCAACATCTCGTTCCAGCTGAAGCCTGGCCATGCGCTTGGGGTGATCGGTCGGTCCGGATCGGGCAAATCGACCCTCGCCCGCGCTCTTTTGGGCTATTGGCTGCCAACGGCGGGAGATATTCGTCTGGGTGGGGCCGCGCTGGACCAGTATGACACCGAACGCCTGGGCCAGCATATCGGCTATCTGCCGCAGACCGTGCAGCTGTTTTCCGGCACGGTCACGGAAAACATCGCGCGGATGGATCCCAAGGCTGATGCGGAGGCCGTGATCAATGCCGCCCGTGCCGCCAACGCGCATGAGATGATCACGCGCCTGCCCGAGGGCTACGATACCATCCTGACGGGTCAGGAAAGCCAGCTGTCAGGTGGCCAGCGCCAGCGCATCGCACTGGCGCGCGCGCTTTATGGCGAGCCGGTGATGCTGATCCTGGACGAGCCGAACTCGGCGCTGGATGCCGAAGGGTCCGAGGCGCTGAATCTGGCGGTGCGGCAGTTCAAGGTGGCGGGCAAGGCGGTCATCATCATGACCCACCGGCCCAAGGCGATCGCTGAATGCGACATGCTGATGGTTCTGGAAAACGGCTCTGTGGCGGCGTTTGGCCCGCGTGACGAGGTGATGGAAAAAATGCTCAAGAACGCCGATACCGTGCAGCAGACCCTGCGCGCCCGTGAGGCGATCTGATCATGGCCCCGCGTGAAGTGACCCCCCGTGACCCCCAGCGCAGCACCCTGCCCCGCGCCTCGTTCCACGGTCGTCGCCGTGCCCTTAGGCCTGAGGACCTTGTGGGGGACGGCGCCATTCCCGTTCTGTCAACCGAAGGTGGGGCAGAGACCGCTTTGAGCCTGGCCGCCGCCGCGCAGACCGCTGCAGCAGACCCCCCCCCCGCCGCCGTCTCTGGCTTGGCCCCGGTGCCGCAGACCGTTCCGCGACCCGACGGCGGCGCGCTTGAGATCATTCGTCCGACCGAGCCACCGGTGCGTATGCCGCCGCCGCTGCCCCCGATGCATGCACCACTGGCAGAGTGGCATGCCGGAGGGGCGCTGACATCGGGCATCCTGGCACTGGTGCTGCTGGTGGGGGGATTGGGCGTCTGGGGTACGCAAGCGCAGCTGTCCAGCGCCGTGGTCACCTCGGGCATGATCAATGTGGAAACCAACCGGCAGGTCGTCCAGCATCCCGATGGCGGTGTGGTGGGGGCGATCCTCGTCAAGGATGGCGATACGGTCAAGGCGGGCGATGTGCTGATCCGGCTGGATGGCACGCGCCTGCAGTCGGAGCTGACGATCGTCGAGGGCCAGCTGCGCGAGATTGCGGCGCGGCAGGCGCGCCTTGAGGCCGAACGCGATGACCGCGACACCATCACCTTTCCGCCCGCGCTGCGCAGCTTGATCGCGACCGATCCCGAAGCCCGCCGCCAGATCGAGGGGGAAGGCGCCCTTTTTGCCACCCGCAAAGAGGCCCTGGCCCAGCAGACCTCGCTTTTGGAAGAGCAGAATGCCCAGCTTGGCAACCGGATCGATGGTCTGGCGGCCCAAAAGGAGTCCTTGCAGGAGCAGATCGACCTGATGGATGGCGAGCTTGTGGATCAAGAACGGCTTTTGGTCCAAAAGCTGACCCAACAGGCCCGGGTGCTGGAACTGCAGCGCGAACGCGCCCGCATGACCGGTCAGATGGGCCAGATCGCGGCCGAGACCGCTGAACTGCGCGGCAAGCTTGCCGAAAACGAGATCTTTCGCGTGCAGCTGAAGACCAAGCGCCAGGAAGAAGCCGTCACCGCCCTGCGCGATCTGCAGTTTCGCCAGATCGAACTGATCGAGCGGCAGCTGGCGCTGTCAGAGACCCTGTCGCGGCTGGAGGTGCGTGCGCCGGTTGGCGGCATCATCTACAACTCGCAGGTCTTTGCAGAGCAATCCGTGCTTCAGCCAGCGCAGCCGATCCTTTACATCGTGCCGCAAGATCAGCCCCTTGTGATCACGGCGCGGGTGAATTCCATCAATATCGACGAGGTCTTTGTGGGGCAGGAGGCGTCGCTCAGGTTTTCGGCCTTTGATCAGCGCCGCATCCCCGCAATTTTGGGCGAAATCTCCCAGATCTCGGCAGATGCGCTGCGCGACGAGACGACGGGAGGCAATTTCTACACCATCGAGGTGATCCCCCGCCCCGGCGAGATGGCCAAGCTGGGCGATAATCACACGCTGTTGCCGGGGATGCCGGTCGAGGCGTTCCTCAAGACCGGCGAACATACGGTTCTGTCCTATCTCTTGCGGCCCTTCATGTCCTTTTTCGACCACGCATTCCGCGAATAGTGCGGGCCGCCTGCAGGGCGACAAGATGTTGATCTGTCTGGCCAAACCGGTGCCGCCCTGCAACACCGCCTGAAAATCGTGCCACCCCCCCGGCCCTGCAGGCCCAAGGCTCTGCTATGGTCTTATCATCGGTCATCCGGGACAGGGACAACCCTGCGCAGATGATGACCAAGGCAACGAGCAGGACAGACCCGATGCGACGGCCCATTCAGGGGGGAGTGTTTCCCCCGGCGCGCAGTCAAACGCGCCTCGTTTTTTTTGCGGCGCTGATGCTGAGCGCCTGTGCGGCAGTGCCGGACTATCAGGCCCCGCAAATGACGCTTGCCGCCCATTATTCGCGCAATGTCGCAGCGCCTGCGGCCCCCAGCGTGGCCGACAGGCTCTGGTGGCAGGATTTCCACGACCCCGTCCTGGATCAGCTGGTGGCGGCAGCCCTGGCCGATAGCCCAAGCCTTGCCGAGGCCCGCGCACGTCTGGCCGAGGCCGAAGCGCAGTCCGGGCGGGCCAGTGCTTCGGGTGTCTTGGGCGACGGCAGGCTCGATGTCCGCAGCAATAGTGACGCATTGGATACCGGCGAGGTCAGCCTGACCGCATTCCTGGATCCCGCCGGTGGACGTCGGGCCGAGAAACGCGCGGCTGCGGCACGTGCGGATGCGGCCCGCGATGCCGGCATTGATGCCCGCCGGCTGCTGATTGCAGATCTGGCGGCGACCTACATCGATCTGCGTTTTTATCAGACGCGCCTCGCGCAACGAAACCAGGACCTGACCTCGCGTCAGCGGTCTTTGCGCAATATCCGGACCCGGACCGAAGCTGGCACCGGCACCGAACTTGACGTGCTGCAGGCTGGCGCCGTCCTTGCCGATACGCAGGTCGATATCCCGCAGCTTGAGGCGACGGTAATCCAGCAGCGCAACCGGCTGTCGACGCTGGTCGGGCGCACGATCGGGGACCTTGGCATTGATCTGAGCTATCCCGGGGCCCAGCCCTTGCCCCGAAGCTCAGCCTCTTTGGGCGTGCCGGCCGATCTTTTGCGTCTGCGCCCCGATATAAGGCAGACGGAACGGCTCTATGCCGCCGCTTTGGCCGATATGACGGCGGCCGAGGCCGCGCGCTATCCGACCCTGTCGCTGAACGGGGTCATCCGCGCGCCCTTGTCGGGCGGAGAGGCCAGTCGAAGCCTGGCCGCCGGGCTGACCCTGCCGGTCTTTTCGCAAGGGGCGCTGGCGGCGGATGTCCGGGCCGCCAATGCCCGTGCCGATGGCGCGCTGGCCCAATGGCGCGGCGTGGTCCTGTCGGCGGTCGAACAGGTCGAGAATGCCCTGGCGGCCCTGCAAGGCGCACATCAATCCTCGCGGGCGGCAGAAAAGTCGGTCTCGCTGAACTCCAAGGCACTGGCATTGACGCGCGATCTTCTGGAGACCGGGGGCGATGTGACCGTGCTCGATCTGCTGGACCGGGAGCGCGATGTCTCGAACGCGCGGGGGCTTTTGGCGCAGTCGCGCCGCGATGTCGCCCAGCAGTTCATTGCGCTGCGGACAGCACTGGCCCTCGATCTGGGTCTGGATGCCCCGCAAGAGGCACCCCCCGAAGGAACCCCTCAGGGCGCATCCTCGGCCGCGCCCTGAGGGGCCCGGCCCGCGCGGGCTGTGAGACGACGACTGATCTTTGATATTCGGTCCGGCGGCCAAGCCTAGCGCAGATCGAAGGTGCGTCCGATGCTGACAAAGGCAAAGGGGGATGCGGTGGTTCCCGAGGTCCCTTCGTCGCGCGTTCTGTAGGTGAGTCCCGTGCGCATCGACCAGTCCTCGGTCAAAGAGCGGCGGTAGGTGATGGCCAGATCGCTTTCTGCGACGCGGTCGCGGGTCGCAGTGCCCGAAGCGATGACATAGGTCAGCCCGAACTCGATACCCGAAAGCGCGTTGATATCCTGCGCATAGTTCACCGACAGCGCCGTCGTGGGCCGTGTCTCACCCTCGGTCGTGGTGGAGGCCGATTGCGTCAGCACAGCCGAGATGCTGCCCGTCGGCAGGTCCTGGCGCCAGTTCAGCGCTCCGATCAGCTCGCTTCCGCCGCCATCGGGAAAGGTGACGCCGATGCTGCCACCGATGGCCCCCGTGGGCAGGTCATAGCTTAGCGAGACTTCGGCGGTGGTCTCGGTCTCGTTGGAGGTGACCGGACCCAGAAGCTCACGATCCGTATGGGTCAGGCCGAGGCTCGCCCCCATCCGGGCGCGGGGCGACAGCTCCCGCGCATAGCCCAGGCTCACCGAGGTGATCTTGCGATGGGTCTGGGTCGTGTCATCGGTTTCGATGTCAGCATAGCCAAGGTTGACCGAGGCGGAACTGATCGCCGAAAGGCGCAGATTGGCGGTGGCCCCCAAGCGTATCGCGGTTTCGTCAAAGAGCGTGCCCGAGCTGGTGTTGGTATAATCCGTCACCTCATAGGCGGCATCGAGCGAATAGCTGAGCGGCGCGCGGCGTTGCAGGTCCAGCCGGACCGCCATGGCATAGTTGTTCCGCGTGCCCTCGCCGGTGGTGTCAAAATCGTCAGGCAGGTCGATTTCACCGTCCTCGCCGATGAACGCGCTGAGGTCGCGATCAAAGGTCAGGTCGGATTGCACGGCGCTGGCGGTAAAGGACAGGGCCGCATTGGCCCCCGCCCGTGTATAGCTGAAACGGGCGCCGGGATCGGCAAAGCCGGACTCTGACCCATCTGGCGTGTCAGTCAGTCGCAGCACGCCATCGATGTCAAAGCTGAAGCGCGACACCGCCGTGCTGTCGAAATAAGACAGCGACAGACGCGTCGTGGCGATCACGCTGCTGCCGGTGGCGGGAAAATCAAGGCCGAGATTTTCCCCGGCCTCAAGGCTCTGCTCGATGCCGAAGGTCAGCCCATTTGCCCGCTCGCCAGCCTCCTGCGCCAAGCCGGGCAGGGCGTGCAGACAAAGCATGCCCGTTGCCGCCCCACTGGCCACCCTGTGCAGGATGCGCGTTTTGCCCACCATCTGTGTTTCCGTGCCTTATTCGAAGAGGCGCCGCTGCGGGATGATGATCACATCGCCGTCTTGCAGGCGCGTGGTGCCACCGGAACCGCCGGCCAGAATCGCGTCGTAGTTATAGTTGTAGACGGTCTCGCTACCGTCTTTGGCGGTGCGGCGCAGCTGGATGCGCTTGGTCGCGGCAAACGGCCCGAACCCGCCCATCTGGGCGAACAGCTGCAACAGCGTGGTGCGCGGTTTGATATCAACCTTGCCCTGCGTGCCGCTTTCGCCGATCACGTAGACCGACATGGTGCGCGCGACGCCCGTGCCCACGACCCGTTCGGCCAGGCTGCCGATCGTGACAAAGACATTGGGCGGGGTGGCAAAGCTGCCGCTCAGCTTGGCAGCCAGATCCGCCTGGATTTGCGCAATCGTGCGCCCGCCGGCCGCGACGCTGCCTGCCAGGGGCACCGAGATCTGACCATCAGGCCGGACCAGCGTATCGCGGTTGAGATTGCCGTCCTCCAGCACTTCGATCCGCAGCGTATCGCCCGGCCGGACCTTGTAGGTGTCCTGCGCGGTCGCCGCCGTGATCGAAAACACAGACAGAACAACTGCTGTAAGCAGCGTGAATATCGGTCGCATCATTGCCTCACTTGTCTCGCACTTTGCAAAAGCTACCGCCCCCGGTAACCCATCTCTAGGCAGTGGAGCGCCTTGATTAAAGCTGAATCTGGGCAATTCCTTGCCAAGCCCGCGCTTTTTTCGGGTGCGACGCGCCCCGGCCACAGCTTGTGGTGCCAAACGGGCAATCCACGGTTGCATTCCGCGGTTCTGCGGCCTCAGGGCGGCGCAAGCCTGGCAAGTTCCGTCCGCGCCGCCTGAAACACGGGCAAAGCGCTGTCACCGGCCAGCGTGACGGCCAGTTCCAGCACACGGCGGGCATCGTCGCGCCGCCCCAGGGCAAGATAGGTCATGCCCAGATGGACCTGCACCAGCGCATCTTGCGGCAGACCAAGAGCAGCGGGTTCGAGATGCGCCAAGCCTTCGTCCGGGTTGCCGGTCCGGGTTTGCAGCCAGCCATAGGTGTCTTGAAAGGCCGGCACCTGTGATCCGCGCAGCCGGCGCGCGATGGCTGTGACGCGCTCCAGGCTTGCGGCATCGGGGCGATGGGTGGCCAAGAGGCTGGCCAGGTTGTTGGCCACGATCAGATTGCCGCTATCGGCGGCATAAAGGGTCTCATAAAGGGCGATGGCACCATCAATGTCACCTCTGGCTTCGGCGGTTTCTGCCAGCAAAAGCCGGGGCAGGGCGGCGGCAGGGGCAGCGGCGCGGATCTCGTCCAGCAAGGCTGTCGCATCATCGCTGCGCCCTTCGTCCTGCAAGAGGCTGTAAAGGGCGCGCAGCGGCGGCTCGCCAGCAGGCTCGGCCGCCAGCAGATCGCGGTAGATCACCTCGGCCTGATCTTTCTCATTCTCCAGCACATGCAGGCCCGCCCGCAAAAAGCGCAACGCCGGCATATCCGGCTCCGCCGCCAGCCTTGTGTCGAGAAAACGCCGCGCATCCTCCAGCTTGCCCGCCTCGACCTGGACCTGCACCATCCGTGCGGTGGCGGCGATGCTGTCCGGGCCGGTCCGGGCCAGGTCTTGCAGATAGGTGATGGTCTCATCCACCCGGTCTTGCAGCATCAGGCTTTCGGCCTCGATCGCGCGGGCGGCAGTCTCGGCGCGGGCGGCAGTCTCGGCGCGGGGGGCTCGGCGCGGTTCTGGCCCAGCTCGCGCAGCGTGGTGACGATGGCGGCGGCAGCATCAAGGTCTTTTTCGCTGAGCCGGATTTCGGCCAGGGCCGACAGCAGATCGATATTGCGCGGGGCCAGACGCAAGGCATCGCCGAGCACGGCGGCGGCGGCATCCATGCGCCCGTCCTGCAGCAGAAACCGCGCATAAAAGATCGATTCCGCCGGGGTCCGCCCCGCGACCTCGACCGCGCGGGCATAGCTGTCTGCGGCCAGCGCGTGGGCCCCGTTGCGACTATGCGCATCGCCCATCAGCATCAGGATCTCGGCATCGCCCGGCGCTTCGGCAAGGGCAGAGCGCAGTGCCGTGATGGCCTCGGTGGGCCGGTCACCATCGATCAGCCAATTGGCGCGCAGCTTCAGCGCCGCGACATGGCCCGGATTTGCGGCCAGCACCTCGTCAAGCTGCGCGACAGAGCCTGCCACATCCCCCATGGCGGCCAGCATCTGCGCCAGCGTGACCTTGAGGTCGGGCAATTGGGGGGTGTCGGCGGGCGCCTCAGCGACCAGCGCGGTCAGGGCGGCAAGGCCCTCGGGCCGCTTGCCAAGGTCGAAATCCAACGCGGCCAGTCTTGCGCGATAGGGCAGGGGGGCGGGCGCGTCAGCGATCAGCCGGTTCAGTTCGGCCCGGCCCGCCTGTTCGCCTTTGGTCTGCAACAGAAACTCCACCAGCGTGATGCGGGCGGGCACGCCGGCATCCGGGGCCTCGGTCAGGCGGCGCAAAAACGTCTCTGCAGCGGCCAGATCGCCCTTGTCGAGATACCACGCGATCAGCATCTGGCGCGCCTGCTCGTCTTGCGGGAAGGCCGCCACAAAAGCCTCAAGGGCGGGGCCGAGGGCTATGGCATCGCGTGCTTCGGTCAGAAGGCGCAGCCGCATGACGTGAAACACCCGTTCGGTCGGCTGGGCGGCCAGGGCGGCCTCGACCGCGGCCCGCAAGGTGGCCGAATCCTTTGAAGCCACCGCCTGGTCGATCACGATATGGTGGGCAATCAGATTGGCCGGATCGCGGGCGAGGGTGGCGCGCGCCACCACTTCTGCCTTTTGCGCAGCGGCGGTATCGCGCGTCAGGACCGCGTTGCGATACGCCAGGGCCGCCGCGACCAGTGCGGTGTCCGGATTGTCCGGATCGAGCCGCCCCAAGGCCGACAGATGGCGCTCCGCCTCGGGCCAGTCGCCGACCGTAATGGCCATCTCTGCCAGCGCATGACGCGCCTCGAGCGTATCGGGGTCGGTTTCCACCACGCGCTGATACTGCGCATAAGCCTCGCCCAGATCGCCATTGGCCCGCGACAGGCGCGCATAGACCGTGCGGGCCTGCGGGTGCTTGGGATCAAAGCTGAAGGCATTGCGCAGCTCGATCAGGGCGCGGGGATATCGCCCGCCTCGGCCAGCGCCATCCCCGACAGATAGTGTTTGCGGGCCTTTTCCTCAGCACTGTCGCAGCCCGCCAGCACGAGCGTCGCACAGAGACAAAAGAGGATCATGAAGGCAGAGCGACGCATGCAGATCATCCTCGGGGTCAGCTGTCGCGGCTGCTTTTAGACCATCCGGCCCCCGGATCGAAGGGCATCCGGTCTCACGGGGCCGGGGGATCGGCGCTTTTCGGCCCTTGCATGCGGATGGGGCCGCAAAATTGCCCGGCCTGCGCCCCATCTCCGTCGAAGCTCTCGCTTAGGCTTGTGCCTTTGTGAGGCGTGATCAGTGGCCGGTTCAAGCGGGTTTGAAAGCGATAACTCCCCGGGGGGCTCTGCAGGATTTTCGCCCGGCCTGGCGTCATCAGATGGTGGAACGATGGTGGACCATTCCGAAAATAACGCCAAGGCGCCTGCGCTTGCGCGGCTTTATCGGCAGTTTCAGAGCCGGTCCGGTCCGCGTCCGGTGGATTTGCGTGCGATCCCCTCAAGGACAGAGTCCGCAGAGGGCCACCAGAGCGATATGGCGGCAGAGCCTGCGCCGGTTTCGTCCCTTGGCAGGGGGGTATGGAAATTTCATTCTCGGCGGCATTTGGCTGATGTCGCGCCTTTCGAATCAGGATATGTGTCACCGCATTCTTCCGCTGTGCAAGTATCGGGTGCGCCCATGGTGTCTGTTTCTTCTGTGCGGTCGGGCATGGATCCTCTTTTGTTTGCGGGCAGTGCAGACAGGGGCGATCATCGGTCGCAATCTGTTGCAAATCTGCCCCCACCATCTGCCCGACGATTGCCAATGGCCAGTGCGCTGAACCTGTACAACGATCACTTCGGACTGACGGAACGCCCCTTTTCGCTGTTGCCCGATCCCGATTTTCTGTTTTGGTCCCCGGCCCACCGGCGGGCCTATACGATGCTGGAATACGGTATTCTGACCTGCGCGCCGATCACGCTGATTACCGGTGAGGTCGGGGCAGGCAAGACCACGCTGGTCCAGCATCTTTTGAAAACTATCGACGAGCGGGTCAAGATCGGGCTGATTTCCAACGCGCATGGCTCGCGCGGGGAATTGTTGCGCTGGGTCTTGATGGCGCTGGGGCAGAATGCCCCGCGCGATGCCACCTATGTCGAGCTTTTCGCGGCCTTTCAGGCGCATCTGATCGAGGAATATGCCGGCGGCAACCGCGTCATCCTGATTTTCGACGAGGCGCAGAACCTCAGCCGCGATGCGCTGGAAGAGCTGCGCATGTTCACCAATATCAACGCCAACAAGGATGAGCTGTTGCAGCTGGTGCTGGTCGGACAGCCGGAATTGCGCGACATCGTGCGCCGTCCCGACATGCGCCAGTTTGCCCAAAGGGTGGCGGCCAATTTCCATCTGTCGGCGATGGATGCCCCCACCGTGCGGGCCTATATCCACCACCGGCTGAAAGTGGCGGGCCTTGATCGCAACGTCTTCAGCCGGGCTGCGACCGATCTCATCTACAAGATGACGGGGGGCGTCCCGCGTCTGGTCAACCAATTATGTGATCTTTCGATGGTCTATACCTTTACAAAAAACCAAAAAATCATCATGAGCCAGACCGTGCAGCGCGTTCTGGATGACGGGGCCTTTTTTGCCTCTGGGCTTCTGGATTCGGATGCATCTTTTGAAACCCCTAATGGCCGCGCGCGCGGCACGGTCGGGACCACGGATGAACGGTGATCTGAAGTACTATCTGTCGCTGTTTTTCCGGCGCATTCATTACTTTTTGGTGTTTCTTCTTGCTGGTCTTGCCATCGGTCTTACGCTCGCCCTGACCACGCCGCCGGTGTACCGCGCCCAGGCGCGGCTGATCGTGGAATCCTCGCAGATCCCCGGCGATCTGGCGCTGTCGACGGTGCGTGCCTCGGCGGTGGAACTGTTGGAGGTGATCACCCAGCGGCTGGTGACGCGCACCTATCTTTTGGACACCGCCGCGCGGTTTGGTCTTTACAAGGACACGCCCGATGCGACGCCGGATGACATCGTCAAGGACATGCAGCGCAGCCTGGTGCTGGTTTTGCCGGCTTTGCTGGACCCCGCCCCGATTGCCACCATTGCCTTCAATTCCGACAACCCGGAGACATCGGCGCAGATCGTGAACGATCTCGTGACCTTGATCTTGCAAGAGAACACCGCCCTGCGCATCGGACTTGCGGCCGACACGCTGGGCTTTTTCGAACAAGAGGTGAAACGACTGGATGGGGCGCTGGCGCGTCAGGGCACGCTGATCCTGGCCTTCAAGGAAAAGCACAAGACCGCCTTGCCCGACAGCCTGGAGTTCCGCCGCCTGCGCCAGACCTCGCAGCAAGAACGGCTGGTGCAATTGGAGCGGGAACTTTCCAGCCTCAAGGACCGTCGCGTCCGGCTGGAAGAGATCTTTGCGCGCACCGGGCAGGTGGATCTTTTGAACGACGGCCGCAGCGATGAGCAACGCCAGTTGCAACTGCTGAAAAGCCAGCTCGCCTCGGCCAAAATTCTCTACTCGCCCGACAATCCGGTGCTGAAGTCTCTGGAAACCCAGGTCGCGGCGTTGCAGGCGGCGGTGGATGCACAGCTTGAAGGTCGCGCCGGCGGGTCCTCGACCTTGACCACCTTCGAGCTGCAGCTGGCCGATATCGACGCCCAGATCGTTTTCCTGGACGACCAGAAAAAGGAGCTGGAGGCCGATCTGGTGTCGCTGCAGGCCACAATCGAGGCAACACCGTCCAACGCCATTGCGCTGGGGACGCTGGAGCGCGATTACGCAAACATCCAGTTGCAATATAATCAGGCCTCGGACCGCCTGGGCCAGGCCAGCACCGGCGACCGGATCGAGGCGCAGTCGCGGGGCCAGCGCATCACCGTGATCGAACAGGCCGATGTGCCAACGAGCCCGACCGCGCCGAATCGCAAGCTTTTGACGGCGGCGGGCCTGGGGGGCGGGGCGCTTTTAGGGTTGGGGCTGATCATCTTGCTGGAGGTGATGAACCGGACGGTCCGCCGGCCCGCGCAGCTGATTGCCGGTCTGGGGATCACGCCCTTTGCAACGGTGCCGGTGTTTTACACCCGCCGCGAGATCCGGCGGCACCGGCGGCTGATCTGGGGCAGTCTTTTGGGGACCTTGGCGCTGGTGGCGGGGCTTTTGTACACGGTGCATGTCGCCTATAGACCGCTCGATCTGCTGGTGCCGGAACTGGCGGCCCGGCTTGGCATCGGTGAGGCTGAGGCGCCGCCATCCGGTACGGAAGGGTAGGGCGCTATGGAACGGATCCAGGCCGCCATCGACAAGGCGCGGCAGAAACGGGCCATCGAAAGGGCTGCAGCCCCTGCCGGTGCCGTTAGCGATGCCGTGCGCGAGATCGTGGCGGCCAACCCCCCCGAGGGTCTGCAAGAGGCATGGGCCGGCCTTTCTGTCTTCAGCCCCAAGCCGGTGCATCTGGAAGACAACCGGATTGTGGCGCATCAGGCCGGCCCCCTGTCGGGCCCGTTCGAGATCATGCGCACCAAGATGCTGTTGCAGATGCGCGCCAACAGCTGGCGTCGCGTGGTCGTCACCTCGCCCACCAGCGATTGCGGCAAGACGACGATTGCGATCAACCTGGCCTTCTGCCTGGCCCGGCAGGCGGATCTGCGGGTGCTGCTGGTAGATCTGGATCTGCGCCGCCCTTCGGTCAGTCCGACACTGGGGGTGACGCGCGACCTGCAGCTGTCGCGCGCGCTGGCGGGTGGCGAGCCGCCCGAGGCGCATATGATGCGGATCGGGGCGAACTTTGCCTTTGCCACGAACAAGACCCCGACAGGCAATCCGGCCGAACTGCTGCAAGGCGTCAAGGCCGCCGAGATCCTCGACCGGATCGAGGCGCAATATGCGCCCGACATCATCCTCTTTGACATGGCCCCGATGCTGGTCGCCGATGACACGATCGGGTTTCTGGATCAGGTGGATTGCGCGCTTTTGGTGACGGCGGCGGAACGCTCCACCCTGGACGAGATCGCCAAATGCGAGGCCGATCTGGCGGCGCGCACCAATGTCATGGGCGTCGTGCTGAACAAGTGCCGGTACCGCGACAATGCCGAAAGCTACGGCTACGACTATTAGAGCATGTCCCGCACAGGTGGGAACCGGTTATGCGGTTCGGACATGCGACAACGCCCGAGATCGGGCATGCGCGGGCAGGGGCCGCAGGGCCCCCGCCCGGTGCGGGTCACAGATCCCAGACATCCACGGTGACCATGGCCTTGGTATAGTTGCCCGACCCGTCGGTCGCCCAATAGCTGAAGCTGTCGGTGCCCGAAAAGCCTTCGTCGGGCCGGTACATGAGGCGACCGTCATCTTGCTGATAGACGTCGCCATGATGGGGGTCGGTAAAGCCGTCCACCTTGAGCAGCCTGCCCTCGGGGTCGCGGTCATTGGCCAGCACGTTGAGATAGAGCTCGGTGCCTTCGTTGACGCCCGCCCGGTCATTGGCGGTGATCGGCGCCTGTCCCCCCAGCGTGATGGCGCCATTGTTCTTGACCCCGCCCCACTCGTTGATCGCCCCGTTGCCTGCAAGCTCGGCGTCGGTCATGGCGATGGTGAAGACATGTGCGAACTTGTAAAGCTCCCCCGTGGCCCGATCCGCGACGAAATCCTCGACCAGCAGGACCTTGCGACCATCCGACGTGGTGTAATAGCCGTCCTCGGCCAGCATTTTCGAGATGTTGTTGTAAAAGGTCAGTTCCTGGATGTCGGCGGGGAACTGGCGATCATGCGCGCCGATCGAGTCGGTCTTGGTGCCGTTGAGATAGACTGTCTCGCCGGCGCTGATGACCTTGTCGCCGGTCATCAGGAAATTGAGCCGTCCCGCAGTCAGCTGGCTTTCGGTCAGGATCTGATGCTGGGCGGAATTATAGCCCACATATTGCTGGTCGACATTGGTCATCGACACATCGATGAGGATATGGCCGACATCACTGTTGCGGATCGAGAAGGTGAAGTCCTGCTGCAGATCGACCCCGGTTCCAAAGTTCTCGATCTTGAGTCCGTTCATCGTGATGTCAAAGGCATTTGGTCCGATTTCGATCCCCGTTCCCGGCTGGTTGTAGCCGCTCGGGTTTTGCGTGCCGATCAGATCGAAATCCTTGAGCGTGTAATGGGCGGTATAGCTCAGGTCCACGCCCTCACCGGTTTCCCAGTTCACGAACCCGTCAAACACCGACCGGACGTCATGGCCCTGTCCGGGATTGGCCTTGATCACGATCAGGCCAACTTCGGTCCCGTAGGCTTCGTTGTTGCGAAAGCCCTGGATCGGGACGTCGTCCACGTCCATCCGGTCGCTGCCATAGGCCATCTCGGAATGGTCGGTGGTGTCGCTGTCCGGGCGGGCGGGCGCAGAGCGGTTCATCCAGACAAAGCCATGCGTGGTATTGGCCGCGACGTTGTCTGAGGCCTCGACCAGGCGGCCGGCAAAGAAAAAGCCGTCGCCCGTGCGCCCGTTGTCATGGCGCGGCAGGTCGTCAGACCGTTTGACGGACGCGCCGCCAAACGAGAAGCCTTCGCCCTTGATCGCGATATTGCCCTGCCAGAGGCCGGTCTCGTCGCCGTCTTCGGCGGCAAAGGCCGCGCCAAAGACATCAAAGGCGACGTTGTCGATGAAATTGGCATTGCTCGAATGGTGTACAAAGCCCCAGCCCGCCGAGCCAGACACCGAATTGCCGCTGACGATCGCGGGGCTGTCCATATCCTCGGAGCCGGTGCGGTGGAGGTGCAGCGAATAGCGCCCCTTGATGTTGCTGTCAGAGTCCACATTGCTCAGGGTCCCGACATCAGAGGCGGCCTCGGATTTGTCGGTCCGGCCGAGATCGTCAAAGGCCGCATTGCGCACTTCGACATTGTCATTGTGCATCAGCATGACATGGCCGCGCTGGTGCACGGGCGTGGCCTCGCCATTTTCGCTGGCGATGGTGATGTTGCGGGTGGTGTTGGCGACATGGGCCGACAGATCGTCGCGCGGGGCGTCGTGATCATAGGTCAGCGGGCGGTCGATGGTGATCCTGTCGCCATTGATGGCGGTGATCGTCACCTCTTCGTCCTGGCTTTCATGATGGATGGTGTCGCGCACGGTATCGTCCCAGTACCAGCCCTCTTTGTGCGTGCCAGTGATGACGATGGTATCACCGACGCGCCAGCCGGTGGGCACTTCGGCCAGATCAATCACCGTGCTGCCCTTCATGGGGGCGGCATCGACCGTGACGAAAGAGGTCTTTTCAGCGCCGTTAATCTCCACCTCGCCTTCGGAGATGATGCCGCGCGACA